>NZ_JBYGYN010000008.1:0-413160 GCF_057651995.1 Bradyrhizobium sp. USDA3516 | reverse complement strand
CGGTGGGCCACGATCACCGCCTGAACTGCCCGCCGAGGGTGGCAATTACAAACTCGGACCGCAATCCACGCGACTGCGGCCCTCTCTCCTGACGTCTTCCGCCTCAAAAAGCAGTAGCGCAACAGGCCCACAAGGGGAGAGGGGAAGAAATCGACTCACGTCCCCGGCTTCTCCACATCCCATTCATTGCGGAATACATGCCCGTCCGTATCCCGGGCCTCCGCGCGAAAGCGCTTGGCGCCGTTGGAGACATAGGTGAAGCGCAGGTTGGGATCTTCCGAGATCGAGATGCCGCCTTCCATCGACAGCACGTGGCTGTCGTCCTGCGTCAATCTGAGCTGGTGGATGAAGAAGGCGGGGATATAGAGCTGCGTGACCTGGTCCATCTGCAGGCCGGAATTGTTGGGATGGCCGATCATGATCTGCGCTTCGCGCACTCGGCTCGCCGGACCGTCCTCACGGGCGAATTGCCGGTAGCGCATCTGGCCGAGCCGGTTCTTGGCTTCCTCCACGTTCTTTGCAGCCGGCGCCGAGCAGCCGCCGGAGGCCTTCACATAGACTTTCGAGACGTAGAGCTGGCCGTCGCTGAGCTCGGCCACGGCGTGCACGTCGGTGTAATTGTTGACGCGCACGCGGGTCGAGATTTCCGTGACGTTGGCGTCCGGGCCGAGCTCGAACTTCGCGGCCATCGGCGCTGGATTGCGGTCGATCACCAGCGTGATCGAACGGATGCGTCGCGCATCGCCGGGCGGCAGCTTGCTGCGCAGCGTCACCGGCACGATGGCGGCGTCCTCGGCGCGATAGGGCATCTCGATGCCGATGACCTCGGCGCCGTCGTTCATCGGCCGGTTGCTGAAGATGTCCTGTACCAGGCCCGGCCAGGGATCGTAGGCCTCTTCCGCCTGCGTCGGCGCGGCGAAGGCGATGCCGAGGAGCAGGGCGATCAGGGGCAGGCGGCGTGTGCATCCCGTCATGGTCATGCTCCTCGGAACAGGCGAAGCCGATTTCCTGCCAGCGTAGCGCGCCCGCTACTCCCATTCAATTTCCGAGAATGCTGCAGTTGCGTTGCGAGCGTTGTAGTCCTCGAACAACTGCCAGTGCGGCCGCTCATCCGCGGCCGCTTTCTCCGCAGCGGCGCGGATCGGCGCGCCGCTCTTGTTCAAGGCGCGGACGTCGGACAGCAGCGTTGACAGGTAACGCCGCTCTTCGCTCAGCGCCGCAGGCCAGTCGCTCACAGGGCCGTGACCTGGAACAACGCGCAGCGCCGGGATCGTCTCTAACTCTTTCAGCGTGGCGAGCCAGCCGCGGATGCTGCCGTCCATCACCGGAATGTGGCGGAGAAAGACGAGATCGCCGGCAAACAGGGTTTTGGTGGTCTCGTCGAACACAGTCAGATCATTGTCGCTGTGGCCGGCCGGCCATGCGCGCAGCGTCAAGCGGCGCGAGCCCAGATCGAGCGTGAGCGTATCCGTCACGAGCAAGGTCGGCGGCACGATCTTCACGGGATCGATCAACTCGGCGCCCATGATGCGCCTGAAATTGTCGAGATAGAATGGCCCGCGGCTCGCCAGCGCCTGCGGCAGCTTGCTGTGTCCGACGAAGCTGGTTCCCTCCGCCACGAAGGCAGCATTGCCGAAGACATGGTCGGGATGGCCATGGGTGTTGATGACATAGCGGATCGGCTTTTGCGTGCGCGCTCGTACCGCCGCCAGCAGCGCCTCGCCTTCGCGCAGGCTGCCGCCGGTGTCGATCACGGCCACCGCGTCATCTCCCACGATGAAGCCGACATTGGCGATGTCGCCCTCATTCTCGCGGCTCATCAGCGCGATGGTCCCGGAGTGTACGAAGATTCCCGGCGCGACTTCGCTCACAGGCAATTCGGCCGCCCCGGCGCGTGCTAGCGTCGCTGCTACCAGGGACAAGGCTGCGATCACGAGAGCGATGCGAGACACTTTTCCGCCTCAGTTCAAACGATCCGTTTCATTGCGCTGCAACAATGTGAGCCGCAAAGCTGGCACACGTGGCGCGTCATGCGTTGCATGGATAACATTCAAACAAAACGAGGAGGAAGCGCGATGACGCGACATCGTCGCTGGTGGTTTTCACTCTCGATCGTGATCGCATCGTGTGCCTTTGGCGGCCTCGCCATTGCGCAGACCAACGAGACCGGAGATCTCTCATTCGAGCTGGTCGACCCGAAGGTGCTGCGCGTCTGCGCCGACCCGCGCAACCTGCCGTTCTCGAATGAGAAAGGCGAGGGATTCGAGAACAAGCTCGCCGAGTTTCTGGCGGACAAGCTGCAGAAGAAGCTCGACTACGTGTTCTTTCCGCAAGCCGTCGGTTTCGTGCGGATGACTCTTGGCGCACATCGCTGCGACGTCATCATGGGCTACCCTCAGGGCGACGACCTCGTGCAGGGCACCAATCCCTATTATCGCACGACCTATGCATTGGTCGCGAAGACCGGCAGCGGGCTCGAGGACGTCGACACGCTGCAGGACGCACGCCTGAAAGGCAAGCATATCGGCATCGTCGCCGGCACGCCGCCGGCGACGAATATGGCGTTGGCAGGCCTGATGGGCGACGCAAAACCCTATCAGCTGATGATCGACACGCGCTTCGACAATTCGGCGCAGGCGATGATCGAGGACCTCACCGCCGGCAAGATCGACGCCGGCGTGCTCTGGGGACCGATGGCCGGCTATTATGCGAAGAAAGCCGGCCCCTCGCTCCATGTCACGCCGCTGGTCAAGGAGACCACCGGGTCGAAGCTGGTCTATCGCATCGGCATGGGCGTGCGCCCCGCCGATCAGAACTGGAAGCGGCAGCTCAACCGCGTGATCCAGGAGAACCAGGGCGAGATCAACAAGATCCTGCTCGATTTCGGCGTGCCGCTGCTGGACGAGAACAACCGGCCCCTCGGAGCGGAGACGGCCAAGAAGGCGCCATGAGCCGGCCGCTTGCCGCTGCGTTCGTCGTTGCCCTGCTCGTGGCCCCGGCGTCGGCGCAGCAGCAGGAGCCGTTCGAGCCCGAGGGCTATCGCACCGACAATTATCGCGCGCCGGTGCCGGCGACGCTCGCCGGCGCGCGCGTGCTCACGACCGGAGAGGCGGAGGCGATCTGGCGTGCGAACAGCGGAGCCTTCGTCGACGTGATGCCGCGCGCGCCGAAACCGAAAAATCTTCCTGCGGGGACGGTGTGGCGTGACACGCCGCGGAGGAACATTCCGGGCAGCTTCTGGCTGCCGGACACGGGCTATGGCACCTTGCCGCCCGCCATGGACGATTATCTCCAGCGTGGCCTCGCGCGGGCCTCACGCGGCGACAAGGCCGCGCTGCTGGTGATCTATTGCCTCGCCGATTGCTGGATGTCCTGGAACGCCGCCAGGCGCGCATTGGCATACGGCTATTCCAATATCGCCTGGTATCCGGACGGCACCGACGGTTGGGAGCGCGCGAAGCTGCCGACGGAAGAGGCGCAGCCGGAGCCGCGCCCGGACCAGCAATGACTGGATGCAGGGTGCTTTGGCCGCCCCCTGTGAGCGGAAGACGCAGCGACGGTGCTATTTCTGCTTTTGCAGCTTCGTCAACGTGCCCGTGCCGTTGGTCTCGGTCGCGGAATAGCTCACCCTGTCGCCGGCATGGACAGCATCGAGCATCGCCGCATCCTTGGCCTTGTATTCCTGCAGCGCGCCGGCACTGCCGGTGCTGGCGCCGACCGTGCCCTTCTGCGTCTGCTGGATCGAGATCGTGCCGTTGAGCCGATCGATCCGCGTGATCATCCCGGTCATGTCGTCAGCAAAGGCGCTGGTTGCGAGCATGCTGAGGACCGCAGCGCCCGCGAACATGAATCTTGTGGTTCCCATCGAGGCCTCCCGACGTCTGGAGTTCACGTCGACAAGCCATGATAAATCGATTTGGTTCCGGCAGATAGCGCGGCGAAAGGTTAACGTTGCCGGGGCGATTGCGGGAACTTTTTCGTGAGCGGTCAGTGTGACTGACGCTATTCCATTTCCTGCTGGATCACGCGTCCGAGCGCGAACAGGCGCTGGTCGATCGAGGTTGGAACCTCGCAGACGAAGCGTACCACCTTGTGGCGGTCCTCGAAGATCCGGGTCTTCCAGATCAGCTCGTTGCTGAGCGCCTCGACCTTGGCTTCGTCGCGTGGTGTGGCCCCTTGCAGGGCCTGGAGCTGGATCGCCTCCTCGCGGATCTTGTCGGCGGCATCGCGCTGCTTGCGGCTGACGCGCTCGAGTCCGTTCATGACCTGGGAGCGCTGGGCGTTGAGCGTGTCGAACAGGCCGGCGAACAGCAGCTTTGCGTTCGCGGTCTTGTCGGCTGCGGAACCCGCAAGAAACTCCTTCACCAGCTTTTCCGCCTCATCCAGCGGCGTCTTGCGCGCCGCCAGCTTCGCGACGAGCGCGCTGATCCGGGCGTCGTCCTTCCATTTGTTCTGGACGTCGTCGAGCGGCGGACCGCCCCACACGGCCGCAAGCGAGATCTCGGGCACCTTCGCCTGGGTGCACGGCCAGTCCGGATAGCGGGGATCGGCGGCGTGCGCCGCCGTGCTCGCAACAGCGAGCACCAGTACAGAGGTGGCCAGAACCCGAACAATCATCCTTCGCCTCCCGCAGGCCCGCGTCGTGCCAGCCCGCGCGAGGGATCATAGGCCAGGATCGCGCCGATCATGAAGACGATTGTGCAAGCCGCGACCACCGCCAGCGAGATCCAGTTGACCTGGCCATACAGCGCAAAGCGGATCAGCTCGACCGCGTGGGTGAACGGATTGGCCTCGCACAGATAGTAGAGATAGGGGCTGCCCTCCCGCACCCGCCAGAGCGGGTAGAGCGCGGAGGAGGCGAAGAACATCGGGAAGATCACGAAGTTCATGACACCGGCGAAGTTCTCCAGCTGCTTGATGCCCGACGAGATCAGCATGCCGAGCGAGCCCAGCATCAGCCCCGACAGGATCAGCGCCGGCAGCACGGTGAGATAGCCCTGGGGCGGCGGGGTGATGTCCCAGAGCCAGGCGATCAGCAGGAACGCATAGACCTGGAGCAGCGACACCGCGGTGCCCGCGAGCAGCTTGCAGAACAACAGGAAACCGCGCGGGAGCGGACTCACCAGAAGCGTGCGCATGTTGCCCATCTCGCGGTCATAGACCATCGAGAGCGAGGACTGCATGCCGTTGAAGAGCTGGATCATCGCCATCAGCCCGGGCGCGATATAGACCTCGTAGAGGATGTAGGTCTCGTAGGGCGGGATAATGGAGATGCCGAGCACCTGGCGGAAGCCGGCCGCGAAGATGAACAGCCACACCAGGGGGCGCACCAGCGCCGAGACGAAGCGCTCGCGCTGATGCAGGAAGCGCAGGCCCTCGCGCCAGACGATGCCGCTGAGGCAGGTCATGTACTCGGCGAACGAGAAGCCGCGCGGCGCCTCGCGCGTTGCGATGCTGCTCATGCGCCGCCTCCAGGCATGGTCTGCGCGCACGTCAGGCGCATGAAGGCGGTGTTGACGTCCTGCGCGCCGGTCTCCGCGATGACGCGGCTCATCGGCCCCTGCGCCAGCACCTTGCCCTGGTGCAGCACCACGAGATCGTCACCGGGCATGATCTCGTCGAACAGGTGCGTGGCCCAGAGCACGCCGATGCCCTGGTCGGTCACGAGCTGGCGGACGTGGCTGATGATGTCGGCGCGGGCCTTGACGTCGAGGCCGACGGTCGGCTCGTCGAGCAGCAAAAGGCGCGGTCGGTGCAGCAGCGCCCGGGCGATCTCCAGCCGCCGCATCTGTCCGCCCGAGAGGTCGCGCACCTTGCTTGCGGCCCGATCGGCAAGGCCGATGCGGCCGAGCAGCTCGGCGCTGCGCGCCGAGGCCTCGCGTCGGCCGATGCCGTGCAGCGCGGCGTGATAGAGCAGGTTCTGAGTCAGCGACAGGTCGAGATCGAGCGTGCGCGGCTGGAACACGACCCCGAGCAGCCGCAGCGCTTCGCCGGGGCTCTTGCTCACGTCGTGCCCGAAAATGCCGACGCGGCCGCACTGGATGCCAAACAGCCGCGTGATCAGCGAGAACAGCGTGCTCTTGCCGGCGCCGTTGAGTCCCAGCAGCGCCGTGAAGCTCGCGGGCTGCACATTGAAGGACACGTCCATCAAGGCGCGCCGCGGACCATAGGCGTGGCTGACGCCGTCGATCGACAACGCCGGCACCGCGGCCCCTTCGGGTCTCGGCGTCTCCTGCGCTTCGGCGATCGGGGCAGGGCTGGTCATGGCGCGATCGCGACGCCCCAGGGCAGCTCGCCCACCTGAATGGTCTTGATCACCTTCTGCGCGGCGACGTCGATGACGGAGACGTCGTTCGACACACCATTGGTGGTGAGCAAATATTTCTCGTCCGGCGTGAACGCCATGTGCCAGACCCGCTGCCCGACCAGGAGATATTTCGTCACCTTGCGCGAGGCGACGTCGACTACGGCGATGCGGTTGGCGGGGCCGAGCGCGACGAAGGCGGTCTTGTCATCCTTGGTCATGGCGATCCCGACCGGCTGGATCGCTTCCTTGCGCAGGCCCGGAATCTCGAACGTGACCTTGCCGATCACCTCGTGCTTTTTGGGGTCGATGATCGAGACGGTGCCGCCGATCTCCGAGGACACCCAGACTTCCGACGAATCGTGCTTATACTCGGCAAAGCGCGGCCGCGCGTCCACCAGCACGTTGGCGACGATCTGGCGCGAGGCGGTGTCGATGAAATGCGCCATGTTGGTGGTTTCCGAGGTGTTGATCAGCGTCTTGCCGTCAGGGCTGATGGTCATGCCCTCGGGCTCGACGCCGACCTGGATGTCGCCGAGCCGGGCGCGCTTTTCGAGGTCGATCACCGTCACCGTGTTGTCGTTCTCGTTGGCGACATAGAGGGTCTTGCCGGCGGCATCCTGCGCGAACAGCTCGGGGTCGGGTCCGGAGGGCAGGCTGTCGACCACGGTTTGCGTCTTGGCGTCGATTACCTGGATGGTGTCGTCGTCGCCGACCGCGACCATCACGAACTTGCCATCGCGGGTGAAGTCGATGCCGCGGGGACGCTGGCCGACCTTGATGGTCTTGGTCACGGTCCAGCTGTCGGTATCGATCACCGAGACGGTGTTGCTCTTCTCGTTCGAGACATAGGCGATGAACGCGTGCGCGGGCGCCGCAGCGAGCGCCAGTCCGGAGAGAAGCCCAACACGCCACATGCGTAACATCTGCGTCCTCATTTCAGCTTGCATTTGCTTTCCGGGCGGTCGTAGCCGAGCGTGTCGAGCTCGGAGACCTGGTGCAGGAATCCTTCCTGCGGCGACACCGACACCACCATGCGGCCGTCGACCAGGAGGATCGGCTGACGCAGCTGCAGATTCCAGTCGCGCAAGGTGAGCCGCGTGCCCTTGAAGGCGGCGACCGAAAAATCCGGGCCCTTGATGAAATCGGTGACCTTCCTGATCTCGCCGGAATTGGTGCGCGAGGTGGCTTCGCCGATCATGCGCACGGCGGTCCAGGCCTGCATGTCGCGTGCGGTCATCCGCCGCGAATTCAGCTTGATGAAGCGGTTCTGCATCTGGATCGCGCCCCACTGATCCTGCGATGCGTCCCAGCTGCGCGGCACGAGGCCGGCCGAGCCCGCGACCGGGCGCGGATCCCAGGTGCGATAGGGCAGATAGGCGCCGAACACCTCGCTCTCGTCGGCGGCAACCAGCACGTCATAGGCCGGTGCCTGCTGCGTGAAGACGGGGATCTGGCGCTGGATCTGCGTCACGCCGCTATCGGTGCGCCGCGCGCCGCCCTTGTCCTCGAAGGTCCGCTCCTGCACGATCTTGGCGCCGAACCGCGCTGCCGTACGCCTGATAGCATCGGCGAACAGCTTGTCCTCGTCGTGCGAGCCGACCACCAGCAACCAGCGCGACCACTTCTTCCACACCAGATATTGGCCGAGCGCGTCGGCCAGCATCGCGCGCGTCGGCGCGGTATGAATGACGTTGGCACGGCAATCGGCCTCGCGCAGCCGCTCGTCGATCGCGCCGGCGTTGAACAGCAGCGTGCCGCGGTCGCGCAAGGCGTCCGCGACCTTCAAGAGTGCATCGGCGGGCAGGTCGGCGACGATGAAGCCGTTCTTCTCGGCGAGCGCGGTCGCAGCCTGCGCCACGTCCTCGCCCTCCCTGATGCGGCGCTCCTCCAGCGTGAAGCGCTGGCCGGTGAATTTCCCGGTGGTGTTGTTGTCCTCGATGGCAAGGCGCGCGCCGGCGAGGCCGTCGTTCTCGGCGGGCTGCTCGGCCAGCGACAGCGTCGATCGGGTGCCGGCGATTGCGAGATAGCCGACGCCGATCGTGACGGGATCGGCCGCAAGCGCGCTCGTCGCGGCAAGACCAAAGCCGATCAGGCCGGCCAACCATCGGATCATGTTTCCTCCAGACGATCTCCCCGGCTTGACCACCGGTGAAGAATTGTCTCTGCTTCAAGCATGACCAATTTGTCAGGCCATGCAACCCCGCATTTCGTCCCCGCGCGCGCGAGGCCGGGAATCACGATCATGCGAGCATTGTTGGCGATCGCAGCTTTGCTGTTGACGGGCTCGACCGCGCTCGCCGATCCGCCGAAGCTCGCGGTGTTCGATTTCGAGCTGGTCGACACCAGCCTGCCGGGCGAGTTCTACGGCTCCAAGCCGGAAGAGGCGCGGCTCGTGCGCATCAGCGAGCAGCTGCGCAGGGAATTGGCAGAGTCGGGCAAGTTCCAGGTGCTCGACATCGCGCCGGTACGGGAGGCCGCCCATCGCGCGAACCTGCAGGCCTGCGGCGGCTGTGACCTCAAGCTCGCCGGACAGCTCGGCGCTGATCTGGAGATCACCGGCCTCGTGCAAAAGGTCTCGAACCTGATCATCAATCTCAACATCTATCTGCGCGATGTGAAGACCGGCAACATGATCACGGTTGCCAGCGCCGACATGCGCGGCAACACGGATGAATCCTGGTCGCGCACGATGAGCTATCTCATCCGCAACCGCCTGCTGGCGCCGAACTACGGCAAGCCGTGAGGGGGACTCTTACCCTCCCCTGGAGGGGGAGGGTCGATCGCGCGTAGCGCGAGCGGGGTGGGGTGACAGTCTCTCCCTCGAGGCGGTGCCCGCGTGGAGAGATCACCCCACCCCGCATCGCATTCCGCTGCGCTTCATGCGCTGCGACCCTCCCCCTCCAGGGGAGGGTAAGCAAACATCACCCCTTCAATCTCTCCGCATGCCAGTGCAGGTGATCGCTCATGAAGGTCGAGATGAAATAATAGCTGTGGTCGTAGCCCGCCTGGCGCCGCAGCGTCAGCGGGATGCCGGCCTTGGCGCAGGCGGCCTCGAGCAGCTCGGGCCTCAGCTGCTCCTTCAGGAAATTATCGGCCTCGCCGATGTCGACCAGGAAGCCGGAGAATTTCGCGCCGTCTTCGATCAGCGCCACCGTGTCGTGGTTGCGCCAGGAATCCTTGTTCGGCCCGAGATAACCGGTCAGCGCCTTGATGCCCCAGGGCACGAGCGAGGGCGCTACGATCGGGGCAAAGGCGCTGGCTGCGCGAAAGCGGTGTGGGTTGCGCAGCGCTACCGTCAGCGCGCCGTGACCGCCCATGGAATGGCCCATCACCGATTGGCGCCTGCCATCGACGGGAAAATTCTCGGCCACCAGCTTCGGCAGCTCGTCGGTGACATAGCTCCACATGCGATAATTGCGCGCGAACGGCTCTTGCGTGGCGTCGACATAGAAGCCGGCCCCGAGGCCGAAATCATAGGCGTTGTTGGCATCGCCCGGCACGTCGGGCCCGCGCGGTGAGGTGTCGGGCGCCACGAAGATCAGGCCGAGCTCGGCACAGGCCTTGCGGAATTCACCCTTCTCGGTGACGTTGGCATGCGTGCAGGTGAGGCCGGAGAGATACCAGACCACGGGCAGCTTGGCGCCGTCCGCATGCGGCGGGATATAGACCGAGAACACCATGTCGGTCCCGGTCGCCTGGCTGGCATGGCGATAGACGCCCTGCACGCCGCCATGGGATTTGTTGGTCGAGACAGTCTGAATCGTCATGCCCAAGGACTCCGTGGCATCTCACCACATCAAGATTGCAACGCTTGTGTGACCGAATTGGTGGCGTGGTCAGGCGACGCCGCTGTCGATCGCCAGCCGCACCAGCTCGACCGAGGTCTTCACCCCGAGCTTCTGGCGCATGATGGACGAGGTATTGGCCACCGTCTTGTAGGACGATTGCACCAGCCACGCGATCTCGGACAGGCTCTTGCCGGCGCTGAGCAGCCGCAGGATCTCCATCTCGCGCGCGTTCAGCTTCGACAGCGGGTTTTGCGCCAGCGTCGGTCCGGCGAACGCGATGCTGCGCGCGATCGCGGTCGGAAGATAGGTGCCGCCGCTCCCGACGGCGCGGATCGCCTCGACGAGGTCGTCGGGGTCGCCGGTCTTGGAGACGTAGCCCTTGGCACCGCACTCGATCGCGCGCGCAGCGAAGGCGGGGTCGTCGTTCATGCTGAACATGATGATACGCGCCTCGGGTGCGCGCTCGAGGATGCGGCGCGCGAGCTCGAAGCCGGAGACGGTCGGCAAATTGATGTCGATGATGCAGAGGTCGGGACGTTCGACGATGAAGACGCACTCGCCATCCTCGGCGTCGGCGGCCTCCAGGATTTCGATCTCGCCCTCGTCGGCCAGCACGGCACGGCAGCCGGAGGCGACGATGGGATGATCGTCGACGATTAGAATGCGCATAGGCGTTCCCCGCGACAGCCACTTCCCTTGCAGCTTGCCTGTTCTGCGCCGCACGAGACTGACCAGACAAGACGCGCGCGTCTCGTGTCGCCTCATGCAACCCGGCCGGGATTGCTGTACGCTTCCGATTAGATATCGGGCGGTTCGCCTCTGTCAACGTCGTCGGACAGGCAGGGCCAACCCTTCGCGAGGCACGAGCAAGACCAATGTGGCAGAATCTTTCCTTGCGCGGGCGCATAAATCTCTTGCTGGCGCTGCTGCTGGCGCTGGGGCTCGCGGTCAATATCGGCCGCCAGATCGCCGAGGCCGGCCCGCGCGTGCAGGCCGAGGACCAGAGCGTGATCCGCCTCGCGCGCGAATTCATCGAGATGATCGTTGCCGATCTCAACGAGGCGCCCGACCCGGATGCGAGGCTGAACCAGATCGCCCGCGATCTCAGCCGCCTGCGCCATGTTAGCATCGCGCTGCACGATTCCGCTGGGAACCCGCTGACGCCCCGCCGGCTTGGCTCCGATGTCGACACGCGCGCTCCGCCGGCCTGGTTCGTCAGCCTGGTCCATCCGGAGCAGACCGCGGTCAGCGTGCCGGTCTCGATCCGCGGCAAGCCCGGCTCGCTCGTGATCACCTCGCATCCCGACGACGAGATCGCCGAGATCTGGGACGGTATCGTGACCCAGCTCGAGGTCGGCTCGGTGATCGCGCTAGCGCTGTTTTTCCTGATGATGAAGGTGGTCGGCCGTGCGCTGGCACCGCTGCAGTCGCTGGCGGACGCCATGGGGAAGCTCGAAAGCGGACATTACGAGGCCCGTGTCGCGCCGGGCGGCGCGCCTGAGCTCGCGGCGATCTGCACCAGGCTCAACCATCTTGCCGCGACGCTTGGTGAAGCGGTCGAGGACAAGCGGCGCCTTGCCGAGCGCGCTGTGTCGCTGCAGGACATCGAGCGCAAGGAGATCGCGCGCGAATTGCATGACGAGTTCGGGCCCTATCTGTTCTCGCTGCGCGCACATGCGAGCGCGTTGGCGAAGCAGGCGGATGGACGCGAGCCGAGTGCCGATGCCGTACGCAAACATGGCAGCGCCATGCTGGAGCAGATCAATGCGCTTCAGCAGTTCAATCGCCGCGTGCTCGAGCGTCTTCGGCCCGTGGGCCTTGCCGAGCTCGGCCTGCGCCAGGCGCTCGAATCTCTGTCGCGGCTGTGGCGGGAGTCGCGTCCCGACGTTGCGATCGAGACTTCGATCTCGCCGGCGCTGGGCCCAACCGGCGAGACCGCCGATCTCACCATCTACCGCATCGTGCAGGAGGCGCTCACCAATGTGTTCCGCCACGCCGGCGCGACCTCGGTCAGTGTCGTCATCGAGCCGGCCGAGCAGGCCGGCGGCCGCTGCTGCGCCCGGGTTCTGGTCAGCGACAATGGCCGCGGCATGGAGCCGGGCCAGAAGCTCGGCTTCGGCCTCGTCGGCATGCGCGAGCGGATCCTGGCGCTCGGCGGCACGCTCAATGTGGTCTCCGGTGAGGGCGGTGTGACCGTGGAAGCGCTGGTGCCGACAGCGGCAACCTGATCGCATACGAAGCGATCGGGAAAAATTCCCGATTTGGTCGGGAAGATGGGTGCGGGTTGGACCCGACCTTTTGTGGCTGGCGCCTCCATTGCGGCCGAATAAACTCGTCTTGACCAATCGGCGAACATCAAAACAGCCGATGGCCACGGATGGGAAGGCGGGGATGGGCAAGGTGGTTTCGTTCAAGCGTGCTTTGTTGATGGCTTCGGTGTCGACCGGGCTGGTATCGGGCTTGGTCTATGCGACCCCTGCCGACGCCGCGCCGGACGAGGAGACCAACGTCCAGAACCTGCCCCCGGTCGAGGTGACCGCACCACCGCCGGTAACGCGACGCGCGGCGCCGTCGCGACCTGTCGCGCGGATAGGGGCGCCGGGATCTGCGGCCCCGAGGACGCGCCTTTACGTCTATCCGACCTCGCCGGGCATCGGCCGAGGTCTCGACGTCGACAAGGTCCCGTCGGCGATCAATGCCGTCGATGCCAACCAGATCAGGCGCACCGGTTCGCTGAACGTCACGGACGCGCTGCGCGACAACATCGCCGGCGTCAACATCAGCGAAGTCACCGGCAATCCCTTCCAGCCGGATGTCGAATTCCGCGGCTTCGTCGCTTCGCCCGTGACGGGCACGCCGCAGGGGCTTGCGGTGTACCAGAACGGCGTCCGCATCAACGAGGCCTTCTCGGACGCCGTCAATTGGGACCTGATCCCCACCGCCGCGATCAGGTCGGTGACGCTGGTGACCAACAACCCGGCCTTCGGCCTCAACGCGCTCGGCGGCGCGATCAACCTGCAGATGAAGGACGGCTTCACCTATCAGGGCGCCGAGCTCGACCTCATGGGCGGATCGTTCGGCCGCATCCAGGGCTCGGCGCAATGGGGCAAGCAGGTCGACCAGAACTACGCCGTCTACGGTGCGCTCGAAGGCCTGCGCGACAACGGCTTCCGCAATTTTTCGCAATCGACCGTGCGGCGCTTCTACGGCGATGTCGGCTACAGGGCCGGCGACAGCGATTTCCACGTCAACATGGGGGCTGCCAAGAACGATTTCGGCGCCAGCGCCACCGTCCCGGCCGAACTGCTCGACAGATATTGGGGCGCGACCTACACCACGCCGCAGACCACCTCCAACCGCGTCGGCTATCTCAACCTGACCGGCAAGGTCGATGCGACGCCGACCTGGACGCTCGAAGGCACCGCCCGTGTGCGCAGGTACGAGCAGAAGGTGGTCGACGGCAACCCGACCGACGCGGAGGAGTGCGCTGCGGATCCGGCGCTGCTGTGCTTCGGCGATGACACCTCACCCGCCTTCGGTGCGGGCGGCGTGCAGCTTGCCAACCCGTTTGCGCCGGGAACGATCCTCGGCGCGATCGACCGCGGCTCGATCCGTTCGACCACGTTCGGCGTGTCGGGGCAGGCGACCAATACCGACCAGTTGCTCGGCCATGACAACCGCTTCGTGGTGGGAGCAACCTATGACGCCAGCGTCACGCGCTACAACGCCTCCTCCGAGATCGGCTCGATGGGAGAGAACTACGTCGTCAGCGGCAGCGGCGTCTTCCTGGGGCCGACTCCTGTCGCGGACCCCGTCGCCGGCCCCGTCTCGCTGAGGTCCGTCAATCAGTATAACGGCCTCTACGCGATGGATACCTTCAACGTCACGGACGCCTTCGCCATCACGGGCGGCGGCCGCTTCAATGTGGCGCGGATCACGCTGGAAGATCAGCTCGGGACTGCGCTCAACGGCGATCACACATTCACGCGTTTCAATCCGATCATCGGCGGCACCTACAGGATCACGCCGGAATTGACGGCTTATGCCGGCTATTCCGAGGCCAACCGCGTGCCGACACCGCTCGAGCTCGGCTGCGCCGATCCCGCGAGGCCCTGTCTCATCGCGGCCTTCCTGGTTGCGGATCCACCGTTGAAGCAGGTCGTCTCCAAGACCGTGGAGGCCGGTTTCCGCGGCACCAAGGAGCTGAACATCGGCACGCTCGGATGGAAGATCGGCGGCTTTCGCGCCACCAATCACGACGACATCATGGCAGTGCCGGTCGTCGGCCGGACTGGTTTCGGCTATTTCTCAAATGTCGGCCGGACACGGCGGCAGGGGCTCGAGGCCGAGGTCAACATCAAGTCTCCGACGCTGCAGTTCCAGGCGAGCTACGCCTTCGTCGATGCCCGCTTCCTTGATCCGCTCGAGCTCGGCTCGGAAAGCCCGTTTGCCGATGATATCTCCGAGACCATCCAGGTCAGGCCTGGCAACCAGATCCCGGCAGTCCCGCGCCACCGCGTCAAGGTCGGCGTCGACTATGCCGTGACCGACGTCTGGAAGGTCGGCGGCAACGCGCTGTTCGTCTCAAGCCAGTATCTGGTCGGCGACGAGTCGAACCAGTTCGCGAAGCTGCCGTCCTACACGGTGTTCAATCTCCACACCTCCTATCAGGTCGCGAAGAACGTCCAGCTCTACGGCCGCGTCGACAACATCTTCGACAAGCGTTACGTCACCTACGGCCAGTTCTTCGACCGCGACGCCTTGCCCAACTTCACCAATGGCGGCGCGGATTTCACCGACCCGCGCTCGCTCAGCCCGGCACGGCCGCGCGCATTCTACGCGGGCTTGCGGGTGACGTTCTAGAGTTTCACTCCACCTTCACTCTTTCGAGCGGTGCCGCGGCAACGCTCGCCTGCTCCCGGCCTTTGGCCGCACTCGCGCGGTGGCGTCGCTGCACCAGATATTGATCGCCGAGCACGCCGACCAGGATCACCGTTCCCATCACCGCGAAATTGAGCGAGCTCGGAATGCCCAGCAGGTTGACGAGATTCTGCAGCACCTGGAGCAGCACGGTGCCGAGCACGACGCCGATGATCGAGCCTTCGCCGCCGCGCAAGGAGCAGCCGCCGAGCACGGCGGCGGCAATGGCATAGAGCTCGTAGAACGAGCCGTGCACCGCCGGCGAAATCGAACGGGTGTACATCGCGATCAGGATCGCCGAGAACGCAGTCAGCCCGCCACAGATGACATAGGCCGAGATGATCACGCGATTGGTGCGAATGCCGGAGTAGCGCGCCGCTTCCTCGTTCTTGCCGACGGCGAAGAGATAGCGGCCGAACACCGAGCGGTGAAGCACCACCCAGGCGATCACGGCCACCACGGCGAGCGCCACCACGCTGTGCGGCAGCGGGAAGCCGAGCACGTTGGTGCGGCCGGCGGCCAGCCATTCCAGCATTGGAAAGCTCGCGCCGAAGCCGAAGCCCGCCGTCGCGTCCTCGGTGTAATAACGCGCCGCGCCGCGATAGATCAGCAGGCCGCACAGCGTGACCACGAAGGCCTGGATCCGCATCCTGGTCACCAGCGTGCCATGAACGAGGCCGATCACGAGCCCGGCCGCGACGATCATCATGAGGGCTACGACCCAGTTGACGTCGTGATTGACGATCAGGTCGATGAACAGGACGCCCAGCAGTGCGATCACCGAACCGACCGACAGCTCGATCCCGCCGATGATGATGATGAAGGCTTCGGCGATGGAGAAGATGCCGAACAGCCCGATCTGGTTGGCGGTGTTCGAGAGATTGCCGACGTACAGGAATCTCGGATTGATCAGGGCGACGACGGTCCCGACCACCAGAATCAGAACGAGAAGGCTCAGGTCTTTCTTGCTCAAGGTCCCTCCGCCGCGATTGTGTGGCCAACGGCAAGCTGCAGCACATTGTGCTCACTGAACTGGCTGCGATCAAGGAAGCCCGAGATCGCACCTTCATGCATCACCGCGATCCGGTCGCTGACCCCGATCACCTCCTCCATGTCGCTGGAGATCATCAGGATCGCCACCCCGGCATCGGTCAGGCGGCGCAGCATGCCGTAGATCTCCTGCTTGGCTCCGACGTCGACCCCGCGCGTCGGCTCGTCGACAATCAGCACCTTCGGCCGCATCGACAGCCATTTGGCGAGCACGACCTTCTGCTGGTTGCCTCCCGACAGCGAGCCGACGGCGGTCTTGACGTCGGGCGCGCGGATGTTGAGGCGCTCCCGCTGACGCACCGCATTCTCGTTCTCGCGTGCGCTATCCACCAGCCAGAAGCGGATATAGGACGCCAGATCCGGCAGCGAGATGTTTTCGGCGATCGAGACGTCGAGCAGCAGGCCGGCGCCCTTGCGATCCTCCGGAACGAGATAGACGCCTTGCTCGATGGCGGCACGCGGGCTTGCGATGCGGATCGGCTCGCCATCGAGCCGTATCGCGCCGCCACGCAACGGGTCGATGCCGAAGACGGCGCGGGCGAGCTCCGTGCGGCCGGACCCGACGAGACCGGCAAGCCCGAGGATCTCGCCGCGGCGGACCGATAGGCTCACGGCGCGGCCGGGATAGGTGTCGGTGACGGCATCGACGATCTCCAGCACGCTGTCGCCGGGCGGCGCGGCCGGCGGAACGTAGAGCGATTTCAGGTCGCGGCCGATCATCAAGCGGATCATCGCCGCCGGAGAGAGCTCCGCACGCGTCAGCGCGCCGACCACGCGCCCGTCGCGCAGCACGACCGCGCGATCGGCGCACTGCATCACCTCGTTGAGCCGATGCGTGATGAAGATGATGCTGACGCCGTGGGCTTTCAGACCGGCCACGGTCCGCATCAGGCGGTCCGTCTCGGCGAGCGTCAGGCTCGAGGTTGGCTCGTCCATGATGACGAGACGAGCGTCGAGCGAAAGCGCCTTCATGATCTCGACCAGCTGGCGCTGCGCCAGCGACAGGTCGGCGAGCGGCGCATCGGCCGCGAAATCGCAGCCCAGCCGCTCCAGCAGCGGCGCGACGTCGGCATACATCCGTTTGCGGTCGATGAGCCGCAAGGGCCCGCCGTGCACGGGCTCGCGGCCGATGAAGACGTTGCCGGCGACATCGAGATTGTCGAACAGGTTCAGTTCCTGGTGGACGAAGGCGATGCCCGCCTTGATCGCATCCGCCACGGTAAGCGAAGATCGCGCGGCACCGTCGACACGGATGAAGCCGCCGCTGGGCTCCACCACCCCGCCAAGCACGCGCATCAGCGTCGACTTGCCGGCGCCGTTCTCACCGATCAGCGCAATGACCTCGCCGGGCGACACCTGGAGATCGACGTGGTCGAGGGCGACCACGCCTGGATAGCTCTTGCTGATGTCGACCAGTTCGAGAAACGGTTCTGGCATGGCGGCCTGCGCGGGCCGGCAGCGCGGATATCTCCTATTTCTTCAGCATTTGCTTCATCGAGGCCATGAACTCGTCGACATTCGCCTTCTCGATGACCTTACCGGGCACGATGATGATACCGTTGGCCGGAATGCCGGACTTGTTGCCGCCGATGTAGTTCGCCATCAGCTTCATGCCCTGATAGCCCCATTCGAACGGCTGCTGCACCACCGTGCCGACGATGCTGCCTTCCTTGACGCCGCCGAGCGTGATCGGATCCTCGTCGAAGCCGATGATCTTGATCTTGTCGAGCTTGCCGGCCTCCTTGAGCACCTCGTAGATCCGCGGCGTGTTGTAGGAGTAGAAGCCGACGAGACAGCTCACGTCGGGCATGGCGGCGAGGATGTCCTCGACGTTGCGCTTGGCGCGGGTCTGGTCGATCTCGTCGCCGCGAACGTCGACGAGCTCGACCTTCGAGCCTTTGAGCGTCTCCTTCACGCCTTCGATGCGCTCGCGCGCATTGTCGGCGCCGGGCAGGCCGACGAAGCCGACGCATTTGCCGCCGTTCGGCAGCGCCTTGACCATCAGCTTTCCGGCCTCCTTGCCGAGGTCGGTGTTGGAGGAGCCGATATAGGCCACGCGCTTGGATTTCGGCGCGTCGCTGTCGGTGGTGAACAGGACGGTCTGGGACGCAACCTTGTTGAGATGCTCGGTCTGGTTCTTCGGATCGACCGCGCTGACCATGATGCCGGCGGCGCCGGCGGCGACGAGGTCGTCCATCACGCGCTGCTGCACGGCGGCCGCAGCCTGTTCCGGATACTTGAACTGGAGATCATAGTTGGGCAGCTCGCCCTGGGCCTTCTTCATCCCGGCCTCGGCGATCTTCCAGAAGTCGGACGCGCCGTTGACGACGAAGGCCAGAACCTTCTTGTCCGCCGCATCGGCCGGGCCGACACCCGCCGCAATCGCGAAGGCAACGGACACACCTGCAACCAAGAGACGCTGCATATCATTCCTCCCGTAAGGCGGTCGGCCCTTTTCGATGGCCAACTCTGCTTGAGCCCAGATTGGGCGCATGCCTCACCCCCAGCGGCGCGGCAATCAGCCGCCACCGCATCATTGCGGCAGAGGCGGGTCACCGACCCGGCCGGCGAGGTGAAATGAGGCACGTACCTCAAGCTAGCAGAAGCCCGCCGGGCGCGCAATTGGAAGCCACGGCCTGGACGTTCAACCGCCGCGCTCAGGCTGGTGGCGCCGGTCTCAAGGCAATTTTTCGGGTAATCCGCAGCTGGGGGCGTGCCTTTAACCAACTGGAAACCATCGCAAATGATCCTAAAATTGTAACGAAACTCTCCGTCGGTCTCCGCGTCGGTTCGCCGGAGGGCCCATCTCATGACAGAGCGCCAGTTGAGAGAGCACGAATTCCAGATTGCTCGTTACCGGCATCTGGAGCGCGAGGTGACCGATCCGCTTGCAGCGAGTCTGCTTCACAGCATCATCGAGGAGCTGGAGGCCGAGCTGCGCAAGGAAAGACCGGATTGGCACGGGCCCGGTCATTAACCGTTTGTTGGCGCTAATGATGCCAATTGTCGGCGTGGGAATACCAGGGGAGGCTGCTCCCATGCTGAAGGACGGCACCTACGCGGCGTGGTACAAGACGCCGATCGACCAGGGCACGGGGATCGTCCATGTCGCAGACGGCCAGATCTGGGGCCGTGACAGCCTGATGACCTATCACGGCACCTGCCAGATCGATGGAGATCGCTTCACCGCCATCGTATTGACGAAGCGTCACACCGACGGTCGCGCCACCGTGTTCGGCAACGATGATGAGCTGACGTTGACGATCGAAGGAAGCTGTCCTGGCAAGATCGCGACCTACACCGCGACGGCACCTCAGGCGCCGGGCATGATCCTGCACGGAACGCTCATCCTGACGGAAAAGCAGCCGCCGCCGCGCGAGCGGACCGAACAGATGGCGGCGTTCAATCCGGACAAGCTGCCGAAATTGCCGAGGCGCTCGCGCTGAACGCACCGCGACATGTCCCAGAGACCAAGCTAGCCCAGCAATCCGTCGAGATCGGAATAGATGACGTCGGCCGTACGCTGATAGTGCTGCTGAAGCAGATGCACGGCCCGTTCACTGTCCCTGCCGAGAACCGCCTGAAGGATATCGCTGTGCTCGGCACCGACCTTGCGTGCTGGATAGGCCTTCGCAATCGACATCATGCGATACCGATAGAGCCGGTCGGCGAGTTGCTCGCAGAAACCGAGCAGCGGCCGTGAGCCGCAAAGACCGATTAGCGTCGTGTGGAAGGCACGGTGCACCTTCTCCCAATCCGGATTGTCCTCGAATGTATCGTGCTTGAGCGAGCGCGGCGTACGATCAAGCCTGTGATGCGCAACCAGCAGAGCCTCTTCCCAGGTCTGGGTTGCATTCTGCATGGACTCGCGGAGCGCCAGGCCTTCCACCCAGCATCGGGTCTTGGTCAGCTCCTGCAACTCCTCCTTGCTGACCTCCTTCACATAGAAGCCGCGTTGCTCCATGCCGACGACGAACTCTTCGCTGGTCAGGCGGTTGAGCGCTTCGCGCAGCGGGGTCTGCCCCACATTGTACTGCTCCATCAGGAAGCGCGACTGGAGCTTGCGACCGGGCTCAAGCCGCGTCGTCAGGATGTCAGCCTTGAGGCGCGCGTAGATCGTGGTGGCCAGGGTGGCCGGTTGATCGTCAGTGCTCATGGGCATCCCATCCGAATCTCCAGCGCTTGTATACATTAGCACGCCTCAAGCCAGTTATTTATAAATTTGTGCTTTACGGCTTACTTTATACATATTATGAGGGAGGGCGCTCGCGTTCTCTTCTAAGGAAGCCCAAATGCCCGACTTTCCGGTAACGGCCCTGCGCAGTGTCGAGCTCACGACGCCGCGGCTTGCCGGCTCGGTCGAGTTCTACAGCAAGGTCTGGGGCCTCGACGTCGCCGCGGAAGCGGGCGGCACGGTGTACCTTGCCGCGACGGGCAGCGACTTCCACGTCCTCGAGCTCACGCCGGGCGAGGCGACATCGCTCCGCAAGATCAGCTTCCGCACTCGCTCGCACGACGATCTGCACCACCTGTTCGGGCGTGCGCGGCAGGCCGGCTGTGAGGTGATCAGCTCGCCCGCGCCGTCGCTTGCGCCGTCAGGCGGGACGAGTTTCCTGGTCCGCGAGGCGCAGGGATGCGCGATCGAGTTCGTGCATGGCGATCGCACCAAACAGGCGCGCGTAATCGCCGACCGGCCCGAGCGGCTGGCGCACGTCAACATCAACAGCGCCAACATCGAAAAGCTCTCCGCCTTCTACCAGGAGACCTTGGGATTCCGGCTGTCGGATCGATCCAAGCTGATGGCGTTCCTGTGCTGCAACAGCGATCACCACGCGATCGTGCTTGCGGAGGCTCCTCGCAACGGCCTCAATCATGTGGCTTTCCTCATGCCCGATCTCGAGTCCGTCATGCGTGGCTCCGGCCGCATGATTGATCATGGCTATCCGATCGGCTGGGGCGTGGGCCGCCACGGTCCGGGCGACAACGTGTTCGCCTATTTCGTCGATCCGACAGGTGCCGTGGTCGAATACACAGCCGAAGTCTTGCAGATCGACGACAGCTACGTCGCGAAGGGCCCGAGCGATTGGGTCTGGCCTCCGGGACGGAGCGATCAATGGGGCATAGCCCCGCCGAAATCGGAAGCCTGTAAAGCGGCCCAGCTCGCCGTTCCCTTCGCAATGGCTCGCGCATGACGGATACGGCCGGCGGCCTCGATTGCGACGTGCTCGTCGTCGGCTTCGGGCCGACCGGCGCCGTTGCTGCAGGCCTGCTCGGCCGCCTCGGTCATCGCATCCTCGTCATCGACAGGCTGACCGACGTGTACGACAAGCCGCGCGCGATCGCGCTCGATCACGAGATCTTCCGTCACTTCGACAATATGGGCCTTGCAGGTGCAATCTCGCCCTATATCGAGCCCTTCACCGCATCGGAGCATTTCGGCGTCGACGGCCAGTTGATCCGCCGCATCGACATGGTCGCAAAGCCCTATCCGCTTGGCTACACGCCGAGCATGGTGTTCAGCCAGCCCGCGGTCGAGGCCGAACTGCGCCGCCACGCGACCGGTTTTTCCAATGTGCGTGCCGAGCTTGGCGTCGAGCTCCTGGGTCTCGTGCAAACGCCCGATCGCGTCGAGGCGCGTCTGAAGGAAAGCGATGGTCGGCACCGTTCCGTGACCGCGCGCTACGTGCTCGGCTGCGACGGCGCATCGAGCACCGTGCGTCAGATCGCAGGTCTCGCGCTCGAGGACCTCATCTTCGATGAACCCTGGCTGGTGGTCGACGTCCGCGTGAACGAAGACGCGCTTGCGCGCCTGCCGCAATGCTCCGCGCAATTCTGCAATCCGGCGCGCCCCGTAAGCTTCCTGATCTGTCCTGGGAATCATCGCCGCTGGGAGATCATGCTCCTGCCGGGAGAAGACGCGCGGCTGATGGAGCGGCCCGAGAACGTCTGGAAGCTGCTCGCGCCCTGGCTCACGCCACAGGACGGGGAATTGTGGCGGGCCGCCTCCTATCGCTTCCATGCCCTCGTCGCCGCCGAGTGGCGCAGCGGCAGGATGCTGATCGCCGGCGATGCCGCGCACCAGCAGCCTCCCTTCATCGGCCAGGGCATGTGCCAGGGCCTGCGCGACGCCACGAACCTGGTCTGGAAGTTGGATCATGTGCTCAAGGGCGTCTCCTCCGACAGCCTGCTCGACAGCTACACGGTCGAACGCAGGCAGCACGTCATCGAGCTGACCGGCAAGATCAAGGCGATCGGTCAGTCCATCTGCGAACGCGATCCGGCAGCGGCCCGGCGGCGCGATGCGCAAATCCTGGCTGAGGGCGGCGGCAAGCCGCTGCTGCTGACGCGGCAGGAAATCATTCCGCCGCTCCGCGCAGGATGCCTGTCACAGCACGAGATGCCCGCACGTGGCACGCTGTTTCCGCAGCCGCGCATCGCGAGCGGCCGTACTGATCGCTTGCTGGACGATGTGACCGGGACCGGCTGGCGCGTGGTGATCGACGGCCGCAGCGATGATGCCGCTTCCATGCTCTCGCTCTGTGCCGCGCGCCTCGACGTATCGGCGGCGGCAGTCGCGCCTGCCGGCGCGGGTCTGCCAAATGCGCTTGAGGAGACCGATGGCGTGCTCGCGAGCTGGTTCGACCGCCACGGTGTCGTCGCTGCGATCGTGCGACCAGACCATTACGTTTTCGGAACCGTGCGCAACGCCTCCGAGCTCGGCGATCTCTTGGCCGAGGCCGAGCTGCGTCGTCGCGACGTCCGAGCAACACAAGATCCCCGATCTGACATGGAGAGAATACCGTGAAGCTTGCCACCGTGGCGATCGACGGCCGCACCACCTGGGGCATTGTCGAAGACGAAACCTTTTTCGATCTCGGCACCGCACTCAAAGCGCGCTATGCCGATCTCAAGGCCGCCATCGGCGCCGGCTTCGCCGGCGTTGCGGATGCAAAGACCTCCGTCGCCGGTGTTCCGATCTCAACGGTCACCTGGCTCCCGGTCATCCCGAACCCGGACAAGATCCTGTGCGTGGGCCTGAACTACGAGACCCACCGCAAGGAGACCGGCCGCGCCGAGGTCGATCATCCCACCATTTTCTCGCGCTATGCCAACAGCCAGACCGGACATCTGCAGCCGATCGTGCGGCCGCGCGTCTCGACCCACCTCGACTTCGAAGGCGAGCTCGCGGTCGTCATCGGCAAGGCGGGACGTTACATCTCCCGCACGGATGCCATGGATCATGTCGCGGGATACGCCTGCTACAATGACGGCAGCATTCGCGATTTCCAGCGTCACACCCATCAATTCACACCGGGCAAGAATTTTCCGGATACCGGCGCGTTCGGACCCTGGATGATGACGCCGGACGAGCTCGGCCCGCTCGGCGAGCTCAAGCTCCAGACCCGCCTCAATGGACAGGTCGTGCAGGAAGCGCTGATCAAGCAGATGATCTTCGATATCCCGCGCCAGATCGAATACTGCTCCACGTTCACGCGGCTCGAGCCCGGGGACGTCATCGTCAGCGGAACGCCGGGAGGCGTCGGTGCGCGGCGCGAGCCGCCGCTCTGGATGAAGCCTGGCGATGTCGTCGAGGTCGAGGTCGAACGCCTCGGCGTGCTCACGAACGTCATCAAAGACGAAGCCTGATCTGGCGACTGCTGCCGGCGCCGGCAGCGGCGCGCGAACGACCAATAATGGCCCGCAAAGCGGGATCTCCAGGGAGGAACACCCATGTCCGGATTGTCCCGTCGTCTGCTCCTCGCCGGCGTCGCGCTATGCTGCTCTCTACCGGCCTTCGCGCAGTCCTGGCCGCAGCGGCCCGTGACCGTCGTGGTGCCTCAGCCGGCGGGCAACAGCCCCGACGTGATGTGTCGCCTCATCACCGAAAAACTCTCGCGAACCTTCGGGCAGCAGTTCGTCGTCGAGAACCGACCGGGCGCCGCAAACCTTGTCGGCACGCAGGCGGTCGCCCGTGCGGCTCCGGACGGCTACACATTGCTGTTCGCCACGTCGGCGGCGCTCGTCACCAATCCCTACACGTTCAAGAAGCTCCCCTACGATCCCGTGAAGGACTTCGTGCCGGTCGCGATGGTGGCCAAGAGCAACCACGTCCTTCTCGTCAATCCCGAGGTGAAGGCCAAGACTCTGCCGGAATTGATCAAGCTCGAAAAATCGGCGCCGGGTTCGTTGAGCCTCGCCGTTGACGGTGCGCGCAATCTCTCGGGCCTGATCGCCCAAGCGATCAACAAGAGCGCCGGAACCGGCTTCGTTCTCATCCCCTACAACACGACCACCAATGCGGTGCAGGACGCCATCTCAGGCCGCATCCAGGTGACGATCCAATCGGCCTCGATCGCCGAGGCCTTCATCAAGGTGGGTACGCTGCGACCGGTTGCGGTGGCAGGTTCCAAACGGATCGACTCCCTGCCGGACGTTCCCGCGATTGCGGAGATGCTGCAAAGCGTCGATCTCCAGGGCTGGTTCATGTTCATGGCCCCGGCCGGTACGCCTGCCGACATCGTCGAAAAACTGAGCGCCGAGATTGCACGCGCCCTGGAATCGTCCGATGTGCGCGAGCGCGCGCCAACCCTCGGCTTCGATGTGCGTGTCGGCGATGCCGTGACGACGGCCGGCGCCAAGCGCTTCCTCGATGACCAGCTCGCCTCGTCCGGCAGGATCATCCAGGGGCTCGGCATCGAGCCTGAATAGGCGCTTCCGGAGCTGGCGTCACGGTACGGCTACAACAACCATCGCGGGGGCCGCATCCCATGTCGGACAAGATCTCGCGTTAGCTCCGAACTCATCTGCAGCGCTTCGTCATTCTTCCTCCGGCCAGCCCCGGGCGAGTATCGCCGCCTGTTTCAAGGTGATGCTTCGGACCAGCGGATCCGCATGACGGTGCACGAGTTGCCAATCCGTGCCGTTCTTGCGGTAGACTTCGGTCACGCGCAGCGACCAGTCTTGAGCCGGCAACCCGCCCACTTCGGCGCGCTGGCGCTCGACCATGACGAGAGCGACGAGCGCGTCCGATGCATAAGTTTGCAACACCTCGAGTTCGGTTTCGCCTTCCCTGAAGTATCGCGATAGGGCAGCCAGACGCTGGGGGCTAGCGTCGAATCCCCGACTTGTAGGCCCGCCAAAGGGCTGCATCAGCGTGAAATCGGGCGCGATGCGGACAAGCTGGGACCAGCGATCCATATCGCCACGCATGAAGGCGGCATTCTTCTCGCGGGCGCGTTCGACGAGGCCTGCTATCGCGTCGCTCCCCGCGGCCGCGTCGGCCGAAAGCTGACCGGACAGGGTAATTGCTGCGGTAGCGCCCATCATCGAGCGCCGCGATATCTTTCCCTGCTCGCATGGCCACCTGTTCAGCCCGGACGGTTTCTTGGTCATTTGTAAGCTCCTGATCGAACGACGAGCCCAATGCATGAAGCCTTGATCTCAATGAATCCAGCGATATGATTTCAGCAACATGCTGAACCAAATTGATCTATCCAGGATTGATCTGAATCTCCTCGTGCTCTTCCGCGTGGTCCTGGAAGAGCGCCATGTCGCGCGTGCAGCCGCTCGGCTGAGCCTGACGCCGTCGGCTGTCAGCCATGCGCTTGGCCGGCTCCGTCTTCTGCTGAACGATCCGCTGTTTTTGCGAACCCCGAAGGGCGTCGTTCCGACGGCGCGCGCCCTGGAGCTTGGTGAGCCGGTGGCCGAGATCATCGCGCGCGTCGAACAGCTGATCGGCTCGGCTGCGCCGTTCGACCCGGAGCAAAGCGGCCGTCGGTTCACGATTGGGGCTCCCGATGCCGTACTGGTCTCCGAAATCGGTCCGCTCCTGCGATCGATCGCGACCGCAGCGCCTCACATCGACATCGGGCTCATCCACCTGATGCCTGCGCCGCGCGGTGGCGCGATCGGAGAGCCTTGGCAGCAAAGCCTCGACATGCTCGAACGACGCGAGCTCGATATCGCAATGTTGCCGCTGCCGGCGGTATCACCGCGTTTCGAGGCGCGCAGGCTTTACGAGGAGGAGTTCGTGCTGGCCATGCGCAAGGCACATCCCTTCGCAAAAGCGCTAACCCATGCTGCGTTCGCGCAATCACAGCACCTGCTGGTCTCTCTCAGTGGGGAACCGCGTGGTTTCGTCGATGAGATGTTGGCAAAACGCGGCCTCGAACGCCGCATCGCTTTGACTGTCCCGAATTTCATGATGGCGCTGGCCCAGCTGTCCGGGTCTGATCTGATCGCCGCATTGCCGCGCCGACTGGTGGAGCAGCACGCCGGCCGTTTCGGCCTGGTGTTTGTCGAACTGCCTTTCGCGCGCAAACCGGATACGATCCGGGCCATCGCGACCAAGGCGGCTATGAGAGACGCAGGCATCGCGTGGCTGATGCAGATTGTGGTCGGTTCAATCGGAGCAGGCCGACGCTAGAATGCACCCGCTTCTCAAATCGCCCGGAACTGTTCATTGTGCCGGCCCGAAACGAAAAGAAGTGGAGCAGCATCAATGACGGACGGGGTCTCGCGCCGCCGGTTTGCCAAGCTGGCGGGATTGTCCGCAGCCGGGATTGCGAGTCCCCTTGTCGTCGAAGCCAAGCCGGCTCGGCCGCCGCGCAATGCAGGCGGCTTTCCCGCGGGCTTTCTCTGGGGCACGGCGACCTCGTCGTATCAGGTCGAGGGCGCGGTGAACGAGGACGGGCGAGGGGCCTCGATCTGGGACAAGTTCGTCCGCATCCCCGGCAAGATCGAGGACGGCACCACCGGCGACCGCGCCAACGAGCACTATCACCGCTACAAGGAGGACATCGCCCTCATCAAGGAGCTCGGCTGCAAGGCCTATCGCTTCTCGGTGGCCTGGCCGCGGCTGTTTCCGGACGGCGACGGCAAGCCCAATCCGAAGGGGCTCGACTTCTACAATCGTCTGGTCGACGAGCTCTTGCGGAACGGCATCGAGCCGTGGTTGACCCTCTATCATTGGGATCTGCCACAATCGCTCGAGGATCGCTTCGGCGGCTGGCGTTCGACCGAGACCTGCAAGATCTTCGGCGACTATGCGGCCTATGTCGCAAAGCACCTCACCGACCGCGTCAGGAACGTGTTCACGCTGAACGAGAGCGGGCGCTTCGTCCATTTCGGTTACGGCGTCGGCATCGACGCGCCGGGCTTGAAGCTGCCGCAAGCCGATGTCAACCAGATCAGGCACAACAGCGCGCTGGCGCACGGGCTCGCAGTGCAGGCGGTGCGCGCCCACGGTCGGCGCGGCACCAGGGTGGGGCCGGCGGAGAACATCGATGCCTGCGCGCCTGCGTTCGATACGCCGGAAAACGTGCGCGCCGCGGAGATCGCGCTGCGCGAGATGAATGCCGGCTATCTCAACGTCATCATGACGGGCCGCTATACCGACGCCTTCCTGAAATACGCCGGGCCCAACGCGCCGAAATACACCGATGCGGAGCTCAAGATCATCTCCTCGCCGGTCGATTTTCTCGGTCTCAACATCTACGCGCCGCAGAACTATGTAGTGCCGTCCGACCAGGGCGCGGGCTTCAAGCCGCTGCCGATCCCGAAATCCTTCCCGCACATGAACTCGGACTGGCTGCGCGTCGGACCCGAGACGATCTATTGGGTGCCGAAACTGGCGGCGAAGATCTGGAAGACGGATGCGATCTATATCAGCGAGAACGGCACCTCCGGCGACGATGTGGTGTCGCCCGACGGCAAGATCTACGACACCGACCGCATCATGTATCTGCGCAACTATCTCGCCCAGCTTCAGCGCGCCACCGACGAAGGCGTGCCGGTGCGCGGCTATTTCCTCTGGAGCCTGATGGACAATTTCGAGTGGGTGTATGGCCTCAACAAGCGTTTCGGGCTGTACCACGTCAATTTCGACACCCAGGTCCGCACCGCAAAGCTCAGCGCCAGCTTCTACCGCAACGTGATCGCGAAAAACGCGGCGGGGGCGTAGCGGCTTTCTTCATGTCGAGCCATCTGAGAGATCCTGACAGCTCGTCATGCCCGGGCTTGTCCCGGGCATCCACGTTCTTCCCGCCTGGAGCAAGGCGTGGATGGCCGGGACAAGCCCGGCCATGACGTCGCTGAGGCTTTCGTGTAGCGGAAAATCCGGGAGAGGGGCGGGAGAAACCGTGTAGCGCCGTGCATTGACTCTCTTCTCCCCCTTATTCAAAACCGTCCTCAACACTCATAAAAGAGGACGACGCCAATGCCTGACGCGCTGATCATTGATGCCTGCCGCACGCCGCGGGGTATCGGCAAGGCCGGCAAGGGAGCCCTGTCGGGCATTCATCCGCAGCAGCTCGGGGCGATCGTGCTGCGCGCACTCGCCGACCGCACCGGCATCGACACCGCCGACGTCGACGACATCGTCTGGGGCTGCAGCGCGCAAGTGGCGACGCAGAGCGGCGATCTCGGCCGCATGTCGGCGCTCGATGCCGGCTACGACGTGCGTGCCAGCGCGGTGACGCTGGATCGTTTTTGCGGTTCCGGCATCACCAGCGTCAACATGGCGGCATCTTCGATCATGGCCGGTGCCGAGGATCTCGTCATCGCCGGCGGCTGCGAGATGATGTCGATGGAGGGACGCCGCGGCGGCGGTCCGATGATGATGGACGGCGGCAATCTGCGCCTGCGGGCACGGCATCCGCAGTCGCATCAGGGCGTCTGCGCCGATGCGATCGCGACGCTGGAGGGCATCACCCGAAGCGACGTCGACGCGCTCGGGCTGGAGAGCCAGAAGCGCGCCGCGCACGCGATCGCGAACGGCCACTTCAAGAAGAGTCTCGTGCCTGTGCACCGCGAGGACGGCAGCCTGGCGCTGGATCACGAAGAATACCCGCGGCCGCAGACCACGATGGAAGGCCTCAGCAGCCTGAAGCCGGCGTTTCCGGCAATCGCGGACTACGCGCTGGACGACAAGGGCACGACCTATCGCGGCCTGATCCTGCAAAAATACCCTGATCTGAAGATCGACTTCGTGCATCACGCCGGCAACTCCTCCGGCGTCGTCGACGGCGCTGCCGCGATCCTTTTGGCCTCGCCCGCTTACGCCAAGGCCCATGGCCTCAAAGCCCGGGCGCGCGTCGTCGCGATGGCCAACATGGGGGACTCGCCGACCCTGATGCTGAACGCGCCGGTGCCGGCAACGCGCAAGGTGCTGGCCAGGGCGGGCCTCACCATCGACGACATCGACCTGTTCGAGATCAACGAGGCCTTCGCCGTGGTGGCAGAAAAATATATCCGCGACCTCAAGCTCGACCGGGCCAAGGTCAACGTCAACGGCGGCTCGATCGCGCTCGGCCATCCCATCGGCGCCACCGGCTCGATCCTGATCGGCACGGTGCTGGACGAGCTCGAACGGCGCGACCTCAAGCGCGGTCTCGTCACAATGTGCGCCGCCGGCGGCATGGCGCCCGCCATCATCATCGAGCGCGTCTGACCACTCGCCCACTCACTTTCTCCCCATTTTTACGGGGAGGGAGACCGCCGACTTGCGATCCGACCCTTATTTTTCAGGGTGAAACACGACCGGTCCTTCACAAAGAGGCCGGTCGTCGCTTGTCGAAAGCGGCGAATCAGTTCTAGCAAGATGTCGTGCGGGCCTTTGAAACAAGGCAAAAACCGCTGCCCAAGGCTTCCTCCGCGCCGGAAGTAGCTAAAAAGCAGGGTTTTTTGTCACAGCAGGCCAGAAAAGCCCGTAATTCCGCGACAAAACTGTGCAGAAGGCTATAGGCCTTCAACGGTTGGTCTAATATGCAACCGGCAACGAATCAGAGGAGACACGATGCCAACCCAGATGTCCAAATCGCAATTGATCGAAAAGATTGCGACCGCCACCGAGCTTTCCAAGCGTGACGTCAAGAACGTCATGGAGACGCTGACCGACGTCGGCCACAAGGAGCTCAAGAAGAACGGCCTGTTCCTGGTGCCGGGCTTCGCCAAGTTCGTGGTCATCAAGAAGCCCGCGACCAAGGCGCGCAAGGGCACCAACCCGTTCACGGGTGAAGAGATGATGTTCAAGGCCAAGCCGGCCCGCAAGATCGTCCGCGCCCGCCCGGTCAAGGCCGCCAAGGACGCCGTGGGCTAACAACGCAAAGGCCCCCTCGAACGAGGGGGCCTTTTGTCTGGGGCAGCCGCGAGGGCCTGAGACGGAGGGCTCAACCCTTGCGGCGCTTCACCCGGACCGGGACTGGCTGAAGCCGCGGCTCGGGTCCTGCGAGCGTATCGCGAATCCGGTCGATCGCCCGATCCAGCAACTGGCGCAGCCGCTGCGTCTTCCGCGATCGCTTCGCTCTTTCCAGCAGTTTCTTCATCGCTTACTCCGCCGCTTGCTTGGCTTCGGCCGGCTCGAGCGCCGCGGCGATGGCTTCGTCGACGCGCTCCAGCCAGATGAATTCGAGGTTGTCCCGCGCGCTCTTCGGGATGTCGTCGTAATCCCGTTTGTTGCGCGCCGGCAGCATCACCCGCTTCAGGCCGGCCGCAGCCGCAGCCACCACCTTCTCCTTGATGCCGCCGACCGGGAGCACCAGGCCGCGCAGCGAGATCTCGCCGGTCATCGCGGTGTCGCTGCGCACCGTGCGGTTAGTGAGCAGTGACGTCAGCGCCGTGAACATCGCAACGCCCGCGCTCGGCCCGTCCTTCGGGGTTGCGCCCGCGGGGACGTGAACGTGGATGTCGCTCTTCTCGAACGCTTGCGGATCGATGCCGAGCTGAGCGGCTTTGCTCTTCACCAGCGTCAGCGCAGCCTGCACGCTCTCGCGCATGACGTCGCCGAGCTGGCCGGTCAGGATCAGCCCGCCCTTGCCGGGCACGCGCGTGGCTTCGATGAACAGGATGTCACCGCCGACCGGCGTCCAGGCGAGGCCGGTGGCCACGCCCGGAACGCTGGTGCGCAGTGCGATCTCGCCCTCGAAGCGCGGCTGGCCGAGCACGGTGGCGATGTCCTTCGCCGTCACCACCACCTTCGCGGCCGTGCCTTCGGCGACCTGCACCGCAGCATGGCGGAACACCTTGCCGATCTCACGCTCGAGGTTACGCACCCCGGCCTCGCGGGTGTAGCCCTTGACGATCAGCTTCAAGGCCTCCGGCTCGATCTCGGACTGCTCGGCCGAGAGGCCGTTGGCCTCCAGCTGCCGCCGCACCAGATAGCGCCGCGCGATCTCCAGCTTCTCGTCCTCGGTGTAGCCGGCGAGGCTGATCAGCTCCATGCGGTCCAGCAGCGGACCCGGGATCTGGTCCAGCATGTTGGCGGTCGCGATGAACACGACGCGCGACAGGTCGAAGGGCACGCCCAGGTAATTGTCCCGGAACGTTCCGTTCTGCTCGGGGTCGAGCACCTCCAGCATGGCGGCGGAGGGATCGCCCTGCACGCCGCGGCCCATCTTGTCGATCTCGTCCAGCATCATGACGCAGTTCCGCGCGCCCGCCTTCTTGATGCCCTGGATGATGTTGCCGGGCAGCGCGCCGATATAGGTGCGGCGGTGACCGCGGATCTCGGCCTCGTCATGCACGCCCCCTAAGCTGACGCGCACGAAGGGGCGATCCATCGCGCGTGCGATGGACTGGCCGAGCGAGGTCTTGCCGACGCCGGGCGGGCCGACGAAGCACAGGATCGGGGCCTTGCCCTGCGGGGCGAGCTTGCGGACCGCCAGATATTCGATGATCCGGCTCTTGATCTTCTCCAGGCCGAAATGGTCGGCATCCAGGATGGCTCGCGCTTCCTTGATGTCGATCGGCTTCTCCTCGGGCAGCGCCCAGGGCAGCTCGATCAGCCAGTCCAGATAGGTGCGGACCATGCCGGCCTCGCCGGCAGCTTCCGGCATGCGCTCGTAGCGGCGCAGCTCCTTCTTGGCATGCGCCTCCGCCTCCGGCGGCATGTTGGCCCTGGCGATCGCTGCCGTCAGCTCGGTGACCTCGGCCTGCTTGCCGTCGCCTTCGCCGAGCTGGCGCTGGATGGTCGCCATCTGCTCGCGCAGGATCGCCTCGCGCTGCCGCTCGTCGAAGGAGGCTTTGGTCTGCTGGCCGATCTCCTTGGAGATGCGCAGGACCTCCAGCCGCTCAGCCAGGTGCTTCGACACCTTCTCCACGCGAAGAGCGAGGTCGATGGTCTCCAGAACCTCCTGCTTGTCCTGCGGCTTGATGTCCATGAACGAGGTCGCCAGATCCGCCAGCGCGCCGGGAGCGCTGGTGCCCTGGAACATCGCGGCGAGCTCGGGCGGCGCCTGCGGCAGCAGCTCGATCGCCTCGATGGCCTGGCGCTGCAGGTTCAGCGCCCGGGCCTCGATCTCGGGCGAGGTCGTGGCCGGCTCGGGAATCTGCTGGAAGCGCGCGGCCGGGAACGGCGTTCCCGGCAGGAAGTCGAGGATGCGCGCGCGCTGCACGCCCTGGCAGACGATGTGATGGGTGCCGTCGGGCGCGGTGATGTAGCGCACGATGTTGGCGATGGTTGCGACCCGATAGAGATCGTCCGGCCCGGGGTCATTGGTCTCGGGGCTGCGCTGCAGGACGATGCCGATCGGCCGCTGCTCGCGCAGTGCCTGCTGCGCGGCGGCAATCGACTTCGCCCGGCCGATCGTGATCGGCGCGATGGCGCCGGGAAACAGCACCATCTCGCGCACGGGGACGATGATCAGCGCGTCGTCGGGGATCTTCACGTCGTTGTTGGCTTGTTCGTTGTTCATCGGTTCGGTGGCCATGATCGACCTCAGGATTTCGCGAGGCGCAGAGCGACGCAGCCGTCCATCACGAAACGGCTGATGGCGTAGCGGCCCAGGGGAAGCGCAATGCGCCGCTCGAAGCGGCCTTGCGGCAGCTCGAGCCGATGGATGCGGGCGTTGCGCAGCTCCGGCGGCAGGGTGCGCTGACCCGAGATGACGAGCACGCCGTCGTGGATGACGGTCTCGACATTGTCCGGATTGACGCCGGGAAGCGCGACGAGGATGAGGAGCTCACGCTCGGTCTCGAGCACGTCGATCGGCGGCTCCCAGCAGGCTTCCTGGCGGCCGAACTGCTGGCGCAGCCGATCGGCGCGGGTCAGCGAGTCCAGGGCTTCGGACAGCATCCAGTCGAGGGGATTTTTGGGTTGCATGATGCAGGCTCGGGGCTGGCAAAGCCTGCATATGGGGCTGGTTCCAAGGAATTCCAGTGCGATGGCGCTGATGTGCCATGCGCCGTCGTGTGATCAAGCCAAGCGAACGCCGCGGCATGTCGCCGCGACGTTCCGTTCATTGGCGCGGGTCAGGCCGCCGCGCGGTACTCTTCTTCCGCTTCGAGGTTGATCACGGAGGTGGCGAGCTGGGTCAGCGTCTGATCGGTCGCCTCTTCCTCGTCCAGCGTCTCCTGGAGCAGCCTTGCTGCGTCCTGCATGCCGAGCTCCTCGGCCCAGGTCCGCAACGTGCCGTAGCGGGATATCTCGTAATGCTCGACCGCCTGCGCTGCCGCGAGCAGTCCGGCATCGAGCGCCGGCGCGCCCTTGAACTCCTTCATGATCTCGGCGCCCTCGTCGGTGATGCCGTTGATGGCCTCGCAGGGCTTGCCGCGGGCCGGCTTGCCCAGCATCCTGAAGATCTGGTCGAGCCGTTTGACCTGGCCCTGGGTCTCGCGCAAATGCTTGTTGAAGGCGGCCGCAAGCTCCTTGGAATTCGCGGCCTTGGCCATCTTGGGCAGGGTCTTGATGATCTTGTTCTCGGCGAAATAGATGTCCTTCAGCGTCTCCAGAAACAGGTCGCTGAGCATCTTCGGCGCCTGACGCGGCCGGCGCGCCGCGGTCTTCTTCGTCGTGCGTTTCTTCGCTCTCTTAGCCATACGTCCTCCTCATGAGGCGACACGGGAAGGCCTCGCCTTCCTCAATCCTCGGGCGATCAAAGCCGTCGGAGAACGAAAGTTCCAAACTGCAACCTCGCTCAGGTCGACCGCTTGTAAGGGTCCTCCTGGCGCTGCCGTGCCTCGGTGTTGCGATCGAGCTGCGCCCGCTCGCTGCGGCGCAGGTTGCCGGCCTTCATCACCCCGTAAACCAGGGCTCCGCCGAGCACGAACGCGCCGATGAACCAGAGCCAAAGCATCTGGGCCGAGGCGTGGCCCAGGAGCATGCTAATTCCGCTGTCGCTCATGATTGGTCTCCACAATTGTCCATTGCTGCCACGCTGAGCTAAGTCGGCGACCGAAACCTCGTTCCATGCGGCCGCAGCCTGTGGCGCCGGTCCCGGGTAGCCGCACCGGAACGGCGAGCAGGTCCAGGTCGAGGTGCCCGAGCCCGGTTTGCGCGTCGAGATGGGACCCGGCGTGATCATCATCGCCGTCGTCCGCGTCCTCGGCGCTGCTCGCCGCCTATTCCGTGCTGTTGTCATCAACGAGGGCGCGGCGGTTCGGACCAGCTTGTCTTGGCGCTGCGACAATCTGTTAACCTGTCGCTATCCCGTTCGGCCGGAGTGTCACGGGATCCGGGACGCTTTCGCTTGCACTGTCATGTTGCTTTGACGTAACTCGTCCAACAAGCCCTCGACAGGAAAGCGAGATGTCGATGACAGCGGACGAGCTCGCCAAGAGACAGGCCATCATCGACGCCTGCCGGCGCATGAACGCGCTCGGCATCAACCAGGGCACATCGGGCAATATCAGCGTCCGGCATGTGGACGGGCTCCTGGTCACGCCGACCAGCGTGCCCTATGAGGCCATGAGTCCGGACCAGATCGTCTTCATGGCCATGGACGGTTCGCACCCGCCGGGCCAGAAGCCGTCGAGCGAATGGCGCTTTCATCGCGACATCCTGAAGTCGCGGCCCGACGTCAACGCCGTCGTGCACGCCCACCCGACCCATTGCACCATCCTGGCGATCATGGGCATGGAGATCCCGCCCGTGCATTACATGATCGCGGCTGCCGGCGGCGACAGCATCCGCTGCGCGCCCTACGCGACGTTCGGAACGGCGGAGCTGTCCGAGCATGCGGTGCGGGCGCTGGAGGGCCGGCTCGCCTGCCTGCTCGACCATCACGGCATGATCGCGATCGGCAAGACCTTGGACAAGGCGATGTGGCTGGCGGTCGAGGTCGAGACGCTGGCGCGGCAATATCACGGCTGCCTTCAGATCGGACAACCGCCGCTGCTTCCCAGCGAGGAGATCGAACGGGTCCGTCAGCGCATGGCCGGCTACGGCCTGTCGGAAGAATAGGGCGGGCCAGACGGTGTTGGTGCGGATCAGACATCTCGTCGATCGCAAGAAGACGAACCGCACCATGGTTCGGCTGCGCGCGCTGTTGCGCAGCAACGAGTTCTACCTGATCCCGCTCGCGCTCGTGATCGGCACGCTCGCTGGCGCGGTCGTCACGCTGATGGCCCACATCGCCCAGATCGCACATGTGGTGATCTACGGCATTCCCGTTGATGTCCACCTGTCGGCTCACGCGAGCGTCAGTCCGTGGGCGGCATTGATCGCCCCTGCACTCGGTGGGCTGTCGCTCGGCATCATGGAATGGTCGCGGCGGCGCATGAAGATCTCGAACGCGGTCGACCCCATCGAGGCCAACGCGCTGCGCGGCGGCAATCTGTCGATGCGCGACAGCGTGGTGGTGTCGAGCCAGACCCTGATCTCGAACGGCTGCGGCGCCTCGGTCGGCCTCGAGGCCGGCTACACCCAGATCGGCTCGGGCATCGCCTCGCAGCTCGGCAAGTTCTTCAATCTCCGCCGCAACGATCTGCGCCTGATGGTCGGCTGCGGCGCTGCTGCCGCGATCGCGGCGGCGTTCGGTGCGCCGATCACCGGCGCCTTCTATGCGTGCGAGCTGATCGTCGGCGTCTATGCCGTGGCCAGCGCCGCGCCGATCCTCGCCGCCTCCCTCGCTGGCGCCTTGACCGCGCAGTGGCTGGGCGGCGCGCCATACTCGCTGGAGATACCCAAGGTCAGCGCCGTCGGCGTCGAGCAATATCTGGCACTGATCGGGCTCGCCCTTATCACCAGCGGCGTCGGCATCGCCGTGATGCGCTCCTCGCCGATGTTCGAACGCCTGTTCGCCTGGATGCCGGTCTGGCTCCGTCCCGTGATCGGCGGCCTCATCGTCGGCGGGTTCGCCATCATCACGCCGCAGGTTCTCGCGGCCGGTCATGGCGCCATGGTGCTCGATCTCTTCCACGACATGACGATCGGCCTGATCGCGCTGATCATCGCCTTGAAGGTGACGGCCTGTTTGATCTCGCTCGCCTCGGGCTTCCGCGGCGGCCTGTTCTTCGCCTCGCTGTTCGTCGGCAGCCTGATCGGAAAGTTCTTTGCCGCGGTGCTGCTGCTCATCAGCCCGAACTTCGCGATCGATCCGCTGGTGGCGATGTTGACCGGCATGGCGACGCTCGGCGTCGCCATCGTCGGTGGCCCGCTCACGATGTCGTTCCTCGTGCTGGAGATGACGCGCAACGTCGACGTCACCGCCGTGGTGCTGGCCGGCTGCATCGTGACCTCGATCTGCGTCCGCTTCATGTTCGGCCATTCCTTCTCGACCTGGCGCCTGCATCTGCGCGGCGAGACCATCCGCAGCGCCAACGACGTCGGCTGGCTGCGCAACCTCACGGTCGAACGCCTGATGCGCTCGGACGTCGGCAAGGTGCCCTCGACCACGACAATCGCGGCCGCGCGCCGCGAGTTCGCGCTCGGCTCGCGGCCGGGAATCGTCATCGTCAACAATGCGGACGAATATATCGGCCTCGTCCTGCTGCCCGATTTGTTCTCCAGCGATCTCGACACCATCGCCGACGACATCCAGGTGATCGAGCTCGCTCGCCTGATCGACATCGTGCTGATCCCGGAAATGAACGTGAAGTCGGCGATGGCGGTGTTCGACGAGGCCGAGGCGGAGATGCTGGCGGTGGTCGATTCCACCGACAGCCGCAAGGTGGTCGGCTTCCTCACCGAGAGCTTCGCCCGCCGCCGCTATGTCGAGGAGATCGACAAGGCGACGAGAGGCGTGCTGGGGGCGCTGTCGTAACGCGCGGCTACCTGGCGGGTGGCGCTGCGACGAGCCAGGCCACGATCCGGCGGACCAGCGGCAGCACCACGAGCAGCGTCGGGAAGGCGACGAGCCAGGACAGTCCCCAGGCGCCCGGCCAGGTCGCCAGGAACGCCGGCGTTGCCCCCAGGCTCCGCAGCGTCGAAATGACCGACACCACCGCCGTCATGAGGATGGACAGCACGAATGGCGTCACGATCGGCGCATAGCGCGCCGGCAGTTTGCGAACCACAATCATCTGGTTTCTCTAGGAAAAGGACGCGTCGATCACGTTGAACCCTGGAAAATGGCATCGATCCCGACGGCGTCGGTTGATGCGTTGGTTCACGTGAAACGCTTACGGCGACCGAAAACGGCGCGGCCGTTCATTAACCGCTCAGGTTGGCTGGTTCAAGCTGGATCTGATCGTTCGGTTTACAATCGTTCAAAGCGTGGCAGATCGCCGCGATCATGAAACCGTTTCAGTGATTTGCGGATTGTGGATCGTTTGCTTATGTTTCTTTGGGCGAGAACAGAGGGAATTCGAACATGAGTATTGGACCCGTGATTTCCGCAGCCGGCCGCAACACGATCGTGGTCTTGCTCGCAAGCTTCGCCCTGGTTGCGGCTTCCGCATCCCCGTCCGCCGCGGCGTCGGCGGGGACACCGGCCGCCAAGTCGGCTGACAAGGCGGCTGTTGCCGGCCAGGCTGCCTCCGACGCCACCGATTTCAGCGCGCACCGGCGTCGGTATTATCATCGACGCGGGCCGAATGCCGCGGGTCTCGCCTTCATGGGCGTGGCCGCAGGCCTGATCGGAGGTGCGATCGCAGAGAGCCGGCGCCGCGAATATTATGAAAACCGCTATTATTATGGCTATGGCCCGCGCTACTACGGCGGTCCTGGTTACTACGGCGGTCAGGGCTATTACGGCGGCGGCAGTCCTTTCTATTACGATCCGGGCTATCGTTACGCACCGTACTGAGGTGTTTCGCCCGGCTGTCAACCTGCTCGCGCGAAAATATTCTGCTTTACCGAAATTCGGAAATATCGTATGTGTCGCTCATCCCGGCTCAATCTCGAGGGGCGATCATGAGGTCGTCTTGATCGCGAGCCGGGCTTGCGGTGGACGCGGCAGCGTCGGGCGCGATGGTAGCGGGCAGGGAGGGTAGTCCCCGGTGAGCCTGCGGCCGCGCGCGGACGAACGGCGCTGCTAGGTCTCGTCTCGTCTTGCAAGTTTCCGGCGCTGTCGACGGGGCCAGGGAATACTGCGGGCGAAATGGCGGGCCGTGCGTACGGCAAAACCGTGTGGTCCTGGCCGTCGTTGCTACGGTCAAGCGCTCGCGGATGCGGCATTGGCGTCAACCGGCGCGGTGCTGGTGAATTCCGTGAGCGCGAGGGAGGCCAGAGGGAACTCGGCTCCCGGGAGAGCGCGGCATAAGCCGTCCGACCATCGCGCGGGGAAGGCCGTGTGTTGGGCTTCACCTGTATGCTGCTGTGCGGTTCTTCCTGCGTGTGCATTTCGCGCAGCGGACCGCGGGTGCCGCCGGCACCCGGCCTTCCCTGCGCCCTCTTGGCTACGAGGGCGACGAGACCAGGCAAAGCTCGGGCGAAATGCGCCGCGGGGCTGAATACGCACGTCTGCGTCCACACCTTCGGTGTCATTCCCCGCGAAGGCGGGCGATCCAGTACTCCGGAACGCCAATGATTGAATCGAGAGGCCGCGGCGTACTGGATTCCCCGCCTGCCGCCTACGCTAAAGCTTCGGCGCCCCTGGACCTCAACCCCGGCGAAGCCTTGGCGTAGCCGGGTCGCGGGGAATGACAACTCGGACGACGAGCGCCGCCCCCGTATGGACTTGCCCGCCGCGATCCGGTTCAATGGCAACGAGCTTTCAGGCGATCGGGCAGGCTAGGTGGCATGCACCAGGCCATGCGAGGGCATCCCGCGCCCCTTGCGCGAAGCCCGACGGAGTGCTTTTTGCTGAAAGTTCCCCGTGGGGCGCGCATCGCCCCCGATCCAGAGAGATGAGATGAGCAAACTCGTTATCCGCGCCGGCGATTTCACCTTCGATGCCCGTTTCGAGGAGCAAGCGGCGCCCAAGACCGTCGCCGCCTTCCGCAAGGCGCTACCGTTCGAAAGCCACATCATCCATGTGCGCTGGAGCGGCGAGGGCGTGTGGATGCCGCTCGGCGACCTCGACTTTGGCGTCGGCTACGAGAACCACACCAGCTATCCCGCGCCCGGCCAGATCATCCTCTATCCCGGCGGCATCAGCGAGACCGAGATCCTGCTGGCCTATGGCGGCGTGCATTTCGCGAGCAAGATGGGCCAGCTCGCCGGCAACCATTTCATCACGCTGACCTCGGGCCTGGAGAATCTGGCGACGCTGGGCAAAAGCGTGCTGTGGAAGGGCGCGCTGCCGATCCGCTTCGAGGAAGTCTGAGTGACCGAGCCCCGCTACCCGCGCGATCTCCGTGGCTACGGCCGCAACCCGCCGCATCCGCAATGGCCGGGTGACGCGCGGGTCGCGGTGCAGTTCGTCGTCAATTTCGAGGAAGGCGGCGAGAACAACATCCTGCACGGCGACCGCGCCTCGGAAGCCTTCCTGTCCGATGTGCTCGGCGCGCAGCCCTGGCCGGGCCAGCGCCACGCCAACATCGAATCCATGTTCGAATATGGCTCGCGCGCCGGCTTCTGGCGGCTGTGGCGGATGTTCAACGAGCGCAACTGGCCGACCACGGTGTTCGGCGTCGCCACCGCGCTCAAGCGCAATCCCGAGATTGTCGCGGCCATGAAGGAGGCGGGCTGGGATATCGCCAGCCACAGCCTGAAATGGATCGAGCACAAGGACATGACCGAGGCGCAGGAGCGCGCCGAGATCGCCGAGTCGATCCGCGTGCATACCGAGGCGACGGGCTCGCGGCCGCTCGGCTGGTACACCGGGCGCTCCTCGATCAACACCAATCGTCTGCTGATGGAGGAAGGCGGCTTCCTCTATCTCTGCGACTCCTATGCCGACGATCTGCCCTATTGGGTCAAGGGCACGGGCGGCAAGCAGCTCATCATTCCCTATACGCTCGATGCCAACGACATGCGCTTCATCAACCCGCAAGGGTTTGCCGAAGGCGAGCAGTTTTACACCTACTTGAAGGACGCCTTCGACGTGCTCTACGCGGAGGGTGAGAACGCGCCGAAGATGATGTCGGTCGGTCTGCATTGCCGCCTCGCCGGCCGGCCTGGCCGCGCAGCAGGCTTGATCCGCTTCCTCGACTATATCGGCAAGCACGAGCGCGTCTGGGTGCCGACGCGGCTGCAGATCGCGCAGCACTGGCACCAGAAGCACACCCATCTTGCCGCCGACGCATTCGAGATCGGGTGAGATGATGTCGAAAGTCTCGCTCGCCGATCTCAACGCTGCAAGCGCGGCCGACTTCATCGCGGCGCTCGCCAACGTCGTCGAATATTCGCCCTGGATCGCCGAGCAACTCGCGGCAAAGCGGCCGTTCGCCGGCATCAATGAGCTGCACGCCGCCCTGATGGCGGCGATCCAGAGCGCCGAGCCCGACGTGCAGCTGGCGCTGATCCGGGCGCATCCCGATCTCGCCAACAAGACGCAGCGCGCCGCCGGCCTCACGACGGAATCGACCGACGAGCAGAACAGCGCCGGCCTCGACCGGCTGTCGGATGCCGAATACGCTGCGTTCGAGCGGGCCAACAATGCCTACCGCGACAAGTTCGGCTTCCCCTACATCGTCTGCGTGCGCCGTCACACCAGGGATTCCGTGCTGCGCGACTTCGAGGCGCGGCTGCTCAACATCGCCAAGACCGAGATAAGGCGTGCGATCGAGGAGATCGGCCGCATCTCCGCGCTGCGGCTCGACCAGCTCGTCGCAGCCGACGACAGGCTGAAGGTGCACGGCCGGCTCTCCACCCATGTGCTGGACAACCAGATCGGCAAGCCCGCACCTGGCATCCCGATCGAGCTTGTGGAGCTCGCGAGCCTCGGCGAGAGCCGCGTCATCGCGCGCACGGTGACCAATGCCGACGGCCGCACCGACCAGCCGCTGATCGGCGGCCGTCCGCTGCCGATCGGCCGCTACGAGCTCCGCTTCAGCGTTGCCAAATATTACGCCGCGCGCAACGTGCCGCTGTCCGACCCGCCGTTCCTCGACGAGATCCCGCTGCGCTTTGCGATCAGCGAGCCGGAAAGCCATTACCACGTGCCGCTGCTGGTCACGCCCTGGAGCTACTCGACCTATCGCGGCAGCTAAACATGCTGGGCCGATGCGGCGGCTGACGCTGCGTCAGCTTCCGCGCTCGCGCCGCCGCTCAATCCGTTGAAGAAGGCATTGAGCAGCACCGACACGACCGCGCAGAGCAGAATGCCGGACTCCAGCAGCGGGTGCAGATTGTGCGGCAGATTGCGGAAAAAACCGGGAGCGACGAGCGGGATCAGTCCAAAGCCGATTGAGATCGCGACAATGAAGAGATTGTAGCGGTTGTTGCGGAAATCGACCGCGGCCAGGATGCGTGCGCCGGTGGCCGCCACCATGCCGAACATCACGAGGCCGGCGCCGCCGAGCACGACCAGCGGCACCGCCTCCACCAGCGCAGCGAGCTTCGGCAACAGCCCGAGCACGAGCAGGATGCAGCCCCCCGTCACCGTCACCCAGCGCGAGCGCACGGCCGTGACCGAGACGAGGCCAACATTCTGCGAAAACGAGGTATAGGGAAACGTGTTGAAGATGCCGCCGAGCAGCGTGCCGAGGCCGTCGGCGCGCAAGCCCCGGCTCAGGGCTTCGCGGTCGACGGTCTTGCCGGTGATCTCGCCGAGCGCCAGGAACATGCCGAGCGATTCGATCATCACCACGATCATGACGATGCACATGGTGATGACAGGCACGAGGTGGAATTGCGGCATGCCGAAGCGGAAGGGAATCACGAGTGCGCCCCAGGAGGCGGCGGCGACCTTGTCGAAATGCATCACGCCCAGAATGCTCGCGAGCACCGCGCCGGCGATGATGCCGAGCAGCACGGCGACGTTGGCGAGAAAGCCGCTGCCCCATTTGATCAGGGCGAGGATGACGAGCAGCACGAACAGCGAGATGCCGAGCCCCTGCAATTGCGCATAGGCCGGATTGGGAAAGCTGCCGGGAACGCCGTCGACCACCTTCGTCAATGTCGGCAGGCCGCCGCCGGCCCAATTGATGCCGACGCGCATCAGGGAGATGCCGATGATGAGAATGATGGTACCGGTGACGACGGGAGGAAACAGCGGCAGCAGCCGGCTGACGAACGGCGCAACGACGATGCCGAACAGGCCAGCGGCGATCACGGAGCCGTAGATGCCGAGCAGGCCGATGTCCGGAGAAGCCGCCATCGACAGCATCGGGCCGACCGAAGCAAAGGTCACGCCCATCATCACGGGCAGGCGGATGCCGACGCCGGGGAAGCCGAGGCACTGGACCAGCGTCACAAGTCCGCAGGCGAACAGGTCGGCGCTGATCAGGAAGGCGACGTCCTCCGGCGGCAGCTTCAGCGCGCGGCCGACGATGAGAGGGACCGCGACCGCGCCGGCATACATCACCAGCACGTGCTGGAGCCCGAGCGCGAGCAGGCGCGGGACCGGCAGGACCTCGTCGACGGGATGGACGTCGTTGCTCATGGATGTATTCCCCGAAACATGCATCTAGCCAAATTTGTCATGGAGCGCCGGAAACAGCCGGTCCGGCTTGAAGGGCGGCGCGGAGAAGCGAATGCCGGTGGCATCCGCGATCGCGTTGCCGAGCGCGGCGGCGACCGGATTGTACGGGCTCTCGCTCATCGACTTCGCGCCGAGCGGGCCGATCGTGTCGGACGTCTCGGCGAAGAACACCTCCGTGCGCGGCACGTCGGCGAAAGAGGGCAGGTGGTAGTCGCGGAATTTCGGATTGGTGACGCGCCCGCTCGCGTCGATCACCATCTCCTCGTAGAGCGCAGCGCCGAGCGCCTGTGCCACGCCGCCTTCGACCTGACCGCGGCACTGCATGGGATTGGCGACGACGCCGGCGTCCGCGGCGTGCACGCTCCTGAGAATCCGGAGCTCGCCGGTCGCCTTGTTCACCGCGACGCGAAAGCCCTGCACGTTGAAGCCGACCGATCGGGGCGTGCCGCCGGACGTGCCGCTGCCTGCGAACGGCCGGCCGCGCTCGCGGGCGAGCTTCGCCAGCTCCGTGAAAGGCATGCGGCGGACGCCGCTGACGACGGAGTCCGCATCGAGCGCGCAAGTCTCCACATCGCACAGCCAGGCCGCGGCGGCTGCCGCCTTCAGCTCGTTCGCAAGCTGCATGGCTGCCGCATGCGTCGCCTTGCCCGCGACGAAGGTGCCGGCGCTGCCATACGCGCCGGTGTCGTGGCCGCCATGGGCGGTGTCGGACTGGCGCAGATGGATTCTCGCGACGGTCGTCGCCAGCGTGGTCGCCGCGATCTGGCGATGCACGGTGCTAGTGCCGTTGCCGAACTCGGCCGTGCCGACGGTGAGGTCGAAGCCGCCGTCGTCGTTGAGCGCGATCGTCGCGTCCGCGAAGTGGCCGGCCGGCGGCACGGTGTCGATCATGGTCAGCGCGATGCCGTCGCCGATCAGCCAATCCGGCGACAGCTCCGGCTGCGGCGTGTCGGCCTGCATCGCGCGCTCGACCAGATCGAGGCACTGGTCGAGCCCGTAGGAGCCGTAGAGCACGTCGTGATATTCGGACGGCGGCGGCGACAGCATGGGATCGCCAGGCCTCACGATATTGCGCCGGCGCATCTCGTAGGGGCTGAGGCCGAGCTGCCCCGCCAGTTCGTCGATCGCCGCCTCCACCGCGATCAGCGCCTGCGGCAGGCCATAGCCGCGAAACGCGCCCGCCGGCACGGTGTTGGTGTAGACGGCGTGGCCGTCGACCCGCTTGTTCGGGCAATTGTAGACGGCGATGGACTCCGCCAGCGCGTGGAACATCACGGGGCCGGCATGATTGCCGTAGGCGCCGGTGTTGGAGAGCACGTCGAGCTGGAGCGCGGTGAGCTTGCCGTCGCCGTCGGCTCCGGCTTTGACATGGATCCGCATCGGATGCCGCGTCGAGGTCGCGACGAACTGCTCCTCGCGTGTCAGCTCCAGCTTCACCGGCCGCCCGGTCCTGAGCGCGGCAAGCGCCAGGATGTCCTCGACGAACATCTCCTGCTTGCCGCCGAACCCGCCGCCGACGCGCTCGCAGAACACGCGGACCTTGTCCACGGGGAGCTGGAAGATGTCCGACAGCGCACGCCGGGTCAGGAACGGCACCTGCGTCGAGGTGCGGACGTTGAGCACGCCGGAATCATCGAGCCAGGCAAGGCCGCCATGGGTCTCGAGCGCGGCGTGCTGCACGCGGTGACTGTGAAAGGTGGCCTCATAGGTGGCGGCAGACGTGGCGAGGGCCGATGCGACATCGCCGAATTCGCCATGCGTCTCCGCGACCAGGTTGCGCTGGGCATCGGCAACGCGGTTCGCGCTGGTGCGGTCGGGATGGATGAGCGGCGCACCCGGGGCCATCGCCAGCTCTGGATCGATCAGCGCCGGCAGGATCTCGTAATTGACTCTCAGCGCGCGGCACGCTGCCTCCGCGGCGGCCTCGGTCTCGGCGACGACGGCGGCAACCTTCTGGCCGATGAAGCGGACGACGTCATCCAGGACGCGGGTATCCTCGGGGTCCATCCAGTCCTTCTCGTGCCGCGCCGTCGACATCAGGACGGACGGCGCATCCTCGTGCGTCAGCACGGCGTGCACACCGGGGATGCTCATCGCGTCCGACTTGTCGATCGCGACGATCCTGGCATGCGCATGCGGCGAGCGCAGCAGCTTGATGTGCAGCAGGCCGTCGATGGCGGTGTCGAAGGTGTAGCGTGCCGTGCCGCGGACCACGTCCGGGCCTGCAGGGGCCGGCAGGCTGCGGCCGAAGGCGGCGCCGGCCTCGACGTTCGCCTCGACATTGGACTTGCCGAGGATCGCGTCCTCGATCGATCGATAGCCAGTGCAGCGGCAGATATTGCCCTTCAGCGCCGTGCCGAGATCGGTGCGCTGCGCCTGGTTCAGCGAGGCGCAGGTCAGGATCATGCCGGCGGTGCAGAAGCCGCATTGAAAGCCCTGCGCATCGAGGAAGGCCTGCTGCATCGGATGCGTGCCGTGATCGCCGCCAAGGCCTTCGATCGTGGTCACGCTGCGTCCCTCGGTCCGGAACGCGGGGATCAGGCAGCTGTGCACCGGCTCGCCGTCCAGCAGCACGGTGCAGGCGCCGCAGTCGCCGGCATCACAGCCCTTCTTCACGCCGAAATGGCCGAGCTCGCGCAGGAACGTGCGCAGGCACTGGCCGGCGCGCGGCTCCTGGGAGAACGCCTTGCCATTGACCTCCAGGCTCATGCGGCTGTCGCTCCCGAGAGCTCGCCGCGAATCTCCTCGGCCAGGCGCAGCGTCATGTGCTTGCGCCAGAATGGCGAGCCATGGATATCGGTGTGGTACAGGTCGTCGGTAATCTCCTGCATGAGCGCGGCGCGCAGCGCGCTTGCGTCCGGGGCTTTGCGGAAGCGCAGCTGGATCGGCCGCACCGTCGACGCGGTGACCGTGAGTGTCAGCGTATCGTTGGCTTCGAGACTGCCGATCAGCAGCGCCGCCGAGCGGCCAACCGGCGCCAGCGAGATCTGGCGGAAGGCCGTGCGGCGCTTCAGTGCGGGAAGCGGGATGTCGATCTGCCGAAGCAGGTCGCCTGGCATCAGGCGATTGCGCTGGTTGCCGGTGACGAATTCGGTGACCGGAAGCCTCTGTTCACCGCCGCCGGCCTTCCAGATGGTGCAGACGCCGTCGAGCGCCGACGTCAGCGAGATCATCGGTCCCGCCGGCAGCGACATGCAGAGATTGCCGCCGACGGTCGCGGTCTTCCAGATCTTGAACGAGGCAAGGAAGGCCCGGCAGCACTGGTTGATCAGCGGCGCTGCGAGCCAATCGGAGGGGCAGGCGAGTCCATCGAGCTCTGCGATGGTGCAAGTGGCGCCGATCGAGAGGTGGCTCGCGGTGATCCTCAGTGCCGGCCATTTCAGATCGGTGAGATCGATCAGTCGCGTCAGATGCGTTTGCGGCTCCGAGAACAGCCAGGTGCCGCCCGCGAGCCAAGCATCACCTGCCGTCCAAACGGGCAGCTGTGCGCGCGTTTGCGGATGGGCGACAGCTGTGATGGTATTCAAGTCCATGGCTGCGCCAACGCTTCCGACGGTTGAATGGTCCGAGCGAAGTGTTGCAAGACGGGAGCCAAGTGGCAACAACAAGTCGAAGCAAGGACGCAATCGTCCTCGGCCTCGCAGGTCCGCCGTCAGCGTAGGTGAGGAGAAGCAGGATCATGACTGAGGCAAGTTCGACCTGGATCAGGGATCCCCTGGCCATCCTCGCCGACGGGGCCGAGCGCGGCATTGTCGTGAAGGGCGGCCGGATTGTCGAGCTCGTGCCGGCGGGCGGTGTGCCTGCAAGTAGGGATGTTGCAGTGTTCGATGCGGGCGAACACGTCGTGCTGCCGGGCCTGATCAATACCCATCATCATTTCTACCAGACTCTGACGCGGGCGCTACCGGCCGCGATGGACCGCGAGCTGTTTCCCTGGCTCCAGGCGCTCTATCCAGTGTGGGCGAGGCTGACGCCGGAAGCGCTCGAGCTCGGCGTCACCGTGGCGATGTCCGAGCTGTTGCTCTCCGGCTGCACCACCACGACGGATCATCACTATGTCTTCCCGGCCGGACTCGAAGACGCCATCGATATCGAGGTGGCGGTGGCGAAGCGCCTCGGCATGCGCGTGCTGCTGACGCGCGGCTCGATGAACCTGTCGCAGCGCGACGGCGGCCTGCCGCCAGACAGCGTCGTGCAGGACGAGGACACCATTCTCGCCGACAGCGCCCGCGTGGTCGCCAGGCATCACCAGCGCGGCGCGGATGCGATGGTGCAGATTGCGCTGGCGCCATGCTCGCCGTTCTCGGTGACGACGTCGCTGATGAGCGCCACGGCCGATCTCGCCGACAAGCTCGATTTGCGCCTGCACACCCATCTCGCCGAGACCGAGGACGAGAACAGATTCTGCCAGCAGATGTATGGCTGCCGTCCGCTCGACTATCTCGAGCAATGCGGCTGGCTCAATGCCCGCACCTGGCTCGCCCATGGAATCTTCTTCAATCCGGACGAGATGAGGCGGCTCGGCAAGGCCGGCACGACGATTAGCCATTGTGCGTGCAGCAACCAGCTGCTCGCGTCGGGCTGTTGCCCGGTGTGCGACATGGAGGAAGCAGGCGTCGGGATCGGCATTGGTGTCGATGGCTCGGCCTCCAACGACGGATCCAACCTGATGCAGGAGGTCCGGGCCGCGTTCCTGCTGCAGCGTGCGCGGTACGGCGTCACCAAGGTCAGCCACAAGGATGCGCTGCGCTGGGCCACCAAGGGCTCGGCGGCGTGTGTCGGCCGGCCGGAACTCGGCGACATTGCCGTCGGCAAGGCCGCCGATCTCGCGCTGTTCAGGCTCGACGAGCTGCGTTTCTCCGGTCACGGCGATCCGCTGGCTGCGCTCGTGCTCTGCGGGGCGCATCGCGCCGACCGGGTGATGGTGGCTGGAAAATGGGCGGTGATCGACGGTGCGATCCCGGGTCTCGATGTGGCAGACCTCATCCGCCGCCACAGTTCCGCGGCGCGGGCCATGCAGGCCGGATAGTCGGGCGAAATAGAAAGAGGGGGCAGCCACAAGTGCCGGGTGCTTCTGGCCACCCCCTCCGAACCTCCTCCGGGAGGAGCAGGTGATTTAGTCAATGCAAGAAGCGTGCTACTTGCCCGGCAGCTTGTCGTCGATGCCTTTGACGTAGAAATTCATACCGAGAATCTGACCGTCATCGAGGTGAGCGCCGCCCTTGCACTCGACCGGCTTGCCGTCCTGCCCAACGATCGGGCATTTGAACGGATGCAGCTTGCCCGCGGTGATCGCGGCCTGGGCATCCTCGGCCATTTTTTTCACATCGCCGGGCATGTTGGTGTAGGGCGCCATCGTGAACATGCGGCTGTCGAGGCCACCCCAGGTGTCCTCGGACTTCCAGGTGCCGGCGAGCTCGGCCTTGACGCGCTCGATATAATAGGGCCCCCAATTGTTGATGATCGAGGTCAGCTGGGCCTTTGGCCCGAACTGGATCATTTCGGAATCCTGGCCGAAGGCCAGCTTGCCGCGTTCGCTGGCGATTTGCATCGCCGCCGGCGAATCCGTGTGCTGCATGATGACGTCGGCGCCCTGGTCGATCAGCGCCTTGGCCGCGTCGGCTTCCTTGCCGGGGTCGAACCAGGTGTTTGCCCAGATGATCTTGACCTTGATGTTCGGGTTGATGGTCTGCGCCGCCAGGATCGTCGCATTGATGCCGGAGACGACCTCCGGAATCGGGAACGAGCCGATATAGCCGAGCACGCCCGACTTCGACATCTTGGCCGCGATCAGGCCTTGAATGTAGCGGCCCTGATACCATTTCGCCGAATAGGTCGACATGTTCGGGTTGCGCTTGTAGCCGGTGGCGTGCTCGAAATGCACGTTCGGATATTTCTTGGCGACTTTCAGCGTCGGATCCATGTAGCCGAACGATGTGGTGAAGATCAGCTTGTTGCCGGCGCGGACGAGCTGCTCGATCGCTCGCTCGGAGTCCGGGCCTTCGGGCACGTTCTCGAGATAAGTGGTCTCGATCTTGTCGCCCAGTTCCTTCACCAGCGCCTGGCGACCGAGGTCGTGCTGATAGGTCCAGCCGAGGTCTCCGATCGGACCGAGATAGACGAAGCCGACTTTCAGCTTGTCGGCGGCGGAGGCCGCACTGACGCTCCCGGCGAGCAAGAGCCCGGCAGCCAATGCAAGAAGTGATTTCCTCATCATCGATCTCCAAACTTCGGGGCAAGCCACGATCCGCAGCATGCGCGCCCCATCGTGCACACGGCGGAAACGAAATCTAGCGGTCGGGCACGAACACCGTGCCGAGCGCGGCCGGCGCGGTCGAGCCGCCGGTGCGCGCGCGGGAGATAAGGACCAGCACGATGACGGTCGCGAGATAAGGCAGCGCCGACATGAATTGCGAGGGAATGCCGACGCCCCATCCCTGCGCGTGCAGTTGTAGGATCGTCACCGCGCCGAACAGATAGGCGCCGACGACGAGCCGGCCCGGCCGCCAGGACGAGAACACCACCAGCGCCAGCGCGATCCAACCACGGCCGGCGGTCATGCCCGGAATGAAGAACGGCGTATAGGCGAGCGGCAGATAGGCGCCCGCAAGACCCGCGCAGGCGCCGCCGAACATCACGGCGAAGGTGCGGATGCGCAGGACGGGATAGCCGAGCGCATGCGCGGAAACGTGATTGTCGCCGCAGGCGCGCAGGATCAATCCCGCCCGGGTGCGGTACAGGAACCACCACACCGCGACGATCAGCGCGATCGAGAAATAGACGAAGCCATTCTCGCCGAACAGCACGCGGCCGATCAGGGGGACATCAGTAAGACCGGGAATGGCGAGGTGCACGGCCGGCGTGATGCGCTCGCCGACGAAGCGGGCGCCGATCAGGCCCGAGAGCCCGACGCCGAGGATGGTCAGCGCGAGGCCGGTTGCGACCTGGTTGACGGCGAGCCCGAGCGCCATCAGCGCGAAGACCAGCGACATCAGCGTGCCGGCGGCGATGCCGAACAGCGCCCCGGTAAAGATCGATCCGGTCAGCCAGGCCCCGGCAAAGCCACAGGCCGCGCCGACGATCATCATGCCCTCGACCCCGAGGTTGAGCACGCCGGAACGCTCGGCCACGAGCTCGCCGGTCGCCGCAATCAACAGCGGCGTCGACGCAGCAAGCACCGCCAGGATGATGGCCTCAACCAGCTCCACGGGCCACCTTTCGGTTCGGGAACACCAGCTTGAAGCGGTACAGAATGAGGGAGTCGCAGGCGAGCACGTAGAACAGCAGAATGCCCTGAAAGACCTTGGTGACGTCCAAGGGAATCTTCATCGCGATCTGCGCCTGCTCGCCGCCGATAAAGGTCAACGCGAGGAAGAGGCCTGCAACTAGTATTCCAAGCGGGTTCAGCCGGCCGAGGAAAGCGACGATGATCGCGGTAAAGCCGTAGCCTGGCGAGATGCCGGGCTGGAGATGCCCGACCGGACCCGCCACCTCGATGATGCCGGCAAGCCCGGCCAGCGCCCCGGAGACGGCGAAGGTCAGGATGATCAGCTGGTTGGCGTTGAAGCCGCCGAACCGAGCTGCACGCGGCGCGGCGCCGACCACGCGGATCTCGAAACCCTTGATGGTGCGCCCGAGCAGGATCGCGGCTGCCGCGACGACGAGCAGGGCGATGATCGAGCCGATATGCAGCCTGCCGCCTTCGATCAGCAACGGCACGGTCGCGACCGGATCGAACTCGGCGGTGGTCGGGAAATTGAAGCCGTGCGGATCGCGCCAGGGGCCGCGCACGAGATAATCGAGGAAGAGGTCGGCGACATAAACCAGCATCAGGCTGGTGAGGATCTCGCTGGCGCCGAACTTCACCTTGCAGATCGCCGGGATCAGCGCATAGAGCGCGCCCGCGGCGGCGGCGAGGACGAGCATAGCCGGCAGCACCCAGGCGCCGGCATCAGTGCCTTGCGTCTTCACCGCGATCCAGCTTCCCGCAACTGCGCCGATCAGGAATTGCCCTTCGGCCCCGATGTTCCAGGCGTTGGCGAGATAGCACAGCGACAGGCCAATCGCGATCATCACCAGCGGCGTCGCCTTCACCGCGATCTCCTGGAGCGAATAGCCGTCGGTGAGGGGCGCAATGAAATAGGCGTGCAGGGCTAGCAGCGGATTCTTGCCGAGGATCGCGAACAGGATGACCATGGTCACGATGGTGAGGCCAATCGCGATCAGGGGCGAGACCAGCGCGATCGTGCCGGAGCGCTCGGCGCGCTTCTCAAGCACCAGCTGCATGTGCGATCTCCTTCGGCTCCAGGCTGCTGCCGCCCATCAGAAGGCCCAGCTTCTCGCGGCTTGCTTCGCGTGCCGAGAGCGGAGCCGACAGCTTGCCGTGGTACATCACGGCGATGCGGTCGGCGATCTCGGCGAGCTCGACGAGATCCTGGCTGGTCACGAGCACCGCGGCGCCTGCTGTGGCGAGATCAAGCAGGGCCTGACGGATGACGGCGGCGGCGCCGGCGTCGACGCCCCAGGTCGGCTGGCTCAACACCAGCACCGCGGGGTTGCGCAGGATCTCGCGTCCCACGATGAACTTCTGCAGGTTGCCGCCGGACAGGCTCGCGGCCTCGGGATCGCGCTTGGCCTTGCGGACGTCGAAGGTTTCGGTCGCGCGGTCGACCGTTCTCAGCGTGGCCGCCGTATCGATGAAGCCGCGATGGACCATGCCGCTCGCGGCATGACCGGTGAGCAGCGCGTTCTCCGACAGTCTCATCCGCGGCGCGGTGCCGTGGCCGAGCCGCTCCTCGGGCACGAAAGCCGCGCCCAGCTTGCGCCGCTGTGTGATCGAAAGGTGGCCGGCGGCGATGCCCTCGATCACCACCGTCCCGGGGTCCTTCGCGAGGCGCTCGCCGGACAGCGCTGCGAACAATTCGTCCTGGCCGTTCCCGGCGACGCCGGCAATGCCGAGGATCTCGCCGCCCTTCAGCTCGAATGAGATGTGCTCCAGCCGCACGCCGTGCGGCTCGGCGGGGGCGAGCGAGAGATCGTTGACGACGAGCCGCGGCACCGTGGTCTTGCGGCCGGATGCAGCCTTCACCTCCTTGATCTCGCCACCGACCATCATCCGCGCAAGCGAGGCGGCGGTTTCGAGTCGGGGGTTGCAGGTGGCGACCTTCCGGCCGCCGCGCAGGATCGTCGCGGTGTCACAGAGCCGCTTCACCTCCTCCAGCTTGTGGCTGATATAGAGGATGGCGCGGCCTTCGGACTTGAGACGCTCCAGTACGATGAAGAGCTGGTCGGCCTCCTGCGGCGTCAGCACCGCGGTGGGCTCGTCCAGGATCAGGAACTTCGGATCCTGCATGAGGGCGCGGACGATCTCGATGCGCTGACGCTCGCCGACGGAGAGTTGCCACACCTCGCGCCTGGGATCGAGCGGCAGACCGTATGTCTTCGACACCTGTTCCAGCCGGGCCGACATGTCCTTGAAGGATTCCTTGCCGTCGAGGCCGAGCGCGACGTTCTCGGCAACCGTGAGATTGTCGAACAGCGAGAAGTGCTGGAACACCATGCCGATGCCGCGGCTCCGCGCTTCGGAAGGACCGGACAGCACGATCCGCTCGCCCCGCCAGTGAATCTCGCCGGCGCTGGGCTGGATCAGTCCATAGATCGCCTTGACCAGCGTCGACTTGCCGGCGCCGTTCTCGCCCAATAGGGCGTGGATTTGCCTCGGCCGGATCTCGATATCGATGCGATCGTTGGCGAGGAAATCGCCATAACACTTGGTGAGGGCGACGGTCCTCAGGAGCGGGACCTCGTCGGACTGCTGGCCGTTGGGCGTCGGATCTAACATTCGCTGCTGCGTTGCATGGGTCAGGTGCCTCAATATTGGGCCAGTTTGGACCGCGGCGTAAGATGCGAAAAGCCGCATTTCCTGCTCAATCCCGCGGCAGCAAGTACCGAACAGGAAGAGGGCAGCCTCGCTATTTGATCCACACGCCTTCATGCAGCGCTTCGGCATCGTCCTCCAGCAGCGGGCCCACCACCTCCGTCGGCCGCTGGCCACAGGCAAAGACCTCGCGGCATGGCAGGTTGAGGGTTGCATTGTCCGGATGGTTGCCGGTGATGCCGCGCAGGCGGTGCTCGCTGAGGCCATAGACGACGCGGCCGATGCCGGCCCAGTAAATCGCGCCCGCACACATCGCGCAGGGTTCGGCTGAGGAATACAGCGTGGCTTTCGCCAGCACATCGCGACCGAGTGTACGGCAGGCCTGGGTGGCTGCGAGACGCTCAGCATGCGCGGTGCCGTCGTGATCCGGCATGTAGCCGTTCTCGGTCTCGATCAGCACCTTGCCGTTGGCATCGACGACGACGCAGCCGAAGGGGTGGTTGCCATGGGTGAGGGAACGGCGGGCAACCGCGAAGGAGAGGCGCAGGAAGTGCTCGTCGCGCCCCGATGCGTCGTCCATCTATCCTCCGTTCAGTGCCCTGCCATGTGGCGGCCGACCACCGTGAGATCGGCTTCGCTGGTCCGCGCTTCATACACGAATTCGCCGTGGAACATCACCACGAGCCTATCGGACAGTTCGAGCAGTTCGTCGAGATCCTCGCTGACGAGCAGGACGGCTGCGCCGCGGTTGCGCGCGGCCATGATCTCGGCGTGGATCTGCGCCACCGCCGCGAAATCGAGGCCGAAACAGGGGTTGGCGGCGATCAGCACTTCGACGTCGTCGCCGAGCTCGCGGGCCAGCACGGCCCGCTGCACGTTGCCGCCCGACAATGCCGAGATCGGCGTGTCCGGCGTTCGGGTCTTGATCTTGTACCGCGAGATCTTCGTCATGGCGTCGTCGCGAAAGGCGCGAGGGTTGAGCCACCAGCCGCCACGGGCGAAGGGCGCGCGGTCGAATTCACGGAAGGCGATGTTGTCGGCGACGCTCATGCCGCCGACGCAGGCATTCTTCAATGGCTCCTCGGGCAAGAGAGACATCTTGTGGCGCCGCATCTCGTCACGGCTGGCGCGGTAGGGACCGCCGGCGACACGGATCTCGCCGCTTTCGGCTTCGCGCTGGCCGGCCAGCACCTCGACCAGCTGGCGCTGGCCGTTGCCGGAGACACCGGCGATGCCGACGATCTCGCCAGCGCGAACGGTGAGCGAGACATCGTGCACGGCGACCGCGCCAGCATCGTCCAGGGCGCGGAGCTTTTGCAGCTCGAGCCTGGCCTGGCCGGCTTTGCCGGTGCGCGGCGGCTGCACCGTCAGCTCCTCGGCGCCGATCATGGTGCGGGCCATCGCGTCCGGCGTCAGCTCGGAAACCTTGCCGGCACCCGCGAGCTTGCCGCGGCGCAGGATGGTGACGTCATCGGCAAATGCCATGACCTCGCGGAACTTGTGCGTGATCATCAGGATGGTCAGTTCGCCCCTGACGACCATCTCGCGGAGCATGCCGAGCACTTCGTCGGCTTCCGCCGGGGTCAGCACCGAGGTCGGCTCGTCCAGGATCAGAAAGCGACGTTTCAGGTAGAGCTGCTTGAGGATCTCGCACTTCTGCCGTTCGCCGGCAGAGATGTCCGAAACTTTCGCGCCGAGCGGCACCCTGAAAGGCATGCGGCCCAAGAACGCCTCGAGTTCCTTCATCTCCTTCGGCCAGTTCACCACGGCCGGCACATCGTCGCGCGCCAGCACGAGGTTTTCGGCAACCGTCATGGCCGGCACCAACGTAAAATGCTGGTAGACCATGCCGAGGCCGAGCGCGTGGGCATCCTTCGGGTTGGCGATCGCCTGCTCGCGGCCGCCGACGAGGATGTCGCCTTCGGTCGCGTGGTAATAGCCCATGATGCATTTGACGAGGGTGGATTTGCCGGCGCCATTCTCGCCAAGCAGGGCGTGGAACGAGCCCGGCCGCACCTTCAGCTCGACCTTGTCCAGCGCCAGGAAATCGCCGAAGCGCATGGTCATGGCGAGGGCATCGACGCCGAAGGCGCCCGAGGGCGGTGGTGTTTCGCCGATGATCACGAAATCGCTCCGATGAAGGCGTCCGAGGTCGAGACTGCGCCGAACACGCCGCCCTGCATCTTGATCATCTTCAGCGCATGGTCGTGGTTGCTCTTGTCGGTCGCGCCGCAGCAATCCTGCAGCAGGACGCATTCGAAGCCGCGGTCGTTGGCCTCGCGCATCGTGGTGTGGACGCAGACGTCGGTCGTGATCCCGGTCAGCACGATGTTCTCGATGCCGCGCACGCGCAGGATCAGCTCCAGATCGGTGGCGCAGAACGAGCCCTTGCCGGGCTTGTCGATGATCGGCTCGCCCGGCAGCGGCGCCAATTCGGGAATGATGTCCCAGCCGGCCTCTCCGCGCACCAGGATGCGGCCGCAGGGACCGGGATCGCCGATGCCGGCGCCGATCTGGCGGGAGCGCCAGCGCTTGTTGGCGGGCAGGTCGGAGAGGTCTGGGCGGTGGCCCTCGCGGGTATGGATGATATGAAAGCCTTGGCTTCGCATCGCTGCGAGCAGCCGCTTGATTGGCTCGATCGGCGCCCGTGTCAGCGAGAGATCATAGCCCATCTTGTCGACATAGCCGCCGACGCCGCAGAAATCGGTCTGCATGTCGATGATGATCAGCGCGGTGTTCTCGGGGCGGAGATCGCCATTGTAAGGCCAGGCATAGGGCTCGGACTTGATGTAGCGCTCGGGCATGGACGACCTCGTGCGTGTTACCGTGTGATCGAGAGTTCGGCGGGCGCGCCGGTCAGCGTCCGCTTCGGCGAGCAGGTGATGATCATGATCGCCAGCGTCAGGATGTAGGGCGCGGCGTTGAAGAGGTGATAGCCGGAGGTGACGCCGACCGATTGCAGCGCCGGACCCAGCGCCGCCGCGCCGCCGAAGGCGAGCGAGGCCCACAGGCAGAGCAGGGGATCCCAGCGCGCGAAGATCACGAGCGCCACGGCGGTGATGCCCTGGCCCGAAGAAAGGCCCTCGTTCCAGCTTCCGGGGTAGAACAGGGACAGAAACGAGCCGCCGATGCCCGCGAGGAAACCACCGGCCATGGTGGCGCGCAGGCGGATCAGCAGCACGGAATGACCCATCGCGCGTGCGGCATCCGCGCTCTCGCCGGCGGTGCGGACGAGCAAGCCCCAGCGGGTGGTGCGGAAGGACCAATAGAGGATTGGCGCCAGCGCCACGCCGATCAGGAACAGCAAGTTGATGCGCAGCGCTGCCTGGACTTGCGGGATGTCGCTCCACCAGCCGAAGTCGATGGCGGGCAGCCGCGGCGCTGTCGGCTCGATCAGCGGCTTGCCGAGATAGAACGCAAGGCCGGTGCCGAACAGCATCAAGGCAATGCCGACGGCAACGTCATTGACGCGCGGCAGCGAGCAGATGCCGGCATGCAGCGCACCCAGCAGCGCGCCGGTGATGCCGGCGGCAAGCACGCCGAGCCACGGAGAGCCGGTGAGATAGGAGATGCCATAGGCGCTCATCGCGCCCATCACCAGCGTGCCTTCGAGGCCGAGATTGATGCGGCCGGCGCGCTCGGTGATGCATTCGCCCAGGCTCACGAACAGGAATGGAGTGGAGACGCGAATGGCGCCGCCGAGGACGGCGAGCGGGACGGTCCAGAGGCCGATCGATCCGTCTGCCATCTCAGGATTTTCCCTTCAGGAATCCGATGCGGCCGTAGAGCGCATCGCTGGCGAGCACGAAGACGAAGATGATGCCCTGCAGCACCAGCACGGACGCATCGGGTAGCCCCAGGCGGCGTTGCAGCAGGCCGCCGCTGGCGCTGATGCCGCCGAGCAGGATCGCGACGGGGATGATGGCGAGCGGATTTTGTCGCGCCAGAAAGGCGACGAGAATGCCGGTGAAGCCGTAGCCGGCGGCGAGGTTGGCGTTGGTGCGTCCTTGCACCGCGGCGACCTCGACCATGCCGGCGAGGCCAGCCGCGCCGCCGGCAAGGAAGCAGACGGTCAGGATCAGCTTGTCGACGCCAAGGCCGACGATCTTCGCAGCGCGGATGTTGCCGCCGGCCACCCGTGCGGCGAAGCCGAACACGGTGTGATAGATCAGGATGTAAGAGGCGATCGCGGCGATCAGGCCGAACACGAGGCCCCAATGCACATCGGTGCCGGGAATGGAGCCGATCATGTTGGCGGCGCCGATCTCGCGGGTGGACGGCTTGTTAAGGCTGGCGGGATCGCGCATCAGCCCCTCGACGAGATGGTTGAGGATCGCGAGCGCGATGTAGACGAGCAGCAGGCTCGAGATGGTCTCGTTGACGCCGCGATACTGCCGCAAGCCGCCTGAGAGCATGATCCACAACCCGCCGCCGATCACGCCGGCGCAGACCATGGCGACCTGGACGACGAGCGGCGGCATGCCCTGAAGCGCGAGCGCGGCGCTGGTTGCCGACAATGCGCCGATCAGCAACGCGCCTTCGCCGCCGATGATGACCATGCCGAGCTGCGCCGGCAGCGCGGTACAGAGTGCGGTGAGGATCAGGGGCGCTGCGCGCGTCAGCGTGTTCTGCCAGGAGAACCAGGTGCCGAACGCGCCGTAATACATGTAGAAATAGAGATCGAGCGGGTTCTTGCCGAACATCGCGACGAAGATGCCGAACACCGCGAGCGCGCCGACCAGCGCCGCGGCCGGGATCAGGACATATTCGATCGTGCCGCCGTGACGCTGGAGGAAACCGGGATCGGCGGCCGGGGCGACTGTCCCGACCGCGTCCGTGGAATCCGCCGCTTCCGTCGTCACGAAGTGGCTCCGAGCACGCCCTCGACGAGGTAGTCCATCTTCTCCAGTTCGGGATCCTTCTGGCCGCGATCGGTACCGGCAGGGATCACGGTCTTGCCCTTGTTGTCGACCAGCCCGCCCTTGAAGATGGCGAAGCCTTCTGCCGACAGGAACTTTGCCTTGGCCTCGTCGGCCGCCTTGCGTGCTTCGGCAGAGACCGCTTCGCCATAGGGCGAGGTCTTGACGATCTCTTCCTTCAGGCCGCCGCGGTAGAAATTCGGGATGCCTTCGCCGGAGGCGATCATCTTGACGAACTTCGGATAGAGCGCCTCCCAGTTCCACTCCGCGCCGGTGAGATAGGCCTTGGGTGCCAACGCCGACTGGTTGGTGTGATAGCCGCAGACGAAGGCGCCGCGCCGCGCCGCGTTCTCGACCATGGTCTTGGGCCCGTCGACGTGGCAGGTGAGCACGTCCACGCCCTGATCGATCAGGCTGTTGGTGGCTTCGGCCTCCTTGACCGGCATCGACCAGTCGCCGGTGAAGATCACCTGCGTGGTGGCCTTTGGATTGACGGACTTGGCGCCAAGCGTGAAGGCGTTGATGTTGCGCAGCACTTGAGGGATCGGCTTGGCCGCGACAAAGCCGAGCTTGCTGCTCTTCGACGTCAGGCCGGCGACGATGCCGGAGATGTACTGAGCCTCGTCGATATAGCCGAAATAGCTGCCGGCGTTCTTGGGGTCCTTCTCGCTCCAGAGGCCGCCGCAGTGCTCGAAGCGCAGCTTCGGGTACTTGTTGGCCATCTTGATCATGTGCGGATTGTAGTACCCGAACGAGGTCGGGAAGAGCAGGGTGGCGCCGTCGAGATTGATCATGGACTCGATCGTCTTCTCGACCGCGTCGGTCTCCGGCACCTTCTCCTCCTCGACCACCTTGAGGCCGGGAATCTTCTTCAGCGCCGCGGCGCCCTGCGCGTGCGCCTGGTTGTAGCCGTAGTCGTCGCGCGAGCCGACATAGATGAAGCCGATGGTGGTCTCGGCCGCGAAGGCCGGGCGCAGGCCCGCTGCCGCGCCGAAGGTGAGGGCCGCGCCGCCCTGCAATAAATGACGTCGTGAAATCCTGCCAGAATCCATTGCTCGCTCCCCTTGGCGGATGCCCCGCCTTGATCTCACGGCTGCGCCGGCTTGGCGGAGCCGGGATCAGATGTCGCAATCTTCGTGCCAGAGACTATGAAGCGTGCAGTTCTTTGTAAGTATTTGAAGTAAATATAGAATAATGTGCATTCTGAATTTGGCGAGGAAAGCGGCAGGCTAATTTATGGGCAATATGAAAGTATTGTATGCAGAGGAGTTGAGCAGCCGGAACATGCTCGCGCATGTGCATGAGCCGCGTCGGACGGTCGGCCGGCAAGGCGCATTCATGCTAACCACGCGCTGACTGGGACGGCGCCGGAGGATGTCCGCTGGCACCGAACTTGTATCGATTGTCGTCAGGACTGCTGTGTCCGCAGAAGATGGAAAGCTCGCCGAGATGGGCGCTGGTACCGTTCACGATGCATCGCTCGGCAATCAGATCGTTCGCCGGATCAACGAGCTCGGCGCCATCTCGGAAGAGCCCGAAAAACTCACCCGCATTTTCCTCAGCAAGGAGCTGCGCAAGGCCGCGGACCTCATCATGGGGTGGATGCGCGATGCCGGCATGAGCGCGCATCTCGATGCGATCGGAAATGTCTGCGGCCGGTACGAAGGCGAGCGGCCGGGCATGCCCTGCCTGATGCTCGGCTCGCATTACGACACCGTGCGCGATGCCGGCAAATGGGATGGACCGCTGGGTGTGATCACCGCGATCTCTTGCGTCGCCGATCTCAACCGCCGCGGCAAGCGCCTGCCGTTTGCGATCGAGGTGATCGGTTTTGCCGACGAGGAGGGGGTGCGGTTCGCCTCGACCTTGCTCGGCAGCCGTGCGGTAGCCGGCACCTTCGATGAGAGCGTGCTGAGTGCGTGCGATAGCAACGGCGTGTCGATGCGCGAGGCGCTCGTGCAGTTCGGCCTCGATCCCGACCATATTGGCGCGGCCGCGCGCGCGCGGCGCGAGCTGCTCGCCTATCTCGAATTGCACATCGAGCAGGGGCCGGTGCTGGAAGCGCAGAACCTGCCCGTGGGCGTCGTCACCGCCATTGCCGGGGCCACGCGCCTTGCGGCCCGGCTCTCCGGCATGGCCGGTCACGCCGGCACCGTACCGATGGCGCTGCGCCGTGACGCGCTCGCCGGCGCGGCCGAATGCATCGGCGCGATCGAGCAATTTTGCCGCACCGACGAGGGCGGCCTCGTCGGCACCGTCGGCTACATCCAGGCGAGGCCCGGCGCAACCAACGTCATTCCGGGTGAGGTATCCTTCACCATCGACATGCGCGCGCCGACCGACCTGCACCGCAAGCGCGCGGTGGCCGATGTCGTCCGCCAGATCGAGGCGATCGCAAAGCGGAGGCAATTGGCACTCCAGCTCGATGTTACCCACGAGAACCGCACCGCGCCCTGCGCGCCCTGGCTCAAGCAGCAGATCGCGCAGGCGATCGCCGCCGAAGGCTTCTCCGTGTTCGAGCTGCCGAGCGGGGCAGGTCATGACGGCATGGCCATGATCGACATCGCCGATGTCGGCATGATCTTCGTCCGCTGCCGCGGCGGCATCAGCCATCACCCGGACGAGCATGTCGAGCTTGCCGATGCCGACGCCGGCGCGCGCGTGCTGCTCAGGGTGATCGAGAATTTCAGGCCGTGTACGGCTCAGGCGAGCGTCACGAACGCGCAAGTCACCGGGTAGAGATACGAATCAGTCATGTTTAAGATGGTGGCCGTCATCGCGAGGGCCGCGAGACAATCAGCCGACTGACGGACATGGACAGCGACATCTCTTTTCCATCACATCGTGAAAACCGGTTCTATCAGGGGATGGCTGCGGCCTTCGTCGCCAACGCGCTTCAGGCGGTCAATTTTCTCGGGGATCGATTCCTGAGACAATCGCATCAGTCGTTCTCGGCCATTGAGGATCTCTATCGGCACTCGATGGACAGCGCCTTTGCCGTGACGGAGGCCTTCCTCGTCACGGGCGCGCCGCACGCCTCCGCCTATTACCCCCGCGACTTCGCCTGGTTCTACCCTGACGTGCTCGATCCCGAGACGATCATGGACTCGCAAGACGCGGTGCGGCGGGTCCGCCTGCTCGAGAGGAGTGTGCGCCTGCTGTTGGAAGCAGTTCGCGCCGACGTGGTCACCACGACCATCGTCCCGGCAGGACGGGGGCGGTATCTCGGCGTGAACTATTTCTCGCGGCCCTCGGATACGCTGCTCGGCATTCTCGCCGGCCTCCATCAGATGATCTCCGCCGAGGAGAGGGCATCGTCCCATTTGGCGATGTCGCAATGCGCGCACGCCGGCCGTTTGTTGCTGGCCGAATATGGCGCGGATCTGAAGCGCGCGATCCTGGAGCTTGCGAGTGAGCTGGAGTCCTTCGACGCTGATGGCACCAGATATTTGCTGTGCGATGCCAGCGGCCCGCGCTCCGCGGCGACGGATACCCGCGCCGAGCACCGGCGTTTCGTCACCAATGCCTGCGTCTACACGACTTTCGTGTGGAGCGTGCAGCTCGGGATCGTCGGCGAGAACGAGCTGAAACGGCTGCTCGGGCGCGACCTCGCGCAGTATAAGAGGGACCTGCTCCGCCTGTTCGGCAAAGACGGCTATATCAGGCATTCCCTGGACGGCCGGGCGGGGACGCCCGCATCCTCGGTCGCGCTCGATTTCGTCGGCGTGCATCGCGGATTTTGGGACCTGGGCGAGGCGAGCGAAAGAGCCCTGTTTGCCGCGACGACGGATCTGATCATCGCCGAGCCACGGTTTCGCGTTCCGAGCACGTTTCACTTCCTGGTCTCGGCGGAGAACCCGCGGACCAAGATGATCCACAAGCTTGCAGCTCCCGCCTATCAGGGACGCTCCTGCTGGCCGACGTTCAACGTCGAATTTGCCGACCGCATGCTGGATTACGACGAGTTCTCTGGGAGCGATACCTATCGGGCCTGCGCGCAAGGAATCCTGAAGGACATTCGCGCCGCGACCGAACTCCACGGCGGCTATCAGGAACTGATCTCGGAGCAAGGTCTAAAGTATCGCACCTGGGCCTATCAGGGTGCCGTCGCCCACTCGTGGTTTCCGCGCTTCCTGTCGGTCTGGAGGAGGGCTTACGGCACACCGCTCGTTCAGTGGAACGATTGATCCGCGACCGCTATCCAGCGGGCACGTCCACTACCTCGCCGCCCTCCAGCACCTTCGCCGCCTTGGCGCGGTCGAGATTGCCTTCCCAGGCCGCGATCACGACGGTTGCGACGCAATTGCCGACGAGGTTGCCGAGCGCGCGGGCTATGCCGATGAGAAACCAGGTTATTCCGCCGCCTTCGCCGTCTTGCCGAACATCCGCGTCGGGGCCGGGAAGCCGCACGAGGTGCCGTCGGTGACCTTGACCTGATTTTCCCACGGCAGTCGGAAGGTGCCGGCGACCATGTCCTGCATGAAAGTGTAGGGGCAGTCCATCGCGCCGCCCTTCACCGCGACATAGCCGCGGTGCCAGAGCTGGTAGATGTTGTTTTCGACGCCCCAGTTGATGCGGGCTTCGCGCACGAGATCCGGCCGGACCTCTGCGGTGATGATCTCGTCGGCACGGCCGGTCGTACCATGCGCCAGGACGGTGCCGTCGAAATTGACGATCATGCCTTCGCCCATGGAATCGAACGAGCCGTCCGAGCCGCACATGCAGACATTTGCGGTGATCATCAGATTCTGAAACGAATTGGCTTGGTTGGTGAAGCGCCAGGCTTCGCGGATCGGCGCGGTGTAGCCGGCGGTGCGGATCATGATCTCCGCGCCTTTGTAGGCGCATTCCCGTGCCATCTCCGGGAACATGCCGTCATGGCAGATGATCAGCGCGATCTTCGCGCCCTTCGGACCCTCGATCACGGGAATGCCGATGTCGCCGGGCTCCCACGGCTCGACCGGAATCCAGGGATGAAGTTTGCGGTAGTAGAGCTTGATCTCGCCGTGATCGTCGATGATCAGACCCGAGTTGTAGGGATTGCCATGCGGGTTGAGCTCCATGATGGAGAAGCAGCCCCAGATCTTGTTGTCGACACAGGCCTGCTTGAAGGCCGCAACCTCCGGTCCGTCGAGCCGACACATGATCTCCGGATTGGTGTCCATCGAGAGGCCGTGCAGCGAATATTCCGGGAAGACCACCAGATCCATGGTGGAGAGATTGCGGTGGGCCTTGCCGACCATCCAGACGATGCGCTCGGTCTGCCTGGCCAGATCGGTGCGGGTGACGACGCTCGGCAGCTGCAGCTGCACAAGTCCGATAACCACACCGTGGGGGGATTTGTTCAGCCCGCCAAGCCCGTTCATGATCAGCTCCCTTGCCTGTCTGGCGCAGCGTCGTTGCACGCCGGATCTTGTCGCAACAAGCAAATCCGATTTCGATGGAGAGCTAAAGGCTATTTTTCAGGCGATGGCGCATTTGCGCGGCAGAAGGCGATCTCGTCACGCCACGAGATCGAGCAGCCGGCATGAGCCGCGCACCAGCACCTTGCGTCCTGTGGATGTTATCGCAGGCACGCCGTCATTCACGACAACGAGGCCGAGCTTGGCGAGGCTTTCGACGAGATAAGCCTTCGCGAGGCGACCGTTCGACACCGGGTTGCGAAGCGCTTTCAGCGCTTCCCACTGGTCGGTTGAAAGATCGAAGTCGAAATCGTTGCTCATATTGCCTCAGCCGATCGTCCGGTTCGCGTGCCCCTGTTAGCGGCGCTGCATGAAGACCATGCGACGACAATGAGTCGGGAATTCGGTCAGCTGTTTAGAACGTCTCTTCACAAATTGCGGCACTCCGTTGCGCCACAAGAGTTAACATCGTTTGTGCACGAATATCGTCACGATCTCCGATCACTAATTGATGATCCGCACTTGATGTTGCGATGCGAACTACTGCAGTGCACGGCAAGTATCGCTGTCCCATTCTGCGTCGCGATATGCACAGAAATGATGAGACGGGAGGTCGAGGACTCTGTTACCTTGGTCTCCGGGGAATGGCTTCACACGGCAGGAGTGGAGTGCATGAACAGGCTGGTGGAAATTCGCAGTCAGGAATTCCTTTGCCGAGAGCGTGCGGCGCTCGATTCGAAGCGCCGGCTGTTCTGGCTGGCGCAGGCGGAAGAATGGGAGCAGCGCGCGCTCGACGAAATCGCGCATCACTTTCGGCAGTGCAATCAGGCCGAGCTGAACGCCGCCTGACCGAGGCGGCTGTCATTGCTTATTGATAAGTCGCCACGATGTCGGAGACAGCGCGTTCGAGCTGTTGCGCGGTGGCGCATTGGCGCACGACGCTGCAAAAAGTTGCGTAGCGCGGCATCTCGGAATCGCCAAAGCCCCAGGCGAGCCGTCCCTCGGGATTGAGCCAGACCAGCCGCTTCGAGCGCTCGGAGATCCGGCGCAAAATGTCGGCGCGTGGGTCGAGATTGTTGCTGCGGGCATCGCCGAGCACAATCACCGTGGTCTGCGGGGTCAGCGCGCTCATGAACTCCTTCTCGAAATCGACCAGCGAGGAGCCGTAATCCGACGAGCCGAAACCGACCTTGGACATGATCTCGGACATCGCTTCCTCCGGCGACTTCGTCTCCAGGATCTCGCTGACCTCGATCAGGTGCGAAGAGAAGGCGAAGGAGCGGACGTCGTCGACCACCTCGTGCAGAGAGTGGATCAGCAGCAGGAAGAAATCGGAGACTTGCGCAACGGAGCCCGAGACGTCGCACAACGCGACGATCTTCGGCCGGTCGCGATGCTTGCGCTTCCATGCCGTGAGGAAGGGCACGCCGCCCCAGGCTGCGTTGCGGCGGAGCGTGCGGCGAACGTCGAGATGGCCGCGGCGCTGGCGCTTGCGCGGCTTGGAATAGCGTTCGCGCAGCCGGCGTGCGATCTGGCGGATGAGGGCACGCATCTCGGCGACCTGGCGCCGCTCGATGCGGGCAAGGGGCGCGTTGCGCAGGATCTCGTTGCGGAGGTTTTCGGCCTCCTCGCGGGCATAGAGTGCGAGCCCTTGCGAGACCGTGTCGCGCACGGCTTCGCGCAAGGCATCGAGCGCCGCGCGCAGACGCTCGGCCAGGGACGGGTTGGTCGCGGTCAGCTGGTCGAGATCGTCGCGCAGGCGCTGGAGGCCCATGACGTCGAGGATGCGGCTGGAGAATATGCCGCGCTGGGTGGAGTAGCGGATGTCGGACAGGGAGGCCGCGCCGGAGGCGCTGGCAATCGCGGCAGCGATCGAGTTGCGATCCTGCGACAATAGCATTTGCGCCAGGGGACCCAGGCCCTGGGGAGGCTGACCTTCACCCGCCTCGCCCGCAGAGCCGGAGGAGGGCGGCTGATCCTCACCTTGCGCAGCTTGATCTTCGCTAGCTGCTTCGGGCTGATCCTGTGGCGGCTCCGGCTGGCTGAAGAACAGATCAAAGCAGTCGCCGAGCGCGAGCTTCTCGTCTTGCGACTTGGCGAGCGTCAGCAGCAGCGCATCGCGCAGCACGGCGCGGTCGGAGATGCCGACCTGCGCGACGGCGCGCATCGCATCGATGCTTTCGGCCGGCGAAACGTGAACGCCGGCGCCGCGCGCCGCTCGGAAGAAGCGATGGAGGTTCTCGCGCATCGGCGTCAACCGAAGACGTTGGACCGGGCCGCCTTGGCAATGAAGGTCGTCACCTGCGGCGTCGCGGCCTCGATGTCGGCTTCGTATTTCAGGAGCACGTTGAGCGTGTCCTTGACGATCTCGGTATCGAGTTCGGAAGCCTGGAGCAGCACGAGCACGCGCGCCCAGTCGATGGTCTCGCTGACCGAGGGCAGCTTCTTCAGATCCAGCGAGCGGATCTCGTGGATGAAGCCGACCATCTGCCGGCGCAGCGTCTGCGAGATGCCGGGCACGCGGCTTTCGACGATGCGCTCCTCGAGCCGCTGCTCGGGAAAGCCGATATGCAGATGCAGACAGCGTCGCTTCAGGGCATCGCCGAGGTCGCGTTCGCTATTGGAGGTGAGGATCACCGTCGGCGGCGCGATCGCCGAGACGGTTCCGAGCTCGGGGATCGTGACCTGGAAATCGGAGAGGATCTCCAGCAGCAGCGATTCGAATTCGGCGTCCGACTTGTCGATCTCGTCGATCAAGAGCACGCAGCCACCCGGCTGCTCAAGAGCCTGGAGCAGCGGCCGCGGCTCGACGAATTCCTTGGAGAAGAACACGTCGCCGAAATCGTGAAGCTGGTCAAGCGCGGCATGCAGCGTCTGGGCGCCGCCGAGAACCTCGCCGAGCTTGTCCTTGAGGATCTGGGTGTAGAGAAGCTGCTTGGCGTATTTCCACTCGTAGAGCGCCTTGGCCTCGTCGAGGCCCTCATAGCATTGCAGGCGGATCATCTTCAGGCCGCGCCACGCCGCGATCGCCTTGGCGAGCTCGGTCTTGCCGACGCCCGCGGGGCCCTCGACCAGGATCGGCTTCTCGATCTGCTGCGACAAATAGACGGCAGTCGCGATCTGCCGGCTCGCGATGTAGCCCTGCGCGGCGAGGCCGCTCTCCACTGCCTCGATCGAGGTCGAGGCCTTCTGATCAGCCACGAAAGGCGCTCCCAAAGGTCTTGCTTAGGGCTTGTTCTGCCTGCGTTCCCCGCAAAGAACAAGCCACGTTTGGGAGACAGCTGACCCGCGCGAACGGCGTTTTTTCCGCCAAACGCAAATAGTTGAGCGCTTCGCTGTTGGCGCGATCAGTGCCGCAGCAGCTCCGGCTTGCGGATCGTCTGCTTCAGCTCGGCGCCGCAATCGGCGCATTCATAGACGAAGTCGATCTTGGCAAGGCTCCAATGCGGCTCGACCTCGCGCACGTACATCGGCAGAAACCCCATACAGGTGGGGCAATTCACTGGCGCGATTTCGACGTCCTGATGATGCTGAACGTAAGCTGGCATCTCGGCTCTCCTTCGCAGGCGACCATCAAACCCCGCGCAAGGCTACTGCCGGTTGCCGCCGGGCCCTCATCAACTCTTTCGAACGGAGGTGGAACGGCGGCTGTTTGTCGTTCGCTGTGACATTCTTGTTACGTCTCTGTACTGTAACGGGCGGACCAAATGCCTATTTCACAGGCCGATCCGGTATTCGAACTTTCATTTCAACGACAAAGGAGCACGCCCATGACGCATGCCATTCGCTTTCACAAAACCGGCGGTCCGGAAGTCCTGGTCTGGGAGGAGGTCAGCGTCGGCAAACCTGGGCCCGGCGAGGCGCGCATTCGCCACACCGCCGTCGGCCTCAATTTCGTCGACATCTATAACCGTTCCGGTCTTTATCCGGCGCAACTGCCGAGCGGGCTCGGCAGCGAAGCGGCCGGCGTCGTCGAGGAGGTCGGGCCCGGCGTCACCGATCTGAAGCCGGGCGATCGCGTCGCTTATGGTGCCTCGCCACTCGGGGCCTATGCGGAGGCGCGGCTGATCCCCGCCGACCGGCTGTTGAAATTGCCCGACGGCGTCGACGATAAGACGGCGGCGGCGATGATGCTCAAGGGGCTCACGACGCAATATCTGATCCGTCAGACCTATCGGGTGAAGGCCGGCGAGACCATCCTGCTGCATGCGGCGGCCGGCGGTGTCGGCCTGATCTTGAGCCAGTGGGCCAAGCATCTCGGTGCGACCGTGATCGGCACCGTCAGCAACGACGAGAAGGCGAAGCTCGCCAAGGCGCATGGCTGCGACCACGTGATCATCTATACAAGGGAAGATTTCGTGAAGCGCGTCGACGAGATCACCGGCGGCAAGAAAGTGCCAGTGGTTTACGACTCCGTCGGCAAGGACACGTTCCTGAAATCGCTGGATTGCCTCGCGCCGCTCGGCGTCGCCGCGCTGTTCGGCCAGTCCTCCGGCGCGGTGGAGCCGCTCAATCTCGGCCTGCTCGCGCAGAAAGGCTCACTCTACGTCACGCGTCCGACGCTGTTCACCTATGCCGCCAAACGCGAAAATCTGGTGGCGATGGCGGGCGAGTTGTTCGACGTCGTCAAGTCCGGCGCGGTCAAGATCGAGGTGCACCAGACCTACCCGCTGAAGGACGCCGCCGAGGCGCATGCCGATCTTGCGGCACGCAAGACCACGGGATCGACCGTTCTCCTGGTGTAATGTCGGTTGAGTGGAGACGCAGGCTTCAAGCCTGCGTCACGTGCGTTCGTGCTTGCGTAGATCCCGGGCGTGATCAAGCCGGATGGCCTGGAGGTCGGCTTCTTCCGGCGGGATTTCGGGCAGTGCGGCCTCCGTCAGGATGGCGTCGGTCACGTCCTCGACCGCATTCTCCACTATTTCGTGGATGAACGAGATGTTCCGGTATTCGCCCGACGCGATGCGCGAGATGACCTCGCGCCTGGTGATTTCGGGGTCGACGACCGCCTCGCGGCCTCGCCGGCCGTAATCGATCATCACGACGTAATATTGCATGAAACGATCCTGCCGCGCCCTCGTGGTCGGGGACGCGGCAGGAGTATTTCAGAAAATCGTAATTCTGTCAATTTAGATTTCTATAAATCGGAAATCCGGCTGCGCCGCTACTTGCCCTTCTTGCGCGGACGCGCCGATTTGGCACGAAGTCGCTCGAGTTGCCCCTTGGGCATGGACAGGCAGATCTCACCGACCCAGTCGAGCTTGACGCCGACGATCGGCTTGGCATTGAAGCTCGTGAGGTTGACCACCGAGGGAGATTTGCCTCGCTCGATGGTCTTCAGATAGCGCTCTCCGGTCTTGAGGCGGACCACCGCCTCTTCGCCGTAGAAGCTCGACAGCGGGTGGCGCTGGTCCTTGTAGACGACGATCACGTCGCCGCTCTCGTATTTCGGCAGCATCGAATCGCCCACGATCTCGAATGCGATGGTCTCTTCCATGATCGGGAAGGGCAACGCGATGTCGCCGAGGCCTTCCGGGGGGACCTGTTCGTAGTCCGGTTCGATCACCGCGCCGGCTCCGACGCGGCCCATGATCGGCGCGAGATTGAGCTCGAGATATTCCATGATCGGAATGATCTCCGAGGCCTTCACCAGGCGCTCGCCGCCGAGAATCTCCGAGACCGCGCCGGGTCGCACGCCCATGGCTGCAGCCAGGCCGCCCTTGCTCTTGCCCGTCTTCTCCAGGCCCCGCTCGATCATTGCTACGTCCAACATGGTGATTCCCTCGATTGCGCACCGTTTGCCTCTTGTAATCCGAAATTCGGAATTGATGCAATTATGAATATCAGAAATGTGGCTTGACTCTGCATTCGGAATAACGGAATGTGCGTCTCGCCTTCCGGGTGGGAGGCGCATCACAGGACAGCAGCATGGAACCGGGCCATTGGCCGTCGGAGCACTCCGACGCGCTTCGCGACTATTTTCACAAAGGCATGTCTTATGCGGAGATCGGAAGACAGATAAACGCAAGGTTTGGAACAGCTTATACGCGCAGCGCGGTGGTCGGCCGCGCCAAGCGGCTCGGGCTCATCGTGCCGCAATGGATGACAAGCCCGGCGCTCGCGCCGCCCTTGCCGGGTGAACCCGGCCTGCTTTCGCCGCGCCGGGTGGCATGGCCCAGCCTCAATCTGCCGCCGAAGTCCGCCATGAAGCCTGCGGCGCGCGTGAAGTTGCGCTGTGTCGGCATCCAGCCGCGCCAGCTCCAACTGGTCGAGCTCGAGCCGGCCGACTGCCGCTATCCCTATGGCGGTGACAAGGACGGCGAGGAGATCGCCTTCTGTGGCCATGCGCGCCAGCCGGGCTCCAGCTATTGCGCGCCGCATGCTCGCCTGACGCGTCGTTCCGAGGCTGCCTCGGTCGCCCGTGTCGCAGGACCCGTCGTGCTGAAGCTGGTGTCGGCCGTCTGACGGTGCCGCCCTCCGTTCAACCCCAAGTCTTGCAAGGAAAATCCGAGTGGCTCGTGCGCGACGCAACAAGTCCTACAAATTGGCGCAGATCTACGACCGGCGGTCGCGGGAGGTGCCGTTCAACGCCGAGATCGCGGAGGTGGAGGTCGACAATCCGCTCGCGCTCGATTCCGGCGAGAAGATCCTGGCGATCCGGTCGGTCCGCGGGGATCCGCTGGGCCGGCTGCACGCGCACCACCAGATCGACGAAGCGCAATACCGCGGCGGGCGCGCCTTCCAGAACGATTGGGAGCGGGCGGAGCGGGGGCCGCAGGCGGTGGATACGACGCGCGAATATGTCGATGGGACCGGTACACGCGAGCCCGTCACCGAGGGCCAGCGCCAGGCGGTGCTGCGGCTGAACCGGGTCGAACGAGAGCTCGGCACCGACGGTGCGGCGCTGGTGCACGACGTGCTGGTGCTCGGTCTGACCATGGATCAGGTTGGGCAGCGTCGAGCCGTCCGCACGCAACGCTGGAACGATTACTTCGCGCGGCGTTTTCGCGAATGCCTGGACCGGCTGGCGCTGATCTACGGCTTCGCGACGGAGACGGGAACGGCGCGCCGGGACCGGCGTGAATGATTGCGGAGTGCCGGCGGTCGCGGCCGCCGGCGTCCCCCATTTGCTTACGGATGAGGAATGATCTGGTAGGGCGTGGTGTAGGGCTCGACGCGCAGCGAGGCATTGGCCAGCAGTCCGATCTTGGCTGTCGGTGCCTGCTGCAATTCGCCGTTGGGGCCACGATGCACGTTGTATTGCCAGACGGTGAGATCGCCCTTCTGTGCCAACGCGTGTGCAACGGCGCTCGCATCGTTGCCGCCGAGCGCCTGAAGCTCTTCCGCCGACAGTCCGACGACGATCTCGTCCTTGACGGTGACGATCTTGAACAGCTTCATTTTGGTCTCCTGCGCCCATGCGCCTTGTGTCGAGAGGGTGAGAAGCGCGATTGCGGCGCCCTTGATGAGATCGCAGCGAGAAAGCATGCCGTCGTCCTTTTGGTGCTCACGTGCGCCCAAATCGAAGAGTTTTCAGCCATGGCGCCCGTATCTGCGTGGCCGTACCGCATCGGCTTGGTCGTTTGCTTGTGGACGGCGGTTCACGGCGGACTCGGTTTCAGTCCGACGGATCCCGCTGCGACCGGCCGTGCCAGGGGCGGGCCCGCCCACGAGACTGGCTTCGAGCCGGGCCATGCAACCGCCGGGACCCGACTCAACAATTACGTGTATAAGGATCGCCAATTTCTGGCGCCTAGCGTACATTCTCATCGGAAACACGGCGAAACGTCGTGGCGACGAGCGCCTTGTACTCGATTGATGCCGCTTCTTGACGCAGGTGGGTGACGGCGATCGATATTCCTGTTATCCGGAATCGCCGTGGCGCGATGCAGATCAAACATCGCTATACCCACGGTTGGGCTTGCCGGGAGGGTTGTTGCTTGGCATAGTTGCAACCGAGCGGTTGAGGCCGTCGTTGGATGTGGTTCAGCGTGCAGCCCGGCGGGTCCCTTCGGCCGAAAGTTCGTCGTCATGGTCCTGCTGCGGCGTTCGGTTTCTCAAGCGGATCACGACCGATGCTTGTCATAGGTGCGAGATGAAAAACCTCAATTTCGCGGCTGAGCTGCATCTCAAGCTCGGAGCGCCTGCAGGCAGCACTGTGGAAAGTCTGCGCCTGCTCCGCGCCTTCCTGAAGCTCGCGCCGCGACAGCGTTTCGAGGTGGTCAAGCTGGTCGAAGATCTCGCGACCGAAGAAGCTCTTCCCGAGCGCCCTTTATCCTGAGTGCGGCCGCGCGCCGCCCGATGCCGTCTCCCGATCCTTTCCTGCCGAAGCAGGGCTCCGCGGCGTCGTTCCCCGCAGGGCTGCCGCTGGATGACGGCCGGGCAAGTGTGGTATTCAGATGGGAAAAAGGGAGGAGTGCGATCATGATCGAACCGAAGCTCGAAGTTCCGGCCGAACTGCGCGACTTGGCCGAGAAGACGATCGACCAGGCGGAAAAGGCTTTCGGCATGTTCTTTGAAGCGGCGACCAAATCGATGTCATCCGTTCCGGGGGCGGGGACAGAGGTGTCGAAGCAGGCGCTGGCTTTCACGGAGCAGAACATGAAGTCGGCCTTCGAGCACGCGCGCAAGCTGGTGCATGCCACCGATCTCCAGGAGGCGATGCGAATCCAATCCGATTTCCTGCGCAGTCAATTCACCAGTGCCGGAGATCACATGCGCCAGATGACAGGCAGTCTCATGCAACCCGGCAAGGGCAAGTCCTGACTTACGGCGTGTGTACAGCGTGCCCACAAATTGATCTTGTATGACGTGAAGATCCGCGCTTCGATGCGGGTGCAGGTCCATGACGGGCCACCGAATGATCACATTCGCCGTCCGTCATCCTTTCTGCTGATCCCTGCCGGTCCACCGGCAGGGATTTGCATTTGCAGCCTTCGTGCATCCGGGAGTGACCGTCCGCGATGAATCTCAGGCTATTGCCGAAACATGATCTTCGGAAAAGCGCCACAGGGTTTGCGCGAGCGCGGCCTTCGGCGGCCGATCAGGCATTTAACGCAGCGATGCAATGTAGGCCGCGATATCGCCAGCTTCGGTTCGGCTCAGGGGAAAATTCGGCATCTTCGGGTGCGGATCGAGCAGGAAGAAGGCGAGCTTTTCCGCACTGAAATCCGGCCTTCGCGCGACAGACGTAAAGGAAGGGACGTCGGCGCTCGCCTGGGCCTGTCCGTTCGCCACGACATGGCAGCTCGCGCACCAGCGCCTGGCGAGGTCGGCGCCGTGACCGGCATCGGCGCCGAGAGCGGCCGATGAGCCGACGCCAGAGAGCAGGCCGAGCAGCAGGCAAATCCGTCTCACATGCCGGAGCATCAGGCAATCTTTCTGCATTGGCTTGCGGCCGCCGCGCTCATCCGCAGCAGGACCCTGGAAACTGCGAGAGATCGATGCGGGCGACGATCGAGCGCATCAGCCTGCGGGTCGAACGATAGAGATGCCGCAGGAATGCCGGTACTCTCGCCGCGGGCAGGCCCTTCGGAACAAGGCTTTTGGTATCAAGACTTCCGGTATAGTGCGACACGTGTCTCTCCGACGCCATGTGGTTTCTACCGTACCGCGTGGGAGCGGCCTTGATCTGCCGCAAAGCGTCCGGCTAGTAGTCGTCCGGGTTCATGATCAATGGACTCTTCGTATCCGCCGGCTCAAGCGCGCTGCTGGCGCTGTCACGCAGGAAGCGGTCGAGCGTCTCGTCGCGACAAGGCTAATCAGCGTCAGCGCCCGTAGAAGCTGCGACCGCGCACTCCACCCTCATTCTGAGGAGCCGGCCCAAAGCATGCGTCTCGAAGGATGGCCATAGTGAAAAGCTGTCAGATGCGATATCCCTGCCCGAAGGACCGGGGCGGCTAGAGACAGCTCGCCCGTCCGCGTTCAGGGCAGAGCCGGAACGCGCTCGACAGCGTGAAAAGGAAGCGTGGGCTGCGACGCTCGTTGTCCGGCGCCCTGTAGCTTAAGGGGACGGCGACGCCGAAATCGGCCTGGAGGTCGTCCGGCAGGAAGAAGCGCACACCGGCTCCGGCCGACGTCAGCGACAGCCCGTCGCTCAGGCGGAAACCGTGGTTCCAGACGGCGCCAGCGTCGCCAAAGGCATAGAGCTGATAGCCGGTCCAGTAGCGGAAATTGAGCTTCTGGTCGAAGCGCAGCTCGAGCGAGCCGGCGAGGCCGTTGTCGCCGCTGATCTCGGCTGCGCCATAGCCACGGCCGAAGGCCGCGCCGCCGAGATAGAATTGTTGCGAAGTGAACAGCGGGCGCGAAGCCGTCTGGCTCGCGGCAGCGAGCTTGAGCGACCAGACATCGTTGAGTGTCTGGTAGCGCGTGAACCAAAGGTTCAGCACCGAGAAGTTCGAGGAGGCGCCGTCGCGCGACAACAGATCGTCCTCGAAATGCGAGGCGCCAAAAATGTCCAGGCCCTGACGGTAAGTCAGAGTCGCAAAATTGGTACCGCCAAAAGGATCCTGCAGCCGGTAGTCGGCAATCAGGCTCGCCGTCCTGATGTGGTCGTTATACCAGGGCCCGTAAAGGTCATGCTCAGACACATTGCTGAAGGTCGTCGCGGCGGTCAGCGTGAGCGTGGAGGATTGCGACTGCAACGGGACGATGCTGGCACGCAGCTCGAACGCCTCGGTCTTGGTGATGTCGCTGTCGAGCCGGCGCATATCGCCCGGCCGCACCGCGCTGTACAGCACGGAAGCGCCGAGGCGGACACCGTCGACGCCGACCGGCGCATCGTACGACAGGCGTGCGAAGCCGAGCTGGCGGGGGTCGTTGGCGATGGTCGAGAGGTTGACCGCCAATGTATCGCCGGGCGTGAGGTAGGAGTTGAACGCGCCGGCGGCGTAGGTTTGCCAAGGACCGACCGACGAGGATCCGAGATTGTCGAGGCCGAACGAGGATAACACGTGCCATGTTTTCAAGTAGACGGTCAGGCGGAAGCGGCCCGTCGTACCGCCGATCTCCTCCAGCGCAGTGTCGGTGATCCGGACGCCCGGCCTGCCATTGATCAGGAAGAGTTGGCGTTCGAGCGTTGCCAGTCGCGAAGGCTGTTCGGCCAGAACCGGCGCCAGCATCGGCCTTATGCCGAACTGCTCGGCTCCGTCGCCCTTCAACTCGGCCTGCACGATGGTGCCCTCGAGAACCTGAATCCGGACCCGGCCGTCGGCGATGTCCTGCGGTGGCACGATGGCGCGGCTCAGATGAAAGCCGGCTTCGCGGTAGAGGTCGCTGATGGCGCCTGCGATCGCGGCCAAATCCGCCTGCGAGACCTTCCGGCCGAGATAAGTCTGGTAGACCGCGGCGATGCGATCGGGGGAAACGGCATGGGCGCCGCTGACGCTGACGCCGCGCAGCACGAATTGCGGCCTGGTATCGCCGCCCGTCGTAGGCTGTCCGACGCTCGGCAACCGGACCGGTGGCCGGCCGAGCGACTCCTGCTCGGTCTGGTTATCGAAATATTTCTCGGGCTGGCGCGGATCGAATCCCGGCTGGTTCGCCTGCTGCGCGATCGCCGTCGGAATTGCCGCGAAAATTGCTGCCAGCGATACCAATGAGGCAAGGAGATGCCGTTTCTCACCGCGCGCAGCGACTCTGTCTCCGTAGTTCAACGGAGAACCTGTCCCCGGGCGGTAAAGGGTCGTTAGCCACATGATTTTTCTTAGTTTTTTATGGTCAACGATTGGTTAATCCGGCCGCGCCGCTGGCTGCTTTCCGATAATCCTATCTTGAGTGATTCCGGATACCCCTCAGGCTTGGAACCGCGGGCTGAGGATCATCATGTTCGGCAAAGTTGGAATGCGGCGCGCCCTGGCGGCGGCGCTGATCCTGGGAACGGCCTCCAGTGCACTCGCGGCGGACGACGGTGTGTGGTCGGTCGGCAAATCCTCGGGTGAGGTCTGGCTGGCAGCGAGCGGCGCCCAGCAGGTCTCGTTGACGTCGGAAGGAACGCTGAAACCTGGCGATACCATTCGCACTGGCCGCAACGGGCGCGTCCTCCTCGTCCGCGGCGAGGAAACGATCCTGATCTCTCCCAATTCGGTGGTGGGCCTGCCGGCCGAGAAGAAGGAGGGCCTGTCGACCACCATCATCCAGCAGGCGGGTTCGATCCTGCTCGAGGTCGAGAAGCGCAACGTCAAGCATTTCGAGGTCGAGACGCCCTATCTCGCCGCCGTCGTCAAGGGCACGCAGTTCAGCGTCACGGTCGGTGCCGGTAGCACCAAGGTCGGCGTGCTCCGCGGCCAGGTCGAGGTCTCCGATTTCAAGACGGGACAGATCGCGCAAGTGATGCCCGGACAAGCGGCCACCGTCTTCGAACACGGCAAGTCCGGTCTCAGCCTCAGCGGTGCCGGCACGCTCAATCCGATCGAGCAGGGCAAGCCCCGCGCGCCCACGATCGAGCGTGTCCCGGTGCCGAAGTCGGGCCTGTCGGCGCCGCGCCATGCGGCCAACGGCCATGCCATCCATGCGCTCGGCCCGATCGACAAGGCAAGCAAGCCGGCCGGCGCACCCAAGGCATCGGGGCAGGCGGCCGGGGGGCATGCCCCCAAGGCGGGAGCCGTGCGCATTTCGGTCGCGCTGGGGGAGGTCAAGCTGAACGTCCACAAGGCGACGCGCGGCCTCGCGCACGGCGGCGTTCCGCCAGGGCAGGCGCGTAACGCGAATGCCAGGGGCGACAGTCAGACGGTCTGGAGCGATGGCAAGACGAGCCCGGCCACATCCAACGGCGCGGCAGGCAGCGGTGCCGCCAGCACGAACGCCACGATCGCCGCGACGACAGCCGGCGCATCCAGCGATGCGCCGCGAGCAAACAACGGAAACGCCGGCGGCAACGGTAATTCGGGTAACAACAACGGCAGTGGCGGCAACAGCGGCGGCAGCAACAACGGCAACAACGGCAACAATGGCAACGGCGGTAACGGCGGTAACGGCGGCAAGAACGGTCACGGCAACAGCAGCCATGCCGACAACGGCGCCACCGGCAATGGCAGAGGCAACAACGGCAACGGCCACGGAAATGGCGGCGGCAATGGCAGCAATGGGCACGGCAGACGCTGAACTCTAGGTGGACGCGTCCGTCGGGGGCGGGTGTGGGGGGAGGCTCGGGTGAGACGCTATCGGCCGCATATTCTTGTTGTGATCGCACTTGCGATCGTGTTGTCCACGGGCTGGCACGCCGCGCTTCGCAACGCGCTCACCGATCTCAGGTTCAAGTGGCAACCCCGTGAGGCCACCGGCGACATCGTTGTGGTCGGCATCGATACGCCGTCGATCGACCAGATCGGGGTTTGGCCGTGGCCGCGGCGTCTCCATGCCGAGCTGCTGCAAAGGCTGGAAGCGGCAGGCACGCAGGACGTTGCCTTCGACGTCGACTTCAGCACGCCGTCGGACCCTGCCTCCGACGAGGCCTTCGCCAAGGCGCTGCGGGACGCTGGCGGCTCGACCATCCTGCCATCCTTCAAACAGCCGACTGCGAAGGGCGGCCCGGCCCACGTCAACCGCCCGCTGAAGTCGTTCGCCAACCAATCGTGGCCGGCCGTCGTCAATGTCGCGATCGAATCCGACGGGCTGGTTCGCCGCTATCCGTTCAGGGAGAAACTTGGCGACGCCTTCGTGCCTTCGATGGCCGTCGTGGTGGCCGGGCAGGACGCCAATCGGCGGCCGCCCTTTCTGATCGATTTCAGCATCAGCACGGCGTCCATTCCGAGGGTCTCCTATGTCGACGTTCTGCGCGGCGATAGCGCCACGCTCGACAAGCTGAAAGGCAAGAGGATCATCATTGGCGCCACCGCGCTCGAGCTTGGCGATCGCTTCAGTGTCCCCAATGGCAAGATCGTCTCGGGGCCGGTGCTGCAGGCGCTGGCCGCGGAATCGATCCTACAGAACCGCATGCTGCGCTGGACGTCCGACTTCGGCATGATCCTGGGCATGGGTGCGATCTGTCTGCTCATGATGTATTCGTGGCGCCGCCTCGCTCCGGGAACTCGCGTCGCAGCGCTGGTCGGCTCCGGCGCAGCCATGGAATTGGCCGCGATCTTCGTGCAGGCGAGATGGCCGCTCGTGATCGACACATCACTGTTCCACATCACCATCATCGCCTATCTTGCCGCGATCGCGCTCGACGAAATCGATTTCCGCAGCCTGCTCGGGCGCATCGCCGAAAGCCGCTTTCATCGCATCGCGATGGCGCTCGGCGACGGGCTGGTCTGCACCGACGAGGATCACCGCATCACGGTCTGGAATCCCGGCGCGAGCGCGATCTTCGGCTACATGCCCACCGAGATCATCGGCCGCCCGTTCGACACGCTCTGTGCCGTGCCGGCGAATGGCGATGCGAGGCCATCGATGCTCGACTCCGCGCGCCAGGCGCTTCTGGTGCCGGGCGGCGCCGTCGTCGTCGAGTTCGAAGGCCGGCGCAAGAACGGGGAAACCTTCCCGGTCGAGGCGAGCTTCTCAGGCTGGCAGGGAACGGACGGCTTTCAATATGGCGCGATCCTGCGCGATATTTCGGTGCGCAAACGTGAAGCCGAGCGCATCAGGTATCTGGCTGAGCACGACGCGCTGACCGGCCTTGCAAACCGGAACATGCTGCATGTCGGTCTCACCGACCTGATCGCCGCGGCGGAGCGGCAATCTTCGGGAGTTGCCCTGCTCGTGCTCGGGCTCGACGGCTTCCAGGAGATCAACGACATGCTCGGGCACTCCGCCGGCGACCTCGTGCTGCGCGCGGTCGCCGAGCGGCTCCGGAGCGAAGTCGACGGCAAGGCGATCGTCGCCCGGCTCAGCGGCGACGAATTTGCCATCGCGATCGATTGCGCTGACCTCGGCGAGCTGATGCCCGCGTTCGCCGAGCGGATCGCGCGCGCGTTCGAAACCCCGCTCGTGGCCGGCACGCGCCAGCACCGGGTCAAGATCAGCATTGGCGTTGCCGTCTATCCTGAGGGCGGGAGCAACGCCGATGATCTCCTGAGCAACGGCCATCTCGCGCTGACGAAGGCCAAGGCGACCAGGCGCGGCGGCCACGTCGTATTCGAATCCGCGATCCGGCAGGAGCTCGAGAACCGCTTGATGCTGGAGAGCGAGCTGGCGCTCGCCGCCGATCGCGGCGAGTTCGAGCTGTTCTATCAGCCCCAGGTTCGCCTGATCGACGGCAGCCTGGTCGGAGCCGAAGCGCTCATCCGCTGGCGGCATCCGGTACGTGGCTACGTCTCGCCGGCCGAATTCATGCCTGTCGTCAACACCTCTGCGCTCTCGGAGCGGATCGGGAACTGGGTGATGGAGACCGCCTGCCGTCAGGCGCGAGCCTGGGAATTGTCGGGCAAGGACGTGCGCGTGGCGATCAACCTCTCGCCCTCGCAGCTCCAGTCCGGCGATCTCGCGCATTCCGTCGCAGCATTGCTCGAAGCGACGGGGCTGACGCCGTCGCTGCTCGAGATCGAAGTCACCGAAGACATCCTGCTGCAGGACGAGCGCCGCGTGCTCGCCATCTTCAAGCGGATTCAGGAGCTCGGCGTCCGGATCCTGTTCGATGATTTCGGCACCGGTTATGCGAGCCTGAGCTACCTGAAGAAGTTTCCGCTCGACGGCCTCAAGATCGACCGTTCCTTCGTCTTCGGTCTGCTTTCGAGTTCCGACGACGCCGCCATCGTCGGCTCGACCATCGGCCTCAGCAAGCAGCTCGGCCTCACAGTCGTGGCCGAAGGCATCGAGAACCACGCAACGGCCGACTTCCTTGTCAGCATGGGATGCGAGGAAGGGCAGGGCTATTTCTTCGGCCGTCCGATGCCGGCCGAGGCATTCGAGAAGCAGTTTTTGGCGGATGAGCTCGAGGCCGTTAGCGCCGCCTGAGCGGGCTTTCGCCTGCGCGTTGACGCCAGCACTCCGAATGAGGCTGGTTGTTCTGGCGAGCACCGTCGCGCGGGCCAACATCTGGTATTGGCATCCAGTGACGGTGCGCGCTCCGCAGTTACTCCTGGTTCTCTAGCGACTCTCAGGCCACGACCGAGGCGAGCCAGGCGCAGTTCGGGTCGGGGACCCGGACGCCGCGAGCTGCTGCATCCAGTCGCATGTTGCGCATGCGAGCTCGCTGCTCCTCCGGAAGGTGCAGTCGCTCATGCCCCCATAGACTCGGGCCATCAAAGGTTTCGAAAGGCTGCCATGTCGCGGGGTCGATCACTTGCGCTCCCCAACCGTACTCCACGAAGAAGTCGGAGGGCGAGTGAGCATAGAATGATGTCATATGATCGTTCGTGTGCCGACCGAGCGTATAGGCTATGCGCCCCTCTTCGAGCTGGGCGAGATCATAGCCTTGCCCCACATCGTCGAAGCTTTGCATCTCGACCATGAAGTGGTGGAAACTGCGTTTGCCCGAGCCGACCATGGCAAAGCTATGGTGGCGGCCGTTGATATGCAGGAAGTAGAGCGGGTATGGCGACAGACCATAGTCGGTAATGTGGAAGCCCAATAGATCGCGGTAGAACGGCAAGAGATCATCCACAGTCGCGACGTTCATCACGACGTGCCCCATCCCAAGAGGGCCGGTCTTGAAGCCCGAGATGGGCCGCCCTGGCTTGAACGGGTCGGGCGAGATCTCCTGCCCATGAAACACTTCCACCCGGTGGCCCCCCGGATCGCGAAATACGATGAGATCCGCGACGCGGCGCTCGTCCGCAAGAGCGCGCGTGCCCTTGGCAACAGCCACGCCGGCGTTATCCAGGCGAGCGGCCAACTCGTCGAGGTCCGCCTTGCTTTCGGCCTCCCAGCCAAGGAAGCCCAGACCATTATTCTCAGCTCCGGTCACGACGAGCCTTTGCTGTCGATCGTCCATGCGAAACGCCAGAACCTTGGCGGCTGCGTCGACCTTCTGCATCCCGAGCAGCCGCGTCGCGAAGCCCTCCCAGTCCTCAAGTTTGGTCGATTCTACGCCGACGTAGCCCAATGATTTGAGTGCCATGAACCGTTTCCTCCGCCGTTTCCCAGATCGATGTGTTGCTTAAACTCTCGGCGCCAGCCTCGCAGGCCTAAAGGGCTATGCCTTCCGCTACGAATACGCGTTGCGCGGAAGGACGGGATTTCAACTCGCTCCAGCGAGCAGCGCACGCCGCCGGGACTTCGAGTTTGAGACGCTCGCAAGCCCAGAAGAGCGTGTAGAACAGCGCGCCATCGGCGAATGTTTGCCCTGCGTTCCGTCGCAGGTGACGATCGACCACTACGAACCCTTCCTGGATGATCTCCCGGCCGCGCGCTCGCGTCGCCTCATGATCCGCTTCAGCCATCGCAAACTTGTCCGGACGAAACGCGCGCGAGAAGCCCTGCATGTGGATGGTCGAAACGATGAACTCGGCCAGCTCACTTGCGCTCAGAAGCGTCTCCGGATCAGACGGTATCAGGCCCGCCGAAGGCGTCTGCTCGGCAAGATAGCGCGCGATCACGGGGAATTCGGTGAGCACCGACCCGTCTGCACGTTCGAGCGCAGGCACCTTGCGTTTCGGATTGACCGCCGTGTACCAGGCCTGAAAATTATCACCGTTGCGGATATCGACCTTCCGCAGTTCGAAATCGCACCCGATTTCATGCAGCAGATAGTGAATGCCGATCGAGCAGGCGCCGGGCGCAAAGTAGAGCTTCATCGTTCGACTCCCGATTAATGCAAAACGACATCCTGATCGACGGGACGCCAGGCAAGACAACGCCGCTGCAAAGCCATCAGCACTGCGTCGGACGCGAAGACGATGAGTACTATCAGGGTTATGCCGGCATAGACGCCCGCAATGTCCGCAGAATTGTAGGATTGCTCGATGTAATGACCAACACCGTTCTCGGCCGCGAGAAACTCGCCGACAAGGGCCGCATTGATCGCCCATGGAAGCGCGGCCCGCAGCGCCGTCCACACGAACGGCTGGACGCTGTTCCAGATCACCTCGCGCGCCACTTCGATCTTGCTTGCACCGAAGATCGACACTGTCTGCACGAGGTATGGGCCGATGGACCGTATTCCGGCTGATGTCGCGACGAAGACCAGGAAGAAGGTCATCAACGCGACGAGCACGACTTTCGATCCGAGACCAATGCCGAACCACAGGATGAGGATGGGACTCAGCGCCAGCTTCGGAATACCGACGCCGGCTCGGGCGAACGGCTCGACCACCGCTCGAAGCCGTTCGGACAATTGGACCAGAAAGGGAAGGACGACACCGAGACCCGCTCCCAACATGAGGCCTATGCTGGCCTCTGCGGCGGTCGTCGCCATCATCGGGAAAAGTTCTCGATTCGAGATCAGCTCCATGACCCTCTGGAGAGTGGCTTGCGGCGTCGCCACAAGCGTCGGATATACCCGCGCGGCGGCGAGCCACATGCCAGCCAGCACGACGGCGACCGCCGTGCGCGCGATGATCAATGGCGACGGAACGATCGCCATCTGCGACCGAGCTGCCGAGATAATTGACAAATTCGGCATCAGACTTGCGCCCTGATCCGGCTAAACAGGCCCGGGAACTGCGGTGCGGTCACGATACTATCGAGTGCTCTGGGCCGCGGGATATCGATGACGTGTTCGCCTCGAACGCAAGCGGGCGACTTCGTCAGCGTTATCGTCCGGTCTCCAAGGGCGATCGCCTCATTGATGTCGTGGGTGACGAACAGGATCGTCTTCCCTCCTCGTTGCCACAACTTGACGAGATCCGACTGAATATGGAGCCGAGATTCGGCGTCGAGCGCCCCGAATGGCTCGTCCATCAGGATGACCGGCGGATCGTAGGCCAGCGTTCTGATGATGGACGCGCGCTTGCGCATGCCGCCGGAAAGTTGGTGCGGGTAGTAGCCTTCGAAGCCGCCGAGCCCCACCGTCACGATCAATTCGTCGACGCGCGTTTTCGTTTCGCTGTTGAGCCGACCTTGGACGAGGAGTGGATACTCGACATTCTCTCGCAGCGTCCGCCAGGGCAGGAGATTGTCGTCCTGCATCACATATCCGATGCGACCGCCGCATCCCGGAGACGGCTTGCTTCGGCTCGAGTCGTTGATGACTTCGCCGCGAAACAATATCTCCCCCTTCGAAGGGATATCGATCTGCGCGATCATATTGAGCAACGTCGATTTGCCGGAGCCTGAGGGACCGATCAACGTGAGGAACTCACCTTCGTAGAGCGCAAACGACATGCCCTCCACGACCCAGCGATCGCCGTCTTTGCTCTGCCCTTGGAAGCGCTTGCCAAGGTTGCAAACATCCAGGAGCGGCTTACCATTCTCTCTCATGTGAGGCTCGTGCCTTTGGAATGAGAACCCTTCCAAGCCAGCAGGCGGTCGTGCAAACGATCGATGCCAACGTTGGTGATGGCGACGACCAGCGCGAGCGCTGTCACGGCGGCGAGTGCGCCTGTGACCTCGAAATTCCCTGCAGAAAATTGAACAAGATAACCCAATCCTCGGTTCGAGGAGATTAATTCGGCGATGGCTGCTCCGCCAATTGAAAGAGGTAGCGTGACCTGCACGGCCTGAAAAATGAACGGTAAAGCAGAAGGCCAGATGATTGTGCGCAACAACTGCGGTTCACTCGCGCCAGCAACCTTTGCCATCCGGAGAAGTCGAGGATCGACGCCTCGAACGCCTTCCATTGTGCTGAAGAACACGAGGAAGAAGCTTACGCTCGCGACGAGTGCAACTTTGCTCCAGATGCCGATTCCAAACCAGATAATGAAGAGGGGAATGAATGCGACCTTCGGCAGCCCGTATCCAATCAATATGAATGGGTCGAGCACCGCCGTCACGAACGGCCGTTTCCGCAGGACAAACGGAAGCGCCAAGCCTGGCAATCCGCCGATGACAAATCCGAGGATGGCAGCCAGCAACGTGTAGCCTGCGTTGCCACCCAGGACGCCGTTCAGCGACCACTGATACAGCTGCTGACCAACGAGAAGCGGCGAACTTATCAACTCGGGCCCGGTCCAGACACTTGCTGCTTGCCAAACGAGCAACAGCATAGCGCCGAACCCGAATCTATCGAAGGTTGCTTTACTCATGGGTTCTATTCCGCCGTCCCGCTACGGGGTGAACGCTGTCAGATAAAGTTCCGACTCGGGGGGCAGTTTGGCGTCAGGAGGAATGATTCCGCTGATCCGATCGAAGGCGATAACGTTGTCCAGCATCGCGCTCGTCAGCTTCATGTCCGGCTGAGCGAACGGGGCAAACACCTCGTATGATGCCTTCAAGATATCGGGCTCCATCTTGTCGAATGATTTGCCGAGCGCCTCCAGACTCGCGGAACGGTCTGTCTTCATCAAGGCGATGGCATCCTTCAGGGCCGCCACGAATCCCTGGCAGCGCACCGCCTCGGCATCGCAGTAGCCCGGCCTGACTAGAACGACGTTGTATGGAAAGGGCTTCAGCTCAGGGAGCGAGACTTCCGGCCCCGACAGCCATCGAATACCGCCTTCTTTGACGGCCAGAAGAGAGAACGGAGGCGAGAACACCATGGCGTCGATCGTGCCTGCCTTGAGCGCCGCTACCATTGCGGGCGGCTGTAGCGCGGTAATCGTGAAATCGGTTTCCGGGTTCATTCCCGCCTTCACCGCGACGAACCGCAGGAAACTGTGGGGTAAACCGTTGATTGCGTCGACCCCGATCGTGAGGCCTTTCAAGGCGCGGATTTTCGCCATTGCGTCCGCGTTCGGCGCCATTTCCAGCCTCTTGGCTACGACGTCGCGGATCACGATATCCGTCGTGAAGCGATCCTGTGTATTGGCTATCGCGACGAGCTTCTGATTTCGCGCCGCGGCCGCGATTTGGATGCCTCCTGAGATCAACGAGAAGTCTGCGCTCTTGCCGAGCATCGCGTTGATGACGCCGGGACCGGCGACATAGATGACCTTCGGCTCGATCCCATGCCGGCGAAAGAAGCCGCGCTCCTGCGCGATGTAGAGCGGCGCGAATAGGAGGGACTGAGCCGGCAAGGCAATCGTCGTCGGGACCGGGGATTGTGCGAGCGCTGGCGAAAAGCCGTACAGGGCGCCCAGAGCGATCATCGCAAGACTCAATGTACGTCCTGCGTACTGCATTCCCTTGTTCATAGAATTCCTCCCTGGCATTTTTGTTGATTTCGTGAGTTTGCGTTGCTCTCAAGCGGCGGACGGCTCCTCGTCGTTTCTGATGTCCGCGCCCGCCAATGCCGTTCCAAGAGCACGTTCGAGGAATTTTCCCGGATCGGGCGCGGCGTTGAAGCTACGCGCGGCGACGTAGCCGTCGGGCCTGATCAGGACCATCCCTCGCGGACCGATGCCGTACGATTGGATGAAGAGTCCGTCTTGATCGACGTAGTCGCCGCCGGCGCCAATGCTGCAGGAGCGCCCTGGAACATGAAGCTCTACGGAAACCTTGGCAAAGGCGCGCTGCCAATCTTCTCCGCCGGGTGTCGTCAGCATCAGGAAGTAGCCGGCACGGGCGAGATCGATGGTCGACAATCTGTCGTTTGGTCCTTGCAGCCAGAGATGGGGTGCTCGGTGTCCGGGACACGCAACCGGTTCGTACTGCTCAATGCGGAAGGGCGGAGCCGACGTCCCGTCAGGCGATATCCATCGGGAGGAATAGGCGTGACCGAATGTCTGGCCTATGTAGTCAAAGTGCTCGCGAAGGCCTGGGATCACGTCCCGAATGTGACGCTCCGCCGCCGCGGAATCCGGGCCCTCGAGCATCTTGGCGATCGGGCTGTCGTGCGTTGCCATCCCGGAAAGACCGCTCTCCGCCATCTTCATTGCGTTGTGAACGCTTTGCTCGATGTTGGTCTGAGCGACAGGACGACGCTCCTCGTTATAGCTTTCGAGAAGCGAGGCCGGAGCGTTGCCGCGCAACACGAAGGCCAATTTCCACGCCAGATTATGCACGTCACCGATGCCGGTGTTCATTCCTTGCCCGCCCGTTGGCGGCAGCGGATGGGCGGCATCCCCCGCAATGAATACACGACCTTTGCTGAACTGGTCCGCAAGGCGGGCCTGCATTCGCCACGGCAGGATGCTATGGATGTCGAGCGGAACGTCGTCCGAGCCGATGGCTGCGCGAACGATCGCTTCGCAGCGCTCGCTCGTGAACGACTCGACGCCTTCCTTGGCCGGGTCGAAGGCGAAATTGTACGTCCAACGTCGCCGGCCATCGAGAGCAATGAGCACTCCGCATGTCGTGGCGTTGTAGATCCACCACAGCAGATAAGGCCGCTTTTCGACGAACTCCCACAGGTCGGCCTCGAAGTAGATGCCGATCTGCCGGCCGATCCGTCCTCGCCCCGTCATCCCGATGCCGAGGCGGTCCCTCACGAAGCTACGCGCGCCGTCCGCGGCAATCACGTAGCGCGCGTCGATCATGAGATCCGCGGCCCCCTGCCGACATTCGAGCCGCACACCATCAGGTCGGGACGCGAGTTCCTTGAGCTCGGTCGAGAACAGCAATTTAACGGGAGCAAAGCTTCGCGCAACATCAACCAGGATCGGCTCGAGCACGTCCTGAGGGCATGACGTCTTGCGGCTCGGACTGGCGGCTTGATGGGCCCGGTCGCGATCGGGAATGCCCCGCGTCGCCAATACCGCGATATCCGGCCCTATCAGCCGGGACAGGAAGGAGACTCCCGCGTTGCGCTCTGGAGGCAAGCCGGCTTTTGCGACCGACTCTTCGCAGCCAATCGTTCGGAATATCTCCATCGTACGCGCGTTGACCACATGCCCCCGCGGATGAGCCGATGTCGACGCATTTCGCTCGACGAGAATCGTGTTCACGCCCAACGAACCCAGCAAGGCGGCAGCCGTCAGACCCACCGGCCCGGCACCGACAATCGCCACTTCGGTCTCCATGAGACCTCCTCCCGATCGCCCTGAATTATATTTAGCGACGGAGAACCAAGCGCAACTTTGACTGACAGTCAATAGAATCTTGACTAACAGTCAATCAGGCAGCGCGGAACGCGCCGTCAACCCTCTGTCAAACGGATGGAATATTCTTTTCGCCAAGAAGCTCGGCGTTGGCGACTGCAAGCGGGAAAAGCCGAAACGCCATCTCGACGATGGCCGCCTTGTTCTTTATCTGTCCCTGAACCCAGGCCAGAACGAGCTCATCGAAATAGCCAAGCCATGCCCGCGTCGCGACAGCAAGTTCAAGCGAGGGCGCAGTCACGCCATAGAAGCCGAGGACCAGCCGAATTCCGTGGCTGCGCGAACGTTCCCAAATGTCCTGGATTGCCGCAGTGCCACCGCCGCGCGAGTGGAAAACGTAATCGACCCGGCGTCGATGGACCTCCTCCATATGCGCTACCAAGAAGCTGCGCAGCTTTTCGGGAGCCGACCCCGTGAGTGTGGCCCGCAGATGAATCCGATCCAGGCGGTCAGCGGCAGCTTGTGAAATTTCCTCGTAGAGTTTGGCCTTCGATCCAAAGTAGTGGAATGTGAGTCCATGGGCTACGCCCGCTTCTCGGGCAATGTCTTCCGCTGAGATCTCGTCGAAAGGGCGTTGGGTAAACAGTCTGGTTGCAGCTTCAAGGATTCGGTCGCGAGCCGGAATGTCGGCGCGTTTCTTCTTTCGTGCAGTGACCACCGGTTCGACTCAGCCATTGAACTGTGAAAGCACGACCTAACCATTCAGGTTGACGGCGAGTCAACCGGTGGCCGCGGTGGCCGAGCTGACGCGGGCCGTGCTCACTTGGCCACCGATGGCGACCAGGCAGGCGTTAGGCTGTTCGCGTGGGCAGGCTGCTGGTGTTGCCATGCCGCCTTGCCTTGAGCATGTGGCTTGTCGACGTCGCGAACGCAGCTGGCGAAGGCTTGCACGACCGGGCTCAGCATTCGGCCCTTCGGCGTGAACACTGCCGTTTACAGGTGCCAGCGGGACATGCGACGAATCGTGCCTTCGGCACATCCTCAGCGGCCGAACCGCCGCATCGCGCCGATCTTGGTGCGGCGGTTGCAGAAGCGCTACCGCCGGCGCGCGACCGCCACACCAAACAGGAAGGCGACGAACAGGCTCGCGAGCGGTGCTTCGCGCGTGATCGCGGAAACCGTCGCGAGTGCCCCGCCGGGCTTGCGCGATTCCTCGACTGCGGAGGTCAGGCGGTCGACCGCCGCGTGCAGGCCTCCCGCGACTTCACCGATGGTGCGGGAGACGTCCGCGGCCGTATCGATGGCGCGCTCGGCCATGCCGGGTTGGGACGTGGATTGCGGTATCTCCGTGCTCAAGGACGCGACCTCCCAGGCGTGATGATCGAAGCCGGCACCTTTGGCTATCCGCGCGAGCGCTCGTTTTGAACAGCGGGTCTCAAGACCTTTGGCTATCCGCGACAGGCGCCGTGATTGACGGCGGGTGCCGGCCTTGGATGGGCAATTCAGCGCGAGCAATTTTGTTCCTGATGACAAGCCGCTGGCTGCGGCTCCCCCGGGAAACGACGGGGGCGAATCTCTGTTAGGCTGGGGTGGCCTTGCTGATGTCAGGAGACAGCCGTGACCGATCGGACCATGACGGATCGAGCCCGGCGCATCGCCTTGCTCGGTGCTCCCATCGACATGGGCGCTTCGCAGCGCGGCACCTTGATGGGGCCCGCGGCGTTGCGCACCGCCGGCCTCGCGACGCTGCTGGAAAGCCTTGATTTCGAGGTCGTCGATCATGGCGATCTGTCGGTCGCCGACGTCCGGGACCTCACCGACAGGCCGCCCGAAAACGCCAATCACTATCGCGAAATCCAGCGCTGGACGCGCGCCCTCAGCCGCAGAGGCTACGAGATCGCGACGTCAGGTGCGCTGCCGATCTTTCTCGGCGGCGATCACACGCTGTCGATGGGGTCGGTCAATGCCATGGCGAGGCATTGGCAGGAGCGCGGCCGCGAACTCTTCGTGCTCTGGCTCGACGCCCATGCGGACTACAACACGCCGGAGACGACGATCACCGCGAACATGCACGGCATGTCAGCCGCGTTCCTGTGCGGCGAGCCCGGGCTCGACGGCCTGCTCGGCGAAGATCCACGCGCCTCGATCAGCCCGGACAAGCTCGACCTGTTCGGCGCGCGTTCGATCGACAAGCTCGAAAAGGAGCTGATGCGCTCGCGCCGGATCCGGATCGTCGACATGCGCCAGATCGACGAGTTCGGCGTCGCCGTCCTGATCCGCCGTGTCATCGAACGGGTCAAGGCGAGCAATGGCGTGCTGCACGTCAGCTTCGATGTCGATTTCCTTGACCCTTGCGTGGCGCCGGGCGTCGGCACCACTGTGCCGGGTGGCGCCACGTACCGCGAGGCGCATCTGATCATGGAGCTTCTGCACGATTCCGGCGTCGTCGGATCGGTCGATATCGTCGAGCTCAATCCGTTCCTGGACGAACGCGGCCGGACTGCGCGCACGGCGGTCGAGCTGATCGGCAGCCTGTTCGGTCAGCAGATCACCGACCGGCCGACGCCGAGCAATGCCATCGCGCCGGGCGAGTGACGCGGCGCATTCAAAGTCTGAAAGCGCGGTGGTCCAACAACCGTGCCATGGAACTCGTCTGAAGCCATCGGCGATGCCCCGTGGGCAGCAAACCTGCCGGTGGGAAGCGCGGAACCGGAGCAGGCTCGAATGGGTTAACCTGCGATAGGAAAATTGCGGACCCCTTCGATGACAAATGGTCGCTTCGCCTACTCCATGTCCAGAGCCCTGCGCCATCCCGGCGTGATCGCACTGATCGTGGCGGGCATGACAATTGCGGCCATGCTGATCGTCGATCACGGCCCGTGGAGCCGGGCCAAGACACAGCCGGCCCATGTCGCGATGTTTGCGACCACGGGCGAAGCGGCACGCGCTGCCGGTGCTCTGGTGCTCCCGACCGACCCGAAATCGCCGATCGAGCCGCAGCGGCCGAAGACGTCTCCAACCGTTAATCCCGTGACGCCGTAAAGCGCGACGAATCGTCATCGCGCTTTACGTTATTGTTTGAGCATGATCTCTTCGGAAAACCGCTACACACTTTTCCGGATCATGCTCTAGCCTCTCAGCCCTTGCGGCCGTAGTTGAGGAGCCCGCCAGTCGTCTTCGGCGGATGGGCCCGCAAGGCGTCCTCGTTCGGCTCGGTGCCCCAGCCAGGCCGGTTCGGGATGATGAGATGGCCGTTCTCGATCTCCGGCTCGTGCGTGAACAGCTCGCGGTCCCAGGACAGACGATCGATATCGATCTCCATGATGCGCAGGTTCGGCACCGCGGCGCAGAAATGCGCGTTCATCATCGAGCAGAGATGGCCATAGAAATTGTGTGGGGCGACGTTGACCTCGAAGGCTTCAGCCGCTGCTGCGATCTTCATCGACTGCCAGACGCCGTTCCAGGGCGTGTCGATGATCGCGACGTCCATGGCCTGAGCGTGGAAGTAGGGCAGGAACTCGCGCAAGGAGAGCAGCGTTTCGCAGGATGAGATCGGGTGCGGGCTCTGCTTGCGAATATAGCCGAGCGCTTCCGGGTTGAAGCTGTCGATCTCCACCCAGAACATGTCGAGGTCGGCGATGGTGCGCAGGATCTTCAAGTAGCCTTCGGTCTTGGCGTTGAAGTTGCAGTCGAGCAGGATGTCGACGTCGGGCCCGGCGCCGTCGCGGATCGCCTCCAGATGCATGTGCAGGTCGCGCAGGATCTTGCGGTCGACGTTGATCTCGGGCGCGAAGGGCGAGCCGAAGCCGGGGCGCCAGCCGGTCGGCTTGCCCTCGTCATAGGAGAAGATGTTGGTCTTGAGCGCGGTGAATTTCTTCTCGCGCACCTCGCGCCCCATCGCCTTGACTCCGTCGAGGCTTTCGATCGCCGGCTTGTACCAGGACGGGTGATTGATGCGCCACGTGGCGCAATGCGACCAGTAGACCCTGACACGGTCGCGGATCTTGCCGCCGAGCAGCTCATAGCAGGGAATGCCGAGCGATTTCGCCTTGGCATCGAGCAGCGCATTCTCGATTGCGCCGAGCGCTTGCGCCACCACGCCGCCGGCCGCAGGACGCGTCGCCGCGAACAATTCGGCAAAGATGCGCTCGTGCTGGAAGACGTTCTGCCCCATGACCCGGGCCGAGAGGCGCTGGATCGCGGCGCCGACCCCAGGCGAGCCAAAGCCTTCGTCGAATTCGCTCCAGCCGACGATGCCGTCCCCGGTCGTCAGCTTGACGAAATGATAGTTTCTCCAGCCGGCATCGCAGGCGAGGATCTCGAGACTCGTTGCTTTTGAAGATTCGGTCATGTCGCTCCCTGTTGCCCGGCCGGGCTTTTCTTATAGCCCGATCTTGAGCCGGGCCCGGACCGCATTGTTAAGCCAAGCGCGGGGCGGCGGGAAGATGCAGCGATGCGGCGCGGCAACGCGTCCGAAGCAGGCCTTGCGTCAGCCGATCAGCGACGAGCCGAGCAGGGCGAGAACGGCGAGCGCCATGACTGCGGTGCCGAGCCAGCCCAGCGCGATCAGCCAGGAGCGGGCCCTGAAGCGGCCCATGATGGTCCGGTTCGAGACGATCAGCATCATCATCGCCATGATGGGAACGGCGACGATGCCGTTGAGCACCGCGCTCCACACCAGCATGTGGATCGAGTCGATGCCGGTGAAGCCGAGGCCGAAGCCGATCAGGGTTGCCGCGGCGATGATGGTGTAGAAGCCGGCCGCCTCGTCCGGCTTGGCCTCCAGCGTGGCGTGCCAGCCGAAGATCTCGGCAACGCCATAGGCCGCCGAGCCCGCCAGCACGGGAATCGCGAGCAGGCCGGTGCCGATGATGCCGGTCGCAAACAGGGCGAAGGTGAAATCGCCGGCCAGCGGCCGCAGCGCTTCGGCCGCTTCCGTCGCCGAGCCGATATTGGTGACGCCGTTGGCGTGCAGGACCGATGCGGTGGTCAGGATGATGAAGAAGGCGATGCCGTTCGAGAGCAGCATGCCGGAGATGGTGTCGGTCTTGATGCGATCGAGCTCGTGGTCGCCGCCGCGCTTGAGCTGGCGAAGCGGCTTGTCGCGCTCGCCCTGGTTCATCTCCTCGACCTCCTGCGAGGCCTGCCAGAAGAACAGATAGGGGCTGATGGTGGTGCCGAGCACGGCCACGACCATCAGGAGATAGTCGGCGCTGGCGTTCGCCTTCGGCCATACCGCGGCGAGCAGCGCCGTGCTCCAGGGGATCTGCACCGTGAAAGCGGTGGCGACATAGGCGAACAGCGCCAGCGTGAGGAATTTCAGCACCGGCGAATAGCGACGATAGGGCACGAACACCTGCAGCAGGGTCGAGCCGGCGGCGAAGATCAGCGCGTGCTCGTGCTTGAGGCCGCCGATGACGAGCGAGAGCGCCTCGGCCATCGCGGCGATGTCGGCGGCGATGTTGAACGTGTTCGCGGCGACCAGCATGGAGACCAGCGCCAGCACCGCCCAGCGCGGCGCGACCTGCATGACGTTGGCGGCGAGCCCCTTGCCGGTAACGCGGCCGATCTGCGCGCTGACGAGCTGGATCGCGATCATGAAGGGCGTCGTCAGAAACACGGTCCACAACAGACCGAAGCCGAATTGCGCGCCGGCTTGCGAATAGGTGGCGATGCCAGAGGGATCGTCGTCGGCAGCTCCGGTGACGAGGCCGGGCCCGAGCCTTTGCAACAGCGTCGGCGCGGATTTCGTCGGGGTGAGGGCGCTGTCGCTCATGAACGGGCTCGAACGGAGGCGGACGTCGTCTTAGCAAATGCGAATCGAATACCATAAGTTCCCGCTACCGAAGCGGGCGGCTGATTTCCGAAAATGCTAAGTGCGTTTGCTCCGTCGGGCAAAACAGGGCTATATTGCCATCATCGGCCTACCTGATACTGACGAACATGCCCCAGGCGGCGGCCAGCGCCGCGCCGGTGAAGAGAACCACCGGGTTGTCGCAGAACGTGCCGCCATATCTGCACACGTCCGCGCCGAATTGGCCGAGCTCATGACGGCTCGCGGAATAGAACAGTCCCGACAGCACCAGCAATGCAGCGGCGACGTAATACATCGAAGGTCTCTCCGGCTTGCCCCGTCCATTCGACATGTCCCAGCATGAGGCGAAGAGATTTCACTTCGCCCAATCCACTTTGCGGCATTTGAGATAAAGTTTGACCCGTCGGGCAAAACACTGGCAAGATGGCACCATCGAGCGTGCCGGCGTGATGACCGGTCGTCGACATCAAAAGGCCCCGCATCGCGGGGCCTTTGTCGTGTCGGGGCTCTGCTGCCTATCGCCGCATTCCATAGAGCTCGCGCTCGCGGACGATATCCTCAGGCGACAAGGGCGGGCTTGCCGCGTCGAAGTCGGTCCAGCCGGACTTCTGCCACGCGGCGCTGCGCTCCTGAAGGTTGACCGCGCGCTCGTGCAGAAGCGCATCGAGGCGCGCACGGTCCTGGTCCGGCACCCGCGCCGACACCAGCGTGCCGCCGCGGCGGACGCCCTCGGCATAACGCGATGCGTCTTCCTTGGAGACGCCGGCTTCGGTCAGGGCGCCGATGATTCCGCCGGTGGCCGCGCCGGCAGCAGCGCCTGCCGCGGTCGCGGCGAGCCATCCGGCCGCGACCACCGGGCCGAGGCCCGGAATGGCGAGGAGGCCAAGACCTGCGAGCAGGCCGGCAGCGCCGCCGAGCCCCGCGCCGATGCCGGCACCCGTGCCGGCGCCTTCGGCGCGATCGTCGACGCCGTCGCGGTCACGATCGACCTTGCCGGCGACCTTGCCGGAGCGTGAGCCGTACCAATTGTCCGAATTGTTGGCGACGAGGCTAATGTCGGAATGCGGCACGCCGGCGCTTTCGAGCCGGGTCACGGCCCGCTCGGCATCGGTGTAATTGTCGTACAGGCGAGAGATGGTGGTCGTCATGTCTGGATCTCCTTGCTCGCGGATGACTTGATGTCGCGAATTACTTGGCGGGATTGACGTTGCCCTGGAAGTCGACGCTGACGTCGGTCTTGGTGCCGGCCTTGTCGGCCTTGCCGCGCCAGACGCCCTCGTTGTCCTTCTGCAGGCCGGAGACGTTGGAATAGCCCGCGCCTTCGATCCGCGATTTCGCCTGTCCTTCGGTGAAGCTGTTGCGGCCCGCGACCGGTGCGTTGGAGTTGTTCTGGTCGGAGCTGTTGACCGCGTTGTTGCCCGGCCCGCTTTGCGCCGGTTGCGACTGAGCGCCGGCGGGCGCCGAGCCGAGCAGCGCCAAGGTTGCGGCCAGAACTGTCAGACGTTTCATGTTGTTGTCTCCTGCAAGTGATTGTGCCGGCGACAACAGGTGAGATTCGAAATGGTTGCTATCCTCGAGGAGGAGTTTGCTGCGGCGCTCTGGGCGGGACAATCCGGCAGCAGCGTCGTCGCTGGTCCGCCGCGCCGGCGTGCGTCGCCGCCCGCTACTTCGAGGCTTGCACGGACTCGGCCTGGCCCTTGCTGGACTCCCACGGCGCCGGAAGGATCACGCGAATGGGGCGGGCTTCGGTGGCGGTTTGAACCACAGGAGCAGCCTGGTCCTTGACGGGCTCAGCCAGCGCTACGCTCATCAGTGCAACCAGCATCGCCAGGGAAGTTGTCATCAGCCGCACGTCAAGCATCGAAGCCTCCTGTTTGCGCACCAACGCGATCAGCCGGCATTGGTTCGAGCGACGGCCGGGAACAAGTGGCAATTTATCGGGTTTGTAAGCACAAGCCTGGATGACCGGGCTGCTGGAGGAGGACACGATGAACACCAAGGCAATCATAGCGGCCGCCGTGCTGACGTCGGTTGCGGCTCCCGCGTTTGCGCAATCGTTCTACGTGGTGCAGGACGTCAAGACCAAGAAGTGCACCATCACGGAATCGAAGCCGACGACCACGGAAACGACGGTGGTCAGCGGCGACACCGTGTACAAGACCAGGTCTGAAGCCGAGACCGGCATGAAGACCGTCAAGGTCTGCACCTCGAACTGACGCACTGAGCGAGGGTCTCACCCGAGCCTTTCGTTTGAACGTGCCCGCGCGGAGCAATCCGTCGCGGGCTTATCTTTTGCTAACTTCACGCCGCGCACCCCGTGCTATGGCCGTCACACGCGGCAGATGGGAACTTGTGGACTCCCTGGGGATTGTTGTCAGCGCTTTGAACGACGGGTGAGCCGCTCCGACCATGCAATCACGCTATCCCTTGTTGAAGAGGTGGACGGCGGACGATCATGAGCGGCTGAAAGCGCTGGCCGAGGCAGGCCGGCGGCCCGACGAGATTGCCGCAGTGCTCAACCGGAGCGAAGCCGCCGTGCGGGTGCGGGCCTGGCAGCACGGCATCGCATTGCGCACCGTCACGCAGAAGCGCGGCAGATAGCGCGGGCGAGGGCGGCAGGGCGCCGCAAGGCCTCAAGCTCCTGCCCTAACCAAGTCCCGTCGCTTGTTGCATCAGGCGCGCGAGATCATCTTCGGTGAAAGGCTTTCGCAGCAGGGGAAGGCCGCCCCGTCGCGGCTCCCGGCCCGACACCTGAAGCACCTTGACGCTCGGGCGGACGCGTCGCGCGCGCTCGGCCAGCTCGTGACCGTCCATGTCCGGCATGTTGATGTCGGTGATCAGGATGGAAATGCTTTCATCATCCTGCAACGAACGTAGCGCTTCGGGTCCGCTCCGTGCGCGAACGACCATGCATCCGAGATGCTTCAGCATGCTTGCGAGCACGTCGAGCACGTCGGGATCATCATCTACGAGCAAGACTGTCTGGCTCATGGGCAAAGATCTCCTTGCCCGTCAACTTAGGTAAATCCGATACGTTCCCTGGCAAAGGCGCCTTGGCACGCCGATCGCGTCGGCTGCCAGGGTACAGGGTTCGTTGACTTACGTCACCGATCGGGCCTTGGTCTCGTCGCAGGACGGGCCGGGTGCGGGGCCTGCTGCTGGAATCTCACGCGCGGATTGATATCGCAATAGCTGGTCCATCGTCCCGACGCCGAAGCCAGGCACTGCTCTCTGGTCTCGTACATGCACTCGCCGGGGTAGCCGACATTGCCGCCGAAGACGCACCAGGGATAGTCGCGGGCGTTTGCTGCTGAAGACAATCCCGCCAGCACGACCCCGGTAAGCAAAGCGAGTCGCATTCGACCCTCCATCGTTAGTGGCCGACGGATGATAGAACATCCCGACGAGGAGTGAAGTCTCGACGGGCGGTCCGCGCAGGCCGGCAGTCATCAACCAGGGAGATGGTGTTTTGTTCTTGTGCTGTCGCAAAGGTGAACGAACGCTCGCCGCGTTCCTCAACCGGCCAGCGACGCCTCGAGCGGCTGAAATCCCGCGACCTGCGGCAGCGACATGAAGCCGGGCCTGGCGAAATAATAACCCTGGAACAGGCGGATGCCGGCGGCGCGCAGGATGGTGAGCTCGGCCTCGGTCTCGACGCCTTCGGCGAGCAGGGTGATGTCCAGCTCGCGGGCGATTGCGGCCAGGGCCGACACGATCACCTGCTTCGGGTGGCTGGCGTCGATGCCGCGCAGCAGCTCCATGTCGATCTTGATCAGGTTCGGCTGCAGCCGCGCCAATAGGCTGAGGCCGGCATAGCCCGCACCGAAATCGTCGAGCGCCGTCCAGAAGCCCAGCGCCTTGTAGGCCCGCACGATGTTCTCGACATGCGCCGGATCGCTCATCCGCTCGTTCTCGGTGAACTCGAACATCAGGTTCTCGGCCGGAAAGTTGGCGCGCTGCGCTGCGGCGAGCGATTGCTGGATGCAGGCGCGCGGCTCGTACACGGCGTTCGGCATGAAGTTGATGGAGAGACGCGCCCGTGGATCCCTGAACAGCCTGCCGGCCGTCTCGATCGCCATGACGCGGGCGGCCTGGTCGAAGCGGTAAAGCTGATCGTCGGTGAGCTGGCTCAGCACGCTGTGCGCGCTTTCGCCGCCGGGGCCGCGGACCAGGGCCTCGTAACCCCAGACGCGGTGCGCCGTGATGTCGACGATCGGCTGGAAAGCCATCTTGAACGCGAACGGCAGCTCCGTACCGTCTCTGCATCCCGCACACGTCACAGCCATCACGCAACCCCATGCCCTGAGGCCGCAACCCTACCTGCTCCGGAGTTAAGGAAGAGAGAAACGGGTCGCGATTGGCGAAGGGCGGGGGGCAGCGTTCAATTGTGCACGCAAGCAGGCTCGAGGTGCGGTGCAGGCCGGCCCGCGAAACACGCCTGAAACAGTGCTGAAACCAGATCGTCCTGAACTCGGCGCCCGCCGGCGCCGACCAACCAAGCGAAACGGAGAGACAATCATGATCCAGATCGGTTCGAAGGAAGAAGTCGCGCTGCTGCTGGCGCTGTTCGGCACCCACACCCAGAAGGCAGAGCGGCCGAAGCCGAAATCGCAAGAAAGGTGAGAGACGCCATGCCCGGTTTGGCCGAATGCCAGAGCCTGCTCCGGCTCCTGATCGCCAGGGGCGATCCCAAGGCCATCCCGCTTGCCAAGGGCGCCATCGACCAGTTCCTGAACACGGCACCCGCGTGCATGCGCGGGCGGGGTCTGCGCGTGCTGCAGCGCGATGCGCTCGACCAGCACGATGTCGCGGTCGGCGTGCAGCGCTCGTTCGCCGAGACGGTGGACGCCTATATCGAGCACAAGCTCGCCGAGGAGTGAGGCCGGCCCACGGTCGCGGATCCCGCGGTGTTCCCGGAACACATTGATCCCAAGCGATTCTTTTCGACGCGCTAGCAACCTTTGCCCGCTCTTGGGCCTATAGGCCAAAGGGAATGCGGACATGCCCAGATATTACTTCGACCTTCGCGACGACAAGGGAATTGCGCTGGACGAGGAAGGGCTGGAATTGTCGAGCCCGCGCGCGGTTCAGGCCGAGGCCGCCAAGTCGGTTGCTGACCTCGCGCGTGATGCGCTGCTCTCCGCGCCGCTCACCGGCGATCGGCAGGAGATGGCGACCGAGGTTCGCGATGCGAGCGGCCCGGTGATGCAGGTGAAGTTCAATTTCCAGATCGAAGATCTGAAGTCGCTGCCGCGGTCACGCGGTCATTGACGCGTCAGCGTCGGCCGGGACGGCTCGCGCAACGGCGGCGGGGACTGCTCGCCGTCCAGCACCGCGATCTTGCGGCCGAGCTGCCAGACCTCGACCTTGCCGAGCCGCGTGAACCGCTTGGCAAAATCCAGCGCGCTGGAATCGGACGGGGCCTCGAAGGCTTCGGCGGAGCGGAACACGCCGTTCTCGCCGATGAGATAGGCGCGATATTGCATCATGTCGGCGCCCTCAGGCCGGGCGAGCGCAGCCAGGCGTCGATCTGGATCGCCGTCTCGTCCTGTCGCGCCTGGCGCAGCAGCATGTCGCGGCGGCGGCCGGGCGAAAGCGTGCGCGCCTCTTCGCGGCAGCGCGCAGCTTCGCCGGCGAGTCTTTCACTGAGGGTGTTGGTCTGTTTGAAACGACGCCGCTTCAGCATCATGGCGCTGCCTCCTTGATGGAGTGGGGCGGGAGCGCGGTTGCGTTCTCATCACCGATACATGCCAGGGGACCTTGCGGTGATGATATACCTTAACCCCATCGGCGGTGGAGAGTCATTTCATTTGATAGGGCGCGCAGATTAATTTTGCGGGAGAAGCTTGAGCATCTTGAGCCACTTACTCAAGTCGCTCGGCGTGCGCCTTGTTCGGCTTCGCGGAGGACGTCGTCGGCGCGCGCCAACAGGGGATCATCGGTTGGTCCGGGCATAGCGGGCGCAGCGCGGAGGGGTGCCGGATGTTCCTGGCTGCAAGCCCACTAGGCGATTATGTCTTCTTTCTCAGTCCCCCTCGCGACGATTTTCAGGGCGTTGTCTTCAAGGGGTCGCTGCAATGCCTTGGCTTCGTCCCAAGGGGCTCGCATCCAAACGTCCCATTCTTCCGCGGTCGTCAGGATTACCGGCATTGCCTTGGGGTGGATCGGCTCAACAACGGCATTCGGGGCAGTCGTCAGAAACCCGTAGACCTGATGCGGTCCCGGAACGGGCTTCGACTTCGTGCCCCGGTCGCCGTTGAAGGTGGTCCAGATGCCGGCGAACGCGTATAGCGGCCGCTCTTCCGCAAGCGCAAACCAAACGACGTCTTTCTTCTTCGTCTCCGGGTTGGGCTCGGGCGCGTACTCGGCAAAGCTGTTGGCGGGCACGAGGCAGCGGTGCTCCGGCTTGAGCCAAGCGCGCCAATGTGGGGATGAGGTATTGCGGATGTTCGTGACAGGCGGCCCGCCGGTGCGGGGCGGCGGCGGCATGCCCCAACGCATCATCACCAGCTCGCGCTCGCCACCTGCATCGCGAATGACAGGGGCGGGGTAATCCGGAAAGACACCGGGCATCGGCGGCAGGTTGCCTTCGTAGCGACGAACGATGCGGAAGAGGTCGGCGATAGCCGCCTGATTGGTGGTGATCGAATACAGATTGCACATGAGTGGGATTGTCTCTTATCGCTCGCCCGGCCACCAGATCGAGGGCGGGTGGCCTGCTGAAATCTTTGTCGGTCGCAGCGCCACAAGCTCGCTGCGCTTGTAGGGATAGCCCCGCACCTGCGAACAGTCCTTGCAGCGCATGTAGCGTTCGAGTTCGTGTATGGGCGTGGTCTTTGGGCGTCGAATGATCTCGAGTGCTACTGTCTGGTTGGTGTCGCAGCCGTGACAGCGGACCTCGAGGTATGGGTATCCTCCATTGATGGCATCGCCAATGGTCGGCGAGGGCTGTGCGGGTCCCTTGTAACCGAGCATCCGGCTGTTCCACGCCACGCAGGCAAGCTTGTCAGCTTCCTTGCGCGCCTCTCGGGCGCGCTCGGCCGCCATCTTGATCTGAGTGCCGAAGAGATATGAGCGCGACTTCGTGGACATACAGTCATCAAAGGCATGAGCCGACAGGGTTTGGCAAATTATCGATTCCTAGTAGGCGACGGTGCCGGCGAGCTACTGCCTCTCGTGGCTGTGGACAACCAAGGCACTCAGATGCTCACCAGCTGGCGGCCGGTGCCTTTGCAATCAACGCATGCGCAATCTGGCCCGACAATCTCCGGGGCGAACTTGCCCCAGTTGCCGTCACCACCGCATTCGAGACAGCGGATTTCGCCGGCGCCGCAGCCGAGGTCAAGGACTTCCGTCGGGGCCTCGGTATTACCGTTGAAAGCACAGAAGACCACCATCCACGCGGTAGTGCTCGGCGAAGTCGTCATGTTTTGTAAGCCCTCGCAAAGGCACTTTCAGGATATGCGTCGATAGTTTGACGACGAAGCCACTCGACCGCTTCAAAGAGGTTGCTGACCGTTTTGGTCGCGCTAAATCCATTCAGATCATCACCAAGCTTCACTTGGAAGCCAGCGTCCCAAAATGTGACGATCGCAAAGTTGATTTCGCTATCGTAAAGATCCTGAAGTATGCGCGCGCTGTTGTCCATCACAGGTCCTCTCTCAATCCTTTGAAGAACGGATGCCGCACCTTTCCCTCGGCCGACTTGGCGCGGTACTCGATCTCGGCAAGCAGCTTCGGTTCGACCCAGATGCCCTTGTGCGCGATGCGCTTGGCATAAGGCTGCGTCCTGCGCCGCAGCGGCTCCAGACGCTTGCGTAGCTCGGCTGCTGATGTCTTGTCGAAACCGTGGTCGACCTTGCCCGCATAGATCAGATCATCGCCCTTGCGGCGGCCGAGATAGACGCCGTCCCACTTGCCCTCATCAAGGGCGAAGCCCGCGATGGTCAAGGTTTCGCGCTGCGCGCAGGTCGTCTTGGCCCAGTTGTTATTCCTGCCACTGCTGTAGATGCTGTCACGGACCTTGGAGACCACGCCCTCAAGGCCGACCTTGCAGGCATGCGCGAACATCTCGCGGCCGTCCATCTCGAAACTCTCGCTGAACTGCACGTCTGTGCCGGCAATGACCTTTTTCAGCTCGGCCTTGCGCTGTTCCAGCGGTACGCGGCGGAGGTCTCGTCCATTGAGATAGAGCAGGTCGAAAACCACGAGCACGATCTTTGAGGACGTGCCCTTGAGCTCATTCTGAAGCACCGAGAAATCGGTCGTGCCGTCCTCGGCCGGGACGACAATTTCTCCGTCGATGATCGCCGAGCCGGCCTTGATGTGCCAGGCGTCCTCGGCAACCTTCTTGAAGCGCCTCGTCCAATCGTGGCCCCGGCGGGTGTAGATGGTCACGGCTTCGTTGGCCAAATGCACCTGGACGCGATATCCGTCGAACTTGATTTCGTGAATCCACCGTTCTCCGGAAGGCACCCTCGGGACGGAGGATGCCAAGGCCGGTTCGATAAAGCCCGGGAAGGGCGCCTTCACGCCGGTCGCCGATGCTTTCCGCTGACGCTGGGACGCCACTCAACAACTCCACGCTACAAACTCGTTTGATTCGAATCTTTGTACGGGGATTCGTTCCGGGCGTTGTGGCGCGCTTAACGAGCTGAAGGAACCAACTGAATCTCCATGCGTTTTCGCATGGCATGGAGGTGCCATATGGCTAAAGCGAAGAAGCAGACCGCTCGCGGTCGTAAGCAGGACCGCGCGCGCGTGGCGGGCGGACAGAACTATGAGGTGCAGTACGAGGCGAAGAAGACCCGTCGCTCCGCTTCGGCGGTGAAGAAGGCGGTCAAGAAGGTGGGCAGCAGCCGGAAGAAGGTGGAGAGCAAGCTGAAGCGGGGCTAAGTGATCGGATTTTTTCGAGCCGATGCGAGCCGAAGCTGCCCCGTTCCTTTTTTGGAAGGCGGGGCAAGCTGGCTGGCCCTAGCCCGTGAGCCCGGCCACCGGCAAACGGTGGGCGCTAGGTTGAAGGGTGATACTTCTTTTTAAGAGCTTCGGCCAAGCCAGAAAGATCACCAAATATTTGGAATGCATCAATGCCGCTCAATTCCAAGCGTCGTAGAAGCCCAATCTTTGCTTTATGTGAAATCTCAATTGACGTCAGGCATCTTTCATTGGACGCGAGCAACTGAAAATCCAAGTCGTTGTGCACGGTGAACAATCCGCTTTGCCTTTCAACCCGAGTGAAATCACGTCTAAAAAAAATAGGAAGAGGCAGGGCAAAGGGCCAATCCTTTCGATTCAGAAAACGCTCTTCATAGTCCAAATCCTGGTCGTTACTCACGTCGAAGATAAACTTGTCGGAAGGCGAGGCAGAAGTCGGGCTCAGTTGACCTTTCGTTGTTAGCGAGGAGAGGATGAACGGGTTTAGGAACCAGATTCTTGGACAATCTGTTTCCCCAGACAATGCAAAGTACATTGCGATGTCTAAGCGATCAGACCAATCAAGCAATCTGGTCGGTACGCCGTGGTGCTGCATTAAATACAGAGTTTGCCAGGCGCTGTAGTGGTGAGGAATCAATGATCCCCCTCGCTGCCGGAATTCGGCGAAGTAAGCATGCTCAGCATGACTTGGATGAGTTACTCGGAGCAGACCGGGCTGCAGGGACCATGCGCCCATCCGCTGGCCTCGAAACCAACAGCCGCTTTTGATAGCCATCACGCGAGCCTGGGCGTCGGCTACGGCCTGATCGAACTCCGAGACGTCTTTCACCTGACGCCATGGAGGGACGACGTTTGACATCAACTCGGCTCCTATCTTACGTTGTTCCTTAAGGGGATTAGCTCAGCCCGGTAGAGCACCCGCCTGGGAGGCGGGGGGTCCGTAGTTCAAATCTACGATCCCCGATCGTCGCACTATTCAAGAGACATATCCACTTTGGTGGGATTAGTTCGATGACGCAATATGCTCGACAGAGCGTTTCTCCCCTTTGACACGTCGGGCAAAACACTGGCAGAATAGCATCATCGAGACGAGTTTGTTTTGAGCCCGCGCCGGGGATTTCCGCCGCGGGTTTTTTGCGTCTCGATTCAGAATTGACCGGAGTGAATTTTCAGACGGATTTCCAAATGACTGAAGCAGCGAACTACAACCTTCTTTCACAGAATGCGCTCGCGAGGGCGGCTGCGCGCCGCGCTCTGAAGCAGCGGACGTTGACTGAAATCAAATCCCTGGCGCGGACGCACACAAATCTTGCGATCAAGACTCTCGTGCAAATCATGCGCGACAAGGACGCCCCCGCCCACGCCCGCGTCATGGCGGCCAACGCCATTCTTGATCGCGGATGGGGCAAGCCGATGCAGCCGATCGTGAGTGAAGACGACAATCCCATACGGTTCGTCCACCGCATCGAGCGCGTCATCGTGCATCCCGGCGACGACGTGACGATGGAAGCGCATATCGAGGAGAGCGTGCAGCACGCGTCTGTCAGTGTCCTTGGCAGCCTCGGCGCGGTTCGTGATCGCGATGCTGATCACGAAGAGCTTTGGTTGCAATCGCAGGAGCAGGCATGAGCGATATACTTCAGAAACTGTTTCAACGGCGTGTTGAGCCAGAGCCGAAGCCCGAATGGCCGCGATGGATTGCGGAGGCGCTTGCTTACAGGCCCCAGGAGCCCGCTCCGGTGGAAGCCGCGCCAGCTAAACCGGTCTCGCCGGAAACCGAGGATCGCCGCAATATTCGGGTATTGACCCGGGTATCGAGCCCTTGAAACTCAAGCCCGCGCAATAGCGCGGGCTTTTGACTGCCCATTTCGGCTACAGGGAGCCGAGTTTGGTGACTTCCACAGCATTTCAGCTCGTGGACCCTGGCCGGACCTGCTCGTCGTTCTCAATATGTTCGGTTGTCGAGACGAGTATATTGTACTGCCGTACCCACCCCCGAGGCGGTAATATGGACTTGTTGATTCCGCCCTCAGCAGGGCGACAGCCATATATTATGGACGTAGGCCGCCCTGTGTCTGAATTTCCTCGTTTCAATTACAGCATGAAAGAAGTGCTGCGAGCGGGTGAGGCCCTGGCCGGGTCTGTGCCGTGGAATAACGAGGCCGAAGCAAGCGCGGCTAGAGAAGTCTTCCGGGTTGCGCACAACTGGCGCGATTCTCATGCCTACCCCATGAGGATGGTTCGACAAGAGTTGGTGAGCCAACTCCGTCGGCAAAAGCTGGGCGTGGCGGGCGCAACTGGCGCGCGGCTAAAAAGAATGCCGTCGATACGCCGTAAGCTTGCGAATATCCCGGGCAATTTAAACCAGATGAATGATCTCGCGGGCTGTCGCGTTATCCTGCCATCCATGGGAGACGTCGAGAGTTTCCTCCAAGGTTTCCGGCGCGATACCTCGAATGAGGTCTTCCGTGAGTATCCGTACATCCAGCAAATGAAGCCGGATGGATACCGAAGCCATCACATGGTCCTGAAGTTTCGTGGCGAGGGTGACGCGCAGGTTTATCAGGGGCGCCGTGTCGAGGTTCAGATCAGGACCCAGTTGCAACACTCTTGGGCAACCGCAGTCGAGGCCGTTGGCTTATATCGTCGCGAAGATCTAAAAGCCGGTCGTGGCGATCCTGACTGGCTTCGGCTTTTTAAACTTATGTCGGAGGAGTTCGCCGTAGAGGAAGCGTGCGAGCAACTGAGCGGAGAGCGACTTTCCGAGATAACCAAACTAGAAAGAAAGCTGGACGCTGTCGAAACGCTTGAGCGCCTTAGTCAGGCGTTTGCGTACAGCGAAAGTATCGTTTTCGATCCCAACGACAAGCCAGACTATTTCCAGATTGAATATGACCGCGCTGAGGGACGTGTTCGCATCAAGCCATTCTTCGGGCCGATATACGCCACCATGTCTTACGATGCTGCCGAAGTGAAAAATGCAGAGAGCGGCACTAAAGACACAAAGATCGTTCTTGTTGAAGTTGACGAGATAGAAAATCTGCGCGCGGCATACCCGAATTATTTTGGCGACGTTCAAAAGTTCAAGAGCAAGCTTCGTATTGCCGCTGGGTTGCCCGAAAAACTTGATCGTTCGATCCCAGTGCAAGAACGAGTTCCGAGACGGAAAGAGCGAGTTTATGATCTGTCTTGGCTTCGCGGCTACAAGAAGTGGTAATTTCTAGTTCGTGGGCTAGAGCTGGAGTTGAGGCTCTCGCCTGTCGGTGCGTTGACCCGTCGGGCAAAACACTGGCAGAATGGTATCATCGGAAATTCGGAATAAGCCCGCGGGTCTGCCGCGGGCTTGTTTGCTTTGGCGGCGCAGAGACGTTCGTGCGTTACGCACCACCCGGCCCGAACCACCGCGTCAGCGCCTCCGCAAGTCCGCACTGGCTCTCGTCGCCCACCCAGGCGACATGGCCATCGGGCCGCACCAGCACCGCGCTCGGAGCGGCGACCGCGCCGATGACCGGAAGCTGCCAGGCGCCGTCGTAATCGGCATCAACGATCGCAAGGCGATCCGCCCAGGACGTGATGTCGATGCCGCGCTTGCCGAAATTGAGCAGCACGCCGCGCGCGCCGTGCAGCAGCGTGAACAATTTTTGCGGCCGGCCGTCGACCACGAGATCGAGATCGGGCATGCGGCGGCCGAGCAGTGCGTGGCCTTCGCCGAGATCGTAGGCAATGTCGAGCCCGCTCATCATCGCGCCAAGGCGCCGGCGCGGCTCGTCCATGGCGAGCAGCTCGGCGATCACCTCGCGGGCGGCCTTGCGGCCGTCGTCGCCGCGGCGGAGCAGGGCGATCTGCGCCATGGTGGTCTTTAGGACGCGCGCGGCCACGGGATGGCGCTCGCTGTGATAGGTGTCGAGCAGGCTCTCGGGCGAGATGCCATGGACCACCTGCGCCAGCTTCCAGCCGAGATTGACCGCGTCCTGCACACCGAGGTTGAGGCCCTGGCCGCCGACGGAATGATGAATGTGCGCGGCATCGCCGGCGAGCAGCACGCGGCCCCTGCGATAGGACGCCGCCTGCCGCGCCGCGTCGGTGAAGCGGGAGATCCAGGCGGGATTGTTGACGCCGAAATCGGTGCCGTAGACGGCTTCGAGCGCCGCGCCGAGATCGCTTAAAGAGGGCTCGCCAGTGCGCGCGAGATTTGGCTCCGTCAGCACGACCAGCACGCGGCCGCTTCCCGTCTTGCTGAGGCCGTGGAAGCCGAGCGCGTCGTGACGCAGGCCAAATTCGGGCGGGTCGCGCATCTCGACCTCGGCCATGAGGTTGCTGAGCGTGGGTTCAGAACCGGGAAAGTCGATGCCCGCGTGCTTGCGCACCAGGCTGCGGCCGCCGTCGCAGCCGACGAGATAACGCGCGCGCAAGCGCATCCCGCCGGACAGCGTGACGTCGAGGCCGGTCTCGTCTTCTGTAAAGCCCGTCACCTCGCGGGCCCGATAGATCGGCACCGCGAGCTCGGCGACCCATTCGGCGAGGAGGCGCTCGATCTGGTTCTGCCGCAGCGCGAGGCCGTAAGGATGACGGGTGGGGAGATCGCCGATGTCGAGCCTGGTCCAGGCGAAACCGGCGAGCTGGGTGATCTGCCCTTCGCGCAGGAAGCGCTCGGCGACTCCGCGCTGATCGAGGACCTCGATCGTGCGGGCATGCAGTCCGCCGGCGCGCGTCTCGGCGATGTCCTGGCTCGCGCGCCGCTCGACGATGGCGACGTCGACATGCGCGAGCGCGAGCTCGGCGGCCAGCATCAGGCCGGTGGGTCCGGCGCCGGCGATGATGACCGCATGGCCGGCAGCTGCGTGGTCTGCGCTGGTTCGGCTGCGCGACCGGGCCGTCGGAATCGGGAAAGGCATGGCATGACCCCCTTGACCTGTTGTTCGGGTCGAGCGTCTTACGCGATCATCGGGGGCTTGAAGCAAGCCCCTTGCACACCACATATCGAGATGGGAGGAGAGGTTTTGCGATTTTTGCGCGCTGTCGATTGACGCGCCGGGCAAAACACCTTCGTAACTGGCATCATCGAGATGCGCGCTGCCCCGCGGGGCGGCTCAATCGTCCTTCGACATATCGCCGGGTTTGGTGGGCAGATCGATGCTGCCGCCCTCGCCATGCGCGAGATCGCGGCCGTCATCCGCCGTCGCGCCGGCGTCTTCGACGATCTGCGTGGAGTGTTCCTTCTCGATGCGCGGCTTTGAGGGCGGACGATCTCGCAACGTGTCGTCTTGCAAAGTGCCGGGTGCGTTCGTCTTGTTGGTCATGGCCGGGTCGCTCCTGACTGTCCAACGCGGCCCGCACGAATTCGTTCGTTTGACACGTCGGGCAAAACACTGGCAGAATGGCATCATCGAAACGAGTTTGAGTTGGCCCGCGCGGAACGCAATCCGCGGCGGGCCTTTTCAATTCAGCGGAAGGTTTTGACACGTCGGGCAAAACACCGGCAGAATGGCATCATCGAGACGAGTTTGGTTGACCCGCGCGGAACAATCCGCCGCGGGTTCTTTCGTCTCGATGTCGCAATCGGACGGCGGCGGCGCATTGCGGCCACGCACTTAGCTTGAAACGCGTTCAGGGAGCGCCGATCGGCGCGCCGTCGTCCGAACCCATTGCTGGCCGTGCACGCGCGAACGTGCCGGCCCGCGGCGCCGGGCGAATAGCCCGCGCCGCTGCGGTCTCCGGGTTCAACGGAGATAGGGTTCGCGCCCGAAACGATCGCGCCTCGCCGCGCGATCTGCCGCGCATTTCTTTTATAGGGAGAGACGATGACCGCCTATCTGATATCGCTGGCCCTCGCGGGCCTCGTTGCCATCGTGCTGTGGGAGACGTTCGCGTGAGCGAGGACATCATCGAAGGTGAGCTCGAGCCTGCGCCGGTCCGCTTGCCCGCGCGCGGGAAGACGTCGCGGGCGCGTAATCTGACCGAAATACGCTCGCTCGCGCGCAGCCACACCCGAACCGCCATCCGGGTGCTCGTCGGCATCATGCGCAGCGAGGATGCAACGCCCGCGGCGCGCGTCTCGGCGGCCAACGCCATCCTCGATCGCGGCTGGGGTAAGGCCGCACAGCCGGTCGAAAACGGCCAGGACGGCGTGCTGGAATTGATTCACCGGATCGAGCGCATCATCGTGCATCCGGGAAGCTCGAACAGCGGCGACGCCGTCGCGACGCTCGAGACGGCGGAGCTCCCGATCTGCAATGGCGCCTCGATCGAGCGTTGACCCGTCGGGCAAAACACTGGCAGAATGACATCATCGACAGAACTTGGTGTTGCCCGCGCGGATGCAATCCGGCGCGGGTTTTTCGTTTGATGCCTTCGGCTAGTTCCTGGTCTGCTTATCGGTCGGATGCCGCCCGCCATAGGCGCGCTGCACCTGGTCGCTGCAATAGGAGAGCTTTCGGCCGTCGCCGGTGAAGCGCCGTTGTCGATGATCCAAAGGATGACGGTCTTGTCGTCGATCTTCTTGAACATCAGGTTCTCGCGGTCCGGAGTGGTGTCCACGTTTTGTACGCTGACGGCGTCTTTGTCCGAAGCCGGCTGCAATGTGCAATCGGCGCCCACTCTGACGGTGTCGGGAAGCTGAACCCGCGTCTTTTCGATCTTGCAAATGTTCGAGGCCGTGGTGATCGACTTTCCGGAGAACGTAACGACGGTGTCGTTGAACTTCGCGCAGCGCTTCTCAAAGTCGGGGCCGGCCGCTGCGTAGACGCCGTTCCGCGGGTGAGCGCCTTTCAAAGCTTGCTCCAGTTCGGTTTGCCGGTTTGCTTCCACCTTGGCTCTCAGTGTGGCCTCGGCGATCGCGCGCTGTGTCGTCAGAGGGCAGTAGGCCGCACGCCAGGGCGGATCCTTGAGCTTCCCATTCAGGCTCTTCTGAACGGAGATCGTCGCATCGTCGATCCGCTTGACGAACATGACTTCGTTGAATTGCCTGTTCTCCCAATTGGGATCGCGTGGGTTGAGGTTCTGCGCCAGATTGTAGTCATCACAGACCATTTGAACCTTCAGCGAGCCCGGGCCAAGATCGATGATCTTCTTGAAGTCGCAGCCCCATTCGTAACCGCTAACAGACTTTTCGCCGATTCTGATGTCATTGCCTTCATCGCAGGACGACTCGAAATTCTTGCCGGGTTCGGCATAGGCGCCGGCCTTCGGACGCCATTTGTCGAATCTCGGAGCGGGCCGCTCTTGTGCGATCGCGTCGGACGCGAATGTGGTTAGCATCAACGCTAGCATCGCATGATTCAGAATTCCGAGGGTCGGTAACGTTCTCACACGAGTCTCCCCTGTCGGCCGGATCGCGCAATCACCTCGCGCGAGCAACGTAGTTAGTCAATCATCAATGGTTGAGCAAGTTGGCCGAGATCGCATCATCCTGGCTGCGGGCGGGGCGTGCTGGCCTATCTCATTCGAATGGAGTTGAACATGTCCTGGGAAGATATGATGCGCAGGATCTTGCAGCCCGCAGTGCACGAAGACTGGTCCGCGATGTGGCGCAGGCGCACCGGCCTGCCCTAGGGCGAGTGAGCGCAGCCATTGTCCATCCTGAAAATTCCGACGGCGAAGATCTTCGAGCCGCTGCTCAAACCTGCCCGCTATAAGGGCGTTTACGGCGGACGCGGCTCGGGAAAGTCGCATTTCTTCGGCGAGCTCCTGGTCGAGACCTGCCAGGCCGAGCGCGGCACGCTCGCAGTCTGCATCCGCGAGGCGCAGCGCACGCTGGCGCAATCGTCGAAGCGTCTGATCGAGGCCAAGATCGCAAGCCTTCGTCTCGGCCACGGCTTCAAGTTGTTCAGCGACAAGATCGAGACGCCCGGGGACGGGCTCATCATCTTCCGCGGGCTTCAGGATCACACGGCCGACTCCATCAAATCGCTGGAGGGGTTTCGCATCGCCTGGATCGACGAGGCACAATCCTTGAGCGCGCGCAGCCTCGCGCTGCTGCGGCCAACGATCCGCACCAAGGATTCCGAGCTCTGGGCGAGCTGGAATCCGCGTCGCAAGAGTGATGCGATCGACGATTTTTTGCGGGGGCGGCAGCCGGACGGCGTCGTGGTGGTGAAGGCGAACTGGCGCGACAATCCCTGGTTTCCGGATGTGCTCGAGGAGGAGCGGGTGCTCGACCAGAAGCTCTATCCGGAGCGTTACGACCACATCTGGGAGGGAGACTATGCGCGCGCCTTCGAGGGCGCCTACTTTGCCTCGCTGCTCTCGGAGGCGCGTGCGCAGGGGCGGATCGGGAAAGTTGCCGCGGACCCGCTGCTGCCGCTGCGTGCCTTCATCGACATTGGCGGCGCCGGCGCCGCGGCGGATACCTTCACGATCTGGATCGTGCAGTGGGTCGGCAGCGAGATACGCATTCTCGACTACTACGAGAGCGTCGGCCAGGTGCTGGCGTTTCACGTCAACTGGCTGCGTTCGCGCGGCTATGATCACGCGATCCTTTACCTGCCGCACGACGGCGTCGCCACGAACAACATCACCGGCAAGCGCTATGAAGATCACCTGCGCGAAGCCGGCTTCACGGTCGAGCCGCCGGTGAAGAACCAGGGACCTGGCGCGGCCATGATGCGGATCGAAGCGCTGCGGCGGCTCGGCCCGCAGCTCTGGTTCAATGCAGAGACGACCGAGCCCGGCCGCGAGGCGCTCGGCTTCTATCACGAGCGCAAGGACGAGCCGCGCAACATCGGTCTCGGCCCCGAGCACGACTGGTCGAGCCACGCCGCGGATGCGTTGGGGTTGATGGCGATCTGTTACGAGCAGCCGGGCAGGGTGGCCGCTTTCAATCGGCCGATCCGGTATGCCGAGCAAGGCTGGGTGTAAGACAGGGTGCACCCGGTAGAACCTGCGGTTGACACGTGTGTTCTATTGAATGTGACTTCAACCGCTGCGTGAGTTGCTGAAACGCAGCTCCCGTCCTCGATGGGTTAGCCGGGGCACAATTTTTCTGACGCCGGTCGGTCCGCTCTGATCGCTACTTCTTCTCGACGCGCCCGAAAATTCTGAGGAACGCGAGGCCCGAGAGCCCCGCCACGTAAGCGAGGAGGACAAGTCCGGGCCCCTCGGGTCCAAGAATGAGATACCAAAGGAATCCGAAGATGCCGAGTATGAGGGAGTGTAGGAGGGCGGTCTTCAGGCAACCCGCGCTTTCTCGCCCTGAAGGAGCCGGCATCTTCAATCTCGCTGTTGTCTTCTTTGAAGTTGTAGCATGGGTGGAATGGAATGGCTGTCGGGAATTTGCTGGCTCGCCTGATCACAATGTTCGGAAAAGGGGAGCTGGCGAAAACGCTTGCGCAATATGACCCGCCCTCGCGGCGATATTCTCCATGACGGTCTCGTTGGAGCAGAAGACCTGGGGCGGAATTCTCGGCACTGCGGCGGGAATAACCGGTGGAGAGGCTCTTGGCGGTCCCTACGGAGCAACTGCTGGCGTACTTGCGCTGGCGCCAGCAGGGGCTCTCGCGGGAGGATGGGCCGCGCACGGTGCCTATCTTCAAGGTTTGCTCATCAACGACATTCACCCCGAGAACTGGACCGTTGACGCGGCGGGCGCGATCATCCCGGCAATGCCAGGGATGGCGAACGATCCGCCGCGACAGATGCGAGCCGTTCGAGCGCCTTCGATAGCGGAGCGCCTCCGCTTCAGTATTCTCCTGTTCCGAATGCAAGAACGTTCGGCATGCCCGTGCCGAGCTCTGACGTGCTCGGCACGGATCCATCGAAACCGGTTTCGCGGGGCAGCCGCGCCCTGGGACCTTGCCGACCACTTCGGCCATCGGAGCGGCCTCGTTGGGGTATTGGGGCCGGCGAGCGCAAGCTATGCGTCCTTCCAGCGTGGATACGACACGCCGTCGCTTCCAGTCGCGAGCGCGCCGTCTCCGAACGCACCCGAAGAGATCATCGTCGAGGCGCCCGCGGTCCGCGCAGCCACATCCGCCGATTGACGCGGCGCGATGTGTCTGACGAGACGGATGTGTTTACCTCAGGCGCCTCGCCCGTCCCATACCTGCCACGCTGGTGAAGTGTTGCGCCTCGCATGTTGCAGTGAATGAGTTCTGACCAAAAGAGTGTTTCATGGCAAAGATGTCGATCTCCGAAGTGAAGGCGATGCTCGCCTCCGAGAAAGCCAACGCGCTCGCCGCCATGCCAGCGGCGCGGCTCGCGGAGGAGCGAGCCGATGCGATGGACTATTATCTCGGCGACATGCGCAAGGACATGCCGGCGCAGGATGGCCGCTCGCGTGCAGTGTCGACCGACGTCGCCGACACGATCGAAGGCCTGATGCCGCAGCTGATGGACATCTTCGCCGGATCTGACGAGGTCGTGCGTTTCGAGCCGGTCGGTCCGGAGGATGTCGCCGCCGCGCAGCAGGAGACGGACTACGTCAATCACGTCTTCATGCAGCAGAACGGCGGCTTCATGGTGCTGTACTCCTTCATCAAGGACGCGCTGCTGTCGAAGGCCGGCATCGTCAAGGTCTGGTGGGAGGAGCGGGAGGAGGAGAGCCGCGAGACCTATTACGATCTCAGCGACGACCAGTTCGCGCTGCTCGCCCAGGACGTCGCGGAATCGAACGGCGCAATGAAGATCGTCGCGCATACGGTGCATGGCGCGACTGATCAGCGAGATACGTCGCAGGCGACGGCTTAGGGTTCACGGTCGCGGCGAGCCTCGAGGTTATCGACCCAGGTGCCATTGTCTGCCAGTTCGCGCGATTGCCGCGGGTCAGTCGACGAGGCCGGAATCAGCTTCTGGAAAATGTACAGGATCTGAAACATGGCTGAAGGGCAATATCCTATCGCCAAAGTCGAGCTTCCCCTTCTTGGTGGGATCGCCGGCCACAATGGCTTGATCCGGGACTACATTCGTTACGGCACGTACTAGATCGGTCAGCCTACTTGCCGGCAAACGAAAGTGCACGCATGTTTCCTGCGCAAAGCTTGGTTCACCGGAAAGAACATCATGGTCGCTCTCTTCACAGTTTTGACGGGGTTCGCCGTCATCTGGTCGGTCGTTGTACATGCGGGTCTTCAATGCCGCACGCGAGCATCTTCCGCCGCAGTTTCAGGACTACGAGAGCGCGCGTTATGCACTCGATGTGTGGGCGTTGCAGCACCCGATGCCACTGACCGTGCAGGCAGACTATGTCCGACTTGTCAGGGGAGCTCCCTTCATGGTGCTCGCCGGCGCATTGGCCTGCCTTTCATCTGGTCGGGCGGATCTGATGGTCTTCGGCGTGTTGTTCTTGGCGGGCTTTGTTTACAGCGTATTTTACGAGGATCGACGAGCAGAACTGCAAAAGGGCCGAAGCCCAGAGTGATGAGGAGAATCAATGAGCGACAAAGTGGGCGCGCAGGCAGCGTCGACATCCTGCGCCTGGCGCCACGCTGTTGAGCACCACGCGAAGGTCGTTGAGATAAAGCCCCGCGATGAAAAGAAGACCGCAAACCCAGATCGCAGCGAGGATGGTCAAAAGCCGCGCTCAGCATCGCCAAAACTTCCACTGCGGTCAACTTAGGAGATTGTGATGGCGAAAAGCCACAACCCCGATCGATGGCCGGATGGCCTGTCGTTCGCAGCGCGGTTTCCGCTCTTGCCGATCGGCAGGGTTGCGGAACATATTACTGGAATCCCGGCTCCACGACAGCGCCGCGATGGACCGTGAACCGGAGTCTGGGTGCGCCCGGAGCGGGATTGGAGACTGTTTTCCTTGCACCTGGAATGACCACCCGCGATACGCTCGGATTCGGCGTCAGCGGGAATGCTTCGACGCTCATCCCGTCGGTCAGCTTGAATGCCACGTTTCCCGATCGGGGTGGTCTTCTTCCGCCGCTTGCAGCACCCAAGACGCCATGCGCGACGGGAGCCACTAGCCTGACTCGCTACGTTTAGGCGCCGCTTGCAACGCGCGCCGCTTTCGTTCAGCAATCCCGGATCAATCGCGGACTTCCCTTTCCGAGGTTCGTGTTGGGCGCTCCGCTTTCTCGGAGTCCAACGGAGTGGCAGGCCTTTTCTTATGACACAAGAATGGCTCTGCGCGCGCGTAGGGCTGGACTGACGTGATTGGACAGTCGACCGCTGATGGTCCGAACCATGAGTCACCTTGACAATGTTTTCGTTTTGTTCCATTCCTATTCTGGGTCGTCTGTATGAAGGCATGCGATCTAGACGTGATCAGTTCCGCTGTTTATGCCATTGCCGCGCGTCGCTTACGCGGCGAGGAGTTTGTCACACAATGCGCGTGATTGACCTCGGATATCGCAGGTGATGAAGCGGTGCGCTCGCGTTTGCCTCGCCGTGGTGGCGATGGGGGTATCCAACCCTGTCTTCGGCGCTCAACAATCCATCCGATGGGTGGACGGCGCCTTCTGCGAGTTCGAGACCAGATTCGATCCGGCCAAGGATGACGAAGAGAGTCTGCAGAACACCATCAACGTGATCTTCGACGACAAGTTCTATTCTTACATTTCCGCCTTCACACCACCCGACGCGCCAGGCGGCGTGCGTCGAATGACGACGGCCGAACTCGAGCGGACGTGCAAGCTCGCAAAGGACAGGGCCGCCAGTCTTCCGGTCATCGCGCTTCCCGGGATCGAACAGTTCAGAAGATTGAAGATTGAGGAACTGGAGGATCATTGCTGGTTCTCCACGATCCGGAATCGCGCGGAAGCTGGTGAAACGGCCGCACTTCGGGAGTACACGCCGTCGGCAGCCGCCTGTTCGGCATATATCGATGCGCTCGAGGGGAAAACGGATATTCGAGCTTTCTGGCGTAGAATGACCGACACTAAATGCCGTGCTTCCACGGATCCTGAGAGATGCAGGATTGATGCTCAAAAAGGGCACAGCGATGCGGATGCTGACGAACAGAGAAAATCCGACGTGCTTGGATTAGGATGGAACAACTGCTCGACCAGTTATCTGAAGAAGAACATGTGGGCCAAGCAATCCGAATTGATGCGAAAGGCCCTTGAGGCAAATTTCCGTCGGCGCTTCAAGGTCAAGGCGTTTCCCTGCGCCGACTAGCTGATCCCGGTCGCAGGTGACCGGGCTTCTGAAAGCTCGATAGAATTCTGATTGCCGATCGGGTGCGGGCGGCGTCTGCAGCCGATGTCGGCGCATGTCGTGATGGAGAATGCTGCGTGCCTCTTGATCCCGTAATTCAGAGCCTCATAGACATGATCGAGCCACCGGAAGACGGCCATCGAGCCGTCGGAACAAGCGACTTCGGTGCTGACAGGGATGTCGGCACGACGCCGCATGTGGGCGTCGACATGAACCGTGGGCGTGGCGTGCTGCCGCACGGCAGCGTCGCGTCTCCTGTTTATGGCAAGGTTACGGAAGTTCATCCAGCTCTTGGCCGTATCGTCATCGAAGAGTGGGATCCGATCCGCAAGCAGCCCACGGGCTACCATGTCGAGATACTCCACACGCAGACGCAGAGTGTAAAGCCGGATGACAAAGTCAAGCCAAGGGACCAGATCGGCACGCAAGGCGACGTCGGAGCCCGTGGTGCCTTCCATGCGCATATCCAGGTTCTTCACGGGGCCGACAGAACACCGATCAACCCGCTGAGGCACCTGTTCGAGTACCACAATCCCGGCGAACCCGTGCCGCCGCTGCGTCAATTCCAGCCGGAGCGGTTGCCTCCGCGACTTCGAAATGCTCCGACCTCGCGGCCGGCCAACCAGGGGAGGCCAACGTCCGATCGCGCATCGGGCGTCTTGCCCCAACGCGCGACACCGTCACAGCTTTCGCCGAGCACAGCAATTCCGGGTGCAGAAGGACCTACGTCGATTGGTGGCCCCGCGGGCCCGAGGCCGTTGTCGCCCGCTGCGCGCCCGCAATCGGCGGCGCCGCGTAGCGTTGCGCCGCCTGCCGATCCGGGATTGCCGCCGCTGCATTTCAAACCCGAGGCGCCGCGGAATTCTGGTCCGTTCACAGTGCCCGGACCATTCCGATCCGATGCCTCGGACCGACAAGATATCTCGCCGCCTTCTTCGGGCCCCAGAGCGCAGGTCTTGCCGGCCCATCCAGGTTCATCATTGCTCCGGCAGCCGGCATTTCCGTTCGAAGCGCTATTTGCTTCCGACCGCGGTCGAGCGTTGGACCAATGGGCGTCGTCCTCGATTGCCAGATATGCGGTGCCGCCGTCAGAACCTTCAGCTGGACCGATCACCCCAGCAGGCCGACCCAATCCCGATCAGGCGTCAGCGGGTGGAATACTCGGCATGATCCAGGAATACATGCGCAACAACGGCTACTAGCCGCTGCTGCCCCTCTGCCGCCAATCCACGCGGCAAAACCTGAGAGTTCAACCAGACATGCCCGTTCCCTTGCTAGCCCCGGCGCTCTCGGCGCCGATGGGGTCTCTCGTCACGCACGACGTCACCATCGTCACCACGCGCAGGCTTGCGCAGGCGCGGGTGATGGGGGTGCCGCCGGAAGAATTCGGCATCGAGCGCGGTGCGCGCAGCATCCGTGACTGCAACTATTGCTTCCACGAGGTCGTCACCAAGACCGAGGCGCAGCTGATCGCGGAGGGGTTTGACGCCGCCCAGATCAGGGCCTTGCAGCCGCATACCGGAACGACCGAGATCGAGACCCTGGCGCGCGACACCGTCGAGGAGCACCTGTCCGCGACCGCCGGCGGCGGCAGCGCCAATTCGGCGGCGCGGCTGGTGCGCATCACCGAGCATTACGTCCGGATGGACTATGAGGGCTCGGGCCGGCCCTGCCTCTACCAGGTCATCACCGGCGGCGACCAGGCCGAGATCCTGCGCAAGGACGGCAAGGACTGCATCACGCCGTTCGACGAGATGCCGTTTGCGGCGACCACGCCCGTGCCGGTGACCCATCGCTTCTTCGGCCGCTCGATCGCCGACCTCGTCATGCCGTTGCAGCGCGAGAAGACGGCGCTGAAGCGCGGCGCGCTCGACAATCTCTACCTGCACAACAATCCGCGCGTCGAGGTCGCCGAGCAGAATGCCGGGCCGAATACGCTGGACGATCTCCTGGTGTCGCGGCCGGGCGGGGTGGTTCGGACCAAGACGGCGGGCGGGCTGAACTGGCAGGTGGTGCCAGATATCACCACGTCGATCTATCCGATGCTGCAATACATCGACGCCGAGCTCGAGATCCGCACCGGGCTGGCTAAGCAGACGCAAGGCATCGACGCCAACGCGTTACAGAACCAGTCGGCGACCGCGGTCGCGCAGGTGTTCTCGGCCTCGCAGATGCGCATCAAGTTGATCGCCCGTATCATGGCCGAAGGCGTTCGCGACATCTTCGCGCTGCTGCACGGCACGATCCGCAAGCATGGTCAGCGTCAGGAGACGGTGCGGCTGCGCAATGCCTGGGTCGAGGTCAATCCGCGCAACTGGAAAACGCGGGAGGACATGACCATCAATGTCGGCCTCGGCGCCGGCGGCAAGGCGCAGCAATTCGCCCAGACCATGGCGATCGCCAACGTCCAGAAGGAGCTGCTCGCCGGCGGCAAGCTCAATCTGGTCGGCGACCTTCAGCTCTACAACACCGCGGCCGAGCTGACCCGGATCATGGGGCACCGAAATCCCGATCAGTTCTTCAACGATCCTACGGCCGTCAATCCACAGACCGGGCAGCTGTTGCATCCGCCGCCGGCACCGCCGCAGCCGCCGCCCGATCCGAAGCTGCTCGCGCTCCAGGCGCGCGTTCAGGCGGACCAGCTTGCCGCCGCGCACCGGGTGCAGATCGAACGTGAGAAGGCGCAGGCCGACGCGATCCATCTCCAGGTCAAGACGCAAGGAGAGATCGAGCTCGCCAAGATCAAGGCCGCGCTCGAGGCCAAGATGACGGTGCTGGAGACGCATCTGAAGGCGGCGATCGAAACTGGGAAGATGCAGCGGTCATATCCGCCGGGTGCGCGCAAGGCGAGAGACGGCCACCACTACGTGCCGGACCCGAACCGCCCCGGAAAGCATCTGCTGGTGGTTCATCATGGCTGATTATTCTCTGGTGCCGGTCGAGCATCAGCCGGACTTGGAAAACGTCTCTCTCGTTCCGGTCGAGCATGATCCGTTCAGTGATAGTGGCCTGCCCCAGCAGGCGCCTACGCAGCTGGCGCAGATGCCGATTCAATCTCCGCAGGGCCAGCCGCAGGTTCTACAGGCACAGTTTCCGTCGCCACAGGCACAACCGGCGTGGCCAGAGCCGCCAACGCAGCCGCAACAACCGGCAACGGGAGCCGATCAACCCGCCGTGAATGGGCAGGTGCCTGGTGATGGCTATCGCGGTGCGTTTGGCGACGTTGGACGTGATTCAAACAATCCGCCATCGGATCAGGGAGCGGTCGAGCCAGCTCCTTTTGGCGGCTACGCCAATCCGACACTGGCGGAGTCGCTCGTGAATCAGGCCAAGATGAACGAACAGAAGAAGATAATCGAAGCCGACCCCCGCGCAGGTCGGTACTTGGATGGAGGAGAGCTCTACGGTTTTGCGACCACAAAACTCCCGATCTCCGAATTTCCGATCGACGGGGGACGGGATGGCAGTTCACAACAGACGGGCCGTTCTACGCATTTGACGGGAAGCGCCGTGCGGTCATCGATGCCAGCCCAGAGCGGCCGGTGACGGTCAAAATCCCCGAGAACGGGAAGTTCTCGATAACTCGTCCTTGATGGATGCGATATTGCAACCACCTTATAACCAGCTCTCTCTCCACAAAGTGTGAGGCAAACCGATGTTGCGGGCAGCTCGGATTATTTCGGTACTGACAGCGATGGTGCTCGCCCCAGTCGCTCTGGCACAAAAATCAAGCGGGTATATGAACCTGGATGACTTGAGCAGCGATTACGGCGCGCAGCTCGCCGTCTTCCGCATCATGATTTCGAAAACGGACGCGATCTGTCCGGAGCAAATGGGACTATTGCGAATTGCGCCGAGTGGTCGCGTGACGGACATCGAGGCCATTCTCTGGCAATTGCCCGAGTTGCGGAGTAGCGACGGCAAGATCGTCAAAGGCGCGGACCTATCGCCCGTTCCCGCCCCCGATGACTTTACTTACCGACGGCGTTTCGCGATGGAAGCCTGCCGTATCGATCTTGATATCACCGAGCAACAGAAACGGGATGGCGAATGGGTACCGTTGTTGTCGCTACTACGGCCCAATGCTCCGGAACGGCGGAGTGCCACCCCGAGCCGTGCAACCGACGAGCCTCCGGCCGCGTCGTCAGCCCGGCTCGAAGCATTCGATCGGCATATGCGCGCACGGGCGCATGCGGGAAATTTACTGCAGGGATGGACCGCGACTTCCAAGGGCACCGTGGGATTTGAGGGGGCGAAAGACTGCTTCGAGGCAGTTGCAACCTACCGGATCGATCAACTCGGCTTGACGCTGTTGTTTCCCGCCGGTCTGGAAGGCGAACTTAACCGGTTCTTTATCGAACGCGTCGACGCGGATGCCGACCACAGCACGCTTTTTCTCTCGCGCGGTTCCTGCCGCGTCGGGTTTACGCTCAGCGCGTCGATTTTGCGCGATGGCGTCTGGACTCCGCTTCCGATCGCGCCGCCAAGGCCGGAGCCGAGCCCGGATACCGGACCTGCCTTTGGTGGCTACGCCAACCCGACGCCGGCTGAGTCTCTGGCCAATCGGGCTCAGATGGAAGAACTGATGAGAAGTAGGAAATAGCAATCCAAGACACGCGTACGGCCGTATCGTCTCCCGATCATGTTTGGCCAGCGCGAGCGTGAGAGGAGGGCGGGTGATGGTTGTTTTTGAATGGACTGCTTCACCGCTTCCGAACCGGATATCATGCACATGGAGAGCTTGCCAGGCGCAGGTCGACGCCGCGCTCGCCGCGCATCAGGCGCAGCTCCAGCAACGAAAGCTGCGGCGCTCCATTTCACCACATCCGCCGTACAACGTGGAGGAAATCAATGTCTGACGAGAGTGCACTGGAGAGGGCGACCGAGCGCGCGGCGCGCGCCGAGGCGCTGCTCGGTGACGAGTTGCTGTGCGAGTCCTTCGACGCGCTCGAGAAGAGCTACATCGCGGCATGGCGTGCCACCACCGTCGACGACGCCGCCGGTCGCGAGAAGCTATTCCTCGCCATCAATATCGTCGGCAAGGTGCGGGATCACCTCGCTGGCGTCGTTGCCAATGGCAAGCTGGCGCGGGCGGAGCTGAAGGAGCTCGCGGAGGCGGCGGAGCGGCGGAAGCGGTTTGGGATCATTTAGCTCTTGCAACCGAGGCGAGAGCCGTCAATAATGTTCTTCGTTTGTTCTTTGACCGGTGATGGGTCATTGTACAGGGGGCCCCACCCAAGGCTTGAGTGATTGCATGCGGTTCTGCTTGATCGATATTGATCTGCGTTCTTCGTTCTTTTTGGCTGCGCTGGGGTTGCTTGTTACGGCCACTGCGTGCCGTTCCCAAGGGGCTTCGCCTGCACCGCCAGCCAAGCCTCCAGCCGTTCCCACGTTCGAGAAATTGCCGCGTGCGCCGCTGCCGAAAGGCGAGTTCATCGCGTGGTGCGGCGAGCGCGAGCGCTATCTGCTCGCGACGGATGGTCAGTATATCGACGCATACGATCGAAGCACCAAGATCTCCGCCCCATCTCCTACCGGATCCAGATTGGTCCAATGCGGAGCGGATGGTCAGTACATCGTTTTTCCTGAGGAAAGTGCCGGGCGTGTGAGGAAGTTCGACCTCGAGACCGGCAAGAGCGCGATCTTGGCGACATTCGACAACCGGTCACGTCCCATCGGCATTACATTCTCATTCTCTCCGGACATGAAGACCATAGTTTCGGACAAGCCGCTGCAATTAACGGCAGAACCTGGAGAGTTGCGCACCATCAGCCTCCCCGCGAGGGTCTTCAAAATCGTTTGGTCGCCCGACGGCTCGAAGTTCTTCGTGGTCCACTCCGATGCAGTCGATGTCATGGACGCGCAGGGCAAGAGAATAGGAGGAGGCAAGATTCGAAGAGATTCGGCCGTCACCGCAGGGTGGTTCGACGCTGAACAGACGTCACTGTTTCTGTTTCTCTTCTCGGACGAAATTCAGGGCATCGGCTCTTTTGTGAGATGCCGCATCGCGGATTGGCGATGTGTGCAACTAAAGGAGCGGGTTGAGCAGGCCGCAGGCGGTGGTAAGGGCTTGATGGGGATCGTCGGTCCGATCGATCGACCCAAGTTGCCCGACGATGATTCAAGCGTGCCCTATGCGCGCTACGCGGCGGAGCTTCGGGACAATTCATTTCGTCTGCTGTTCCGGCAGGAGTTTACTCTGGCTGCCGGTCAAACCAACCCTCGGCTTTATGTGTCCCCATCGGGTGCAACGGCGGTGTTATCGTGGCGGCTGACGGAAACCGCGAAATGTCCGGATCCGGCCAACGACAAGTGCCAGCCCGGATGGATACTGGATATCGGAAAGGCCATTAAATGAGTGATCCTTACAATCCGGGGTCGCCGTTTCGCCCGACCTCGGCCTATGGCACGCGAAAAGATCCGATCACCCGCGAACTCGGAAAATTCCACTCGGGCCAGGATTTCGCGGCCCCCGCCGGCACTCCGATTCCGGCAGCGGCGGCTGGAGAAGTCGTTTACGCTGGCTTCAACGACAACTTTGGCAACACCGTCATCGTGAGGAATGAAGCGGGCTACAGCCTCTATGCTCATATGCAGGAAGGCAGCCCGATGCCGAAGCCCGGCCAGCGCGTCTGGCCCGGCGATATCATCGGCAACGTCGGAAGCACTGGTGCCCGCAGCACCGGGCCTCATTTGCATTACTCGGTCATTAAAAATGAAAATGCGACCCCGGCCTTCGGACCACCCTATCGAAATGGAGGAGCTCTTGGCGTTGCCGTAAACCGCAACACCACGATTGACCCTGCCAGATTTGACACCAGTGTCCCTCATCTGGTTCAGGCGGCGGCCGCAGCCGGGGGGCCGGTTACTTTGGCTCCCCTGCGCGGAGTGGGTTTTCCAAGTCGCGACGGTGTTGTTGCCGATCGCTACGGCGCCTGGAATTCTCCGTCGGGTGACCCTGCCGCCGCTCAATCGGCAATGGCACCGCGGCCCGGTGGATTGCCGGGAATGATCGCCGACTATCTGCGCCAGAGCCAGGGAACGGCAGGCACCTCCGCAACCGATAGCTTGCCCGCCGTGCCCGCAGTGCCATTCGTGACGGAAGAAGATCCATTGTCCGAAGGGCGGCCCGCCAGTTTCAAGGATCGCTTCGGCGATTGGTCTGCCATTCGCCAATTGTCATCGCACTGGGAGTCAAGATGACTATCGGCGCCGATGCATTGGCGCGCCTGCGCGCGAGGCTGGTCGGAAACCAGGCGGCGACCAGCACGCCCGTACGAAACTTCACGCGCGTCGGCGTGATCGGCATCTTTCGTTCGCTCAAAGGAATGCTCTCGTTCTGCGCTTTCACTCTCCTCCTCTTCGGTCAGTCAGGCGCGCAAGAGAACCTGCTCGACAAGGAGGCATTCCATCGGGGGGTTGATTATTGCCGCAGTGTCGTCGTGCGCCCGATCGCGCTCAGCGACGAAGTTTGTTCAGGACCAAGATTGTCTATGAAGCCTATCCCGAAAACCAGGCCGAGGTTGACGAGATGATCACAAGACTGCGCCTGAACATGAAGGTGATCTACGATCCGTAGCCAGACCTATAGAAACTGAGCAGTCCGTCTATTGAAGAGGGCACGTTCGCGTTATCAAAGATGAACCTTTGGAATCATGAAAAGAACGTCGCAAGGGGTGCCAAATGAGTATTGATCAGGTGCATCCCGCGGCCGATCCCTCTAAAGAAATCGGTCGCTCACCATGGTTCGCCTATGCCTTGGCCGGCGTTACCCTGATTGGCTGGTTCGGCGGGCGTTTCCTGATGTTTCTGTTGCCCGATGCGTCTTACTGGCTGCTCCTGATCGGTGCAATTGGTGCGATCATCGCGATGATCTGGCTGATCGCGTGCGCCTTTCTGCCAAAGCCTCGGGCCGCACCTATTCTCCTAGCCACTCTCGTGATCATTCAGGCTGCAAGTATGATGGAGCCGCAGTCTCACGGAGGCGTCACGGGACTTGGATTCCGCATCCACGCCTCGCCGATCGAGCAGTATCTTGCGAAGTGCAAGAAGTTCGATTTCGCGGAGAACGGCGAAATGCGCGTCATAAGGGTCTGCGAGAGCAGTTCTCTTGAGCCGGGATTTCCACCCGGATTGGCGTATTCAACGGTCATACATGATCCCACGGGGAATCTTCTCAAGCCGGAGTCGGAATGGTCGCAAGAATGGAACCGGGCGTTCGACAAGGCTCGAGAGACTGAAGCGGCGATATTGAGGTTTCGGGGCGCTACACGGCCGTTCGGCGATTTTTATCTCGCCAATCTTTCATACTAGAGCGGATCTCCAATGAGATCCGGCTAGCGTTCCGCGAAGGTCGTTGACCATCCTTACATCCTAGAGTGCAAAACCGGTTCGGCCGGCTTTTTTTTCAAGGCGGCCAGCCAAGCTGCGCGATGCGACGCGTATTCGACGCACGTTCTGGCGTCCGTGGCGCGCGAGTGCCCTGGATTCAGATCAGCCGACATGCATCTGCTGAAACGTCAGTGTGCGCCAACCCGACATATTTGAGGAAATGAAATGACAGATCCCACATTCTACGTCGCAGCACAGTAGCGCGGTACCAACAAGATAACTGGGTACGTTCCGTCGACTTTTCTCATGCGCACCGGCAAGTATGTGATTGATCCCGCGGCCGGAGCATCACAGCAATTCCTGTACTCCGATTCGTTGGGGAGCAACAAAACGCCGGGGCCGATCGCAAACCCCAAAAACTACGTGATCGTTCCAAAAGTCCATGATGAGGCTGCGGCGAGACGTGTCGCTGACGCGATCGCGGCGATGCGAGGTCTGGGTACAGTGCCAGCATTGACGCTGCTGACGCATTCATTCATGGCCGATGGGCCAGAAGATCTGCAGCGCCATCAGCGATGGGGAATCCCAGCAAATTCGTTCGTCCCCGCCTATATCAGCTCCGCGTCTGACCATTTCGGATATGTGACTGGGGCGGCGGGGCTACCGCGCGAACTGGCCGAGACTGGTGGAGGGATGCGCAATCTGTTCAACCGGATCATTCATCCACGAGGCAATATTGACACCAGTGGAAAGCTTTCTGAGCAAGATCAACGAAGCCAATATTGCTCAAGGTTATGAAGCTGGCGCTGCGGCAAAGCAACAGCCATCGGCCTTCAACGATTACGGCTATCCCGCCTCAGCTCGAATCACCGGCAAGGGGATTGGGGAAGGCAGTGGCGTCTTGTCGTTCGCGTCTTCGCTGACCGGCATAAATCCGGACGAGCTGGTGCCGCCCGCGTGGCCGCCAAAGACTGATGCGCCGGTGCGCTATCTCAGTTCGTACGTAGTGCGACCATAACGTCACATTCGCCGCAATGCCGCCCCTGCGTTGGCGGGCTCCCGGCAACGAGGTTTCGCCCTGCCGAACCGGAATTGAAAGTTCCGCGCGATCGTTTCAGGCGAGACCGCAACCCTGAAGTTCGAAATTTCCACGCCTTGACGCACCGGCGGTCGGACGACATCCCGCACGCAAGGTGACGCGCGGCTTCTTGAAGGAATCCCAATGGCTCTACCAACCTCAACTTTCGTCACCTACTCCGCGGTGGGCAACCGCGAAGACCTCAGCGACATGATCTATCGCATCGACCCCGTCGACACGCCCTTCATGAGCGGCGTCGACAAGGAGAAGGCGACTGCCGTCAATCACGAATGGCAGACGCAGGCTCTTGCCGCGGCCGACGGCGCCAATGCCCAGCTCGAGGGCGACGATCCCAACACCAACACCACCACGCCGACCGTGCGCCTCGGCAATCTCTGCCAGATCTCCTACAAGGTCGCCCGGGTCTCGGGCACCCAGCAGGCGGTCGATCACGCCGGGCGCGACAACGAGCTCGCCTACCAGGAGATGCTCAAGGGTCTCGAGCTCAAGCGCGATCTCGAGACTATCCTGTGCGGCACCAACCAGGCCAAGGTGGTCGGCAACACCACGACGCCGCGCAAGACGGCGTCCATCCTGTCCTGGATCGTGTCCGCGACCTCGAAGGGCACGGCCGGCGGGGCTGCGGACCCGGCGGTCGCCGACGGAACCGGCACGCGAACCGACGGCACCCAACTCGCCTTCACCGAGGTGCGCCTGAAAACCGTGCTCTCGACGATCTGGACCAATGGCGGCAAGCCAGGCACCATCATGACCGGCGCCTTCAACAAGCAGGTGTTCTCGACCTTCACCGGCCGGTCCACCGCGATCGAGGAGTCCAAGTCGAAGAAGATCGTTGCATCCGTCGATGCGTACGAATCCGATTTCGGCAAGCTCAAGGTGGTCGCCAATCGCTTCCAGCGGCCGCGCGACGTCCTGGTGCTCGAGCTCGACAAATGGGCGGTGGCCTATCTCAACGGTCGCAACATGATCTCGATCCCGCTCGCCAAGACCGGCGATTCCGATCGCCGGCAGATCCTGGCCGAATACGCGCTGGTATCGCGCAACGAGAAAGCCTCCGGCGGCGTGTTCGACAACACGACGTCCTGAGCGCCCGCGATCATTCACCTCAACCTCGGGGCAGCCTTCGGGCTGCCCTTTTCTTTTGGAGAGCCAAGATGCCGATTCCCGGCAATCGTACCCTCAATACCGCCGATCTCACCGCCTACACCCCGTCATGTGGCGCGAGCCCCGTCGCCGCTTATGTTCGCGTTCCCTTTCGCTGCCGCGTGTTGAAGGTCGCTGGCATCCTCGGTGGTGCGATCACGACCGCCGACGGCACCATCACCGTCGCGGCGAATGCGGCAACGCTGGCGACGTTCACGGTGACCCAGGCAGGATCTGCTGCGGGTCAGCTGTTCTCTGCGGTCCCGCCGTCGCCGACCTATCTCAACGAGGACGACGTGATCGTGCTGACGCCCTCCGGCGCGTCAGGTGCCTCGATCCCCATGCATTACTCCATCTCCGTGAGGACCGCCTGACATGCCGTTCCAGTCCAAACAAAACTCCTCGCGTGTCGGCCCGACCCAGACGATCGTCTATGACAGCAGTGTGGGTGCCGCCAGCGCTTTCGGACCGGGGACCTATCAGGTCCGTCTGGTCGCGAATTCAGGCTGCTGCTACCGGATCGGCGACGGCGCCCAGACTGCAACCATCTCCGATCCTTATCTGCCGGCCAATGTGGTCGAGTACGTCACCGTGAGTCCCGGCCAGCGCATTGCGGCGCTGAAAGCCGCGACCAACGGTCTGGTCACGGCGACTGCCGGTACGCTGTGGGTGACGGAGCTGTCGTGATGGAAGGCATTCTGATCAGGCCTCACCTCGACAGCAACGGCCGCGAACTGGCGATCGAGCACGTCCAGGATGTAGCGCCAATTCTGGAATGGAATAGGCGGGCGCGCCAGGACGAGCAGCGCGGTGACTGGGGGCGGCATGTCGCCCGCATCCCCAACGTCATCTACGTGCAATGGCTCAACGAGGAGCATGCGAGGGGCAACACCTCGCTGCGGCTGTTCACGCCCGAATTCGACGCGATCGTGCAGAAAAAGCTCGACGACCCCGAATGGGCCTATTTGCGAACCGATAGGCCGAGATTGCAGGCCGGCTGGTCAGCGGAGCTCACGTGACCCAGATTACCGATTACACATCGCTGCAAGGCGCAGTGATCGAATATCTCGCGCGCGATCAGGATACGACATTGATCGCGCGGATCCCGACCTTCATTCAGCTCGCGGAAGCCAAGTTCAATCGCCAGCTCTTCGTGCGGCAGATGGAGCAGAGGGCGACGGCCCTCGTCGACCTCGGCTCGAACGAGCCGGAGTTCATTTCGTTGCCATCGGACTTTCAATCCATGCGTCGGGTCCGGCTGTCCAGCGTGACAGGAAAGCCCTGCCTCGAGTTCAAGTCGGGGACGCAGATGGACGAGTATCGCTTTGCGACCTCCGATGTCGCCGCGCGGCCGCGCTATTTCACGGTGTTCGGCGGCGAGCTCGAACTGGCTCCGACGCCGGATGCGGCCTACACGATCGAAATGGTCTATCGGCAGAACGTTCCGTCGCTCGCGGCGAACGGGAATAACTGGCTGCTCACCATGGCACCCGATCTCTATCTCTACGCAGCCCTGCTGGAGTCCGCGCCGTACATCAAGGAAGACGCGCGCATCCAGACCTGGGGCCTCGGCTTCACGTCGGCGCTCGCCGACATCAACAATCTCGGGCTGACGTCGACCTTCAACGCAGGGCCGATGACGGTGCGCGTTTCCGGACAGGTCATCTAGGAGGGCGACATGGCAAGCTTCAACAAGTTCTATTGCTTCGTGCAGGACGTAGCCAATGCACTGCACGACATGAAGACCGGCACGGCGCAGGTGTACAAGGTCTATCTGACCAACACGGCGCCGGTCGCGACGAATACGGTCTATAATACACCGGCAGATCTCGCGACCGGCAACGGCTATACCGCGGGTGGGAGCAGTGTCGGTACGATTACCGGTGCGCAGACGACCGGCACGTTCAAGTTTGTGGGCAGCACCGATCCGAGCTGGACCGCCTCGGGTGGTTCGATCGGGCCGTTTCAATATGCGGTGCTCTACAATTCGACCTCGTCGACCAAGCCGCTGATTGGCTGGTGGGATTATGGCCTCGCCCTCACGCTTACAAACGGTAATACCTTCACTGTCGATCTCGACCAGGCCAACGGCATTTTGACGATCACCTGATATGGCAGCTTTTCTCGATGTTTGCCGCTTCAATCCGTCCGCCGGCGGAACGGGCGATTGGACCTTCGCGTCGGCCGTAACCGGCTATCAAAGCCCGGCTGCGGCCGGGGTCGTCAACGGACTCTCGTACAAATACCGCGCCGAGAGCGCCGATCTCAGTCAATGGGAGATCGGGGAGGGCGCCTACAACACCGCGTCCGGCGTGCTGGCCAGAACAACGGTCTTGTTCAATTCTTCGGGGACCACCGCAAAGATCAACTTCGCGACGATACCGCAGGTGGCGGTCGTGGCGCTCAAGGAAGACCTGATCTCGGTCGAAGAGAGCAACGGCTTTACCTCCGCCCAGAAAGGCCAGGCGCGAAGCAATATCGACGCGCAGCAGACGATATCGAGCTTTTCGGCCATCCTCGGCGCAGACGTGACGATGTCCGCCGTCAACACGCTGTTCGACGCCGTTTCCCTCTCACTGGGAACGAGTGGGACTTTCTTGATGATCGGGACCATGTCGCTCAAGGATACCAGCGCCGCTGCCAAGTTTCTGGCTCGGTTGACTGATGGCACCAACATCTTCGCTTACAGCGGATGGGTCTATTCCACGGGAGCTGGGAACGCCGTACAGGTTACGCTCGCGGCGATCGTCACCAACCCTGTGGCTCCCGTCAGAATGCAGGGGTTCAATGCGACCAGCGCGAACGGCAAGATCGTCTACAACGACGCCGGCGCCGGTAGGGACACGCAACTCGTCGCGATCAAGATCGGCTGAGCTTTTCGGATGCTGCACCTGGCCAGCGGCCAGGCCGAACGCTGCTGCATTCGGTACCAAGCCAATAGCGATCGGACGCAATTCGGAGCCTGATTGATGTCGCTTCTTGGTTTTGACGCTGCCGGGCGGCTTGCGCTCGGGCAGTTGCCGACGCTCGGCCTGACCAACACGGTCCTGCTCACCACGACGGGGAGCTGCGCGATTGCGGGGCAAACGACGACTTTCAGGTCGGCACACTCGGGCGATCGCGGTGTGTTCTCCCTATCTGGGCTCGCAGCCACAACCACGGCCGTGCTGCAGGGGACGGGCCGCAGCTACGCCGCCGCGGGAGGCGCTGCCTCGTTCAAACGGTCCTTTGCAGCGGCCGCTGCCGGCCTCTCTGTCAGTGGGCAGCCGGCAAACTTTGCTGTGCGGTTTGCTCCTTCGCCTTCTACCTATCTGCTCGCGGGCAACGTCGTTGCGCCGCGCGTCTCGATGCGAGCTGCCTGCGGCCCTTATGACGCGAGCGGCTATCCTTCGACGTTTTCCCGCAATTTCGAGGCTTGGTATCCGCGGCCTTTCGATCTCGACGGCTGGACTGCAGCCGCGCGGCAGCACGAGGCCTGGACATCGAGCAACGGTGCTGCGGCTTCCTGGGTATCGGAGGCGGAGGCATCGACCGCCTGGACGCTCGCTTCGATCGACCCTGAACCTTGGACGATGGAATAATGCCACTCCTTTCTTACGGCGAATACCGCCCGGATCTCAGCGATTATGAAGGCCAGGCCTCGCGAGTTCTCAGCAAGAGTTACACACCACGTTTTCGGACAGTGCACTTCCTTTCACCCGGCGCACGTTCGGCGTGATCGTACAAAGCCAATGAATTGAAAATAGAGAATTACATGAGCGATCCCCGGTTTGTGGCGGTGGCGATTTCAATCGTTGTCTACGTGCTGCCAGTGGAAGCACGAGTGACTGGGAGGAATTCTGTAAGAGTATTCCGGCTGATTTGATGAGCAGTGAGACCGCAGGACGGGCTTGCTGGTCCAAAACGTTTGAGAGCGAACAGAACAAGACCGGGTGGTGCAAAAATCAATACGGCAACTTTGACCCGCCTCAATGGTTGACAATGTTCCGCATTTGTTCTAGTCCCTGTTAGGGCAAGGTGTTCTTCGGACTCCATCGTTTCAGGGTGAAAAATTGAACGGGCTTTGTCGATGCCGTGGACTGAACGCGCGCTCATAGAATATGTATTCCATTACGGCAAGCGTCAGCGTAGGGCAGTAGCGCGGCTTGGATTTCCCGACCGAGATGAAACTAGCGAGGACCTGTGGGTTTGTTCGTTTCAAATCGAAGGTCTTAAAGACAGCAGCGTCCGCCGAGCTCGAGGAGTGGACGGGCTTCAAGCTCTTACAATTGCGAGTATGGCTGTTCGCCGCACTCTCGAGCGTTTGAAGATGATCACCTTCGCGAGGGAATCTTACGAAGTCGTTTTTCCACGGTATTTGCCGTTCTGCTACGGTGTCGAATTTCATCGACAGCTTTGCAAGATGGTCGATGAGTGCATCGCGCAGAAGAAGAGGCAGATTTCCAGGCGGCGCAGCCAGAGAAATTCGCGCTCATAAACTGATGTCAGTTTGCTGGTCGGCATGCCTCGATCGCGCGACCCGCGCGTGCGGGGCTTGGGCCTGTTAACGCGCGAAGCCGTCGGGTAACTGGTCGGAAATCCGTTTCCCGTCGTTCAGGATCAGCCCGCCGCGGGTATGAAGATCGCATCTTACCGAGAATCCTTGCCGGCTTGGCCTGGCAAACAGACGCAACTTTACTCGGCGCCCAGATGTCGAGCTCTGTCGCAGGGCGCTTTCAACCAGGCGCCACCGAGCAATGTGCAGCACTTCGCGCATACAACGTCGAAATGAGATCAACGAACAATGCCACTCCTTGCCTACGGCGAGTATCGCCCGGATGTCAGCGATTATGAAGGCCAGGCCTCGCGCAACATCCTCAATGTCATTCCGCGCGGCGACGGCTACGGGTCGTTTCCGTCTTTCTCGGCGTACACGTCTGCGCTGCCGGCACCGTGCCGCGGCGCATTCTATGCGCTGAAATCGGACGGTACGGTCGTCACCTTCGCCGGCACGGCCACCAAGCTCTACCGGCTCAACAACATCGACTTCACCTGGATCGATGTCTCCAAAGGTGCAGCCTCCTATTCGGCGCTTTCGGCGACCGCACAGTGGCAGTTCGCGCAGACCGGCAACTTGGTCTTTGCGACGCAGGCGAACGCGGTTCTGCAGGTCTTCGATCTCTCGTCGGCCACGGCCTTCGCCGATGCGCTCGGTTCGCCGCCGCAGGCCGCCTATATCAGCGTGGTCGGCCGCTTCCTGGTGCTGTCAGGGCTGCTGTCGACGCCGTACCGGATCCAGTGGTCCGGGCTGAACAATTTCAACGCGGCGGACAGCTGGACCAGCGGCATCAAGTCGTCCGATTTCCAGGACTTTCCCGACGGCGGCATCGTGCGTGGCGTCGCCGGCGGCGAGTCCGGCATCGTGTTCCAGGACCAGGCGATCCGGCGGATGTCCTATGTCCCGGGCTCGCCGATCATCTTCCAGATCGATCGTATCACCCAGGACAAGGGCCTCTATGCGCCGTACTCGATCATTCGCGCCGGCGAGCGCATCTTCTTCTATGCCGGCCAGGGTTTTCACAAGATCGAGCCGGGCGGCGTCCCGCAGCAGATTGGCCGCGAGAAGGTCGACCGCAGTTTTCTGGCAGATCTGGATAAGGGCAACCTTCAGCTCTTTATGGGCGCCGCCGACCCGCGCTCGACGCGCGTCTATTGGGCCTACAAGTCGGTATCGGGCATCGTTGGTGCTTACGACAAGCTGCTCGGCTACGACTTCCTGCTGGATCGCTTCTTCCCGGTCGCCGTCACCGGCGAGTATCTGCTGGGCATCTCGCAGACCGGACTGACGCTGGAGAACCTCGACAGCATCTCGTCGTCGCTCGATGCGCTGACGCTAAGTCTCGATGCCTACGCGACGGCGGTGCAGCCGGAAATCGCGCAGTTCTCCGATGTCCATTTGCTGGGCTTCTTCCGCGGTCCGAGTCTCGAGGCGACGCTGGAGAGCGCGGAGCAGGGCACGGACGAGAACCGCATCACCATCCGCGGCTTTCGGCCGGTGACCGATGCGGCAACGCTGTACGGCTCGGTCTCCTGGCGCGATACGCCGGCGGCGGCCGCGACGGCGGGTGCGGAAGTGCTGGTCAATGCGCGCACAGGCCGTTGCGACGTCAGGCGCGACACCCGCTATTCCCGCTTCAAGGTCCGCATCCCGGCCGCGACCAACTGGTCCTTCTGCGCCGGCATCGTTCCCGATCTCACACCCAACGGCACGCTATGACGGCTTACGTCCCCGGCATTACCGAAACCGACCTGAAGAAGATCGTGCTCGCGATCCAGCAGCTCGCGGCCGGACGATCAAATGCCGTCGGCAGCGTGACGCTGGCGACGGGCGCATCGAGCACGACGGTGACGACGGTGAATTGTGCGGCGGGATCGGTGCCGATCCTGGTGCCGGCGTCGGCGAACGCGGCGGCGGAGGCCGGCAATGGCACGATGTATGTGAGCGCCGTTGCGAACGGCGCGTTCACGATCGCGCATGCGAACTCGGCGACGACGGGCCGGGTGTTCTTTTGGGCGGTGGTGGGGTGAGAAATCCTGGGAAGATCAAGCAAACCATTGCTTAGCTGGCCTGTCTCAATTTGCGATGGGCCTGTCCGGGTGTCTCTGACTTCGCTCGCGATCTAACGAATACTCCGATCCGTCGCACCGAAGTGCAAAAGGTATCGGGCATTACCGTAGTTTCAACTCAATGAATTTCGAGGAGAGATGATGTCTAATGCTGATAGTTGGCTAGGCCCCTATCGTGTGCCTGTTGATCCCTGGCAGCAGTTCCTCACGCGGCCCACAGATCTTGACTTGTTGCAGTACGTCGATAAGTCTCTGAATACGCCCATCGATGCGGGCTTGAACAGGAGCTCGAATCTCGGGAGAGAGCAGCTCTTCCAGTCACGTGGATCCGATCGAGCCAATCTGTTCCCGGTGAAAGGCTGGACCGTCGCTGATGCGACTCCCACAGGCCCTGCAGCGATATTGCGCAGCGGGCCCCTAGAGCAGCCCCGAGCCGGTATCAGTTCATTCGTCTCTCGTGCTGGGGATGCTCCTATCGGAAATTCCCATCCACCAGGCCCGCGCCTGCCGGGACGAAACCCCGGCGCTTTAGGAGCACTCCTGATGATCATCCAAGCTTTGGATGATCTAGTCGAAAAACCGCAGCGAGTTTTTCCTCCACAGCCTGAACCCAATCCGAATACAGAATCCGAACGGCGCATGTCGTCGGACGAAGATGACGACACGCCCAAGACGCAACGGCCGGATCCAAACATCAGACGGCTGACGACGGTCGAAGAGTCTCCACCCTTGGCACCAGAGGCTGAAGCCGGCGGAGAGAATTACGACGGGTGCGACGAGGAATGGGCAGAAGCGCGAAAAACTTGCGAGGACGGGTTCAGAGGCCCGCGCGGGTATGCTCCGCAGTCGAGGCCGCTTGGCCGTCGAAGGTGGAGTTTAAATGACTGCATCGAGAGTCTCGTAAGCGCTCGGTGCGGCGGAAAGCCACTTAAGGAAGGACCTAGTGGTAAGGAACGTGCGAAGCGCAACAATGAAGCGGTCCAAAAGAAGCGAATGGATCGAGAACCCAGGGATGACCCACCAAAACAGCGCTAGATGCCGATCCCGTGAAGTGACATGGTCATGCTTCCATAATCGCTGGGGTTTGAGATAGACGGACCCCGGCGCGGCCTGCGTAACTGCGCCAAGGGGGCTATGATGTCATCGCTGTCGACAAGGATTGTGTCGCTCTCGTTTGAACTATTATATGATGAGCTCGAGCCTCTTCTGAGAGCTGCACGAGCGGCGTCGCCGGAGGAAGCTAGTGTTGTCGGGCTATCAGAGGCACTTCAAGAGAAGCTCGGACAGCTGGAAGGAGAGCGATCACATGCGAGATACCTTCTCTCCGGCCTTAATGCCTTAAATTTCAATCTGATGGAGTGGGAGTATTGGAGAGACGCCGAACTCGTCTCAAGAGAACTCGTGCGATTGTCATTAGCCTTCGACGAGGTGTTTTTTCTCGATGATGCTCGATTGAGGCAAGCAGCCTGCTTAAAGCGCCTGGGCCGAATAAGAGACTTCAAGAATGTAGAGAGAGAGATTCCAGCGGGCACAAGATTCTGGATGCGGGACAGATTTTGGTATGTCGACGAGATATGATTCGCGAAGAAACATCTTGATGCAGATTTATGCAGGGCGTCGACAACTGGAGCCTTGATCCGCATGAGGAGCTCTTCATCAATATAGACCGCTGACAGGTCGCGGCAGGCAGGACGTTGACAAGAGTGCTGGGGGCGTCAGAACATGCACTCGGATAGGAGTCCGAGTAATGACGATGGAGCGCGATGATCCCCTTTTGAAACTGGCTGAGTGGGTATGGCAATTGCGCCGAGAGCAGCCGCTTCACCGCGTCATCGAGATTGTCAGTGAGCGGGCGCAGCAAGCAGATAGTGACGACTATCACTTCCTTGCGTTTGAACTCGCGGGCCTGCTGCGTTATGCGGGACGAATTGACGAAGCAATCCAGATCCTCGATGAGGTGTCTGATCGTTTTCCTGATGACGTTCGTGCTCTAATGGCCAAGTCGTCCATTTATTTCTGGACGCTCGATCAACCCGAGCGAGCGCTTGAGTGTATTGAGGTGGCATTGGAGCGTGCCCGACGGACCGGCTTCTCCCGTCGGGAAGCCCTCGGGGACAAGGCTCGGATTTTGGTGGAACTCTCTCGCGGTGACGAGTTGTCCGACGTGCTTGAGGAGATCATGTCTCTTCAAATGCTGCCGGGCATTCCCGATGTTGCTCGCGAGCGCGATTTCGTCGACCGCGCCCCCCCAAGGTCTTATCCGGAAGAACGTCCTGGAGCGCTACAACGAGTTTCGTCCAAGGCGTCCCGGGGATGGTGCTGGTGACGAACCACCCAAATTCGAACCTGCAAACGATTGGATGTGAAAACGTCGGCCGCCTTCGTTGAGGGTTCATCTGCGGTCCGGCGCGAGCGGCCTTGGGAGAGCAAAGGCGCTGCTCGATGTCCAGAGCGCGAGCGCCGTTTCTCACTCCCCCACGTGCTTGGTGTCTCCCGCCGCCCCAGCCCGAGATGACAGTACGGAGCAGGGCACGGACGAGAACCGCACTACCATCCGCGGCTTCCGCCCGGTGACAGACGCCGCAACGCTGTTCGGCTCGGTGTCCTGGCGCGATGCGCCGGCGGCGGTCGCAACGGCGGGTGCGGAAGGGCTGGTCAATGCCCGCACCGGCCGTTGCGACGTCCGGCGCGACACCCGCTATTCCCGCTTCAAGGTCCGCATCCCCGCCGCGACCAACTGGCCCTTCTGCGCCGGCATCGTTCCCGATCTCACACCCAACGGCACGCTATGACGGCTTACGTCCCCGGCATCACCGAGCCCGACCTGAAGAAGATCGTGCTCGCGATCCAGCAGCTCGCGGCCGGACGATCAAATGCCGTCGGCAGCGTGACGCTGGCGACGGGCGCGTCAAGCACGACGGTGACGACGGTGAATTGTGCGGCTGGATCGGTGCCGATCCTGGTGCCGGCGTCGGCGAACGCGGCGGCGGAAGTGGGTAACGGCACGTTCTATGTGAGCGCCGTGGCGAACGGCGCGTTCACGATCGCGCACGCGAATTCGGCGACGACGGGGCGGGTGTTCTTGTGGGCGGTGGTGGGGTGAGGGGGCGACCGTTGTCGCCCGTCACCTACTGACGCGCCTGAAAACAAGCCCGCCTCCATGCGCAATCTTTTTGATCATTGATACTTTCGGAGAGCTCATGAACTACATTGAATATCGGCAGGGATTTGGTCGTCCATTTGAGCCGGACCAGGAGCCTGGGAAGCGAGCCACAGATTTTGATCTTCTGCAATACATCCGCGGCTTGCCTGGAGCGCAGCCGAGATATTCCCCCGCCGTCCCGATAGGGATTGGATATGGGAGCGTTGCGCCGGGATCACCCGTCGAGACAATGCGCTTCTTGGGGCTGAATCCTGGCCCGGCGAATGGATTGACCGTAGCCGAAGCAACTACGACCGGACCTGCGGCCGTACTGCGCAGTGGCCCTTTGGAGCGAACCCCGCAAGCTGCAGATCGGTCCCTCCCCCGTCCACGAGGCGCCCCTGTAGGAAGACCACGCCCGCAAGGCCCGGGAAGAGTTTCTGGCGGAAGACTGGGAGCGTTGTGGATGCTTCTACGGACGCTGGATGGGCTCGTCGAAACGCCAGAGCCGATCCAACCGCCGGATCTGGGCTCTGGCCTAGGGGCGGAGACGCCTCGAACTACCGATGCAGAGGCCGGAGGAGCTGTGAATCCTGATGAGCGGCACCTCACGCGGATGCCTTCTGAGCGATCCAACTCGGATGACCTTAATCCGCTTGCCACTCGCAGGCGGCCGACCGGAAATCTTCCTACTCTCGGGGGCCAAACGTCAGTAGGAAGAAAGCGTTCCGGTATGAGAGTGGACGCTCGAAATGGTGGCGGAGGCCGCAATGTAACCCGAACTGACGACGAAGACTTTTGTGGAGCTCGTTGGGCTCGGGAGAAGGAGCAATGTTGGAATACTTGGCAAGAGCGCCGTGATAACGGGTTGAACGGCTACCCGTGGGACGACTTTCTTGACGGGTGCAAGGAGAACGCTCGTCAAAGGTTCATGGCCTGCTTTCAAAACGGGGGGCGTCCGCCTCAACCAGAGCTCCCCGAGTGGGGGCCTGAGCATGAAGAAAGATGGCTCAATGAGCAGCGCTGAGTTGGTTGCTCGACGCTGGTGAGCAATGTTATGTTCAGCAGATAGAGAGGTATTCTAACTAAGTTGAGAAGGTGTCGTCATAGCTTCGTTCATCTCACCCAAGGTGTTTGATGACTGGATCGTGGAAGTCCGTAGTGGGACTTCTTTGGATGCAGTTATTCGCGTTGTGGCAGACCGGATGGCGAGTGCGGACGATGGGGACTATCGGTATCTTGCCAATGAGCTTGCGTGGTTGTTACGGGAAGCCGGGCGAGACGAAGAAGCGCTACAGGTTTTGGATGATATGCTAGAGCGCTATCCTAGCGATGTTCGTCCTGCCATCAGCAAGGCAAACATCTATCTAAATGCTCTCGATCTACCCGAGGAAGCTCTTAGATCGATTGACGTTGCGGTGATGCGTGCGCATCGAACGAAGTTCTTTCTGAGGGAGGCGCTTGGCGACAAGGCTCGGATTCTGCTGAAACTCTCCCGCGGCGATGAGTTGTCCGACGTGCTCGAGGAGATCATGTCTCTTCAAATTATGCCGGGTGTTCCCGATATCGGTCGCGAGCGTGACTTTGTCGATCGAGCACCCCCGGGCCTCATTCGGAAGAACGTGCTCGAGCGTTACAACGAGTTTCGTCCAAGGCGTCCGGAGGACAGCTTGGCTGACGAACGACCCAAATACGAACCGGCAAACGATTGGACGTGAAAACGTCAGCCGCTTTCGTTGACGCTTCATCTGCGATCCCACGCGATCGAAATTGGCCGCGCTGAGGCTGGCGAACGTTCGCGTCGTCACGGGAGCTGGCGTTTATTCATTGTCTTCATTCGGAATTGGTCATGAGCAATAGGCTGCCGCAGACATGCGGCGTCTACCCGGATCGACACCACCACGCGCAACTCGTCTGCGTCGATCCGAACAGCGTGCGCGAGGTCTGGCCGCTTGCCGCTCCACTCATTGAGCGGGCGATTGTCGAAACGGGCTTGGCGTCGTTCGTGGCAATCGAGCGTGACATCCTCGTTGGCACGTCGCTGCTTTGGGTCGCCTGGAATGGTTCGGTGATCGAGGCGGCTGCATCCACCAGCCTCCAGCAAACGGATGCCGGCAAGGTCTGCGTCATCACGGCATGCGGCGGCACTCGCATGACGCGCTGGCTGCCGCTGATCCGCGGCATCGAGGCGTATGCGCAAGCGGAAGGATGCCATTGCGTGCGCATCTTCGGGCGGAAAGGCTGGGCTCGCGTTCTCGATGGATATGAACAGACCTACGCGATTATCGACAAGCGCTTACCGTAGCGGCGAGGCGCTCGTCCGGTAGCGGCAGTCGATACGGTACCCATTGCAATTCATGCACCGGGGGTTGCGTAGGTTCATGATTTGTTCTAATATGATCCTCCGCTTGGCAAGCATCGAGGCCGAAGATGTCGTGTATCGAGCGTCGTTCCGGTGAGAAGGGCGTCAGGCGGCGCGCGACGCGCCGGTGGCGATACAGCTTGACGCTTGGGGACGGAGACCGGCTATCCCGTCTCGTTGCGAGAAGCGGATTGGCGCTGCTCTGCTTGTTGATTGGCCTGGACGGTCGCACTCCGGCGGCGCAAGAGGCTGACTTCTCGTCCTACGTTCGCGCGGCTGAATATTGTCGTGGCGACGTGGCCCGGCCGGTCGCCTTGTCGCAAGACAAGCATGTGCTCTGTCTCGATGGCGCGATCCCACCGGACCTCAATGTTTCGATCGCAGCCGATTTGGCAGACCATGGCATCGCTATCGTGCGCAGCCGCGGAGGCGACGCCGAGCGGGCAGTCGAGTTGGCGAATATGCTCCGAGATCGCAATGCAGTCGTCGTTGTCAGCGATTTCTGTCTGTATGCCTGCGCCAGTTTTATCCTGCTTGCTTCGTCCGAGGCCTATGTTCCCAGCGATGCCTTGGTGGCCTGGGGAGTTTTTCGGCGATATGGCAATGACGACTGCATCGGCTTTATCGAGGGGGAGGACCAGCTGGGGCCCTTCCTGACGTCGTTGCGCTGCTCGGCGGCTGACGCTGACGAGATGCAAGTGAGTCGTCGGTGGAATGAATTCTATCGCGAAAGAGTCTCCGCTACTGCTTTCGCCGATCCACCGGAGAGCAGGTTCGTCAGGCGCGAATTGATGAATCTGTATCGATCGACTGGTGAGTATCCTGTCGTGCTGTGGACCTGGAACCCTCGCCATCATGCCGCTGCGATCAAGACCAGGATCGTCTATCAGCACTATCCGGATAGTCAGGAAGAGGTCGATGCAATCGCAAAGCGGTTGGGTCTCACTCGTCGCGTGATCTACGACCCCTAGTGAGCAAGTCGTCCACGAATTGCCAGATCGGTGCCACACCTCTCGCATGAGGCGCCTGTGTGGCATGTCGATCGATACATCGTTCAAATGACTTTTGTTCCGTGAGAGCACAAATGACACGATCATTCAGATATCCCTATACGCGTGTCCCCAATTTCGGCATTGAAGGCGCGATACCTCGGCCGCCCTGGTGGGCGGATCCCGATCATTGGAGAGTGGTCCCACCGGCGTCTCCGCCATGGTCGCCACCGCCATCCGTCTCTCCCGATTCGAATCCCTTCGGTGATCCACCGCAGATGCCCGCTCCGCTGCGGCCAACTCCGAACAGAGAGCGGGCGCCTGGCGGATCAGATTTGCTTGATTGGCTGTTAGGCGCGCGTCGTGCTGAGCGGGGCCGGGATGCAAGGCCGCTTCCGTCAACGCCCGGCATTGACGGGCCGTCCCCGGATTTCATGGACCGGCAGCCTTGGCGGTTCGCGCAACCGGAGTCCGATCGCGTCCGGCCGCTGCCATTTCAGTCGAGTCAGCTGGAAGCATTGCTGCGGCAACGGCCGGTGGAGATGCTCCGTTTGAGCGGAAACGAGCGTTCGGAAGGCAGGGCAGTCCAACCGCCGATTTTCTTTCCATTCGACTGACAATTTACATCTTTGCATCGCAGGCCTCGACGTCTGTCGCGGCTTCGTCTTCACATAGCCTCAAGTTCAGAAGGAACCGTCCATGGGTGGACAATCCACTTCCACACAAACTGTTCAATCTCAGTCGGCACCCTGGGCTGCCGCGCAGCCCGCACTGCAAACGATGCTGAGCCAGATCAGCACCGGACTCAACAACACCGGCCTGACATCTGCGGAGAGCTCGGCGCTCGATACGCTGAAGAACAACGCTGCGGCGGGCAATCCCTATGCGGGCCAGATCGCGGACTATGCGCAGTCGCTGCTGAGCGGCGGCAATGCTACCGCGCAGGCAGGCAAGGTGCAGGACAATCTTGCTTCGTATCGTGACCGGCTCACGCCCTACGCAAACGGCAGCATGGTCGGCAGCAATCCGGCGCTGATGGCCCAGCTTGCACAGATTCGATCCGACGTTGGGGACTCCGTAAACTCGCAGTTTGCCGCCGCCGGCCGCGACTTCAGTGGCGCGAATCTGATGGCTTATGGAAGGGGCGTGGCGGCGGGAGAGGCGCCGGTGATCGCTGCGCAATATAACCAGGATGTCGCCAACCAGCTTGCGGCCGCGGGGGCGCTCTACAATGCCGGCAACACGACGGCCAACACCCTGGCGCAGATGCAGCAGAGCGACCTGGCCAACCGCGGACAGGGTGTCGCGGCCGCGCAATCGGCTCTCGATGCCAGGAATTACGGAGCCAACGCGACCCTGGCAGAGGAGGCGCAGCGTCGCGGCATTCCCGTGCAGGCGTTGAGCATGCTGGCGCAGATCGGCGTGCCCATCGCGCAACTCGGACAGCAAGGGAATAGCACGACGACGGGCACGCAGCAGAAGTCCGGCGTGGATCAGTTCGCAAGCATTGCGAACGGAATTAGCGGCCTGATCGGCGCGTTTAAGGGGAAATGAGTCCGAGATGACACAGCAGACCGATGCGGAGTTGACCGGAGCCGCTTTCGACCTTGATAACGCGGGTTATGCGCAAATGCCCGATTCCGAGTGGGAGGCGGAAATCCCGGCGATCGACAGCGACAGTGCGTCCTTGCGCGATGCAGCTGATCAACTGTCAGATCAGCAGCCAAAGACCGTCGTCAGGCGATATACCGACGGCGAAGGCAAGCCCGCTGCCGCAAACGAGGCTGTCACTCTCGCGCGCGCCGCGCGCGATTATGCGAGCGCGACGGCCGGCGACAGGCAGGTTGCCGAGGAGGAGTCTTCGGAGGCACTTGCGACAAGGATCGATGCGCTACGCGCGGAAGTGGCCGCCAATGATCCCGATGCGCCGGACTTCTACGGCTTCGAGCAACCTGAGGCCGGCGATAAGCAGCACGAGGACGCCGAAAAGACGTCCGACGCGGCCAAGGATCAAGGCAGTCGCTCTGCCGAGCTCGATCCCGATATCGAGCAGCTCATGCAGCATCCGCAGGTGCGCCTGGCCCTCGAAGAAAAGGTCGGTGAGGTCGAGCGCGCCCGGCGGAGCTATGTCGAGGGTCTCGACGCGGCGATGCAGATCGCGCAAGTCAGCTTCGTCAGCCAATTTCCGGAGCTGGCGGGCCTCGCTCCGGAGCGACTGCCGGAAGCGCTGGCGCAAATCGCGCAGCAGGATCCCGCAAAGCTGGCGCGCATCCAGGCGATCGTCGCCGGCAGCGAGCAATTACGCGCTCGTCAGAACGAGGAGATGCGGCGGACATCGGATGCCGCGCGCCGCAACTTTCAGCACTATGCGAAGGCAGAGGACGCCCGGCTTGAAACCATGTTGAAGGCGGAGGCGAGGAACGTCAGGCAGGCCGTCGCCCAGGAGATCATGGCCTCGGCCAAGGCCAGCGGCATTGAACCGGAGGAAATGCAGCGCCTGTTCGACAGCGAGCCCTTGATGCGCAATGCCACATTCCAGCGCATGATGTATGATGCCGGAAAATACCGGTTGATGATGAAGGCGAAGGAAGCGGCTGCGGCTAGACCGATGCCGCCGGTGCAAAGGCCGGGCATGGCGTCGAGCCGAGGCGAACGTGATCAGCACGATCTCCGAGCGCTGAACGCGCGGCTCTCGAGCACGGGCGATCTCAAGGACGCTGTTGCGCTTTACCGAGCGAAGACGGCCATTCGAACATGAGGCGTGTATCGGTCAGCCTTCGAATACGACATCAACCCGTTTATCTCGGTCGGCTCGGAATTGAGAATTTTGCATGTTGGATAGGATGCCAATGCTCTTGAGACCTGTTTTGTCCCTCGTGATCGTCGCTACAAGCCTTCTTCTATCGCTCGAGGCCTTCGCCGGCGACTACATCGTTTCGTATGCCTTCGACGGTACAACGAGGGCAGACGTTGCCGCCGGCACGACGAGCGCGCTCAACGAAGCAGGGAGCACGAAGGAATGTCAGTACGACAGACGTTGCACGATAGAGCTGACAAAGGCGGATCTAACGATATCGTTCTACGTTAGACGTCTGGCGGCCCACGAGGTGATGGTCTTCGCCGATGGCGGCCGCAGCCTCAGCGACGGTTGTTGCTACTTCTCGGGCGGCGATCGCCTGGTCAACAGGAAGCTTGCCGAGCCACTGCTTCGCCTTTGGATCTACGAAGGACAATCTCGCAAGGGAAACGAGTACGTCCAAAATCTTCCCTTGGGTCTTCTCTATCTGCAGTTCTTGGATTTCAAATAGCTTCGGTGCCCGGACGCCGCCAGCCCGTTTAATCACCTTATTCACCATCCGAATCATTCTGCGATCGTTTGTCGATCGCGGGACGGCTTCGGCATGAGTCGACAGGAGTTCGTTATGGTCACGATCGAGCAACAGTATCTCCCGCCCCCGATTTACGAGACGACGATCGGGGAGACAGACCGTTCGCGCATTTACGATGCCGTTCGTAAGCAACTGGGCGATCTCCTGGAAGGCGACCAGTCCTATTATCCGGATGGCGTCCAGAAAGATTGGCAGGCCCGGGCTGATGATCTGGACCGCTACATCAAGTCGTTCATGAGCTCGCAGGGGCGCGTCAATGATCCGGCGAATATCCTAGGAGATGTGGTCAGATATCTCCGCGCGCACGCCGAACAGTTCCGCGACAGAATGAAGGAAGTAGGACCTTCCGATCCGATCGAGCTCCCGTCAGGGCTGTCGCCGACAACCCGGGACCGAAATGAGCTGTACGTGGATCCAAATCCGTTCGCTCCTCCCATGAAGAACCCGCCCGTTCCGCGCGAGGAATGGTCCATCTCGACCTCTCCCAATCGGCCCGGCGGCGGGGCGAACAGGCCGGAGCGACGGCTCGCACCACCCATTTTCTTCCCCTTCTAGAAGCCGCCGTCTCTCACCGTACCCATCACGCGAATTCGCGGCAGGAAATCATTCCATGAGCGAAGATAATCGAAACTTCATCCAACGCGCCGAATCCATCACCGGAAATCTCTACGGCGAACCAATGTCACCGGATCGCATCGCGGAAAACTTCGCGCTCTATGGACTGAAGAAGCGCGCGGCGGCCCTCGAGCGGTTCGACGCCGAACTGCAGGGCGAGATCGATTCGAGTCCTCACAGCTTGAGGAAACGCGTTCAGCTCGTCGATCTGCGCCGGCGCATGGGCAAGCTCCATGAGGCGTTGCGCAAAGCGAAGCGATGACCCATCCATTGTTGACGGCGCTTGCGCAGGCGCGACTCCGCGACGCCCCGATCTTCGTCAAATGGTGCGAGCTGAACGGTGTGCCGGCCTGTCCGGCGACGCCCGCCTCGGTCGCGCGCTTCGTGACCGATTGTGCGTCACTGGGTATGAGCCGGCTGTGGCCCGCGGTGCAGGACATTTCGCGGATGCACGTCGCGCTGGGCCTCGCGGATCCCACGCTCGGAGGCCCCGCGTCGCGCGCAATCAGTGCGATTGCGGCCATCCCGCCGCCGCGGTCCTGGCCCGGCCCATTCAAGCAACGGTTCGCCGCACTACCTTACGACATCCAGGTTCATCTCGCCGCGCACGAGACCCAGCGCGAACGCGCGCTCCGGCGCGCACAGAATGATGCTGCCTCCGCCCGCCAGAAACTGGCAGCATGCGAGGCTGAAGCGAAGGACGGAAAGACCAATGGCAACGAAGTTGCAACGCGTGACCAGAATTGAAGATCGCATCGAGGAACTGCGCGCGGAAATCGACGGCATCATTGATGCGCGTGTGGCTCGGATCGCAAGCGAAAGCCCCGGCGTCCCCGCAGGCGTGATCCGCAACCTCCTGACGGCCCGCGCGCCATCCTGCCGCTGCGCCCAGTACATCGAGCTGTGCGGCAGCGAGACGAAAACGCCGGACTGACGGCAGGCACGACGACACCACGAAACGGCATGCCGGTGGCTTATGGCATCGCCTCTTCACATCAAGGATACAGGATGACTCTTTACAAGTGGTCTCAAACGGCGTCCGCCGACGCCACGGCAGATTCGACGATCAATTGGGCGGAAGGGCAGTCCCCGTCCAGTGTCAACGATTCGGCGCGAGCGATGATGGCAGCAATTGCGAAATACCGCGACGACGTCGCTGGGGCGATGGTGACGACGGGCACCAGCACGGCTTATGCGGTCAATACATATCAGGTGTTTCAGTCGCTCTCGCAGTTGAACGGCCAGGTGATCGCGTTCACGCCGCATGCCACGAATGGCGCGGGCTCTCCGAACATCACGCTGAATGTGGACGGCTTGGGAGCAAAATCGATCCAGCTCAAGCCTGGAGTTGAGGTGCCGGCAGGTACGTTGATCCAAGGCTCTCCCTATGTGGTGCTCTACAATGCCTCGAACGGCGTTTTTTACCTTCATAACTTCTTCGGCAATCCGTACCTGATCCCGATCGGCGGGAGCATTGATTTTTGGGGCTCGACTTCGCCGAATAGCTCGTTTGTACTACCCTATGGACAGGCTATCAGCCGCACGACTTACGCAACGTTGTTCTCTTTGATAGGCACCACTTATGGCTCCGGGGACGGAACGAGCACCTTCAACGTCCCGGATTTGCGCGGGCGCGTCGTCGCCGGCAAGGACGATATGGGCGGGAGCGCTGCAGGTCGCCTGACAGGCAGTTTTATCACGGGGCCGACAACGCTTGGTGGCGCGGGCGGATCGGAATCCAGACAGCTCGTTACGGCGAACTTGCCGCCATATACGCCATCCGGCACGATCAATACGGGCTCGTTGACATTTGTCGGTGATACGGTTGGCTACGGCAGCGGCTCTAACAACGGTCTCCGTAGCCTGCTATCCTCTGGCGGAAGCCCAACGTACGTCTGGACGGGCTTCAGCGGGTGGAGCTTCACGGGCACCGCGCAGGGCGGCACGAGCAATGCCTTCGGCATCCTTCAGCCCACCATCGTTGCCAACAAGCTACTTAGGATCATCTGACGCGCGCATTTGCGCAGACGCGAGAACAACGCCGATTGCGGCTGCTGCGCTCCGCGAGACGAAAACAGCGTGTATCTGACTATGATTGCTCAACAGCTCAAACCACATGATGGGGATCAGGGCGGGCCACGCAGTGAGGCGTGGTAGGACCCTGATCCTGAAGAAGATCAGGGATGGGATGAAAACAATAACGCCCCAGCTTAAGAAGGTGCTCAAGAATACCTTCGCAGTCGCAGCAAGGGGGAAATGCGAAACCTTCGCATTGTCACCGGCGATCCTGAAGGATGCAGCGCCCAACACGTCTGCCATGACGTCAAACGACGGTTCGACCAAGTACACGGCCATCCATTTCGCCGACCAAGTTATGGCATAAGCCGAGAACCAAGCCGCGACGCAGAACAGCGCGATGCTTGTGCGCCGTCCAGACGCAACAACAAGAAACGCAAGGAGCATCGGCATCCACGGCGGGTTGACGAGGAAGTCAACAAAATTGAAGATAGAACCGAAGACGGCTGCGCTCACAATGAGCTTACGATCTGATGATCCGCTCATGATCATCCGCGCGAAGATGCCGGCGCCGCCAACAATAACAACGGTACTTACTGTGTGTGGCGTGACGTGCCAAATGCGAACGAAATCGGTCAGGAATAGAATCGGCGCGCAGAGCCAGATGGTCGGGCGCGTTCCAATCAGCTGATTGGCCTGAATGACGAAGAAGACAGCAACACCTGCCAGCGCAGCGAGATTGACCAGCTTCAAGAGAAGTATCGGCATCAGCGACGCGAGTGGTGCGTTGTACAGCCTGTATCCGTGCCAATAACGAGCATAGCGTTGCCATGTAACGCTGTCCGGGTCTTTCGCGGCCTGCTCCAAGTCGTCGCAGGCGTGGCGCTCAGAGACTGGACGTGGCGCCAGAATACCGTTTTCGATCGGACCAACGCGGGGCTGCAACCCCTCGCCAAGTGCGTAGCAGTCCGTGAACCGATCGCCACTCGCAATGATCTGGTTCCGGTGAGAGGCATCGACAAGGACGCCGGATTCAAAAGCGCTATTGATATGCTGCCACGTCCTCTCCTTTGAGATGACGTAGTCTAAGTTTGACATCGCAAAAAAATAGATTGGTTGCAGTAGCAGAACCAAGACTGCCGCAATCACTAAAGAAACGAAATTCCGCAAGCGCCACTCCCCAGCCGGGGCGGAACCTACCACCACAACCACCGATAGATCAACGGCAACCGAAAGGATCTGCCCATGGTAGACTTTGACGCCCTCACGCGGGCGAGCCTAACGCGTTGGCAAATTGCCAAGCTGACCAGGAAGACTCTGAGCGACAAGGTCGCTCAATCGCTAGTAGCCGCAAAGAAGCGATATCAGGTGGTAGAGGCTAAGACGGGCGTCCCGTGGTCAGTCATCGCCGTCATCCACCAGCGCGAATCTTCCCAGAACTGGAGCCGGTCGCTGGCTCAGGGCGATCCCTGGAACAGGGTTTCGGTTCATGTGCCGGCGGGTCGAGGTCCATTCAAGTCGTGGGAAGAGGCGGCCATCGATGCGCTGCTCAATTGCCATCCGTACCTTGCGAAGCGCAAGGACTGGTCTCTTGCCGGCGTTCTGATCGCGCTGGAGATGTACAACGGTCTTGGCTACGCCGGCAAGGGTGTTCCGAGCCCATACCTGTGGGCGGGCACCACTCAATACAGGTCCGGCAAGTATGTTCGCGACGGGGTCTATGATCCGGACCATGTCGACCAGCAGCTCGGCTGCGTTGCGATGCTGCTCTCGATGATGGCGATCGATCCCACCATCACATTCACGGGCACCAAGGTTACGCCGTCAGCACCGCAGGAACCGCACAAGGCGCCCTCCGTCGCCAATCCCTCCAAAGGCTCCATCGGTGCGTTCATCGCCCGCATCTTCAACGTCGTCGCCAAGAGGAAGTCATGACCATCACATTCGACAGGGTTAAAGCTTGGTTCAAGGACTCGCTGACGATCCTCTGGGCCCGCATTCAGTACGTCCTGGGAGTGCTCGGCGCCGGCCTGATCGCGGCGTTCTCCGGCTACGATTTCACGCAGCTCACGAGCATGGACGCGAATTCTGCGTTCAAGATGCTGCTCGCGGTCGCGACTGCTGGCGTGTTGACCGAGATTGCCCGGCGCCGGACGCTCTAACATGTGGATGATCATCCTCAGCTTCCTCGGCGGCCCCGTCATCAGGGGCCTGATCGACGCTTACCAAGCCAAGCTCAAGGCCGGCAATGTCGACGCGAAGATCGCGGCAGATCTCGCCGCGGGTGAGATCGCCGCGCAGACGGCCGAGGTCAACGCCATCATGCGATATCGTATCGCCGAGATCGGGCATTGGTACGAGCCCGACAAGCTGATGGGCTATTGCGTCGCGCTCTATTTCGCAAAGCTCCTGGTCTGGGACAAGGTTCTCGGATTGGGCTCGACAGACGCTTTGGCCGGATTTGCGGCGGTCACCGCCAATCTCGTGGTCTCGTTCTATTTCGCCAAGCGTGGCTTCGAGAATGTCGCAAGGATCATCAAGCGATGAGGATGCAGGACGACGAGATCAGGGCCATTTTGACCGAGACGCTGGCCGAGCAGCACAGGCTCCAGCAGGAGAGCATCGATGCGATCGTGTTGAAGGCGGTCGCGTCGGTGCTGGCCTCTTTTGGCATCGAGGATGACGACCGAAAGGAGCTACGAGCCGACTTTCAACACTTGCGGAGGTGGCGAAAGAGCGTGGAGCAGGCCCAGAGCTATACCTTCAAGGCAGTGATCACAGTCATTGCTACCGGTCTCATGGGAGCAGTTTGGCTCGGCGTCAAGGTCGTGCTGGGCAAATGAGCCTTCATGGTGCCGGCGACGCGCTCCGTGCTCGATCAAGATCAGCTGCCCAATGAGTGGCTTATGTACAGAATTCGTATCGTCGACGCCTCCGATGACGACGTTGCCGAGACCCTGGCTGATCTGCATCGATTCACGTTCTTCGATGCCGCGGCGATGCCCGCGTTCGACCTCGGCGCGTGGTGGCTGGCTTATCACGACGCGGACGCAGTCGCCTTCGCCGGAGTTGTGCCCTCGACGCACGTTCGAAATGGCGGCTACTTCTCCAGAGTCGGCGTGTTGCAACGGCATTGGGGACGCGGCCTTCAGCGCAGATTGATGCGTGTGGTGGAGGCGAGAGCGCGGCGTATTGGATGGGACAGCATTGTCTCCGATACGACGGGCAACCCCGTATCCGCGAACAACTTCATTCAGGCGGGCTATCGGCTGTTCGAGCCCGAGACCCCTTGGGCCTGGGCGCATACGCTCTATTGGCGGAAATGGCTTCACTGAGCAGGTTTGCCGCCGCACGGAACGCGCCGTCTATCCAATGGCCAGTACGCGCCTGGAACGTCCGAGGACCCGGCAGCCTGGGGCTGCCGGGTCTTTTTTGCGTTTTGAAGCGATGCCGGCATGGGACTTGCGAAGTCGGCAGTGCCGGGCTTTAAGTTTGCTCTTGCAGGAAATTCGGCGGCCATAAGCCGATGTAAGGGAGAGCGCGATCGATGCCCACCAAGCCTCAATTGCCGGTACGTGCCTCGCAAGCGACGGGAGGACCGACCGCGCTCGATGGTCTATTGGTCGTTGATTTCACGCGTGTGGTCGCTGGCCCGGCCTGCACCCAGACGCTCGCCGACTACGGTGCGCACGTCATCAAGATCGAGAATCCCGATGGCGGCGACGACACGCGTGCCTATGAGCACGCGGAGATTGGAGGCGAGAGCGCCGCCTTTCTCAGCCTGAACCGCAATAAGCGCGGCATCGCGCTCGATCTTGCCGTGCAGGAGGCGCGCGAGATCGCGCTGGACCTGATCCGCAAGGCAGATGTGGTCGTGGAGAATTTTTCGAGCGGGGTCATGAAGAAGTTCGGGCTCGACTATGAATCGGTCGCGCCGCTCAACCCGCGGCTGGTCTATTGTTCGATCTCCGCCTACGGACGCAGCGGACCGTTTGCATCGCGGCCAGGCTTCGATCCGATCACCCAGGCGGAAAGCGGCTTCATGTCGCTCAATGGATTTGCCGACGGCCCGGCGGTTCGCACCGGCCCGCCCATTGTCGACATGGCGACGGGGATGTCGGCCTGCAATGCCATCCTGCTGGCGCTGCTCGCGCGGGAGCGGCTCGGCCGGGGACAACATGTCGAAGTTGCCCTGTTCGACGTCGCGATGGGAATGACCGGTTTCTACGGCATGGCTTACCTCATCAACGGCGAAAATCCCGGCCGGTTCGGCAATTCGCCGAGTGGGTCCCCCACCGTCGGCGTCTACGAAGCCTCAGACGGGCCGCTCTACATGGCCTGCGCCAACGACCGGCTCTACCGCCGGCTTGTGGTCGAAGTGCTCAATCGGCCCGATCTCATCACCGATCCGCAGTTTGCGACGCGCAAAGCCCGTTCGGAGAACAAGGAGCTCCTGCGGGCAGCCATTGCCGAAGTCTTCGCCGGCGATACTCTGGAGAACTGGATGGCAAGGATGAAGCTCGCCAATATTCCGGTCGGCTATCTTCGGACAGTCGAGGAGGGCTTCAATGCCCCCGAGGCTCGCGAGCGCCATCGGTTGAACCGGATTCCGCATCCGACAGCCGAGTGGGTGCCCAACATCGAGCCGCCGATCACGATGAGCCTGACAGGTGCGGTCGACCCCGTCGCGGCACCTCTTCTGGGCGAGCACACCAAGCAGATCCTGCAAGATATCCTCGGCTACGACGAACGCCGGATCGCGGATTTTGGCGAGAAGGGCGCTTTTGGGCTGGTCAAGCCTCCGAGGTCGACATGAGGCACTGGCTTGGCTTGATTTGGCGAAGGTCCCGCCGCATAAATGTGTGAAAGCGAGGGACACGAATGGCGCCTGGCCAGGAGCCGAGCATGACCCAGCCCGCAGGTCTGCAAGCCGGCGGTGAGGTCTATGCGGCCATGATCGCGAAGGCCCGGAGCCTCCTTCCGCGACTACGTGAGCGGGCGGCAAGGACGGAGGAGCTGCGGCATCTACCCTCGGAAACCGAGACAGATCTTCATGAGGCGGGCCTGTTCCGGATGCTGCAGCCGGCCCGGATTGGTGGCGCTGAGCTCGACTATGTCGCTCTCGTCGATTGCGCTGAGCTGCTCGGGCAGGCGGACGCGTCGGTCGCCTGGAATTTCGCCAATCTGGCCAGCCATCATTGGATGCTCGGCATGTTCGGGCGACGGGCGCAGGATCTGGTCTGGGGCCGCAATCCGGATACTTTGATCGCGTCCTCGTTCATCTTTCCCGCCGGACGCGCGACGCGGGTCAAGGGCGGATATCAGCTGCATGGCAGCTGGCCATTCTCGTCCGGCGTTGCCTCCTGCGAATGGAATATGCTTGCGAGCGTGGTCTATTCCGACGACGATGCCGACGGCATCGAGTATCGAATCTTCTTGCTGCCCAAGGGCGATTACAAGGTACTGGACACTTGGAACGTCGCCGGATTGCGCGGGACGGGGTCGTGCGACGTCGAGGTCAGGGATGCCTTCGTGGCTGACCATATGACGGTCGCCGTAGGCGACCTCTCAGGTGGCCCCACGCCGGGAAGCGTGGTCAATCCGAATCCTCTGTACACGCTGCCTGTCTTCTCGCTATTTCCTTATGTCCTCTCCGGTGTCGCGCTGGGGAATGCACAGGCGTGCCTCGACGATTACACGGAGGTCGCACGCCATCGTATTTCGACGTATAACCGCGCCAAGCTGAGCGATTTTCAAAGCACGCAGATCAAGATCGCCGAGGCCTCGGCCAAGATCGACGCTGCGCGCCTGATCATGCGGTCGGCCTGTCTCGATGCCATGGAGGACGCACGGCGCGGCCATATTCCCGACATGGCGACCAAGACCAGATATCGCCGCGACGGATCCTTTTCCGTAAACTTGTGCACGGACGCGGTCTCGATGCTGTTTGCCGCGAGCGGCGCGCGTGGTTTGTTCACGAGCGGCGTGTTACAGCGGCAGTTCCGCGATGCGCACGCGATCAACTCACATCTCGCATTCAACTTCGATGCGGCTGGGACCAACTACGGACGGGTAGCGCTGGGCCTACCTTCCGAGAATCTCACGCTGTGAGGCGGCCGATGAATGATCTGCCGAAGCATCCCCGCGCTCCGGATCCCGCCAACGAGTTCGCGAGCGACAGCTCGCAGATTGATCCTCGCGACTTTCGCAACGCGCTCGGAACTTATGCAACGGGCGTGACGATCATCACGGCGGCAGCGCCTGACGGCAAGCCGTACGGGCTGACATGCAATTCCTTCGCCTCGGTCTCGCTGAATCCACCGCTGGTTCTGTGGAGCCTCGTGGTCTATTCCTCGAGCCTGACCATCTTCCAGAACGCCAGCCATTTCAGCGTCAACGTTCTCGGCGCTTCGCAACAGGCGCTTGCGAACAAATTCGCAAAATCGTCGGACGACAAGTTCACCGGCGTCGACTGGACCCCTGGCCTCGGCAATGCGCCGGTGCTCGCCGAGAGCGTCGCCAACTTTCAATGCCGCTCGGTAAATCGCTATTATGGCGGTGACCACGTGATCTTTCTCGGTGCGGTCGAGGCATATACCTACAATGCGAAGGAGCCGCTGCTCTTTGCGCGAGGGGCGTTCGGTCGCTTCATGGCCGACGATGAGCGCAAGAACGTGCCGTAAGCGCCCCCTATAGAGCTTTGCGCTCTGCCGCCGAAAGCTTGTAGATCTCCAGCGCGTCCGCGTCCTCACCCCGCGCGGCCTTCGCCAGCCTGAAAAGCTGTCCGGCAAGCGCGGCCATCGGCACCGGCGTTGACGTCGCCTGTGCAACATCGGCGACCGTATCGAGGTCCTTGAGCATCGTTGCAATGTGGCCGAGCGGCGGGGTGTGAATGCCCTTGACCATCCGCGGCACGAACAGCTGGAGCGGGATGGAATCCGCAAACCCGCCGGCGAGCGCCTCGGGCAATCGGTTGGCATCAATTCCGGCATTCACGGCAATGCGCGTTGCTTCCGCGAGGACGGCCATCGCGCATCCGACGATCACCTGGTTGCACAGCTTTGTGGTCTGGCCGGCGCCGATCGGGCCCATGTGCGTGAACCTGCGCGCCATGGCCAGCACATAGGGCCGCACCCTCTCGATGTCACCAGCTTCGCCGCCCGCCATGATGGCGAGTGTGCCTTCCTCGGCGCCCGTCGCGCCCCCGGACACCGGCGCATCGATCCAGCCCGCCCCGTTCGCGTTTTTCAAACGGGTTGCGAGATCGCGCGCCGCGTCGGGATGGATCGACGAGAAGTCGACCACAAGCTTGCCCGCGCCGGGGGCGGCTGCCAGACCTTCGACCCCGAAGATCACCTCCTCGACCGCCGCCGCGTCCGTAACGCACATGAAGACGATGTCCGAGTTCGCCAGGAGATCACGGGGCGTGACCACGCGCTTGGCGCCAGCCTCGACCAGCGGCGCCACCTTGCCCTCCGAGCGATTCCAGACGGTGACCTGATAGCCGGCCTTCAGCAGGCGTCGGGTCATCGGCGTTCCCATGAGTCCCAGGCCGAGATAGCCGAGCTTCTCGATGCCTTGCGGGTTTGCCTTGCTGTCATCAGCCATAGGTTGCCTCCTTCTGTCGCAGACGCCGCTTTACCATACATTGCCCATCTGCCGGCAAAACCGCCGGCCTCGCATGGCTTGCCTGATTGTTTGAACCATGAAACATTTGAGACGGTCGGGTTGGGGGCGCCGGTCGGCGCCGGAGCAGCGGAGTGGCACGATGCGAACCGTTTCGAAGTGGATCCTGGCTTTGGGGGCGGCAGCAGCCGTGAGCGCGGGCGCAAGCCCGTCATGGGGGCAGCAGACGATCCGCGTCGGCTGGACTATTCCTGCGGAGGAGTCCAAGTACTGGATGATGCGCAGGCCGGCCGAATTTCCCAATCTCGGCAAGACATACAACATCGAATGGACCCAATTCCAGGGCACCGCGCCGATGACGCAGGCCCTGGCGGCCGGTGCACTGGACTGCGCGACGCAGGCGCCGCTCTCGCTCTCCAACGGAGTCGTTGGCGGCAATCTCAAGGCCTATATCGTGGCCCAACACGTTTTCGAGATGCCCGGCGGCTTCTCGGTCTACTGGGCCGTCATGGATGACTCGCCCATCAAGACGATCGCGGATCTCAAGGGTAAGACGGTCGGCATTTCCGTGATCGGTGGCGGTACGCAAGGGCCGTTCAATCTGCTCTTGAAGCAGAATGGCGTCGATCCGGCCAAGGACATCAAGCTGGTCGAGGTCGGCTTTGCCGTTTCCGAGGACGCGCTGCGCCAAGGCCGCGTGGACGCGGTGAACATGAACCAGCCGTTTGCTGCGCGCGCGGAGGCAAAGGGCGGCACAAGAAAGCTGTTCTCGCTCTCCCAGGCCATGCCGAACATCGTGCACATTCTGGAAGCCTGCCGTGCCGATTTCGTCGACAAGAACCCGGAACTGGTCAAGGCCTATGTCCGCGATATCACCTCCGGCATGAAGAAGGCTCTCGCGAACCGCGAGGAAACCCTCAAGGTCGTCAATGAAGTGCTGAAGGCCCCCATCCCGGTGCTCGAGACCTACCTGCTCAAGGACAACGATTTCGGCCGTGACCCGGGTGCTGCACCGAACTTCCCGGCGATCCAGAAGATGCTGGACATCTATGCAGAGACCGGAATGCTGCCGAAGCTGGATGTCGCACAGTTCAAGCACCCGTCGATCGTTGCGCCGCTGCAATAGAAGCGGGGCGAAATACCGAACGTAATATCGTGGCGTTCCGGATCATCCGGGACGCTGCACGAAGAAGATGCATATATGAAGAAGTTGCGATCCCGAGTCACGACAGAAGGCCTCGACCGAGCGCCGCATCGTGCATTCATGCGCGCCATGGGGCTCGATGACGCTGCGATTGCGAAGCCGATGGTGGGCATCGTCAGCATGAAGGGCGAGCAGACGCCCTGCAACATGACCCACGACTTCCAGGTGGCTGCAGCCAAGACCGGGATCGAGGAGGCCGGCGGTACGCCCCGTGAGTTCTCGACCGTTTCGGTGTCCGACGGCATCAGCATGAATCATGAGGGGATGAAATTCTCCCTGTTCTCGCGGGAGCTGATCGCCGATTCGATCGAAGCGGTGGTCCACGGGCTGGCCTACGATGCGCTGATCGGATACGGCGGGTGCGACAAGACCCTTCCCGGCGTGATGATGGGCATGGTCCGCTGCAACGTGCCCTCCATCTTCATCTATGGCGGCAGCTCGCTGCCGGGCCGCGTGGATGGGCGTACGCTGACGGTGCTTGATTCCTATGAGGCCGTCGGCAGCTTCATGACTGGCGAGATCGACGGCGCCACGCTCGAGCGGATCGAGCGCGCCTGCCTGCCGACGATCGGTGCGTGCGCCGGCCAGTTCACCGCGAACACCATGGGCATGGTATCGGAGGCGATGGGGCTGACCATTCCCAACGTCTCGATGGTGCCCGGTGTCTATTCCGAGCGTGCGCAGATTTCGCGACGCGCCGGCCGACTGATCATGGAGATGCTGGGCCGCGGCGGTCCGCTGCCGCGCGACATCGTGACGCGGAAATCCCTGGAGAACGGAGCGGCGATCGTGGCAGCGACGGGCGGCTCGACCAACGCCGCGCTGCACCTGCCGGCGATCGCGAATGAGGCCGGAATTGCATTCGGCATCGATGACGTGGGGGAGGTCTTTGCCAGGACGCCGTTGATCGGCAATCTGCGCCCCGGAGGCAAGTATACGGCGAAGGATGTCTACGATATCGGCGGCGCTGCGGTCATCATTCGCGAGCTGATCCAGAGCGGTCATATCGATGGCGGCTGCTTGTCGATCACCGGCCGCACACTTGCCGAAGAGTATGGTATGGCCAACGCGCCCGACGGAGAGGTTGTGTACACGGCTCGCGCGCCGATCATGCCTGATGGTGGCGTCGCGGTGCTGAAGGGTAACCTCTGTCCCGATGGGGCGGTGATCAAGGTGGCGGGCTTGAAGAGCCAATTCTTCGAAGGCGTCGCGCGTGTTTTCGAGGATGAAGAAGCCTGCGTCGCAGCCGTTCGTGACCGCAGTTACAAGGCGGGCGAGGTTCTCGTGATCCGCAATGAGGGGCCGGTCGGCGGACCCGGCATGCGTGAGATGCTCGGCGTCACTGCACTGATCTACGGGCAGGGCATGGGTGAAAAAGTGGCGCTGATCACCGATGGCCGGTTCTCCGGCGCGACCCGCGGGATGTGCATCGGCTACGTATCCCCCGAGGCGTTTGTTGGCGGTCCCCTGGCGCTCGTCCGGAATGGTGACCGGATCCGGATCGATGCCGCAAATCGGCGGGTGGATGTCCTGCTCGAGGAACAGGAGCTCACCGCGCGGCGCCGCGATTGGAAGCCGCGCCCGCCACGCCACCGTGCAGGTGCGCTGGCAAAATATGCGCGGCTGGTCGGGCAGGCGCCAGGCGGAGCCGTGACGCATGAAGGCCCGGCAGAATGGCCGTGGTTCGAATGACGCACCGCACGGCTGCGTAAATGACAGCCTGTCTGGCAGGCTTCTTGCTAAGCTCGTGCCGCTGAATCCTCGTGCGAGCGGGACGGAAGACGGGATGACGGTAGTGTCTGCGAAATCGAGAGAATGGGTGAGACCGGTGACGCAACGAGACCCGGCTTCCGCAATCATCGAGATCGACCGCGTCTCGCAGGTCTTTCAGACCTCGGCACGTAAGGATCATGTTGCGCTTTCGGATATCTCACTGACGATCGAGGAGGGAGCTTTCGTCTCCATCCTTGGTCCGTCCGGTTGCGGCAAGTCGACACTGCTCTACATTGTCGGCGGCTTCGTCAGTCCGACCAGCGGCGCGGCGAAGATGAAGGGGCAGGCGATTACGGGACCCGGTCCGGATCGCGGACCGGTGTTCCAGGAGTTTGCGCTGTTTCCCTGGAAGACCGTGCTCGGCAACGTGATGTACGGGCCGCGTCAGCAAGGAATTCGCGCCACCGAGGCCGAAGCGCAGAGCCGGGCCCTGATCGAGATGGTCGGCCTCAAGGGCTACGAGAACTTCTATCCCAAGGAGTTGTCGGGCGGCATGAAGCAGCGCGTGGCTTTGGCGCGGACGCTTGCCTACCATCCCGAAGTGCTGCTGATGGACGAGCCGTTCGGCGCGCTCGACGCGCACACGAGGACGCGCCTGCAGAACGACCTTCTGAACATCTGGGAGCGTGACCGCAAGACGGTGCTCTTCGTCACCCATTCGGTCGACGAAGCCGTCTTCCTCTCGGACAAGGTCGTCATGATGTCAAAATCGCCCGGGCGGATCCGGCAGGTCATCGACATCGACCTGCCGCGGCCGCGCCGCCGCAACGAACTGTTGCTCGACCCACGTTACCAGAAGTACGTCGTCGATATCGAGCGCATGTTCGACGAAAGTGACGATGGGGACGTGCCCGCATGACGTCGTCGGCCGGCATGACCAAGCGCGCTGCCCCGGTGCTGGCCTGCATCGGATTGCTGGTGGTGTGGCAGGTCGCTTCACTGGCGCTGAAGAATGACAGCTTCCCGACTGCGATCGGAGCGATCAGAGCGATTCCGGACATCCTTGGGGACAAGGAATCGCTGATCAATATTCTCGCCTCGCTCCGGCGCATGGCGATGGGATTTGGCGCGGCCGTGCTGGTGTCGATTCCGCTTGGCCTCTTGATGGGACGTAGCGCCGCAGTTGCGGCCTTCTTCAATCCGCTCCTTATGGTGATCTATCCGGTACCGAAGGCGGCCTTGATGCCGATCATCATGCTGTGGCTGGGCGTCGGCGACATCACGAAAACGCTCGTGATCTTCCTCGGCGTCAGCCTGCCCGTGATCTATCACAGTTTCGAAGGTGCCAAGGCGGTCGAAGAGAAGATGCTGTGGTCGGGCGCTGCGATGGGGCTCTCGCCGGTGCAGCGTCTTGTGCGTATCGTGCTGCCGGCGGCGCTGCCGGAAATTCTGACGGGGTGTCGTACGGGATTGGTGCTGGCGCTGATCACGATGATCACCAGCGAGATGATTGCCCGTCAGTCCGGTGCCGGGAACATCCTGTTCAATGCGCTCGACATGGGCCAATACGACACCGTCTTTGCGATGATCATCATCGTGGGAGCGATGGGGATCTGCCTCGACGCGATCTTCGAAAGGGTTCGTGCCAGGCTCGTCCGTTGGTCCGAGCCGCAGTTCGACATGCCGCTGAGCTTCTCATGATGTCGCGGCTTCTCTCTCCAAATTTCGTTCTTGGGATCGCTCCGATCGCACTGGTGATCGCGCTGTGGCAAGGCTTGGTATCTTTCGGCTTCGCGCCGGCAGTTCTGCTGCCGCCGCCAGGCTTCGTCTTCGGTCGGCTACTCCAGCAACTCGTGACGTCGACGTTCCAGCAGGAGATCGCGGCGACCCTGATCAGGCTGTTTGCCGGCTTCGCGATTGCTGTCGTGCTCGGTGTCAGCATCGGCATCGCCGCCGCCGCAAGTCCTGCGATCAACGCCGTGGTTCGGCCTATCGTGCGCGTCCTGGCGCCTTTGCCCAAGGTCGCGCTCTATCCGGCCTTGCTGCTGCTGCTCGGATTTGGCCACGGATCGAAGATCACACTAGTCGCTGCCGACGCTCTTTTCCCGATCCTGCTCTCGACCTATTACGGTGCCTCGACCGTCGAGCAGAAGCTGATCTGGTCGGCCATGGCGGCAGGAACGCGGCGCTATGAAATTCTTTTCAAGGTGGTGCTGCCGGCAGCGATGCCGTCGATCCTGACCGGGTGCCGGATTGGCCTTGTCATCTCCTGCATCGTGGTGTTTCTGGCCGAAATGATCACGTCGACGGATGGATTGGGCCACGCGCTCGTGACTGCGGCCAGAACCTTCCGGGCCGTGGACATGTTCGTGCCGCTGATCACGATCTCGCTGCTGGGCCTGATCCTGAACGGATTGCTGGGAGTGGTGCGCTCGTACTTGCTCCGGGGCTTCCCCGAAGCTTAGCAAACAAGAATCCAGAAGACCGGGAGAGGACCATGCTGGCTGATCGCATCGAGGCAAAATGGATCGACGCATTCTGCGAAATCTTTGAGCGATGCGCGGTCAAGGCCGGCGATACGGCGGCGATCCTGTCGGAAACCCAGTCGCGCGCGTTGAACGTGCATCTCGCGGAACTGGCTCTGCTGCGGATGGGGGCGCGGCCGTTTCATGTGGTGATGCCGACTCCGCGTAACCGGCATGTCGTTCCGGTCCGCTCCACCGGGGCGAGCGAGGCAATCCAAAAGCTTGGTCCAGTCATCACGGCGCTTCAGCAAGCCGGCTTCGTGGTGGATTGCACCATCGAAGGCCTCATGCACGCCGTCGAGACGCCGGAAATCCTCAAGGCCGGCGCGCGAATCCTGGTGATCTCCAACGAACATCCCGAGGCGCTGGAGCGGATGGTGCCGGATTCCGCGCTCGAGAAACGCGTTCGTGCCGCGGCCAAGATGCTGCGCGGAACGAAGCGCATGCGTGTGACCTCAAAGGCCGGCACGGCGCTCGATGTCGACATGGTCGGCGCGTCGACGGTCGGTGTGTGGGGCTGGACCGACAAGCCTGGCACGCTGGCGCATTGGCCGGGCGGCATCGTCGTCAGCTTTCCCAAGAGCGGCACCATCAACGGCACGCTTGTGATGGCGCCGGGCGACATCAACCTGACCTTCAAGCGCTACCTGACCTCGCCGGTGAAGATGAGCCTGAAGGACGATTATGTCGTCGAGCTGGAAGGCGATGGTACGGACGCCGCGATGATGCGCGCTTATCTGGCCGCCTGGGGCGACCGCGAAGCCTACGCCGTGTCGCATGTCGGCTTCGGCATGAACCCCGGTGCGCGCTATGAGGCCTTATCCATGTACGACCAGCGCGACACCAACGGCACCGAAATCCGGGCCGTCGCCGGCAATTTCCTGTTCTCGACCGGCGCGAATGAATTCGCAGGGCGCTACACGGCGGGACATTTCGACCTGCCGATGATGGGAACGACCATCGAGCTCGACGGCGTTGCGGTGGTGCGCGAAGGCGTGCTCCAGGACGTCTTTGGCTAGCCGCGATCGAGCACGGGCGGCCGGGCGAGGTCGAAGTGCCGGAGCAGGTCGACCATGGCCTGCAACCGCTTCACGCGATAAGCATCGATATCCATCCCGGAGTAATCCAGGAAGCCGGCGCCCGTGCGCAGGCCGATCCGGCCTTCATGCATGTTGCGGGAAATGACCTCCGGCGCGCGATAGCGGTCACTGCCGAGCGCGCCTTCGAGGTAGCGGCTGGCGTAGTACAGGATATCGCCGCCGCCCCAATCGATGAATTCGAGCAGCCCGAGCACGGCATAGCGAAAGCCGAAGCCGTAGCGGATCGCCTTGTCGATCTCTTCGGCGCTGGCAACGCCCTCTTCGACCATGCGCGCGGCTTCATTCATCGCCAGCGCCTGGATGCGGGGGACGATGAAACCCGGTGTGGCGGCACAGACCACCGGCACCTTCCCGATGCCTTCGAGCAGCGCCTTGACCTCGCCGATGACGGCCGGGTCCGTCGCCTTGCCGGGCGAAACCTCGACCAGCGGGATGAGATAGGCCGGGTTGAGCCAATGAACATTGAGAAAGCGGCGCGGATTCACGATCCCGCCCGAGAGATCGTCGACGAGGATCGTCGAGGTCGTCGACGCGATGATCGTATCCGGTCCGACTTGCTTTGACGCCGCCCCCAGTACCTCGCGCTTGAGCTCGACGACTTCAGGAATCCCTTCGAAGACCATGCCGGCTTCGGCCAACGCTACGCCGCTCTCGTTCGCCGGCACCACCGAGATGCGCGCGATCAGCGGACCAACATCTGCCTCGGTCAACAGCCCCAGCTTCGACAGGCTGGCAAAGGTCTTCCTGACCTCGCCGAGTGCGTCCGCCTCCAGCCTGGCAAAGTCCTCGGCGGACCGAGTCTTGACGTCGATCATCGTGACGCTGTGGCCTGCATAGGCAAACGCGACGGCGATGCCGCGCCCCATGCGGCCGGCTCCGAGACAGGCGATATTGGCGCGATTGTTCATCGATCAGTATCCGTTGCGGAGCAGCGTCTGCAATTCAGTCTTGCCGAGGTCGTCGAGCCCCAGCGTCCGGAGCGTTCGGCCGCGGCGCGCGAAATCTTCTCCGCAGATCGCGCCGCCGATTGACAGGAACGCTTTGGCCAGCGGTGCATCCACGCCAGCCAGGCCCGCGACGGACACCAGCAGCGACAGCCCAATCCGCAGATCCTCGCGCATGTAGCGGTGCTCGGTCAGCACGATCCGCTCGCGCCAATCACCGGAATCGGTCAGACGGTCATGCGAGCCGCGGCCATACATCCAGACCTCGCCCTCTCTCGCGTAATGGTGAGCAAGCGGGAAATGCGGCGCGCCGTAGCCGAGCGCCTCGCGCACTGCGATCCGTTCGGCGTCCAGCGCGTCGGTGACCCGGCGGATTGCGGGCTGCGTGCCTTCCTTGTGAATGTCCCAGCGTTCGAAATGCTCGATCGGACCGGCGTTCATCACGATCAACGGCGGATGGATGATTGGGCCGGCATTCATCAGTGCGCCCGATAGGGCATCTCCGCAGGGTTCGATGACGTCCGGGAAAGCGCGTCCGATCACCTCGAGAGCATGGGGCGCCTGGTCGAGCGGGAATACGCCGACCGGGAGCCGCTTGGCGCGGATGGTGATCGCGACCTCGAACGGTCCGTGCTTGCGGGTCAGCCACGGAAGCGTGCCGGTTTCGGCAAAGCTGGCCTTGGCATTGTTGCCGGCCTCTCGCGCGGCCTGGGCGAAGATCATCGAGCCGAATGTCGCCGGCGGCAGAAAGACGACTTGACCGTCGCGCAGATGCGGCGCGAGCAGGCGAGCAATATCTGCTTGCGCGAAGGCAGGAGCCGGGCACAGGATCAGTTCCGTGCCATCGACGGCGTCCGCCATGTCGGTCGTGACAAGCGCCAGCTTCACGTCATGACGGCCGTTGTGATCCTTGACCAGGATACGCGAGCCGGCGGCGCGATGTGCCGCGACCTGATCGGCATCGCGGCGCCACAGCCGCACCTCATGCCCCGCCAGCGCAAAATCGCCCGCGGCCGCGAAAGAGCCGTTTCCCCCACCCAGAACTGCGATCTTCAAGATGTTTCTCCTTGCGCCCGTGACTGCGCATCAAGCTGCTTCAGCAGGAAATGCTGGACCTTGCCCAGCGCCGTCCGCGGCAGGTCGGTGACGAAGACGATCTCGCGCGGAACCTTGTAGCGCGCGAGCTGCGCCTGAAGATGTGTCCTCAGTTCGTCCGCTTCGAGCCGGCAGCCGGATCTCGCAATGACATAGGCGATCGGCACCTCGTCCCAGCGCGGGTCCGGCCGGCCGATCACGGCGCATTCGCTGACGTCGGGGTGTTCGAGCAGGACGCGCTCGACCTCGGCCGGGTAGACGTTCTCTCCGCCCGAAATGATCATGTTCTTCTTCCGGTCGCGGATCCAGAAATAGCCGTCGCCATCGCACAGGCCGACATCGCCGGTGCGATACCAGCCGTCGTGCAGCGCGTCGCGCGTTGCAGCCTCGTTGCCCCAGTATTCGAAGAACACGTTGGGACCGCGCACTGCGATCTCGCCCGGCGTGCCCGCGGGCAGTTCGTCGCCGGCCTGGTTGATCACCTTTGCCTCGCAGCACAGCCCGGCAAGGCCGGTCGACCCCGCGCGCGAAAGATCGCCGCCAAGCCGCGTGTAGACGGCGATCGGGCAGGTTTCCGTCGAGCCATAGACCTGAAGCACCGGGACATCGCGCGCGACGAAGCGCTCGATCAGGTGCGGCGGCACGATGGTCGAGCCGGTGGCGACGGCCCGGAGGGATGAGAGATCCGCGGTCGGCCAGGCAGGATGCTCGCTCACCGCCTGGAGGATCGCAGGCACCATTACCGTGAGTGTCGGCCGTTCCCCTTCGATGGCTGCCAGCGCGGCGTCCGGCGTGAAGCGGGCATGGACGGTGACCGTCGCGCCCAGCTGCAACGCTGGCGTGGTCTGGATGTTGAGGCCGCCGACGTGGAAGAATGGCAGCACGGTCAGTACGTGGTCGTCGGATGTCATGTTGTGCATGTGCTGGCTCATGACGCCGTTCCAGAGCAGCGCCTCCTGGCGCAGCACCGCGCCCTTTGGCCGTCCCGTCGTGCCTGACGTGTAGACGATGAGCAGCGGGCAGGAGAGGTCCGTGTGCGGATTTCGCCCCGCGCCGTCGCCGCGGGCCAGTAAATCTTCGAACGACGCGCCGCGAGGTGGAGCGAAGTCGAGGCCGACCACCGCCGTCCCCACCGCGGCCTGCCCCAGCCCGGCAAGCACTCCGGAAAACGCCTGCTCGAGCACCAGGACCTTGGCACCGGCATCACTGAGAATGAAAAGCTGCTCGGCGACCGCCAGGCGCCAATTCAGCGGCACCAGCATCGCGCCAAGCCGCGCACAGGCGTAGAGCAGAACCAGATAATCCGGCCGATTGAGACTTAGAATTGCGACGCGGTCGCCACGGCCGACGCCGAGCTCCCGCTTCAAGGCCGTCGCAGTCCGTTCGATCCGTGCGGCGAATGCCGCATAGCTCAGCCGCGTCCCTTCGAAGGCAATGGCCGTCTTGTCTGGCGCGAACGCCGCGTTGCGGTCGATCAGGCTACACAGATCCACGGTCAGTCGTCCGTTTCACCGGGCTCGTACAGCGCCTCGCGCCCGATGCGATCGAGGCAGAGCTCGGCGGTCCAGGGCAGCATCAGCGAGCCGCAGCGGCTGTCACGGTAGATCCGCTCCAGCGGCAGCGACCGGAGCATGGCCTGGCCGCCGCAGGTGCGGATCGCGAGCGCGGCGAGCTCATTGGCGCCCTCCATCACCGAATATTGTGCGGCGTAGGCGCGCAGCACCTGCTCCTTGCTCGGATTGGCGCGCGCCTCGGTCACGGCCTGGAACCAGATTGCCTTGATCTGCTCCAGCTTGATCTGCATCTGCGCCACCGCGATCTGCTTGGTCGGGTACATCCGCCGCTTGACCGGCGGCATGCCAGGGACCTCGCCGCGCAAGTAGCGTACGGTGAAGTCGTAGGCGGCTTGCGCCAGTCCCATATAGGTCGGCGACAGCGTCAGGAACATGTGCGGCCAGCGCTGAGCCGCCTGGAAATAGACGCCGCGCGGCATCAGCGCCGAATCTTCCGGCACGAACACATCCTTGAACAGCAGCGTCCGCGAAACCGTGCCGCGCATACCCAGCGGATCCCAGTCGCCGACGACCGAGACGCCTTCTGATTTGGCTGATATCGCCAGGTAAAGCGTATTGCGGCGCGACGCCTTCTCGCCTTCCTCGATCTCGGTGCAGAGCACGCCGTAATAATCGGCGTGGCCCGAGAGCGATGCAAAGATCTTCTTGCCGTTGACGATCCAACCGCCTTCGACCGGCCTTGCTTCTGTGCCGAATGCGACCCCACCGGCAGCGGCAGCTCCGCCTTCGGAGAAGGGCTGCGAGTAGATCGCCCCATCCTCGACGATGCGCTTGTAGTGGACCGCGCGCCGCCGCTCGTGCGCGGCACGGGTGTCCGCGTCCATGTCGAGATCGTCAGCGAGCGGACCCGACCATAGCGTCGAGCAGACATGCATGTTCCAGGTCAGCGCTGTGGCGCCGCAATAGCGGCCGATCTCGGCCGCCGCCAAGGCATAGGTCTGGTAATTGGCACCCAGGCCGCCGTGCTTCTTGGGCACGGCAATGCCGAGCAGGCCGACGCGATGCAAATCGCGGTAATTTTCAGTGGGGAAAGTCGCCTCGCGATCGTAAGTGGCGGCGCGACCGGCAAACACGGTCTGGCCGATCTCTCTCGCGCGGGCAATGATGCCGGCCTGCTCCTCGCTCAAGCGAAATGCGACAGGATCGAATATCGGCGCATCCAGCGCGACCTTGTTGGTCGCGCCGATCGTCTTGCTGACTTGCATGGTCATCGCGCAGTTACCTTAGGCTTTGGTCGCGAGAGAGTTCAGGAACCGGCCGAGAGCTTCGTCGAAGGCCTCGGGGCGTTCGAGATTGGCGAGATGGCCGACGCCACGCAGCTCGACATATTCGGCCCCCGGGATATAGGTCGCCGTCTTTGCCATCATCGGCGCGGGCGCGTTGTTGTCCTTTGAGCCGGACAGCAACAGCGTGGGAACGGAGATATTTCCGAGCGTGCTGCGCTGATCGAAGCCGATGAGGGCCAGCATCATGGCGCGATAACTGGCCTCGGGCAGGCTCCCCATGCATTCGCGGGCAACCTCCATCCCATTCGGATCGGGACCGTCGCCGACGAGCTCCTTCACCAGGGAGGGGGCCAGCGATCTCATCGTCTCCCCCCGATCGAGCGGTCCGAGCCTTGCCGCGATGAACGATTTCTGCCAGTCGCCGTCCGCCTTTCCGAAGGCAGGGCTGGTCTGCGCCAGCACGACTGCGCGTGCCAGCTTGGGGGACTGAACCAGCCACTTCTGAACGATCATGCCGCCGATGGAATGGCCGACCAGAACGGGCCTGCTGACGCCGAGTTGCGCGATGAACTGCTGCAGCGCCTCCGCCAGGGCAGCGATACTGACGTTCGCAAGCGGTGCCGATCCGCCATAACCGGGCATGTCCCATGCGATCGCGCGGAAGCGGCCGCCGAATGTGCCAAGCTGCCGCCGCCACGCCCGCGCTGCGCCGCCGATGCCGTGCAGAAAGATCAGCGGTATCGCGTCCGGATCGCCCGCGGCTTCGTAGGCGAAGCGTCCGTCCCTTGTTATCATTGGCACAGGCTGCGACACGCGACGTCCTTCTGTTGGGCCCCTCGATGCTAACAGGCCTTTCGAGGATGGAAAGCGATAATTTTATACTTAAAGCAATTTTCGGGCCGTCGCTCGTGCGGCGTCATTCGTCGTCCGAGCGCCGCTTTCGTTGCAAAAACTTGAAGGTTAAAATATATCGAACACTGGTCACGAGATCCGAAGGAGCCAGCGCATGTCCGGATTGCCGCATTCGCCGCACGCGCTGGTCACCGGTGGTGGGCGCGGCATCGGCCGCGCGATCGCGTCCGCTCTCGTCGGCGCCGGTGCGACCGTGACCGTGCTTGGCCGGAACGCGGCGGTTCTCGACGAGGCGGTCAATGCAGGCGCGGCGCACTTTGCGGCTGTCGCTGACGTCGCGAACGAAGCGTCTCTGAAAGCCGCGATCGCCGGGTCAAGTGCGCGTAAGCCGATCGACATCCTGATTGCCAACGCGGGCAGCGCTGAATCGGCGCCATTCGCGAAATCGGACAGCGCGCTCTTCAGCCGGATGATGGATGTCAATTTCATGGGCGTCGTGCATGCCGTCCAGGCCGTGCTGCCGGGCATGAAGGATCGTCCCTACGGCCGCATCGTCGCGGTGGCGTCCACCGCAGGCCTCAAGGGCTACGCCTATGTCAGCGCGTATGCAGCGGCCAAGCACGCCGTCATCGGCCTCGTGCGTTCCCTTGCTCTCGAGACGGCCGGAAGCAGCGTCACCGTGAACGCGGTGTGTCCCGGCTTCACCGATACCGATCTCGTCGCCGGGAGCATCGACAACATCATGAAGAAGACGGGCCGGACCCGCGAGCAGGCAATTGCCGAGCTCGCGAAGCACAATCCGCAAGGACGCCTGGTCACGCCTCAGGAGGTCGCAGACGCGGTTCTCTGGCTGTGCGGGGAGGGCGCGAGCGCGATCACCGGACAGGCGATCGCGGTGGCCGGTGGCGAAGTCTAGCCTGCCTGGCAGGCACGAAACAAGAAAGCCAAGGAGATCCCATGAGCAGACCAGCCAATCCCGTCACCGTGCCGCTTGCGGATTACTCGCCGCAGCACTTCCTGCTGGCCGTGGTCGACGGCGTTGCGACGATCACGCTCAACCGCCCCGAACGAAAGAATCCGCTGACGTTCGAGAGCTATCGGGAACTGACCGATTTCTTCCGCGCCTGCGGCTTCGACGACGCGGTCAAGTCCATCGTCGTCACGGGTGCCGGCGGCAACTTCTCGTCCGGCGGCGACGTGTTCGAGATCATCGGCCCGCTGGTGAAGATGGACACCAAGGGCCTGACCGCCTTCACGCGCATGACCGGCGACCTCGTCAAGGCAATGCGGGCCTGCCCGCAGCCGATCGTGGCGGCGGTCGAGGGCATCTGTGCCGGGGCTGGCGCGATCGTCGCCATGGCATCCGACATGCGGCTTGCGGCGAGCGGGGCCAAGGTGGCGTTCCTGTTCAACAAGGTGGGGCTGGCTGGTTGCGACATGGGCGCTTGCGCCATCCTGCCGCGGATCATCGGGCAGTCCCGCGCCTCCGAGCTGCTCTACACCGGCCGGTTCATGACTGCGGAAGAGGGGGAGCGCTGGGGCTTCTTCAGCCGCATCGTCACCCCGGAGCAGGTGCTGCCCCAGGCGCAGGTTCTGGCCAGGCAGATCGCGGAAGGCCCGACCTTCGCCAACACCATGACCAAGCGGATGCTGGCCATGGAATGGGCGATGTCGGTGGAAGAGGCGATCGAGGCGGAGGCCGTGGCGCAAGCGCTGTGCATGACCACAGCGGATTTCGAGCGCGCCTTCGAGGCTTTCGCCAACAAGGTCAAGCCGGTCTTCAGAGGCGACTGACCCGGCCGCAATGATCTGCAGGCCATCCAGCGAGGGGGACTTGCGCGAGATTACTTTAGGCTTAAAATAGTTTCGTGACCCCCCCCCCTTGCGTGAGATGAAGCTCGCCAATCGCGCGGTGATGTCGACGATGTGTATGTATTCGGGTTCCGGAACAGCATGCGCGACCGGCAAGATCTCGAGCAGCTGAGAATTAAGGCTAAGCCCAAGACCCGGGCCGAGCTCAAGACGGAGGCGACAAAGCCGCTTGCGGCGGAGTGACCGCCCGTGCGACGTTAACCTATTGCCTGTGGTTCGAGTGGAGTTAGGGCGATGAAGGCGATTATCGTCGGTGGCGGCATCGGTGGTCTCACGACGGCTTTGATGTTCCGCTCGCGCGGCCTGGATTGCGAGATCTTCGAGCAGGCCGACACCATTCGCGAGCTCGGCGTCGGCATCAACACGCTGCCGCATGCGATGCGGGAGTTGGCCGGGCTCGGCCTGCTGCAGAGGCTCGACGAGGTCGCGATCCGCACCGATCAGCTCTATTATCTCAATCGCCACGGCCAGGAGGTCTGGCGCGAAGCGCGCGGCATCGACGCCGGCCACGACGTGCCGCAATTCTCGATCCATCGCGGCCGGCTTCAGGGCGTCATCCATCGCGCCGTCGAGGAACGGTTGGGCCGTGAGGCGATTCACACCGGCTGCCGGCTCGGTGCCTTCAAACAGGACGAGGGCGGCGTCACCGCTTACTTCTTCGATCGCGCCGGCGCTCATGTTCACACCGCGCGCGGCGATATCCTGATCGGCGCCGATGGCATTCACTCGCGCGTGCGCGAGACGCTGTTTCCGAACGAAGGGCCGCCGTGCTGGAACGGCCTCATGCTGTGGCGCGGTGCGCGTGACTGGCCGCTGTTCCTCACCGGCAAATCGATGATCGTGGCCGGCGGTCTCAATGCCAAGGTGGTGATCTATCCGATCGCGGAAGGATCGAGCCCGGCGAGCCGCCTGACCAATTGGGCAGTGCTGGTGAAGGTGGGCGAGGGCAACGCGCCGCCGCCGCGGAAGGAAGACTGGTCGCGGCCGGGCCGCCGCGAGGAACTGATGCCGTACGTGGCGCGCTTCTCGGTGCCCTATATCGACGTGAAGAGCCTGATCTCGGCAACGCCCGAATTCTACGAATATCCGACCTGCGATCGCGATCCCTTGCCCTATTGGTCATCGGGCCGGGTCACGCTCCTCGGCGACGCCGCGCATCCCATGTATCCGGTGGGGTCGAACGGCGCCTCGCAGGCCATTCTCGACGCGCGCTGCCTTGCGGATGCGCTGGTGCGCGCCGAACATCCGCGTCAGGCCTTGCTCGAATACGAGAAGAAGCGTCTGCCCATGACGGCCGAGATCGTCCGCTCCAACCGGCGCGGCGGGCCGGAAGGCGTCATCGACGCCGTCGAGCAGCTCGCGCCCGACGGCTTCGACAATGTCGACAACGTCCTGAGCTATTCCCAGCGCGAAGCCATCGTGCGCGGCTATGCCACCAAGGCGGGCTTCGCCGCGGTGCCGGGACTCGCGGCGGTGCGCGCCTGAGGCGCGCTGCTAGCCGCCGGGCGGCGGCGGCAGGAAGTGGATGTTGAACTCGGCGGCCATCGCCACGACGTCCTCGGGCTTCTGCTCCTTCATGTTGTGAAGCCCCCAGAACAGGTCGAACAGCTTGCGGCTGGGTGACACCCAGAACAGCACTTTTGCCGTTTGTTCCGACTTGTTGAAGATGCCGTGCGGCACGCCCATGCCGAGGCGGATCAGGTCGCCCGCACTTGCCTGCGCCTCCGTATTGCCCAGCACGAAATCGAGCTTGCCCTCCAGCATGTAGAGATACTCATCTTGGTCGGGATGAATGTGCGGCGGCACGAAGGTGCCCGGCGGCAGCGTCGCGTGCCAGGAGAAGCTGTTCTCCGCGTAGCTCTTCGGCACATAGGTCTGGCCGAGGATGTTCCAGGAGATCCCCTGGATGCCCTCGTTGGCCCGGGTGATGCCGGTGATTTCGCTTTTCATTGCAGTCCTCCCGTCACGCGATACGCAGCTTATTTTGCCGCCTTGCAGTCCTTGGCATAGCGGTCGCCGTAATTCTCGAACACTTTCTGCACGATCTCGGTCTGGAACTTGCCGTCAGGACGCTTGGCGACCTTGGTCAGGTAAAAATCCTGAATCGGATAATTGTTGTCGTTGAACTTGAAGGCTCCGCGCAGCGAGGTGAAGTCGGCCTTCTTCAAGGCGGCGCCGACTGCGTCCTTGTTGGAGAGGTCGCCTTTCACGGCCTTGACGGCGCTGTCGATCAGCATCGCGGCATCGTAAGCCTGGAAGGCGTAGGTGCCGGGAACGCTGTTGTAGGCGGCCTCATAGGCGGCAACGAACTTCTTGTTCTGGGGATTGTCGAGATTGGGCGCCCAGTTCGCGCCGCCGAACATGCCGACCGCCGCATCCTGCTGCGCCGGCAGGGTCGATTCGTCGACCGTAAAGGCCGAGAGCACGGGAATGGTGTCGGCGAGCCCCGCCTGGCGGTATTGCTTGACGAGATTGACGCCGAGGCCGCCCGGCATGAACGTGAACAATGCATCGGGCTTCTGCGAGGAGATCTTGGACAGCTCCGGCTGGAAATCCAGCGTGTTCAGCGGCATGTAGGATTCCTCGACGATCTCGCCCTTGTAGTCCAGCTTGAAACCCGCCACCGAATCCTTGCCGGCCTGATAGTTCGGCACCATCAGGTACATCCGCTTGTAGCCGCGATCCTGCGCGACCTTGCCGAGGATCTCGTGAACCTGATCGTTCTGATACGAGGTCACGTAGAAGAACGGGTTGCAATCCTTGCCGGCGAATGTCGACGGACCGGCATTCGGGCTGATCAGGAAGGTTTTCGATTCCGTGATGGGCCGGTGGATGGCCTGGAGAATGTTGGAGAAGATCGGCCCGATCACGAAGTCGACCTTCTCACGTTCCAGAAGGCCCTTCACCTTGGTCACCGCAGCGTCCGGCTTCAGCTCGTCGTCGACGACGACGACCTCGACATCGCGGCCACCCATCTTGCTGCCGAGATCCTTCACGGCGAGCGCGAAGCCGTCGCGAACCTGCTGGCCCAGCGCTGCGGCAGGCCCCGACAGGGTCACGATCACACCCAGCTTGATTTTTTCCTGGGCGAGGGCAGGGGTCACCACGGTGCCGAGTAGCATCGCAGCTGCGGCCAAGGTCATTTGCGTCTTCATGATCTGTCCCTCGTGACGATTGGCTTGCGCTGCAAGCCACGTACTCCAATCCAAAGCTTATGCCGATGATGGCCGCGGCGGCAAGCCGAGCGCGCGACCTCGCATCCTGCGAGCAGCGATGCATGCAAGCGGCGCGCCAATTATTTGAAGCCTAAAGAAACTGGCGTGCGGTCGATTGTTGCAGCTTTGGACTTGCGGCCGGCTCGGATTTATTTGAAGCTCAAAACGTTGGGGAATCCGTGCCCGCGCCAATGCCGGCCGTGAGTGACTGCATCGACATGCTCGATTCCGAGACCAAGGCCGTCGAAACACCGGAGGACCACGCCGAGGAGCTTCGGCTGTGGTTGCGGCTCCTGACCTGCACGACGCTGATCGAGGGCGAGGTGCGCGGCCGGCTGCGGCAGCGGTTCGACGTCACGCTGCCGCGTTTCGACCTGATGGCGCAGCTCGACAAGGCGCCTGACGGCATGACCTTGTCCGATGTCTCCAAGCGCATGATGGTGTCGAACGGCAATGTGACCGGCCTCGTGGAGCGCCTGGTGGAATCAGGCCATCTCGACCGGCGGACCTCGGAGACCGACCGCCGCGTCCAGGTGATCCGGCTGACCAAGCTCGGGCGTGCCGAGTTCCGCAGGATGGCCGCCGAGCACGAGACCTGGATCGCCGATCTCTTCGCCGACCTTTCGCCGAAGGACGTGCGCGAATTGATGCGCCTCCTCGCCAAGACCAAGGCGTCCGCGCAGAAATCGGCCGCCCGCCGCCGGCCGTAGCCGCCCTTTGCCGCATGAAAAAGCACGGGATGCCCAAAATCCCCTATTGCGCCGAATTGTTTTAAGCATAAAATGTTTTCCAGATCGTGCTGCCGGGTGCAATCCATGCTGAAAGGAGCGTGCGATGGCCAACGCCGCCAAGATTCAAGTGTCGGGCTCGTCTGACGGCAATGCCGCGACGGCCCATGTCGATACGTTCGCGCGGCAACATCTGCCGCCGCGCGAGCTCTGGCCCGAATTCATCTTCACGCGGCCGGAGCTGCACTATCCGCCGCGACTGAACTGCGTCAGCTATTTCCTCGATCGCTGGGTCGAGCGGGGCCATGGCGATGCGCCTTGCGTCGTCAGCCCGGGCGTCAGCTATACCTATCGCGAGCTGCAGGCGCTGGTGAACCGCATCGCCAATGTGCTGGTTGGCAAGCTCGGTCTCGTCACCGGAGGGCGTGTGCTGCTGCGCTCGGCCAACAATCCGATGATGGTTGCGACCTATCTCGCGGTGATCAAGGCCGGCGGGATTTGCGTGGCGACGATGCCGCTGCTGCGCGCCAAGGAGCTGTCCTATCCGATCCAGAAGGCGGAGATCACGCTGGCGTTGTGTGACGGAAAGCTCGCCGAGGAGATGGAGAAGGCGAAAGCTGCGGCGCCCGGTCTCGATCGGGTCGTCTATTGGGGCAATGGCGCGGCGGATTCGCTGGAGGCGCTGATCGCCGATGCCAGTCCGGACTTCGAGGCGGTCGATACCGCCGCCGACGACATCTGCCTGATCGCGTTTACCTCGGGCACGACCGGCGATCCCAAGGGCACCATGCATTTCCATCGCGACATGCTCGCGGTCTGTGACGGCTACGCGCGCAACATTCTGCGCGCCGAGCAAAATGATCGCTTCATCGGCTCGGCGCCGCTCGCCTTCACCTTCGGCTTCGGCGGCGTGCTGTTTCCGATGCATATCGGCGCCTCCTTCGTCGTGCTGGAGAAGACGACGCCGGACGACATTCTGAATGCGATCGAGCAGTACAAGACCACGGTCTGCTTCACGGCGCCGACCGCGTACCGCGCCATGCTCGGCAAGCTCGCAGGCCGCGACATCTCTTCGCTCCGCAAATGCGTCTCCGCGGGCGAGACCCTTCCCAAGCCGACATTCGATGCCTGGCTCAAGGCGACCGGGATCAAGCTGATGGACGGCATCGGCTCGACCGAGATGCTGCACATCTTCATCAGCGCGACCGAGGACGAGATCCGTCCCGGCGCGACCGGCAAGCCCGTGCCGGGCTATGAAGCCAAAATCCTCGATGATGAAGGCCGCGACGTGCCGCCCGGAACGATGGGCCGTCTCGCCGTGCGCGGGCCGACCGGCTGCCGCTATCTGGCCGACGAGCGGCAGCGGAAATACGTCCAGAACGGCTGGAACATCACCGGCGACACCTATTTGATGGATGGCGACGGCTATTTCTGGTACCAGTCGCGCTCCGACGACATGATCGTGTCGGCCGGCTACAACATCGCAGGAACTGACGTCGAAGCGGCGCTGCTCACGCATCCGGCGGTCGCCGAGTGCGGTGTGGTCGGTGCCCCGGACGAGGCGCGCGGCATGATCGTGAAGGCCTATGTCATCGCCGCACCCGGCGTGACGCCCGACGCTCAGCTGGTGGCCGAGTTGCAGGAGCATGTCAAACGTGAGATCGCGCCCTACAAATATCCGCGCGCCATCGAGTTCGTGACGCAATTGCCGAAGACCGAAACCGGCAAGCTGAAGCGCTTTGCCCTGCGGCAGCTGGCGCAGGCAGTGACGTCCTCAGGCGTCGCCGCGGAATGAGAGAAGGATAGAGAATTGTCTGTGACGACGCCGAAAAGCACGCAACTCGCGGTGCTGCCGACCGCAGCCGAGGATGGAGCGCGCAGCAAGGCGCAGATCCTGCAGCCGTCAGGCTGGCCGCTGCCGAAAGGCTATGCCAACGGCATGGCTGCCGAAGGACGCATCGTCGTCACCGGCGGGGTGATCGGCTGGGACGCCGAGGAGCGTCTCGCGGACGGCTTCGTCGCGCAGGTGCGCCAGACCCTCGATAACATCGCCGCGATCCTGGCCGAGGCCGGTGCCCGGCCCGAGCACCTCGTGCGCCTGACCTGGTACGTCGTCGACATGGACGAGTACCTGGCCAATCTGAAGGAGCTCGGCAAGATCTACCGCGACGTCTTCGGAACGCACTATCCAGCGATGGCCCTGGTTCAGGTCGTCCGCCTCGTCGAGAAGGCGGCGCGCGTCGAGATCGAAGCCACCGCCGTCATTCCGAGCTGAACTCCGCCGCGATCAGCTCGCTTTGGCGAGCTCGTCGTCTTCGGGCGAGTTGAGATAGACGCCGGACAGGGTGTCGACCCAGCAGAGATGGTCGTGCACCTTCTTCACGCCCTCGACGTTTTCCGCGGCGACGATCGCGGCCTGCCGTGCGCGCTCTTCGGTGATGACGCCGCTGAGATGAACGATACCGTCGCGCACGATGACGTTCAGCCCGAACGGGCACCAGTCGTTCTTCTCCATGGTGTCGATGATGCGGCTGCGAATGTGGTCGTCGTCGGCGGTGGGATCCGGCACTTCGCGGGCGAGCCCGGCCACGGCCTGTAACAGGTTGGCGCGGGACACAATCCCGACGACCTTGTCGCCGCGCACAACCGGCAGCCGCTTGACGTTGTTGCGCTCCATGAGATCGACGATCTCCGCAAGCGCCGTATCCTCGGTGATGGTCACGGGCGAGTCGGTCATGACTTCCGAGACCTTGCGGCCGTGCTCATGGACGAAGTCGCTGGCGGATTTTCCCGGACCGAGGATGAACCGCAGCCAGCGCCCGCGCTTGCGCCCGGTGCCGATCTCGCTGCGGCGGATGAAATCTCCTTCCGACACCACGCCCACCAGCTTGCCGGTAGCGTCGACCACCGTGAGACCGCTCACATGTCGCTTCAGCATGATGTTGGCCGCCTCGACGATGCTGGTGTCGGGGGTGACCGAGATGACCGACCGGGTCATGATCTGGTGGGCGCGCATGGACAAACTCCGCTGGCTTTTTGGAATTTTCGATGCTCGAAACCTAACGCGGGTACCAAGGTGCGGTTTGACGCAGGTCAATCGGGCGAACAATGTTCGTTCTGATTGAGCAATTGTGACACGGCTCCGCGTTTGATGCAGCTCAAGATGGATTTGGAGCCTCGCCATATCCTGTGCCGGCGCAGAATCGAGCCCGCAGGAAAATGAGCTATGAGCGTTGTGCAGATACTTCCACGGGCCGAAGAGTCCGCAGTGCAGGTTCTCCCCGCCGATTCCGTCGCTCGTCCCGAAATCCCGGCGGTGCGCCCGGAAAAGCTCGAACATACGCCGGTCGCCGCGGCTCCTCAGTCTGGATCGGAGCCATATCCCTTTGACCGCGCCCTTCACGCGATGCTGGCGCGCTTCACCGGCGGGATATCGCCGCTTGCCTTGTCGCTCGCCTGGCTCGATTGGGGTTCGCATCTCGCCGCGGCTCCCCAGCGGCAGATGGAGATTTCCCGCAACGTCATTCGCGACACCGGTCGGCTCCTCGAGGCTGCCGCGCACGCGACGTCACCGGGCCAAAAGCCGTGGGCTGTGATCGCGCCGCAGCAGCGGGACCGCCGCTTCAGCGGACCGCAATGGGAAACCCCACCATTCAATCTGCTGGCGCAGGCATTTCTGCTCGTCGAGCACTGGTGGCGTGATGCTGCGACCGGAGTGCGCGGCGCATCGCCCGCAAACGAGGCCATCGTCGAATTCTCGATGCGCCAGATATTGGACATGCTGGCGCCGTCGAATTTCGCGGCGACCAACCCGAAAGTGCTGGAGAAGGCGTTCCAGAGCGGCGGGGAGAATTTCGTCTTTGGCTGGCAAAACTGGTGCAGCGACCTGATGCGCCTGCTCTCCGGCTCGAAGTTGACGGACGATGGGCAGTTTGTGGTCGGCAAGACGGTGGCGGTTTCGCCGGGCAAGGTCGTCTACCGCAACGAGCTGATCGAATTGATCCAGTATTACCCGACCACAGCGCAGGTGCGACCCGAACCGATCCTGATCGTGCCGGCCTGGATCATGAAGTACTATATTCTCGACCTGTCGCCTCATAATTCGCTCGTGAAATATCTGACGGGGCAAGGCTTCACGGTGTTCGCCATCTCCTGGCGCAACCCGGATGCCAGGGACCGGGATCTCGCTTTCGACGACTATCGCAAGCTTGGCGTCATGGCGGCGCTGGACATGATCGGCCTTATCGTGCCGGGTCGGAAGATTCATGCCCTCGGCTATTGTCTGGGCGGCACATTGCTGTCGATCGCTGCCTCCGCGATGGAGCGCGACGGTGATAACCGGTTCGGCACTGTTACGCTCCTGGCAGCCCAGACCGACTTTACCGAGGCGGGCGAGTTGACGCTCTTCATCAACGAGAGCCAGGTGGCATTTCTCGAAGACATGATGTGGCAGCGGGGCTATCTCGATACGACCCAGATGGCCGGCGCCTTCCAGCTGCTGCGCTCCAACGAACTGATCTGGTCGCGATTGTCGCATGACTATCTGATGGGCGAGGGCGCGCCGCCAAGCGACCTGATGGCCTGGAATGCCGATGCCACGCGGCTGCCTTATCGGATGCACTCGGAGTATCTGCGCAAGCTGTTCCTGAACGACGATCTCGCCGAAGGCCGCTATCACGTCGAAGGCAAAAGCGTCTCGCTATCGGACATTCACACCCCGATGTTCGTGGTCGGCACGCTCGCAGATCACGTGGCGCCCTGGCGATCGGTCTACAAGATCCATTATCAGGTCGATGCCGACGTGACGTTCCTGTTGACCAGCGGCGGTCACAATGCCGGCGTCGTGGCGCCTCCGCAGGAGGAGGGCCACTTCTATCAGGTGCTAACCAAGGCTGCCGATGCGCCCTATGTCGGTGCCGATGAATGGCTGAAGCTGGCCCCGCGCATTGAAGGCTCGTGGTGGCCGGAATGGACCAATTGGCTGGCAGCACGCTCCGGGACGCCCTGCGATCCGCCGCAGATCGGCCTTGTCGGCGCCCTTGGCCTGCCCGATGCGCCGGGGGACTATGTCCACACCTAACCCTCCGGCTCCGAACTCGGCGTGAGATCCGAGGAGCGGAACGGTTTGGCCTTGTCCAATTTGCCGTAGGCCGTCGACGCCTTCCGCAACAACTTTTTCTCGCGCTTGCGGTTGAGAAAGCGACGGCTGGCATCGATTCCGGCGCCATTCAACGACGCCGCCAGGGTCTGTCCGCGCGCATCGTCGTTCAATTGACCGAGCGAGCGTTGTGCCTTGCGCAATTGCTTGAGGATGGACTTCTGTTTCGTCGCCGCCCCATCGGCGAACAGATCCGCAAGCGACTCGACCGAGTAGGTCATCCGCTTGTTGAGGAGCCGCAGCTTGTGTCGTTTCTCGACATCGAGTTTCTTCAGCTTACGGGCCTTCTTGAGCAGCGTCGTCTCCCACTCGGTCAGCCGCTCCGTCGCATGGTCGGCGAGGGTGCGGCGGCGCAACCGGATCGCTTCCTTGCTGCGGCGGGTCGACCAGGGGCCGCTTTCGATCCACGTTGAGGTCTGCTCGACCAGGCGGCGATATCGCGCGGATTGCAGCGCACGCGCCAGCAGCCGATGGCTCTCCGCGCGCTTCTCGTCCCAGCGCTGAAGCTCCGCGACAACGGCGAGCTCCTCGCCGCTCTCTGCGACGACCCGCTCGATGGCCACGTCGAGGTCCCGCACCATGCCGAGCTGACCGTTCAGCCATTTCAGTTCGGCCCAGACTTCCGGTCGCACGGTATCGTCGACCATCGGCGAGAAGAAACGGATGGCAGTCCGAAGATGCGTCAGTGCGATCCGGATCTGGTGCAGCGCATCCGGATCGCCGCGGCAGGTGCCGTCGTGCTGAGCGATCACCGCGTCGAGGTGACGGCGGGCGATGATGCGGAAGGCCGTGTCGCAGGCCATGCCGGGGCTGAGGCGGGCGGGCAGGGCATTGCGCCGCGGCGCCGGCTTGGCGTCCGTGGTCGCTGTCGAGCGCGTGGTGGGTCGCGACTTTCTTGCCCGCATCAATCCGATTGCCTTGTTTGCCCCTCAGCGATGGCGTTCCGGCAGCTCTGAAGGGTCTGCTCTTGTGTCCCGGATGCATCGATGGTCGCCCAGCCGACATGGCCGATATTATAGTGCTCTTGCAGCGCGGCAACCTCCGGCGTGGCGTCTGAAGCGTCGCCTCGGCGGCTGCCGATGCGCGCTTGCCGGCTTGCAAGGTCCGCGACCAGGAACAGCCCATTCAACGGCACGTTGCACTCGCGCGCCAGCGCCACGATCGTGTCGCGTTCGTCCTCGCGCGCGAATACGCCGTCGACGATCGCCGAATGACCCTGCGCCAGCACCCTCCGGGCCTGCTGCACCAGCGTGTCGTAGACGCGGGCCGTGACCTCCGGCGTATAGGCCGAAGGCGGCAGCCGGTGGGTGTCCTCGACCGCGAACATCTGCTTGCGGACGAGATCGCTGCGCAGCACGACGGCGCCCGGCTCCGGTCCCACGACCGGTGCGAGCGCGTGCGCCAGGGCGGTCTTTCCGGTGCCGGACAGTCCGCCCACCGCAATCAGACGTGGAGCAGGAGGACGGATCAGCATCCCGGCGAGGTCGAAATAACGCCGCGCCTGGTCGACAATGCCGGGATCATCGGAGTGCGGCGGCTTCAGTCGCGCCAGCGCCACCTGGGCGCGGATCGCCGCCCGGATGGACATGAACAGCGGCAGGGTCGAGAGCGCGCCGAGATTGTCGGTCGGCGTCGCGGCGAGATAGCGGTTCAGCACCATGTTTGCCGCGCCCGGCTGGTGGTGCTGCAACAGGTCCATCAGCGTGAATGCGAGGTCGTAGAGCACGTCGACCGTCGCCATCTGCACGTCGAACTCGATCGCATCGAACAGCACGGGCCGATCATCGATCATGACGATGTTTGCCAGATGCAGATCGCCGTGGCAGCGGCGCACGAAGCCCCGGCGGCCGCGCTCTGCGAGCAGGGGACGAATACGCAGACAGGCCGCGTGAGAGGCCTTGCCGAGTTGCTCGATCGCGTCTGCGCTGAAATGGCCGCCGGCCTGCAGACCATTGCTGTTGCCGTCGATCAGGCCCGGGATGGAGGAGATCCACTCTTTTCCGTCGGCGCGTGTCGCCGCCGCGTGCGAAGCCGCGATGGCGTCGGCGGCGGCCGAGGCAAGCTTCGCGTCCAACGGGCCCGCCTCGGCCAGATGATCCAGCGTCCTGCTCTCGTCGAAGCGCGACATGTCGACCGCATATTCGATCGGCCGGCCGGCGCCCTCGACCTTCACCGATCCATCCGGCTCTTCCGTGATCGCAACCACGCCACGATAGATCTGCGGCGCCAGGGGCCGGTTGATCCGGATCTCCTCCTCGCAGGCCGCCTTGCGCTTTTCGAGCGTCGAATAGTCGAGAAAGGGAAACCGGACGGCGCGCTTGATCTTCAGCGCGCGCTTTGCGTCCAGGAACACCGAGGCAGCATGCGTGTCGATGCGCATCACGCCGGGATGGTCGGTCAGCATCCGAAAGATGCGCTCCTGAGCCGCCGTGTCATCCTTCATCGAAGCGGACATGGCAAGCACCATCAGGGCGTCAGCACGGCCGCGCCGAGGATCTGGCCATGGCGTAGCATGGTCAGGACCTCGTTGGCCCGATCGAGCGGAAACGCCGTCGTCTCGGTGCGCACGCCGGCTTGCGGCGCGACCTTGAGAAAATCGAGGCCATCCTGCCGGGTCAGATTGGCGACCGAGACCAGCTGCCGCTCCTGCCACAGCAGATCATACGGAAAGCTCGGAATGTCGCTCATGTGGATGCCGGCGCAGACGACGCGGCCGCCTTTGCGCACGGCGCGCAACGCAGCCGGGACCAGCTCGCCGGCTGGAGCATAGATGATCGCGGCGTCGAGCGGCTCGTCGGGCATCTGGTCCGATGACCCCGCCCAGACAGCGCCGAGACGGCGTGCAAGGTCTTGTGCCGCGGCATCGCCGGCCCGCGTGAATGCATGGACGGAGCGTCCCTGCCAAGCCGCGACTTGCGCGATGATGTGGCCGGCCGCGCCAAAGCCATAGAGGCCGAGCCGCTCGGCGGGCCCGGCCAGGACCAGCGAGCGCCAGCCGATCAGCCCCGCGCACAGCAGGGGCGCAATCGCCACGTCGCTGCCGGTCTCGCCGAGCGGAAAGGCGTAACGTGCATCGGCGAGGGTGTGGGTCGCGTAGCCGCCGTCGCGCGTGTAGCCGGTGAACTGCGGTGCGTCACAGAGGTTTTCCATGCCCTCGCGGCAGAAGCGGCATCTTCCGCAGGTGAAGCCGAGCCAGGGGATGCCGACCCGGTCACCAGGCGCATGTGTCGTCACATTCGCACCGATGAGGTCGACCCGACCGACGATCTCGTGGCCAGGCACGATCGGATAGCGGATGCCACCCAGCTCGGCGTCGACGAGATGAAGATCGGTCCGGCATACACCGCAGGCGCTGATCTTCACCCGGATCTGACCCTCGCCCGGCATCGGGTCGGGCCGCTCCTCCATCTGGAGTCGCGCTCGTGGGGCCGGCAACACCATCGCACGCATGTCTGTCTCCGGGGCGCGAACCGCTCCGACTGAACTATCCATAGAACGACCGAGTGACCAGTCCTTGACGTCAGTCAACGCCTGCTTCCCGGGTTGATTTCCTGCGGTCTTGACGCGGATCAAGGGTCTCGACGACAGCCGGCCTATCATGGCGGCTCAGGAGATTTTGATGCCCATCAAGGATGTCTTTCTGCCCCTTGTCGGCCAGCCGCGTGGGCCGGCCCTGGTTGCGATCGAGAAATGCGTTGCTGTCGCCGCCGATCTCGGTGCCAGGATCACCGCGCTCGCGCTCGAGGAAGATGTCTTCGAGCGACCGAAGGTGCTGCTGCCTGACGATCGCGAATTCGCGCAGGCCAGCCTCGAGGCCAGCGACATGCAGCAGCTGCTGAATGTCTTCACCGATGCGGCTTGCCGCGCCAACATCCGCGTCCAGAGCCGGTCGGGCAAGGTGCCTGCGGATCAGATCGGAGCGATCCTGGCCGAGCATGCCCGCTTCAGCGACCTCACACTGGTTCCCGTGAAGCCCCACGACAGTCGAACGGAGGCCATCGTGGAGGCATTGTTGTTCGGATCCGGACGGCCGCTTCTGCTCTGTCCCGAACGTCGCGCCGACGAGCTCCGGCCGGAGTTCGAGAATGTCGTGATCGCCTGGGATCATTCCGCACGGGCCGCTCGCGCCGTCGGCGACGCGCTGCCTATTCTTCAGGCTGCCGCCTCGGTCCGTGTGCTGACGGTGACGGAGGACAAGACGGACGCCGTCGTTCAATCCGGTACGGCACTCGTCGACCATTTGCGGGAACACGGCGTCTCTGCTTCGTTTGAAACCACGAAGGGGAGCGGCAACTCGATCGGCAAGGTCTTGGCAAGCTGGGCGAATTCCCACGGCATCGATGCGATCGTGATGGGTGCTTACCATCATTCGCGCCTGAACGAGATCGTCTGGGGCGGTGTCACAAAGACCGTCATTGGCCAGCCACCATGCTGGGTTATGATCTCGTACTAGGCGTCTTCTTCCAGCCTGATCCTCAATCATCGGAACCGCGGCCGACGCGGGCGCATTTTCCTTCATGTCGACTTATCGTCTGAACAACCTGCTGTCGCCGCGCTCGGTCGCGCTCGTCGGCGCGAGCGCGCGTCCGGCGTCCGTTGGACGTGCGGTCCTGGAGAACATTCGCAAGGCCGGATTCAAGGGGCGGTTTGGCCTCGTCAATCCGCGCCACGCCGAGATCGGCGGCCTCGCGGCGGCGAAGAGCCTGGACAGGCTGGACTTCGTGCCCGAGCTCGTCGTCGTCACCGCGCCCGCGGGCGAGATTCCAGGCATTATTGAGCAGGCCGGCCGCCGCGGGTCGGCGGGTGCGCTGATCGTCTCGGCCGGGCTCGGCCAGGGACCGGGATCGCTGCACGAGGCGACCCGCGCTGCTGCCCGCAAGCACGGCATGCGGCTGATCGGGCCGAACTGTCTCGGCATCATGATGCCGGGCGTCAGCCTGAATGCCAGTTTCGCCGCGCACATGCCGGGGGCCGGCAATCTCGCGCTGATCTCGCAATCGGGTGCCATTGCCGCCGGCATGGTGGATTGGGCCGCGCAGCGCGGCGTAGGCTTCTCCGGCATCGTCTCGATTGGCGATCAGATCGACGTCGACATTGCCGATCTGCTCGACCATTTCGCGATGGATCACAAGACCCGCGCGATCCTGCTCTACATCGAGGCGATCAAGGACGCGCGCAAGTTCATGTCTGCGGCGCGCGCAGCCGCGCGGGTGAAGCCCGTCGTCGTGGTGAAGTCCGGCCGCATGGCGCAGGGTGCGAAGGCCGCCGCCACGCACACCGGGGCGCTCGCCGGTGCCGACGCCGTCTATGACGCGGCGTTCCGCCGCGCGGGTGTGCTGCGGGTGTCCGATCTGCGCGAGTTGTTCGATTGTGCCGAGACGCTCGGCCGGGTCGAATCGCCGACGGGCAAGCGTCTCGCCATCCTGACCAATGGCGGCGGCATCGGCGTCCTCGCCGTCGATCGACTGGTCGAGCTCGGAGGTATTCCGGCGACGATCTCGACCGAGGCGCGCAACAAGCTTGATGCGGCGCTGCCGCCGACCTGGTCGGGTGCAAACCCCGTCGACATCGTGGGCGACGCCGATGCCTCGCGCTACGCCGCGGCGCTGGAGGTGCTGCTGGCCGACAAGGACAACGACGCGGTCCTCGTGCTCAACGTGCAGACCGCGATCGCATCGGCCGCCGAGATCACAACCGCCGTTACAGAGCTCATCGGTAAATATCGGAAGGAGCACAGCCGATGGGCCAAGCCCGTGCTGGCCGCCTGGGTCGGCGCCGATCAACAGATCATCCAGGCGCTCTCCAGTGCCGGCGTGCCGAACTATCCGACCGAGGACGATGCCGTGCGCGGCTTCATGCATCTGGTCCGGCACCGCGAAGTGGTGGAGGAGCTGAGCCAGGTGCCTCCCGCAATGCCCGATACGTTCGTTCCGGATGCCAGGGGGGCCAGAGAGATCGTCACAGCCGCGATCGCGGACGGCCGTCAATGGCTCGAGCCGGTCGAGATCAAGCATCTGCTCGAAGCTTACGACATCGCGATGGTGCCGACCTATGCGGCAGCCGATGTCGAGCAGGCGGTAACCTATGCAAAGGACATCTTCGCGCAAGGCGGCACCGTCGTGCTGAAGATCATGTCGCGGGACATCACCCACAAATCCGACGTCGGCGGCGTCGTGCTCAATCTGACCACGCCCGAAGCAGTCCGAGGCGCGGCCACGGGCATTATGGCACGTGCGAAGAAGCTGCGGCCCGAGGCTCGCATCGGCGGCGTCATCGTCCAGGCCATGGTCGTCAAGGCAAAGGCGCGCGAGCTGATCCTGGGTCTTGCCGACGATCCGACCTTCGGCATTGTGGTGGTTTTCGGTCGCGGCGGCACGGCAGTGGAGATCATCAACGACAAGGCGCTGGCGCTGCCGCCGCTCGACCTGCAACTGGCCCGCGATCTGATCGACCGCACGCGGGTGTCGCGGCTGCTGAAGGCCTATCGCGACGTGCCGGCGGTCAAGCAGGACGCCGTCGCCATGGTGCTGGTCAAGCTGGCGCAGATGGCGGCCGACATTCCCGAGATCCGCGAGTTCGACATCAATCCGCTGCTGGCGGACGAAACCGGCGTAACCGCGGTGGATGCTCGCGTCGCGGTCGGGCCACCGCAGCGGAAGTTCACCGGCTCCGGCCCCGCCAATTTCGCCGTCCGCGCCTATCCATCGCAATGGGAGCGGCGCCTCGAGCTCAAGGACGACTGGCGCATCTTCGTGCGGCCGATGCGCCCCGAGGACGAGCCGACCATCCACGAATTCCTGCGTCACGTCACGGCACACGACCTTCGCCTGCGCTTCTTCGCCCCGATGAAGGAGTTCACCCACGAATTCATTGCACGCCTGACCCAGCTCGACTATGCGCGAGCAATGGCCTTCATCGCATTCGAGGAGGCCAGCGGCGAAATGGTCGGCGTGGTCCGGCTCCATTCCGACTCGATCTACGAGACCGGTGAATACGCGATCCTGCTGCGGTCCGACCTCAAGGGCAGGGGGCTCGGCTGGGCCCTGATGCAGCTGATCATCGACTACGCGCGGTCGGAAGGATTGAAGACCATATCGGGCGACGTGCTGCAGGAGAACACCGTCATGCTCGACATGTGCCGGCAGCTCGGCTTCGAGGTTAAGCCGGACCCGGCCGAGCCTGAAATCTGCGACGTCAGGCTGAAGCTCTGACGTCCGGAGCTGCGCGCTGAATCAGGCGTACAACCGTGACGCTCGTGACTGTTGCGATGATGCCAGTATGCCACTGTTTTGCCCGACGCACCAGGATTTTTTCTCAAAATCAGAAAATTTGCTTCATCCGTCCCGCAAGTCCTTGTTCTGACAGGGGCGGTCTACTGTGCATGGGGTTGTTTTCGCGTTTTTGCTGGGAGCGTCTGGCGTAGCGCCTTCGATCCTCATGACGACGGGAGTCTCGAAGGATGGCCACAGGCGAAATCGCTCCCTATGCGATCGCTCTGCCGCTTGCGGGAAGTAGAACAAGCCGCCGCGGCATACGGATCCAAACCGGAGCCGTTCCTTCAGGGGCGCGCCTCGTCCGAATTGGCGTCATCGGACGGCCTGGCCGTCGCCCGCAGATTCTTGATGATGACCGCGATCAGCGGCAGCAGCACCGGCACGATCGCGCTGAGCGGATGATGCACCGCGCCTGACACCTGGGCCTGGAGCGCACGCGCCTCGAGCTGGAGGGCTTCGATGGACGTGTCATGAATTTCGCTGGCGAGCTCGATGTCACGGCCCGACGGCGCGCGGCCGGCGATCAGGAAAAGAGCGGCCGCGATGACGAAGTTGACGGTGCCGAGGATGGCAGCCGCGGCAATCGCGCTCCAGATCTGCACCAGCGCGAAATAGGCCGACAGCTCCAGCATCAGCAGCCCGAACGCGGCGATCAGCGCCGCGAAGGCGCGCAGCCCGAGGCCGATCAGCAAATGGCGCAGCCTGATGTCGGCGATGATCCTGTCGGTGCGCCACAGCACGCGCAGATGTTTGACGACATTCTCGGTATTCACCTAGTGTCTCCTCAGCATGAAGCCGACAACCACGCCCAGCGCGAAGGCGGAGGCGAGCGAGGTGATCGGACGCTCCGCAACGAGGCCCTGGAGCTGCTCCCCCTCCCGTTCGACGGTCTCGCCGAGTTCGGCGAGTGCGGCCCTGATCTGATCGGCCAGCGCTTCGGTGCGAGCTTTCGAGCTCTCGAACATTTCCTCGCCGGCGGTGCTCAACAGGCGCGTGACGTCGACCTTCAGCCCGCGCAATTCCTCGCTCATCCTGTCACTGTCGAACATGGATTTGGTGTCCTCGTTGCATCCGCGCGAGCCTAAGGCCTGCCCGCGCGACGGCGCTTGATTTGCGTCAAGAGGCGGAGGTGTTCGGGGGTCTTGAGACAGGTCAATCCGGCCGCCGCATGCCGGTCTAGAAATGCCGCTGAAAGGGACCGATTGTCCCGATGAGGTGGAAAGCGTGAACCACGAGCCGCTGCTGCACGCAACGCCGTCCGACGCCGTGCTGAAATTGCGCCCTGAGGGGCCATGGACCGCCGCAAACGTGGTGACGCTCGAGACCTTGTCGCGCTCGGTCGGGGCCGATGTCGATCGCTCGCGCGCCGTTACCCTGGACATGTCGGGCGTCAGCGCGCTCGATACGCTCGGCGCCTGGGTCCTGGAGAAGCTCTCGCGCAGGGCTGCCTCGTCGGGTAGGCCAGCCGAGTTCGTCGGCGTCGCCGATCATTTCACCGGACTGCTGGACGAGGTGCGCCAGGTCAACCGCCACACACCGCCTCCAAGCCCTGCGCCCAATCCCGTTCTGGCGCGGCTGGGCGAGCTCGGCAAGTCCGCAGTCGGCGCGCGGGAAGACATCGCGATCTTCCTCCAGATGCTCGGCGCCTTGTTCATGGCCGTCGTCGGCGTGCTGCGCCGGCCACGTTCGCTGCGCCTGACCTCCTTGGTGTATCAGCTCTACCGCATCGGATGGCAGGCGATCCCCATCGTCACGCTGATCACCTTCCTGATCGGTGCCATCATCGCGCAGCAGGGCTTCTTCCATTTCCGCAGATTCGGCGCGGAATCATACACGGTCGACATGGTCGGCATCCTGGTGCTGCGCGAGCTCGGCGTGCTGATCGTCGCCATCATGGTCGCGGGACGGTCGGGGAGCGCCTACACCGCCGAGCTCGGCTCGATGAAGATGCGCGAGGAGATCGACGCGCTCTCGACCATGGGGCTCGATCCGGTCGACGTCCTGATCCTGCCGCGCGTTACGGCCCTGGTCATTGCGCTGCCCATCCTCACCTTCATCGGATCGATCGCCGCGCTCTATGGCGGCGGGCTCGTCGCGCAGTTCTATGGCGACATGGGGCCGGCGATCTACATCGCGCGGCTGCACGAGGCCATCTCCGTCGCGCATTTCGAGGTCGGGATCCTGAAGGCGCCGTTCATGGCGCTGGTGATCGGGATCGTGGCCTGCAGCGAGGGATTGCGCGTCAAGGGCAGCGCGGAGTCGCTGGGGCGGCAGACCACGACCTCGGTGGTGAAATCGATCTTCCTGGTGATCGTGCTCGACGGCCTGTTCGCGATCTTCTTTGCCTCGATCGGAATGTGACGATGGAAGAATCGCAAGATCAGTTCGCGATCCGCGTCCGCGATCTCGTGGTCGGTTTCGGCCGCCAGACCGTGCTCGACCATCTGTCGCTCGACGTCCGCCGCGGCGAGATTCTCGGACTGGTGGGCGCCTCCGGCGGCGGCAAGTCGGTCTTGATGAGGACCATCATCGGCCTCATCCCGCGCCGGAGCGGGAGCATCGAGGTCATGGGACAACCCGCCGGCGGCCACGGCCGCGGCGCGGCGATGGCCTGGGGCATCCTGTTCCAGCAGGGCGCGCTGTTCTCCTCGTTGACGGTGCGCCAGAACGTCCAGTTTCCCTTGCGCGAGAATCTCGTCCTGTCGCAGGAGCTGATGGACGAGATCGCGATCGCCAAGCTCGAAATGGTCGGTCTGCGCGCCGAGGACGCCGACAAATATCCGGCGGAGCTGTCCGGCGGCATGACCAAGCGCGTGGCGCTGGCGCGCGCGCTCGCACTCGATCCGCCGATCCTGTTTCTGGACGAGCCGACCTCGGGCCTCGACCCGATCGCCGCCGGCGAGTTCGACGCGCTGATCAAGACGCTGCAAAAGACCCTGCAACTCACCGTGTTCATGGTGACCCATGACCTTGCGAGCCTGACCACGGTCTGCGATCGCGTCGCCGCGCTCGCCGACGGCAAGATCGTGGCGATCGGCCCGATGCGCGAATTGCTGCAATCCGAGCATCCCTGGGTGCGCGCTTATTTCCACGGCAAGCGCTCGCAGATGCTGCAACACGAGATGAGATGAGAAATGGAAACCCGCGCTCCCTATGTGCTGATCGGCAGTTTCGTGCTGGCCGCGATCGTCGCGGTGTTCGGCTTCGTCTATTGGCTGAACAACACCGGCGGCCTCGGGCCGCGCACCAGCTACCACGTGCAGTTCCAGGGGCCGGTGCCTGGCCTGCTGGTCGGCGCCGGCGTGCTGTTCAACGGCATTCGGGTCGGAGAGGTCACCCAGCTCGGGCTCGCGCCTGATAACCCGCGCTTCGTCAATGCCACGATTTCGGTTGCCACCGCGACGCCGGTGCGTGCCGACACCAAGGTCGGGCTCGAATTCCAAGGCCTGACCGGCGTTCCCGTGGTGACGTTGGAGGGGGGCGTGATCGTCGCCAAATCCGGCGAACTGCCGACCTTGATCGCGGAGGCCGGCGCCGGCCAGAGCATGACGCAGGCGGCGCGCGATGCGCTGCGGCGGGTCGACACGGTGCTTCAGGACAATTCCGGCCCGCTGAAGGACACCATGGCCAATTTCAAGACCTTCTCCGACGGGCTCGCGCGCAACACCGGCAAGATCGACGGCATCCTGGCAGGCCTCGAGAAGATGACCGGCGGCGGCGCGCCCGTGCAGAAGGTTACCTACGACCTGCGCACGCCGCAGAATCTCGGGCCGGCCGGCAAGACGCTATCCGCCTCACTGGCCATTCCCGAGCCGACGGCGGTGGCAATGTTGCAGACCCAGCGCATGCTGTTCGCGCCGAGCGGGGACAGGCCGGGCTTTGCGGACTTCCTCTGGGCTGACAGCATTCCGAAACTGGTGCAGGCGCGCCTGATCGACAGTTTCGAGAATTACGACATCGCCCACGCCCCGCTGCGCACGACGGATATCGGGCAGGTGGATTACCAGCTCCTGATCGATATCCGGCACTTCCGGATCGCGACGGATGGGGAGACCAGGGCCGAGATTGCACTGTCGGCGCGGATCGTCGACAAGAACGGCAAGGTGATCGCATCGCGGCTCATCGAGGCCAACGAAAAGCTCGACAAGGTCGAACCGGCCGCTTCGGTCGCCGCCTTCGATGCCGCCTTCGCGCGCATCGCGAAGGAGTTGATCGGATGGACCGTGCAGGCGGTGTAAGGCCGACTATTCCAGCGTCTTCAGATAGGACAGCAGGTCGTGGATCTGGTCCGGGCTGAGCGCGAAGGCCGGCATGTCGGCATGTCCGGTGGAGATCCCCTCGGCCAGCGCCTCGCCAAGGCTGTCGATCGGATAGCGCCGATGCAGGGTGCGTAGCGGAGGCGCGATCTCCAGCGGGCTCTTGGAGGCGCGGCCAATCGCGTGACAGCGTGCGCAATTGGCTCGGGCGAAAGCCTTGCCGCGTTGTTCGGCGGTCGGGGCCGCTAGCGCAGGCGTGATCAGTAGCAGCCCAATCAGGCCGTGACGCAGTGCGCTTTGCAGCATGGAATCATCCCCATCGAACCGTGGACGCAGAATAAGAGGGGGATGCCGGCCAAATTTGATCTGGGTCAATCGGCTGCGGCACGGTGCAGTAAAATGCAGCCGCGCGGTGGACTCGGCCTGACGTCGGGAGCGGCTGGCGCGGGGAGCGGCGGATGAAGCCTTTCGCGGTCACGAGTGAGCCGACCGGGCATTTTTGCGACGATTGTGCGGTGCGCGGAGCGGCGGTCTGCTCATCGCTAAATGCGGCCGAACTCAGGGAGTTCGAGCATCTCGGCCGTCGCGTCCATTTCGATTCGGGCGAGACCGTGTTTTCCGAGGAAGACATCACGACCTCGTTCTACAACGTCCTCGAAGGCGTGATGCGGCTGTACAAGCTGCTGCCCGACGGCCGGCGGCAGATCGTCGGCTTCGCCTTGCCCGGTGATTTCCTGGGGATGAATCTGTCAGGCCGGCACAATTTTTCGGCCGATGCGATCGGCGTGGTGAACGTGTGCCAATTCCCAAAAGGGCCTTTCGGCCGTTTCATCGAAGACCGGCCGCAATTGCTCAGGCGCATCAACGAGCTGGCCATTCGCGAGTTGAGCCAGGCGCGCGACCATATGGTCCTGCTCGGCCGCCGCTCGGCCGACGAGAAGGTCGCGACCTTTCTGCTCGGCTGGCGTGAGCGGCTGGTCGCGCTCAAGGGGCCGTCCGACATGGTCGCGCTTCCGATGAGCCGTCAGGACATTGCCGATTATCTCGGCCTGACCATCGAGACCGTCAGCCGCACCTTCACCAAGCTGGAGCGTCTCGGCGTGATCGAGATCATTCACGGCGGCATCAGCCTGCTCGATCCGGCCCGCGTCGAGGCCATGGCCGCAGCCTGACCTCCCCTCCATGGCGTCTTCGGCAAAATTTGATCCCGATCAATGACGCCGGCCATGCTCCGCAAAATACTGCCGGAGACAAATCCGGGAGGGGATGATGCCTGCTGACGCGTTGCTGGTGTCCGTTATCGTCGTCGCGATCTTTGTCGTGTTCGCCGCAGTTCTGGCCTGGGCTGACCGGCAAGCCAGCGCGGGCCGGCTCGATCCGGATTCCAGGCACTGAGGCTTCCTCAGGTCTGGGTCCGAGTCCGGCGCATCAGGCCGATATTCGTCCAGGCGGTCGCGGGCTCTCGGCAGCGTCTCGACGCAATCGCGGTTTGCGTAATCCGCAACTCTGCGTCGAAGAGGACGCATCGCCGCAGCTTTCGGCTGCTGACTTCCGACGTTACGGCCTTTTCGTGGCATTTGCCTCGAATCGCACGCGTGCTTTCCGGTTGAAATGCCTGGTAACGTTGACTACGCAGGAACTCTGTGCCTCGTAGTCTTAGGAGCCCCGGCGTGCCTCAGGACAAGACCGGCGATCCCCGACAGCAGGCGGGCAACAAACTATCGGTCCTGCGCAAGCACCCGATCTTCGCGGATCTGGAGCCGGAAGCGCTCGATCAGCTCTGCCGCTACGCCAAGCACACCACCGTCAAGCGCGGTGCGACGATCGCCGCCAAGGGCGATCCCGGCAACAGTCTGTTCGCGGTGATCGCGGGGACAGTCAAGATCTCCTCCTCATCGCCTGATGGCCGGAACGCAATCCTCAATCTCATTGGCCCGGGAGAAATCTTCGGCGAGATCGCCGTGCTCGACGGCGCGCCCAGGTCGGCGGATGCGACCGCCAATACCAATTGCGAGCTCTACGTTATCGATCGCCGGGACTTCCTGCCGTTCGTAAAGAGCCAGCCGGCGCTGGCGATGAAGTTCATCGAGCTGCTGTGTGCGCGTCTGCGCTGGACCAGTCAGCAGGTCGAGCAGGTGATCCTGCAGAATCTGCCGGGCCGGCTTGCCAGCGCGCTGCTCGGTCTCACCGAAGAGCGCAAGCTGGATTCCGGCAGCGGCACGCTCGCCATCACGCAGCAGGAAATCAGCGAGATGGTCGGGATGACGCGCGAGAGCATCAACAAGCAATTGCGCGCCTGGGCCGGCCGCAACTGGGTCCGCCTCGAGCACGGCGCCATCGTCGTTCTCGATACCGACGCGCTGCGCGAGCTCGCCGAGAGTGGCCTCGGCGGCGAGTGACGCCTCTGGCCTAGCTCTCGATGATGGCGACCGCGCGGGTCCAGCCTGCGGAGGCGCGCTCGACCTTCACCGGGAAGCACGAGATCGTGAAACCGGCCGAAGGCAGCTGGTCGAGATTGTGCGCCTTCTCGAGATAGCAATTCCTCGAGGCAGTCCGGTGTTCGTGACATCTTGAGGGGCCTCGATTGGAGGCGTCAAGTCACGGGCCAGCGACGTCGAGCCAGGCCGCCATACCCACCATAGGGCGAATTGCGTCAGAAATCGATCGATGCAAGTCTTGCATCGATCGATGCCGGATTTGGCTTGGACAGAGAATGCCGCCCGCCCTAGGGACGACATTGGCGCTTGACTTCACACCTGAAGCGGAGCGACCCAAGGCGGCCTGCAGCCGGGCCGACAACGATATAATCAATCCAATCAACCCAGGAGGAAAGCCCAAATGAAGACGCTCACCGGTATCATCACAGCCGTTGCACTGGCGGTCTCAGCGCCCCTGGCCACCGCACGCGATTTCCGCTCCGCCGACGTTCACCCGGCCGATTATCCGACCGTCGAAGCGGTCAAGTTCATGGGCCAGCAGCTCGCGTCGGCGAGCGGCGGCAAGCTTGGCGTGAAGGTGTTTCCGAACGGCGCCCTCGGCTCGGAGAAGGACACGATCGAGCAACTCAAGATCGGCGCGCTCGACATGATGCGGATCAACGCATCGCCGCTGAACAATTTCGTGCCCGAGACCATCGCCTTGTGCCTGCCCTTCGTTTTCCGGGACACGCAGCACATGCGCACCGTCCTCGACGGGCCGATCGGCGATGAGATCCTGGCGGCCATGGAGCCCGCGGGCCTGGTCGGCCTTGCCTATTACGACAGCGGCGCGCGCTCGGTCTATACCGTCAAGGGACCGGTCAAATCGCTGGCCGATCTGAAGGGCCTGAAGATCCGCGTCCAGCAATCCGACCTGTGGGTCGGCATGATCCAGAGCCTCGGGGCCAATCCGACGCCGATGCCCTATGGCGAGGTCTACACCGCGCTGAAGACCGGCCTCGTCGACGCTGCCGAGAACAACTGGCCGTCCTACGAATCCTCCCGGCACTTCGAGGCCGCGAAGTTCTACAACATCACCGAGCACTCCCTCGCGCCCGAAGTTCTCGTGATCTCGAAAAAGGTGTGGGACACGCTGAGCAAGGAGGACCAGGCGATGGTCCGCAAGGCCGCCAAGGAATCGGTGCCCGTCATGCGCAAGCTTTGGGACGCGCGCGAGCAGGCCGCCCGCAAGACCGTCGAGGCCGCTGGCGTTCAGGTGGTCACGATCGGCAACAAGGCGGAGTTCGTCGATGCGATGAAGCCGGTCTACCAGAAGTTCGCCGGGAACGAGAAGCTGCAAAGCCTCGTCAAGCGCATCCAGGACACGAAGTAAGACAATTCGGGGATGGGGTCCGGGGTCGCCGCAAGGCGGCACCGGATCCCTTAAGGAGGCGCGGGATGACAGACCCACACGTCGCAAGTCACGAGCAGGGGGCCGTAGCAACACGCCCGTCCACCGGCTTGCTGTCGCGGGTCAATGCCCCCATCGCGCGCCTTGGCATGTACCTTTCGGTCACCGGCCTGCTCGTCATCGTCGCCATCGTCTTCTACCAGGTGTTCGGACGTTACGTGCTCAACTCCAGCCCGACCTGGACGGAGAATTTGGCGCTGGTCCTGATCCTCTACGTCACGCTGATCGGGGCCGCCGTCGGCGTCCGCGATGCCGGGCACATCGGCATGGACAGCCTGCTGGTCATGCTCCCCGATCATGCGCGGGAGAAGATCGAGATCGTGATCCACGTTCTGGTCGGCGTGTTCGGCCTTGCCATGGCCTATAACGGCTGGATCCTCGGCGCCTCGGTCGGCACCGTGAAGATTCCCAATCTCGGCCTGCCGGAGGTGATCCGCTACGTGCCGCTGTTCGCCTCCGGCATCCTGATCGTTTCGTTTTCCATCGAGCACATCATTGCTCTGCTGCGCGGCGAAGAGGTCGTCCCCTCATGGAACTGATCATCCTCGGCGCCACCTTCTTCGGCTTTCTGATCCTCGGCGTCCCCGTTGCCTTCGCGATCGGCCTGTCGGCCATCTGCACCATTCTCTACGAAGGCCTGCCCGTCGCCGTCATCTTCCAGCAGATGATGTCGGGGATGAACATCTTCTCCTTCCTCGCCATTCCGTTCTTCGTCTTCAGCGGGGAGCTGATGCTGCATGGCGGTGTCGCCGACAAGATCGTGCAGCTCGCCAAGAACCTCGTCGGGCACATCCGCGGCGGTCTCGGCATGTCGAACGTGGTCGCCTGCACGCTGTTCGGCGGCGTCTCGGGCTCGCCCGTGGCCGACGTGTCGGCGATGGGCGCGGTGATGATCCCGATGATGAAGAAGGAGGGATACGATACCGACTACGCCGTCAACGTCACCACCCACGCCTCGCTCGTGGGTGCCTTGATGCCGACCAGCCACAACATGATCATCTATGCGCTGGCGGCCGGCGGCAAGGTCTCGATCGGCGCGCTGATCGCGGCCGGCCTCCTGCCGGCGCTGGTGCTGATGGTCTGCATGCTGGTTGCCGCCTACGCGGTCGCGGTGAAGCGCGGCTATCCCGCCGGCAAGTTCCCGGGCTGGGCCGAGGTGGTCCGCTCGCTGGCGGCCGCGCTGCCGGGGCTTCTGATCGTCGGCATCATCCTGGCCGGCATCCTGTCCGGCGTCTTCACGGCAACCGAATCGGCGGCCATCGCCGTCACGTACTCGATCCTGCTGACGTTCTTCATCTATCGCACCATGACCTGGGGCAACTTCCTGCGCGCCGCCGCCAAGGCGGTGAAGACGACCGGGGTGGTGCTGCTGCTGATCGGCGTCTCCACCATGTTCCAGTACCTGATGGGACTTTACGAGGTGGCGGATCTCGCCGGCGCGATGATGAACAAGTTGTCGACGCAGCCCTGGGTGATCTTCCTGCTCATCAACATCATCCTGTTCGTGCTCGGCACGTTCATGGACATGGCGGCAACGATCCTGATCTGCACCCCGATCTTCCTGCCGATCGCGATGAAGGCGGGAATGGACCCGGTGCAGTTCGGCATGTTGATGCTGATCAATTGCGCCCTCGGGCTCAACACGCCGCCGGTCGGAACGACGCAGTTCGTCGGCTGCGCCATCGGCGGCATCTCGGTCGGTGCGGTGATGCGCACCATCCTGCCGTTCTATGCTGCGCTCATCGCAGCACTGATGTTCGTGACCTACGTCCCTGCATTCTCGCTGTGGCTGCCGCGCCTCCTGATGGGCTACAAGGGCTAGCGGCACCAGGGAGACATCGTCAGTGACGGACTATCGCAAGCTCTTCGATCTCACCGGCAAGACCGCGCTCGTTCTCGGCGCCGCATCCGGCATCGGCAAATCGTCGGCCGAAGCGCTTGCGGATCTGGGCGCCCGTGTCGTCTGCGCCGATCGCGCGCGCGATGCCGCGGAGGCCACCGCCGCCGGCATTCGCGACAAGGGCGGCTGGGCGGAAGCAGCTGGCTGCGACGCCGCAAGCGCCGCGGACGTCAACGCGCTGGCCCAAACCGTGATGCAGAAGTTTCCGCGGCTCGACATCGCCGTGACGACGCCCGGGCTCAACATCCGCAAGACCATCCTCGACTACACCGAGGAGGATCTCGATCGCGTCCTCAACCTCAACGTCAAGGGCACGGTCTTTTTCTTCCAGGCCTTCGGCCGCATCATGGTGGCGCAGAAGGGCGGCAGCATCATCGCCTGCTCCTCGGTCCGCGCGGTGACGATCGAGCCGGGCCTCGGCGTTTACGGCTCGACCAAGGCGGCGATCGGTCTCCTGGTGAAGGGCTTTGCCTCCGAGGTCGGGCACGCCGGCGTGCGCGTCAATGCGATCGCCCCGAGCATCGCCGAGACCGCGCTGACGGGGCCGTTCAAGCAGCGCCCCGACATCTACAATCTCTACGCCGGGCACACCGTGTTCAACCGCTGGAGCAGCGCCGACGAGGTCGCGACCGCCGTCGCCTATCTCGCCTCGGATGCCGCGAGCTATGTCAGCGGCAGCACGCTGTTCGTCGACGGCGGCTGGACCGCAGTCGACGGCCCGCCGACCGGTCTTACCCAGTTGCACAAGTAGCGCAAGGCGTAGCTCGGGTTGCGCTACGTCGCGCGGTTCACTGGCCCGCCTCCTTCGCAACCGCAGCAGGAAGCTCCGGCGCGCGCGGCTTGAGCAAATCGCATGGCGCTTGCCGGATAAATGCGCTCGGCTGGCCGGTATTTTGGTGTTACGAACTGGGACATGAACCAGCACGCCAAGATCAACCCGAAGATCGAGATCCGCCATTCGACCTGTCCGCATGATTGCCCCTCGGCCTGCGCGCTCGATGTCGAGGTGGTCGAAGGCCGCAGCATCGGCCGCGTCCGCGGTTCGAAGAAGCAGACCTACACCGCCGGCGTCGTCTGCGCCAAGGTCGCCCGTTATGCCGAGCGCATCCATCATCCCGAGCGATTGATCTATCCGCTGCGCCGCACCGGGCCCAAAGGTTCAGGTCAGTTCGCGCGGATCTCCTGGGACGAGGCCTTGGACGAAATCGGCCACCGCTTCAATGCGGCCGAGCGCGAGTTCGGCGCGGAATCGATCTGGCCCTATTACTACGCGGGGACGATGGGGCTCGTGATGCGCGACGGGCTCAACCGTCTCACCCATGTGAAGAAATATTCGCGCTTCTATCAGACCATCTGCGCCAATGTCGCGCGCATCGGCTTTGCGATCGGCACCGGCAAGATCGCCGGCGTCGACCCGCGCGAGATGGCCCTGTCCGATCTCGTCGTGATCTGGGGCACCAATCCCGTCAACACCCAGGTCAACGTGATGACGCACGCCGCGCGCGCTCGCAAGGAGCGCGGCGCGAAAATCGCGGCGATCGACATCTACGACAACGAGACCATGAAGCAGGCCGACATCAGGATCATCCTGCGCCCCGGCACCGACGGCGCCTTCGCCTGCGGCGTCATGCATGTCCTGTTCCGCGATGGCTATGCGGACCGCGCCTATATGGACAAGTACACCGATTGTCCGGCCGAGCTCGAGGCGCATCTGAAGTCGCGCACGCCGGAATGGGCCTCGGCGATTTGCGGCGTCCCGGTGTCGGAGATCGAGGCGTTCGCCAAGGCCGTCGGCGAGACCAAGCGGACCTTCTTCCGTCTTGGCTATGGCTTCACCCGCTCGCGCAACGGCGCGACGCAGATGCATGCGGCGCTGTGCATTCCTGCCGTGACCGGCGCCTGGCAGTATGAAGGCGGCGGCGCCTTCTTCAACAATTACGCGCTGTGGCGCTTCAACGAATCCATCATCGAAGGCCATGACGCGATCGACAAGACCACCCGCGCGCTCGACCAGTCGCAGATCGGACGTATCCTCACCGGCGATGCCGAAGCTCTGCAGCGTAAGGGCCCGGTCAAGGCGATGCTGATCCAGAACACCAACCCGATGACGGTGGCGCCGGAGCAGGCGCTGGTCGCCCAAGGCTTTGCGCGCGAGGATCTGTTCGTGGCGGTGCACGAGCAGTTCATGACCGAGACGGCGCGGATGGCCGACATCGTGCTGCCGGCGACCATGTTCATGGAGCATGACGACCTCTATTACGGCGGCGGCCATCAGCACATCTCGGTGGGTGCGAAGCTGATCGACCCGCCGGGCGAATGCCGTTCCAACCACCAGGTGTTGCAGGCGCTGGCGCCGCGGCTGGGCGCCAGGCATCCCGGCTTCGAGATGAGCCCGCGCGAATTGATCGATGCCACCTTGAAGCTGAGCAATCACGGCGACATCGCCGGCCTCGAAGCCGACCTCTGGCGCGATCTGCAGCCGGATTTCCGCACCTCACATTATCTCGACGGCTTCGCTCACGCCGACGGCAAATTCCATTTCAGGGCCGATTGGGCGCATCCGCCGTTCGGCGTCACCATGGGCGATGTCGACAAGATGCCCGATCTGCCGGACCATTGGGCGGTGATCGAGCACGCCGACCGGGCCCATCCGTTCCGGCTTGCGACCAGCCCCTCGCGCAGCTTCCTCAACACCACCTTCAACGAGACGCCGTCCTCGCAGGCGCGCGAGGGCAGGGCCAGCGTGATGATCCATCCGTTAGATGCCGCCGCGCTCGGCATCGCCGATGGCGATGCGGTGACGCTCGGCAATAGCCGCGGCGAGACCACGCTGATCGCGACGCTGTTCGAGGGCGTGCGGCGCGGCGTCCTGATCGCCGAATCCGTCCATCCCAACAGCAACCACATCGGCGGTCGCGGCATCAACGTGCTGACGGGCGCGGACACCATCGCCCCGATCGGCGGCGCGGCGTTCCACGACAACAAGGTCTGGATCAGGATGGCGGCCTCAGCTCAAGGCGTGCACTCCGTGACGCCGTAGCCTGCGAATTCCCTCGCAATGTTCGGGTTCATCGACTTCGCCTGCGCGATATCGGTGGCGCCGTCGCTGCCGCTTCTGCGCGCAGCGACGCCGCGGCCGAACAGCGAGGACGAGGAGCGCGGGTTGCGCTGGATCGCGTCGGTATAATCCTTGATCGCCTCGGCATTGCGCCCGAGCTTGAGGTTGACGAGCCCGCGGCTGTCGAGTGCATCGCTCAAGCCGGGGTCGATCTGGAGCGCCAGATTGCAGTCGGCGAGCGCGCCTTGCAGGTCGGCCGTCGCAGCCCGGGTCCAGCAGCGGTTGTTTAGGGCTTCCGCGTCCCTGGGCGCGCGGCGGAGCACTGCGTCGAAATCCTGCATTGCGAGCGCATAGGCTCGCTTGATCGCGTAGACCTGGCCGCGCTTGTAGCGCGAGGTGACATCGTTGGCGTTCGCCGCGATCTTGCGGCTGAGATCGGCGATGACGGAATCTCGTGCCAGCTCGTCCGCATTCGGGGCGGGCTCCGCCTGGGGCACCTCGCAGACCGGCTTCTGCGGCTCGATTGTCTGCGGCCCCGGCTTGGTCGGAGCCGGGTCGTCCCGCGGTGGCCGCGCCGCCGGGCTTGCGAACGAGAACTCCGTCGTCAGCGAGGACGACAGCCAGGGCACCTGTTCGCGCTTGGTGGCGGCAACGACGCCGTTCTTGGTGTTGGTCAGGGCCTGCTCGGCGCTGATGTTCGGCGCGCGCATTTCGCGCAGCAGCTCGGCGACGAACAGGCTGCGATCGGTCTTGCCGGTCGCCGTGACCGCGCCGAGCGCGGCGGAGTAGAGCACCAGCGTATTACTCGGGGCGATTGCCGGTGCCAGGCCGGCCGAATGGCGGCGGAAGCGCCGCTCGAACGGGTTGCGTCGGGAGGCGTCGATCAGCGCGATCTTGATCGCGGCACCGCGCGTATTCATCTCGGCGAGGATGGCGTCGAGGCTGAAGCCGTCGCGTGAGACGTCCGGCTCGGTCCAGATCTGGGCGTCGACCGGCAGCAAATAGGTCTGGCGGTTGGACTGGATGGCAAAGCCGTCGAAGAAGATCAGCACCACCGCGCCGCGCTCGATGCGGTCGTAGAAGCGCCCCAGCGCCTGCCGCATGGCATCGCCGGTGAGATTGCTCTGCCTGTCGACGACGAAGCCACCGCGCTTCAATTCCTCGGCGACGTCCTGGGCATCGTTGGCGACCTCGCCGAGGACGAACTCATTGTCGGGATATTTCGCGTTGCCGATCACCAGCGCGATCTTCGCGGCGTCGGCCGCATGGCATGCGGCACCGCCGCTCAGCACGACCAATCCTGCCAGCAACAACATGAATGCGGCGCGCATGAAATGGCTCATCGGTGATCAAATCTCCGGTCAGGATAGCGCGCGCAAGCCCCAGTTCAATCGCGAAGCGAAGTTGCGCCCACACGCTATGGTGAGGCGACCTCGCAGATTGCCCTTGCGCGCGCCGCCGGTCCTGCCGCAAATGGCTGCAAAACGGGACCAAGTAAGCGAGCATGCCATGACCGATATCACCGCTGTCATCACCGAGAAGCGCGGGCAGGCGTTCTGGATCACCATCAACCGGCCGGAGAAACGCAACGCGCTGAACGGCGAGGTCATCGCCGGCATCACAAGAGCCTATCGCGACGCACATGACGACAAGGACGTCCGCGTCATCGTGCTGACGGGCGCGGGCGACAAGGCGTTCTGCGCGGGCGCCGACTTGCAGAATTCCGGCGCGGCTTTCGCGATGGATCATTCCAAACCAAATGTCGACTATGCTGATCTGTTACGTTTGTCACAGAACGCCACAAAACCGGCGATTGCGCGGGTCGGTGGCGTCTGCATGGCCGGCGGCATGGGCCTTCTGTGCATGACGGACATGGCGGTTGCGGCCGATCACGTCGTCTTCGGCCTGCCGGAGGTGAAGGTCGGCGTGTTCCCTATGCAGGTGCTGAGCCTGTTGCAGAACATCGCGCCGCCGCGCCTCGTCAACGAATGGGCGCTGACGGGCGAGCCGTTCGACGCCAAGGCGGCGCAGGCCGCGGGCCTCCTCAACTACGTCGTGCCTACGGCGGAGCTCGATGCCAAGGTCGACTGGCTGATCGGCCGCATCGTCGACAAATCCCCGACCGCGATCCGCCGCGGCAAATACGCCATGCGCGCGATCGCCTCGATGTCGTTCGACGAGAGCATCGCCTACACCGAAAGCCAGATCGCGCTGCTCGCGATGACCGAGGACGCCAGGGAGGGACTGAAGGCGTTCAGCGAGAAGAGGAAGCCGGTCTGGACCGGGAGGTAAGGGAAGGGTCCGGTCATTCCGGGGCGCGCGCAGCGCGAACCCGGAATCCATCGTGCAGCGCAATAGGGAGGAATGGATTCCGGGCTCGCGCCAATGGGCGCGCCCGGAATGACGAGCTACCCCGCATTCGCCTTGAGCCCCGCCGCCTGAATCCCCGCCACCGCGCAGGCCTCGTCGTTGTCGGAGGTGTCGCCGGAGACGCCGACCGCGCCGAGCAGGGTCGTGCCGTCCATGATCAGCACGCCGCCGGGCACCGGCACCAACGCGCCCTTGGCGATCGTGTTCACGGCATCGATGAAATAGGCCTGCTCCTGCGCGCGCTGGAACAAAGCGCGCGAGCCCATGCCCATGGCAAGCGCGCCGTAGGCTTTGCCATGCGCGATCTCGGCGCGCATCAGGCTGGTGCCGTCCTGCGCGGCCGCGAGCTTGAGCACGCCGCGCGCGTCCAGGATGGTGACGACCAGCGGCTTCAGCTTCAGCTCGCCGGCCTTGGCGAAGGCGGCATCGAGGATTTTTCGGGCGGTGTCGAGGGTGAGATCAGCCATGGCTGGTTTCCTTTGCAGCTGGAGAAATGGTGTTGGTTTTGGCGCGATCGAGGCTCATGGCCAGCACGCGCGCAACGTGAAGCGCCTCGCGCTGGGCGCCGTCTCGGATCTGGTGCCGGCAGGAGGTGCCGTCGGCAACGACCAGCGTATCCGGGTCCGCGCGCCGCACGGCCGGCAGCAGCGACAGCTCGGCCATCTCGATCGATGCATCGTACGTGTCGGCGCCATAGCCGAACGCGCCGGCCATGCCGCAACAGCTCGACTCGATGGTCCCGACCTCAAGTCCCGGGACGAGGCGCAGCACCTGCTCGACCGGCTTGAAGGCGCCGAAGGATTTTTGATGGCAATGGCCGTGCACCACGGCCTTGTCGGCGACGACGCCGAGCGGCAGTTGCAGCCTTCCGGCCTCGGCCTCGCGCACCAGGAATTCCTCGAAGGTCAGCGCATGGGCGCCGATCGCCTTGGCTTCGTCGTCCTTGCGCAGTGACGCGAGCTCGTCGCGCAGCGTCAGGAGGCAGCTCGGCTCGAGGCCGACGATCGGCACGCCCCGCGCCGCGTATGGCGCGAAGGCCGAGACGAGCCGGTCGAGCTCGGCTCTGGCTTCGTCGACGAGACCGGCAGAGAGGAACGTGCGGCCGCAGCACAGCGGACGGCTGCCGCTCGCAGGTTTGGGCAGATGCACGCGATAGCCGCCGGCCGCGAGCACACGCAGCGCGGCGTCGAGATTCTCGCGCTCATAGATGCGATTGAAAGTATCGGTGAACAGCACGACCTCGCGCCCCGTCTCCGGGCCAATGGTTTCGGCGGGCGGTACGAACACATCGCTGCGGAAGGCGGGGAGGGCCCGGCGCGCGCTGATGCCGGCGAAGCGCTCGAACAGCCTTCGGAGCAGCGGGCTGCCGTTGCGCACATTCGCCAGCGGCGCCAAGCGCGAAGCAAGGCCGGCATAGCGCGGCAGATATCCGACCAGGCGGTCGCGCAGCGTCAGGCCGTGAGAAGCGGCGCGCGCCGCGAGCACCTCGATCTTCATCTTGGCCATGTCGACGCCGGTGGGGCATTCATGGCGGCAGGCCTTGCAGGAGACGCAAAGCTTCAATGTCTCCATCATCTCATCCGACGACAGCGCATCGGGGCCGAGCTGGCCGGAGATCGCAAGCCGCAGCGTATTGGCGCGGCCGCGGGTGACGTCCTTCTCGTTGCGTGTGGCGCGGTAGGACGGGCACATCACGCCGCCCTCCAGCTTGCGGCAGGCGCCGTTGTTGTTGCACATCTCGACCGCGCCCTGGAAACCGCCGCCGGCGCCGGGATAAGCGGACCAGTCGAGCTTCGTCTTCAGCTCGCCGACCCGATAGTCCGGCTTGAAGCGGAACAGCGAGCGGTCGTCCATCCTTGGCGCATCGACGATCTTGCCGGGATTGAGCACGCCGGCGGGGTCGAAGCGCTGCTTCACCTCCCTGAAATCGGCGACGAGACGCTCGCCGAACATCGCCTCGTGGAATTCCGAGCGCACCAGGCCATCGCCATGCTCGCCGGAATGCGAACCCTTGTACTCGCGCACCAGCGCAAAAGCCTCTTCGGCGATGGCGCGCATCGCCTTGACGTCTTTCTCCAGCTTCAGGTTCAGAACGGGACGCACATGCAGGCAGCCTTCGGAGGCGTGCGCGTACATCGTGCCGCTGGTGCCGTGCTTGGAGAACACTTCGTTCAGCCGCGCGGTGTAGTCGGCGAGGTGCGGCAGCGGCACCGCGCAGTCCTCGACGAAGGAGACCGGCTTGCCCTCCTGTTTCATCGACATCATGACGTTGAGCCCGGCCGCACGGAAATCGGCGACGCCGCTCTGCAGCGCCGGCTCGGTGATCTCGACCACGCCGCCCCATTTGCGCCTGTCGTTGTGCCAGCCGAAGCCGAGATCGCCCATCAGCTCGCTGAGCTGCTTGAGGCGCACCAGATTGTCGGCTTGGTCCTCTTCGGCGAATTCGACCACCAGCACGGCATCCGGATCGCCCTTGATCGCCGCGGAGATGACCGGTGCGAACATCGCGATGTCGCGGCCGAGCGCGATCATGGTGCGGTCGACCAGCTCGACAGCGATCGGCTTGAGCTTGACGAGGTGCTGGGCCGCGTCCATCGCCTCGTAGAAGCTGCCGAAATGGCAGACGCCGAGCGCCTTGTTGCGGATCACGGGCCACAGCTTGAGCTCCACCTTGGTGGTGAAAGCGAGGGTGCCTTCGGAGCCGACCAAAAGATGCGCCATGTTGTTCGGCGCATTGCGCGGCACCAGCGCATCGAGATTGTAGCCGCCGACGCGGCGCTGCACCTTTGGGAAGCGCGCGGCGATCTCGTCGGCCTCGCGGGTGCCGAGGTCGAGCATGTCGCGGAACAGGGCGCGGGTGCTGTCGCTCGCATCGAGGTCGGAGAGATCGCGCGCGACCTCACCGAAACGGCTCAGCGTGCCGTCGGCGAGCGATGCCTCCATCGACAGCGTGTTGTCGCGCATGGTGCCGTAGCGCAGCGAGCGGCCGCCGCACGAATTGTTGCCGGCCATGCCGCCGATGGTGGCGCGGGAGGCCGTGGAGACGTCGACCGGAAACCACAGGCCGTGCTTTTTGAGCTGACGGTTGAGGTCATCCAGCACGATGCCGGGCTCGACCACGCAGCTGCGGCCTTCGACGTCGAGCGACAGGATCCGGTTGAGGTGCTTGGAGAGATCGACCACCAGGCCGTCATTGACGGTCTGGCCGCATTGCGAGGTGCCGCCGCCGCGCGGGGTGACCTTCAACCCCTCGTCCTGCGCGATTGCCAGCGCCCGCAACGCCTCGTCCATGGTCTTGGGGACCACCACGCCCGCCGGCATGATCTGGTAGAACGAGGCGTCGGTGGCGTAGCGGCCGCGGCTGAAGCCATCGAACAGGACGTCGCCGGTCAATTCCGACCGCAGGCGCCGTTCGAGCGAGGAGGCGTTCGTCATCCCTGATCCCGGACTGATCCAGCGGGGCGCAGCCTTGCTGAGTTATTCATTGTGGTTCCTGACCGACTATCTTGTGAATGCAAAATGAGCGGAGCCGGGTGTCCTCAAGGCGATTCCGGCACGCTCTCCTGGGGCTCGGTCAGATGCTCGATCGCCGCCGTCCGCTTGTTGCGCAAATGCTGGAACAGGATGTCGCTGAGCTCGCTGCCGGCGCGGCGGCGCAGCGCATCGAGGATGGCCTCGTGCTCGCGCATGGCTTCCGCCCAGCGCTGCCGCTTGCGGGCGAAATTGGCGGAGTAGCGGACGCGTCGGATCCGGCCGGCGAAATTAGCGTAGGCAATCTTCAGCGTCTCGTTGCGCGCGGCCGCGACGATGCTCTCGTGGATGCGCTGGTTGGCCTGGAAATAACCGTGCATGTCGCGATGCAGGTAATGGCCGTACATCTCGTAGTGCAGCTGCTCGATCGCTGTGATTTCCGCATCCGTTATGGCTTCGCAGGCGAGGCGCCCTGCCAGGCTTTCCAGGCCTGCCATGACGTCGAACAGTTCCTCGAGATCAAGCTGGCTGAGCTGGCGTACCCGTGCGCCGCGGTTGGGCAATAGCTCGATCAGGCCCTCGGCGGCGAGCACCTTGAGCGCCTCGCGCAACGGCGTGCGGGAGATGCCGAGCATCTCGCAGAGCTGCCGCTCGGGAACGCGCGCGCCTTCGGGAAGGTTGCCTTCGACCACGTAGTCGCGCAGCCGCAGCAGGATCTCGCCATGCAGGGAGGCCTCCTGCCGGTCGCCATTGCCGGCGAGCGGGGTGATCGGAACCCCATTGTCGGGAATCGTCGATTTCATTTGCAGCACAGTAATTTGCCCGATTGGTCGCGTCGACGCTTGCAATCGAATACCAGATTTCGATTGAACGGACAAAAAATGAATGCAAAATAGCCAATGGAGCCGACCATAGCCCGCCAAAGGGGAGCTTTTTATGCCTCAGGGACGCCATTTCCTGCAGATTCCTGGGCCGAGCCCGGTCCCCGAGCGCGTCCTGCGCGCGATGGACATGCCTGTCATCGACCACCGCAGCGCCGAATTCGGCGAGCTCGGCCGGACCGTCCTCGAAGGCAGCCAGAAGATCTTCCAGACCAGGGGGCCGGTCGTGATCTTCCCGTCGTCGGGGACCGGCGCCTGGGAAGCTGCGATCGTCAACACGCTGTCGCCCGGCGACAAGGTGCTGATGGTCGAGACCGGCCACTTCGCCACGATGTGGCGGCAGATGGCCACCCGCTTCGGCATCGAGGTCGATTTCGTCCCGGGCGACTGGCGCCGCGGCGCCGATCCCACTGTGATCGAGGCCAAGCTCTCCGAAGACGCCGCGCGCACCATCAAGGCGGTGATGGTCGTGCACAACGAGACCTCGACCGGCGCGACCAGCCGCATCGCCGAGATCCGCGCCGCGATCGACCGCGCCTCGCATCCGGCACTCTTGATGGTCGACACCATCTCCTCGCTCGGCTCGGTCGACTACCGCCACGACGAGTGGAAGGTCGATGTCAGCGTCAGCTGCTCGCAGAAGGGTTTCATGCTGCCGCCCGGCCTCGGCTTCAACGCGATCTCGGACAAGGCCTTGGCCGCGTCCAGGGCCAACAAGATGCCGCGCTCCTATTTCGACTGGGAGGAGATGCTCAAGCCCAACGCCAAGGGCTTCTTCCCCTATACGCCCGCGACCAATCTGCTCTACGGCCTGCGCGAGGCGATCGCGATGCTGCTCGAGGAGGGGCTCGACAATGTCTTTGCGCGGCATCAGCGCCTCGCCGCGGCGACGCGGGCCGCGGTCAATCATTGGGGCCTCGAAGTTCTGTGCCAGGAGCCTTCGGAGTTCTCGCCGGTGCTGACGGCCGTGCTGATGCCTCCGGGGCATGATGCCGATCAGTTCCGGAAAGTCGTGCTCGACAATTACAACATGTCGCTCGGCTCGGGCCTGTCGAAGGTCGCCGGCAAGGTCTTCCGCATCGGCCATCTCGGCGAATGCAACGCGCTGACGCTGCTCGGCGCGCTCACCGGCGTCGAGATGGGCCTGTCGGTGGCCGGCGTGCCGCACCGCTCCGGCGGTGTGGACGTCGCGATGAAGCTGCTGGAGCAGCGCCCGCAGGGCAATGCCGCGCCGCATCTGAAAATCGTCGGCACGTAAGGTGGTCGCGACGGAGCGGCCGAGGGCAGGCCGGCCCGCTATGCACGAATGGCCCTTTCGAGGAGGGGACAATCCAGTCAAATGGTGCTATTCGGCGCCCACCAAACCAAGGCAAGACCGGGAAGGACGCCGATGACCGTGCATACTGGAAGGCATTTCTTACAGATTCCAGGACCGACCAACGTGCCTGATCGGGTGCTGCGGGCGATGGACATGCCGACTTTGGACCATCGCGGTCCGGAGTTCGCCGAGCTCGGTTTTGCCGTGCTTGCCGCAATGCAGCGCGTATTCCGCACCAAGCAGCCCGTGATCATCTTCCCCTCGTCCGGTACCGGCGCCTGGGAAGCGGCGATGGTCAACGTGTTTGCGCCGGGTGACAAGGTCCTGATGTGCGAGACCGGCCAGTTCGCCGTGCTCTGGCGCGGCATCGCCGACAAGTTCAAGCTCGATGTCGACTTCATCCCGAGCGACTGGCGCCACGGTGCCGATCTTGCGGAGATCGAGACGCGCCTTGCCGCCGACAAGCAGCACGCCATCAAGGCGGTCTGCGTCGTGCACAACGAGACCTCGACCGGCTGCGTGACGCCGCCGCTGGAGGTGCGCAAGATCCTCGACCGCACCAAGCATCCGGCGCTGCTGATGGTCGACACCATCTCCGGCCTCGGTTCGATGGAATATGAGCACGACGCCTGGGGCATCGACGTCTCGGTCGCGGGCTCGCAGAAGGGCCTGATGCTGCCGCCGGGCCTCGGGTTCAACGCGGTCTCGGAGAAGGCGCTTAGCGTCGCCAAGGCGAACCCCGGCATGCGCTCCTACTGGGATTGGCAGGAGGTCATCAATTTCAACAAGCTCGGCACCTTCCCCTACACGCCGGCCACCAACCTGCTCTACGGCCTGCGCGAGGCCGTGAAGATGCTGGAGGAGGAGGGGCTGGAGAACGTCTGGACCCGGCACAAGCGCCACAGCGCCGCGACGCGTGCTGCGGTCAAGGTCTGGGGCCTGGAGACGCAATGTGCCGATCCCGCCGCGCATTCTCCGGCGCTCACCGGCGTGCGCGTCCCCGAGGGCTTTGATGCCGATGCCTTCCGCAAGGTGGTGCTGGAAAACTTCGATATGTCTCTCGGCACCGGCCTGAACAAGGTGAAGGGCAAGGTGTTCCGCATCGGCCATATCGGCCATTTCAACGATTTGATGCTGATGGGCACGCTCGCCGGCGTCGAGATGGGCCTCGACCTCGCAAAGATCCCGCACCGGAGTGGCGGCGTGCTCGCGGCCATGGACGTCCTGAAGGGACGCGACGTGGTGCCGATGACCAAGGCTCAAGTCGCCTAAGGCTCAGGTTGCCTGAGGGCGGCCTGAGCGAACTTTAACGAAGAAAGTGAGCGCGCGATGAACGCACCGATGGCGACCAACGAAGACCTGCTCTACTCCGTCACGGACGGTATCGCGCGGATCACCTTCAACCGCCCCCAGGCGCGCAACGCCATGACCTTCGCCATGTACGACCGCATGGCGGAGATCTGCGAGGAGATCAACGCCGACCGTTCGATCAAGGCGCTGATCCTGACCGGGGCGGGCGACAAGGCGTTTGCCTCCGGCACGGACATCTCGCAATTCCGCGCCTTCAAGACCGCGCAGGATGCGCTCGACTACGAGGCGCGCATCGACCGCGTGCTCGGCACGCTCGAGCAGTGCCGCGTGCCCGTGATCGCGGCGATCGCCGGCGCCTGCACCGGCGGCGGCGCAGGGATCGCGGCCTGCTGCGATCTTCGCATCGGCACCGAGACGACGCGGATGGGCTTTCCGATCGCGCGCACGCTCGGCAACTGCCTCTCGATGTCCAACATCAGCCGCATCGTCGCGCTGGTCGGTCCCGCCCGCACCAAGGATATGATCTTCTTGGCGCGCCTGGTCGAGGCGCAGGAGGCGCTGGCGCTCGGCCTGCTCAACGAGATCGTGCCCGACGTCGAGACGCTGCAGCGCCGTGCCGACGAGACTGCAAAGCTCGTCGCCAGCCACGCGCCGCTGACGCTGGAAGCGACCAAGGAGGCCGTGCGCCGCATCCGCCGCACGCTCTCGCGCGAGGAAGGCGAGGATCTGATCCTGAAAGCCTATATGAGCGAAGATTTCCGCGAGGGCATGGATGCCTTCCTCAACAAGCGGGCGCCGGTCTGGAAGGGCAAATAGCCCGCCTCCGTCCGACTTTCGCCGTGCCGGATGTGGCGCGGCGAGCTGGCCGATCGCCGGACGTTAGCCGTCGGTCGCGCGCAACTGCAATTGTCACAAATTCATCAAGCGGTTCCACGCGTCGGAACTGCGATTGCGTGGGCCCGAATTTGCGCGGCAGCGTTGACGGGCGAGGGGGCTCATGCATAAGATCGCGGAGGTTGCATCGTGCCTTCTGAAGTTTTGCGCCGACCGGCCGGCAAGCATTTTAGTTTCGATCGAAATTGAGTGACGTGAATTTGCGTGAGGCGTTCTGACCGGCCGTGCGGCAACCAGGCGTCATTGAAGTGAAATTGAACTGTAGACTTAGCGACGTAATTTCGACCACGCGAGCCGCGTCAGAATTTCATTGACCATCTCGACCCCAGGCTCGGTCTCGCGAGCAAACCGAATGTCCTGAACCAAGACCCCTTAAGCCATCGCTTTGATGCGAGACCGTCGCGTCTCGTCTGATTTCTCAGGCCGATTAGTCACGCCGCCGCATGCATCTGCGGCGGCGCCTCCATGGCAACGCAGGCAGGGATTTTTCCATGACCAACCGCACGCCGGTTTTCACCTCGTCGTCCGCAACGGGCAGCTTCACCGAATTTGCCAACCTCAACGATTCAACCTCGCTGCACACGCTGTCCGGAACGATGAGATTCAGGGACAGCGACAGGACCGACACCCACACGACGTCGGCGACGCTGCGTTCCGCCGTGGTATCAGGCGGAACGACCATCCCGGCGGCGTCGCTCGGGCATTTTCAGACCGCGATGCAATCGCAGATCCTGAGCGATGCAAACGGATCGGGCCAGCTCAGATGGAGTTTCAGCGACGCGGACGGGGATTTCGACTTCCTCGCCAGGAACCAGACGCTGGTCCTGACCTACGACATCAAGGTATTCGACAATCACGGCGGCTTCGCCATCCAGACGGTCAAGATCACCGTCACCGGCACGGACGACAAGCCGGTCTTCAACATGACGACGGCGGCGACCGTCACCGAGCAGGCCAATCAGACGCTGTCGCTCTCGCCCGACACGGTTCACGTCGCGCTCAACTTCACCGACGACGACCTCGCCAACACCGGGCACACCGCGACCGTGACGGGCGTCTCCGCCTCCGGTGCCACCGCCGGCCTGTTGCCGGGCCCGTTCGGCACTGCCGAGCTGATGTCGTTCTTCCATGTCGACAACGTCGTCAAGGCGTCCGGCTCCTCGGCCGGCACCATCAACACCACCTTTTCCGCGCCCGATCTCGCCTTCGACTATCTGGCCGCGGGCCAGCATCTCGACATCACCTACACCGTGCGGCTCGACGATCATGCCGGCGGCGTCTCCACCCAAACAGTGACCGTGACGGTGGTCGGCACCAACGACCGGCCGCTGTTCCTGTCGTGCCCGGACTCGGCCGCTCTCGTCGAGGATGAAGATGTCGACCCGGCCGGCAATCTCACCGCGCATGACAGCCTGGTCTTTGCCGACATCGATCTTGCCGACACGCATGTCGTCTCGACGACGGTCACGGCGAGCCGTTCCGGCGGCGGCGCGATACCTCTGACGAATGCGCAATTGCTGGCCGCGTTCGGCACTTCGCTCCAGGATTCGACCGGCCATCTGATCGGCGAGGTCGACTGGAATTTCGCGTTTCCAAATTCCTCGGCCGGTTTCCTCAACGGCGGCGAGACGCTCGAGCTCGTCTATCACGTCACCGTCACCGATCCCTCCGGAGCTGCCACGACCCGGGACGTCACCATCACGATCCTCGGCGTCAATGAGCCGGTCGTGATCACGAGTGGACCCCAATCCTCGACCGTGGCCGAGCTGGAGGCCACCACCGGCTCGCCGGTTCTCGACACGACGCCGACGAGCCCGGCCGGCACGCTGGCCTTCACCGACCAGGACACCAGCGACACGCACACGGTGACGGTGACGCTGGACTCGACCTCGGGGCCGACGCCGCCCGCCGCGACACAGGCCGATCTCGCTGCGGCGCTGACGACGACGCTGCACGATTCCACCGGTACCGGCAGCGGCAGCATCGACTGGGACTTTGCGATTCCCGATCAGGATCTCGACTATCTCGCCGCCGGCGAGACGCTGACGGTGACCTACGATATCACGGTCGCGGACGGCTCGACCAACGCGACCCAGACCGTCTCCGTCGTGATCGCCGGCGCCAACGACGCGCCGGTGATCACGAGCGGGCCGGAATCGGCCTCGTTGTCCGAGCAGCCGGGCGTGACCGGCTCGCCGTCGCCCAACACCACGAGCCCGGTGCCGACGGGCACGCTGAGCTTCAATGACGTCGATCTGTCGGACACGCATTCGATCAGCGTCGTGCTGGATTCGGCGGTGTGGTCGGCCAATCCTTTCGCCGTCCCGGGGCAGACGCTCGTGGACCTGCAATCGGCGCTCGCCACCGTGCTGCACGATTCCACGGGCACCGGCTTCGGCAGCATCGATTGGACCTTCAGCATCCCCGATGCCGATCTCGATTTCCTGAGCCTCGGCGAGACGCTGATTGTGCAATATTCCGTCAACGTCTGGGACGGCTACATCTATTCGGCCCAGACCGTCACCGTCACCATCGATGGGGCGGCCGATCCGCTGGTTCTGACGCCGCTGACGATCGCAGCGTCCGATACCGCCGGCCCGGATGCCGGCACGGGCATCGCCACGGGAGCCATCTTCGACATCACGCAGCCGGTGGATTTGAGCACGCCGCGGACCGTGACCGAGGTCAACGGCAGCGCCGCCAATGTCGGCGTTGCGGTAGCCGGTGCGCATGGAACGCTGGTGCTGAACGCCGACGGCTCCTACGGCTATGTCGCGGATCCCTCGGTCGACGCGCTTGTTGCCGGCGACAGCGTCACCGACCAGTTCACCTTCACCGTCGATGACGGCCAGGGCCATCAGGCCTCGACCACGCTGACCTTCGAGGTCGCGGGCGCCAACGACAATCCGCTCGTCACGGCGGCCAGTCTCAGCGGGGCGGTCACGGAGGACGCCGGCCCACCGGTGATCCTCAACGGCGATTTCGAGACCGGCAATTTCGCCAATTGGACGGTGAGCGGCGGCGGACATATCCAAGTCACGCAGCTCGAGCTCGGCGGCAGCTTCGGCCATTATTCGGTCGAGCTGCAGGCGAACAGCAGCCCGGAAACGCTGTCGCAGAACGTCGCGACCACGCCGGGCCAGCACTATTTCGTCAGCTTCGACGTCATCGGCGACCCCGAGAGCGTCAACGCGCCGTTCACCGTGTCGTGGAACGGCGTGACCATCCTGGCGCTCGCCAACGTGCCGTCCGGCGTCAACCACTATTCCTTCGACGTGCTCGGCGACGGCTTGCTGTCCTCTACGCTGCTGCAGTTCTCCTACCAGACCGACGGCACCGGCATGATCCTCGATTCCGTCAACGTCAGTCCGGCGACCGGGCCCGCTACCGAGTCCACGCAAGGTGCGCTGTCGTTCTCCGACGTCGATCCCGGCGATACGCACAGCGCGAGCTTCGTGCCGAGCGCCGGCGGCTATGTCGGCACGTTCTCGCTCGATCCGGTCAGCGAGGCCGGCGGCACGGGATCGGTCGCCTGGCATTTCACGGTCGACAATGCCGACATCCAGTTCCTGGCGCAGGGGCAGACCCTGACCCAGGACTATCAGGTGACGATCGCCGACAACAACGGCGGCTCGACCACGCGTGACGTCACCGTCACCATCATCGGCACCAATGACGCCCCGAGTGCGGTCGGCGAGACGGTCATCACCGACGTCGGCGCCAACGCGACGGTCGCGATCCCGGGCTGGGCGCTCGCCATGAACGATACCGACCCCGACAGCATCGACCATTTGTCGCTCGGCACCATCACGGCGAGCTCCGGCGGCAGCGCCTTCCAGTTCGGAGATGCCTTCTTCGGCGACGACGCGACGCTCGGCGGCTCGTTCAGCTACACGACCTCCGACGGCAACACGACCTCGTCCAATGTGGCCACCGCGACCATCGTCAACAACGCGGCCGGCGCGACCGCGCTGACCGGCACCGGCGGCGACGATATCCTGATCGCCACCAACGGGACCGAAACGATGAGCGGGGGCGGCGGCAACGACGTCTTGATCGCCACCGCGAGCGGCAATGCCATGACCGGCGGCAGTGGCGACGACTGCTTCGCCTTCCTGCAGCCGTCCGGCCCGAGCGCGGTCGGCGATTTCAACAACACCACCGAGCACGACCGGATCGCGGTCTCGGCGAGCGGGTTCGGCGGCGGGTTGACGGCGGGGATGGACGTGACGTTCGAAGCTTCCGGTGACGATGTGTTTTCGGGCTCGTCCCAATTCCACTTCGACACCGCGAGCCAGACGCTCTATTTCAGCGCCGACGGGACGCAAGGCGCTGCGGTCGCCTTGGTCACCCTCCAGAGCGGCGTGCTGCTCGGTCAGCACGACATATTGGTCGTCTAGATCCATCGCCATCGCGCCAAGGCGCGGGCCAGGCAGGCCCGCGCCGTCATGCGCCGAGCCACCTCATTCCAAAATCATGAGTGGGATGATGCGGGGATGGCTTGAACTCGGCTGCATTCGCCAGCACAATGGACGTTGAATTCATCGTTGAATTTCCAATGCAAACAAGAACACAGGGAAGACGCACGTGGGACATGGAATGAAGGCTGCCATTGCGCTTGCAACCGCGCTTTGTGGCACGCCGGCCGTTGCGGCCTGGGAGCCGACGAAACCGGTGGAGATCGTGGTGGCGGCGGGTGCGGGTGGCGCCTCCGACCAGATGGCCCGGATGATGCAGGCCGCGATTCAGAAGAACAATCTGATGAAGCAGCCGATCGTGGTCTCGCTCAAGGGCGGTGCCTCGGGTGCGGAAGCGCTGATGTACATGAAGTCCAGCGAGGGCGATCCCAACAAGGTGCTGATTGCCTATTCGCTGATCTACATGCTGCCGCTGTCGGCGAAGATCCCGTTCAACTGGCGCGAGCTGACGCCGGTCGCCGTGGTCGCGCTCGACCAGTTCGTGCTGTGGGACAACAGCGCAGGCCCCAAGACGTTGAAGGAATTCGTCGCGGCTGCGAAGGCTGCGAGCGCGCCGCTCAAGATGGGCGGCACCGGCTCCAAGCGCGAGGATCACGTGCTCACCGTGTTCCTGGAGCAGAAGACCGGGGCGAAATTCTCCTATCTGCCCTACAAGTCCGGCGGCGAGGCCGCGACCCAGCTGGTCGGCAACCACACCGAGGCCAACGTCAACAACCCATCCGAAAATCTCGAGGTCTGGCGCGCAGGCCAGGTACGTCCGCTCTGCGTGTTCGACCGGGAGCGCATTGCCTATACGACCAAGGTGACGGACACCCAGTCCTGGGCCGACATCCCGACCTGCAAGGAGGAGGGCGTCGACGTGCAATATCTGATGCTGCGCGCGATGTTCCTGCCCGGCAAGGTCACGCCGGAGCAGCAGGCGTTCTACGTCGATCTGTTCCACAAGGTGACGCAGACCGCGGAGTACAAGGACTACATGGAGAAACAGGCCTTGAAGCCGATCTTCCTCACCGGCAAGGACATGGTGCAGTTCCTCGAGGAGGACGATGCGCTGAACAAGTCGCTGATGACGGAAGCCGGTTTCGTCGCGAAGTAGCCGGCCTCCACCTCGCCCCGCTTGCGGGGAGAGGTCGGATTGCATCGAAGATGCAATCCGGGTGAGGCGGACTCTCCGCGAGTCCGACTCTCACCGTCCTCGTGGAGACTCCCCCTCACCCTAACCCTCTCCCTGCAAGGGGGAGAGGGGATTGGTCCAAGCAGTCCATGTCCCAAACCGATATCGAGATCGTCGTCGAGGATCCCACCGCGCCCGAAGACGATTCCCCTTCCGTCGTCTCTTCCGGCACGGTCGAGATCGTCGTCTGCCTGCTGCTGCTCGCGCTCGCGGTCACGCTCGGCCACGACAATTGGCGCACCGGCGCGTCCTGGGATGCGACCGGGCCGGAGCCCGGCTATTTCCCGTTCTATCTGTCCGTCATTCTCGCCGGCGGCAGCCTCTACGGCCTGATCACCGCGTTGCTTGCGCGGCGCGCCTCGTCAGGAACCTTCGTCACGCGCGCGCAAGGCCGCCGCGTGCTGGCGGTGTTCGTGCCGACGCTGCTGTTTTGCCTGGCGACGCAGTTCCTCGGCCTCTATGTCGCGAGCTTTCTCCTGATCGCGGGCTTCATGCGCCTCGTCGGCCGGATCGCGCTGTGGAAGTCGCTGCTCACCGCGTTCGCGTTCACGGCGATCATGTTCGTCACCTTCGACGTCGCCTTCGACGTCATCATGCCGAAGGGGCCGCTCGAAGCGGCCCTCGGGCGCTAGGCGGAGCCCCCGCGCGATGGAAGCTCTCGGTCTCCTGTTCCACGGCTTTGCCGTCCTGCTGACGTGGAAGACGCTCGTGCTGATGATGGTCGGGCTGGTTCTCGGCATCTTCGTCGGCGTGCTGCCCGGGCTCGGCGGCCCCAACGGCGTTGCGATCCTGTTGCCGCTGACCTTCACGATGGACCCGACCTCGGCCATCGTGATGCTGTCCTGCATCTATTGGGGCGCGTTGTTCGGCGGAGCCATCACCTCGATCCTGTTCAACATCCCGGGCGAAGCCTGGTCGGTCGCGACCACTTTCGACGGCTATCCGATGGCGCAACAGGGCAGGGCGGCGGAGGCGCTCACTGCGGCGTTCACCTCCTCTTTCGTCGGCTCGCTGGTCGCTGTGCTCCTGATCACCTTCCTCGCGCCGATGATCTCGTCCTTTGCGCTGAAATTCGGCCCGCCCGAGTTCTTCGCGGTGTATCTTCTCACCTTCTGCTCCTTCGTCGGCCTCGGGCGCGAAGCCAAGCACAAGACCGTCATCTCGATGTCGCTGGGCCTGCTGCTCGCCGGCATCGGCATGGATACGGTGTCCGGCAGTCTGCGTATGACCTTCGGCTCGCCGGAGCTCTTGCGCGGCATCAACTTCCTGGTCGCCGTCATCGGCCTGTTCGGCATCAGCGAGATCCTGCTGACGATGGAGGAGCGCCTTGCGCTGCGCGGACATGCGGCCAGCATCTCGCTGCGCGTCGTGCTCGGCGTCTGGAAGGATCTGCCGAAATACTGGGTGACGCTGCTGCGCTCCTCCTTCATCGGCTGCTGGCTCGGCATCACCCCGGGCGGTGCGATCGCGGCCTCCTTCATGGGCTACAATCTGGCAAAACGCTTCGCCAAGGAGCCCGCGAGCTTCGGCAAGGGCCGCATCGAGGGCGTGTTCGCGCCGGAGACGGCGGCGCATGCCTCCGGCACCTCGGCGCTGCTGCCGATGCTGGCGCTCGGCATTCCCGGCTCGGGCACGGCCGCGATCCTGCTCGGCGGGCTGATGGTGTGGGGCCTCAATCCGGGGCCGCTGCTGTTCGTCGAGCACAAGGATTTCGTCTGGGGCCTGATCGCCTCGATGTATCTCGGCAACGTCGTCGGCCTCGTGCTGGTGCTGACGACGGTGCCGATCTTCGCCTCGATCCTGCGCGTGCCGTTCGCGGCGGTGGCGCCGATGATCGTGGTGTCCTGCGCGATCGGCGCCTATGCCATCCAGAACGCGATGTTCGACATCTGGCTGATGCTGGGCTTCGGCGTGGTCGGCTACGTCTTCAAGAAGATCGGCATTCCGCTGGCGCCGTTCACCCTGGCGCTCGTGCTCGGCAACCGCGCCGAGGATGCCTTCCGCCTGTCGATGATCGGCTCCGGCGGCACCCTGAAGGTGTTCTGGTCGAACGGCCTGGTCGGTTCGATCACGACCCTGGCGATTCTGCTGCTGTTCTGGCCGGTGATCGACGGCTTGCTTGCCCGTGTCGGGTTGACGCACAGGACCGGAGCTACATCGCCCTAGGACGGGGGATCGATGTCTCTTTTAAATCAATAACTTAAAAGAACGGGTGGTTTTTCGGCCGGGATACTACCGCGAGTGCGATTGTTTCCGAATGTTGCCGCGGCGGCACAGCCCCTGGGCGGACATGCGGCTATATTTCGATCACAAGATTGTGCAAGGGGGAATTCTCCATGAAGCGGATAGTGATTGGAATGGCGGCCGCGATGTCGCTGTTTGCGACCGGCGCGCTGGCCGCCGATCTCGCGGCAAAGCCCTATGTCAAGGCGCCGATCGTCGATCCGGTCTGGAGCTGGACGGGCTTCTATGTCGGCGCCAACGGCGGCTACAGCTGGGGCCGTTCGCGCACTGACGTCTCCTATTTTAACACGCCGACTGGCACACCGATCGCGCCTCCGGCCGGCTCCATCACCAGTGGGGCGTTCGACATGAACGGCGGTATCGCGGGCGGCCAAGCCGGCTACAATTGGCAAAATGCCAACTGGGTCTATGGCATCGAGGGCGACCTCCAGTGGTCGGGCGAGAAGGGAAGCGCCGGCTTCAGCTGCGTCGGTACGGCCGTCGCGCCGGTCGCCGGACCCTGTCTTCCCGGCCTGACGTTCTTGCCGCCCGGCGGTCTGGCTGGCACGACCTTGACGGTCGACCAGAAGCTCCAGTGGTTCGGCACGGTCCGGGGCCGCGTTGGCATCCTGGCGACTCCGAAGGTGCTGTTCTATGGCACCGGCGGTCTGGCCTTCGGCGAAATCAAGACCACAGGCACGATGACCAGCTTCAGCGGCATTGCGCCCTTTGGCGCTCCGATTACGTCGGTCGGCTCCAACTCGACCACGCGCGTGGGCTGGACTGCCGGCGTGGGTGTCGAGGGCAAGATCACCCGGAACTGGAGCGCCAAGCTCGAATATCTCTACATGGATCTCGGGCGCTTCTCGTCCGGTCCGTTCACGCTGTCGCCCGCCTTGCCGATCAGCGCCAATGTCTCGTCGCGCTTCACCGACCACATCCTGCGCGCCGGCATCAACTACCAGTTCGACAGCCCGGTCGTCGCCAAGTACTGAGATCAACCAAGGCGTCAACAAGAAGCAAAGCCCGGCTCGCGCCGGGCTTTGTCGTTGCAGACGGGGCGCGCGAGGTTCACACCACCTTCGCGTCGCGGAGCCTTGCGATTTCGTCGGCTCCGAAGCCGAACTCCTTCAGCACCTCCTCGGTCTGCTCGCCGAATTCCGGCGGCCGCGCCACCATACTGCTCGGCGTGCGCGATAGCGTCACGGGCTGGCCCACCAGCCGGATATGCCGGCCTTCGTCGTTCGGCACGTCCTGTGCAATGCCGAGATGCTTGACCTGCGCGTCCTCGAACATCTGGTCGATGGCATAGATCGGCCCGCAGGGCACGCCGGCCTCGTTGAACTCGCGGACCCAGGTCTCGGTCGACTTCGTCACGGTGCGCTTCTCGATCTCGGCGTTGAGCGCATCGCGGTTCTTGGAGCGGGCGGGAGCCGTTGCGTAGTCGGGATGAGTGTAGAGCTCCGGTGCGCCGATCGCCTGCGCGCAGCGCTCCCAGATCCGCCCGCCCGTGGTGGCGATGTTGATGTAGCCGTCGGAGGTCTTGAACACGCCGGTCGGAATGCTGGTCGGATGGTTGTTGCCCGCCTGCCTGGCGACCTCCTTCTCCATCAGCCAGCGCGCGGCCTGGAAGTCGAGCATGAAGATCTGGGCCTGCAGCAGCGAGGTCTGCACCCACTGGCCCTTGCCCGAGACCTCGCGCTCGAGCAGGGCGGTGAGGATGCCCATCGCGCAAAACAGACCGGCACTGAGGTCGGCGACGGGAATGCCGACCCGCATCGGGCCTTCGCCCGGCGCGCCGGTGATCGACATCAGCCCGCCCATGCCTTGCGCGATCTGATCGAAGCCGGGCCGCTTGTGGTAGGGACCGTCCTGGCCGAAGCCGGAGATGCTGCCATAGACGATCCGCGGGTTGATCGCGGCGAGGCTGTCGTAGTCGATGCCGAGCTTCTTCTTCACGTCGGGCCGGAAATTCTCGACCACGACGTCGGCCTTGGCGGCGAGGCGCTTGAACACCGCGAGCCCGCGCTCGTCCTTCAGGTTCAGCGTCATCGCACGCTTGTTGCGGTGCAAATTCTGAAAGTCGGAACCGCGCCGCGGTCCGCCCGGCTGCTCGCCGCCGGCATCCTCGGTCAGGGCGTCGATCTTGACGACGTTGGCGCCCCAGTCGGCGAGCTGCCGCACGCAGGTCGGTCCGGAGCGGACACGGGTCAGATCGAGCACTGTGAAGCGCGACAGGGCTTCCGAGGCATGCGGGAAGGGCATCGTGAAAGGCTCCGGGACAGGTTGCGGACCTACCATAGTGGCCAGAGATCACGCGACAAGCCGGGCCGGCGCCGATGCCGCCTGCTGAAATGCCTTGCCTGAGGCGCTGTCTGCGAGGTCAGCGCGACACGCGCTTCAATTCGGCTCGCGCCTGCGCGGCGAGGGGATCATCGCCATGGCGCGCAATGAAGAGTTCAAGGGCCTCCCGCGTTCCCTTCCGGCGGGCAGCTTCATATTCCTCTGCCACCGCAGCGGCGGGAGCTCGCGCCATCGGCATGGAGGGCGCGCGCCCTGCCTTGCTGCTGTCGTCTGCCTTGGCCTTGTCCACCATGACAGGCAGTCCTCCGAGACGTTGATGGGACAGTCCAGCAAGCGCAATCAAGGCGCCAAACAGGCTGGCCGGGAGTGTGCGTCGTTTCATGAAACCCTGCAAATCACGGGCGTCCCTGAACGAAACTCTAAGCTGCCGTTCCGTATGACTACGGGATTTAACGGCTAACACAGCCTTATGGAAGCAGCGCAAACGCCGCTGCCCCATTTAAACCAAACGTTTAACTCTCTAGCTAGAATCATGTGTCCCCGCGGCGAATCACACGACGCGTTGCTTGGAGAGTCCATTGGCCACAGCCGTTTATGTCAGTGCCACCAACAACGCCGAGATCGACGGCCTGCTGTCGGGCGTCAAATGGTCGGGCACGATCACCTACAGCTTTCCTGACGCACCGAGCGACTATTCGAATCCTTATTCCGGCGGCAGCGGCGAGCCGACCACCTCGGGCTTTGCCTCGGCGCCCACGCAGATCCAGGCGGCGATCGACTACGCGGTCGGATTGATCCTCGGCTATACCAACGCCAACATCCAATATGCGGGCACCAACGGCGCCGACATCATGATCGCGCAGTCGCCTGCGGCCAATCCGACCGCCTACGCCTACTATCCCGGCAATTATGCGCCCGCCGGCGACATCTGGTTTGGGACGCAATACAATTTCTCGCTGGCCAAGCTCGGCAATTATTACTTCACCACTGCGCTGCACGAGCTTGGTCACGCGCTCGGCCTCAAGCACAGCCAGGAGGCTGGCGGCCCCGGCAACGTCGCAGTGCCGAGCGCGCATGACAGCAGCGAATACACCGTCATGAGCTATCGCAGCTATGTGGGCGCTTCGACCACGGGCGGCTACACCAACGAAGCCTACGGATATTCGCAGACCTACATGGCGAACGATATCCTCGCGCTCCAGACGATGTATGGCGGCGCGGATTACACGACGCAGAGCAGCAGCACCGTCTACACCTGGAATCCGACCACGGGGCAGCAGTTCGTCAACGGCGTCGGCCAGCTCGCACCGGGAGGAGGCGTCGGCGGCTCGGCCAACCGCATCTACGAGACCGTCTGGGACGGCGGCGGCACCGATACCTACGACCTGTCGAACTACACGACGAACCTGAGCATCAATCTCAATCCGGGTGCCTCGTCGGTGTTCTCCTCCGTGCAGCTGGCCTATCTCGGCAACGGCCACTACGCATCGGGCAACGTCTACAACGCCTATCTCTATAACGGCGACGCGCGCTCCTACATCGACAACGCCACCGGCGGGTCCGGCAACGACACGATCATCGGCAACGCCATCGCGAACACGCTGAACGGCAGCGGCGGCAACGACACGATCACCGGCGGTGCGGGCAACGACACCATCAACGGCGGCTCAGGCACGGACAACGCGGTGTACTCGGGTAGCCAGACCAACTACACCGTTTCATACAACGCCACGACACAGACCTTCACGCTGGCGGACCTGCGCAGCGGGTCTCCTGACGGCACCGATACGGTCACCGGCGTCGAGTATTTCCAGTTCGGTGGCGCCACGGTGACCGCCTCCAGCCTGGTGCCGAGCGCGATCGAGACGTTCGGATCGACCAGCGTAGCTCTGACGAACGGCTATTATTACCTGAACAACATCTCGACAGGCAGCGGACCGACGCTGAAATACGCCGGCGCCGCGGTGATCGCGGCCAATTACAGCACGTGGTCGGTGATCGGCGCCGAGCAGGTGTCGGGCGGTGGTTACGACGTCGTCTGGAAGAACTCGGCAAATGCCCATTATTCGATCTGGAGCACCGACAACACCGGCAATTTCATCACCACTCTCGGCTCGGCTTCCGAGATGCTGGGGACGGATGCGGCTCTGAAGGGGCTGGAGCCGACGCTGCAGCAGGATCTCAATGGCGACGGCACGATCGGAATCACCGTCGTCGGCGGAGCCACGATCGAGACGTTCGGATCGACCGCGGCGGTCCGGTCCGGCGGCTACTACTATCTGAACGACATCTCGACAGGCAGCGGACCTACGCTGAAATATGCGGGCGCAGCGGTGATCGCGGCCAACTACGGTAGCTGGTCGGTGGTTGCCGCCGAGCAGGTGTCTGGCGGCGGCTACGACGTGGTCTGGAAGAACTCGGCGAACGCTCATTATTCGGTCTGGAGCACGGACAGCACCGGCAACTTCGTCACGACCCTGGGCTCGGCCCCCGAGATGCTCGGGACGGACGCGACCCTGAAGGCGCTCGAACCGGCGCTGCACCAGGATATCAACGGTGACGGCACGATCGGCGTCCCGATTGCCCCGGTCGTCAGCGGCGTCACTATCGAAGCCCAGGGATCGACCAGCGTGGTCCTGTCGGGTGGCAATTATTACCTGGACAGCATCTCGACCGGCAGCGGCCCCGCCTTGAAATACGCGGGTGCTGCGGTGATTGCAGCCAATTACAGCACCTGGTCGGTGATCGCCGCCGAGCAAGTGTCGGGCGGCGGGTATGACGTGGTCTGGAAGAATTCGGCGAACGCGCACTATTCGGTCTGGAGCACGGACAGCACCGGCAATTTCGTCACGACTATCGGCTCGGCTCCCGAGATGCTGGGGACGGACACCGCTCTGCAGACGCTGGAGCCGACGCTCCATCAGGACATCAACGGCGACGGCACGATCGGCCGCCCCGTACTCCCCGTCAGCGGCGTCACGATCGAGGCGTTCGGAGTGACCCGTTCGGTTCTGTCCGGCGGCAACTACTATCTGTACGACTGGGCCGGGACCGGTCCCACGTTGAAATATTCCGGCGCTGCGGTGGTCGCGGCCAATTACAGCACCTGGTCGGTGATCGGCGCCGAGCAGGTCTCCGGCGGCGGCTATGACGTGGTCTGGAAGAATTCGGCGAACGGCCATTATTCCGTCTGGAGCACGGACAACAACGGCAACTTCATCACCACTCTCGGCTCGGCTTCCGAGATCCTGGGGAGCGATTCATCCCTGAAGGCGCTGGAGCCGACGCTGTACCAGGATCTCAATGGTGACGGCGCCGTGGGCGCAGCGCCAATCGCGATCGCCGACGACGGCTTTGTGTTCGATCAGGTTGCAGGCGGAACCATGCTGCTCGCCCCGTCGGAGCCGCCGGATTTCATGCCCGCGCCCGCAGACCAGCAGATCCTGTCACGAGAGAATGTCGTCGCTGCGGCGGCGGGGCACGGCCCTGCGGCGACCGACGGCCTGATTGCCTTTCTTCACCTGCACGATACTGGCTTCATGCTCGGTTGAGGGGCGTGGCTGTCGTCTCGAACGTGGACGGCGCGGTGAATTCTGTCACAGATTGGGTGTAGTATCGCCGTTGTGCACGACGCGCCACCGGCTAGGTTCAGCGCGTCACCGACGACGTTTAGTACAAGTTCCTGAGATAAAAAATTCGGTCAAATTGAACCTTGGCCGATCGGGCGCGACCACTAGAAGGCCCGGGGCCCATCGCGCAACCCTCGCGTGATGCGAATTTGATGAAGTCTGATTCCGGTGTTTCCCAGTAGCGTTGCGTACTCAATCATTTGAACGTGAAGGTTCTGTACGAGCCGACGGCGGCGGGGGGAAGTTTCAACGACATCTGGAGAGAGATGCTGCGGGCGAGCGCAACGCGTGGCCCGCGGCAGCGACGATTGTGCATCGCAACTGGCTGGGAATTCAGCTCATTTTTTTTTTGGAGGACGACAAAATGCGTCGAATTGCACTCTTGGCTCTGCTTGCCGGATTGTTCGCGCCGGTGATCGCATCGCAACCGGCTCATGCGCAGGCCACCCGCACGTGGGTGTCCGGCGTGGGTGACGACGTCAACCCGTGCAGCCGCACCGCCCCTTGCAAGACCTTTGCCGGCGCGATCTCGAAGACCGCGGCGGGCGGCGAGATCAATTGTCTCGACTCCGCCGGCTTCGGCACGCTGACGATCACCAAAGCCATCACGGTCTATTGTGAAGGCGTCGTTGGCGGTGTCCTCGCCTCGAACACTACCGGCTTCATCATCAACGCCGCCGCGACCGATCACATCGTGCTGCGCGGCCTGGACATCGACGGCGCCGGAACCGGCATCAGGGGTGTCAACATCATCCAGGCCGCTTCAGTAGTCATCGAGCATTGCTCCATCAGGAATTTCAACGCCGCGAACGGCACCGGCGTTTTCGTCAACCCCTCGAACTTCAACTCCATGCTCATGATCCGCGACAGCGTGATCTCGCATAACGGTACCGCGGCTGCTGGCGCCGGAATCAGCATCAACACGAACGGCGGCAGTTCGCGATCCCTGATCAACAACACGGCGGTTCACAAGAACTTCGTCGGCGTCAGCGTGCAGGGATCGGCCAATGTTCAGATCAACGACAGCAATATCTCGGAGAACCTGAGCACGGGTCTCGCCCTCAGCGGCGGCGCCGGCGTGCGTGTGGGGCGATCGATGATCGTCAACAATCTCGGCGCAGCAACGAGTGGTAACGTGCTGTCGTACCTGGACAACCAGATCAATGGCAACAACCCCGACACCACGCCGGCAACAGCTGGAGGGTATCACTAGTCGCTTGCTTCCAGAAGCACCTAGCATGGCAACAGCGTTAGATTTTCGGTTCATTTGGAGGTTTGAAATGCGCAGGATTGCTCTTTTGACCCTTGTCTTGGGATTCCTCATCCCGTTTGCAGTATCGAAGCCGGCTCACGCTCAGGCGACCAGAACGTGGGTGTCGGGTGTCGGCGATGACGTCAATCCGTGTAGCCGCACCGCTCCGTGCAAGACCTTCGCCGGCGCAATCTCGAAGACCGCGGCCGGCGGCGAGATCAACTGCCTCGACTCCGGCGGCTTCGGCGGGGTGACGATCACCAAGGCCATCACGATCTATTGTGAAGGCGTCATCGGCGGCGTCCTCGTGTCGGGGACCAACGCCATCACCATCAACGCCGCGGCGACCGATCATGTCGTGCTGCGCGGCCTCGACATCGAGGGCGCCGGCACCGGGCTCAGGGGCGTCAACATCCTCCAGGCGGCCTCGGTGCTCATCGAGCACTGCTTCATCAGGAACTTCAACGGCGCAAACGGCGCCGGCGTCTTCGTCAACCCGACGAACTTCAACTCCATGCTCATCATCCGCGACAGCGTGATCTCGCATAACGGCACCGCGGCCGCCGGCGCCGGGGTCAGCATCAACACCAACGGCGGCAGTTCCAGGTCTTCGATCGTCAATACGGCGATCCACAAGAACTTCGTCGGCTTGAGCGTGCAGGGATCGTCCAACGTTCAGGTCAACAACAGCAATATCTCGGAGAATCTGAGCACGGGCGTCGCGCTTAGCGGCCCTGGCGGCGTTCGGATCGGCCGCTCGATGATCGTCAACAATCTCGGTGCGGCGACGACGGGTAACGTGCTGTCCTATCTGGACAACCAGATCAACGGCAACAATCCGGATACGACGCCGGCGACCGCGGGCGGCTACCACTAGGTCTGCGCCAGATCGATCGACGAGCTCCGGGCGCGCGCCCGGGGCTTTGTCGTGCCCGGCGGCACTATGGATTTCGGGATGCCTGCGGACTAGTCTGGCCGCCTACGTGGGGAGAGACGGTCGCATGGAGATCCTCGACAGCCGGAATCCAGGCTTTGGCCGCACGGTGCCGCAGGTGCGCGGCTTCTCGCGACTTGGGTGGGGCTGTGCCGCCGTGCTGCTCGCGCTCGTCTCCGCGATGCCCGCCCACGCCCAATCGTTCCGTCAGGGCGTTTCCGCCTTTCATCGTCAGGACTATGTGACGGCGTCACGCATCTTCATTCCGCTCGCCGAGCGCGGCAATGCGGCTGCGCAATCCCATCTCGGGATGCTGTTCGAGACCGGCCGCGGTGTGCCGCAGAACTATACGGAAGCGGCGATGTGGTACCGGCGCGCGGCGGAGCAGGGCGACAGCCGTGCTCAATATTCCCTCGGCCTGCTCTATGACCGCGGCCTCGGCGTGCCGCAGGATATCGTCGAGGCCTCCAAATGGCTCAACCTCGCCACCGCCGCAGCGCCGCCGCAGGTGCGCGAGGCGCGGGCGCGGATCCGGGATGCCGTGACCACCAAGATGACGCGGGGAGAGATCGCGCAGGCCCGCCTGCGGGCGCTGGAATGGGCGCCGAGCCGCGAGCAGTGACCGACTGCCTTGGCCGTCCGCCGGCAAGCGGTGCCCGGAGCGGGCGGCATCGCCACTATGACATCCTGCGGGTGATTTGCCCGACGTGTCAAATCGCTTCGTAAAATCCGTAGGCGCTTGCCGCGCTCCGGTAAGTCATTGATAAAACTGGCCTCGCCTACTGTGCATGGGGTTGTTATCGAAAATCTTAATGCAGGGCCGCTACCGCCAGCCGCCGAGCCAGTTCGCGTACCAGGTCTCGCCCAGCCAACCGATCCAGATCGCGGGCGCCAGGAATAGTCCGAAAGGCAGGAACGCCGTGGCGCGCAGCGGCCTGCCTTGCCGCGCTGCGTTGGCGACATAGGCACCGATCGCCAGCAACGCGGCCAGCTCGATCACGGCGGCGACGGTCGCAAGATCGAGCCAGGCGCCGCATACCGCGGCGAGCTTGACGTCGCCGAGCCCGAGGCCGTCCCGGCCGCGCCAGCGCCGGTAGGTCGCCATCAGCAGCAGGAGCGGGAGTGCCACGGCCGCCGCGCGCGCCAGCGGCCAGAGCAGCGCCTCGGCGCCGGCATCGGGCACCATGGCGCCGGCACGAAGCAAGGCGAGTGCGAAGCCGGCGCCGGTCAGCGCGTTCGGAATGCGGTACTCGCGAGCATCGTTGGTCGCGATTGCAAGCATCAGGGCGGCCAGGAACGCGCCGTACAGGCCTTCGGCGCCCGGAGCAGCGATGAGGCTTGTGATCACGCCGGCCAACAGGCCCGTGCCGAGCACGAGCGGCGGGCCCGTCCCGATTTTCGACGGCCGGTCGCTCACGCCTCAGCGCGCCGCCTTGGGCGGGCTCACGGTGACCACGGGATTGCTGGTGCCGACCAGGCGGCTGTTCATCTTGCTGCGCATTTCCTCTGCGATCACGTGCGCATCGACGCCGTCCTTGATGACGGTCGGGCGGATGAAGAGGATCAGCTCGGTGCGGGCGCGCGTGTTGCTCTGGTGCGAGAACGCATCGCCCACGCCCGGAATGGAATCGAGGATCGGAATGCCCTGACGCTGCTTGTTCTCGGTCTCGCTGATCAGGCCGGCGAGCAGCACGGTCTGGCCGCTCGTCACCGCGATCGAGCTCTTGACCCGGCGCTGCGAGATCGTCGGCGTCAACGATCCCGTGCTGCCGGCGGCCACGCTCGAGATCTCCTGCTCGATGTCGAGCACGACGTTGCCGTTGGCATTGGCGCGCGGCAGCACGCGCAGGATGATGCCGGTGTTCTTGTAGTCGATGGTGTTGACGACGGTGTTGTTCGCGGTCAGCACGGTCGCCGTGCCGGTCGAGAACGGCACCTGGTCGCCGACCTGCAAGGTCGCGGGCTGGTTGTCCAGCACCACCAGCGACGGGTTCGACAGCACCTTGACGGTGGTGACGTTGTGGAGCGCGTCCAGCACCACGCGCGGAGAGTTTTCCGCACCGATCAGAAAGTTGAAGCCGGGCAGCGCACGGCCAAGCAGCGCACCGGCGGCGGCGTTGACCGCGCTGGTCTGCTGCTCGATGTTGCTGCCGACCGCGGCACTGTTGCTGACGCCGCCGATGACGTTGGAGACCGAACCGTGCTTGCTGGCGATGAAGAACTGGACGCCGTAGTTCAACGCGTCGTTCAGCGTGACCTCGGCGATCGTGGCCTCGATCGCGATCTGGCGCTGCGGCCGGTCGATCTGCCGGATGGTCTGCTCGACAATGCGCTGCGATTCCGCGTTGGCGTAGACCAGCACCGCGTTGTTGCTGACGTCGGCCGTGATCCGCACGTTCTGCAGGATCGCATTGTTGACGGGCTTTGCGCCGGTGCCGAGCAGCGAGCCGGAGCCGTTGTCCTGCCCGGGCGCGCCCGATGCGGCAGGGGCGGGACGCGCGGCCAGCGAGGAGCCGGGAGCGCCGGTGACCGGGGTCGCGGCACCCGCGGCAGCGGTCGGGAGCGCGCTGAGCGATGCGATCGGATTGGTCCCGGATGAGGACGTCGCGATGCCCGAGCCGGGTGAGATCTGGCCGGCGGAATTGTCGAGCGAGGACGTGCTGGAGGCGCCCTGGCTGAACAGGATCTCGTTCAGCAGCGCTACCACCGCTTTCGAATTGCCGTAGCGCAGCGGATAGGATTTCAGGTTCACGCCGTCGGTGTCGGAGCGGTCGAGCCGCGCGATCCACGTCTGCGCGCGCTTGAGGTATTCCGGCTTCTGGCTGACGACGAGAATCGAGTTGAGACGGCCGATCGGCTGGAATTTGATCACGCTCTGGCTCAGTCCGCCTTCGCCGGAATCCATGATCTTCTCGATCTCGGCGATGAGCGGCTCCGGCGTGGAGTTCCGCACCGGGAAGACGCCGACAGACTGCCCGCGCATCCAATCGGCGTCGAAGGAGAGAATGGTGTCCACCGCGGTCGCCCGCTCGGTGCCGCTGCCGCTGACGATCAGCGTGTTGCGGGCGGTGTCGGGACGCATCGTCTGCGCCTTGACGCCGAAGGCATCGAGCAGCTTGAAGATGTTTTGGGCCGAGACGTAGCGCAGGGGCACCACCGTGATGCCCTGGCCGGCTGCGGCGTTCATCGAGCGGTCGATGCCGCCGGGGCCGGCTTCCGGTGCCGGCAGCAGGCGATAGCCGGTGCGGTCACGGACCAGCGCGACACCGGACATGCGCAGCGCGTTCTCCAGCACGTAGATCGCGTCCGCCTTGGGCACGGGGCGCACCGAGGCCAGCGTCACGGTTCCCTGCACGCGCGGGTCGATCGTGTATCCGACGTTGAGCACGTCACCAAGGATGACCTTTGCCACGGTGGCGACGGGTGCATTCTCGAAATTGAGGTCGTAGCCGCTGCCGCCCCCATCGTCGCGTTCGGCCAGCCCGCCGCCTTGCGGCGCTGCACCATCGCTGAGGTAGATCGCCGGTTTCGACGATTTCGCCTGGGCAATGCCACTTGCACCTGAATCCGCAGGCTGCCGCGGCTGCAGATCGAGGGAGCGGACCTTGTCGGCAATGTCCTGCGCGCGCGGATCCTTCGGATCGGCTTCGATCGACTGGTCGGCAGTGACGATGCAGGCGCCAAGCAGCAGCGCCGACGACAGCAGGATGAGCGTTCCAGGCAACGCTGAGCGAAGGCGCAAGAGCGGTTGAACCACCTCGGTCAAAATACGCCTGCTAACACTGGAAGTGAATGGACGTCGCATCCGATCCCCCTTGGTTCGGACGCGCAATAATTTGCGCCACGATTATGTTTTTGCTAAGCAATAAGTCAAGGGCAAAGGGCCTGCTGCGTCCCGTCGAAGTTGTTGCATTCGGGTAACAAGGTCAACGCTGTGAATGCGATGCGCGACCGCTCTGCAGATAGCTTCCGAAAGCATCTTCTGGACAAATATTCATTGCCGCCACGGGCGCATGTCCATCTCGACAAGTCGGGCAATCCCGCGCTCACGCGGCCCTTGCGTGAATTGTGGGAGGCCACAGACTTATCGGCGGCCGAATTCGCAGACGAGGTCTCCGATCATTTCGGTCTGCCGCGGCTGAGCCTTCCGCAACTGCTTGCGGCGACGCCCCGCCTCGACGGCTTCTCGCGCCGCTTCCTGCGCGAGTCCACCATCTTTCCCTTCAGTGCGCCGAACGACGTCCTTCGGCTGGCTGTCGCCGATCCCTCCGACAGGGCGGCCATTCGCGCCGCCGAAATCGTGTTCGGAGCCTCCGTCGACGTCGTCGTGGCCTCCTACGAGGATATCACGACGGTGCTGGATCAGCGCGACGATGCCGATGAGGCAAACGCCGATCGGGGCGGCAGGAGCGTCGCGCAGCAGTCCGACGACGACATCGAGAGCTTGCGCGATCTCGCCAGTGGCGCTCCGGTGGTGCGTGCACTGAACGATCTCCTGGAGCGCGCCGTGGACCTGCGCGCCAGCGACATCCACGTCGAGCCGTTCCGTGCCGGACTTGCCGTGCGCATGCGCGTCGACGGCCTGCTGCGCGCGCTGCCGTCGCCTCACGGCATTCCGCCGCAGGCGCTGATCTCGCGCATCAAGATTCTCGCCAGCCTCAACATCGCGGAACGGCGCCTGCCGCAGGACGGTGCGGCGCGCGTGCGGGTCGGGCGCAGCGAGATCGATGTTCGCGTCGCGACCATGCCGACCCAGCACGGCGAGAGCGCCGTCATCCGCTTGCTGCCGCGCGACCGCGGCCTTCTGGAGATGAGCAAGCTTGGCCTCGCCGCGCGCGACGAGAGCGTGATGACGCGCCTCTTGGCAATGCCGCACGGCATGATCGTCGTGACCGGCCCGACCGGCAGCGGCAAGACCACGACGCTCGCCACCATGTTGTCGATCCTGAACGAGCCGACGCGAAAGATCCTCACCATCGAGGATCCCGTCGAATACGAGATCCCCGGCATCAACCAGTCCCAGGTCAAGCCGTCGATCGGGCTGACCTTCGCTTCCGCCATGCGTGCCTTCGTGCGCCAGGACCCCGACGTCATCATGGTCGGCGAGGTCCGCGACGCCGAGACCGCCCATATCGCGATCCATGCCGCGCTCACCGGCCACCTCGTCTTGACGACGCTGCATACCGAAACCGCGGCCGCCGCCGTACCGCGCCTGATCGATCTCGGCATCGAGGGCTTCCTGCTGAAGTCGACGCTGCGTGCCGTGGTGGCGCAGCGCCTGGTCCGCGTGCTCTGCGACCGCTGCAAGGTGCCGCATGCGTTGACCGAGGCCGATCTCGCCAAGGACCCGCGCCTTGCGGTGATCGGCTTCAGATGCGACGAAGTCGTGCACGAGGCCGGCGGCTGCGAGCGCTGCGGCGGCACCGGCTATCGCGGCCGCAACGGCGTGTTCGAGATCCTCGAAATGTCCGACGAGGTGCGCGCGCTGGTCGGGCCGCAAACGGACTCCCATTCGATCGACGCCGCCGCCATGCGCGGCGGCATGACGACGATGCTGGAGGATGCGGTCGCCAAATGCCGGGCCGGACTCACCACCGTGCCCGAGGTCTTCCGCGTCACGACGGTGCGCTGACGCATGCCGAATTACCGCTACCGCGCGCTCAACGCCAACGGCGAACTGGTCTCCGGGGCCATCGCTGCGCCGGGACCGGGCGACGTCGCACAGCGGATCGAGCGGCTGGGCCTCGTGCTGGTCGACAACGTCACGCCGGAAGAGGGCGGCTCGGCGGGCCGTGTGTTCAGCCTCTTCAACCGGCCGAAGCCAGAAGACGTCACCATCTTCACCCGCGACCTTGCGCTCTTGCTGCGCGCCGGCGCCCGCATCAATGACGGATTGGAGCTGCTTGCGGCCGATCCCGACTTCGGCCGGTTGCGTCCGGTCGTCGCCGACATCCGCTCGCGCGTCGTGTCGGGCGAGAGCTTTGCCGAAGCGCTGGCGCGGCACGAAGGGCTGTTTCCGCCGATGTATGTCGCGCTGGTGCGGGTCGGCGAGGCCTCGGGATCCCTCGACCAGGTGCTGGAGGTGCTGGCCGCGGAGCGTACGCGCAGCGAGGCGCTGAGACAGCGGCTGTCGGACGCGATCCGCTATCCCCTGTTCGTGCTGGGCGCGGCGGGATGCGTGTTGCTGTTCTTTCTCACCTTCGTGCTGCCGCAGTTCGCCTCCGTGTTGCAGGATTTCGGCGCCAAGATCGATCCGGTCGTCGGCGCCTTCCTCAACGTCTCGACGTTCCTGCGCGGCAATTCCGATGCGGTGCTGGCGGGGCTTGCGACGATCATCGCAGCAGTGTGGCTCTCGCTGCGGCAGGAGCGCGTTCGTCGCAGCATCGCCAATGCGATCACTCGGCTGCCGGCAATCCGCAATGTGATGAGCGCCTACCGCACGGCGCTGTTCTGCCGCAATCTCGGCCTGCTGCTCGGCAGCGGCGTCAATCTCACCATCACGCTGCGCATCCTCGTCGACATGATGGCGACGACCGGCGCGTCCACAGTCTGGAGCGATGCCGCCGACCGCGTCCGCCACGGCTCGAAGCTGTCCGATGCGCTCGCCGAAACCGAGGCGCTGCCGGCGATGGCCGTGCGCATGCTCCGGCTCGGCGACGAGACCGGGCAGTTGCCGATGCTGTCGGGGCGCATCGCCGAATTCTACGAGGCCAAATTGCAGCGCACGCTGGACCGCGCCGTCGGCATTGCGGGTCCAGCGGCGATCATTGCGATATCGCTGGTCGTCGGCGGCCTGATCACCTCGGTGATGACGGCGCTGATGTCGGTGAGCCAGATTGTCGGATAGCACGGAACGGGAGAGGCTTGCAGTGACCAAACATCCATGCGCAAGGCGCGGCAGGTGGCGCGCGCGGCCAGGGGAGGCGGGCTTCACCCTGGTGGAGATGCTGGTCGTCATCACGATCATCGGCATGATCATGGCGCTGGTCGGCCCGCGCGTGCTGAACTACCTCAGCGAGTCCAAGGCGAAGGCGGCGAAGATTCAGATCGAGAGCTTTTCCAGCGCGCTCGATCTCTACTTCATCGATCTCGGCCGATACCCGACATCGAACGAAGGGCTATCCGCGTTGACCCGCAGCAGCAACCAGCCGGGCTGGAACGGTCCTTATTTGCGCGGCGGCGTGGTGCCGAACGACCCCTGGGGCCACCTCTACGTCTATCGCTCGCCGGGCGCGAGCGCGCCTTACGAGATCATCTCGCTGGGATCGGACGGTCAGGAAGGCGGCAGTGGAACGGCGGCCGACATTGTCAGCGGCGCGCGCTGACCGCCTCGTCGAGGCGCGCGGCTTCGCGCTGATCGAGATCCTGTGCGTGCTCGCGATCATCGGTCTGCTCGCGGCGATCATCCTGCCGGCGATCCCGCGCTCGACGACGCGCGCCAGGCTCGAGAGCTACGCGGTCGAGACCGCGGCGCTGCTCAAGGCCGACCGCAACGCGGCGCTGCGCCGGAAAACCAGGGTGGCGACGCAGGTCGATGCGGAGGCGCGCGCGATCCGCTCCGGCGTCACCGGGCGGACCATCCGCCTGCCGGCCGACGTCGTGGTGCAGGCGATGCTGGCCGCGCGCTGTGCCGACCGCACGGCCGGCAGGTCCATCGATTTCTTTCCGTCGGGCATGTCGTGCGGCGGCGTGATCGCCCTGGCGCGGCCCGGCATGGGATACGAGGTACGGGTCAATTGGCTGACCGGAGGCGTCGAGATTGTCACGCAGAGGCTCTGATGCGGCCGGCTTTACCCTGATCGAGGCGCTGATTGCGCTCGCGATCATCGCGGTCGTGCTCGGCACGATCGGCTCCGTCATCGCTGCGACGGCGAAGGGGACGCGCTCGATCGACCAGCAGCTGGCGCTTGCGGGCACGGCCGAGAGGCTGCTTGCGGATTTGCCGGCGCGCGCTCTGCTGAAGCCCGGCCGACGGAGCGGCGAGCTGGCCGGCAGCCGGTGGCGGATCGATGTTGCGCCGATGCGCGTGGCCGGCGGCGACCCCGCCACCGATCGCTTCGTGCCGCTGGCCGTCAACCTGCGCCTGCAGCGCGGCGACGGCGCTGCGATCCAGGTCACGACGGTGAAGCTGGTGCCGAGGACCTCGCAGTGAAGAGTCTGGCAATGAAACGGCTGCGCCGCGCACTGGCCGACGAGGCGGGCTTCACGCTGCTCGAAGTGCTTCTGGCGACGCTGCTGATGACCGTCATCCTGGCGGCGCTCGCGACGGTGACGGCGCAATGGCTGCCGAACTGGAACCGCGGCATCGCCCGCGTGCAGCGGGCTGAGCGGCTCGCAACCGGGCTCGACCGCATCGTCGCCGACCTCTCGGTGGCCGAGCAGATCACCGTCAACAGCGACGCCAGGGCGCCGCTGTTCGACGGCGCCGAATTGTCGGTGACCTTCCTGCGCACGGCGCTCGGCCCGAACGCGCGTCCCGGGCTCGAATTCGTCCGTCTGATCGAAAAGGCCGACGCGCAGGGTCTCGCGCTGGTGCGGGAGCGCGCGCCGTTCCAACCGATGCCGACGGACGGGCAGATCCGCTTCGTCGATCAGGTCGTGCTGATCAGGGCACCGTTCCGCGTCAGCTTTTCCTATGCCGGACCCGATGGTCAGTATCAGCCGACCTGGCGTGGCCAGACCCAACTGCCGGATCGCATTCGCATCACGGTGCGGGACAGTGCGAGCGGGCAAGTGCTCGCGGTCTCGGGCGCGGCGGTCCCGCACATCACGGCGCCGGCCGAATGCGCGCGCGCCAAGAATCCGGCGACTTGCGTGACGGCGCGGACCCGGCCGCAACAGGCGGAGAAAGAGGAGCGGCAGCTGTGAACGCGGCGCGACGCGACCAGGCGGGGCTTCGTGACGGCCGCGGCTTCATCGTCGTCGCGGTGCTGTGGATGCTGGCGGCGCTGGCGGCGCTCGCGCTGACCTACCTGACCTATGTCACCAACACGGCGGTCACGGTCGCCGTCAATACCGACAGGCTGCAGGCCGACGCGCTGGTGAACGCCGGACTCGAGCTGGCGGCCTACCGGCTGACGGCGCAGGACGAGGCGGTGCGCCCGACCAGCGGCACCTTCAATGCCCGCGTCGGCGCTGGCCGGGTGAGCGTGACGTTCCGCTCGGAGGCCGCGCGCGTCGATCTCAACATGGCGCCGAAATCGCTGCTGGCGGGGCTGATGACCGCGCTCGGCGTCTCCGCCGCGGACGCACCCGCCTATGCCGACCGAATTCTCGCCTGGCGCTCGTCGGCGGAGCCCGGCCAGGACCATCCGGAGGATTCCTACTACCGCACGATCGGCGCGCCCTATCTGCCGCGCCACGCGCCGTTTCCGCACAGCGAGGAGCTCTGGCTGGTGCGCGGCATTCCGGGCGCCGTCGTGGAGCGCGTGCTGCCCTTCGTCACCGTGTTCAGCAACATGCGGACCGTGAACGTGCTCGATGCCGCGCCGCAGGTGGTCGCCGCGCTGCCGGACATGACACCCGAGAGGCTGCAACGGGTCCTGCGCGACCGCGCCGACCCCAATGTCGATCCGCGCACCCTGGTCGGGCTCGCCGGCGGCGCCAACGCGACGGCCGAGGGCTCGAGGGCATACCGCCTGACGGTCACGGTCGAGCTGCCGTCGCAGCGTCGGAGCTCGGCCGATATCGTCATTCTGCTTCTCGACGGCGGCGATGAGCCGTATCGTGTATTGTCGTGGCACAATGCCGTCGACGGCTCCGCCGGAAAGCCTCTGTGAGATGAGCTCGCTCGATCCCCTTCGCGCCGTTCTCGATGCCTGGACCGGCACCGTGGCCGGCACGATCGTGGCCGCCCTGGAGCGGGTCGTGGCGCCGCGCGCGGTGAGGCTGGTCGAGACCGACACGGGCGCGTTCACGCTTGAGGCGGCGAGGTCGGAGAACCTTCCGAAGGAGATCGCGTTCGAGAATGGTAGGTTCGCGAGCGCCGACCTCGCGCAGATCGTGCGCGCCAGCCGCGTCGAGATCGTATTGCGGCCGTCGCGCTTCCTGTCTCGCCCCCTGGAGCTGCCGGCACGCGCGGCGGATTTCCTCGACGGCATCGTGCGGGCGCAGATCGACCGGCTGACGCCGTGGAGCGCGAGCGAGGCCGTATTCGGTTGCAGTGCTCCGGTGACGCATGGCAGCGACGGCATCACCACGGAAATCGTCGCGGCGCCGCGCAAGCTGGCGATGAGCTATGTCGATGCGGTGTCGCCCTTCCATCCCTCGGCGGTTGCGATCGCGACGGAGGGGGCGGCGGGCTCGCGCATCAAGGTGTTCGAGCAGAGGTCGCGCGGCGCGGTAGACCCGGTCCGGCTAAGCCGGGTGCTGCAAGCGGTGCTGGCCCTCGCCGCCGTCGCCGCGGTGATCGGATCGGTCGCAGCGAACTATTTGGCCGACAGCCTCGGGGCGCAGGAGAGGGAGCTCGAACGGCAGATCGCCCAGCGCCGGGCCGCGCTCCGCGGCAGCGACAGCGGCGAGCGCTCGCCGCTCGCGCTGCTCGAGCGCCGCAAATACGAGACGCCGGCGAGCGTGATCGTGCTGGAATCGCTGAGCCGGGTGTTGCCGGATCATACCTATGTCACGGAGCTGCGTCTTTCGGGCAACAAGCTCCAGATCGGCGGTTTCACCCGCGATGCCCCCTCGCTGATCCCCTTGATCGAGCAGTCCCAGCATTTCACCCGTGCCACCTTCTACGCTCCGACCACGCGCAGTTCGTCCGATCCCGGCGAGCGCTTCCATATCGAGGCGCAGATCGAGCCGAGGAACGTGCCATGAGCAGCGCAAAGGCCAGCGGCGGCAATGCGGTTGCGCGGGCGCTTGCCGGCTCGCCGCTGATCGCGGTCACGCTGTATGCGGCGGTTGCGGGCGGGCTGCTGCTGACGACGGGGCTGTCGATCGCCGAGATCATCGCCCATCGCCAGGCCATGGCGCAGACCTCCGACCTGCTCGACCAGTTTCGCGGCCGCAAGGGCGGCGGCAAGAATGCCACGGCCGCGATCGCCGAACGCCCCGGCACGCCGTTCCTTGAAGGCCCGACGGTGACGGTCGCGGGCGCCAATCTGTTGCAACGGGTTGCCGCGGCGGTCGGCGATGTCGGCGGCTCGGTGCAGTCCTCGCAAGTCGACTTGACGGGCGCGCAAGCCAAGGACGGCTTCGTCGGTCTCGTCGTGAGTTGCGAGCTGGAACAATCCGCGCTGCAAAAGCTGCTCTACGATCTCGAGGCCGGCATGCCGTTCCTGTTCGTCGATCAGCTCGATGTCCAGGTGCCGCAGACCACGTCGCTGAACGAGGCCAGCGCCGGCCGCGTCAGGGTGATCCTGGGCGTCTCCGGGCAGTGGCAGGCGGTGAAGTAGCTCCCAGATCCGGTGCTCACCAAGAGTACTTGAAGACGCCCTTGCCGGCATAGCTGCTGACATTGCCGGAGAATTCGCCGTCGAATGTACCGGCGATCGAGAACCCGCTCAGCCATTTCATCTCGGCGCTGCCGCTCACGAGCGCGGAGTCGGCGTCAACCCTGGCGCCGTTGACCACGAAGCTGGTGCCCGGCAGGGTCTGGAACAGCGCGGTGACGGCACGGCTCGGATTGTAGCCGTGCGCCCAGGCGGCGCGGCCGCGCAGCGTCAGCACGCCGTTCTCCATGGCGTAGGACTTGTCGGTGCGCAGGCCGAGCTCTGAACGGGTGTCGGTGAGCGATTGGGCGGTGTAGTTCAGCGCGAACAAGCCGCCGCCGTTGAGGCTCGTTTCGGAATAATTCGGCAGTTTGAAATTCGTCACCTGCGCCGCCGCGTAAGGCGTGATGCCCATCAGCGGCGTTGCGAACCGATAGCCGCCTTCGAAGCGGGCCGAGAAGGTGTCCGCCTTGAAGCGGCCCTGGAGTTGGTCGGTGCCGGCGAGCGCCACCGTGCGGTTGGTGGTGACGTCGTGCCAGCCATAGGCGAGGGCGGCCGAGACGTACGCCGGACCGAAATTGTGCCGGCCATAGGCGCCGGCCTGGAACAGGTCGGCCGAGCCCGAGCCCATCGTATTGGCGAGCGAATAATTCAACCCGCCGCCGCCGAGCGCGAAGCCGACCAGCGTGTCCATGGACACGCGGTAATCGGCGCCGGCTGCACCGCCCCAGACCCGTGCGGTGAGGTCCTGCGAGCCAACCTGCGCGTTGCCGCCGACCTCGGCAGAGCCGCCATAGCCGGCCGACCAGACGCTCCAGCGGCTGCTCGGCTGCGAAGAGAGCAGTGGCGCCTTGGTCGCCATCGCATATGCCTCGCGTTCGCGCGCGGAGGCCGGCCGCATCCTGGCATAGGCGGCCGCATCGTCGCTCTCTGCGAAGCGCGCGACGCTGCCCGCCTTGGCGAAGCCACCGTTCCGGCCCGCGATGGTCGGGTCGAGCATCAGGTTCAGGAACTGGCCGTCGGCGTTGATCGCGGACTGGATGATGCCGGTGCCGAGCTCGCCGGAGGCGGTGGTCAGTCCCGCCGGCGTCAGCGCGGCAAAGGCCGCGGGAATGCTGCCGGTGCTGTTGAAGAAATTGGTCAGCGTGTTCGCGACGTTCTGCTGGTTGACGTTCAGCCCGCCGGCTGGCGCGAAATTGACATTGACGTTGAGGAACACGTTGCTGGTGTCGTAGCTCAGCGTCGCGCTCAGTGTCGGCATGTTGGAGACGACGGTCGGATTGAACGTGGTGCCGACCAGGCTGCCGGCCGCGGTCAGGATCGTGTACTGCTTCTTGACCGTGCCCGAGGCGAAGTTTGCGCGCACCGTCGCGCCGCCGAGGTCGGTGGCGCCCGTGACCTGGGTGAGGCTGGCGTTGGTCGAGGAGACCTGCACCAGATAGGTCGAGGCGGCGGTGAAGGTCAGCGATCCCGTTACCGTCATCGGGCCGAACGGGTTCGCCGTGCTCCCGGGCGCCAGCGTGCCACCATTGACCGCGACGCCCGCGATCGTGCCGCTGCCGGCGAGCGTGCCGCCGGTATTGACGGTCGTCGGGCTGTTCAGAAGAGAGCCGTCCACCACCAGCGTGCCGCCGTTCACATTGGTGGCGCCCGTATAGGTATTCGAGCCGGTCAGCGTCTGCGTGCCACCTGTCAGCGTGAGTCCGCCGCCGGCGGCGCCATCGTCGATGACGCCGGCGAAGGTGCCGTTGCCGCTCGTGATCGTCAGCGTATTGGCGCCGAGATTGACATTGCCGGACCCCGACAACGACTTGATTGAGGTGCCCGCGTTGAGGCCCGTGATGTCGAACGTGCCGTTGACCACAGCGCCGCTCGAGGTCGCGATGCTGCCGTCGGTGCCCCCGGAGTTGACGAGGTCCAGCTCGCCGAGGGCCTGGATCGTGGTCGCTCCGGTATAGGTGTTGACGCCTCCGAGCGCTTGAACGGCGCCAGCGGCGATGACGACGCTGCCGCCCGTGCCGCCGCCGATGCCGCCGTCCTGGATCACGCCGCCGAAGGTGCTGCCGGACGTGATCGTCAGCGTCTTGGAGCCCAGCGCGACGATGCCGCTGCCGCCGGGGGAGCCCAGACCGCGAACCGACGTGCCGGAGGTGGTCTGCGAGATGTCGAGCGTGGCGTTCGGCGCGCTGAACGAGACGAATGCCGAACTCGCGATCGAGCCGGCCCCCTTCAGCGCCAAGGTGCCGCCGGCATCGATTTGGGTGGCGTTCGAATAAGTGTTCACGCCGGAGAGCGTCTGCGTGCCGCTGAAAACCTCGAGTCCGCCGGTGCCCTGGATCACGCCCGCAAATTCGGTCGAGGCATTGGTCATCACCAGCCCGTTGCCGCCCAAATTGACGACGCCGGAAGAGCTGCCGGCAAGCGTCGCGATGGCGTTGAACGGGACTGAAGAAGCCGAGATGTCGAACGTCGCATCCGCGGTGACGACGCTGGATGACGAGATGCTGCCGAAGCCGGAGATCGCGAGCGTTCCGGCCGAGATCGTCGTCGCACCGCCATAGGTGTTGGTGCCGGTCAGCGTCAGCGTGCCGGTGCCGACCTTTGTCAGCCCGCCGCCGGCGCCGGAAATCACGCCGTCGACCTGGGTCGAGGTGTTGAGGCTGCCGGTGGTGAGCGTGTTGGCCCCGAGGGCGTAATTGCCCGCGCCTTCGATCGATCCGGCCGTCATGCCGCCGCTGGTCAGGCCGGAGATGTCGACCGTGCCGCCGGCATTGGTGACGAACTTCGCGTTGCCGCCGGTCGAGGCGCCACTGAAATTGGTCGTTGCGAGGTTGTTGGTGGTGATGGTGGCGCTGCCGGCGGTGGCGGAGCCGTCGAAATTCACCGTTCCGTCATTGATGATGGACGAGGTCGCCGCGGTGGTCGTGTTGTAGAAATTCAACGACGCGCCGGCTGCGTTGTTGATCGTGGCGGTCCCGGCCGAGGCGCTGATGAAGAAGTCGATCTGGCCGTTGACGTTGTTGGTGATCTGCGCGCTGCCGGCAGAGCTGGAATCCTCGAAGGTGACGAAGCTGTTGTTGACCAGGCTTGCCGTTCCCGCCGTGCTGTCCTGGATGAAGTTGACGTTGCCGCCGACATCGTTCGTGATGATCACGGCACCGGCGCCGCCGCTCGCGGTGCTGCTGTTCTGGAAGACGAGGTTGTTGCCGGAGGTGACCTGGAAGTTCTGGGTATTGACGGTATCGTTGTTGATGATGCCCGTGCCGTTGACGATGAAGGGATTGCCGATCGTGACCGAGTAGGCTTGCGAGATGGTCGTGAACGCGACCGTGCCGATGCTGACGACGCCGTTGTTGTTGTCGACCGCCGTGCTTCCGGTGTTGGTGAAGGTCGCGGTGCCGTCCGGCACGCTCGGATTGGACGACCAGTTGGCGGGATCTGTCCAATCGCTGCTGCCGCCGACCCACGTGCCGTCTACGGCGTGAGCGGCGACGACGCCGAGCGCCGTGGTGGCGAGGAGCGTGCCCAGGGAGTGGCGCATCAGGGATCGCAGTCCCCGTCCGATCCGCCCTCCTGCCATCGTTGGTCCACCCATCTGATCGTATCGAATCCGCAAAGAAATCAGTGCAAGCATGCAACCGGGGCGCGTGGCGACGCGCCTGTGCCATGATCCCACAGCGTTGCAGCGGCCGGCAATGAACAGGCGTCCATTTGCCCCGGGTTCCAGCACACCTCGCTCTGTATTTCTGGCGATCGTGGCGGTCGAGCAACATCTTCACGCATTGCAACCCGCCGAGACGGGGCCGGGCCCATTGAGTTCGGCGAGCGGGTGTGGGTTGATGACGCACCGGATCGGAACTAGTTTGGCGCGGACACCTCGCCGTCCGAGGCGCGGCCGGCGGTCGCAGAGGAATATCAATGTCCGGGTGGCTTGGGCCGACAGGATTGGCTGTCTTGTGCGTGGTTCTGGGCACCGCGGGGACCATTGCGGCGACCTCTTCACGCGTCGACGTCCTGTCCGATGAGGCCGTAGGCAGCCCTGCCGAAAGTGTCGATGTCGGGACGATCCGGCCGATCGCGCCCCCTGCGCAACGGGCGCCGGCCAAGCCCGTTCCGCGCGGCAACCCGTTGTGGTCGGTGCCGCTCTCGGCGCTGACCGCGACCCAGGAACGCCCGATCTTCTCGGCCATGCGCCGGCCGCCGCCGCGCGCGGTTGCCGCAACGCCGGGCGAAGAGGTCTATGCGCCACCACCCAAGCCGGTCGAGGCACCGCCGCCTTTGTTGCTGGTCGGCGCCGTCGTCGGTGAGGGCGATGCCATTGCTATCCTGATCGACCGCACCGATCAGAAGGTCGTGCGGCTGCGGCAGGGCGAATCGCTCGGCGGCTGGTCGCTGATCTCGGTGCAGCCGCGCGAAGTGACGTTCAAGCAGGGCGAACGCAGCGAGGTGCTGGCGCTGCAGCGGCTGGACGCAGCCGGTCCCGCCGGCCCGCCTGCGGATGCCGGGGGCAAGCCGACCATGCCCGGTCCGGCCGACCCGTCGTTCGCGCCATTCGTGCCGCGTTCGACGCCGAAGAACGGCGAGTCGGACGGGCTCTGAGTGTGCCCGGCGGTGCGCGCTGATTGCCGAAGCACGCCGCGGAGGCTGAACGCTGCGAGCGGGATCAGGCGATTTCGAGCGAGTGCTTGAAGTAGGCGATCGTCTCCTTCAGCCCGTCTTCGAGCGCAACCTTCGGCTCCCAGTTCAGCACCGCCTTCGCCTTGGTGAGGTCGGGCTGGCGCTGACGCGGGTCGTCCTGCGGCAGCGGCTTGAATTCGAGCTTGGAGCGCGAGCCGGTGAGCTTGATGACCTTCTCGGCGAGCTCGCGGATCGTGAACTCGGAATTGTTGCCGAGATTGATCGGCCCGGTGACGTCTTCCGCGGTCACCATCAACCGCATGATGGCCTCGACGAGGTCGTCGACGTAGCAGAACGAGCGGGTCTGGCCGCCGTCGCCGAACACGGTGATCGGCTCGCCCTTCAGCGCCTGGACGATGAAGGACGACACCACGCGGCCGTCATTCGGCTGCATCCGCGGGCCGTAGGTGTTGAAGATGCGCGCGACCTTGATCGGCAGGCCGTGCTGGCGCCAATAGTCGAAGAACAGCGTCTCGGCGCAGCGCTTGCCCTCGTCGTAGCAGGAACGGATGCCGATCGGGTTGACGTTGCCCCAATAATCCTCGGTCTGCGGATGGATCAGCGGATCGCCATAGACCTCGCTGGTCGACGCCTGGAAGATGCGCGCCTTGAGCCGCTTGGCGAGCCCCAGCATGTTGATGGCGCCGTGCACCGAGGTCTTGGTGGTCTGCACGGGATCGCGCTGGTAGTGGATCGGTGAGGCCGGACAGGCCAGGTTGAAGATGGCGTCGACCTCGATGTAGAGCGGGAAGGTGACGTCGTGCCGGACCGCCTCGAACAGCGGATTTGCGATCAGATGGGCGATGTTGCGTCGGCTGCCGGTGAAATAATTGTCCGCGGACACCACCTCGGCGCCGGTATCCAGCAGCCGCTCGCAGAGGTGCGAACCGATGAATCCGGCGCCCCCGGTCACGAGAATGCGGCTGTTCCTGTAGTTTTCAAACGGCATGATCGGTTCCAGCGCGTGTGTCGGGAGAGGGCTCGTCCGGGTGCGGCCAGCAGAGTGGTATCGGCTACGGGCGGAAAGGCCAATAGCTTTGGTTAAGGTAATAAAATACCTATAAACTGGGCAGCTGTGTGGACGAAGATTTTCCAGCTCGCGCCACTTCGTATAGAAGCCGTCTGAAATGCGCGGGAGGCGCACCCCGTCCGGAGCAGGTGAATGAAAGTCGTAATTCTAGCGGGGGGCCTTGGTACCCGAATCGCAGAGGAGACCAGCACCCGGCCGAAGCCGATGGTGGAAATCGGCGGGCGCCCGATTCTCTGGCACATCATGAAGATCTACAGCCACCACGGCTTCAACGACTTCGTGATCTGCCTCGGCTACAAGGGCTACATGATCAAGGAGTATTTCGCGAATTACTTCCTGCACATGTCCGACGTGACGTTTCATCTGGCCGAGAACCGGATGGACGTGCACCGCGAAACCGCCGAACCATGGCGAGTCACCCTGGTGGATACCGGCGAGGACACCCAGACCGGCGGCCGGCTGAAGCGTGTGCTTCCTTACGTCAAAGACGAACCTTTCTTCGCGCTGACCTATGGCGATGGCGTCGCCGACATCGACTTGGCGGCCGAGGTCGCCTTCCACAAGGCGCACGGGCGCCGCGCTACAGTGTCGGTGGTGCGCCCGGCCAAGCGCTTCGGCGCGGTCGCTATCGAGGGCGACCGGGTCGTCAATTTCGAGGAGAAGCCGAATGACGACGGCGGCTGGATCAATGGGGGCTTTTTCCTGCTGTCGCCGTCGGTCGGCGAGCTGATCGCCGGCGACAAGACGATCTGGGAGCGCGAGCCGATGGAGCACCTCGCGCGCGGCGACGATCTGCGCGCCTATGTGCATCCGGGCTTCTGGCATCCGATGGATTCGCTGCGCGATCGCAATTTTCTCGAGGGTGAGTGGGTGAGCAACCGTGCCAAGTGGAGGATCTGGTGACGGATCGGGCATTCTGGCGCGGCAAGAAGGTCTTTCTAACCGGCCATACCGGCTTCAAGGGCGCTTGGGCCTCGCTGCTGCTACGCCGTCTCGGAGCTGACGTCTACGGCTATGCGCTGCCGCCAACAAATCAGTCCGCGCTGTTCGTCAAGGCGCGCATCGCCGAAGACATCAAGTACCGCTTCGCCGATATTCGCGATCTGCCGACCTTGCGCACTGCGATGGCGGAGGCCGAGCCCGACATCGTCATCCACATGGCGGCGCAAGCGCTGGTGCGGCCCTCTTACGAGGAGCCGGTCGAGACCTTTGCGACCAACGTGATGGGCACGGTGCATGTGCTGGAGGCGGCACGGCACCTGCGATCGGTGCAGGTGATCCTGAACGTCACCAGCGACAAGTGCTATGAGAACAACGGCATGGGCGCCGCCTTCGGCGAGGGTGATCGGCTCGGCGGCGACGATCCCTACAGCAACAGCAAGGCCTGCGCCGAGCTCGTCACGCATTCCTATCGTCACAGCTTCTTCAACGAGAGAGGCGCGGCGCGCGTTGCGACCGCGCGCGCCGGCAACGTGTTTGGTGGCGGCGACTGGGGGCGCGATCGCCTGGTGCCCGATGCGATGCAGGCGTTCCTGGCAGGCGAGGCGCTCCGCATCCGCAATCCCAATTCGGTTCGACCCTGGCAGCACGCGCTCGATCCCGTGCTTGGCTATCTCTTGCTGGTCGAGCGCCTGGCGAGCGACGAACGTTTCGTCGGCGGCTGGAATTTTGGGCCGGATACCGCAAGCGAGGTGCCGGTCGGGACGGTAGTCGATCATCTGATCGCGCTATGGGGCGACGGCGCGCGGTGGACGGCGGACGCCGGCCCGCATCCGAGCGAAGCCGCCTATCTCAGGCTGGACTGCGCGAAGGCAAGGAGCGAGCTTGGCTGGAAGCCGCGGCTTGATCTGACAGAGGGCCTTCGTCTCACCGTCGACTGGTACAAGGCGCTGCGCCAAGGGCGCGACCTGCGCAGCTTCTCACTCGAGCAGCTCGATCAGGTCGTTGGCAGCGTGTGAGCCTGATCAGCGCGGCAGATCGAGCATCCCGGCGATGCGGTCCTGGGCCGACATCGCGTGCGTCAGATGCGCGCCCGACAAGACCGCCAGATAGGATTTGAGCAGGACGACGAGCACGAGAATGGCGCGCTCGACGTCATGAGACAGGCCGGTTCGGCCGAAGGCGGCCGTTTGCAGGAACGGCCGGTTCTCCATGAACGTGAGCCAATAGAGATAGTCGTAACCGGCAATCCCGCGGAACGCGTCTTCCCAATCGATTGCGCGCGGTGTGGTCCCCTGGAGCATGATGTTCCTGGGGCCGAAATCGCCGTGACAAAGCGCTTCGGGGAGGTGCGGAAGACGATCTCCGAGCAGCACGATCAGTCGGCGCACCTCCGCTGCGCTGGTCCGCTCCAGCAGACCGCGGTCCGACAGCGTTTTCAGGGCCTGTTCGGCAGATGCAAGATATTGCTCGAACGAGGCAAGGTGATCCGGCCGCCAGTCCTTGAGCCGCACTCCGAACGCGTCCGCCATCGCTGCGGCATCAGCGGGCGGCATCGGGGCGGGCAGTGGTACGAGCAGGGGCATCATCAGGCAGAGCCGCGTCGCCCCATCCGCGAGCGGGATTTCGCAGCGGTCGAGCACGACCGTGCTGCCGTAGAGCTGCTGGAGGATGTCGGCTTCCTTGGCGAGGTTGGCGCGCGCCTTCGCGTCGGGGAGATGGGTCTTCAGAAAGCGCCTCTCGCCAGAGACATGCGCTTCATAGCAGGCGCCGAGCGTGCCGCCGTGCGCCAGCGTGACGGCGGCGTCATGGTCGAGGGACTGCAGATACCCCCGGAGCGCGGGCAGCAGGCGCACCCGATCGGCGGCAATGTCGGGGCGGTCCTCGGTTTCGAAGAACGCGATCTTACTCAGCACGATAGAGCGAGCTCAGATAGTCGATCCGATCGTAGCCGAAATGACGGGCGAGCGCCGCGGTGCCCTGCGCGATCTGCTTGCGCTCCTCGTCCGAGAGCTCGTCGATGACGGCCCGGTTGTAGTCCTTGGTGCTCTTGAGCACGGTACCCCAGGGCGCGATGGAGTCCTTGATCTCGACGCCGTTCCAGCTCGGGTAGAGCATGGTGTCGGCAAAAGGCACGCCGATGAAGTTGGCAGCCTCGGTCATGAATTTGCGCTTGTCCTCGACGAGATCCTCGTAGCGGAAGATGCGCACGTTGTTCGGATACATCCTGGCGAACATCTCGACAGTGGAGTGATAGATGTTCCAGGTGATCAGGTATTTCGTTAGCGGCTGCGGGAACGGGCGGCGCTTGGTGTCGCGATAGGCCGAGAACGGATTACGCACGACATGCAAGATGCGGATGTCGGGGAAATCGCGCACCATGCGGTCTGCGTCGATGCCGATGGCGGGTGAGTAGCCGACATGAACCATGCCCGGGCGCGGCCTGGTGTAGTAGTTCTCCCAGGCCGCGAAGGTCGCCCGGAAGAAGGCCTCGATCACCTGGCGGCGGAAGATTGGCGGCTGGCCGACGATCCGGGCGAACTCGGCGACGCGCCTCTTCTCGTCCATCACGCAGTCCGCATCGCGGAACTTGGAGCCGTTGCGCTTGCGCAGGAAGGTCTTCAGTTCCTCGTCGATCATCTGCTCGTAGAGTTCGATCGCCGTGAGCCCTTCCGGGAATTCGGGATAGCGATACTGGACACGCTCGACCGAAGCCAGGAAGTCGTTGAAGTTCCGGTTTCCGAGCTGCGACTCGAAGGGGTAGACGAGCAGGTCGGGATGGCCGTCGAAGTGGCGATGGGTGACGTTCCCGCCGTGCTCGAAGCCTGCGGAAACCATTGCCAGCCTGAAATCGCTCATGCATCTACCCCTATGTCGACGAACCTCGATCCTAGCCCCCGTTTAGCTGTGTGGGCCGGATAATCAAGTTCGGATCGGTCCATGGGCTTGGGGCGAGGCTCCCAACCCGGGCGTGCTTACGCAACCCCGACATTGACGGGCCCCGGTCGCTGATCTACGCCGGGGGCGCATGCGTATTTTCGTGACCGGCGCGAGCGGTTTTCTCGGCTCCTATCTCGTTGCGGACCTCGTGGCGCGAGGCCACGAGGTGGCCGTCCTGCTGCGGCCGGCAGGCGTCGCTTGGCGCCTCAGGGAGGTGCATGAGCGCCTGCACGTGATTCCCGGCGTTCTGGAACATCTGGACGGGCTGCGCGGGGCGCTGACGGACTTCGCCCCGGAGGCGGTCGTGCACATGGCCTGGCGCGGCGTCGCAGGTAGGGAGCGCAACAGCCCGGTTCAGGCCGTCAATGTGGCCGACACGGTGGGCCTCGTCGAACTCGCAGCCGAGGCGGGCGCCAGGATTTTCGTGGGGGCCGGCTCGCAGGCGGAATATGGGCCCTACGACCGTGCTATCCGGGAGGACGACGCGCCGCGGCCAACGACGTTATACGGCATGGCCAAGCTCGCGGCCGGATCGATGGCGGTGCGCCTGTGCGAGCAGCGCGGGTTGCGCGCAGCCTGGCTCAGGATCTTCTCGACTTACGGCCCGAAGGACGCCGACCACTGGCTGATCCCGAGCATGATCCGGAACTTGCGCTCCGGACAGCACATGGCTCTGACGGCTTGTGAGCAGCGCTGGGGATTTCTGCACGCGCGCGACGCTGGCAGCGCTTTCCGCCTGGCGATCACGCATGATGCGGCGAGCGGCATCTTCAATGTCGGCAGTGCGGACGCACCGCCGCTGCGCGAGACCGTGACGCGACTGCGCGATCTGATTGACCCGGGCGCTGCTCTCGGCTTCGGCGAGTTGGCGTATCGGCCCGATCAGGTTATGGTCCTGGCTGCGGACGTTTCGCGCATGCTCGCCTTGGGTTGGAAGCCCGAAGTGCCGTTGGATCAGGGATTACGCGAGACGGTAGCTTGGCATGACGCGACCAAATCTTCCTGAACCGAAAGAATTCGCGCGACGGATTCGAGCGCACGCCTTGCGCATGGTGCATGCCGCGAAGGCATCGCACATCGGAGGCTGTCTCTCCATGGCGGACGTCTTGGCGGTGCTCTATACCCGGATCCTGCGCATCGATCCCGCCGAGCCGCAAAGTCCAAGCCGCGATCGCTTCGTGCTCAGCAAGGGGCACGCCACGGCGATCATGTACGCAACGCTCGCCGAGTGCGGCTTCTTCTCCCCGGCCGAACTCGACACCTATTGCCGCGATGGTTCGATCTTCACAGGACACGTCAGCCATGCCGTCCCCGGCGTCGAGGTCTCGACCGGCTCGCTCGGCCACGGCCTGCCGATTGCAATCGGGATGGCGCTCGCAGCGCGCGCGGCGAAGACCGGCAGCCGCGTGTTCTGCCTGCTCAGCGACGGCGAATGTGACGAGGGCTCGAACTGGGAGGGCATCCTGTTCGCGCCCCATCACAAGCTCGACAATCTCTGCGTCATCGTCGACTTCAACAAGATCCAGAGCTTTGGCTCGGTTGCCGAGGTGTTGAACCTCGATCCGTTTGCTGAGAAATGGAAGGCGTTCGGCTGGCAGGTCGAGGAGATCGACGGTCACGATCTCTCTGCGCTCGAGCGTGTGCTGGGCGGCGTGCCGGCAGCGTCGGGCCGGCCGACCGTCGTGATCGCCCACACCGTGAAGGGCAAGGGCGTGAGCTTCATGGAGAACAAGCTCGAATGGCACTACCGCTCGCCTTCGGATGAGCTGCTGGCCCAGGCGCTGGCCGAGGTCGGCGCATGAGGACGACCTTCATCGAAAGCCTGTCGCAGGCCGCGAGCGAAAATCCCGACATCTGGCTGCTTTGCGGCGATCTCGGCTACTCCGTGCTGGAACCGTTCGCGGCGAAGTTTCCCGATCGTTATCTCAATGTCGGTGTTGCCGAACAGAACATGGCGGGGATCGCCGCCGGCATCGCGCTGTCGGGCAAGACGGTCTTCATCTATTCGATAGGCAACTTCCCGACCTTGCGCTGCCTCGAGCAACTGCGCAACGACGTCTGCTATCACGGCGCCGACGTCAAGGTCGTGGCGGTTGGCGCCGGCTATGCCTATGGCAGCCAAGGCTACACCCACCACGCGCTCGAGGATGCAGGAATCATGTCGATGCTGCCCGGCATCGAGGTGTTCGTGCCCTGCGATCCCATGGAGGTGTGCGCCGCGACTCGTCTGATCGCAGCAAGCGGCAAACCATCCTACTTGCGGCTCAGCCGGGCAGGGGAGCCGAATCTCGGCGCTGTTGTAACCGACCTGCGCAAGCCGCGTGTGCTGCGCGCGGGGCGGGAGATCATCATTCTCGCGTCCGGACCGATCGCCTCGCGCGCGCTGGAGGCCGCCGGCGAGCTTGCCGCACGCGGCAGGGACGTCGGTGTGGTCAGCGTCTCCTGCCTGAAGCCACTGGACGAGACTGCGATCCGCGACGCCGTGCGCGATGCTTCGCTCATCGCGACCCTCGAAGAGCACATTCTGCGGGGCGGCTTATTCAGCTTGGTGGCGGGCATGTTTGCGGGCGACACGCAGCGACCGCCGGTTGCGGGCATCGGCATTCCCGAGCAGGGCGGCAAAGTGTCGAGCGCAGGTTCGCGTGAGGCGCTGCTCGATGCCGCGGGCCTCTCGGTTCCGGCGATCGTCGCGCGGATCGAGCAATCACTGGCAAGGCGCTGACCCGGCCAGCGCGTCAGGGCCGGACGGCGGCGGATCGAAATTGACGCGCTCGCGTTCGAACACCACGGGCTTGTCGCGCACCTGCCCGTATATCGCCAGGACATATTCGCCGATCATGCCCATGAAGAACAGCTGGACGCCGCCGAAGAAGAACATGGCGACGATCAGCGTGATGATGCCAGGCTCGGCGAGCTGCCGGTACAGGATCAGGCCGACCACGAAATTGACGATCGCATAGCCGATGCTCAGAGCCGAGATCAGGAAGCCTGCGAGCAGGCCGAAGCGGACCGGCGCGGTCGTAAAGGATACCAGGCCGTTGAGACCTTGGTCGATCAGCGCACTGGCGCGGTTCTTGGAAAATCCCTTCTTTCGCTGGCGCCAGGTGTAGGGGACGCCGACGGCGCGGCCGCCGCATTCGAACGTCATCATCCGCATGAACGGATAGGTGTCACGAACGTGCCGCATGGCTTCGACCACGCGTCGGTCGACCAGCTGGAAGTCGCCGACGCCGGGGGGGACGTTCACCTCCGAGAAGCGGGTCAGCAGGCGGTAATAAGCGTTGCGGATGCCGCGCATCAGCCGCCCTTCCTCGCGCACGGCGCGGATGCCATAGACGATCTCGTAGCCGGCCTCCCACAATTTGACGAATTCGGGCAGCAATTCGGGCGGATCCTGAAGATCCGCCGGCATGAACAGAAGAACCGCATCCCCCCGCGAGGCCATCACGCCGTTGTAGGTGTTGCGCAGCGGCCCGAAATTGCGTGCGTTGACGATGATCTTCACCGCAGGATCCTGTGCAGCGATCTCGCGCAGGATTTCCACGGTGCGGTCGTCGGAGGCGTTGTCGCAGAAGATGTGCTCGCGCCGATACCCCGGGAGCTCGCTGTCGAAGATCTTCCGGATCGCCTCGTAACAATCCCGGACGTTAAGCTCTTCATTGTAGCAGGGAGTGATGACGCTGATTGTTTTCACGTTCGCATCTCTGGAGCAGGGGGCAAGTGGTCAGCGCGGTGTATCGGCAGCATAGACAGCGGACTCGTGGTATCTGGCGATGCAATCGTTAGGCAACCCGTCGGCGTTGGCCGTCACGTCGGCGGCGCCGTGGTCGCCAGGAGCGCAAACAGAACCAGCAGAAAAATCGCAGCAAACAGGCCGCAGGGGGGCCAGCCGATCCGGGTCTGGCGATCGCTGACGGGACGCGGTTCCAGTGGAATAACACCTTGATTGTGCACGCAAAGCCCCTCCGATCCCGGTCAGACTAGAGACAACTGACCGGTGTCGCAATGTTCATTTCGGCCGCTGCAGCGCGCTTGCGCGGTGCGCCGGCAATTGCTGCTAGAACTCCCGCCGCTTCAGCCAGGCCCGGGCCCCCCAATGGGCAAAGCACCAGGCCGATCGGGCCAAGGAGAGCTGCTCGACGTTGCGATAGATCTGCCAGACCCATTTGGCCGAGCGCAGCGGGCGGCTGGAGACCGAGGAGCCTCTGACCCGGTAGCGGGCCAGATCCTCGTTAAGGCCGTATGCGGTATGGCCGCGCTCGAGGATCGAGAGCCACAGGCAAAAATCGTCGTAGCCCTCGTTCTTCATCGCGACGGGACCTGCGATCTCGCGGTCGACCATCGCGGTCAGCGTCGCGATCGCGGTGTTCTTCAGGAGCTGACCGTAGGTCAGCGAGGCCGGCACCTCGATCAGCCTCCCGGTGACCGTGTTGGTATCGTTGATGCGGCGGAAGGCGGTGTAGCTGAGCGCGGCCTGCTTCGCCTTCGCGAAGGCAAGCTGCCGCTCGAGCTTCTCGGGCAGCCACAGATCGTCGCTGTCGAGGAAGGCGAGATAGCGGCCCTTCGCCTGGTCGATTGCGGCCTGACGCGCCAGCGCCGGCCCGCCGTTCTTCGCCTGCCGGATCAGCTTGACGCGCGGATCGCGCTCGCCGATGCCGGCGACGATCTGCGGGGTCTTGTCCGTCGAGCAGTCGTCGGCGATCAAGAGCTCCCAATCTGTGAATGTCTGGCTCTGCACCGAGCGGATCGTCTCCTCGATCAGGCCTTCGACGTTCCAGGATGGAGTGATGATCGAAACGAGCGGCATGACGGGTCCGTTCAGTTCGCGCGGTCAGGCGCGGCGATTGCGGCACGCAAAGAGGCCGCAAACGTGTCGAGCAGCTTGGTGTCGCTGACATAGAGCTCGCCGGGATAGGACCGTCGCCAGGCCGACTCGAAATAGGGCGCGCCCTTGGCGGGATCGAACGGCCCGGCGGCGAGCGCCTCGCGCAGCCGTGAGGGTACATCGGCCAGACGATCGACCGCAAAGACCAGCGGACAGGAGCGGTAGAATGCATCGCCCATCACCACCACCGGCTTGCCGAGCAGCAGCGCTTCGGCGCCCGACTTGCTGTTGACGGAGACGACGGCAGCGGCGCGATCGAGCACGGTGTAATTGTTTGTCTGAGGCGGCAATAGCACGAAATTATCGAATCGCCGCGCGAGCTCGAACAGGCGGGCGGCCGAAATTGCACCGATCTGGGCGGGATGCTCCTTCACCACCAGCACATGCGAATCCGGGATCGTGCGCAGCAGGAAGTCGACGGTCGCGACCTGGTCGAGATAGTCCGGGGAGCGCAGCGTCAGCGCCATGTCGGCCGGAACGTGGAACGGATAGTAGACGAAGGGCGTTTCGGGAAGCGGTTGATAGAGCCTGCGCAGCCGCGTCGCATTGAGCGCCATCGCGGCATGCACCTGAGCGTGACGCAGATTGTGCCCGAATTCCTGGTGCTTGCCGAGCGCGAACTGATCCCAGAGCTTTTCGACCAGACGATTGGCGTTGCGCAAATTGACGACCTTCTTGAAGGCCGCCGAGTAATGATGCTGATCCTTCTTGGGAATGACGATCGCGCGCTGCGTCAGAGTGTCGTCGAGATATGTACGTACCTCGGGCGACACGGGTTCGGCGGCTTCCGCCATCATGTCGGGAGCGGCAAGGCTGTCCGGGGTGAAGTACATGCGGCCGCGAAAGAACGAAGGCTCGATGAACCAGTTGCGGATGTCGCGGCGCCGTGCGGCGTAGAAGCTCGCGATCACCGAAAGAAAGCCGCCGAGCTCCTGCACCAGCTCGGCGCGCTTGCCCTGCCGCTCCAGCCGGTCGAGCGCCGTCTCCATCGCGTTGGCGTAGATCATGAAGCGGCGGCGCAGGGCGGCAGTATCGCGGATGCCAAAGGTGAAGCGCTCATGGCTGAAGAGGAAATTGGTTCCGTCCAGTCCGTAAGATGCGACGCGCGTATCGAACGCGCCGCGATCGTCGGGCGAGGGGCCGGCCTTGAGGCCTTCGCGATACATGTTCGTGACCGGAACGCCCTCGGCTGCGGACATCTCGGCGCTGCGATCGTCGAAGGCGAGTAACTCCACGTCATGGCCTGCCGCGCGCAAGCGTTGCGCCACCGGAATCCAGAACCGCGTCTGGTATTCGGCAAGCGTGGTGATGAGAATGGTCTTTGCAGCTGCTGTCATGGCTCTAATGGGCGTGTTCGATCGCAATGCTCGCGAGCGGCAAGCCCGTCATCGCGCAATGCGCGCGCCTTGCCGTATACTGCGACGGGCTCGCCTGATCGTGCGCGGCGATGCGCTGAAGCAGGGGCTGGACGATGGACGGTGCGATCCGCTTGTCGCGACGGGCGGGATTGAACTGGCTGCGCAGCCGCTCGGTGAGGGCCGAGCCGAGCGCCGCGCTGGCGGTGCCCTTGATGACCTGGCCGATGCTCGGCTTGTCGCGCGTGCCCTTCATGGTGGCCAGCAGCGATACGTAGGGCCGGCGCGCGTTCGTCGCGCGCGTCAGGACCTCGGCGACGCGTTCGGCGGCTTGCCCGTCGTTCAGATGAAAGAAGGCCTCGATATCGGCGGCGTGAACGCGGGCGAAATCGAAGGCCTCGGTCTCGCGCTCGATGTAGTCGATTGCGCTCAGCAGCTCGTCGAACGAGGCGACCGGCCGGCTCACGCGTGCGGGCAGCGCGGCATGGCCGGCGGTCGTCGGCGTGTTCAGGTATTCGAGCTGGAGCGGGAGCTTGCCGAGCAGGACCGATTCCACGGCCGTTCCGCAATTGAGATGAATGACGGCGGCCGCATTGCGGATGCGGTCGAGCACGCTGCCGGTGCCGTCGATCAGGACGTTGGCGTGGCGCGAGAGCGCGCTGCGGTAGACGTCTTCGCTCTCGAAGGGATGCGGACGCAGGAGAATGGTGCGGTCAGGGCGCGCTGCGGCGAGCCGGTCGATCTCGGCGAGATAGTCGGCGAAGACCTGCTTCAGGTCTGCGATGAAGCGATCGACATAGGTGCCGTCCCAGCCGGCTCGCACCATCGCTTCGCGCTCACCGCCCGGCCTGCCGGTGAAGCGCGAATTGACCAGCGGAAAGTTGGCGTTGACGAGCAGGTAGCCGCGCGGCTCGCCGTCGAGCAGCGTGCGCCAGCGTGGGGCCGCAAAGTCGAAGCGCGGGCATCCGGTGAGGTGAAGCTGTTCCGGCTTCATGGTTCCGGCCTCGAGAAAGGCGTCGTGCAGCCGGCTGCCCCAGAAGAAATAGCCCGTCAGGATGTCTGCGTAGCCGCTGCCCTTGATGTGGGCCGCCATTGCTGGTGGCGAATTGCCGCCCTTCTCGGCGAGCACGCCGCCCTCGGTATCGAGCACGTAAAGCGCAAGGCCCGCCTTGGCGAAACTGCGCATCAGGTCGAGATTGACGGCACGTGCGTAGTTGACGACCAGTGCGTCCAGCCCGAGCCGCGGGACGTCGACGGCCTGCTCGTACATCGGCACAAGCACGACCGAGACGCCACGCCGCGCGAGTTGATAAGCGAGCATGACTGCCCCAGGCAGGTCACGCTTGGGGTGATCGACCACCAGGCCTATACGCAAGATGTGAGCTCCCGGCAGATCCGCGTTAGAGCCGCATCACGGTGCGCTCGAGCTCCGTCAGGGTACCGACTGCGCGGAAGCGCGGCGGCGGTTCGGGAAAGATGCGCGGCTGCTGGATGTAGGTTGCCGTGTACAGCAGGCGGCTGCGATCCGACTGGATCCGGCTTCCCATGTGCAGGCAGCGCGCCGTGTTGACGATGAAGGACGACAGCCGGGGCGCGATCATCTCCTTGACCGCGTCCGGACCGGTCTTGGCGAACACCTGAGCGTCGCTCATATGGCTCTTCAGCGAGTTGCGGAACGCCTTCGACGGCCCGGCCGGAATGAAGGTAAACGGACCGTCCGCGGTGTCCTGAACATCGGTCAGATAGATGAAGAGCTTGCAGACCCGCTTGTCGTCGTGATCGAGGTGCCACAATTGCGAGAAGCTCAGCGCCTGGTTCGGAGTCGGTTGCGACAACGTCAACACCACATCCGATAATTGCGGAAGGTCATGCATGAAGTCGCCGATGATACGCAGTGCAGCAGGTTGCAAAGCATAGCGCACGAAGGGATGGTCGGTTGCGAAGGACCCGTTGACGAGGTCCTCGTCAAGCAGACTGACCCAGAATGATTTGTGCCGTTCCTTCTGCTGGCCGACGAGCTCGTTGAGGCGCTTCACCTTGGCGTCCGCGAACGAGGCGACGGCTTCCGCGAGGCTGCGTTCCACAAGCGTGGACACGTCGACATAACCATCCTCGGCGAGCTTGCGGCTCGCCTCGGACCACTCGGGCTTCGTGGGAAGCTGCTTCAGCAGCGCGACGCGCTTGCTGCGCGCAGGCAGTTGCAGGGCGGTCAGACCCGCCTTCACCGCCCATCCGAGGTCGGTGCGGTTGACGTGCCACAACAGGCGGCGGAACTGGCTGATCTTCGCCTTCTTCGGGGCTGATTGAACAGCTGTCGTGTTGATGGTTGTCATGTGGGCTCCCAGCAATACAAAAAACCATCATTGTGGATCGTCGGCGCGAACGGCATCCGTTCGCGCGCCAGGACGCGGACGCGGCCCTGCCGCTCGTATTCGTCGAGCGTCGAGAATAGCTGCGTCTGGTAGTCGACCGAACGGATATAGAGGAAGCTGACGATATCTCGCGGACTCAAGAGATTTAGCAGCTCCGTCGTCGGCTCGATGTTGATGACGCGCTTTGGCCTCGCAGCAATGATGTTGTCCACGACCTTGCGCACGTCATAAGGGATCTGCTCGATGCAGAAATAAGTGAAGACGACCTGACCATCGATGGCGGAATAATTCGGGTCGTTGCCGTCGGTCAGGTCGATCCTGTCGAGCGAAATCCGGTCCGACAGGCCATAGTGTGCCGCGATCTCGCGGCCTGCGGCGATTCCGTTCGGTGCAATGTCGAACCCGTGCAGCTTCCAGTCCGGATGATTGAGGTGGAGCGAAAGCAGATTGATGCCGCAGCCGGCGCCGAGCTCGACGATCTCCGCGGCGCCGCCTGCATGCCGCGCGAGCAGGTCGCCGAGGGCCCGGGCACGATAGCGATAATAGTCGTCGGCCGCGATCCTGCAGATCTGATTGTCCACCTTGCGAAGAGCCTGCGCGGGATTCTTCGGTATCAGGAACTCGTCGATGCTGGCGGCTTTCGTCCAGCTCTTTTCGGTCAGCATTCGCAGCCAATGCGTCAGGTTGTACTCGGAATCCACGACGTCGGCCGTGCGCTTCACGCGGCGCATGGCAAGACGGCCAATGCTCCTTGCCGCGTCGATGGCATAAGTCGTGGCCTTGTCCGTCAACGAGGCCGGAGCGAACCCAGTGGTGACCGCCTTCGCATCTGTCGCGTGGATGTTCATTTAGCTGCTTTGGATGTCAGTCCCATCAGTTGGCCGACTGCGGGAAATACGGTCCGGTGCCGCTGCTCGAGGACCAGAAAGTACTGGAGCACCCACGTCACCAGACAGAAAACCATGGAACCGAGCGCGAGCTTTAGCACGCTGTCGAACCGAATGTAACCTGCAATTGTTGCTAGAAAAACGCTTGCCAGGAGAAGGATTGCGAACTGGGTTCCGATCATTTTCGCGAACTGATTGCGATCGAGCTCGAGTGCATTGCGCAACTCCCTCAGTTGCAACGGAAGCACGGCGATACTGCCGATGACCTGGCCCAGTATCAGGGCGCGTTCCGCGAACAGATGCAGCGTCGCGGCGGAGACCGCCGCCCAGATCAGAAGCTGAACGGCCACCAGCCGGTTGAGCTTGGCCTGCACCTCGGGCCGCGTCAGGAAGATCAGGCTGCCGATTGCCACATATTGCGCGCAGATCGGAACCAGGAAGCTCAGGCCCATCCAGAACGCGTAGGGCGCGAGAAGCGGGCCGATCCAGATCTGCATGATCTCAGGCGAAAGGATTGCGGTGCTGGCAAGTGGCGGCACGACGAACATCGGCATCATGACGAGGCCGAGGTCGCCGAGGCGTTGGAACGAGGCGGCGCTGCCGCGCTCGTCGAGCCGGCTGGCAACCGGAAGCAGAGCGGATGTCAGGAGGCTGACCACAACCTTGGAGAGCCGCGACAATCGTACCAGCGCGTCGTAGGTGCCGACGGCCCTGGGTCCGAACAGCAATCCGATCAGGAACGGTTGAAGCGGTCCGGAAATGCCGCCCATCAGCTTGCCTTGCAGCAGCAGCAGGCAACGATGCAGGATGTCCTTTCGGATGTCGCGGGTCCATGGCAGCAATCGCACGTGCTTGTGTCGCAGGGCAACGAAGGCGGCAATTCCGATGACAACGGCGCGGGCAACCAGGGTGGCGAGATAGATGTAGGCGACCGCCTCGAAGCCTGCCGCCGCCGACGATGCTGCGAATGTCAGGCCGACATAGGCCGCCGTCGACGTGACCTCGGCGGCGCGGAGCAGGTTGTAGCGTTCGAAGCCTTTGACAATGCCTTCCCACACCAGCGCCGGAACGAAGATCAGATTCGCGAGGGCCGTGTAGTGCATGATCCCGGCGAAGGTCTCGAGGTGCGCGGCGTCAACCTTCATCACGATGACGAACAGCGGTGTCGCGAGCCAGATCGCGGTGCTGAGGATCAAGGCGAGAGCGATGGAGGCCGCTCCCAAGAAGGCGATCTGGCGGCTGGCCTGGATCCAGTTGCGGTGCTCGCGCGCGCGCGCGACGACCTGGGTTGCGATCTCGGAGAGACCGAGGTCCAGCACCGCCATCATGCCGCTGGGAAGCAGAAGCCGCGAAATGACGATGAGACCGAACTCGGTCACCCCCCAGGTTCCGATGATCAGGGGAATGACCGCGAGGCCCAGCAAGGCGGCCACGCCGAAGGCAAACGCCGAAATCACCGTGTTCTGGATCAGGCGCTTGATCATTGGTGTTTTGTTACCAGGCGCTCAATCCGCCGTCGACTGCGATGTTCTGCCCGGTCACGTAGGAGGCCGCATCGGACACCAGGAACAGCATGGTCCCGACCATCTCATCCGCCCGCGCCATGCGTCCAAGCGGGACGCGAGCACCGTAGCGCTGCTTGAAGGTCTCGTTCTGGCCGCTTTCCACCCCGCCCGGGGTCAGCGTGTTGACCCGAACACCCTTCGCAGCCCAGTAAGTCGCAAGGTGCTTGGTCAGGCCGATGACCCCGGCTTTGGAGGCCGTATAGACCGCCGGCGTGTTGATGGCGCGGCCGAGATATTCGGAGCCTTCGTAGATGCGCTGGTCGGGCGCCAGCAGTCCGTAGATCGAGGCGGTCTGCACGATGGCGCCGTAGCCACGCTCGGCCATCCGGCCGCCGAACACCTGCGCGACGGTGAACATGCCGTCGAGATTGACCGACATGATCTCGCGCCAGGTATCCTGCGAGAACGCCTCGACCGGGGCGAAGAAGGCGTCCACATCGCGGGTCTTGCTGGCGGCGTTGTTGAGCAGGATCGAGACCGTTCCAAGGTCGGATTCGATCGCATCGGCCGTCTTGCGCACCGCATCGGGATTGGTGATGTCGCAACCGTAGCCCTTGGCGCGGACGGCATGGCGTGAGGCGACGTCGGCCGCCGCTGCGTCGGTCGCGGCCTGATCGAGATCCACGATCGCGACGTTGGCGCCGAACTCGGCAAGCCCCTCGGCAAATCGACGTCCGAGAATGCCGCAGCCGCCGGTGACGACGGCCGTACGCCCGGTCAGATCGAACAGCGCCTTGAAGCCAGTGGTCATCGCTTGCGCCTCCTCAAGCCGGCACTCGCTGGCGGAGCAACAGCTCCACCAACGCAAAATCGAGATCCGAATCGATGTCGATCGAACGCTCTTCCGGCATCTCGAACAGGCGTGTATCCGGATAGAACACCGCAGGCTGCTCCAGGAACGGTGCAACGCGCCAGACATAGATCGACGCGTTCATGTCGAAGCAGCGCGGGGCATCCTGCCGTCGGGTGATCGGCGGATTGGCGGATTTCGAGAGACCGACGCTGCCGTCGGTGCGCTGCTCGACGAGGTTGAAATACGGCGAGCGCCGCGCCGGCGCACCGGTAATGACATTGCGCGCGCCGCTCTCGCGCAGCAACGCCACCGCGCCGGTGATGTCGGAGGCCAGCCTGAGCGGGGACGTGACGTCGAGATCGACGAAAATCTCCGGCGTCGTAGCCGTTTGCGCGATGGCCTGCTCGAGACAGTGCCGGATCGCCGGCAGCTTCGGCGCGGTATCGGTCGCCATCTCATCGGGGCGCTTGACCGCGATATCGGCGCCGGCCTTCACCGCCGCATCGAGCAAGGCGTCCGAATCGCTGCTGAAGGCGATCGCGTCGAACAGGCCGGTCTCGCGCGCCTGCTCGATGCTCCATGCGAGCACGGGCCTGCCCAGGAGATCGCGCGCGTTCTTGCCGACGACACCTTTCGAGCCGCCTCGCGCGCAGATGGTACAGACAAGACTCATGGCGACACCCAGGTCTTGCTGCGCAGCGCGCGCTCGCTGGCGTCGATCAGATGCACGACCCCGAGGGCCTCCGGCAGCGAGCAGGCCGGACTGACGCCACGCATCGCCGCCACATGCATGTCGCGGTAGGTCTGGTCGCGTTCGCTGGGAATCTCCCTTGCCTTACCGTTGACGGCGAGGCGCCCGCCGACGAGATCGGCCTCGATGGTGTCGTCGTCGACATTGACGCGAATGCGACGGACGCCCTGACGGTCGAGATAGTCCATGTGAACGTGGACGGACGGTGCGCGCTGCATATCGAGCAGCAGGTCGAGGTGGTCCTCGACGTCGATGTCGCGCGCGCCGGACGCGCCGCCAAGCGCCGCGACGCGATGCCATGGCCCGAACAGCCAGAGCAGATAGTCCAGCTCGTGGCTGAGATCCCTCAGCACGCCGCCCCCGGCATCAGCCGTGGCGGAAGCGGTTGTGCGGTGATCGCGGTCCGGTCGCCAGTCCCTGATGTCCTGGCCGACATAGGCGCCGACCGTGATCACCTCGCGCCCGCGCAGTGTGTCCGCCAGCGCCGTCATCACCGGGTGAAAGCGCAGATTGTATCCGACGCTGACATGGGCAAACGGATATTTCGGGGCCGGTGCAGGCGTTGCGAAAAGCGGCTTTTCAACCAGGACTTTGCCATGGAAGCCGGTTTGCGCCAGCTCTTGCAGATTGTCCGCATGGCGCGCCGTCTCGGTGGCAATCACCACGTAGTCCGGATGCGTCGCCGCGACGGCCTGTGCGATCGATCCGTAGTCGCCACCTTCGCGCCGGCTGACCGTCGCGACCCGAAGGCCGAGCTCGCGCAGGACGCGCGCATGCCTTGTGCCGATCGAGCCGAGGCCGACCACGACGGCTGTTGTCGAGGTCACGGGAAGACCTCGTGAAACTCCGCATGCGCCTGCTCGAAATCCTCCAGCCGGCCGATGTCGAGCCAGTACTCGCGAATCGGATAGACCGCGACGCGTCCCTTGTCGGCGATCACGCGCTCGAGCACGGTCGGCATATCGATGCTGACGCCCGGCGTGACGTGGCGGAAGACCGACCTGCCGATCACATAGATGCCCGCACTGACGAACCAGCTCTCCGTCGGCTTCTCGCGAATGGTCTGGAGAAATCCGTCCGTGGTGGACACCACCCCATAGGGCACGTGCACCTTGTGCTCGCGGACAGCCATCGTCGCTTCCGCCGGCGCTCCGTTGTGGAAGTCGAGAAGCGCTCCATAGTTGATCGTGGTGAGGATGTCGCCGTTGGTGACGATCATCGGCAGATCCGGCGGTGTCGCAAACAGCCCGAGCGCACCGGCGGTACCGAGGCGTTCGGTCTCGTGCACGTACTGGATGTTGGCGCCGAAGGCGGCGCCATCGGCGAAGTAATCCTTGATCGTCTGGGCCTTGTAATTCACCGAGATGAAGATGTTGCCAAAGCCTTGCTGGACGACGTTGCGGACGATCGTCTCGAGCAGTGGCCGGCCGCCGACATTGAGCATCGGCTTCGGAACGTCGCGCGTCAACGCGCCCAAACGCTCGCCGAGGCCGCCGGCCATGATCAGCACCGGATTCGGATACTGGCGCGGCTCGAGCAGCTCATCGAGCGTCTCCACCACGACGAGATGGCCGCCTTCATCGACGAGCGGGAGCTGCTTGATCGACCTCTGCCGCATCAAATGCAGGCGATCCTCACGGGGCAAGGTCGCAGGGGCCGACACCGGCGTCCGGTTCATGATGTCGGTCGCAAGCCCGGTGAGAGCGATGCCGCGCAGCAGCCCGCGTCTGACGTCGCCGTCGGTGACCACGCCGAGCAACCGGTTCTGGTCGTCGAGCACCAGCGCAATCTGGATGCTTCCGCTCTCGATCGCGGCAATGGCCTCGCCCACACTTGCCTGGGTACCGACGATGGCCTTGCGCCAGGATTTCATGGCAATTCTGCCTCGTATACGCCGGATTTGTGGGCGGCCCACGGCTGAGCCTGCTATATCGCGGCTGCGAGAGGCGGCGTCAACCCCGTCAGGGGACCCGGGCTTGTCCTTGCTAATTCACGCGTTTTCCGGCGCAATCGGGCGGTTTGAAGCGCGCGGGCCCGGCCGCTAAGATCGGTGCGGCTCAGGGGGAATCGCGATGGACGATCTGATCATCATCGGCGGCGGCGAACATGCCTTCATGGTCTACGAGGCGGCGCTCCTGTCGGGCCAGTTCAACGTCATCGGTTTCCTCGATCGTCAGCCGGGAACGTTGGGCGATGCGCGCTATCTCGGAACCGATGACGTTGCGCCGAACTATCCGGATGCCGCCTTCGTGGTCGGGGTCGGAACGATGCAGGCAGGGCCCGCGCGCCGGCAGATGATCGGCCGGCTGCAACTGACGCACTGGGCATCGGTGATCCATCCGCGCGCGTTCGTCTCGCCGTCGGCCACGATCGGCCCGGGCAGCGTCGTCATGCCCGGCGCGATCGTCAACGCGCGAAGCATGATCGGCCATCACTGCATCGTCAATTCGGGCGCGGTCGTCGAGCACGATGTGCGCATTGGGCACTACACCCATCTCTCTCCGGGAACGGTGGTCGGCGGGGGCGCAGAAATCGGCGACAATTGCTTCGTCGGGCTCGGCAGCCGTGTCCGCGATCATATCTCCATCGGTCACGATACGCTGGTGGCGATGGGTTCGGTCGTCACGGGGGCATGGCCGCCCGGGTCGACGTTGCGCGGCGTTCCGGCAAAGCCTCGCCGCTAGTCTAGATCGGATCGTCGGGCTCGAGCGCCCGCGGCGCCGCGGTTCCGATCAGCGACCAGTACTCGACCGGCGCACGCCCCGTGCCCGGCCGCTTGGCTGTGATGTCGGCCGCGCCGATGATCTCGCCGGCCTTCAGCGCGCGCGCCGCCACGATGCTCTTGCGCGCCACCGGCACATTCCTGACCTCGGACTCCCTCGGCGCCTTCACGCCGTCGCCGAGCGCGGCCTCGACATTGCGGATCGCGCTGACCATCCGCTTGAACTCATCGGGTTCGAGCGAGGCCGCGTGGTCGGGACCAGGCGCATTGCGATCCAGCGTGAGGTGCTTCTCGATGACGGCCGCGCCGAGCGCGACGGCGGCGACCGAAACCTCGAAACCGTCAGTGTGATCGGAATAGCCGACCGGAAGCTGGAACGCCGACCGCATCGTCGCCATTGCAGCGAGGTTCACATCGGCGATGGGGCAGGGATATTCGGTCGTGCAATGGAGCAGGCTGACGTGCCGCGCCAGCGCGGCCCGCGCCGCCGGATCGCGCCACGCCGCGCGGAAAGATGCAAGGCCCGCAGCATCGTTGCGCTGCGTGTAGCCGTGCGCCAATACGCCAAGGGCTTCCTCGATCTCGCTGAGCGTCGCCATGCCGGTCGACAGGATCAGCGTGGCGCCGGCCCTCGCTGCGGCGTGCAACAGCGGGGCATTGGTGAGATCGCCCGACCCGATCTTGATGCGTGGCAGTTTGAGCGACAGCAGAAAGGCGAGCGAAGCGTCGTCGAACGGTGTCGACAGAAACTCGATGCCGCGCGCCTCGGCACGCGCGATCAGCGTGTGATGCGCCGCCTGCGGCAGCTCGAGACGTTCCAGCATGGCCAGCTGGCTCTCGGCGGCGTCCGTCGTGCGCTGCTGGTAGTCGGCCTTCTTCGCGGTTCCGCCCGCCAGCGCCTTCGCATTGAAGGTCTGGAACTTGACGATGTCGGCACCGGCGTCGGCCGCCGCATCGACCAGGGCCAGTGCCTTGTCCAGGCTGCCGTCGTGATTGACGCCGGCCTCCGCGATGATCAGCGTGTGGCTCGTCATGGCCGCGCTCCGCTTGCGGGAGCTTCGTAGAAGCCCTTCTTCAGGAGTTGCCCGAAATCCGGGATAGCGGCGATGATGTCGGCAAATCGCCGGCTGGAATCGCCGTCGCCATAGGGATTGACGGTGTCCTTGCGGCCGCGCTGAAGCGCTTGCGAAATCGCCGCGGCGATCGCGCCGCGTTCGGCAGCGGCGTGAAACACCGAGTCCGCACGCTCGCGCCCTTTCTGACGGTCGCCGATATCCACCGTCGGAACACCGAATGACGGCGCTTCGAGGATGCCGCTCGACGAATTGCCGATCACGACGTCCGCCTGGCTCATCAGGCTGAGATAGCGGAGCTGCCCGAGCGAGGCGACCGCGATCGTGTTCGGCCGGCCGGCCGCGAAGGCCTTGGTCCGGTCGTTCAGCGCGCGCCCTTCGGCATCGGCATTGGCGAGCGTGAAGATGAGACGAAAGCCGGGATCGAGCGTCGACAGCGCCGCGAACAGCTCGTCCAGCTCGGCCACCGAGCGTCCGGCCTCGATCGTCACCGGATGGAACGTGACAAGCGCATTGCGTTCGCCGAGCGGCATCCCGATCGCGTTGCCGATGTCGTCGCGGTTCATCAGATCGAGATGCTTGATGGCGTCGATGCCGACCGAGCCGATGGTGTGGATACGGGTAGGGTGCTCGCCAAGCTGCATCAATCGCCGCGTCGAGTCCTGATTGCTGGTGAAATGCAGATGCGACATCTTGCTGATGGCGTGGCGGACGGATTCGTCGACCGCGCCTTCGGTGACGTCGCCGCCGAACAGATGCGCCATGGGTAGCCGCATGAACATCGCGGCCTGGGCGGCCGCGAACATCTCGAAGCGGTCGCCGAGCACGACGACGAGATCCGGTTGCAGCCGCGCGAACGCGTCGGCAAATCCGATCGCGCCGAGCCCGACCGATTTTGCAACGCCCGCGCCGGTGTCGCTGGCAAGCAGCGTCTCGATGCGCTCGTCGACCTCGAAGCCCTCGTCGCGGATGGCGTTGAAGGTGTAGCCGAACTCCGGCGCGAGATGCATGCCGGTGGCGATGAGCTGGAGCCTCAAACCTGACGTCTCGCGGATCGCGCGCATCGGCCAGACCAGCAGCCCGAAATCGGCCCGGCTGCCGGTGACGAAGCAGATCTTTCGCGCGCCGCTATTCATCGCGGGCTCTGATGCTGGCGCTGCTCGGCAGGTTGATCAGGCGGCGCTCGATCGACTCGGCGGTGGCGAGATCGCCGCGCGGGCTGTCCGAGAACATCGGCAGGCGGTGCATCAGGGTCCAGGCCGGCCGCGCGCCGAAGCCGGCTTCGTTCAGCGCCGTCAGCACCTCGTCCCGCCGCGCGGCATGGGCCTCGTCGAGCAGGATCGCGTTCAGCCAGTAATTGCTCGTGGTGCCCTCGGGCTCGCGCGAGAAGCTCACGCCGGGAACGTCCGCAAAGACGCGCTCATAGGCTGCAGCCAGCCGGCGCTTGCTTGCCAGGAAGCCGTCGAGCTGCTCGAGCTGGGCGCAGCCGAGCGCGGCGTTCAGGTTGGGCAGGCGGTAGTTGAAGCCGATCTCGTCGTGCACGAAGGCCCATTTGTGCGGCAGCTTCGCGGTGGTGGTGAGATGCTTGGCGCGGCGTCCCAGCTCCTCGTCGTCGGTGAGGATGGCGCCGCCGCCGCCGGTGGTGACGATCTTGTTGCCGTTGAAGCTCAGCGCCGCGAGCCGCGCCTTCGATCCGACGGCGTGGCCCTTGTAGGTCGAGCCCAGGGACTCAGCGGCGTCCTCCACCAGCGCGATGTTCCAGTCTCGCGCGATCGCGGCGATCTCGTCGAGCTCGACGGGATGCCCGAACGTGTGCATCGGGGAGATCGCGGCGATGCGGCGCCCGGTCTCGCGATTGACCGGGCCTTGCGGCGTTCGCTCGGCAATCCTGCCGAGCCGCGCGGCGAGGGCGCGCGGGTCCATGCCGAGCGTGACGAAGGAACTGTCGACGAAATGCGGCACCGCCCCGCAATAGGCGATCGCGTTGGTGGTCGCGATGAAGGTCAGCGCCGGCGAGAGGACCTCGTCGCCGGGCTCGACGCCGGCGAGGCGGAAGCAGGCGTGCAGCGCGGCCGTGCCGTTGACCACGGCGACCGCGCGCCTGGCGCCCGTCACCTCCTCCAGCATCCGCTCGAAGCGATCGACGAACGGGCCGACCGAGGAGACAAAGGTGCTCTTGATGCATTCTTCGAGATAGGCGACCTCGTTTCCGGCGAACACCGGCTCGTGCAGGCCGAGGATGCCGTTGGGGGTGCCTGCGGCGCGACGGACGGCATCCACCACGGCCTTCGGATCGAATGTGCGCGCAGAGACGTCGGATCTGGTCGCGGTCGTTCCCATCCGTGCCTCAGACATTGTAGACGTCCGCCTTGTAGCGGCTGAGATTGACGGGATTGGTGAACCAATTCGCCGTCTTCACGATGCCCTGGCGCATGCCTTCGATCCCACCGAATTCCGGGGCCCAGCCGAGCTGCTGGCGCGCCTTGGAATTGTCGGCCCAGAGCCGTTCGACCTCGCTGTTCGCCGGGCGCAGCCGTGCCTCGTCGGTCTCGATCTCGATCGTGGTCCCCATGACGTCGGCGATCATCTGCGCGGTGGCGCCGACCGAGATCTCGAAGCCGCTGCCGAGATTGATGGTCTGGCCGACGGTCTGCTCGGCCGGTGCGGTGAGTCCCGCGATCAGGCCGCGCGCGGTGTCGGTGACGAAGGAGAAGTCACGGGTCGGGCTGACGGCGCCGAGACGGATCCTGCGCTTGCCGGTCGCGATCTGGCTGATGATCGTGGGGATGACCGCGCGCGCCGATTGCCGCGGTCCATAGGTGTTGAACGGCCTGATCACCACGACCGGCAGGTCGAACGAGGCGTGAAACGATAGCGCCATCTGATCGGAGGCAATCTTCGAGGCCGAATAGGGCGACTGGCCGACCAGCGGATGGCTCTCCTTGATCGGAACGGTCTGCGCCGTGCCATAGACCTCGCTGGTCGAGGTCTGCACGAAGCGCCGCACGCCGACCATGCGCGCGGCCTGGAGCACGTTGACGGTGCCGCGTACATTGGTCTCGACATAGGAATCGGGCGCGACATAGGAGAAGGGGATCGCGATCAGCGCCGCCAGGTGCAGCACGTCGGTGCAGCCGCTGGCGGCCGCGATCATGAAATGCGGATCACGGATGTCGCCGGCGACCACCTCCACGGACTTCATGATGTCGGCGGGGACGGTGTCCAGCCAGCCCCAGGAGTTGAAGGAGTTGTAATAGACGACGGCCTTGACGCGGGCCCCGGCTTTCACCAGCTCCTCGACGACATGCGAACCGATGAAGCCGTCGCTGCCGGTAACGAGGACGCGGGCGTCCCTCAGATCTGCCATGCCGGACCCCAAAAGGCGATTAAGCCAATCTTCGCAACAAGATGGCGCTATAGCATACTGGCGGTCGCGCGCAACTGAGCAGCGGTGCGAAAGCTGCCAAATGCCCGGGGATGCAGCAGTTTTTGACGGGCCATCTAAGTCTTCCCGGCCGCGTTCAGGTGCGCTCTCACGAACGCCTCGAGATTGCCGCCCTGGAACAAATGGCCGGGAAGTCCGGCAGCCTGCGCGGCCTCGAGGTCGCTCGGCTTGTCGCCGATCACCAGGCTCCGCGCCATGTCGATCGGAAAACGCTGCGCGAGGTCGGTGATCATGCCCGGCCCCGGCTTGCGACGGTCGCTGACGCGGCAATAGCGGGCGACGGTTCCCTCGGGATGGTCGGGGCAATATTCGAAGGCGTCGATATGCGCGCCGACCAGCGCCATCTGATCCGCCATCCAGCGGTGCAGGTTGACGACGTGATGCTCCTCGTAATAGCCGCGCGCGACGCCGGATTGATTGGTGATGACGAAGGCGAAATAGCCGGCGTCGTTGACGGCCTTCACGGCCTCGCGTGCCCCGTCGATCCATTCGAGCTTGTGCGTCTCGAATGCGTAGCCGGTATCATGGTTGAGCACGCCGTCGCGATCGAAGAACACGGCCGGCCGCCGCAGCTTGTCCTGCAATTCGCGGTCAGCGCGCGCGAAATCGTCGGGGATGCCGATGTCGATGAAATAGCCACGATAAGCGGTGCCGCGCAGCTCGCCGCGCATGGCAAGGCCGGGAAACACGTCCTGTTCGAGGGAGGCGGGAAGCTTTGCGATATCGGCGAGAACGGACTTATCGACGACGTAGATCCCGGCATTGACCGGCCCCGTGGCGCCCGCACCCGGGGCGATGAAATCGCGCACCACCTCGCCATCGAGCGCGACGCGCCCGTAGCGGTCCCCGACGACGCCGTCGCGCAATGCCATGTGAATCCGACCGTCCCGCGCACGCGCGATCAGATCAAGCAGGTTGAAGTCGAACAGCGAGTCGCCATTGAGCAGCAGGAAACGGTCGTGCAGCAGATCGCGCGCGTTCACGAGCGCACCGCCGGTCCCGAGCGGCTCGGTTTCGCGCGACACCAGGATCTTTGCCCGGCCCCGCGCCGCGCCGGCGTAGTGGCTCTCGACGATGTCGGCCTTGTGGCCGGCTAGCAGGAGGATTTCGTCGAAGACGTGGTAGCGGACGAGTTCATCGATCAGGGTGTCGAGAAACGGCCTCCCCCCGATGTCGAGCATCGGTTTCGGCACCGCCTTGGTGCGCGCGCCAAGCCGCGTACCCAGCCCTCCGACGAGGACGACAGCCTGTCTCAGCATGATTTGTCCCTTCGAATGCATGAACGATGCAACACGGCGCCAATCTGCGGCAATGCGGCGGGCATCCACGCCTTGTTGTCATATCAGCGCGCACAAGGAATGCGAACGACGACCGTCTGCCTGTTGGCGAACAGGACCGGAAACGGACTTGCGCGAAGGGCGTCAATGATCGTCGGCTCCATCGGCCCGGCGGGAGGAAAATAGCCGAGCCGCTGGTTGGCTGCGAGATGGGTCCACTCGATGGTGCGGGGTGTGATGATCGCGACCAGGTTCCAGGCGTTCTCCCCCGTCTTCAGGATGTTCTGGATCCTGGATTTGGCCTCTTCAGGCGGAATATCAGGGATCAATGCCGCGGTGACGTCGGAAGCCGGTGGGGTCGTTTCCTGGCCTGGTGCCGGCGCAGTGCGCACCGCCCGCATGATTCCGCTCAGAGCGTCGGCCCGTCGCATCTGGAACAAGGCCTCGGAGTTGATGGCCCCCACCAGAGGGGCGATCAGACTACAAGTGCTTGCAAGTCGCTGATCTGCTTCGGCCGGCTGCAGAATTGTGCGCACGACCGATTTTGCGCGCGTTGCGACCATTTCGTTCACAGTGTCCAGATTGGAGAACAGATAGGCGGCCGGCGCGCCGGTGGTCGCCCGGAGGATGCCCATCGTGTACGGGTCCGAGAGAATGATGCCCTTTCGTAGATTCTCGCGGAGCCAACGGGCAAGTTCGAGATCGTCGGCGCTGTAATGTGAGACGATTGCAGTGCGGTCGGGAAGGGCGCCGTAACTGTAGCTCCTGTTGATGCCGGACAGACCGACCTTATCGATGGCCATTCCCAGGCCCACGATCCCCGCCAGAGCGAAGATGTAGACCCGTCGCGACTGAACCAGGGTCAATAGCGCGAGCGCGACGAGTAGTGCGACGCCGGCCAATTCCACTGGTCGCAGGACGGCCTGATAGCCGGCAAAAGGCAGGTGGGTTCGCCAGGGAAAGGCATAGACCAGAATCACGAGAGCGCTTGCTAGCAGTGTGACGGCCGCGGCCATCAGGGCCCGCCGATATCGCGGGAACGGACTGATATCGAGCAATAACTGGCAAAAGACCTCAGTGGCCGTGATCGTGAACAGCGACAGTATGATCGTGCTGGTGCGATACAGGAACGGGAAGCCGGAGAGTACGGCAAGGCTCAGGCCGCAGCCGGCGATCCAGGACCATACAAGTGTCACAAAACCGTCGGCACGAGGCACGATTGCACCGGAGGGGTCACGAAGAGCAGGCCGGGTCATCCACCACCACGCAACGGCCAGCGTGGTGCAGACGGACAACACCGGACCTATCGTCCGGCCAAGCTCGATCGTGGCGACCACCGGTCCGGAGCCCAGGAACAGCTCTTCACCGCCTTCGATCCTTCTGCCCAGCATCAATTCCGTAATCGAGGAAAAAGCGTCATTGGCGCTCATCGAAGGGATGTAGCCGAAGCGCATTCCCGCCACCCAGACGACAATTCCGAGAATGATCGGCGGCAGCACGAAGGACAGAAGGCGCAGCACCGCGATGCTGCGGGACGGCCAGACGGAAATCATTCGCGCGATCGCGAGATACAAGAGCCAGCCGGCCACAACGGTCGGAACGAACAGGTAGGAACCGCGATGTGCGAGCGCCAGCGTCGCTGGCCAGATGCAACCAAGAAGGAAAACCGCGCCATATTTTCCGGCGCCGCCCAAAATCCTGAGTAGGAAGAGCCCGGCCATGAGCAGTGCAAGCACGAGCGTGTTGTTGTTGAAGACGAACGCCAGCAGCAGAGTCGCGCCCGCGCCAACAGTCAGCAGCAGAACAGATCGGGCCGAGATAGCGTTTGCCTCGCGCGGCGCGTTGCTGATCAGCACGCCGAGAAATACGACGCTGCTGACGACCGCCAGGCTGCCGTTCGTCGTCAGGGTGACGGCATTGCCGGTCGCGGCGAAGAAGAAAGCGATCCATTTCCGGGGCGAGGTGGAGTAGACGCCCTGCACGAAGGCGTAGGACGCCAGCAGGAAAAACAGGATCGAGAAGAAGCGATAGGTCCAGGTAAATCTAAGGAGTTCCAGGCCCAGCGCTCCCGCGAGCGCGCCTGCCACTCCCGAACGAAGATCGACATAGGACTGGGCCGCATAGGGATTGATGATGCCGCCATCGGCGTACTCTTGTGCAGTCTTCATCCAGTGAACATCAGCGCCGATGTCCGCAAAGGGGAAACTGGAAAATGCGCCGAACGACCACCACCATGTCAGCAGCGCGATCGGTAGCGACAGAATGCACCAATTGGCAGCCGCGCGCGCCTCATGGGGGCTCGGGCCCCAGTCGGGCCATGACCAGGCAAGTCCGAAGCAGGATACGACGACCAATGTCGCGAACTGAAGCCAGATGTCGGTCACGAATAGCGATAGGGCGCCGAGCAGGATGCCCGTGGCAGAGGCGCCGACGGTAAATCCAAGGACAACGAATTGAGCCTTCGTGAGTCGGCATGCCGATACCAGGTTCGCCGGCGCAATGGCCAAAATCGAACAGCCGGTCCCGAGCTGGATCAGGAAGAACAGCAAGGTCAGGACAAATGTGGTCGTCCACATCGCGAGATCTCTAGAATGAGTGCCGGCGTCGCAGCCAAAAATTGGTGGCTGTCATTTCCTTTCTACGGGTCGGCCGGGCGGCCAACGATCAGGGAGCCGAGTGTGAACAGATCCTCCGGGGAGAAGCTTTTGAAGCGCGGTGCCAACCGTTCCAGGATCTGCTGCTCCGGCGGCCGGCGGTCGGGTTGGTCGTAGAGCAGTTCAAACCCGGCCTCTCGGAACAGCTGTAGATATTCGCTATGGCGCAAACGATTGATGTATTGGAAGCGAGATTGGAATGGCGCCCAATCCTCGTCGGAATAGGTCAGGAAGTTGAATGAGCTGATCGACTTGTCGAACCCCTTGAAGTGGTCGCCGTAGTCGATTTGCATCAGGATGAGCCCGTCAGGACGCATGATGCGGCGTAACTCCTTCAAGATTGCGGTGATGTCGCTCCTGGGAATGTGCTCGAGCGTTTCGACGGAGACCGCGCAGTCGATGGAAGCGGTCGGCAGGCCCGTCATCCGGGCATCGGCCGGTGCGCGGTAGTCGATCCGCCAGGAACGCTCGAGGTCCTCCAGGGAATTCAAGTCGGAGTGGTCGGTCCCGCTCAGTCGAGAGATGATGGCTGCATTGGAGCGGATCAGCTCCAGCTTGGCCAAGCGCTCGATGTCGACGGTGATGAAGCGGCGGGCCCCATGTGCACTGAAGGCGAGCGGAATGATCAGATCACGCCCGGCGCCGAACTCGAAGCAGGTCGAATCCCGCAACGGGCGGAGGCTGTACCTCTCGTGGACAACTAGCAGCCGCTGCGCGAGTGTGTAGATGGACTTGACCTGCTTTTCGGGGCGCGGCAGCCGTCGTGTGACGTAGCGCTGCAGGGCGTAGTGCAGGTCTTCGCCCCACGGGATATTCGACAGCAGGGAGAACGCCCGTGCCTTTGTTTGCCAGCGCACGTCAGCATTTCCTCGATGGAATGGCCAGGATCGGAGTGATGCTGACGAGCGGTCGTTGAAGCACGGTGTAGGTCCAGGAAAGCCGATGTTCCGCCTGTTTGAGGCGGATACCAAGTCACATGGCCAGTTTCGGTCATACGGGAGCCGCAGCTCCAACGCAAGGATTCGACCGTAGAGATGGCAGCACTCGTTCCGGTAGCAAGAGCGCCCTCATGTTCAGCGGCCGCTTCGGCGCCGAAACGTGAGCCTGACGGCGGCCCTGCGGATTAAAGTGCGTTGTTTGGTATCGCCCGCTGCAGCGGCGTTCCCGGTTGATTCCCTTGTCGGCACAGCGTAAACAGGCGCTGAAATCGCGACGACGTTTTAGCATGCGGGCAAGAACATCGCGTATGATTCGGGTTAAGCCGCCGGCCGGTTCGGTCTGTGTCGATCCCTTGCTCTCCCGCCGAGTCCTGTCGAATGTCCGGTGATTTGCTGATTGGCGAAGCCGTCGCCAGAGGTTATCCACCCGCTGTTCTCTACCTCCGCAATGACGAAACCGTCACGACTGAGGTCTCCGCATTCAACTATTTCTCGGTCTTCATGAAGGACCATCCGGAGGTGGATGCGCATGTCTGGTTCTTTGACGGTGCGGGCGCGCCGGCCGGTCATTTCCACAGGGAACTCGGCATCAACGGCCAACTGCAATTGCAGACTTCGGATCTGTGTCCCCGGGTTTCGGGTACGGTGGCGATGGCGCTGATTCCGAAGCACGAGACCAAGCTTCGTCCCGGTCGGAAGGTGACCACCGGCTATTACGCACAATATTTCTCGCAGCACGGCGCGGTGACATTGTCGCACGAGCGCGAGCCGGTCGCCGCGGCACCCTTCCCGACCTCCGCCTGGATGCAATCCTATCTCACGCGTTTCCTGAAGGAGTCGGGCGTCGTGCTGGTGAACTCCTGCATGGCGTCCGAGGGCGTCTCCGTCGGGACCGCCCGGCTCATGGCCCTGGACGGCACCGAATTGGGCCAGCGTGCGCTGCCGGAAATCGCGCCGATGGGAGCCGCCCGCATCAGCACGCTGGACCTTTTCCCCGAGGCCGAAAGGCTGATCGGCGCGGCCGAAGGGTTTGCCCTCGAGTTCAAAGGCACCAACATCGCCAGTCCTTTCAGCTATTACGAGTTCGCCAACGGCAAGTTCAGCTTGCATCATTTTTGAAGGGCGCGTCCGTGTCTCGTTTCCCATCCCGTCCCTGGAAGCCCCACGAGCCCAGATTCATGTTCCCGACGTTTGCGGGCGTCGAGTCGCGCATGGGTTTCTCGATTCCTGCCTGGTATCGCCCGATCGACGTCAGGTATCTCCGCAGCCTCGTCGCCGGCAGCCTACGCAAGAATTTTCGTGAGACGGTCAAGGATCTTGTTCCCGAGCTCGCCAGCCTGGTCGCGTCGGGCTTCAGCAAGAAGCTGAAGTTCAAGCTGCACATTCTCTCGCGCGACGGCGAGTACCGGGCAACTTACGAGTTTCCTCGGGACTACGCGCCCGGTGCATCCGTCGAGATCGAGCTGTCGCGTCTTTTCGCCTCGCTCAAGCTGCCACAGGACGATTATCTGGTCATCGCGGTGATGTCGCGCGGACGAATGGACGGCTTCCGATCCTCGCCTGCCAGCTATTCCATGACCTATGTCGACCAGGACAACGTCGCGATCTACCGCACCGGCGCGTTTGCCCGGCCCTTGAACGAGGGCCGGCTCAAGGCGCATGTCGGCTTCACCGGCATCAATCCGAAGATCATTGCGACCAGCGACGTCGTCAGCAGCGTGATGTTGATCAATCACTCCTCGGATCCCGAATATGCCCATTCGGCACGGCCGACGACGAGGCTGATCCGCGAGGACGGCGAGGAGCTCCAGGCGGATTTCGGCGAGATCCCGCCGCTCGGGGCGCGCGAGACGTCGGTCGTGGATATGTTCGGCGCTCGTGTGTTCGACTTCCTCAGGCCGTTCAGCGGTCGCGGAAGCACCGTCACCACCTGCGCCGGGGTCACGCTCGCCAGCCTGCACCTGCAGCGCACGAATGACAACCGGCGCACGCTGCTGGGCATCGAGCACTCGCGTCCTGCGCACATGAATCTCGCCGGCATTCTGCAGCACTGATCGGGAGGGCGTGTGTCGGAGCGCGGGGCAATGCTGTCGTGGTCTGGCGGTCTTGGCCGCTTATTGAAACTCGACGATCACATGAAAACCCCATCGCTCAGCCTGGTGCTCGGGTTTTGGCTCGTCTCGAACGTCTTGGTCATCGCCTGGTATTGGGTGAATATCTCCGACAGATATCTTCCAGGGCTGCTACGGTATGCAGGGATCGCCTTTTTCGTGGTCGTCGCCCTCGCTCCTGTGCTGCTCCTGTTCAAGGTGAGAAGGAGCTTCTTCAATCCAGTCACGCTTGGACTGCTCGTGAGCTGCTGCCTCGCGCTGTCCATCACCGCGCACGAAGCGAACCTCCTGCGCGAGCAAATGCAGTTCAGCCTCGATCACGAGCGCGAGTTCGCCCACACAAACGCCGTCGAAGGCGTCATGCGGCCGCTGCTCGCCAAGATTACCGAGGCGTACGTCCGGATATTCGGCGACGACCGCAGCCCGGGTGGCTCGACGTATCACACCCACATCATTGCCAACTACCTGTTCGATTCGTTGTCGTTCCTTGCCGTGTTCGCATTGGCAACTCTGCTGCTTTCGCCGACCGCGGCTTGGCTCTGTCTGTTGACTTTTGCGTTCTACACGCAGACCGCGATGTATCCGGGACGCATGGGGCCCGTTTTCATAGCGGGCGGGTTGTTCTGGCAGCTTTATCTGCTGACGTCGCGGCGCTATCTGGCCGCGATCATTTCAGGGCTGATCATCAGCTTCGGGCGTACTGACGTCGTGTTCGCTTCGAGCTTCGCGCTGTTGGGCCTGGCGGCGTTCGAGCGCCGCTGGCCCGATATGAAGGAATGGGCCATGTTTGCCGCGCTGGTCGGCATTTCTCTGGCTGTACCGAAGATGCTTATCTGGATGAATCCCGCGACCGATTACGGCTCGTTCCTCGTTACGAAAGGCGACTTCAGCAAACTTGTGGTCAATCTTCAGACGATGAAGCTTGTCGTGGCAATCGCGAGCCCCGTGCTTGCAATCGTTATTGTGAGGACGTTTGCATTGACCCGGGCGAATGCCATCGTCGGTTCGGCTTGCCTGGTCCATGTCGGGCTCGTCTTCTTCATCGCCGACTTTTCCGAGACGCGCCTGATCCTACCCGGTTTGGCAGGGTTGACCTTCGTAGCCAGTGAAGGGCTTGGAAAGTTGCTCGAAGGACAGAAGGAGATGAAAGCGGGCAGCGGCTGAAAGCGGGGGGCGGTTAGCGCGCGGCCGATGTGTATTTCATCAGAACTGCTTTGAGGTCTTTGCCGACGACACGCTCTCCGCAGACGCTGAGATGGTCGGAATCTCGATACATCAAGCAATCGCCGTCCAGAAGTCCTCGTGCGTTCTGGTCGATGACATCGAAGAACGAGATATACTGAAAGTTCCGCGGTGGCTGGCTGGTCTTGTCCCGGAGGTGCTTGTCGAGGGTCGAGAAGATGCTGACCGTCGCGGGGTTGAGGTGAAATCCAGCGCGCGCGACCCGTTTCATGCCTTCGAAATCGCGGAAGTCCATTCTCGATTCGACGAATGGCCCCAGCCAGATCGTCCTGGTCATTCTGGACAGGGCTTGCAGGTAGTCAATCGTGATGGCGATCGGGCGCTCGTTGAAATGGTACCTGCCTCCGAACTTCATCACATCTTCCGGCTCCTGCCGGTTATGTTCGTCGACCACGAGGTGGGAGCCGGAGAAATGAAGTATGATCGTTCCGACTGCATCGCGATGAGCTTCCATGAACTGATCGAAGGTGACATAGGGGCATTCGGGGATCCTGCCCCAGGGGCGACATCCGGGGCCAACCAAGCCGACCAGGAACTTCGCATAATCGTTCCTGAATAGTGCGTTGTAGATGTTCATCGCATGGGAATCGCCGAGGACAACGGTCGCAGGCCCGAAGCGTTTCGAGCAGTCGATGAGCCGGCTCTGTTCCGCGGGCCCTAGCTTTGAAGTCCAGAACACGCAATCGCCGTCCGATGCCATGTCGCGCATGAAATCGCCACCCGTGCTGCGCTCGAGCAACTCATACAGACGGCGGGTATCGTTGCTGCTGAAGTAGAGGCTCTGCTTCTCGAAGCCGTTCATGGCGATCGCGAAGATGCTGGCCCCGGCCAGGCCGAACAATCCGGAGCAGGACAGGGCAACCAGGGCAGGCATTTTGAGCCGCTTTCGATCTCTGGCCGGCTGCTCAACAAAGCGATAGGACAACGCGGCAAGCGCGAGAGAGAGCGCTGTCAGGATGAAAGCAACGGCGACATTGGGCCGGGTGAAGCCGCTCAATCTGGCGAAAACGAAAACCGGCTGATGCCATAGATAGGCGCTGTAGCTGATGAGCCCGATGGCGACGGGAACGCGGCTTCCGAGCAGTTTTCCCGTCGGCGTCCGCGCGGCAGCAAATGCGATGACGAGGCCGGCTCCGAGCACGGCAGGTAGAGCGCGCAAATCGGGGTATCGGATATCGCCGTGGTCGAGGAAGCCATAACAGATAAGCCCGATGCCAAACACGACGAAAACGTCGAGCACTGCATTGGGTAGTTGAGCTCTCAGTTTTGTAACCGGCCACAAGGCCAAAAGCGCGCCTGTTAGCAATTCCCAGAGACGACTTGGTATCAGATAGAACGTCGCCTCCTTGCTTTGAGGGCCCCATTGCGCATAGGCAAGGCTTGCAATCGCAATCGCGAAAATTAGATGGCCCGCTCGCTTGCGGCCAAATCGCAAGGCGCCCATCAGCACAATGGGGAAGATGAGATAAAATTGCTCCTCGACGCCGAGGCTCCATGTATGCAGCAGAGGCTTCAGTTCTGCTGCCCTGTCAAAGTAGCCACTTTGCGCCCAGAAGAAGACATTCGATACGAATGCACACACTGCAAGCACGCTTTTCGAGAACTCGGTTACCTCGCGTGGAAGCATGAAGATGGGAACGAAGGGGATGCACACGAGGATGACGACGATGAGTGCCGGCAATATCCGTCGGACCCGCCGTTCGTAAAAAGCCGCAAATGTAAATCTGCCGTCCTCCATCTCCCTGCTGATGATGGAAGTGATCAGATAGCCGCTGATGACGAAGAATATGTCTACGCCGAGATAGCCGCCCGGAATCGCGTCAAGTCCGGCGTGGAAGAAGATAACCGACAGAACGGCAATGGCTCTAAGGCCATCAACTTCGGGGCGATAATCCACTTAAGAAGCCTGATTTGGGTCCTAGCTCGGCATGATGATCGTGATCGAGCGCCCAAGTAGCGCTGTCTTTGGGCCTGAAAGAAATCGTGCGTAGTCCTGCTACCACACGCTTCGTCCGCCATCCATCACCAGGTTCTGCCCGGTCATGTAGCTCGACGCATCCGAGCACAGGAACTGCACCGCGGCGCGGTACTCGTCGACCTCGGCCATGCGGCCCATCGGGATCAGGCGCGTCAGTCGCTCGACGAAGGCGGGATCCTGGTTGTTGAAGACGCCGCCCGGTGAGATCGCGTTGACGCGGACGCCGTGATCGGCCCAATACGTCGCCAGATATTTCGTCAGCCCGATCAAGCCGTGCTTGATCACTGAGTAGGTCACCGGCTTCACCGGCTGCTCCTCCTCGCGTGTCACCTGCGGCTGGCGATAGAGCCGCTGGTCCGGCGCGATCACGCCGAGATCGGAGGCGATGTTGAGGATCACACCCCGGCCGCGCGAGGCCATCGCGGCGCCGAACACCTGCGCGCACAGCATCGCGCCGGTGAGGCCGACGGCGATCTCGGTCTGCCATTGCGGTACCGGAAACGCCTCGAAGCGGGAGGAATGCATCACGCCGGGTGCGGAGGTCACCTTGGGATCGATGGCCGCGTTGTTGACGAGGATGTCGACGGAGACGCCGCGGCCGGAAAGCTGCTCGTGCGCAGCGCGCACCGAATCGAGTGTGGTGACGTCGATCGCAAGCGCGATCAGTTCGGCGGACGGCGCATTCTGCTTGAGTGCGGCAATTGCGGCTTCGGCCTGCGCAAGTCCGACGTCGGTGACGACGACGCGCGCGCCCGCCTCGGAGAGCGCGGCGACATGCTGCCGGCCGAGCAGGCCGCCTGCACCGGTCACGAGAGCGGTGCGGCCGGTCAGGTCATAGCGTGAGGACGGGCTTGCCATCGGGAGCTCCTGTCAGCTGCGTAATTGGCCGCCGTCGGCGACCATGACGCTGCCAGTAATGAACGCCGCGCGCGGCGAGGCGAGGAACGCGACGAGGTCGGCGACCTCTTCCGGCTTCCCTAACCGGCGCAGTGCCACCTCGCGAACAAGCATGTCCTCGACCGCGGCCCGGTTCTCGGCGAGCTTGCGCGCCCAGGTGCCGTCGGCGGCGAGGATGTTGCCGGGCGCGACCGCATTGATGCGGATGCCCTCGAGCGCCAGCGGCCGCGCCAGCCCACGCACGGTCGCGTTCAGCGCGGCCTTCGCGGCATAGTAGGTGACGGGCGCGCCCAGCGCCGCCATGCCGGCGATCGAGGAGATGCAGACGATGGACCGGTCACCGCTGCCGCGCGCCATCAGCGGCCGTGCGGCCTCGATCATGTTGGTCGTGGCAAAGAGATTGAGGTCCATCACCCGCGACCATTCCGCCGCGTTTTCCTGTCCGGGCGGCACAGAAGCGCCGCTGCCGACGTTGCAGACGAGAATGTCGAGGCGTCCCCACTGCCGTTCGATCTCGTGCAGCAGCCTCGCTGCGGCAGCCGGATCGGTGACATCGGCCACGTGGACCGACGTGCTGCCGCCGACCGTACCCCGCGCGGTATCGAGCGCATCTGCGCCGCGCGCCGCGAGCGCGACTCTGGCGCCTTCGGCGGCGAGCGTCGTCGCGATCGCGAGCCCGATCCCGCGGCTGGCGCCGGTGACGAGCGCGACGCGATCATCCAGCTCGAGCCTCATCGCGCGGCATCCTCGATCCAGCGAACCGTCATGTCGCGATATGTCGCCAGCGCGCCGGCGTGATCGCCGTCGCCGGCCCGCGCGGTTTGCAGGATGTATTGTCCCCTGTAGCCGGAGCGCTCGATCAGCCGGATCGTCTTGGCGAGATCGGCGTTGCCGGTGCCGAGCGGCACGGTGGTGCCGCCGCGCACGCGGTCCTTGACATGGACGTTGAGAATTCGGGGCGCGTAGGCCTCGATCTCCTCGGCGCTGTCGTAGCCCAGCGAAGCGCTGTTGCCGCTGTCGTAATTGATGCCGAAGACCTCCGCCGGAAACGCCTCGATGAAGCGGGCGAGGTCGCGCGGCGGCAGATCGGATTCGAAGACGATCTTGACGTTCTGTCTCACGAGCTGTTCGCGGCGGGCGATCAGCACCCGCTTGAGCGTGTCGCTCTCGCTCTCGCGCTCGATCTTGCCGTTGTCGACCAGCGGGACCACGATGAACTCGATGCCGATCCGGCTGCAGGCGGCAATCAGGAGATCGAGATCGTTGACGAGCGCATCGCGCACGACCGCATCGACCTTCCAGAACGGCGCCTGCATGAAGCAATCGCCGGTCAGGCTCGGGATGCGCACGCCGTTCTCACGTGCCAGCGTCAGAATCTCCTGTTGTCCCGGCTCGGTCATCAGCGGGTTCTCGCGCAGCCGCTCCTGGTCGATGGTCCATTCCATCCGCCTCAAGCCGAGCGCCTTGGCGCGGGGAAATTCCTCGCGCCATTCGTTCCACGGGAACGCCTGGATCTTGCCGTCGACCAAAGCCGACAGGCGTCCCTGCATGAAGCCGATACGTTCGAGCGTTGCGGTCACGATGTGCTATCCGAGCTGATGGCGAGGCCCTTGGCGATCCAGCCGCCGTCGACGAAGATTTCCTGGCCGGTCACATAGGCGGAGGCTTCCGACGCCAGAAAAACGGCGGCGCCCACCATGTCGGCGGGCTGCCCCCAGCGGCCGAGCATGGTGTGGCGGCGCCGATCCTCGTGCATGACGGGATCGGCATAGCTCTTCGCCGTCATCTCGGTCGCGACGTAGCCCGGCGCAAGTGCGTTGACGCGGATGCTGTCGGTTGCGTAGTCGGCGGCGAGAGCGCGCGTCAGCCCGGCAAGTCCCGCCTTTGCCGCGACGTAGCCGGGATTGCCGGGGAAGCCGCGAACCGAATTGATGCTGGTGACGTTGACGATCGCCGCCGAGCCCGCGTTCTTCAGCAGCGGATAGGCGGCGAGGATGGTGGCGTAGACGCCGGTGAGATCGGTTGCGACCGTGGCGCGGAAGCGCGTGAGCTCGCTTTCGCCGCTTTGGGCCGGAAGACTGATGCCGGCGGCGTTGACGAGTGCGTCGATGCGATCGCCCTTCGCCGCGATGCTGCGGAATGCGCCTTCGATCGCGCCGTCGTCGGAGAGATCGCAGACAATGGCGGTGACGCCTTGCGGCGCGATACCGGACCGGCTGAGGCCGAACACGGTGGCTCCGGCATCCTTGAGGCCGCTCGCAATCGCCGCGCCAATGCCGCGCGAGGCGCCGGTGACCACCGCGATCTTGCCTGCGAGCGAGAAGGTGCTGAGATCAGGCATAGCCGTAACTGCGCATGATGGCCGCGCAAAGCTTGACGTCCTCGGGGCGGTCGATCTGGAACATCTTGTGACGATCCATGACGTGGAAGCCGATCTTGCCGCCGAGACGATTGTTCTGCTCGCGCAGGAGGGATGGGATCAGGACGTAGAACGAGCCGTTCTCGAGGTAGCGCTTCTCGATCTGCTGGCGCATGCGGCGGTTGCGATAGTCGTAGTTGATCGGCTCCGGGCCGTTCGCGCCGATCCGCCAGTTGAAGTAATCCTCCACCTCACAGACCGACAGCAGGCTGTCGAGATGGTCGCGATCGAAGGTCGCCAGCGCGTTCTCGATGTCGTCGGGCTCGCGGATCGGCGATGTCGCCTGAAGCGCGACCACGCGCTCGAACCGGCCCATTTGCGCCTCGGTCGCATCGAGGGCATGCAGCCAGGCGGATTCGGAGGAGGCGAGGTCGCCTGAAATGTCGTCCGGACGCCGCACGCCGACGGCGCCGACGGCCTCGGCCGCGGCGAGGATCGCGTCGCTGTCCGACGAGACCGCCACCACGTCGACGCCGCGAGCCGCGCGGGCCTGTTCGACCGTCCAGGCGATCAGGGGCTTGCCGCAGAGATCGAGCAGGTTCTTGTGCGGGATGCCCTTGGAGCCGCCGCGCGCGGCGATCACGGCCAGCGTCTTGCGCGCCATCAGATGTGTCCCTCGAGACGCTCGAGCGCGGTCCAGAAGCCTTCGCCCATGTTCTTGTGACCCTGCCATATTTCGGGAATGAACGAGGCCGCCGGTGCATGCTTGCGCAGCACCTGTCCGATCTCGTCGAAATCGATCTCGCCTTCGCCGATCTGGAGACCTTCGCCGTCGAGGCCCTTGGCGTCGCCGAAATGCAGATGCGCGGTGTGCGGTCCGAGCTGGGCGAGACCTTGGGCGAAGTCGAAGCCGAAATGATTGGCGGCGAGCTTGGTGTGGGAGATATCGACGCACATGCGCAAACCATGCTTGGCGCAGAACGCGGCCGATTCCTCCGGGAAGATGAAGATGTTCTGGTGGCGCTGGCCGCCGAAATGCCAGGGGAACGGCGCCATGGTCTGCGGCGTCAGCTCGACGCCGTCCATGTCGAGCTCGGTCAAGCTCTGCGCAAAGATGCGGTAGCGCTCGGCTTTCTCATCCGGCGGCAACGGCTCGTCCATGGTGAAGCCGCCGATGTTGGCGACGATGGGCGGGCGCTTGGTCTTGGGGAAGAACTTCTTCAGGCCGCGGGTGATGTCGATCACCGCCTGCGTCTGCTCCAGCGAGTAGCGCCGAAGCGCCTCGTCCGGCGTTGCGAGGTCCATCAGCTTGGAGCCGGCAAACAGCTCGGGAGCGTGCACGACGAAGCCGAGATCATAGGTGCCCGAAAGATAGGCCGCCGGATCGCGCTCCATGTCGCTGTAGCTGAGATGGAATTCGATGATGTCGGGCTCGCAGATCTCCAGGAAGCGCTCGGTATCGTGATAGCGCACCGGCACGCCCCAAGGGCGGTCGAAGCGGTAGCGCCGCGCCTTTGCGGCGCCTTCATTGAGGTCGCTCTGGAAGAAATAGTCGTCGGCCGCCATCGTTCGCGTCAGCTTGCGGCCGAGCAGCGCCGGCATCTTCAGCGGCGAAAGACCCTGTCCCGGGCTCTTCACGGCGATGTCGCTTTCGGAGATCACGGTGCCGGCCGACAGGTCGCGCGCCGCCACCAGGCTCTTGGCGAGATTTTCGCGGTTGATCAGCTCGCCCTGGCTCAGCGCGCGCTCGGCGAGCTTCTCGCCGCGCGCCGCTTCAACCTCGCGAATGCCGGAGACGAGCGCCTTGAATTCCTCCGGCTCGAGACTTGCGGCATGGTCCGGGCCTTCCATCTCGCGATCGAGCGTAATGTGGCGCTCGATGACGACGGCGCCGAGCGCGACGGCGGCCGTCGAGACGGCAATGCCGCGCTCGTGGCCGGAATAGCCGACGACCGGATGGATCTCGCGCAGCGTTTCCATGAAGCGCAAATGGATGTTGTGGAGCGCGGCCGGATAGGTGCTCTGGCAATGCAGCAGCACGTAGCTGGCATTTCGGTCGTCGAGGAACTTCGCCGCGGCCTTGATCTCGTCCGTCGTGCTCATGCCGGTCGAGACGATCAGCGTCTTTCCGGTGGCGGTGAGGCGGGCGAGCAGCGGCAGGTTGGTGAGGTCGGCGGAGGCGACCTTGTAGGCCTCGACGCCGAAGCCTTCGAGCACGGCGACGCTCTTGGCGTCCCAGGGCGTGCAGAGGTACTCGATGCCCTTGGCTGCGCAGTACTCGGCGATCTTCTTCTGCTGAGCAGTCGGCAGCTCGAAGCGGCGTAGAAGATCGAGCGTATATTCGACGGCGAGGTCGTCGTCTTTCCCTGATAGGCTCGAGGCGCGATAGACCTCGTCGAGCTTGCGCATCTGGAATTTGGCACAATCGGCTCCGGCCGCGACCGCGGCGTCGACCAGCGCAATGGCGCGGTCGAAATCGCCATTATGATTGTTGCCGATCTCGGCGATGACGTAGCAGGGTTCGCCATCGTCCAGAAGACGGTTGCCGATGCGGACCGGAGCAGGCTGTTTGGGCGATGTCATCAGCATTCTCGTCTCATCTGCGTCAGGCCAGCTGGGCGGGAACACGCGACTTCCACGTCCGCAGCCCGTTCTCCTCGAACATGATGCGCGAACAGCTGTGCCCCTGCTGTTCCAGGGCCGCGATCAGCTGGTAGCGCTCGAACGGGCGGACGAAGAACATGAAGTAACCGCCGCCGCCGGCACCGAGCAACTTGCCGCCGACCGCGCCGTGCTGCTTGGCAAAATCATAGATCGCGTCGATCGCGTCCGACGAGATCTTGGAGCTCAGCTTGCGCTTGGCGTGCCAGGCCTCGTCGATCAGCCGGCCGCATTCCAGCAGTTGGCCGCGCAGCAGATGCCGTCTTATGTCGCGCGTCACTTCCTTCTGCTTGGCGGCTGCGGCCACCGCGTCGCTGGTCTCGTGCCGAGCCTTCTGGTCGCGGTGAATGGCGCCGGAATCGCGCCCCGAGCCGACGTAACAAAGCACCAGGCTCTCCTCGAGCTCGGCGATGATGTTGGGATCGAGGCGAAGCGGCACGATAGTGTTCTGGTCGGAGAAGAACTCCATGTGATTGAAGCCGCCGAACACGGTGGCGTACTGATCCTGCCAGCCGCCGGGAATGTTGAGCATCAGCCGCTCGGCCTGGAAGGCCATCTCCGCGATCTCGTGGCGGTCCCACTGGTCGCTGCGAAATTCGTTGAAGCAGCCGATGATCGCTGACGAGACCACCGCGGAGCCGCCGAGCCCGGAGCCGACCGGGAAGTCGGCGGATACTTCGAGCTCGAAGCCGTAACTCGGCTTGATCAGGCGTACGACCGACTTGATCAGTGCGAGATCTCCGCCCGTTCCGAGCTCTGCGAGATTGTCGGCCTCGACCGTGCGGCGGAAGTCGTGCGAGTAGATCCGGATGCTGGGATCGCTCCGGCGCCGCAGCGTCGCGTGAGCGTACATCTTGATCGTGGCGCTGATGACCGCGCCTCCGTCATTCGCCACGAAGTAATGCGTCAGGTCGGTGCCGCCGCCGGAGAAACTGATCCGCACCGGCGAGCGGGCGCGCGCGAACACTTCGCTCTCTTCCGACAGGTTGAACAGCTCGCGGCTGAACACGTCGACCAACCGGCCCTCGCCATCGAGGATCGGCACCACGTGGACGCGCTGGTCGAGCAGCTTGAGGATCTGCTCGCGTGGCCCGCCGGTCGGCGCCCAGACGAACTTGCGGTTGATGCAGGACACAACCCGGTCCTGGATCGTGATGCCGGTCAGCATGCGCCTGCGGATGTCGCCGTCCGTCACGGCGCCGACGATACGCCCACTCGCGTCCTGCGCGAACAGGATCCCGAGCATGTTCGCGTTCAGGCGCCGGAAGGCTTCCTCAATGGTCTCGTTCTCGGCGATGGTGACGAGGGTTCGGTCAAGCACGTTTTGGGGTCCAGAAAGGGCCGATTCCGGCCATATCGCAGCAGGGTCTGGTAATACGGGAGCGGCCGGGACGATGCAAGGTTCCTGCGCCCCGCGGCATCGCAGCCATAGCCCGAAGACCCGGCTACGCTCGTCATCTTCGTCATGCCGAGCTCGTTTCCGCGCTCCTGTTTCGCGGAAGGATGTGCTCGGCCGGCAATGACCTGCTATCGAAATCGAGCTGAGACTAGCGTTCGTCCGCGATCACCTTGCCGTCATTCGGCAGCGTGCCGGGACTGACCAGCTCGACGGCTCCGCCGAGCTTCGTCACGGCGCGCAAGCTGGCCGCGATCTCGTCGCGGAGCGAGTCGCTGGCGGTCGCGGCTTCCGCTCTCAACGTCATGGCATCGGTCTCGCCTTGGCGCGTGACGACGAGACGAAGCCTTCCGAGTACAGCGTGGCGCTTGCCGATCTCGACGATCTGCTCGGGCCGGACGAACATGCCCTTGATCTTGGTGGTCTGGTCGGCGCGGCCCATCCAACCCTTGATGCGCATGTTGGTACGCCCGCACGGGCTCGTGCCGGGCAAGGCCGCGGTGAGGTCGCCGAGCGCGAGCCGGATCCAGGGATGGTGCGGGTCGAGGGAGGTCACGACGATCTCGCCGACGTCGCCCGGCGCGACCGGATCCCCAGTGCCGGGCTTGACGATCTCCAGGATCAGGTCCTCGTTCACGACCATGCCTTCGCGTGCCTCGGTCTCGAAGGCGATGAGGCCGAGATCGGCGGTGCCGAAGGCCTGGTAGGCGTCGATGCCGCGCCCCTTGATCTCGGCCTGGAGCGAGGGCGGGAACGCAGCGCCCGAGACCAGTGCGCGCTTGATCGAGGAAACGTCACGCTCCGAGCTTGCCGCGGCATCGAGCAGGATCTTCAGGAAATCCGGCGTGCCGCTGTAGCCGACCGGCCGATACGCCTCGATCAGCTCGAATTGCTGCTCTGTGTTGCCGGGGCCGGCCGGGATCACCGCGCAGCCGAGCGCACGCGCCGATGCATCGAAGATGAAACCCCCGGGGGTAAGATGATAGCTGAAGGTATTGAGTACGATGTCGCCGGGGCGGAACCCGGCTGCGAACAGCGCTCTCGCGCCGCGCCAGGGATCGGCCTGTCGCCCTTCCGGCTCGAAGATCGGGCCGGGGGAGGTGAAGAGACGGGCGAACGAGCCGGGCGCCGCCGCCACGAAGCCTCCGAAGGGCGCGGAGGCCTTGTGCAGGGCGGGCAGTTCCGACTTGCGCAACACCGGCAAATCCGCCAGAGCCGCCCTGGAGGTCACGGCTGCGGGATCTAAGCCTTTGAGCCGCTCGGCATAGGCCGGGGCGGCCATCGCGGCTCGCAACACCTCCGGGAGGCGGGCGAACAGGTCGGCCTCGCGCGCGGCTTGCTCACGCGTCTCGCGGGCGTCGTAATGGGCGGTCATGGCTGTTCTTTCCGTGTTGGCATCCGTTGCGCGCCGCCACCGGCATGGCTATCAGACCGCCAGTGGCGAGGCTTGAAAGGGACCCGATGGCGGACGAAGGAATCATTGCGGCGGACGAGGCGTCGAACGTCGTTGCGCGCCTGAAGCGCCGTATGATCGACGAGGCGCTGCCGCTGTGGTCGACGGTCGGCTGGGATCACGCTGCGGGCGGCTTCATCGACAGGCTGCACCGCGACGGCGCGGCGGATGCGGCTGCGCCTCGGCGCGTGTTCGTGCAGGCCCGCCAGATCTGGTGCTACGCCAAGGCGGCACAGATGGGCTGGTATCCCGAGGGGCGCACGATTGCGCTGAAGGGGCTGGAGCACCTGCTGGCCAAAGCGAAGGCGCCCGATGGCCGGCCCGGCTATGTGCACCGGCTGACGCCGGACGGGTCGGTGCTGGATGCCCGGCGCGATGCCTATGACCACGCGTTCATCCTGTTCGCGCTCGCCAGCCTCTATGCGCTCGACCAGGATGCGCAGGTCCGCGCCGAGATCGATGCACTGCTCGCCTTTCTCGACGGTCACCTGCGCTCTCCGCATGGCGGCGTTCACGAAGGCCTTCCGGTCTCGCTGCCGCGCCGGCAGAACCCGCATATGCATCTGTTCGAGGCGATGATCGCGTGCTTCGAGGCGACCCACGATCTGTCGTTCCAGAACCGTGCCGGAGAATTCTTCGCACTGTTCCTCGCCAACCTTTACGACAAGCAGAAGCACGTATTGTCCGAGTATTTCGAGGAGGACTGGTCGAAGATCGAGCCGGTCAGCGTCGAGCCGGGCCACCAGGCGGAATGGGTCTGGCTGCTGAAGGGTTTTGAACGCATCACGGGCTGCCCGACCGGCCAGCGTCGGGCGGAATTGCTTGAGACCTCGCTGCGCTATCGCGACGAGGCCACGGGCTGCCTCGTCGACGAGGGCGACGCAATCGGCAATATCCGCCGCAGCACGCGCCGGCTGTGGCCGCAAACCGAGATCGCGAAGGCGTGGATCGCGCAGGCCGAATCCGGTGAGGCAGGTGCGGCGGACGAGGCGCGCGCGGCGCTGGTGCGGCTCGAACGGCATTATCTCAGCCATCCCGTCAAGGGCGGCTGGTACGACCAGTTCGACCGCGACGGCAAATCGCTGATCGACACCATTCCTGCGTCGTCGTTCTATCATGTTCTCTGCGCGGTCACGGAAGCCGAGCAGGTGCTCGGCTAGGCTCCTTGTGAATCACAGCCAGCGCTTGCGCCGCTTGAAGCTCTTGAGGTTCTTGAAGCTCTTGCGCTGGTCGCCGGCGCCGCCGAGGTAGAATTCCTTGACGTCCTCGTTGTCGCGCAATGCGTCGGCGCTGCCGTCGAGCACGACCTTGCCCTGCTCCATGATGTAGCCGTGGCTCGCCACGGAGAGCGCAGCGCGCGCATTCTGCTCGACCAGGAGGATGGTGACGCCGAGGTCGCGGTTGATCTTCTGGATGATCGAGAACACCTCTTTCACCAGCAGCGGCGACAGGCCCATCGAAGGCTCGTCCATCAGGATCATCTTCGGGCGCGCCATCAGCGCGCGGCCGATCGCGAGCATCTGCTGTTCGCCGCCGGAGAGATAACCGGCAAGGCCGGTGCGCTCCTTCAAGCGCGGGAAATAGTTGAAGACCATGTCGAGGTCGGAGTCGACCTCGCGGTCCCTGCGGGTGAAGGCGCCGAGCTTGAGATTCTCGAGCGAGGTCATGTCGGCGACGATGCGCCGGCCCTCCATCACCTGGAAGATGCCGCGGCGGACGATCTTGTCGGGATCGATGCCGTTGATCCGCTCGCCCTCGAACAGGATCTCGCCGCGCGTCACCTCGCCGTCCTCGGTCTTGAGCAGCCCCGAGATCGCCTTGAGCGTCGTCGACTTGCCGGCGCCGTTGGCCCCGAGCAGAGCCACGATCGCGCCCTTGGGCACGTCGAGGCTGAGGCCGCGCAGCACCAGGATGACGTCGTCATAGACGACCTCGATGTTGCGCACGGCGAGGAGAGGCGGCGTCGCGACAGCGGCGGGAGTTGAGCGGGTTGCTTCAATGGTTTGGGACATGCGTCTTCATTCTCCGCTGTCGTCACCCGCGAAGGCGGGTGACCCAGTATTCCAGAGGCGCCGGAGATTCCTCGAGAAGCTGCGGCGTACTGGATCCCCCGCCTTCGCGGGGGATGACAGTGTTCGTGTGGGTATGAGCCGGGCTCACCACCCCAGCAGTTCCGGCTTGCGCGGCAGCTCCACCGTCTTGACCTTCTCGAGCTTGATCGCGCCCTTGGCCATGAGATCGTTGAGGTCGCCATCGGTCGAGCCCGAGATCTTGGTGCGATAGAGATCCACCTTCAGCGTGCCGCGGTGGTCCTTCTCGGTCCAGGTGGAGGGATTGCAGACGCCTTCCATGCCGGATGGCACCCAGTCCTTCTTCTGGTGGAAGCCCTTGGCGACGTTCTCGCCGGTGGCGCCGCCGTTCTTGGCAGCCCAGTCGATCGCTTCCTTCATGTACATCGCCGAGCAGACCGCCGCGACGTAGTGCACGGGACGATAGACCTTGCCGCTGGCGTCGGACATCTTCGAGATTTCCATCACCGTCTTCATACCGGGCGCGTCGCCGCCCCAGCTCACCGCGGTGCGCAGCGGGAAGATCACGCCGTTTGCGGCATCGCCCGCGGTCTTGGCGGCGTTCTCGTCCATGCCCCAGACGTTGCCGAGGAACTGGATATCCACGCCGGCGGTCTTGCAGGCCTTCATCACCGAGATGTTGGAAGCCGCGGTATTGCCGAGATAGGCGTAGTTGGCGCCCGAGGATTTCAGGCTCAGGCACTGCGCGCTGTAGTCACCGGGCGTCAGAGCGAATATCAGCGGCGGCAGCACCTCGAAGCCGAGCTCCTGCGCCATGGCTTCGCCGGCAGCCTTCGGTGCGTTCGGATAGGGATGGTTGGCGCCCATGTGCACGAATTTGGGTTTGCCGGGCTTGCCCTTGGCCTTCCAGTCCTCGGCCGCCCAGATCAGCATCGCGCGCAACGCGTCCGAATAGCTCGGGCCGTAGAAGAAATTGTAAGGAGCGGGCTTGGCCTTGCCGCTGACGCCTTCGGGATCGGTCAGCGCCGCGGCGTAGGAGCCGGACATGTCGGGGATCTTGTCCTGGGCGAGGAAGCCGGTCAGCGCTTCGGTGTCGGCGGTGCCCCAGCCCATGATCGCGGCGACCTTGTTGTCCGGAGCCGACCATTTCTTGTAGAGCGCGATCGCGCGCGGCACCTGGTAGCCGTAATCGTTGGTGTCGAGATTGACCTGCTTGCCGCCGATGCCGCCGTTCTTGTTGACCCAGGCGAAGGTGTCGGCGACGGCCTGCCCGAACGGGGTGCCGACGTCGGAGGTGCCGCCGGAATAGTCGGCGAGATGCCCGATCGCGATCTGCGCCTGCGCGCCTGCCGAGTATGCGGCGATCGCGACCGCGAGCGATGCGGTGCTCAAAAGGGACTTCATCTTCATGGGTCGGTTCCTCCTGTTTATTGTTAAAGTGAAGTTCAATGCGAGAACGGGTAAAGCTTCCAGTACGCCTTGATCTGCCGCCAGCGATGCGCAAGCCCGTCAGGCTCGAACATCAGGAATGCGATGATGATCAGCCCGATCGCGATCTCGCGCAGGAAGGTGATGTTGTTGTTGAGCGACAATGCCTTGTCGATCGCGCCACCCTTGAGATAGTGGCTGACGAACTCCATCGCCTCGGGCAGCAACACCACGAAGGCGGTGCCCATCAGCGTGCCCATGATCGAGCCGGTGCCGCCGATGATGATCATGGCGAGGAACAGGATCGAGCGCTCGATGCCGAAACCTTCCTGGGAGACGACGAGCTGATAGTGCGCATAGAGCGCGCCCGCGATACCGGCGAAGAAGGCGGCGAGACCGAACGATAATGTGCGGTACTTGGTGAGGTTGATGCCCATGATCTCCGCGGAGAGATAGTGGTCGCGGATCGCCACCAACGCGCGGCCGTCGCGCGTGCGCATCAGGTTGGTGACGAGGATGTAGCTCAGGAGCACATAGGCCAGCACGACGTAGAAATACTGCCGGTCGCCCCGCAGCGCGTAACCGAAGATCGAGAACGGCTCGGCACTCGCCGGCACCGAGCCGCCGGAGAACCATTCGGCGCGGGAGAAGAAGTCGAGCAGGATGTATTGCGCGGCCAGCGTCGCGATGACGAGGTAGAGCCCTTTCAGCCGCGCCGCGGGGATGCCGAAGACCAGCCCGACCAGCGCCGTCACGAGTCCCGCGAGCGGGATCGCGAAGAACACCGGGATCGGCGCGTTGTTGGAGATGTAGGCCGAGGTGAAGGCGCCGAGCAGGAAGAAGGCCGCATGTCCGATCGAGATCTGGCCGGTGAAGCCGACCAGGATATTGAGGCCGAGTGCCGCGATCGAGAAGATGCCGATCTGGATCAAGATGCTGAGCCAGTAGCCGCTGAAGAATTGCGGCGCGAGGCAGAGCAGCGCGACGCCTGCGATCGCGAAATTGCGGCCGGTGGTGGTCGGGAAGATCGTGGTGTCCGCGGCGTAAGTTGTGCGGAAATCACCAGCGGGGATGAGGGCAGGGCCGGCCATGGGTCAGATCCGCTCGATGTCGTGGGTGCCGAACAGGCCGTAGGGCTTGATCATCAGCACGATGATGAGGACGTAGAACGGCGCGATCTCGTAGAGATTGCCCCAGTGCAGATATTCGCTGTCGACATATTGGGCGACGTTCTCGAGCAGCCCGATGATGATGCCGCCCAGCACGGCGCCGCCGACGGAATCGAGCCCGCCGAGGATCGCCGCCGGAAACACCTTGATGCCGTAGGCAGCAAGGCCCGAGGACACGCCGTTGACCACGGCGACGACGACGCCCGCGACCGCCGAGACGGTCGCCGAGATCGCCCAGGCCATCGCGAACACGCTCTTGACGGAAATGCCGAGCGACTGCGCCACCTGCTGGTTGAACGCGGTGGCGCGCATCGCAAGGCCGTATTTCGAGGCGCGGAAGAACCAGGCCATGCCGATCATCATGGCAACCGAGACGACGAGGCTCATGACGTAGACGGTCTGGATCTGCAGGCCGAGCAGGCTGACCGACTGGCTCTCGAACACGCGCGGGAACGGCTGAGGGTTGACGCCGAACATCCATTTCAGCGTCGCCTGCAGCACGGTGGAGAGGCCGATCGTCACCATGATCACCGAAATGATCGGCTCGCCAATCATCGGCCGCAGGATCAGCACCTGCACCGCGATGCCGAACATGAACATGAACACCAGCGTGACCGGCATGCCGATCCAGAACGGCACCTGGTATTTCGCCAGCAAGGCCCAGCACACCCAGGCGCCGACCAGCAGCAATTCACCTTGCGCGAAGTTGACGACCTGCGTCGCCTTGTAGATGAGCACGAACGACATCGCGACCACGCCATAGAGCGTGCCGACCACGAGGCCGTTGACCAGGAGCTGGATGAGGAAAGCGGTGTTCATATTGGGTGACTCAGCTCGTCATTGCCGGGCTCGACCCGGCAATCCATCGATGCGGAAGGAAGACTGTTCGGAAGAGGATGGATGCGCGGGTCAAGCCCGCGCATGACGACTATCCGTGTCACTCCGCAGCCTCCGCCATGTGCCCGCGCCCGCCAAGGTCCACCACGCGCAGGGTCGTTCGCACCCGCTGCGTGGTGCCGTCCTGGAAGCGGATCACGGTGTCGACGGGGATCTCGGAATCGCCGTGGTAAATGGCATCGATGATGCCGGCGTATTTCTCGTTGATGACGCCGCGGCGCACCTTTCGCGTCCGGGTGAGCTCGCCGTCATCGGCGTCGAGCTCCTTGTAGAGCAGCAGGAAGCGCGAGATGCGCTGTGCCGGCGGCAGGGTGGCGTTGACGGTCTCGACCTCCTTCCGCAGCAGCGCGTAGACCTCCGGCCGTGAGGCGAGGTCGCTGTAGGTCGTGAAGGAGAGGCGGTTCTTTTCCGCCCATTTCGAGATGATGGAGTAGCGGATGCAGATCATTGCCGCGAGCGCGTCGCGGCCGGCCCCAAGCACCACGGCCTCGGCGATATAGGGCGAGAATTTGAGCTTGTTCTCGATGAATTGCGGCGAGAAGCGTTCGCCGCGGGAGGTCTCGGCGAGATCCTTGATGCGGTCGATCACGACGAGCTGGTTGTCAGCGTTGAAATAGCCGGCATCGCCCGAGCACAGCCAGCCATCCTTGATGTCGGCGACGCTGGCCTCGGGGTTCTTGTAATAGCCGAGGAACATGTTGGGATGTCGCACGACGATCTCGCCGACACCGTGGACGTCGGCATTGTCGATGCGGATCTCGACGCTGTCCGCCATCGGCACGCCGGTGGTATCAGGGTCGACCCTGCCCTCGGGATGCAGCGTGTAGGCCCCGAGCAGCTCGGTCTGGCCGTAGAGCGTGCGCAGCGGCACGCCCATGGCCTGGAAGAACTTGAAGGTGTCGGGCCCGAGCGCCGCGCCGCCGGTCGCGGCCGAGCGCAACCGGGTGAAGCCGAGGCGGTCGCGCAGCGCGCGGAACAGGATCGCGTCGGCAAAGCCCGAGCGCCTGCCCTGTTCCAGCGCGGCAAGGCCCGACTTCATGCCGATGTCGAACAGGCGCTGCTTGAAGGGCGTTGCGTCCATCACCTTGGCGCGGACGTCGGCGGCGATGGATTCCCAGACGCGTGGCGCGAACAGCACGAAGGTCGGTGCGATCTCGCGCAGATCGTTCATCATCGTGTCGGGCTCTTCGACGAAGTTGATCTTCATCCGGCAGAGCAGACCTTTGCCGAGCACGTAGACCTGTTCCATGATCCAGGGCAGCGGCAGCACCGAGACGTATTCGTCATCGGGACCCTTGGGGTCGAAGGCGAGATAGGTCGCGCAATGGCCGAGCACGCGGCCGGCGGCGAGCATCGCGAGCTTCGGATGCGAGGTGGTGCCCGACGTCGTGCAGAGAATCGCGACGTCCTCGCCCCTGGTAGCATCGACCAACCTGTCGTAGAGCTCCGGCTCGCGCGCGGCGCGGGCACGGCCGAGCTCGGCAAGCTTCTCCGCCGGCATCAGGCGCGGGTCGTCGTATTTCCGCATCCCGCGCGGATCGGAATAGATGATGTGCTTCAGCTTCGGCACGCGCTCGGCGAGGATAAGCAGCTTGTCGACTTGCTCCTCGTCCTCGGCGAACACGAGCTGCGCCTCGCCATAGTTGAGGAGATAGGAGGCTTCCTCGTCCAGCACGTCGCGATAGAGCCCGAGGCTGAGGCCGCCAATGGCATGCGTCGCGACTTCTGCCGCGACCCAGTCCGGCCGGTTGTCGCCGATGATGCCGACCACATCACCGCGGCTCAGGCCGAGCTCGATGAGGCCGAGCGCGAAATCACGCACGCGGGCCTGATAGTCGTTCCAGGTGAAGATGCGCCAGAGCCCGAGATCCTTCTCACGCATTGCGATCTCGTTGCCGTGCTCCCTGGCATTGAGCCGGAGCATCTTCGGATAGGTATCGGCCTGCGCGACGCGGCCCGCATAATCCATCATGCCGCGCTCTCCTGCTCCGGAGAGGCATCATCGGGATCGACCAGCACCTCGTCCTCTTCGCCGAGATAGGCGCGCCTGACGTGGGGATCGGCGAGCACGGTCGCCGGATCGCCCTCGGCGATCTTCTTGCCGAAATCCAGCACCATGACGCGGTGGGAGATGTCCATCACCACGCCCATGTCGTGCTCGATCATCACCACCGTCATCCCGAACTCCTCGTTGAGATCGACGATGTAGCGGGCCATGTCCTCCTTCTCCTCGAAATTCATGCCAGCCATAGGCTCGTCGAGGAGGATCAGGCGCGGCTCCAGGGCCATGGCGCGGGCGAGCTCCACGCGCTTGCGCAGGCCGTAGGGGAGGGTGCCGGCGGTGGCCTTGCGCACCGACTGCAGATCGAGGAAGTCGATGATCTCTTCCACCTTGCGGCGGTGCTCGAGCTCCTCCTTGCGCGCCCCGGTGAGCCAGTACAGCGAGCCCGTGAGGAAATTGTTCCTCAACAGGTGATGGCGGCCGACCATGATGTTGTCGAGCACGCTCATGTGGTGGAATAGCGCGAGATTCTGGAAGGTGCGGCCAATACCGAGCGAGGCGCGGGCATTCGGCGTCAAGCCGGTGATGTCGCGATCCTGATAGAACAGCTGGCCTTCTGTCGGCTTGTAGCGGCCGGAAATACAGTTCACGATCGAGGTCTTGCCGGCGCCGTTGGGGCCGATGATCGAGAACAGCTCGCCTTGCCTGATGGCGAAGCTGACGTCGGTCAGCGCGCGGACGCCGCCGAATCGTAAGGACACGCCGCGCACTTCGAGACTGGTAGCCACCAAACGAATCCCTCCCGGTGATGGCGCTTGATTGGCGCTCTTCCGTTCCTGTCGGGCGATCCTAGTACGGTCGTGCCGGCCAGACCATGCAGCTATTGGTCTCGACCGGACCGGCGCAACCTTCGTTCCCGTGAGGGATCAAAAGCCGCATCGCCTGAGGTGGTCCTCAATAGGGGAAAGCGCTATTTTGAAATGTCTCCGGCCTGACAATTCTGCGACAAAGTTTGTTGGACCGAGCGGGTCTTCATCTTTCGTCGGATGGGTGGCCGGAGCGATTCTGTTGCAGTGCAACAGGGACATGGGGTGACGGAACGGTGCGGCTGGCTTCGAGATCATGATTTCAGAGGATCATCTGAAGCGCATTGCCGCCTGGTCGCGTGAGCTCACACCAGCCGAGATCGAGGTCGCGCGCGCCGGAATCACGGAGCGGTCCTACGGCACCGGCGAGAGCGTGTTCATGCGCGGTGATATTTTTGCCTATTGGGCCGGCATGGTGGGCGGCCTTGCCCGCATGGGCGGGGTTTCGCGCGACGGCAAGGAGACCAGCCTTGCCGGGCTGACGGCAGGGGCTTGGTTCGGCGAGGGCAGTGTGCTCAAGAACGAGCCGCGCCGCTATGATGTGGTCGCGCTGCGCGACAGCCGCATCGCGCTGATGGAACGCAGCGCCTTCATGTGGCTGTTCGAGAACAGCGTCGGTTTCAACCGCTTCCTGGTGCGCCAGCTCAACGAGCGGCTCGGCCAGTTCATCGGCATGCTCGAGGTCAACCGCACGCTGGATGCCACCGCACGCCTCGCCCGCAGCATCGCCTCGCTGTTCAACCCGATCCTCTATCCGGAATCGACCGCGCATCTGGAGATCACCCAGGAGGAGATCGGTGCGCTCTCCGGCATGTCCCGCCAGAACGCCAACCGCGCGCTGAACCGGCTGGAGAAGGAGGGGCTGCTGCGACTGGAATATGGCGGGGTTACGATCCTCGATATCGAGCGGCTGCGCGGGTACGGGGATTAGAAGTCTCGTCAGCGCGCATTGGCCGGCGCGTGCACCGGCCAGAGGTCGGCGCGCCAGCGGATCGCAATGGCGAGCATCGCGACGAATCCTGCCACGGCATAGAGCGATCCCGTCGCGGAATAGCCGATGCGGTCGATCAGACTGCCGGCCGCGAGCAGTCCGATCGGCAAGCCGTAGATCACCATCATGCGCACGCCCATGACACGGCCGCGCAGATGTGCGCTCGCGGTGCGCATCAGGATGACGGCAGCCGAGATCATGGACATGCTCTGGGCGATACCGGCGAGCACGAGGCAGGCCATCGCCACCGGCATCGTCCTGACCTCGACGAACACCAGCAGCATGGCGTACCAGGCCAGCGTCGCGCCGATCAGAAGCCGCGCGATGCGCACGCCACTGACCAGGCTGAGCGTGATGGAGCCGATCAGCGACCCGACGGCGAAGCTCGCCGACAGATATCCGAGGCCGGTCTGGTCGGTGTGAAAGATCTCCCGCGCGATGTAGGGCAACAATCCGCCCGTGAAGGGAAATGCGGTGAGATTGGCCAGGAAAGCGACACACAGTGCCGCGCGCATGGCCGGGCCGTTCCAGGCGTAGACGATTCCCTCTTTGAGGTCGCCAAACAGCCGCGAAACGGTGTGGCTGTTGGCGGGGAGATCGCTCGTGGCGACGGTCCTTTTCGGCCGGGTCAGGCAGAGCATGAGAAGCGCTGCTGTGAAGTAAAGGCAGGCGATCGCCACATAGATGAGGCCGATACCGAGCACGGCGAACAGCCCGGCCCCCGTCAACGCTCCGGCAATGCGCGCGCTGTCCTGGGTCGTCCGCGCAACGCTGATGGCGCCCACCAGCTGCTCGGCCGGCATGATATCAGCGAGCAGCGCGCCGCGAACGCCGAGATCGGAGGGACGAATCAGGCCCATGATCGTGACGATGATCATGACGCTCAGCGGCGACAGATGACCGCTCAGCGCCAGGACCATGATGGTCGACGACAGCGCCGTATAGGCAAGACGCATCGCGACCAGGAGATCGCGATGACCGATGCGGTCGCCGATCATGCCGAACACGGGCGCGACCAATGTTCCGACGAACTGGAGTGAGGCGAGGACGGTGAGCAGCAGCACCGAGCCGGTCTCGACGATGATGTACCAGCCGAGCACCAGCGTCTCGACCTCGAAGGCCCAGGAGGTGAGCAGGTCGGACGGCCACTGGAAGCGGTAGTTGCGGATGCGGAATGGCGCGAGCGCCGAAGGTCGTGCAGTGGCGTTCACGACGCGATGACGCGTGTCACGGCGATTCCCTTAACCCTTGTTGTTGCTTCTTGCCGTCGCGCAACCTAACGCTGGCGGTGACTGTGTCAATCGCAGCCGCCGCAGGCCGCCCCCGCGCTCGGCTCTTGTCTCGCTGCGCGTGCCGGCTTCCTATCGGCCAACGCGCTTGCCATGGCCGAGATCAGAGGACGCATGAAATAGGCGTCGTCGGCGGGCGAGACGTCGGTGCGCAAGCCATGCGCGGCGAGCTCGCCGGAAACGGCCGGGCCGACCGATGCGATCAGTGTGCGTTCGAGGCCTGCGCGCAGCTTGGCCTCGCTGCCATGCGCCTTGGCAACCTCGATGAGCCTGCGGACCTGGCCGAGATTGGTCAGGGCGATCGAGTCGATGCGGCCCTCTGCCATGTCGTCGATGGCGGCGACGATGTTGGCATCGGCAGCCTTGGAATCGTAGACGTAGGGCAGCACCGTATCGACGGCTGCGCCTTGCGCGGCCAGCGCGCCGGTCAGCGCGCTGTGATCCTTGTCGGGATAGAGCTGGAGACCGAGGCGCCGCCCGTTCAGGTCGAGCCTGGCCATCATCTCGATCACGCCTTCGGTGGTCGGCTTCTCCGTGGTCTGCTGCGTCTCGAGGCCGATCTCGCGCAGCGCCTTGCCCGGCTTCGGGCCGCGGGTGAACTTGCGCGCCTGGGCGAGCGCCGCGACAAGGGCGGCGTCGAGCCCGCGGGCACGGGCGAGCTTCATGATGCGGCGCAGGCCTTCGCCGGTCATCAGCACGAGATCGTCGAAGGGCTTGTCGATGGCACGGCGGATCCAGGCCTCGATTGGAGCCGGGTCCGGCGCATCATGGATGGTGAACATCGGGCATTGCACGACCTCGGCGCCTTGCTCGGCCAGAAGCTTGGAGAACTGCGCCTCCTCGCGCGTTTCCAGGATCAGGATCCGGTAGCCGTTCAAGCGGTCGGCCATGGGTATGCTCCGTTGAGAATTCGCAATTGTCCGTTCATCCTGACTCCGCGGCTGGGATTGGCGCAAGGGCGGGTCGGTGCTAGAGCAGGGCGCAATCCGCTGGATCGTTCCGCTGCACAAACCTTCATCAAGAGCCGAGCCTTGCCCGACCATCAATATGTCCTGACCCTGTCCTGTCCGGATCGCCCAGGCATCGTCTCGGCGGTGTCGACGTTTCTCGCTCATAATGGACAGAACATCCTCGACGCCCAGCAGTTCGACGACGTCGAGACCAAGAAGTTCTTCATGCGGGTGGTGTTCACAGCGGCCGATCTTGCCGTGGAACTGGCGGCACTGCAGACCGGCTTCGCCGCGATTGCCGAGCGTTTCGGCATGGAATGGCAGATGCGCGACCGCGCTGCGCATCGCAAGGTGATGTTGCTGGTGTCGAAATCCGATCACTGCCTGGTCGACATCCTCTATCGCTGGCGCACCGGCGAATTGCCGATGATTCCGACCGCGATCGTCTCCAACCATCCCCGCGAGGTCTATGCCGGGCTCGATTTCGGCGGCATCCCCTTCCACCATTTGCCTGTCACCAAGGAGACCAAGCGCGAGCAGGAGGCAGAGATCATGGACCTCGTCGGCAAGACGAAGACCGATCTCGTCGTGCTCGCCCGCTACATGCAGATCCTGTCCGACGATCTCTCGGCAAAGCTGTCGGGGCGCTGCATCAACATCCACCACTCGTTCCTGCCGGGCTTCAAGGGTGCCAAGCCCTATCACCAGGCCCATGAGCGCGGCGTCAAGCTGATCGGCGCCACCGCGCATTACGTCACGCGCGACCTCGACGAGGGCCCGATCATCGACCAGGACGTCGAGCGCATCAGCCATCGCGACACGCCGGAGGATCTGGTCCGCAAGGGCCGTGATATCGAGCGCCGCGTGCTGGCGCGGGCCATCCGCTACCATCTCGACGACCGCGTCATCCTCAACGGTCGCAAGACCGTGGTGTTCGTGGATTAGCGCACCGTCATTCCGGGGCGCTGCGCCAGCATCGAACCCGGAATGACGACAGTCCTTCTTAGCGCACCGGGCTGCCCGACGTCGTGCCCGTCGTCCCCGTCGCGCCCTTTTGGGCCTGTTCTTCCTTCTCGCGATCGGCCGCCGGCATCAGCCGCTTGCGCTCGCGTTCCTTCATGTAGGCGTCGTATTGCGGCGTGCCGGGTCGCGGTGGCGCATCAGCAGGCAGGCCGCCAGCCCATTGCGGGACGTAGTCGCCCATGCCGGCAGAGAGCTTTTCGTTGACCGTCCCGCAGCCTGCAAGATTAGAAGCGAACAGGGCGAGTGCGGCGGCGATCGAAAGCGAGCGGGAACGCATGAATATCTCTGGTCGCACCCCGATCGGCGCGGATGGGAGGAGCGCCGGATAGATCTCGGCGGCAAACCATAGCTCTCAATATGTAAAATTGGCCTATTCGAGGGTGAGCTAAGCTGTATACAAGAAAGGTATTAAAGTAAGCATATTTTGCACTTGATGGGGGAACGGCAGTTGATACGGTATACACTCCGCAGCTGTCCTAACGGTCATCGGCGGGGGCCGCGCCGCAAACCGGGGCTTTTTCGTTGACAGGACCATTTTATTTGTACATTCGTACAAATCTCGTCCTGCCGTCGTAAGGCAGATCACGCGGCTTGCGCCGAATGGTCGCCCAAGGTTCGATTGACAACGGGGTTGCAGAGGACGCCATGTGGCCGCACGGCATGGCTTGTCCATGAGTGAAGCGCGGCAAGGACCGGGCACTCGGTCCGGCTCACAAAGAGGTCAGGAATGAAGGGGAGGGACATCTGATGTTCGAACGCAGGATTTTTTCACGCACCGCAGCGGTCGTTGCGATCGCGGGCCTTGCGGCCGTCGCGCCCGCCAAGGCGGAAGACACGGTCAAGATCGGGCTGATCCTGCCGATGACCGGCGGCCAAGCCTCGACCGGCAAGCAGATCGAGAACGCGATCAAGCTCTACATGCAGCAGAAGGGCGACACCGTCGCCGGCAAGAAGATCGAGATCATCGTCAAGGACGACGCCGCAATTCCGGACAAGACCAAGACTGCCGCGCAGGAGCTGATCGTCAACGACAAGGTCAACTTCATCGCCGGCTTCGGCGTGACGCCGGCTGCTCTCGCCGCCGCGCCGCTGGCCACCCAGGCCAAGATTCCCGAAGTCGTGATGGCGGCCGGCACCTCCATCATCACCGAGCGCTCGCCTTATATCGTGCGCACCAGCTTCACGCTGGCGCAGTCCTCCACCATCATCGGCGACTGGGCGGTCAAGAACGGCATCAAGAAGGTCGCGACGCTGACTTCGGACTACGCGCCGGGCAATGACGCCCTCAACTTCTTCAAGCAGCATTTCACGGCCGGCGGCGGTGAGGTGGTCGAAGAAGTCAAGGTGCCGCTGCAGAACCCCGACTTCGCTCCGTTCCTGCAGCGCATGAAGGACGCAAAGCCGGACGCGATCTTCGTGTTCGTGCCGGCGGGCCAGGGCGGCAACTTCATGAAGCAATATGCCGAGCGTGGCCTCGACAAGGCCGGCATCAAGGTGATCGGGCCGGGCGACGTCACGGACGACGATTTGCTCAACAACATGGGCGACGCCGTGCTCGGCACGGTCACCGCGCATCTCTATTCCGCGGCGCACCCCTCGCAGATGAACAAGGATTTCGTCGCGGCCTACAAGAAAGCCTTCGGCAACCGTCCGGGCTTCATGGCCGTGGGCGGCTATGACGGCATCCACCTGATCTACGAGGCGTTGAAGAAGACAGGTGGCGACACCAACGGCGACAAGCTGATCGAGGCCATGAAGGGCCAGAAGTGGGAAAGCCCGCGCGGTCCGATCTCGATCGACCCCGAGACCCGCGACATCGTGCAGAACATCTACATCCGCAAGGTCGAGAAGGTGGATGGCGAACTCTACAACGTCGAGTTCGCGACCTTCGAGGCCGTCAAGGATCTCGGCAAGACCAAGAAGTGACGCGCTCGCTTCACCTCTCCGGCTTGCGGGAGAGGTCGACGCGAAGCGTCGTGTGAAGGACTGTCCCATTGCGGAGACACCCTCTCCCAACCCTCTCCCGCAAGCGGGAGGGGGAGCGCAGCACGGCCCTGGGCTACACGTGAGATGATCTTCGACCCCCAATGACCGCAATCCTCACCAACCTGTTCGATGGCGTCGCCTACGGCATGCTGCTGTTCGTGCTCGCCTGCGGGCTCGCGGTCACGCTCGGCCTGATGAACTTCGTCAATCTCGCCCACGGCGCCTTCGCGATGGCCGGGGGCTATATCTGCATGGTGCTGGTCAACCGGATGGGTTGGCCGTTCTTCGCCGCCCTGCCGCTTGCTTTCGTCTCCTCGGCTGCAATCGGCATCGCGCTCGAACGGACGCTGTACCGTCATCTCTACGCCCGCAGCCATCTCGACCAGGTGCTGTTCACGATCGGCCTGACCTTCATGTCGGTCGCGGCCGTCGACTACATCCAGGGATCCTCGCGGGTCTTCATCAATCTTCCCGCCGCACTCCAGGGCCAGTTCGACCTGTTCGGAGTCGGCATCGGCCGCTACCGGCTGATGATCATCGTGATCTGCGGCCTGCTGACCATCGCGCTTCAAATGGTGCTGGCGAAGACGCGTTTCGGCAGCCGCCTGCGCGCGGCGGTCGATGACCCCCGCGCCGCGAGCGGTCTCGGCATCAACGTGCCGCAGGTGTTCGCCTTCACCTTTGCCTTCGGTTGCGGGCTCGCCGGTCTCGGCGGCGCCCTCAGCGCCGAGATCCTCGGCCTCGATCCATATTTCCCGCTGAAGTTCATGATCTACTTCCTGATCGTGGTCACCGTCGGCGGCTCGTCATCGATAACAGGACCGTTCCTCGCCTCGCTGCTGCTCGGCATCGGCGACGTCGCCGGCAAGTATTACGTGCCGAAGATGGGCCCCTTCGTGATCTACACCATCATGATCGTGATCCTGATCTGGCGCCCGAACGGCCTGTTCGGCCGCACGGCCGCGCGTTGAGTTCGCCGATGAGCGCTGCTTCCGACGTCGGTCATCACGCCCAGCGCCAGGCACGCTGGCACTCAGGCGAAATCGCCTTCTGGCTGATCGTGCTGGCCTGCGGTTTCGCATTTCCCTCGCGCTATCTGATCATGACCGACATCCTGCGCCTCGCGCTGTTCGCGATGTCGCTCGATCTCATCCTGGGCTATGCCGGCATCGTTTCGCTGGGCCATGCCGCCTTCTTCGGCGTCGGCGCCTATGCCGCGGGGCTGCTGGCGCTGCACGGCATCGTCAAGGAGCCCGTGCTGGCGTTGATTGTCGCCGGCCTTGCCGCAATGGTGCTCGGCTTTGCCACCAGCTTCCTCGTCATCCGCGGCGTCGACCTGACGCGCCTGATGGTGACGCTCGGCATAGCGCTGCTGTTGGAAGCGCTCGCCGAACGCTTTTCCAACATCACCGGCGGGACCGACGGTCTTCAGGGCATCGAGATGCAGCCGATCTTCGGCGAGATCCCGTTCGACATGTTCGGCAAGGCCGGCTTCTTCTATTCGCTGGCCGTGTTGTTGCTGCTGTTCCTGTTCGCCCGCCGCGTCGTGCATTCCCCGTTCGGCCTGTCGCTGCGCGCCATCAAGAACAATCCCCTCCGCGCCGCCGCCATTGGCATTCCGGTCAACCGTCGCCTGATCGCGATCTATACGCTGTCTGCGTTCTATGCCGGCATTGCGGGGGCGCTGTTCACCCAGACCACAGCGATCGCCTCGCTCGACGTGTTTTCCATGGAGCGCTCCGCCGACCTGATGCTGGTTCTGGTGATCGGCGGCACCGGCTATCTCTACGGCGGCCTGATCGGCGCGGTGATCTTCCGCCTGCTCCAGGAATTGTTCTCGACCATCACGCCGCAATACTGGCAGTTCTGGATCGGCCTCGTGCTGGTCGTGATCGTGCTGGTCGGCCGCCAGCGCCTGCATCGCTGGGTCCTGTATGTGCCGAACCTGATCATCAGGCAGATTGCTGGCCGCAAGGCGATCGTCGCCGTGCCGGAGAGCGATTCATGACCATCGCGCTCGAAACCCAAAATCTCGAAAAGCAGTTCGGCGGTCTGCGCGTCACCCGCGATCTGTCCCTGAAGGTCGAGCAGGGCGCCCGCCATGCGCTGATCGGCCCGAACGGTGCCGGCAAGACCACGGTGATCAACCAGCTCACCGGCGTGCTGAAGCCGAACTCCGGGCGCATTATGCTGGAGGGCCAGGACATCACCGATCTGCCCGTGCACAAGCGCGTGCTGCGCGGACTGTCGCGCACCTTCCAGATTAACCAGCTCTACCCGGACCTGACCCCGCTCGAGACCATCGGCCTTGCGGTCTCCGAGCGCCTCGGCCATGGCGGCGAATGGTGGCGACGGATGGGCACCCGCAGCGACGTCAATGGCGAGATCGCCGATCTGCTCTCCCGCTTCCACCTGCTCGAGGTCATGAACGAAGAGACCGTGACGCTGCCCTACGGCAAGCAGCGCCTGCTCGAGATCGCGGTCGCCATTGCGGCCAAGCCGCGCGTCCTGCTGCTCGACGAGCCCGCCGCCGGCGTACCCGAGAGCGAGCGCCACGACATTCTCGCCGTCGTGGGCAGCCTGCCGCGCGACGTCACCGTGCTTCTGATCGAACACGACATGGACCTCGTGTTCTCCTTTGCCGATCGCATCTCGGTGCTGGTCTCGGGCGCGCTGCTGACCGAAGGCCCGCCCGATGAGGTCGCGCGCGATCCGCAGGTGAAGGCGGTCTATCTCGGCGAGGAGGCGGTCAATGTCTGACCTGCTCGCGATCGATTCACTTCGCGCCGGCTACGGCGAGGCGGTGGTGCTGCCGAAGATGACGCTCCGCCTCGCTGAAGGACAGGTGCTGGCGCTGCTCGGCCGCAACGGCACCGGCAAGACCACGCTGATCAACTCCATCGTCGGTGTGACGCGCCGCTTCGCCGGCTCCATTGCGCTGGCCGGCACCGATGTCACGGCGATGCGGCCCGACCAGCGGGCGCGCGCCGGCATCGGCTGGGTGCCGCAGGAGCGCAACATCTTCCGCTCGCTGACGGTCGAAGAGAACATGACCGCGGTGGCGCAGCCCGGTCCCTGGACGGTCGAGACCGTCTACGAGATGTTCCCGCGGCTGAAGGAGCGGCGGAGCAATTTCGGCAACCAGCTCTCCGGCGGCGAGCAGCAGATGCTGGCGATCGGCCGCGCGCTCACCCTCAATCCGAAAGTGCTGCTGCTGGACGAGCCGACCGAGGGCCTTGCGCCCATCATCGTCGAGGAACTCCTGAAGGCGATCGGGACCATCACCCGGTCCGGAGGTATCTGCTCGATCATCGTCGAGCAGAATGCCCAAAAGATTCTGGGGCTCGCCGACCGCGTTGTGATATTGGAGCGCGGAACGATCGTCCACGACGCTCCGAGCGCCGCGCTGAAGACCGACCCCACTGTCCTGGAGCGCCATCTCGGCGTTGCCGGGGCGAGGGCCCACTAAGATGTCCAGGGAGTGATACATGCAGCGAACCAAAGCCCCCTTCCGCGCCGACGAGGTTGGCAGCCTCCTGCGTCCGGCCAAGATCAAGGAAGCCCGTAGCGGGCTGGAGAAGGGCGAGATTTCGGCCGACGATCTGCGCAAGATCGAGGACATGGAGATCGAGAAGGTCGTGCACAAGCAGGCCTCGATCGGGTTGAAGCTCGCCACCGACGGCGAATTCCGCCGCTCCTGGTGGCATTTCGACTTCCTGGCCAAGCTCACCGGCTGCGAGCTGTTTCATCCCGACACCGGCATCCAGTTCACGGGCGTGCAGACCCGTCACGATGCGGTCCGCGTCATCGGCAAGCTCGACTTTCCCGACAGCCATCCGATGCTGGACCACTTCCGCTTCCTGAAGAAGGTCGCTGACCAGGCCCACGTCACCGCCAAGATGACGATCCCCTCGCCGGCGGTGCTCCACTTCCGCGGCGGTCGCAAGTCGATCTCCAAGGACGTCTATCCCGATCTCGACGCCTTCTACGAAGATCTCGGCAAGACCTACCGCAAGGCCGTGAAGGCGTTCTACGACGCCGGCTGCCGCTATCTCCAGTTCGACGACACCGTCTGGGCCTATCTCTGCTCGCAGGACGAACTGCAGAAGGCGCGCGAGCGCGGCGATAACCCGGATGGCCTGCAGCAGATCTATGCGCGCGTCATCAACTACGCGCTGGCGGAGAAGCCGGCCGACATGGTGGTGACGACCCACGTCTGCCGCGGCAATTTCCGCTCGACCTGGATCTCCTCGGGGGGCTACGAGCCGGTGGCCGAGACCATGCTCGCCGGCACCAATTACGACGGCTACTTCCTGGAGTACGACAGCGACCGCGCCGGCGGCTTTGAGCCGCTGCGCTTCCTGCCCAAGGGCAACAAGGTCGTCGTGGTCGGCGTCATCACCTCGAAGTTCGGCGAGCTCGAGAAGAAGGATGACATCAAGCGCCGCCTGGAGGAAGCCGCCAAGTTCGCGCCCTTGGAGCAGCTCGCATTGTCCCCGCAATGCGGCTTTGCCTCGACGGAAGAAGGCAACATCCTCTCCGAGGAGGAGCAGTGGGCCAAGCTCAGCCTCGCGGTCGAGATCGCGAAGGAAGTGTGGGGTAATTGAGGCTTGGCGTCATTCCGGGGCGCGCTTGGCGCGAACCCGGAATCTCGAGATCCCGGGTCTGGCGCCTGCGCGCCATCCCGGGATGACGACGCGCAAGCGCGTCGTCACTTCTCCGCCAGATAGACCTCACCCAGCAGCGACGAGTTCGACCACGGCACCTGCTTATTCTTGGTGGTCGAGACGACCTCGGCCCGTACCCGCGTGAGCATCTGCTGTACCTCCAGCCCGGGCGTGCCGATATGACGGGACAGGGCGGCGGAGAACGGGGAGTTGGCGCCTTCGCCGTCGAGCGCCACCTGGCCCGGCGCCGTCGCGAATGCGATCAGCGTGCCGGCCCCGAGTGTTGCACCGGTGCCGAGACTCGTCGGCGCGGCGAGGCCCGACGCGCTCTCGATGGCGCGACTGTTTCCGGCAGATGCGACCTGCTGCGCCATCGGATTATTGCGGCAGGCATCGAAGATCAGGATGTTGGTGCGGACCTGGTCGTCGAGGCCGGCCATGATCGTGTCCATGTCGATCATCGCCTCCGTCAGGCTCGCGCCCGGTTTGAGCGCAACGTCGACCGGAATGAGATAGTTGCGGCCGTCCACCTGCACGCCGTGGCCCGCATAATAGACCAATGCCACCTGCGCCCGTGCGGCCGCGCGCAGAAAGTCGCGTGTCATCTTCTGCATCGCGGCGCGATCGAGATCGACGCCCTCCGACACGCTGAAGCCGATGTCGCGCAGGCTCTTGGCGACGGCGCGCGCATCGTTGGGTGGGTTGGGCAGCGCCTTGACGTGGGTATAGGCGCCGTTGCCGATCACCAGCGCCATGCGCGTGCCGCGGCCGACCGGGGCCGGCGATGGTGTCGGCGCCGCGCCGGTCTGCTGTGGAGCGGGGGCGGAGGCAGGCTGGGCCGTCGGTGAGGGCGCATCGCGCGGGATCGGCGTAGCCGCGTCCGTCAGCAGCGACAGGCGCACGCGTGCTGTGGCCTGGTTGGCCTTGCTGCCGGCGTCTGACGCCACGATCGCCAGCGTCGCCTTGTAGTCCTCGCCGGCGCGGGCGTAGTCGCCCTTGGCTTCATAGGCCAGCGCGCGATGCGTGTAGCCGGAGATCAGCACGCTGTTGGGCGGCGTCATGATGTTGACCGGCGGCTTCTCCTTGGTGAGCCGGATTGCCTCACTGCCGTCGGCGATGGCGCGATCGAGATCGCCCCTGGCGCGCCAGATCGCGGTGCGATTGATGAGCGGCTGCGGCAGCGAGGGATCGAGCCGGATCGCCTGGTTGATGTCGGCGAGCGCGCCGTCGAGATCTCCGAGCGCTTCCTTGGAGATTCCGCGGTTCTGGAACGAGAACGCCGATTTCGGATCGGCCTTGATCGCCATGTCGTAGTCGGCAATCGCCTTCGCATAATCGTGCTTGCCGCGCCGGGCGTTGCCCCGATTGTGGAAGATGGTGCCGCTGGGCGGGCCGAGCTTCAGCGCATCGTCGAAATCGGCGATCGCGATGTCGTACTCTCCCTTGTCGTAATAGGCCGAGCCCCTGAGGTTATAGACCGCCTGGCTCGGCTGCAGCCGGATCGCTTCCGTCGCATCGGCGATGACCTTGGCGTAATCGCCTTTCTTGTTCCAACCAACCGCCCGCCAGAAATACACGGTGGCGAGTTGCTCGCCCTTGAAGCCCTTCAGCGCGATGATCTTGGTGCAGGCGTCGACCATCTTGTCTGCGGGCGTGGTCTCGCTGGTGCAGAGGGGGCCGAGCTGGTTGCGCGGCTGCGCCGCCGCCGGCGCCGACCAGTGCGCGAACATGAGCAGGCAGAGCGTGACGAGCAGGCGGCGCATGGTGGTGTCTCAGGCGAGAGGAGGGGCGCTTGTTTGTTGCCCGGCCAGCCGCAGGGGTTCAGCTCTCTCCGGACGCACACAAGCCACCTACCGCTATTCCCTGAGTGGGCAGAATTTGCTATGACGCAGGTCCCAACTCTCCTGCCCACCGATTTCCCACGCATGAAGAACGACGAAATCCTGAGCCAGATCACCGACTTCTGCCGCAAGGCGGACATGGCGGAATCGACGTTCGGCCGGCGCGCGGTGAACGATGGGAAGCTGGTGCATCGCCTGCGCGAGGGAAAGCGCATTACCATCGACACGCTGGAGCGGATCCAAGCCTATATGGCGGCGTCGATGGCCGGCGGCGTGCCGCCGCCGCGGGGACTTCAGGTGCCCCCCGAGAAGCGCGATCCGCGCGGTAATTTCCGCTTCTTCGAGAACCGCCAGAAATACCTGCTATTCGTCCACACCTGCAGCGAAAAGCGGGTGATCGCGGACCGCGTCGCACTGGAGCTCGCCTCCATCCATCCGCGTCCGCCGGCGCTGCGCCTGTTCGACGCCGGCGTCGGCGACGGCACGGTGCTGGCGCGGGTGCTGCGCGCCACGCACCAGCGCTTCCCGCACATGCCGTTCTACGTCGCGGGCAAGGAGCTCAGCCTGGAGGATTTGCGCCTGACGCTGGAGAAGGTGCCGGACCGCATTTTCGAGCACCCGGCGTCGGTGTTCGTGTTCACCAACATGTTCTACGCGGAGGCGCCTTGGCTGACGCCGGCTTCGCCTGCCGCCGCGGCGGCAACCGTCTGGCATGAGGTGCCGCTCCGCGGCGCTTCGTCGGGCGAGTTCGAGCAGCAGATCGCGGAGCTGAGGCCTTTTCTGGAGCAGAACTGGCGCGCTGCGATCAGCCCACGCACGGCCATGCCGCTCTACGAGCGGCCGGTGGTCCTCGTGCTTTATCGTGAGGACCACAGGTTCCTGCTCGATTCGACCATTCCGCGGCCTGGCCAGACTGAGGCCAATTTCGACCTCGTCATCGCATCCCAGCCCTACCGGGCCCTGTCATCGGTCAATTTCCGGGCCAAGCGGATCATTGCACCTCTGGCGCGGGCGCTTCGGCCGGGCGGCAGGCTGATCGGAATCCACTCCCATGGGCAGGATCCGGGCATGGAAATGATCCAGGCGATCTGGCCGGGAGAAAATCCTTTCTCAGTCAGCCGTCATGAGCTACTGCGTGCAGTTAAGTATGAACTTGGATCGGTGGGCCGCGACTTAAATTTTAATGCATACGCGGATAACCGTTCGATCTTCAGGTATGATATGGAAGCGCTGCCCAACGAGGTCACCGGCACCATCGGGACGTCGACGGCCTTTGCAGCGTGGAATGCGGCGGTGTATGTCGCTCAGATTGAGGACGACCGATTGACGGAAATGACTCAAAACGGCCGCACTCTGGATGCCGCCAGGGACGTGCTGCGAAAGTACAATGGGCTCTGGTTTCTCGACGAATCCTACGTCATCTCGCGCCGGCGTGATTGACATCATCAAATGTAAACATCGCAAACGCCCGCCGGCTAGCGGCGGAACAAGGGGTTACTGATGCGCGCGTCCTATCTCTTCACCAGCGAGTCCGTGTCCGAGGGCCATCCGGACAAGGTCTGTGACCGGATCTCCGATGAGATCGTCGACCTGTTCTATCGTGAAGGGCCGAAGGCGGGCATCGACCCCTGGCAGATCCGCGCCGCCTGCGAGACGCTCGCGACCACCAACAAGGTGGTGATCGCCGGCGAGACCCGCGGCCCGAAGTCGGTGACCAACGAGCAGATCGAGAGCGTCGTGCGCGGCGCGATCAAGGACATCGGCTACGAGCAGGAAGGCTTCCACTGGAAGACCTGCGACATCGAGATCCTCCTGCATCCGCAGTCGGCCGACATCGCCCAGGGCGTCGATGCGCTGCAGCCGGGCGAGGTCAAGGAAGAAGGCGCGGGCGACCAGGGCATCATGTTCGGCTACGCCACCAACGAGACGCCCGATCTGATGCCGGCGCCGATCTTCTACGCCCACAAGATCCTGCGCCTGATCTCGGAAGCCCGTCACTCCGGCAAGGAGAAGGTGCTGGGCCCGGATTCCAAGAGCCAGGTCACCGTGCAGTACGAGAACGGCAAGCCCGTCGGCGTGCGCGAGATCGTGGTCTCGCACCAGCATCTGGTTCCCGACCTCACCTCGAACCAGGTTCGCGAGATCGTCGAGCCCTATGTGCGCGAGGCGCTGCCCAAGGACTGGATCACCCCGAAGACGATCTGGCACATCAACCCGACCGGCAAGTTCTACATCGGCGGTCCCGACGGCGATTCCGGCCTGACCGGCCGCAAGATCATCGTCGACACCTACGGCGGGGCGGCCCCGCATGGCGGCGGCGCGTTCTCCGGCAAGGATCCGACCAAGGTCGACCGCTCCGCGGCCTATGCGGCACGTTATGTCGCCAAGAACATCGTCGCCGCCGGCCTTGCCGACCGCTGCACGCTGCAGCTAGCCTATGCCATCGGCGTGGCGCGTCCGCTGTCGATCTACATCGACACCCACGGCACCGGTAAGGTGTCGGAAGACCAGCTCGAGAAGGCCGCGGCCAAGGCGATGGACCTCACCCCCCGCGGCATCCGGACCCATCTCGATCTCAACCGGCCGATCTACGCGCGCACCTCGGCCTACGGCCATTTCGGCCGCACGCCCGACAACGAGGGCGGCTTCTCCTGGGAGAAGACCGATCTCGTCGAGCAGCTCAAGCGCGCGCTCTGATTCACTCGCGTCGTTCCGGGCGCCGTGACAGCGCGAACCCGGAATCTCGAACTTTCCGGATTCCGGGTTCGCTCGTTCGACGAGCGCCCCGGAATGACGAGCCAAACAAACAGGAACCTCTCATGAACGCGAAGCCCGGCTTCACCGATTACATCGTCAAGGACATTTCGCTCGCCGATTTCGGCCGCAAGGAGATCTCGCTGGCCGAGACCGAGATGCCCGGCCTGATGGCCACCCGCGAAGAGTACGGCCCGAAGCAGCCGCTGAAGGGCGCGCGCATCGCCGGCTCGCTGCACATGACGATCCAGACCGCGGTGCTAATCGAGACGCTGGCGGCACTCGGTGCCGACATCCGCTGGGTCTCGTGCAACATCTATTCGACGCAGGACCACGCCGCGGCTGCGATCGCGGCTGCCGGGATTCCCGTTTTCGCCGTCAAGGGCGAGACGCTGAAGGACTACTGGGACTACACCGCAAAGCTGTTCGACTGGCACGGCGGCGGTCACCCCAATATGATCCTCGACGACGGTGGCGATGCCACCATGTACGTCCATCTTGGCCTGCGCGCCGAGAACGGAGATGCCGCCTTCCTGGAGAAGCCCGGCTCCGAAGAAGAGGAAGTCTTCTTCGCGCTTCTGAAGAAGCAGCTCAAGGAAAAGCCGAAGGGCTATTTCGCCGCCATCGCCAAGAGCATCAAGGGCGTCTCTGAGGAGACCACGACGGGCGTGCATCGTCTCTATGACATGCAGAAGGCAGGCACGCTGCTGTGGCCGGCCATCAACGTCAACGACAGCGTCACCAAGTCGAAGTTCGACAACCTCTATGGCTGCCGTGAATCGCTGGTCGACGGCATCCGCCGCGGCACCGACGTGATGCTGTCGGGCAAAGTCGCGATGGTCGCCGGCTTCGGCGACGTCGGCAAGGGGTCGGCCGCCTCGCTGCGCCAGGCCGGCTGCCGCGTCATGGTCTCGGAAATCGATCCGATCTGCGCGCTGCAGGCCGCGATGGAAGGCTACGAGGTCGTGACCATGGAAGACGCCGCGCCCCGCGCCGACATCTTCGTCACCGCCACCGGCAACAAGGACATCATCACGATCGAGCACATGCGCGCGATGAAGGATCGCGCCATCGTCTGCAACATCGGTCACTTCGACAACGAGATCCAGATCGCGTCTCTGCGCAATCTGAAGTGGACCAACATCAAGCCACAGGTCGACGAGATCGAATTCCCGGACAAGCACCGCATCATCATGCTGTCGGAGGGGCGCCTCGTGAACCTCGGCAATGCGATGGGCCATCCGTCCTTCGTGATGTCGGCGTCCTTCACCAACCAGACGCTGGCCCAGATCGAGCTGTTCGCCAACAACCAGGACGGCAAGTACAAGAAGGAAGTCTACGTGCTGCCGAAGACCCTCGACGAGAAGGTCGCCCGCCTGCACCTCGCCAAGATCGGCGTCAAGCTCACCGAGCTGCGCAAGGATCAGGCCGATTATATCGGCGTGAAGCAGGAAGGCCCGTACAAGAGCGATCACTACCGGTACTGAGACGCGGCGTCTGCCAGAACTGAAGAAGCCCCGGAGCAATCCGGGGCTTCTTTGCTTCCTGACGGTCAGCATGCGCGAAGCTGCCTCCCTCGGCGAGACTACGCCGCGACCACCTTGATCGTTGTCCTGAACACGTCCTTGTTGGGATTGACGACAACGATGGAGAGTTCGCCGACGTTACGTACATCTTCTTCGAGCAGGGCGATCGTGCCCTCTGTCGCGCTGGATTTCTTGAAAGCTCTGTCCTTTCCGTTGACCGTCGCCTTGGTGTCCGTCTGGAAGCCGCTCCCGGTGACAGTCAACTCCTCCAGTTTTCCCTGGGTCAGCTTGGCCGGGGCAACTCTGAGCTCGGCGTTGCTCGCGTTGAGAGGGTTGTCGCGCTCGACCGGTTTCTTCATCGCGAAGACTGCGTCGAACACTGCGGCAAGCTTGTCCGTTGCCTGTTTGGAGAACATGCCCGCCAATGCTGCGAAAGCGGCCATACCGTAGGGATTCAATTGCAGAGTAGAATTGGTCGGCACAGGCCCGCCCGCGGCCGGGGTTGAAAGAGTCGGAAGAAGAAGACCGCCTCGGACGATGAAGTAGAACAGCACGGCGAGCGTCATGCCGATCGGCACGCGCAAGATCATGAACCACAGCCAATTCGTGCTGAGCTTGCGGTTACCCACGTAGTCTCCGAACGACGTCATCGTGTGCGTGAGGCTGCCAAGTGCCCCGGCGACCATCACGGTGAACAACATCTGTTTGTCGGGCTCCCAGGAATGGCGCGAGAGGAAGATGTGGAAGCTCTTGAATGAGCGGCCGTCGGATTCAAGGACAGGCCATGTCGCAACGAGCAGATAGAAAAACAGGACGGTTATGATCAGGTAGAGCGCACCCATCAGGTTGACCGTGAGGATGGCGGGAGGCGTGATCAACTCGGCCTTAACGTTGCCGTTGTCGGACGTGCCATCCGCGGTGGAATCTGTCATGACAACCTCAATCTAAATGAATTGAAACAGCAGCCTCAAATAGCTCCCGTTATAGTAGATGGATCGCTTTGATGCAATTGTAGTCTCTGTCGTCGCGGTGATCGGCACTTCCAGGATGTTTGCCGCGCTGCACTCAACGGAGCGGGCAACTCCTCATGGATTGACGGGCGCGGCTAGCGGGCCGACAATCCGCCCCGGCGGAGGAAGCCATGCAACAACAACATTTCGACGTCCTCATCGTCGGTGCCGGGCTATCAGGCATCGGCGCCGGCTATCATCTGCAGACCAAGTGTCCGGCCAAGAGCTACGTCATCCTGGAGGGGCGCGACTGCATCGGCGGCACCTGGGACCTGTTTCGCTATCCCGGCATCCGCTCCGACAGCGACATGTTCACCCTCGGCTATTCGTTCAAGCCGTGGACCGATCCGAAGGCGATCGCCGACGGGCCGCAGATCCTGAACTACGTGCGCGAGACTGCTAGCGAGAACGGCATCGACAATCACATCCGCTATCATCATCGTGTCAAGCGTGCGGCGTGGTCGACGCCGGACGCGCGCTGGACGGTGGAAGCCGAGCGCAGCTCTGGCGAGGGGGCGGCCGAGCTCGTGCGCTTCACCTGCAATTTCCTATTCATGTGCACGGGCTATTACAAATACGAAGCGGGCTATACGCCGGAGTTCAAGGGCGTGGCGGATTTCGCCGGCCGCATCGTGCATCCGCAGAAGTGGACCGAGGACATCGACTACGCGGGCAAGCGTGTCGTCGTGATCGGCTCGGGCGCGACTGCGGTGACGCTGGTGCCGGAGCTCGCCAAGAAGGCGGCGCAGGTCACCATGCTGCAGCGCTCGCCGACCTATGTGGTGTCGCGGCCGGCGCAGGATCCCCTCGCCAACAAGCTGCGCCGCAATCTGCCGGCGCGGTTCGCCTATCACCTGATCCGCTGGCGCAACGTGATGTGGGGGATGTTCTTCTTCCAGCTCAGCCGGCGCAGGCCGGCGAAGGTGAAGGATCTCATCCTCAAGGGCGTGAGAATCGCGCTAGGCCCGGACTACGACGTCGCGACCCACTTCACGCCGCGCTACAATCCCTGGGACCAGCGGCTGTGCCTCGTGCCCGACGGCGACCTCTTCAAGGCGATCCGCGAGCAGCGCGCCAGCGTCGTCACCAGCGAGATCGACACCTTCACGCGTGACGGCATCCGCCTGAAGGATGGCCGCGAGCTGGCCGCCGACATCATCGTGACGGCGACCGGGCTGGTGCTCCAGGTCGTCGGCGGCCTCGAGGTCAGCGTCGACGGCCGCTCCGTCGATTTCGCCACCACGCTGACCTACAAGGGCATGATGTATGCCGACGTGCCGAACATGGCCTCGGCCTTCGGCTACACCAACGCGTCCTGGACGCTGAAATGCGACCTCACCTGCGAATATGTCTGTCGCATCATCAATTACATGGATCGGCACAATTTCCGCCAGTGCATGCCGCACAATGACGATCCCACCATCACCGCGCAGCCTTCGCTCGATTTTACCTCGGGCTACGTGCAGCGCTCGATCGCCAAAATGCCGAAGCAGGGCTCGAAACGGCCGTGGCGGCTCCACCAGAACTACGCGCTCGACATCGTCTCGTTGCGCTTCGGTCGGATCGACGACGGCGTGATGCAGTATTCCTGATCTTGCTACGTAGGATACCGGGATAGCTGCGCGTTCGCTTGAGACGAATCGCGACTTGCGGTAGTATTTTTGCGCTGCAAGAAGTTTATTTCCGACAACGTCTGAGTTCCGCGTCGTTGCCGTCTTGAGGGGAGCGCGGGACATGCACGTCCTTGCCCTGGTCACGCAAAAAGGCGGAAGCGGCAAGAGTACGCTGTCCGTTGGACTGGCGGTGGCAGCAATGCAACGCGCTGAGCGCGTCGCTCTTATTGAGGCGGACGCGCAAGGTACGATCTCGAAATGGAAAGAGCGCCGCGATCATCCCTATCCCCGCGTCGAGCGCGTTACCGATCCTGCCGAGATCGAACCGTTGATCGCGCGCCTGAAGGCCGAAGGCGTCTGGCTCGCCATCATCGACACAGCTGCCACGACCAACAGCCTGGCAATGCGCGTCATCGCCTGCGCCGATCTATGTCTCATCCCGGCGCGCCCGAGCCCGGCCGATATCGAAGCCGCAATTCCCACACTGATCGCCATTCGCAGGCTCAACCGGCGATTTGCCTTCATCCTCAATCAGACACCGACGCGGGGGTGCCGGCTGAGCGAAGCTGCCACATCGCTAAGCTCGCTCGGCGTGCTTGCACTCCCATTTATTGCGCAGCGTAACGATCACCAGGATGCACTCGGAGCAGGGTCAGGCGTGACGGAGTTCGCACCGGCGGGCAAAGCTTCGGACGAAATTGCAAGTCTGTGGGGCTGGATCGCGGCGCACTTGGCCGAGGAGTCGGATGACTATGGGAAAGGCGCGCTCAAAGCTGCCTGCTGACATTGCCCGCACCGGGCGTCGCTCGCTGCTGGAACTGGCGGCGGAAGTGAGCCGTGCGGTCGACGAGGGCTTGGCCATGCCGCCGGGCTCAGTCGCCGTCTTCCCCCAAGATGCGACGCAGATCGCGCAAGAAGCGCCTGCTCCGATGACTGTTCCGGCACGAGAAGCCGCCAGCGTCATCGTTGCAGGACCTGAACCTCCGAGCAGCACCGATCTCATCGCGGACATGGCCAAGGAGTATCAAGCCCGCGCATTGGACGGCATCAGCGCTGCGCTCAACTACGCCAACGATCTCGCAAAGTCACGGCTGGCCAGTGTGACATCAGAGGCCAATGAAACCGTCGTCACGGAGACCGATCTCATCGACGCGATTGGAACGGCAGCCGAATGTCGCACCGTCGTGCTCGAACTGATGAAGGTCAATGCGGGCGCGACCTTGGAATATGCGCGGGAGCTAGGGCGTGCCAAAACGCTGGCGGAGTTGGTTGAGCTGTCGGGCACGCATGCGCGAAAGCAATGCGAGTTGGTCCTGAAGCAAACCGAGTTGCTGAGGTCGCTTGCTCAAAGCATGATGAAGCCCACTGCCAGTTGATGCGGCTCGCCTGCCATCATCGCGCTCAGGATCCGCGCTGACGGTCGGCAACAGCAGGGCCGCGGCCTCGATCGGGGAGCGACGTCGCCCCCGGCGCCGTTCCCTCGCGGGTCACTTGAATGGTGACGATGGGCATTGTCGTTCTCCTCCGCTCAGTGGCCGGCGCTCTGGCCGCCGTCGACATGCAGGATCTCGCCGGTGACGAAGGAGGCACCTTCGAGATAGAGCACGGCGTCGACGACGTCGGACATCTCGCCCATGTGGCCGACCGGGTGCAGCGCGTCGAGCTGCGCGTGCGTCGCGACCGGATGCATCGGCGACTTGATGATGCCGGGCGACACCGCATTCACGCGGATGCCGCGCCTGGCGTATTCGATCGCGAGCGACTTGGTCGCGGCGTTCAGCCCGCCCTTGCTCAGCGAGGCCAGCACCGAGGGCACATTCGAATTGGCCTGATCGACCAGCGTCGTCGTGATCTGGACGACGTGGCCAGACCTCTGCTTCTCCATTTTGGCGATGGCGAGCTGCGTGATGTTGAAGAAGCCCGCGACATTAGTGCCCATCACTGCGGCATAGTCCTTGGCCGTGTACTGCGTGAACGGTTTTGCGACGAAGATGCCCGCGTTGTTGACCAGCGTGTCGATCCGGCCGAAGCGGGCGATTGCTTGCGACACCACGCGCTCTGCGGTGGACCGGTCGGCGATGTCGCCTGCAACGGCGAGGACGTCGTCGTCACCCGACGGCTTGATGGAGCGCGCAGTTGCGACGACGCGATAGTTGCGATCGCGAAAACCCTGGACCAGGGCGGCGCCGATACCCTGCGATGCACCGGTGATGATGGCGACCTTCTGCTCGATACCCATGACGCGCTCCTGTTGTCGGCTTGAAAACCTGCGCCAGCGGCGGCTGGCTTGGGCGTTGAGGTACGCTGCGGCGGCTTGCTTGCGAATATCCGCTGCCCGGCAGACACTCTTTCGCGGCGCGAACGAATGCCGGATCGATCTTGCGGAGGTTGTCGCAGCCGGCGCAAACGCCTAGCTTTCAGCCGAAATCTCAGGGGGGGTGCGGCGAGCGCATGGATCGTCTGGACGCGATGAAGGTGTTTGTCCTTGCGGTGGACGAGGGCAGTTTGGCTGCCGCAGGACGCAAGCTCGGCCGCTCGCCGGCGGCGGTGAGCCGCGCCGTCGCCTTTCTGGAGCAGCGGGTCGGCGCCGAGCTGCTGCACCGGACGACACGCTCGATCAAGCTGAGCGAGGAAGGCGAGCGTTATGTCGCGATCTGCCGCCGCGTGCTCACCGATCTGGAGGAGGCCGAGGACATCGCGGCCGGACCGCGCACGGCTCCGCGTGGTCTGCTCACGATCACCGCTCCGGTGGTCTCGGGCGAGATGGTACTGCGGCCGATCCTCGACGCGTTTCTCGACGCCTATCCGACCGTGTCGGCAAAACTCCTGCTGTTCGACCGTGCCGTCAATCTGATCGAGGAAGGCGTCGATATCGCGCTTCGCATCGGGTCCGTTGGCGGATTCGGCGATGGTGGCGATGCGGGTCGGCGGGATCAGCCGCGTCGTGGTGGCAGCTCCCCGCTACCTGAAACAGCATCCGCGCATCACCGAGCCGGGCGATCTCGCCAAACACCAGATCGTCGCGATGGCGCATCTGCCAAATTCCTGGACCTTTGCGCCGCAGCGGGGCTCATCGGCACCGCGCACCGTGCAGTTCACCCCGCGGCTCGTCGTCAACAGCACCTATGCGGCAGTGGCCTCCACTGTGGCCGGGCGCGGCGTGGCGCGGATGTATTCGTACCAAGTGGCCGAGCAGGTCGCGCGCCGCGAGCTCGAGATCGTGCTGGCGGACGACGAGGATCCGGAGATGCCGGCGCATCTGATCTGCCCGCAGGGCCGGCTTTCGGTGCCCAAGGTGCGCGCCTTCACCGACTTCGCCGTGCCCCGGCTGAAGAAGCAGTTTGCGCTGCTGAAGCAGAGCATCAAGGCGCGCTGAGCCGCTTCATGCCTCAGCAATGCGCGGTTTCGCGTATACGGCGGGGCGGCTGAATCGGCGATGGTTCCGGAACGGTTAACGCCGATTTAACGGATGAGTCCTAGCCTGTCTCGGCCGGGGTTACTCGCAAGGCCGAGGTGAGCCCAATGGAAGCCCAGAGAATAGCGGTCGACGCCGTCGTCGCGCTGACCGATTGCGACCGCGACGCCGTCATCGCCTTCATCCGCCGGCTTTACCTTGCCGGCGTCACCGACCCCAAGCGCCTGACCTTCAAGGGCCTGCAGGCGCTGTCGAGGGCCTGATTCGGCTCGGTTTTCGGCCGGTTTGAGCCCAGTCCATCCCCTTGCTCTCCGCGGCGTGATTGCAACCCACTGGCGAATATCTTGCCGCTCGGGCCGGGTCGGGCTACACGACACCCCGGCTGGGTCACCTGGGATTGGGGAAATGTTGAAACAGCTTTTTGCGCCGCAGCTCGTCATTTTGTATGTGCTGGCGGCCTCGACGCTTTACGTTCACTTCCGCGGCAAGCAGCGGCTGCGCTTCGCGCGCCAACTCGGCGATCACTCGACCTATCTCGCACCTTACAACGTGCTGATGTATGCGGGCTCGGCGGTGCCGAACAAGCCGGTGATCTCGGTCGATCAGTTTCCGGAGCTGAAGCCCCTCAGCGAGAACTGGGAGACCATCCGCGACGAGGCCGTGCGCCTGTTCGATGAAGGTTTCATCCGCGCGGCGGCGAAGAACAACGACTGGGGCTTCTACTCGTTCTTCAAGAGTGGCTGGAAGCGGTTTTACCTCAAGTGGTACGACGACTTCCTGCCGTCGGCGAACACGCTGTGCCCGAAGACGGTGGAGCTGCTCAAGTCGATCCCGAGCGTGCATGGCGCGATGTTCGCGATGCTGCCGCCCGGCGGCAAGCTCGGCGCGCACCGTGATCCCTTCGCGGGTTCGCTGCGCTATCACCTCGGCCTGGTCACGCCGAACTCGAACAAGTGCCGGATCCTCGTCGACGGCGTCGAATGCGTCTGGCGCGATGGCGAAGCCTTCATGTTCGACGAGACCTTCATCCATAGCGCCGAGAATGCGACCGACGTCAACCGCATCATCCTGTTCTGCGACGTCGAGCGCCCGATGAAGTACGGCTTCATGACCGCGATCAACCGCTGGGTCAGCCATCACATCGTCAAGGCGTCGGCGACCCAGAATGTCGATGGTGAGCACGTCGGCGTGCTCAACAAGGTGTTCGGCAAGCTCTACGAGATCCACCTCGCCAGCCGCAAGGTCAAGGAGTGGAACCGCAATGTCTATTACACGCTCAAATATTCGCTGACGGCGCTGATCCTCGGCCTGATCGTGTATTCGGCACTAAATTGAGGCAAATACGCGAGGCGGATCAGCGAAGCCTGGTCCGCCGTGGCCTCATCTCGATCCGCCCTTGCGCGATCGTCTGATCTCGGTCGGCATTGTCTAGTGATGGTGCTTGTGCTTGTGCCCTGCGGAGCCGTCGGGACGCTGATAGCCCCGCAACTCTGCATATCGCTGCATCTGGCTCTGATCGAGCAAGGCAGCGGTCGACAGATGATACTTGAGGTGGCTCTCGCGGAGTTGCCCCTGAGTTTCGGTAATGGCCCCAATGCTGGTCTTGAGCGCTTCCGATGTGACCGCACGGGACGAGAAAAGGTCTTCCAGCGCTCTCTCTTGCTCGACGAGCTTGTTACCCAGCGGAACCGCTTCCTGTTTCATTGCATCGAACAGCCGTTGAACCTCGGCGCGCTGATCGGCGGTCAGGCCGAGACGATCACTGAGCTCGAGTACGTGGCTCGGACCGGGATATCCATTGAGCTCCGCAGCAAGAGCCAGGCCCATCCCGCGTCCGGCGCGGAGATCGTCAATCTGTTGCTGCGACAGCGCCTTGATGGGGCGCTTCTCGAGGCCGGCATAAGGTTGACTGGACTGCGCGCCGGCCGCGCTGCTGGTGAGGACGAGGGAGGCTGCGAGCAGAAGCAGGCGGTTCATCAATCTGGCTCCATAGGGCCGATGTCGAAGCATCGAACCCCGGCTGTGACGTGACCCTGTCGCGATCGAGTGATCGCGGCGCGCAAATCTTGCTGGATGGTCCGGCCCATGGCAACAAAGATCGCCGATTGAGTTGCCGAATGTGGAGCAGGTGATGGCCTCTTTGCCGACCGCGAATGCTGAGATCACGCAGTTCTTCCGCCGATGGCTGGACACATTCGCAGGTTACGTCCGCGAGGTTGATTACGCCTCGGCGCGGCCGCTCTTCCATCCGGACGTGCTCGCTTTCGGCACCCATAACGACGTCATCCCCGGCCTCGATCGATGGGTCAAGACGCAATGGGACAATGTCTGGCCGAGGACGACCGACTTCCGTTTCGTCCTCGAGCAGACGTCCGTTCTGGCATCATCAGACGGCACGATGGCAACCGTGATCGCGCCGTGGACCAGCACGGGCTATCATCCCGATGGCAGCTCGTTCGCGCGCCCTGGCCGGGCGACGATGGTGTTTTCGAGGAACGGCGATGGCTGGCTGTGCGTGCATTCGCACATGTCGCTCAATCGCGGTGTGCCGCAGGCGAGCCATGCCGATCGGCCGGTGAAGGCGTGGTAGCCCGAGGGCGTGCACGATCGACATGCAAAAGGCCCCATTCCGGGGCCTTTTGAGTCCGAGCTGCAACAAGCCTTATTCCGGCTGGCCGATGCTGACCTTCAGCGTGCCGACGCCGTCGACGCCGCATTCGAGCTTGTCGCCGGGTTGGAGCTGCGACACGCCGGCGGGCGTGCCGGTCATGATGATGTCGCCGGCGGCGAGCTTCACCTGCTGGGAGAGCTGCCAGATGATCTCGGGCACGTTCCAGATCAATTCGGTGAGGTCGCCCTTCTGCGCTTCCTTGCCGTTGACGGTCAGCCAGATCTTGCCCTTGGCGGGATGGCCGATCTTCGAGGCCGGCTGCAGCGCGGAGCAGGGCGCCGAATAGTCGAACGACTTGCCGATCTCCCACGGGCGCTCCTTCTTGCGCGAGGCGATCTGGAGGTCGCGCCGGGTGAGGTCGATGCCGACGGCGTAGCCGTAGACGTGGTCCAGCGCCTTCTCGGCGGGAATGTTCAGTCCACCGCTCTTCATCGCGACGACCAGCTCGACCTCGTGATGCAGATCCTTGGTCAGCGGTGGATAGGGAATGGTGGCGCCGTCGGGCACCAGCATGTCGGCGTGCTTGGCGAAGAAGAACGGCGGGGCGCGCTCGTCATTGCCCATCTCGCGGATGTGTTCGAGATAGTTGCGACCGACGCACCAGATGCGGCGCACCGGATAACGGCCGCTCTCGCCGACAACGGGAAGCGAAGCCTGGGGCGGAAGCGGGATGACATAGGAGGCGGCGTTCATGCGGGTCTCGCTGCTCTTGGGGTGGAACGAACTCTATGCGGTTGCGCTGATCGGCGCCAGGGCGCCGGCGTCGTGATGCTGCAGGCGGAAGAACGAGGCGTAGCGGCCGCCGCGACGGAGCAGCTCGTCATGGCGGCCCTGCTCGACGATCTCGCCGCCTTCGACCACCAGGATGCTGTCTGCGTGCATGATGGTGTGCAGGCGGTGCGCGATCACGATGGTGGTGCGGTTCTGGCAGAGATGCTCGATCGCCTCCTGCACCTGCCGCTCGGATTCGGAATCGAGCGCGGCGGTGGCTTCGTCCAGGAGGATGATCGGCGCGTTCTTGAGCAGCGCGCGTGCGACCGCTATGCGCTGGCGCTGTCCGCCCGAGAGCTGGGTGCCGTGCTCGCCGACCGGCGTGTCGTAGCCGAGCGGAAAGCCCATGATGAAGTCGTGCGCGCAGGCCGCCTTCGCCGCCGCGACGATCTCGTCCTCGCTGGCGCCTGGCTTGCCGAAGGCGATGTTGTTGCGGATCGTATCGCGAAACAGATAGACGTCCTGGCCGACATAGGCGGTCTGGGCACGCAGCGATTTGCGCGAGACCGACGAGATCGACTGGCCGTCGATCACGATGTCGCCCTGCGTCACCTCGTAGAAGCGCAGCAGCAGCCCCAGCACCGTCGACTTGCCGCCGCCGGAGGGGCCGACCAGCGCAGTCACCTTGCCGGGCTCGGCAACGAAGCTCATGCGATTGAGCACGGTCTCGCCCGAGCGATAGGAGAAGCTGACGTCGCGCAGCTCGATGCGGGCATCTGTCAGCTTCAGCGCCGGCTTGTCATCGTCGGACTGCTCGCTCGCGGGGCTGTCGACGACCTCGAGCAGCATGCGGGCGCCGACCAGCTGGCTGTTGAGATCGATGTTGAGCCGGGCCAGCCGCTTGGCCGGCTCGGTCGCCATCAGGAACGCGGTCATGAAGGAGAAGAACGCGCCGGGCGTGGCGTTGAGCGCGACCACCGCGTAGCCACCGTACATCAGGCAGCCCGCGATCGCGAAGCCGCCCAGCATCTCCATCAGCGGGTTGGACCGGTTGGCGACGCGGGCCATCTTGTTGGCGTTGCGCTCGACGATCGCGATGTTCTCGTCGATGCGCTTCTGCATGGTCTCTTCGAGCGTGAACGCCTTGACGGTGCGGATGCCCTGCAGCGATTCCTGCATCGTCTCCATGATGTCGGCCGTGCCGGTGAACTGGTTGAAGGCAAGACCCTTGATGCGCTTGACAAGCTTGCGCAGCACCAGCATCGCCGGCGGCACCGCGACAAGGCCGATGAACGACATCAGCGGGTCCTGCCAGACCATCACGCTGATCATCGCGAGCAGCATCAAGAGGTCGCGCCCGACCGCGTTGACCAGCATGTTGAGGACGTCGGAGATCGACTTGGCGCCGGCGGTCAGGCGCGCCAGGAATTCGGAGGAGTGCCGCTCGGAGAAGAAGCCGACGCTTTCGCGCATCAGCTTGGCGAACAGCTGGCGCTGGTTGGTGGCGAGGATGGCGTTGCTGATCTTGGTCAGGATCACCATGTGGCCGTAGGTCGCCACGCCCTTGACGAACAGCAGAGCGACCGTGATGGCCGAGAACATCGCGATGCCCGGGATGTTCTTGTCGACATAGGCCTGGTTGATGACCTGGCCGAGGACGTAGGTCGCGCCTGCGGTCGCGCCGGCGGCAAGCGCCATCAGCGCGAAGGCGACGAGGTAGCGCCGCCAGTAGACGATTCCCTGTTCCGTGATCAGGCGGCGAATCAGGACCGCTGCCGCGTAGGGATCGTCGGTGATTTTCTTTGGAAACTGGGCCATCCGGTGTCCATTGACGGCGCAGGACAAAGCCTGCCCGCGCGTCAGGGATCGATGGGCCTCTGTGCCCGCTCAAGCCAGGTTTTTCAAGCCCAATTAAGGGCTTGCGCTTGGGATGTTTCTAGGCCGAGGCGGCGTGGCGGAGTTCGCCGTGGCGCTCGCGGAACAGCTTGTCCTCCCAGGCCAGCGCATGGCCTGCGATGGTCTCCAGATCGTCGTATTGCGGCCGCCAGTCGAGCAGGCTGCGGATGCGGCTGGTGTCGGCGACCATGGTCATGATGTCGCCGGGCCGGCGCGGGGCGTATTGCACGGCGAAGCTGCGGCCCGACACCCGGCGCACCGCGTCGATGGTCTCCAGCACCGAATAGCCGCGGCCATAGCCGCAATTGAGCGTGGTCGAGGCGCCGCCATTGCGTAAGTACGCGAGGGCCGAGCGATGCGCCTGCGACAGGTCGGTGACGTGGATGAAGTCGCGGATGCAGCTGCCGTCCGGGGTCGGATAGTCGGTGCCGAACACGTCGATCTTGGCGCGCTGGCCGGTGGCGGCTTCCACCGCGATCTTGAGCAGGTGCGTCGCGCCGACGGTGGCTAGCCCGATGCGCGCCTGCGGATCGGCGCCGGCGACGTTGAAATAGCGCAAGGTCACGTACTGCATGCCGTAGGCGGCGGCGACGTCGTGCAGCATGATCTCGGTCATCAGCTTCGACGAGCCGTAAGGCGACAGCGGCCGCGTCGGCGCGTGCTCGGGCACCGGCACCTGGTCAGGATTGCCGTAGACGGCGGCGGTCGAGGAGAAGATGAAGCGGCCGATGCCGCGCTTGACCGCGACGTTGAGCAGGTTGCGCGCGGTGGTGAAATTGTTGCGGTAATAGCCGAGCGGATCGCGCATCGAATCCGGTACGACGACGGAGCCTGCGAAATGGATGATGCTCTCGATGTCGTGCTGGGCGATCACGCCTTCGAGCAGGTTCTCGTCGCCGGCGTCCCCAATGAACAGCGGCACGCCTTCGGGCAGGTAGGCCGAGAAACCGGTGGAGAGATCGTCGATTACGACGACGTCCTCGCCGGCTTCCGCCAGCGCCAGGACCGTGTGACTTCCGATGTAGCCGGCGCCGCCGGTGACTAGCACAGTCATGATCTCACCCGTCTTCGATCAACGCGCAAGGCTAGCGCTTGCGTGGTGAAGAGGGGGTATCGGCTCAGCTGAACTGGTCACTATGCTTAATGTTGCGTATAGGGACTTTGCGAAACGGAGTGTGACGTGGCGAATTCCCCCGGCGATCTCGAAGTGATCGTGCCAAATCTGCACAGGCGCTATTCCGGGGTCACCGCGACCAACCGGATGGTGGCGCCGCGGCTGGCAAAGCTGTACCGCGCCGCCTGGTTCGGCTCGGACGCGCCGGCGGGGATCGCGCGTCTGAACGTTGCAGATTTCCTCAAGCTCTGGCGCCGCAAGGCGCCCTTGATCTGGCATGCGCGCCGCAACAACGAGATGATCGCCGGCGTTAGCTTGCGCGCGCTCGGCTGGCCGCTCAAGCTCGTGTTCACCTCGGCGGCGCAGCGGCATCACAGCTGGATCACGCGCTGGCTGATCCGGCGCATGGATGCGATCATCGCAACGTCAGATCTCTCAGCCTCGTTCCTGAAAGTGAAGGCGACGGTGATCCCGCACGGCGTCGACACCGACGTCTACGCGCCGCCCGCCGATCGCGCTGCGGCTTTCGCGGAAGCCGCGCTGCCGGGCCGCTACGCCATCGGCTGCTTCGGCCGCGTGCGGGCGCAGAAGGGCACCGATCTGTTCGTCGATGCGATGTGCCTTCTGCTGCCGCGCTATCCCGATTTCACCGCTGTCATCGTCGGGCAGATCACGCCGGAGCAGACGCCCTTCGCCAACGAGTTGAAGAAGCGCATCGAGGCCGCCGGCCTGCAATCGCGCATCGTCATCACCGGCGAATTGCCGATCGAAGCGGTGCAGCGCTGGTATCAGCGCCTGACGATCTACGCCTTCACCTCGCGCAATGAAGGCTTTGGGCTGACGCTGATCGAGGCGATGGCGGCGGGGAGCGCGCTGGTTGCCGCACGCGCCGGCGCGGCCGAGCTCGTCGTCGAGGATGGCGTTACCGGCGTGCTGATCCCGACGGGCGATGCCGACGCGCTCGCAGCAGCGCTCGAGCCATTGATGCGCAATGTGGCCGCAGCGACTGCGATGGGCGAGCGCGGGCGGGCGCGGGTGCTTGAGAAGTTCAGCCTCGATGCCGAAGCGGCGCGCATCGGCGAGGTCTACCGGCCGCTGCTGTGAGCACGGCTCCCCGGAGCCTCAAAACAAAACTGCGAAAACAACCCCATGCACAGTAGCCGAGGTCAGCAAAACCAAGGACTTGGACGAGAGTTTGATCGATTGCGGATTTTTCGCATCGCATTTTGACTCGTCGGGCAAAACAGGGGCAGAATGTCATCATTGGCGCGAGCCGCGGTCACGTCAGCTCTTTGCCCGCACTCCCATCTCCCCCAGCACTCTCTCCGCAATCCCCACCACCTCCGCCGCCGCAATATTCCGCATGCAGCGGTGATCGTTGATCTTGCAGACCGTGCTCTGGCAGGGCTGGCAGGACAGCTTTTCCTTGTCCTGCACGACGGTCGCCGCGAGGCCGTTGAGCGGGGCCCAGAGGTAGGGGCTGGTGGGACCGAAGATGCCCATGGTCGGCGTGCCCAGGGCCGCTGCGATGTGCATCAGGCCGGAATCGTTGGAGATGGCAACGCCAGCGGCGGCCATCGCGAGGACACCGTTGCGCAAGTCCGTGCCGGTGAGGTCGCGCACCCCTGGGCCAGCGGTCCCCGGGCCGGCGGCGGCAACGATCTCCTGGGCGAGCCCCTTTTCGGCGGGGCCGCCGACCACCCAGACCTCGAGGCCGCGCTCGACCAGCAGGCGGGCGGCTTCGGGATAAGAGGTCCAGCGCTTGGAGACGCCGACCGAGCCGGGGGCGAGCGCCACCGCGGCGCCGGCGCCGAGGCCATTGGCCTCGCGCCAGCGGGCGATCTCATCGGCGGGGACGCGCAGTTGCGGCACCGGCCATTCCGCCGGCAGGGGCGCGCCGTCGGGCTGGGCGAGGGCCGCGTTCTTGTCGATGAAGCGCGGCAGCTTCTTCTCACCCCAGCGCCAGCGGTTGAGCAGGCCGAACCGGAACTCGCCGACGAAGCCGATCCGTTCGGGGATACCGGCGAGCGCCGGCGCGATCGCCGCCTTCCAGGTCCGGGGCAGCACCAGGGCGGTGCCGTAGTTCCGCTTCCGTAGCAGCTCCGCCAGACCGAGCTGGCGTGTGACGGCCAGCCGGCTGCGCGGCAGGTCCCAGACGATGCCGGCGCGCACCCCGGGCATGTAATCGACCAGCGGGGCGCACAGGGACGTGGTGAGCAGGTCGACCGGCCGGTTCGGCCAGCGCTCCTTCAGGACCCGCACGACGGTGTGATTCCGTACGAAATCGCCGATCCACATGTAGGGAACGATCAGGATCGGGCGGGTGTCGCTCCGGTCTGCGTCACTACCAAGCTGCGAATCAATATTCATTCGTTATGAGGGCCGAGCGGGTGCCGATATCGCGGTTCGGTTAGCCGCTCCGGGCCGATAGGTAAAGCCGGCAGAACAGCGCTCCCAAAACCGCTTACACTTTGGCGGATCATGCGCTAGGGCAGGATCGGGCACCTAAAATCGGGCAGGGTGGTGGAATGTTGCTGGTGACCGGCGGGGCCGGTTTTATCGGATCGAATGTCGTCGCCGCGCTGAACGAAGCCGGTCGCAGCGACGTCGTGATCTGCGATCTCCTCGGAACCGAAGGCAAGTGGCGCAACCTCGCCAAGCGGCAACTTGTGGATATCGTTCCGCCGGCCGAGCTGATGGACTGGCTGAAGGGCCGCAAGCTGGAGGCCATGATCCATCTCGGGGCGATTTCCGAGACCACGGCGACCGACGGCGATCTCGTCGTCGAGACCAATTTCCGCCTGTCGATGCGTCTTCTGGACTGGTGCACGATGAACGCGGTGCCGTTCATCTACGCGTCCTCGGCGGCGACCTATGGCGACGGCGCGGAAGGCTTCGACGACGATTCCTCGTTGCCAGCGCTGAAGAAATTGCGGCCGATGAATCTCTACGGCTGGAGCAAGCACCTGTTCGATCTCGCGGTCGCCGAACGTGTGGCGCGCGGCGATCGCCTGCCGCCACAATGGGCCGGCCTGAAATTCTTCAACGTGTTCGGCCCGAACGAATATCACAAAGGCTCTATGATGAGCGTGCTGGCGCGGCGCTTCGACGACGTGAGGGCAGGCCGCGTCGTGCAGCTGTTCAAGTCGCATCGCGAGGGCATCGAGGACGGGGATCAGCGTCGCGATTTCATCTATGTCGACGACGTCGTGCGCGTGGTCCTGTGGCTGCTGGCGACGCGGTCGGTGTCCGGCCTGTTCAACGTCGGCACGGGCAAGGCGCGCAGCTTCAAGGACCTCATGCTGGCCGCCTATGGAGCGCTCGGCACCAGGCCCAACATCGAATATATCGACATGCCCGAGCAGATCCGCGGGGCTTACCAGTATTTCACCCAGAGCGAGGTCGATCGTCTGCTCCGCGCCGGCTATAACGGAGGCTTCACGACGCTCGAAGACGCGGTGAAGGCCTATGTCGGGGACTATCTCGACCGGCCCGATCGCTTTCGCTGAGGCCCTTTCGACCATGCCGACGCCCATTCTCGATTTCGATGCCCTCGCGCAAGCCATCTCAGGCCGGACGGTGCTGTGCATCGGCGATATCATGCTGGACGAGTTCGTCTACGGCGAGGTGTCGCGGATCTCGCCGGAAGCGCCGGCGCCCGTCATTGCCGCCCAGCGCAGCGAGATCCACGTCGGGGGCGCCGGCAACGTCGCGCGCAACGTCGCTTCGCTCGGCGCGCGCTGCATCTTCGTCGGCCTGATCGGCGAGGACGAGGCCGGTGCGCGGCTCGAGGCCGCGCTCAATGATCAAGCCGGCATCGAGAGCGTGCTGGTCCGCGACGCCTCGCGGCCGACCACGCGAAAAGTCCGTTTCGTCTCCGAACATTTTTCCACGCACATGCTGCGCGCGGATTGGGAGCAGGCGCTGGCCGCGTCCGACGACGTCGAAACCAAGTTGATCGACGCGATCCTGCCGCAGATCGCGCGCGCCGACATCGTGCTGCTGTCCGACTATGCCAAGGGCGTGCTGACGGCGCGCGTGATCCGCCATACCATCGATGCAGCGCGCAAGCTCGGCAAGCCCGTCATCGTCGATCCCAAAAGCCTGAACTGGGCGATCTACCGCGGCGCGACGCTGCTCACGCCCAACCGCAAGGAGTTCTCGGAAGCGACCCGCAGCCGCGCCGACACGGTGCAGAGCATCGTCGAGGCCAGCGAGGACGTGATGCGGCTCGCCGATTGCGAGGCGATCCTGGTCACCCAGGGCGAGCACGGCATGACCTTGGTGCCGCGGAATGGCGGGGCCGTCCACGTGCCGGCCGTCCCGGTGAAGGTGCGCGACGTCTCCGGCGCCGGTGACACCGTCGCCGCTGCGGTTGCGGTGTCGCTCGCGGCCGGCGCGGACTGGGACACGGCGCTGCGCATGGCCAACGCCGCTGCCGCCGTCGCGGTCGGCAAGCAGGGCACCGCCAGCGTCAGCGCGGCCGAGCTGCGGCGCAAGATCCTGCCGCATGCCACGCTCGCGGCCGAGGAGAAGATCGTGCTCGATCCGGCCGCACTCGACGCGCAGGTTGCCGAATGGAACAGGCAGGGCCTGCGCGTCGGCTTCACCAACGGCTGTTTCGACATCCTCCATCCCGGCCACGTCAAGGTGCTGACCGCGGCGCGCGCCGCCTGCGACCGCCTGATCGTGGGGCTCAACAGCGACGCCTCGGTGCGGCGGCTGAAGGGGGCCGATCGTCCGGTCCAGGACGAGCGCGCGCGCGCCGAGGTGCTCGCCGCACTGGAGGCCGTCGATCTCGTCGTCATCTTCGCGGAGGACACGCCGATCGACCTGATCACCAGGATCAAGCCTGGCGCGCTGGTGAAGGGGGGCGACTACACCCGCGAACAGGTCGTGGGCCACGAGGTGGTCGAGGCCGCTGGCGGGGCAGTCGTGCTGGTCGACATTCTCCAGGGCTTCAGCACGACGGCGCTGGTGCATCGCGCCAGGGGAGGGAGCAAGTGACGGCGCTCGTACGCGAAACGACCAGCGAAATGTTGCATCGCCGTCTGCGCAGCCCCGCTGCCTGGCGTGAGACCGTCGACCTGTTTGCGATCCTGACCGCGGCCTCGCTGCCCTGGTCGACCTCGCTCGCCGGCATCTTCAACGCACTGATGCTGGTCTGCATGGTGCCGTACTTGGACTTCCGCGCATTCCTGCAATCGCTGAAGCGTCCGATCTGCATCGCGCCGATCGCGCTCTTCTTTCTCGCGCTGCTGGGGACGCTATGGTCGGACGCGGCCTGGGGTGCGCGCTTCTACGCGGTCAGTCCGACCGTCAAGCTGCTCGTGCTGCCGGTTCTGCTCTATCATTTCGAGCGCTCGCCTCGGGGCAAGTGGGTCTTCGTCGCCTTCCTGGTGTCCTGCGCGTTGTTGTCGGTGATGTCCTGGCTGGTCGCCTTCTATCCGAACCTCTCGCTCAAGACAGACTCTGAGCGCGGCATTTTCGTCAAGAACTATATCGACCAGAGCCAGGAATTCGCGCTTTGCGCGGTCGCGCTGGCCTATCCGATCGTGATGCTGTTGCGCGAGAAGCGCTATTGGCTTGCCGGGCTGCTGACGGCGCTGGCGCTCAGCTTTTTCGTCAACATGGTGTTCGTGGTGGTGTCGCGCACCGCGCTCGTCACCATTCCGATCATGTTCGGCGTGTTTGCACTGCTTCACCTCAAATGGCGCAGTATCGCGCTCATCTCCGTCGCGTTGCTCGTTGGCGCCGTTCTCGCCTGGCACGCCTCGCCGTATTTGCGCCATACCGCCGAGAGGTTCTCCGACGACTACACGCGCTACATGGAAAGGGGCGAGCCGAGCTCGGCGGGCCTGCGGCTCGAATTCTGGCGAAAATCGCTCGGCTTCTTCGCTGACGCGCCGATCGCGGGGCACGGCACCGGCTCCACGCGCGGATTGTTCGAGCGGGTCGCGACGCCCGCCGGCCAGTACAAGGCGTCCGCCGAAGTGATCGGCAACCCCCACAATCAGACGTTGAATGTCGCCGTGCAATGGGGTCTGATCGGCGTCGCGGTGCTCTATGCGATCTGGATCCTGCATCTGCTGCTGTTCCGGGGCGACGGGCTTGCCAACTGGATCGGGCTGCTGGTGGTGGTGCAGAACGTCTTCACCTCGCTGTTCAATTCGCATTTGTTCGACTTCCACGAGGGCTGGATGTACGTCATCGGAGTCGGCGTCGCCGGCGGAATGGTGCTTCGGGAACAACAGCGCGGGGCGAAGATGGGGGAAGCCGGTTCCTGAGGGGCCACGCGGCTGGCAAGTCTCGTCGAGATGGGCTATCAGCGCGGTCAGGTTGTATCCAAACGGGTTTTCATCGGTCGGCGGATGACGCGGCTTTCGCATCTCACCTCGCGCAATTTCCTGATCGCGCTCCACGACCTGCTCGCGACCACGGCGGCGCTTTTTGCCGCCTTCTATCTGCGATTCGAGGGTGGGGACGGCTTCTTCGAGCGCCTGCCGCTGCTGTTCCAGATCCTGCCCTACTTCCTCGCCTTCAGCGTGGTCGTTTTCTTCGTCCTCAATCTGACCACGACGAAATGGCGCTTCATCTCGCTGCCGGATGCGCTGAACATCATTCGCGCGGCGACGGTGCTGACGTTCGCGCTGCTCGTGCTCGACTACATCTTCGTCTCCCCCAACGTCCGAGGCTCCTTTTTTCTCGGCAAGATGACGATCGTCCTCTACTGGTTCCTCGAGATCTCCTTCCTCAGCGCACTGCGCATGGCCTACCGGTACTTCCGCTATACGCGGGTGCGCCGTGATGCGAGGACCGGGGATGCCGCGCCGACCTTGCTGATCGGCCGCGCCGCGGATGCCGAGGTACTGCTGCGCGGGATCGAGAGCGGGGCGATCAAGCGGATCTGGCCGGTCGGCGTGCTGTCGCCGTCGAGCGCCGACCGCGGCCAGTTCATCCGCACCGTGCCGGTGCTGGGGGGCATCGACGACGTCGAGGACATCATCGCCGACTTCGCCAAGCGCGACAAGCCGATCGCGCGCCTCGTCATGACGCCGTCGGCGTTCGAGCCGGAGGCCCATCCGGAATCGGTCCTGATGCGGGCGCGCAAGCTCGGCGTCATCGTCAACCGGATGCCCTCGCTCGAGAGCGGCGACACGCCGCGACTCACGGCGGTCGCGGTCGAGGATCTCCTGCTGCGACCGAGCGAGAAGATCGACTATGCGCGCCTCGAGGCCCTGGTCAGGGGCAAGGCCGTGCTCGTCACCGGTGGCGGCGGCTCGATCGGCTCGGAAATCTGCGAGCGCGTCGTGGCCTTCGGCGCCGCGCGGCTCCTGATCGTGGAGAACTCGGAACCGGCGCTCTATGCGATCTCCGAAGCGCTCGCCGCCCGCCCGGCGGCAGCCGCGATCGAAGCGCGGATCGCCGACATCCGCGACCGCGAGCGCATCATGCGCGTGATGGCGGAGTTCAAGCCGGACATCGTATTCCACGCCGCGGCGCTCAAGCACGTTCCGATCCTCGAACGCGACTGGAGCGAAGGCGTCAAGACCAACATCTTCGGCTCGATCAACGTTGCGGACGCCGCCGTGGCGGCCGGCGCCGAGGCGATGGTGATGATCTCGACTGACAAGGCGATCGAGCCGGTGTCGATGCTCGGCCTGACCAAGCGCTTCGCGGAGATGTACTGCCAGGCGCTGGATCGCGACCTCGCCGCCGCCGCGCGCGGGGCCAAGCCGCCGATGCGACTGATCTCGGTGCGGTTCGGCAACGTGCTGGCCTCGAACGGCTCGGTGGTGCCGAAGTTCAAGGCCCAGATCGAGGCCGGCGGCCCGGTGACCGTGACGCATCCCGACATGGTCCGCTACTTCATGACCATCCGCGAGGCCTGCGATCTGGTGATCACCGCGGCCACGCATGCGCTCGGAACCCAGCGTCCCGACGTCTCCGTCTACGTGCTCAACATGGGCCAGCCGGTGAAGATCGTCGATCTCGCCGAGCGCATGATCCGCCTCTCCGGTCTGCAGCCCGGCTACGACATCGAGATCGTGTTCACCGGCATGCGCCCGGGCGAGCGCCTGCACGAGATCCTGTTCGCCTCGGAGGAGCCGACCCGCGAAATCGGCGTCCCCGGAATCATGGCGGCGCAGCCGAACGAACCGCCGATGCTGACGCTGCGCAAGTGGATCGCGGCGCTGGAGCAGGCGATCGCACGCGACGATCGCGCCACCATCAGGACCATCCTGAAGGACGCGGTCCCCGAATTCGGGTCGACCGCGGCCTGATCATGCAGCCTCGAGGCAGGATCGTCGTCGCTTGTGCCGATCTCGTCAGCGGATCGTTGCGCCACGTCGTTTCGTCGGAGCAGCGATGAGCGAGACCAGGCCGGTCGCGCTGGTGACGGGGGCGAGCGGCTTCCTTGGCCGGCATATCGTGCCTTCGCTGACGCGGGCGGGATGGTCGGTCCGCCGTGCGGTGCGCAATTCGGAAGCGACTGGCGGCGAGGCCGTGGTCAAGTCGATCGGGCCCGAGACCGACTGGCAGGCCGCGCTTGAAGGCGTCGACGCCGTCATCCATCTCGCGGCGCGCGTGCATTACAAGAACGAGGAGCACGCGGTCCAGCTCTACCGCGACGTCAATGTGGACGGCACACTGCATTTGGCGCGGAGTGCGGCCAGCGGTGGCGTGCGCCAGTTCGTCTTCATCAGCACCGTTCTTGTTCACGGCCGCAGCAATGACGGCGCTGCGCCGTTCAACGAAAAGGATGTCCCGACGCCGCGTGGCCTCTACGGGACATCCAAGGCCGAGGCCGAGGCGGGCTTGAGGCTGCTGGCGCACGACAGCGACATGAAGATCACGGTAATCAGGCCGCCGCTGGTCTACGGCGCGGGCGCCAAGGGCAATTTCGCGCTGCTGACGCGCGCGGTGAGGCTGGGGCTGCCGCTGCCCCTTGCGGCGATCCGCAACAGTCGCAATTTCCTTTCCGTGCAGAACCTCGCGTCCTTCATCCTGCACCGGCTCGGCCATCCCGACCCTACGAGCAATTTCGACATATTCCTGCTGGCGGACAGGGAGCGGGTCTCGACGCCTGAATTCGTCGCCTGCCTGGCGAGGGCGTCCGGCAAGCGCGCCCGGCTGTTCGGCATCCCGCCAAACCTGCTCAGCGCCGTCCTCCGCGGCTTGGGCGGTCAGAACATGCGTGACGGGCTGATCGGCTCGCTCGAGCTCGACATCTCCAAGGCGCTTGCGACCGGCTGGCAGCCGCAGCTCAGCCTCGAGGAAGGCTTGCGCCTCGCGGTGTCGGATCAGGCGCCCTGAGACCGGGAGAAACGCTTCAGCACAATTGCTGTCGCGAGCGCGCCGGCCACGAGAGCGAACGCGGTGACCGGCAACGTGGCGGCGCGAACGGTGAGGATAGCGAGGCCGACGAGCAAGAGGTTGAGCAGGAAGACGTGCCCGACTACCCGCTTCACCGTGAATCCGTTATCGGTCGCACGCTGATAAAAGTGGGTGCGGTGCGCCGACCAGAACGGTTCGCGCCGGATGATGCGCCGGAACAGCGTGATGGTGGAATCGGCAAGATAATAGGCGGGCAACAGCAGCGCCGCGGCCGGCTGCCCCTGAAACGCAAGCTCCAAAAGGCACCAGCCGAGCAGGAGGCCGATCGGCAGGCTGCCGACATCGCCCAGGAAGACTTTTGCGACCGGACGGTTGAACGGCGCAAAGCCGAGCACGGCGCCGCACAGGGCGGTGGCGATCAGCACCGCCGGCCATGAGAGATCCCCGAGCATTCCCAGCAGCAGCAGCGCGGCGGTGACCGGAACGACTTCCGCCACCGTCATCAGGTCGAGCCCATCCATGAAGTTGACGAGGTTCACGAACCAGACGCCGGCAAGGACGATGAGACCGCGCTCCAGCGCAAGCGGCAACGCCGGCACGATGCGCGCGGTGTCGGGGGCGGTGAGCACCACGGCGCCGACGCAGGCGGCCTGCAGCACCAGTCGCACCAGCACGGGCAGCGACTTGATGTCGTCGGCGAAGCCGACCAGCGCGATCACGATCGTGGCAGCGACCAGCGCCGGCGGGATCGCGACATTGGCGGAGGCCGCCCACAGCGATGCGACGATCAGCGTCGCGGCGATCACCGCGATGCCGGCGCCCTGCGGGGTCGGGACGCGATGTGAGGACCGCGCAGTCGGCCGCGCCAGCGCGTAGCGCTGCAGCAGGGGCCGGCCGGTCCAGGTCACGAGCGCGGAGATCAGCGCGGCGGCCGCAACGGCAAGCAGCAGGGCCGCGCCGGCGAGCGCATCGGCAGCCGAACTCACTCCGGCACTCCGATCGGGGCCGCCCCCTGCGCGGCCTTCTCCGCGCTGAGGATCCAGACCAGGCCGCCGACCGCGCCGACGATGAAGAACACGGCGCCGTACAGCAGCGAGACGTTGACGCCCTCGTTGGCGGCAAGTCCCGCGAAGCCGAATGCCAGGCCCATCGTGGCTTCCCGCACGCCCCAGCCGGCGATCGAGATCGGCATCATCGTGATCAGCATCACCGGCGGCACCAGCAGAAAGACGTCGCTGAAGCGGACCGGGGCCGCGATCGACTGCACCACGCACCAGGCGATGACGACGGCGAGCACGTGAACGAGGACCGATAGGATGGCGATGACCGGACCACGAGTGCGGCTGAAGATCACGCGATTGGCGATGACGGCACAGGCGTGGATGTGATGCGTCGCCCACCAGGTCTTCAGCCAGCGCCATTTCAGCGCGCCGAAGATCAGAAAGCCGAGGCCGCCGGCGAGCGCCAGGAGATCGACGAGCAGCAGCGCCGAGCGCCCGTGTTGATCCGTGATGAGCGCGTAGCTCCAGGGCAGGCTGGCGACGATGAGGACCGCGAGCGCGATCAGGCCGATGGCGCGGTCGACGAAGATCGAGTAGGTGGCTGCACGCCAGCCGGCGCCGGCGCGTGCGACCAGCCACAGCCGGACCGCATCGCCGCCGATCGCCGATGGCAGGGTCTGGTTGAAGAACGCGCCGATCACGTTGTAGCGCATGGCGCGGCTGAGCTCGAGCGGCGCGCCGCAGACGGCGCTGATCTCGCGCCAGCGCAGCACGCCGACGAAGATCTGCACGAACGTCACCACGATGGCGATGCCGATCCAGAGCAGGCTGGTGACGGTGAAGCGTGAAAACAGTTCGGACAGATCGACCTTGCGCAGCGCCAGGTAGAGCAGCGCCGCGGAAATCACGATCTTGACAGTCGACAGCAGGATTCGGCGCATCTCGTCCGCATGAACAGGGTTTGCGAAGATTTGAGGCAACCCGACGCGAGGCGCCGAATTCGGCCGCTTTGGTATGGTTTTGGCGCCGATCTTGCAATAGCCGTCGTTAAGGACGCCATGAGGAGACCGCTTGAAGGAGCGGGGAGCCTATTGCGACCCCGTGGAGGTGGCGGCTAGAGAGGGATCGGGCGAGGGATCACCCAGGGAACAGGATGACGGATCAGGCGATTTTGGTCACGGGTGCGGCCGGCTTCATCGGCTTCCACGTCGCCCGGCAGCTCCTGGGCGAAGGCCGCACCGTCGTTGGGCTCGACAATCTCAACAGCTATTACGATCCCGCGCTGAAGAAGGCGCGCCTTGCCCTGCTCCGGGACGAACCCCGCTTCTCGTTCGTCGAGGCCGATCTCGCCGATCGCGAGACCATGGCGGCGCTGTTCGCGCAACATCGTTTTGCCAAAGTCGTGCATCTCGCCGCGCAGGCCGGCGTGCGCTACTCGATCGAGCAGCCGCAGACCTACGCCGATTCCAATCTCGTCGGCTTTCTCAACGTGTTGGAGGGCTGCCGCAACAATGGCTGCGGTCATCTGGTCTACGCCTCGTCATCGTCCGTTTACGGCGCCAACACAAAACTGCCATTTGCGGTTGCGGACCGCACCGACCATCCGGTCAGCTTCTACGCCGCGACCAAGAAAGCGAATGAGGTGATGGCGCAGTCCTACAGCCATCTCTACCGCCTGCCGGTCACGGGGCTGCGGTTCTTCACCATCTACGGGCCATGGGGCCGCCCCGACATGGCCATGTTTCTGTTCGCGAGCGCCATCATGGCCGGCAAGCCGATCCGGATCTTCAACCATGGCAAAATGCGCCGCGATTTCACCTACATCGACGATGTGACGCGCGTCGTGTCCAAGCTGATCGATCTCGTGCCTGCGGAGGATCCGGCTGCCGCAAATGCGCCGTCAAAGCTCTACAATGTCGGCAATCATCATCCGGAGGAACTGATGCACGTCGTCGGTCTTCTGGAGCGGGAGCTGGGCCGGACGGCGATCAAAGAATTGCTGCCGATGCAGCCGGGAGATGTGCTGGAAACGTTCGCGGATGTCGAGGATCTCTCGCGCGACACCGGCTTTGCACCGTCAACGCCGATCGAGCATGGGGTTCATAACTTCGTCACCTGGTATCGGGACTATTTCAAGGTTTGAGATCACGATGGACAAACGCATAATCCCCCTGATCATGTGCGGCGGTGCCGGCACGCGGCTGTGGCCCGCTTCGCGCGAAGTACGCCCCAAGCAGTTCCTGCCGCTGTTCGGCACGCGCTCGACGTTCCAGGACACGCTGCTCCGCGTGTCCGATCCTTCTCTGTTCGACCGGCCGATCGTCATCACCAACGCGGCCTATCGCTTCATGGTGCTGGAGCAGCTCGCGGAGATCGGCATCGAGGCCGACGTGATCCTCGAGCCGATGCGGCGCGATTCCGGCCCTGCGATCGCGGCCGGCGCGGTGTTCGCGCAGAACCGCGCCGTTGACGCCATCGTGCTCGCGCTCGCCGCCGACCACGTCGTGCAGAATAGTGCCGCCTTCGTCGCCGCCTGTCGCGAGGGCCTCACCGCCGCGAATGCCGGGCGCATCGTCACGTTCGGCGTCAAGCCGGAGCGGCCGGCGACCGAATACGGCTACATCAATCCGGGCGAGATCATCGCGGGCGAGGTGCATGCGGTGGCGCGCTTCGTCGAGAAGCCGGACGCGGTGAAGGCCTCCGACTACGTCAATTCGGGCTATCTCTGGAACAGCGGCAATTTCATGTTCCCGGCGAGCGTGCTGCTCGACGAATATCGCAGGGTCGATGCGGCAAGCGTCGAGGCCGTCACCAATGCGGTCAACAATGCCGGCCGCGATCTCGGCTTCGTCACGCTGGAGCCCGAGGCGTTCGGCGCGGCCAAGGCGATCTCGATCGACTATGCGGTGATGGAGAAGACCTCGCGCGCCGCCGTGGTGCCGGTGTCGTGCGGCTGGTCCGACGTCGGCTCCTGGCATGCGGTGTGGGAGCTGTCGGAGAAGGACGCGCAAGGCAATGCCGCGCACGGCACCGCCGTGTTCGAGGATTCCCGCAACTGCAACGTCACCACCGATTCAGCACTGGTCGCACTCGAAGGCGTCGACGATCTCGTCGTGGTCGCCACCGCGGATGCGGTGCTGGTCTCGCGGCAGAAGGATGCCAACGGGCTGAAGCGCCTGGTGACGAAATTGAAATCGGTCGCGCCGAAGGTCACCGAGGAGCATCTCAAGGTGCACCGGCCCTGGGGCAGCTATCAATCCGTCGACAATGGCGAGCGCCACCAGGTCAAGCGCATCGTGGTGAAGCCGGGCGGGCGGCTGTCGCTGCAGAAGCACCATCATCGCGCCGAACACTGGATCGTGGTCCGCGGCACGGCCCAGGTGACCGTCAACGAGACCGTGAAGACGGTGCACGAGAACGAGTCGATCTACATCCCGATGGGCGCCGTCCACCGGATGGAGAATCCGGGCAAGATCCAGCTGGAGCTGATCGAGGTCCAGACTGGAAGCTATCTGGGGGAAGACGACATCATCCGGATTGAAGACGACTATCAAAGGTCGTAACCAGCAAGCTCCGAATCACGCGACCCGGGCCGGGAGAAAGGTATCCTTTTCGACCTAAGGCCCGGGGAACGTGTAACTTTTTGAATCAAATCGTGTCCGGCCCGCCAGGGCGGGCATTCGCCACAAATGTGGCGTCCGTGCTAGAAGCGGCCCGGGGATTTGCGTTGAATCGGGGTTTGCTCAGATGAGTTCCAGGGGATCTGCACCGGCAAAGGCCGGCTTGCGCGTCGGTGTCATTGGCGCCGGCGTGATGGGCAGCAACCATGCGCGCGTGCTCAGCGGCCTGCCCGGCGTCAGCCTCGTGGGCGTCGTCGATCCCTCGCCGGCACATCGCGCGCGGGCCACGGAACTCGCCAATTGCGAAAGCTTCGAGACACTCGACCAGCTGTTCGCCGAAGGCGTCGATGCCGTCACCATCGCAGCGCCGACCCATCTGCATCACGAGGTCGCGCTCGCTTGCATCGCCAAGAACATCCATGTGCTGGTCGAGAAGCCGATCGCCTCCACGGTGGCAGAGGGCTGCGAGATCGTCGCCGCCGCACAGAAGGCCGGCGTGACGCTGATGATCGGTCATGTCGAGCGCTTCAATCCGGCAGTCGCCGCGGTCAAGCAGGCGATCGCGGGCGAGGACATTCTCTCCATCGCGATCACCCGCGTCGGCCCGTTCCCGCCGCGCATGTCCAATGTCGGCGTCGTCATCGACCTTGCCGTGCACGACATCGATCTGATCCGCTGGTTCACCGAATCCGACATCGTCGAGGTGCAGCCGCAATTGTCGAGCGCGGTCGCCGAGCGCGAGGACATCGCGCTCTTGCAGTTCCGCACCGAGAGCGGCGTGCTCGCCCACATCAACACCAACTGGCTGACGCCGTTCAAGGCGCGCAGCGTGACGGTCGCAACGCGCGGCAAATACGTCATGGGCGATCTCTTGACGCGCCAGGTCACCGAATGCTTCGGCTTCAAGCCTGATGGCAGCTACTCGATGCGGCATCTGCCGGTCGGCCATGACGAGCCGCTCCGCGCCGAGCTGATCGCGTTCCTCAAGGCGGTGCGCAACGGCGAGACGCCGGCGGTGACGGGCGACGAGGGCGTCGCCAGCCTCGAGATCGCCACGCAATGCCTGGAGACGCCTTCGCGTCCTGCGGCGACGTCACCCGCGCGCAAGGGACCACGCCGCGTCGCCGGCTGATCCCTTTCCATGTCGACCGCTCAAACGTCACAAGGCGCCAAAAATCAGGTCGAGAATCAGGTCATGAACCAGCACTTACGTTCCGAACCCATTCCCTTCATCGACGTCGCCTCGCAGCGCCGCCGGCTCGGCGCCTCGCTCGATGCCGCCGTCAAGCGCGTGATGGACCATTGCCAGTTCGTCAACGGGCCGGAGGTCTTCGAGCTCGAGAAGCAGCTCGCGGCCTATTCGGGCGCCAAGCACGTGATCGGCTGCGCCAGCGGCACCGATGCGATCCTGATGGTGATGATGGCCAGGAATGTCGGGCCCGGCGATGCCGTGCTGTGTCCGTCCTTCACCTTCATCGCGACGGCCTCGCCGGTGGCGCGGACCGGTGCGACGCCGGTCTATGTCGACGTCGACGAGGCCACCTTCAACATGAGCCCGGAATCGCTCAAGCGCGGCATCGCCACCGCCCGCAAGGCCGGCCTCAAGCCCGTCGCGGTGATTCCGGTCGATTTGTTCGGCCAGCCCGCCGATCACGACGCCATCGCCGAGATCGCCCGGGCCGAAGGCCTGTTCGTGCTCGACGACGCCGCGCAAGGCTTTGGCGCCAGCTACAAGGGCCGCAAGCTCGGCACCTTCGGCCACGCCACCGCGACCAGCTTCTTCCCGGCAAAGCCGCTCGGCTGCTTCGGCGACGGCGGCGCCATCTTCACCGATGACGACGAGCTCGCCGCCACCTTGCGCAGCATCCGCGTGCACGGGCAGGGCGTCGACAAATATGACAACGTCCGCCTCGGCCTCACCGGCCGGCTCGACACCATGCAGGCCGCGGTGCTGATCGAGAAGCTGAAGATCTTCGACGACGAGATCGCCGCCCGCAACAGGGTCGCGGAGCGCTATGCGCGCGGCCTGTCCAATGTCGTCACCGTGCCGCGCCTTGCGCCCGGCAATACTTCGGTCTGGGCGCAGTACACCATCCGCCTGCCCAAAGGCACTGACCGCGACGGCTTTGCCGCCGCGTTGAAGGCGCAGGGCGTGCCGACCGCGATCTATTACGGCAAGTCGATGCATCAGCAGACCGCCTACAAGCAATATCCGGTCGCTGAGGGCGGATTGCCGGGTTGCGAGAGCCTGTCGCAGGACGTCATCAGCCTGCCGATGCATGCTTACCTGACAGAAGCCGACCAGGAGCGAATCATCGCCGCCGTGCAAGGCGCGCTGGCGGGGTGATCTCTGCGTTCTTGCCACGTTGCTCGTCATGCCCGGGCTTGTCCCGGGCATCCACGTCCTTCAAGTGCGCGTGGTGAGGCGTGGATGGCCGGGACAGGCCCGGCCATGACGCCGGGGGTGACTTTCGGTAGCCCCAACGCTCACCTCATCTACGATGGCCCTCCGCCGCTAGCACCTAGACCTAATCGCGCCATGCTCTAAAACAGACGCATGCTCGGACGCATCTTCACGGTCGGTGGTTACACGCTGTTGTCGCGGCTGACGGGATTTGCCCGCGACATCATGCTCGCGGCGATCCTCGGCGCCGGTCCGGTGGCCGACGCCTTTTTCGTGGCGCTGCGGCTGCCCAACCATTTCCGCGCGATCTTCGCCGAGGGCGCCTTCAACGCCGCCTGGGTGCCGGCCTATGCCCATGTCCATGGCGAGAAGGGCGAGGCGGCGGCAAAGCTGTTCGCCGACCGCATCTTCACGCTGCTGCTGGCCTCGCAACTGGTGCTGCTGATCCTCGCCTGGCTGTTCATGCCGCAGGCCATGAGCTTACTTGCGCCGGGCTTTTCCGAGGACGCCGAGCAGCGCAAGCTCGCGATCGAGTTGACCCGGATCACGTTTCCCTATCTCCTTTTGATCACGCTGGTGACGCTCTATGGCGGCATGCTCAACGTGATGCAGCGCTTCGCCAGCGCCGCGGCCGCCTCGATCTTCCTCAATGTCGCGATGATGATGACGCTGGCGGTGGCCGTCTGGTTTCCGACCGCGGGCCATGCGGCGGCCTGGGGCGTGCTGATCTCCGGCTTCCTGCAATATTTCCTGCTCGCCGGCGATCTCGCCCGCCATGGCGGCCTGCCGCGCTTTGCGCCCTTGAAGCTCGACGAGGACGTTCGCGGCTTCTTCAAAGCGCTGGGACCTGCGACGCTGGGCTCGATGGGCACGCAGCTCGCGCTGTTCGCCGACACCATCATCGCGACCTTCCTGCCCGCCGGTGCGCTGTCGGCGCTCTATTACGCCGACCGGCTCAACCAACTGCCGATCGGCGTCATCGGCATCGCCATCGGCACGGTGCTGCTGCCGGAGATGTCGCGGCGGATCACCGCAAACGACCACGATGGCGCGCTGAGCGCGCAGCGCCGCGCCTTCGATTTCACGCTGCTGTTCTCGATCCCGTTCGTCGCGGCCTTCCTCACCGTGCCCGATGCGATCATGCGCGCGCTGTTCGCGCGCGGTGCGTTCTCCAAGGCCGATGCCGCAGCCGCCGGTGCGACGCTCGCGGCCTATGCCATCGGCCTCATCCCGTTCGTGCTGATCCGCAGTGCGGTCGCGACCTTCTACGCGCGCAAGGACACCGCGACGCCGGTGCGGGCGTCGTTGACTGGTATCGCGGTCAATGTCGCGCTGAAGGTCGCCTTGATGGGATCGCTGGCCCAGGTCGGCCTCGCGCTGGCCACCGCCGTCGGCGTCTGGACCAATCTGCTCCTCGTGCTGTTCTTCGCCGTGCGGCGCGGCTTTCTCGTGCTCGACCGCGCCTGGCTGCTGTCGCTCGCCAAATTTCTGCTGACCGGATTGATCCTCGCCGCCGCGTTCTGGCTGATTGCGCGCTTCAGCGGCCCTGCGCTGGGCGCGATGCACTTCCGGGACGAATTGATGCTGATCCTGCTCGCGGTCGGCGGCACGATCGTCTACGCGCTTGCGATCCTGGTGCTGTTCGGCCGCAAGTGGCTGGTCTCGCTGGTGCGCGGCTAGAGAGAGCACGGCATTCGCCTCCAAGCTGCAGCCAACATCGGCACATCTCTTGATTTTGCGCGATTGCGGTGGTAGGAGTCACTCATGATCAAGTGCTCGCGCAAAGTCTCCCGCAACCACATCACCCGCTTCGGCTGGGCGGTGGGAGGAGTCGTGCGCTAGGATTTCGACGACAACTTTTCCACCAGGCCCCGCCGGCATCGGACGGGGCCTTTTCTTTTGGCCACGGTCCCTGCCGGCTCAACAGCAGGAGCGTCCGATGCCACCACAATTGACGAACATTTCATCCGAGGCCGAGCACGATGCCGCGGTGCTTCGCCTCGACCAATCCATTGCACTCGCGAAGGAGGCCATGGACGAGGTTCTGGCGGCAGCGGCTCGCCTCAACCTGTCCGTTGCAACGCCGAGCCAAGCCTTGTCGGGGAGAGAAGCTGCCGCAGCCGCGCCCGCACAAAGCCTCCTGGGCCTGCCCAGGCGATACCGGCGTGCGATTGGGGAATGGTTGCTGCACCCCCGGGTCAGTTTGCCGGACCTGAGTGACAGGGAGCTGATGGACATCGGCCTGACGCGCGCCGAGATCGATCATCTCACACCTGAGCGGGCGATCGATACGCTCAGAGATCGTACGACCTATCTGTTGAGCCGCGGCGGGATGTGAGTGATCGACAATCCCCTCAGATGCATCCGCGATGCAACCATACGAGGATAGCGACCATGACGTCACATTCGCACGCTGCTGAGGCGGACGTGGAGATCCGGCGATTGACCCTCGAAGACCTGGATATTTTCCGCGAACTCCGCGGAGAAGCACTCCAGCGGCATCCGCAGACGTTTGGATCGCCCGAAGAGGATGACGGCGGCGATGCCATGCTGGCTGCCTATCGCCATTGGCTCAGCGGCACCATGTTCGGCGCCTTTGGATGCGGGAGCTTGATCGGAATCGCCGGCCTCTATGTCTCCGTTGACAAAAGAACACGGCACAGGGGCCGCATGTACTCGGTCTACGTAACAGAAACCAGCCGAGGCAGAGGTGTCGGAGACAGGCTCATCAAAGAGCTTCTTGCCCATGCGGAGGCATGTGTCGAACAGGTGCATCTTGAGGTGCTCACGACGGCAATTGTTGCGATCAAGACCTATAGGCGCAACGGGTTCGAGGTCTACGGTACGGATCCCCGAGCCGTCCGCGTGGGTGACGTCACCTATGACAAATACCTTATGGTCAGGACGTTCAGCCGATAACGTTGGCCTGGTGTGGCTCATCGGGAATGCTGGCGCGGCGGTGCAACGCGCGGTCACGGCGTCGCAGCCGTCACCCGACCGCGTCTGTCGTGATCCCCGGCGCTCGGCTGGACTCCCCGACCGGGTCCATGGGACACTCCACCGAGCGGAGGGGGAAGCTCACATGATCCTGGTGACCGGCAGCGCGATCGCAAGGCAGGACTCGTTCGATGAGGTCCGTCGGCTAAGCCTGGAACACGTCCAGCGCTCGCGCGCCGAGCCCGGCTGCATCTCGCATGCGGTGCATGTCGATTGCGAGAACCCCCTCAAGTTCGTATTCGTCGAGCAGTGGGCCGATCGCGCTGCGCTGCTGGCGCACTTTGCGGTTCCGGCCTCGCGCGGCTTTGCCCGTGCGCTGCAATCGCTCGTCTCGGAGCCGACGACCCTTGAGGTCTACGACGCTGCCAGGATGGCCGGGCTTTGACGCGCCAGTTTTTCCACGGCAATATGCCCACAAAACAACCATGAGAACGGGAAGATAACATGGCGGCTCCCATCAAGTTCGGCGTTGGCCAAAGCGTGCTGCGCAAGGAGGATGACGCGCTCATCCGCGGCAAGGGCCGCTATACCGATGATTACGCGCCGCAGGCCGCCCTCCGCTGCCTGGTGCTGCGCTCGCCGCATGCGCATGCCAAATACACCATCGATGCAGGCCGCGCCCGCGGACTGCCGGGCGTCGCGCTGATCCTGACGGCTGCTGACGTTGCGGATCTCGGCAATCTGCCCTGCCTGTTCAACCTCGAGACCGATCCGTTCACCGGCCCGCCTTACCCGATCCTGGCCAAGGACGAGGTGCGTCACGTCGGCGATGCCGTCGCCTTCGTGGTCGCCGAGACCATCGATCAGGCCCGCGACGCGATCGAGGCGATCGAGGTCAATTGGTCGCCGCTGCCGGCGGTGACCGGTGTCGTCAACGCTGTGAAGAAGGGCGCGCCGCAGGTCTGGCCCGACAAGCCCGGCAATGTGCTGTTCGACGTCTCGATCGGCGACAAGGCCGCGACCGAAGCTGCGTTCGCCAAGGCGCATGCGGTCGCCGAGATCTCCATCGTCAATCCGCGCGTGGTCGCGAACTTCCTGGAGACGCGCGCGGCGGTCTGCGAATACGATTCAAAGCGCGACCATCTGACGCTGACGGTCGGCAGCCAGGGCAGCCACCGCCTGCGCGACATCCTCTGTCAGAACGTCCTCAACATCCCCACCGACAAGATGCGGGTGATCTGCCCTGACGTCGGCGGCGGGTTCGGCACAAAGCTGTTTCCCTATCGGGAATATGCCCTGATGGCGGTCGCCGCGCGAAAGCTGAAGAAGGCGGTGAAGTGGGCGGCCGACCGCTCCGAGCATTTCATGGGCGATGCGCAGGGCCGCGACAACGTCACCACCGCCAAGATGGCGCTGGCTGAAGACGGCAAATTCCTGGCGATGGATTGCGACCTGATGGGCGACATGGGCGCGTATCTGTCGACCTTCGGGCCCTACATCCCGCATGGCGGCGCCGGCATGCTGCCGGGCCTCTACGACATTCAGGCGTTCCATTGCCGGGTGCGCACCATCTTCACCCACAGCGTGCCGGTCGATGCCTATCGCGGCGCGGGCCGGCCTGAAGCTGCCTATGTCATCGAGCGCCTCGTCGATGCCTGCGCGCGAAAGCTCGACATGACGCCGGATGCCATCCGCCGCAAGAATTTCATCCCGCCGAAGGCGTTGCCCTACAAGACCGCTACCGGCAAGGTCTACGATTCCGGCGACTTCGCCGCGCATCTGAAGCGCGCGATGGAGATCGCGGAATGGAAGGAATTTCCCAAGCGCGCCAAGCTGGCCAAGAAGCAGGGGCTCATCCGCGGCATCGGGCTTGCGAGCTATGTCGAGATCTGCGGCGTGATGGGCGAGGAGACCGCCAACGTCCGCCTCGATGCCAATGGCGACGTCACCGTGCTGATCGGCACGCAATCGAGCGGGCAGGGCCATCAGACCGCCTATGCGCAGATCGTTGCCGAGCAGTTCGGCGTTGCGCCCGAGCGCGTGCATGTCCGCCAGGGCGATACCGACGAGATCGCGACCGGCCTCGGCACCGGCGGCTCGGCCTCGATCCCCTCGGGTGGCGTCAGTGTCGAGCGCGCCACGCGCGAGCTCGGGCAAAAGCTGAAGGAGATCGCGGCGCAGGCGCTCGAAGCCAGCGCCGGCGACCTCGAGATTTCGGAAGGCGTGGTGCGGATCGCCGGCACCGACCGCTCGATCTCGTTTGCCGATCTCGCCAAGCGGCCCGGGGCCGATCCGTCGAAGCTGAACGGCAGCGCGACCTTTGCCAGCGCCGACGGCACCTATCCCAACGGTACCCATGTTGCGGAGGTCGAGATCGATCCGGCGACCGGCATCATCAAGATCGTCAACTACGTGATCGTCGACGATTTCGGCAAGACGCTCAATCCGCTGCTTTTGGCGGGCCAGGTGCATGGCGGTGCCATGCAGGGCATCGGCCAGGCCTTGATGGAGCAGGTGGTGTATGGACCGACCGACGGCCAGCTCATCACCGCGACCTTCATGGACTATGCGCTGCCGCGCGCGGCGGACGGGCCGGCCTTCGTGTTCGAGACCCACAACGTGCCCTGCAAGACCAATCCGATGGGCGTAAAGGGGGCCGGCGAGGCCGGTGCGATCGGCTCCTGTCCGGCCGTCGTCAACGCCATCGTGGATGCGCTCTGGCGCGAATACAAGATCGACCACATCGACATGCCGGCAACGCCCGAGCGGGTGTGGGTTGCGATCAGCGAGCATCACCGCCGTCACAGCTTGTGAAGCCGGGCTTCCCGCGCGCACGGGAATAAACGCGCCGCGCGGGGTTCTACCCATGATGGGTCCCGGCTTCACCAGAAGCCGGCGACGTCTCATTCCCTGAACGTCTCGAGAGCCGGAGAAACGAACCAATGAAACGGACGATGATTGTCGCGGGCGCCCTCGTGCTGGGCGCGGGCGCCGTCATGGCGCAACAGGAGATTGCCGTCCAGCAGGACAATCTGATGCGAGCGATCGCCAAGAATCAGTATGGCGTCCTCCAGAAGATGAGCAAGGGCGATATTCCCTTCGACAAGAAGGCTGCCGATGAGGCCATCGCCGCCATCGAGGCCGATGTCGCCAAGATCGCCAAGACCTTCGAGATCAATCCCAAGCAGGATGTCATCAATGCGACCTACGGCTCCTCGCCGAAGGTCTGGCAGAACAAGGCCGATTTCGATTCCAAGATTCCGCCGGTGCAGAAGGCGATCGCCGACGCCAAAGGCAAGATCACCAATGTCGCGGGCCTGAAGGCGGCCTACACTGAGATCAACGACCGCTGCAATGATTGCCACGAAACCTATCGCGTGAAGTTGAAATAGCGGGGCGGGCTACCAAGGACTTCAGAAAGGGCGGCTGCGAAAGCAGCCGCCTTTTTCTTGACCGCAGCCCGCAGGAACTTCTGTTCGCAAGGCCTGACGGATTGCCGCGAGAGCGGCTATCTTTGCGCGAGCGGCCGTGCGCCACCCGAGTCTCCTCCCGGCACCCTCACGTGAGTTCCAACGCGCGGCGAGCACCTATCAACAGCGAGACAGGCCATGGCAAAACCGTTCCCGTCGAAGACCCATATCGGCAATCACATGCTGCATCCGGAAACCCTGATGCTGACCTATGGCTATGATCCGCAATTGTCGGAGGGCGCCATCAAGCCGCCGGTGTTCCTGACCTCCACCTTCGTGTTCAAGACCGCCGAGGACGGGCAGGACTTCTTCGACTACGTCGCCGGCCGGCGTGAGCCGCCGGAAGGCATGGGCGCGGGCCTGGTCTATTCGCGCTTCAATCATCCCAACAGCGAGATCGTCGAGGACAGGCTCGCGATCTACGAGCGCACGGAGAGTTGCGCGCTGTTCTCGTCCGGCATGGCCGCCATCGCAACCACGATCCTGGCCTTCGTTCGCCCCGGCGATGTCATCCTGCACTCGCAGCCGCTCTATGGCGGGACGGAGACGCTGCTGACGAATACGCTCGCGCGCCTGTCGATCGGCGCGGTCGGCTTTGCCGATGGCATCGACGAGACGGCAGTCAGGCAGGCCTCGGAGGAGGCCATGGGCAAGGGGCGGGTTTCGATGATCCTGATCGAGACGCCGGCCAATCCGACCAACGGCCTCGTCGACATCGCAATGATCCGCCGCACCGCCGAGGCCATCGGCAAGGCCCAGGGACATACGCCGGTCATCGCCTGCGACAACACGCTGCTCGGGCCGGTGTTTCAGCGGCCGATCGAGCACGGCGCGGACCTGTCGCTGTATTCGCTGACCAAATATGTCGGCGGCCATTCCGACCTGATCGCGGGCGCCGCGCTCGGCTCGAAGGCGATCATGAAAGGCATCAAGGCCTTGCGCGGCGCCATCGGGACCCAGCTCGATCCGCATTCCTGCTGGATGATCAACCGCTCGCTCGAGACGCTGAGCCTGCGGATGGAGAAGGCAAATGCGAATGCGCGGCTCGTGGCGGACTTCCTGCGCGACCACCCGAAGGTCGCCAGGGTGCACTATCTCGGTCATCACGAGCAGGGCTCGCTCTCGGGGCGCGTGTTCGCGCGGCAATGCCTGGGCGCGGGCTCGACGTTCTCGTTCGACATCGTCGGCGGCAAGGAGGCGGCGGTGAAATTCCTCAACGCGCTGCAGATCCTCAAGCTGGCGGTGAGCCTCGGCGGCACGGAATCGCTCGCAAGCCTGCCGGCGACGATGACCCATTCCGGCGTTCCCGCCGACATCCGCCAAAAGATCGGCGTGCTCGATTCCACGATCCGGCTGTCGATCGGCATCGAGAATCCGTCGGACCTGATCGCCGATCTCGCGCAGGCGCTGAACGCGGCTTGAGCGAGGCAGGTCCTCGCCCCGAATCGAAAAGGCCGGACGCTTCCTCCTTGCGTCCGGCCTTTCCGCAACGAAGCCCGCGTTTTCGCTTTACTTCGTCACCTGACCGCGGATCTCGCCGCCCGGGTTCGCGGCGGTGTGGATGTTGATGTAGTACTTGCCGCCGAGCAGATCGGCGGCCTGCGCGTCGGTGAGCGTGGCTTCGCCCTTGACCGGGCTCGAGGCTGCATTCGGGATCGGGACCGCGACGCCTGCGTTCTTGCCGGCTTCGGCGGGCCCGTGGAAATGCGCGGCGGTGGCGGGGCCCGACAGACCGGAATAGGTGACGGTCCAGGACAGCTTCTTGCTGGCAGCGTCGTAGTCCAGATCGGCCGTTCCGGTGGCGCTGCTGGTGTTGGCGGGGACTTCGGATTTGCCGTCCAGCGTCGCCTTGAGTTTTTCCGCGCTGGCCGGGCCGGAGAACGCAACGGCAGCTCCGAGTACCAGTGTGGCAAAAACGGCTTTTGTCATGGGTCTCTCCTGTTGACGCCTGATTGCTCTTCAAACAGTGCGTCATGCGGTTTATTCCGGCATTACAGCCGGGCCGTCTAAAATATTCGTGGTTGGATCGGGCGCGGCATGACCCTTAAGTTCGCGCGTTCACGATGGAATGATCGAATGCTGCGACGAACGCTTCTTGCCGCCCTGATCGCCGCCGCCGCGGCGTTCGCCCTCTATTGGTGGCTGACCGCCCCGCTCGCGCTGGCCTTGCCGGCGCCGACACGCAACCCTGATCTTGCCAACGGGCAGGAGCTGTTCAACGCCGGCGGCTGCTCGTCCTGTCATGCCACTCCCAATCAGCCCGATCGCCTGCGGCTCGGCGGCGGGCTGGCGCTGGGCTCGCCGTTCGGGACGTTCTACGTCCCCAACATTTCCCCCGACCTGGCCGACGGGATCGGCCGCTGGAGCGAGGCCGCTTTCGTCAACGCCGTGATGCGCGGCGTCTCGCCCGCGGGCACCCACTATTTCCCCGCATTCCCCTACACGTCCTATCGTCTGGCAAGCGTCGACGACGTCCGCGATCTCTTTGCCTATCTGAAGACGCTTCCGCCGGTGTCCGGCACAGTGGGCGACCACGCGCTGCCGTTTCCGTTCAACATCCGCCGCAATATCGGCATCTGGAAATTGCTGTTCATGGACACGGCGCCGTTCGTCACGGACGCCGCGCGCTCGCCGCAATGGAATCGCGGCGCCTATCTGGTGAATGCTTTCGGCCATTGCGCCGAATGCCACAGCCCGCGCAATGCGCTCGGCGGCATCATCGCCGGCCAGCGCTTTGCCGGCGGGCCCAATCCGGAAGGAGAGGGCTGGGTGCCCAACATCACGCAGCAGGGCATCGGCAGCTGGAGCGAGAAGGATATCGCAGATTTTCTCGAGACCGGCGACATGCCCGAAGGCGACAGCGCTTCGGGGGCGATGCGGCCGGTGATCAAGAATCTGGCGCAGCTGACCGCGGAAGACCGCGCTGCGATGGCCGCCTATCTGAAGTCGCTGCCGCCGGTGCAGGGACCGACACCGCCCAAGCGCAAGCAGGGCGGCTGAGCCGCAACGCTAGCCCGTGCCGAACGCCTTGAAGGTGATGATGGTGAGGGTGTCCTGGATGCCCGGCAGCACCTGCACCTTCTCATTCACGAAGTGGCCGATGTCGGTGTCGTTGTCGACGTAGAACTTCACCAGGAGGTCGTACTGGCCGGCCGTGGAGTAGATCTCGGAGGCGATCTCGGCTTCGGCAAGCGCATTGGCCACCGTATAGGACTGGCCGAGCTTGCACTTGATCTGAACGAAAAAAGGAACCATCGCGGGCACTCCGAAAGCGTATTCGTCCGGCTAATAGGCCAAAACCGGCTGGATTTAGCAAGCGAACTTGCTGGACCATCCGAGGCGCATTCGGGCGCGATGCTAGGATGGGACCGCTGCGGCCGCCAATGCATCCCTCAGCCGCTGGGCGAGCTCGACCTTGCGGTAGGGCTTGGTCAGCACGATCGCCTGCGCCTGCGCGCGGCCCTGCTCGACCAGGGTCTCCAGCGCGTAGCCCGAGGTGAACAGGACCGGCAGGCCGGGACGCACCCGCCGCGCCTGATTGGCGAGCTCCCAGCCGCTCATGCCGCCGGGCATCACGATATCGGTGAACAGCAAGTCGATGCCGGGATCGCTCTGCAGCTGCTGCAAGGCATCCTTGCCGTTGACCGCGGCGACGACGCGATATCCGAGCGCTTCCACCCTGCGAATGACGGAGGAGCGGACGAACGGATCGTCCTCGACGATCAGGACCGTCTCGTAGCCTCGCGGCGCCGTGTCCTCGCCGTCGGGAAGATCGGCGTGCGACCTGCCGGTGCTCGCGCGCGGCAGGTAGATCCTGGCCGTGGTCCCAAGGCCAGCCTCGCTGTAGATCGAGACATGGCCGCCCGACTGCTTGGCAAAGCCATAGACCATGCTGAGGCCGAGGCCCGAGCCCTTGCCGACCTCCTTGGTGGTGAAGAACGGCTCGAACGCGCGTGCGGCGACCTCGGGCGTCATGCCTTCGCCGTCGTCGGTGACCGCGATCAGGGCGTAGCTGCCGGGTGCGACCTCCCGGTGAACGGCACCATCATCATCCTCGATCGTGACCAGCTCGGTGGCCAGCGTGAGGTGGCCTCCCGATGGCATGGCATCCTGCGCGTTGAGCGCGAGATTGAGCACGGCGGATTCGAGCTGGGCGCGGTCGGCAAAGGCCAGGATCGCGCCGGGCCCCGAGCTCGTCCTGATCTCGATGTCTTCGCGCAAGGTGCGCTTGAGCAGCTTGAACATGGAATCGAGCAGGCTGCGGCAATCGATCGTCTGAGGCCGCAGCAATTGGCGGCGGCTGAAGGCGAGCAGGCGCTGCGTCAGCTCGGCGCCCCGTTCGCCCGATTGGCAGATGTCGTCGGCAAAGCGCCTGAGCTCGGGCCTCGCCTTGAGCTGCTCGCTCAGATGCTCGGCATTGCCGATGATGACGGTCAGCAGATTGTTGAAGTCGTGCGCGATGCCGCCGGAGAGCTGACCGACCGTCTCCATCTTCTGTGCCTGCTGAAGCTGCTGCTCGGTCAGCTTGCGCGCGGTGAGGTCGTGGACAATGCCGACGAAGATCAATTCGCCGTCCTGGCGCGCCTCGCCGACCGACAGCTCCATCGGAAACGTCGTGCCGTCCTTGCGCAGGCCGACGGCCTCGCCGCCCGTCGCGAAATGCCGCGCCTGGCGGTCGGGCGCCGCATCCGCCTCAGGCATCAGCATGCCGACGTTGCGGTTCATCACCTCGTCGGCCCGGTAGCCGAACAGGCGCTCGCAGGCCGGATTGAACAGCAGGATGCGGTCCTGCGCATCGAACAGGATGACGCCGTCGACCGCGGTCTCGACGATCGCAGTGAGGCGCGCCACGCTCTCGCGCATCGCGCGCTGGGCGTCCCGGACCTGCTGCAGCAGCAGCGTGGCGTCGCGGCTCTTGATTTCCTCCTCCTCGAGCGCGGCCTGGACCTGTCGCAGCTCGAACGGCGAGGGGATCGTCAGGATCTTCGGCAGCAGCGGCCAGAGCGCGGCGGCGGTGAAGACCGAGGCGACCGCCGTCGCGGCCTTAACCATGCCCTCGATGCCGTAGATCGGAACCCAGAGCGTGTAGATCGACAGCACGTGGGTCAGGCCGCACGCCATGATGAAGATCGCGAACGCCCAGTAGACCCAGCCGAACTTGAGGTCGCGCCGCCTGGTGACGAGGATGGCGAGGGCGAACGGGATCGAGAAATAGGCGGCGGCAATAGAGGCGTCGGAAACGACGTGAAGCCAGATCAGCTCAGGCTCCCACAACAGGCAGATGCCGTGCGGCGACAGCATGGACGAGTCGAGGAGACGTTCGAAGAAGGCCCACATCGTTCCACCCCAGGAGTCTTGTTCAGGTGGCTTGCGGGCCGGGCGACCCGCAACATGAGGTCCGCTGACGGTTCCACCACCCGACGTCTCGCGTAACAGGCGAAGCACGCTAAGGTACGCGACTATAGCAAGGGTCCGGCGCCCGTTGCATTTTTAAGCCCGCATCATTGCGGGCCGTGGTCCGCGGCTGTGTCCGACTGATTCGCGGTCCGCGCAATCGATTCGCGAATCACGCTTGGCGGCGGCCCGGCGCGGTTGCCGGCGTTCCATGGTCGCGCTAGGACAGGCCATGGCAGCCTCCCCAAGCACATGTCTCCGGCGATGACGACCCCGGTCTCACTCACCATCGCCGGTTCCGATTCGAGCGGCGGCGCCGGCATCCAGGCGGACCTGAAGACCTTTGCCGCGCTCGGCGTTTACGGCGCCTCCGTGATCACGGCTCTGACGGCGCAGAACACGCGCGGCGTGACCGGCATTCACGCGGTGCCGGCCGGGTTCGTCACCGAGCAGATCGACGCGGTGTTCTCCGACCTCGACATCGGCGCGGTGAAGATCGGAATGGTCGCCCAGGCCGCCAGCATCGATGCGATCGCGGCCGCGCTGTCGCGCTGGTCGCCCCGGCATGTCGTGCTCGATCCCGTCATGGTCGCGACCTCCGGCGACCGCCTGCTCGCCACGGAGGCCGTCGACGCCCTGCGCACCAGGCTGATGCCGCTGGCGGCCGTGATCACGCCGAATCTGCCGGAGGCTGCGGCCCTGCTCGATGCGCCGGTGGCGGCGAGCGAGGCCGAGATCGAAAGCCAGGGACGCCGCCTGCTGGCGCTGGGCTGCCGCGCCGTCCTGATCAAGGGCGGGCACGGGGAGGGCGCCGAGAGCACCGATTATCTCGTCACTGCCGAGACCACGATCGCGCTCGCCGCGCCGCGTGTGGCCACCCGCAACACCCATGGCACCGGCTGCTCGCTGTCCTCCGCCATCGCGGCGGGGCTCGCCAAGGGCGAGGACCTCGAGGCCGCCGTGCGCAACGCGAAGGCCTGGATCAGCGCCGCGATCGCCGCCGCCGACCGCTTCAGCGTCGGCCACGGCCATGGGCCGATCCATCATTTCCACAAATTCTACTGACGGTGCCGTAGACGTGGCCTCCGGGGTCTCGCACCCCCTGCGGCGCCATGTCGCCTGATTGTCGCATGCGACTGATATTCGCGGGGGTGGGCGAGGCAAGGCGTGATTCGTATTTGAAGGTGCCTCGAGGGTTCAATCGGTCATCCCCCTGTCACGGGACATTGTTACAGGCTGGCGCATGGGAAGTTACGATGTGAGTGACGAGAGCCCGGAGCGGCGCTTTCGCACGTTGTTCATCTCCGACGTCCATCTCGGAGCCCGCGGTTCACAAGCCGATCTTCTGCTCGACTTCCTGCGCTACCATGATGCCGACACGATCTATCTCGTCGGCGACATCGTCGATGGCTGGGCGTTGAAATCGAGCTGGCACTGGCCGCAATCGCACAACGACCTCGTCCAGAAGCTTTTGCGCAAGGCGCGCAAGGGCGCCAAGGTCATCTACATCCCCGGCAATCACGACGAGTTCCTGCGCAACTATTACGGCACGCATTTCGGCGGCATCGACGTGGTCGAGAACACGGTTCACACCGGCGCCGACGGCAAGCGCTATCTCGTCATTCACGGCGACATCTTCGATCTCGTGGTGCAGAACGCGCGCTGGCTCGCTCATCTCGGCGACAAGGCCTACGACTTCGCGATCCAGATGAACCGCCTGGTCAACTTCTTCCGCCGGCTGTTCGGCGTGCCCTATTGGTCGCTGTCGCAATGGGCCAAGCAGAAGGTCAAGAACGCCGTCAACTATATCGGCGCCTTCGAGCAGGCGCTCGCGGCCGAAGCGCGCCGTCACGACGCCGACGGCGTGATCTGCGGCCACATCCATTACGCCGTGATCCGCGACGAGGCCGGCATCCGCTACATGAATTGCGGCGACTGGGTGGAGAGCTGCACGGCCCTGGTCGAGCACGACGACGGCCATTTCGAGATCATCACCTGGGCGGATCATTTGCAGAAGCCGGAGCAGGTGCCACAGGTCGCGGCAAGGGCAGCCTGATGCGCATCCTGGTCGCGACCGACGCCTGGCACCCGCAAGTCAACGGTGTGGTTCGGACGCTGACCAAGCTGGCTGATGCCGCCAAGGGGCTCGGAGTCGAGTTCGCGTTCCTGACGCCGCAATCATTCCGCACCTTCGCCATGCCGAGCTATCGCGACGTGCGCCTCGCCATGCCGCGCCCGGCCCGGATCGCCGGGTTGATCGAGGAAGCGCGGCCGGACAGCATCCACATCGCGACCGAAGGGCCGATCGGCCTGATGGTCCGCCGCTATTGCCGCCAGCGCAAGCTGCCGTTCACGACCAGCTTCCACACCCGCTTCCCCGAATATGTCCGCGCCCGCGTCCCGGTCCCGGGCTCGCTGATCTGGCGGGCGCTGCGGCGCTTCCACAGCGCCAGCCGCGCCGTGATGGCGGCGACGCCGGCGCTCGCACGCGAACTGACCGAGCGCGGCTTCGACAATGTCGTGCTGTGGCCGCGCGGCGTGGATACGACGTTGTTCCACCCCCGCGTCGTCGATCTCTGCCTGCCGGCACCCGTGTTCCTGTCGGTCGGCCGCGTCGCAGTCGAGAAGAATCTCGAGGCGTTCCTCGACCTCGACCTGCCCGGCACCAAGGTGATCGTCGGCGACGGCCCGGCGCGCGCCGCGCTGGAAGAGGCCTATCCCGATGCGATCTTCCTCGGCGAGAAGCACGGCGAGGAATTGGCGGATATCTATGCGGCCGCCGACGTGTTCGTGTTCCCGAGCAAGACGGACACGTTCGGTCTGGTCCTGCTGGAGGCGCTGGCGAGCGGCCTGCCGGTCGCGGCCTTCCCCGTGAAGGGGCCCCTCGACGTGATCGGCGACGCGCCGGTCGGAGCGCTCGATCACGATCTGCGCAATGCCTGCTTTGCCGCGCTCGACATCTCCCGGCAGGATTGCGTCGCCTTTGCCGCCAATTACACCTGGGAAGCCTCGGCGAAGGTCTTTATCGACAGCATCCAGGCTGTCGGCGCGGTGTTGCCCGGCCGAAATGGCGCGGAACAGCCGCGTTTCGTGGCTTGAGGCAAGAAATCCTCTCGCGGAGGTGTCTTGCCGGGGCATGATCGGCCGCGATAGCATTCCGCCATGACCGAACAGCTCCTTCCGGTCGGCCCTGCCGACATCGATGCCGCAGCGCGCGTGATCGCGCCTTACGCCATCCGCACCCCGCTGTTGTCCTTTCCCGTGCTCAACGAGCGCGTCGGTGCAAAAGTGTTCCTGAAGCCGGAGATGCTCCAGCGCACCGGCTCGTTCAAGTTTCGCGGCGCCTTCAACAAGGTGTTCTCGATCCCGCAGGACAAGCGCGCCGGCGGCGTCGTCGCGTTCTCCTCCGGCAATCACGCGCAGGGCGTGGCGGCGGCGGCAAAGATCCTGGATATGCAGGCCACCATCGTGATGCCGGCGGATGCCCCGCTGTCGAAGCGCGAGCGCACCAAATCCTACGGCGCCGAGGTCGTGCTGTACGACCGCGACAAGGACGACCGCGAAGCGATCTCGCGCGGCATCGCCGAGAAGCGCGGTGCGACGCTGGTCAAGCCCTACGACGATCCCTTCGTGATCGCAGGGCAGGGCACCGCCGGCCGCGAGATCGCCGAGGACATGGCAACCCTCGGCCTTAGCCCCGACATCGTGGTGGCGCCGGCCTCCGGCGGCGGCCTGATCGCGGGCGTCGCCACGGCGGTGAAGGCGCGCTATCCGCAAGCCGAGATCGTGGTCGCCGAGCCCGAGGCCTTCGACGATCACGGCATCTCACTCAGCGCAGGCCATCGCGAGCCGCATCCGCCGGCCGGCCGCACCATCTGCGATGCGCTGATGGCGCTGATGCCCGGCGAGATGACGTTTGCGATCAACAGCAAGCTGCTCGCGCGCGGCGTCACCGCCTCGGACAAGGAAGTCGGCGCGGCGGTGGCTTTCGCCTATCGCGAGCTGAAGCTGGTGGTGGAGCCGGGCGGTGCGGTGGGGCTTGCTGCGCTACTCGCGGGCCGCCTTGATGTGGCCGGCAAGAACGTCGTCATCGTGCTGTCAGGCGGCAATGTCGATGCGGATCTGTTCGCGGAGCTGGTGGCCTAGCAGCATTCCGGGGCACTCATAGCGTGAGCCCGGAATCCATTTCTCAACCGTCACCGCCGCACAATGGATTCCGGGCCTGCGCCTTACGGCGCATCCCGGAATGACCAAGGCCAGACATGAAGAAGGGGCAGAGCGTTTCCGCTCTGCCCCTTTCTCGTCTCGCTCGCCGCAATCAGTGCATGAAGCCGCCGCGACGGCTGCCACCATTGTTCATGCTCGGCGCCTGGTTCATCGACTGCCGGAAGTTGTTGTTGCTGCTGACCATGCGGTTCGGCACCGTGGTGAGCTGCGGACGGCTCGTCTGCACGTTGGTCTGCACCTGCACCTTGCTGACCGGATTGTTGTTGGGCTTCATGATGCCGGTGTTGCCGTTGGTGACGCGGATCGGCTGGTTCTGCGTCTGAACGTTGACCGGCTTCACGTCGATCCTGGTGCCGCCTTTGCCGACATTCACCGGCATGCCGACGATCTTGGGCGGAGAGCTGTTGGGTGTGCCGGCATTGTTGCCGCCGTTCTGCGGATTGTTGGTCGCAGGCAGGGTCACGATCTTGCCGATGCCGGCCTTGCCGTTGATGGTGTTGGTCGGCGCAGGCAGCGTGACGATCTTGCCCGGGGTCTGCGGCGGCGTGCCGTTCTGCGGGTTCGGCTGGTTGTTGCCGGCAGGCAGGGTGACGATCTGGCCGCCATTGCCGAGCTTGCCGACGACATTGCCGTCGAGCGGCTTCTGCACGACCGGCAGATTGCCGTTCACCTGCGCGCCATTGCCCGACGGCATCAGCGGCATGTATTTGGGCTGGCCGAGATTGCCGATCTTGAGCGTCGGGGCAATGTTCTGCGGCGCCAGGAACTTGGTCGCCTGCATCAGGGGGATCTGCTTCGGCTGCACCTGCAGCTTCAGCGCGACCTGCGCATAGGGGCTGTTGCCGTAGCTGTCATAGAAGCTCTTGTAGGCGAGCGGCGAGTTGGCGAGCACCGCCTTGTGCCAGGCTTGCGAGATCAGGATGTTGTTGAGCAGCCAGCGGATGTGGTCGCACAGCGGGTCGTGCGGGTACATCCGGATGAACTCCTGATAGTACTCCGGCCGGCCCTCGGACACAACGTAATCATAGGCCTGGCGGGTGGAGCGGCTCGGCAAATTGGAGGCCATCTGCACGACAGGCGCTTTCACCGGCGCGCGGTTGGCGGCAACGGCGGTGTCACCGAAGAAGGTGAAGTCGCTCGTCAGCGACGAGCTCTCCCACGGAATCTGCGCGCCGCTGGTGGTCTGGTTGACCTGCAGGCGCACGCGCTTGAACAGCTGCTCGATCGGCACGTTGGGCTCGCGTGCGACGTTCAGGAACGCCTGCGTGTAGGGGCTGTGACCATTGGTGCCGTCGAGCGCCTCGGTGCCCGGCGCGGTCGAGTAGCCGACGATCGAGCCGTTCGGCGCATCGACGATGGCGAGGCCGCGGCCGGCGTCGTTGATTTCAGGGAACGGGTTGTTGCGGCAGGCATCGAGGATGACGATGCGCATGCGGCTCGGGATCGTCTCGAGCGTCGACATCACGTCGACGAGGCGCAGCGAATTGTTGACGAGCTCGGTCGGGCTGGAGACCTTGGCGTCGACCGGAACCAGATAGTTCTCGCCGGCGAGCTGCACGCCGTGGCCGGCGTAATAGACCATCGCGACCGTATTCGGACCGCGCGAGGCGACCTTGGCGGAGAAGTCCTGGACGACGCGGAGCATGTCGTTCTGGGTCAAGTCGGTCGCGGCGACCACTTCGAACCCGGCGGAGTTCAGGAACTGCGCCATCGACTGGGCGTCATCGTCGGGATTCGCAAGCTGCGGCGCGTTCTGGTAGTTCGCATTGCCGATGACCAGCGCCACCCGCTGCTCCGGGCCTTGCAGCGCGGTGGGGGCGGGCTGCACCGGGGCAACCTGCGCGGAAACCGGCCCGCAGGCGAAGCCGAATAGGCTTCCCAACAGGCTCGCTGTCATGAAAAAGGGCTTTAGGCGGAACATGGCGTGCTCCTTTGGCACTCATCTCGATGCGAGATTGGTTGCGCCCAAGCTTGACCGCGTTCGAGCCTTGCGGTCCGTGATCCCTGTCACCATGGTCGCCTCCGTGATCTGAATCACGCTCGGAACCTGTTATGGTTAGCGATCGATTGGGAGGACGTCCGCCACATGCTGAAATCGATCGATCCGATCCTGACCCCCGATTTGCTCTGGCTGCTCGCCGCGATGGGCCATGGCGACGACCTCGTGTTCGTCGATGCCAATCACCCCGCCTCCCGGATCGCGCAGAGCACCTCGTCGCAGCGCCTGATCCAATTGCCGGGCATGACGATGGACACTGCCATCCGCGCCATCATGTCGGTCTATCCGCTCGACGATTTCGATCCCGATCCGGTGCGTGTGATGATGCCGGTCGACGATCCCGACCGCGTGCCCGAGGTGCAGCGCGCAGTGCTCGCGGAGATCGCACGTGCCGCTGGCCGGCCAGTCACGCCCGGCAAGCTCGCGCGTTCGGATTTCTATCGCGCGGCGGCGGCCGGCTTTGGCGTCGTGCAGGTCGGTGACAGCAGAGGCTATGGCTGCTTCCTGATCCGCAAGGGCGTGATCGGCTAGTGGAGCCGCGTTCGATCGACGAAACGCTTGATGCAAAGCGGATGCGATCTCGTGTGCGAAGATCCCCGCGCCTGGGAAGCTCAGCAAGCACTCGAATTTGAGTGGCCTTCTCGCATCCGCCTGTCTATCGTCGATTCATGTCTCGCCTTCTGTGTCTCTTTGTTGCTGTCGTCCTGTCGCTGCTGCCCGCCGTCGCGCCCGCCGAACCCGTGCAAAAGCGCCCCAAGCCGGTCTGGAAGGGCTACGGCTTTCTGCCGGGCTATCGGCAGCCGCTCAGCAACAGCATTCCGCTCTACAAGCAGAAGGACGCCATGCGGCGCCTGTCGCGTGCCGACCGGCGCCATTGGTATATCGATCCGGTTCCGCAATATTACCGCTGGGACGGCGAGTGGCACTATTTCGGCCGTCCCGGCTTCAACGGCGGCCGCTACAACGGCGGCAGCTTCGGTCCGTGCTGGACGCGCACGCCGATTGGTCCGATCTGGAATTGCGGGTGAGGCGCCGAGGTCAGGGAAAGCTGCGGACGACCTCGATCAAGCCGACGATTGCGGCATTGAACGCATCGAGGTCCTCGGCCGGAATCCAGTACTCCAGATGTGAGCGCCCGCCCGCTTCCTGCACATCGTATCTTTCGATGAAGCTGCGCTTGACTGCAAAACGGGTCACGAAGCCCGATCCGCTCGCCGGGACATTCCAGTCGCGCGCGATCTTGATGGCGTAGTCTTCGGTCAGCACCGGATAGAAGATCGGCTGGTCGGGCAGGCGCGGCGGAAACGCGCGCATGCCGGATTGCTGGATCAGCTCCAGCTCCTTTGGACCGATGGGGCGCCAGAGGGTGAGGGTGTCTTCGATGGGAGACATGTTCGTGAGGTCCAAGATCGAGCGTCGTCATTGCGAGCGCAGCGAAGCAATCCAGAATCCCTCCGCGGAGACAGCCTGGATTGCTTCGCTCCGCTCGCAATGACGGTGTGTGGGAGCGCGCGCCCTTACGAAAAGAACGCGATCTTCTCGGCCTGGGTCATGCGGCGGATCGGGGCGAGCGGGTCGTTGGCCGGGGCGCGGGGTTTTTGCAGGATGCCGCTGGCGAGGATGGTGGCGCCGAGCGAGGCGTCGGACATGGACGCGGGCAGGGGTGAAGACATGGGCGAGGGCATCGGCAGCGTCGCGGTCGGGGCTGCCGCCGATGATGCCGTGGCCGCCATGGCCGGTGCCTGCTGCTCCATCACTTCGGCGGCAGCTTCCGCGATGGCGTCGGTGAGGCGCGCGAGCGAGTCCAGCGCGATCGGCGCGTCCGCTGCGGGCTCTTCGGCGATGGCTACGACAACCGGCTCAGCTGCGACCGGTTGCGGCTGTTCGGTTGCAATGGACGCAACGACATCCGCGCGCGCCGGCTCCGGTGTTGCGGCCGCCATCTCCACCGGCTCGATGATCTCGTCGAAGTCGGGATCGGGCGCAGCCATCTCCATCGCGATGGCCTCGAGGATGGCTTCGTCCTCGGCCTCGGCTGCGGCGTCGAGCGAGAACTCGTCGCTGGCTTCCGTCAAGGCCTCCGGCTTAGCGGCCGGTTCTTCAAACGCAACGGCGTCGAGCTCGGCCTCATCGGGCGTGTTTTCGAGCGCCGCGCTTTCGGCAGGGATCTGGCTGTCGGCCGCGATCTCCTCGGCGGCGGCCGCGTCCATCGCCTGCTCGGCCATGGCGGCGGTTTCCGCGACGGCGGTTGCGGCGAGGGGCGTATCGAGTTCCGAAGCTGCTGCGATCTCTTCGCGCGTCTCCGTAAAAGCCACGGGTACATCGCCGGCCATCGCCGCAGGCGCCGTCTCGACGGGCGAGGCGACCGTTGACGGCGCCTCCTGCGCCGGGGCCGGCGCAGCGGCCTGCGGCGTTGCGTCGCCGTCGAGCTGCTCGACCCGGTCCTTCAGCAGATCGAACGCAGCCTTGAGCTCGATGCGGGGATCGAGGGTCGAGATCTGCCCGCAGGCCGCCTCGATCGAGGCCAGCTGCGAATCAATGAGGTCGCAGATTCGCCCGTCGGCGCCGATCTCGCGCCAGCGCCAGGAGATCTCCTTGATGATGCGGACCCCGCGCGGGATCGGCGCGAGGCTCGCCTCGATCGCGCCGGGATCGAACGCGGCGAGCGCGATCGTCTCGGCTTCGCGGATGGCGCGGCGGATCTCGACCAGCGCCTCGGGCAAGCGGTCCTCGACGACCGGTTGCCGCTGTGCCGCAAGGGTTTCCTCGATCCTGGCGACCGCATCCAGCACCATGCTTGTGTCGGCGTTGCGGTTGCGCTTGGCATACTCGCCGAGGAACCAGCGGCCGCGCGCGGTCTCCATGAAGGCTTCGCGGATCGCTTCGTAATCCTGCTCGTTCGGCGCGGCCGCGCGGGCAGACATGGGCGAGAGGGCGAATGCTTCGTTGGCCATGACAATCTCGTCGCGCAAATCAGTGCGCGTTACTGTAACGATCACCACGATATCGACCGAATCGCAATTGGTTTGATGCAGTCCGAATCACAAATCCCCATCGCGGCAGCGACGAAGCGGCGATTCGCCGTGAGCCTCGCCGTGTTCTATTCGGCCTTCTTTGCGGTTCTGGGCACGCACATGCCGTTCTTCCCGGTCTGGCTGAAGGCGATCGGCATCGACGCGGCCTGGATCGGCATCATCAACGCCCTGCCGGCGATCACGCGCTTCACCACGCTGCCGCAAGTGACCGCCTTCGCCGAAAAGCGGCAGGCCATTCGCGCCGCCATCATGCTGTCGGTGCTGGCCACCGCGATCGGATTTACGGCGGTCGGCCTGCAGCAGCAGCCGCTGGCGCTGTTCCTGATCTACGCGCTGACCTGCATGATGTGGACGCCGACGATGCCGCTGACCGACGCCTATGCGTTGCGCGGCGTCGCCCGCTACGGGCTCGACTACGGCCCCTTGCGGCTGTGGGGGTCGGCGGCGTTCGCCGCCGGCTCGCTCGCCTGCGGCTACCTCGTCGACGTCATCGCTCCGCGCGACCTGATCTGGGTCATCGTGGCCTGGGCCGTGGTCGCGGTTCTCGCCAGCCTGCTGCTGCAGCCGCTCGACGATCTCAGGCGGAGGACGCCGGAGCGGCACGCCGGCAAGCCGCTGCTGCGCGATGCCGGCTTCTGGGCCGTGATCGCGTCGGCGGCGCTGATCCAGAGCAGCCACATCGCCTTCTACACCTTCTCGGCCATCGACTGGCAACTCCATGGCATCAGCGGGCTGACCATCGCGGTGTTGTGGACGCTGGGCGTGATGGCCGAGATCGTCGTGTTCGCGCTGTCGCCGCGCTTCTCGCTGCAGCCGTCCACGCTGATGGCGATCGGCGGCGTGATCGCCGTGCTGCGCTGGATCATCACCGCGAGCGAGCCGCCGCTCGTGCTGCTCGCGATCGCCCAGCTCGGCCACGGCTTCAGCTTCGGCCTGACCATCCTCGGCACCATGAACTTGCTGGTGCAGCGCGTGCCTTCGCATCAGATCGCGCGCGGGCAGGGCTATTACGCCGCCTGCAACGGGCTGCTGGGGGCGGCGACCTCGATCGCGTCAGGCGCGATCTATGCCCGCATTGGCGACAATGTCTATTACGTCATGGCCACGATGGCCGCTGCCGGTGCCATCCTGATCTGGTCGGCGCGGCATCGCCTCACGGCTCAGCCCCAGAGCGAAGCGTCCGGCGGATAGACCAGGCTGCCGTCGTAGCGCAGGCCGTGGTCGCGGTCGCGCGCCAGCAGCAAGGGGCCGTCGAGATCGACGAAGCGCGCCTGCGGTGTCACCAGCATCGCAGGCGCCATCGACAGCGAGGTCGCGACCATGCAGCCGATCATGATCTCGAAGCCGAGCGCTTGCGCGGCATCGGCCATGGCCAGCGCCTCGGTGAGGCCGCCGGTCTTGTCGAGCTTGATGTTCACGGCGTCGTAGCGTTCGCGCAAGGGCGCAAGCGAAGCGCGGTCGTGCACGCTCTCGTCGGCGCAGACGGCGAGGGGGCGCTTGATGCGCGCCAGCGCTTCGTCGCGGCCTGCCGGCAGCGGCTGCTCCACCAGGGTGACGCCGGAAGCGGCGCAGGCGGCGAGATTGGCTTCCAGATCGGCCTCGGTCCAGGCCTCGTTGGCATCGACGATCAACTCGGCTTCAGGGGCGGCCTTGCGTACGGCGGCGATCCGCTCCGGATCGCCGTCGCCGCCGAGCTTGATCTTGAGCAGCGGACGGTGCGCCGCTTTGGCGGTCGCCGCGGCCATCGCCTCGGGAGTCGCTAACGAGATCGTGTAAGCCGTGGTGCGCTCCACCGGGGCCGGGCGGCCCAGCAGGTTCCAGGCGCGCAAGCCGGCCGCCTTGGCCTCGAGGTCGATCAGGGCGCAATCCAGGGCGTTGCGGGCCGCGCCTGGTGGCATGGCGGCCTGGAGGGTCTCTCGCGTCAGCCCGCCCGCGACGGCCTCCTGCATGGCCTGGATCGCGACCAGCGTCGCCTCCGGCGTCTCGCCGTAGCGGGGATAGGGCACGCACTCGCCGCGGCCGGTCAGGCCGTCCCGGCTGACCTCCGCCACGACGGTGACGGCCTCGGTCTTGGCGCCCCGGCTGATGGTAAAGCTGCCGGCGATCGGGAAGCGCTCGATTCGCGCCGCCAGAGACACAAGTTTGCTGGAAGTCATTTTGAACTCTGGCGAAATCTGAACCTGCTAGTTACCTCTAGCAACTAACATTAACCCCTTGGGGATACCTTCTCTGGGTAAGGGCGCGTGCGCAACCATCTGATTTTCTCCGCCCCGGCACGGGAGCGGACATGAGTGGCGATCCGAAGCTGGAGCGGATTGCCAAGGGCAACGCGCTGGCATTGTGCGCCACCGGGACCTGGACCGCGAGCTTTGCGCCGCTCCTGGAGCGGATGGTGGCGGACGCCGAGAAGCTCGCAGGCAGCCCGCAGAGCATCTTCATCGACGTCTCCGAGGTCGCCAAGCTCGACACGTTCGGCGCCTGGCTGCTCGAGCGGCTGCGCCGCAGCCTGACCAAGGGACCCGTCGAGGCCCAGATCGCAGGCCTCTCCGCCAATTATTCCAGCCTCGTGGACGAGGTGCGGCGGGTCAGGGCGACGGCAATGGTCGACAACAATCCGATCACCATCTCCGGCATGCTGGAGCAGATCGGACGGGCCGTGGCCGGCGTCGCCGGCACGGTGGCGGGCCTCGTCGACATGCTGGGCGCCGTGCTCGCGGCGTGGTTTCGCGTCCTGATCCATCCGCGCTCGTTCCGCCTGACCTCGACCGTGCACCACATGGAGCAGGTCTGCTGGCGCGCGGTGCCGATCATCGTGCTGATCACGTTCCTGATCGGCTGCATCATCGCGCAACAGGGCATCTTCCATTTCCGCCGCTTCGGCGCCGACATCTTCGTCGTCGACATGCTCGGCGTCCTGGTGCTGCGCGAGATCGGCGTGCTGCTGGTCGCGATCATGGTCGCGGGCCGCTCCGGCAGCGCCTATACCGCCGAGCTCGGCTCGATGAAGATGCGCGAGGAGATCGACGCGCTGCGCACCATGGGGTTCGACCCGATCGAGGTTCTGGTGCTGCCGCGCATGATGGCGCTGGTGCTGGCGCTGCCGATCCTCGCATTTCTCGGCGCCATGGCCGCACTCTATGGCGGCGGCCTGGTGGCCTGGCTCTATGGCGGCGTTCAGCCGGAGGCCTTCCTGCTGCGCCTGCGCGATGCCATCTCGATCGACCATTTCATCGTCGGCATCGTCAAGGCACCGGTGATGGCCGCCGTGATCGGCATCGTCGCCTGCGTCGAAGGGCTCGCCGTGCAGGGCAGCGCGGAATCGCTGGGGCAGCACACTACCGCCTCGGTGGTGAAGGGCATCTTCTTCGTCATCGTCATGGACGGCATCTTCGCCATCTTCTTTGCCTCGATCGGAATGTGACGATGGCAAGAGAAACTCAGAGCGAGATACAGGATCCGATCATCCGCGTCCGCGACATCACCGTGCAGTTCGGCGCAACACGCGTGCTGGACGGTCTCAACCTCGACGTCAAGCGCGGCGAGATTTTGGGATTTGTCGGCCCCTCGGGCGCGGGCAAGTCCGTTTTGACGCGCACCATCATCGGCCTCGTGCCGAAGGTCGCGGGCTCCATCGAAGTGTTCGGCGTTGATCTCGATTCCTCGAGCACGACGCAGCGGCGCAACGTCGAGCGGCGCTGGGGCGTCCTGTTCCAGCAGGGCGCGCTGTTCTCCTCGCTGACCGTGCGGCAGAACATCCAGTTTCCGATGCGCGAATATCTGCGCGTCTCGCAGCGGCTGATGGACGAGATCACCATGGCCAAGCTCACCATGGTCGGGCTCAAGCCCGAGGTCGCCGAGCGTTTCCCGTCCGAGCTCTCCGGCGGCATGATCAAGCGCGTGGCGCTGGCACGCGCGCTGTCGCTCGATCCCGACCTCGTCTTCCTGGACGAGCCGACCTCCGGTCTCGATCCGATCGGCGCCGGCGACTTCGACGACTTGGTCCGAACCCTCCAGCGCACTTTGGGGCTGACGGTTTTCATGGTAACCCACGACCTCGACAGCCTATACACAGCATGTGACCGCATCGCCGTTTTAGGGAACGGTAAGATCATTGCGGCAGGGTCGATCGCCGACATGCAGGCCTCGCAGCATCCCTGGCTGAGGCAGTATTTTCATGGCAAGCGCGCCCGCGCGGTCATGGGCTGAGTAGCTGGGTTGAGTAGCTGGGTCGAGTAGCCGGAGCACCTGATGGAAACGCGGGCGAATTACATCTTGATCGGCTCGTTCACGCTGGCGGTGATCGCGGCCGCGATCGGTTTCGTGCTGTGGTTTCAGTCGCTGCACACCACCAAGCAGCGCAGCCCGCTTCGCGTCGTGTTCGAGGGGCCGGCGGCGGGCCTGCGCAACGGCGGTAGCGTGAATTTCAACGGTATCAGGGTGGGCGAGGTGGTCTCAGTGAAACTCGACAACCCGCGGCGGGTTGTCGCACTCGCGATGATCGAGAACAACGCCCCGATCCGCAAGGACACACTCGTCGGCCTCGAATTCCAGGGCCTCACCGGCGTTGCCGCGATCTCGCTGAAGGGCGGCGAAGAGGCCGCGCCGTCGCCGCCGCTCGACCAGGACGGCATCCCGACGCTCACGGCCGACCCCAACAAGCTCCAGGACGTCACCGAGGCGATCCGCGCCACGCTGCAGAACGTCAACAAGATCGTCTCCGACAATCAGGAATCGGTGAAGAACTCGCTGAAGAACCTCGAGACCTTCACCAACTCGCTGGCGCGCAATTCCGAGAAGATCGACGCCGTGATGGCCAAGGTCGACGGCGTCATGCTCAAGGCCGACAGCCTCATGCTCGGCCTCAACACGCTGGCCGGCGGCAAGGACGGTGGCGAGCTGTTCCAGGCGGTGAAGTCGATCCGCGAGCTCGCCGAGGATTTCGACAAGCGCTCGGGTGCTTTGATGGCCGACGGCCGCCGCACCCTCGGCGACATCAGCCGCGCCGTGAACAATTTCGACCGCAACCCGACCCGCGTGCTGTTCGGCGCCAGCAACAGCGCGCCAGCCGCCCCGCCGCCCGAGCCGCCGAAGCCCGCGGCAGCGCCGAGGCGGTAGGCGCACGCGTTCGTGCACTTCGCACTTTGGTCGTCGTAGGTCTCGTGTCCCGGACGCGCTGCAACGCGCCAGCGTTGCTGCGCTGAGCCGGGACCCAGATGGCAACACGGGTACAAGCCGTGACATGGGCCCCGGCTCAGCAGCGCACCGCTGAAGAAGCGCTGCGCTGCGTCCGGGGCACGAGTGCGAATCACGCGCCCCAAACAAAAACGGAGCCTGCGAGGGCTCCGTTTTCATTCGCTATTCGCAATTCGCCATTGGCGAGCTTCCGCTCACCCCAGTCGTCCCGCCGCGTGCGCGAGCAGGGTGTACACCAGGCCCGTCTCCGAGATCAGGTGGCTGCGCAGCTCCTGCGGGCCGCGGCCGTCGCGGGCGACTTCGTCGAGCAGGCGCTCGAACTCGGCGACGTAGCGGTCGACCGTGCCCTTGAAGTTGCGGTCGGCGCGGTACTTGCGGGCGACCTCGTCGAAGGCCTTCTGACCGGCGGGCGTGTAGAGGCGCTTGGTGAAGGCCTTGTTCTCGCCGCGCTGGTAGCGGTCCCACATCTCGGCGGCGAGGTTGCGGTCCATCAGCCGGCCGATGTCGAGCGACAGCGATTCCAGCGGATTGCCGCTTGCCTGCGGCGCCTGCGGCTGCGGCGCGGGTGCCGCGCGGCCGCGCGGAGCCTGGCCGGCCGGCGCGCCCTGGTTGGCGTCGGTGCGGTTGAGCAGGTCCGACAGCCAGCCGTCACGGCCCTGGTCGTTGCCACCGGGCGCGACCGGCGGCGCTTCGGTGCGGCGCGCGGCCGGCATGCCGAGGTCCGGCGGCGGCAGCGTGGACGCGCTCCCAGCGTCGCGCATGCGGGTCTCGGTGCCACGAACCTCGGCCGTTGCCATCATCGGCTCTTCCTGGCGCCGGACGGCGACGGAGGCGCGGCCGGTGGTCGTGACGTCGAGCCCGCGGCCATGCTGCGCCACGATGCGGTTGAGCTCGGCGAGCGCCTCGATCTGGTCGACGATCACCTTGCGCATCTGCGCCGTGCTCTCGGCGGCCTCCTGCGGCATCTCGAGCACGCCGCGGCGCAGCTCGTTACGGGTGGCTTCGAGCTCATTGTGCATCTCGAAAGCCATCTGCTTCATGCTGGCGACGAGGTTGGTGAACTTCTCGGTCGACTGCTTGAACATCGCATCCGCCTCGTCCGTGGTCTGGCGGTAGATGTCGTGCATCGCCTCGATGGTCTGCCGGTGCTCCTCTTCGGAGGCCGCGCGCACCGCCTCGAACTGGCGGGTGATCGCGGCCGAGCCGGCGCCGGCGGTCTCGGCGACGACGCGGGCGATGTCGCGGGCGCGCTCTTCGGCCGCGGCGAGCGATTCATCGAGCAGGCCGGTGAAGCGCGACAGCCGCTGGTCGAGATCGGCCGTGCGCAGGTCGATCGTGGTGACGAGCGATTCCAGCGCCTGCTTGCGTTCGGCGAGCGAAGCAGTGGTGTTCTTGTTGCTCTGCTCGACGACCTGCGCGGCCTCGACCAGCGCCTGGCCATGCTTGTCGAACTGGGTCGACAGCTCGCCGAGATCCTGTAGCGCCTTCGTGGTCTTGCTGTTGAAGACGTTGAGCTGCTCTTCCAGGTTCTGCGTCGCCGCGCCGTTGCGCGAGGTGACGTCGTTCATCGCCGAGACGAAGTCGGCGACGCGCGTCACCAGCGCCCGCTCGAGCGAGTTGAGGTTGTCGTGCGCACCGGTCAGCACCTCCTGGAGCAGGATGTTGCCTTCGCGCAGGCGCTCGAACAGGGCGACCGTGTCGGTGCGCAGGATCTTGCTGGTCTCCTGCATCTCCGTGACCGCCGCGATCGAGACCTGGCGCGACTGGTCGATCGCCGAGCGCGAGGCCTGCTCGAGATCCTTGAGCGACTTGCTGACCGCGGTGGTGGCGACCTCGCTCGCCGCGTTGATGGTGCGGGCGACGTCCGAGCCGTTGCCCATCATGGTCTGCGAGAAGGCCTGGCCGCGCGTCTCGATCGACTTCAGCGCGTCGGAGGTGACGCGGTCGATGTCGAGCGTGAGCTGGCTGGTCTTGGAGCCGATCGCGTCGACCAGCGCGCCGCGCTTGGCGTCGATCATGTTCGACAGACGGTCGGCCTGCTGCTGCACGTAGGTGACGATCTCGTCGGTCTTGCCGGTCATGGCCTGGCCGAAGCTGGAGCTGGCGGCGAGTACCGAGCGCTCGACGTCGGCCGAGCTCGACTTGACGCGCGAGCTCGCCTCGTTGGAGGCCGAGATCAGCGCGTTCTGGGCGGTGAGCGCGCTGGTCTGGATGTCGTTGGTCGCGTTGGCGGTGGCCGCGCTCAGCGTGCGCTCGATCTCGGTCGAGATCGTGCGGATCTGGCTCGCGGCGTCGGCCGAGGTCGAGGTCAGCGAGATCTGGGCCTCACGCGCGCTGTTGAGGATGGTCGAGGCGGTGTCGGCGCCGACCGCGGTCAGCGTGCGTTCGATGTCCGTGGTCAGCGACTTGATCTGGCTCGCCGCATCGGTCGAGGCGGAGATCAGCGTGCCCTGGGCCTCGCGCACGCCGCTGGTCAGCGCCTCGATGGTGGCGCCGCCGGCGGTCGCCAGCGCGCGCTGCATCTCGGCCGCGAGCGAACGGACCTGGCTGGTTTGTTCCGCGGAGACGGCAAGAAGGGTGCTCTGGGCGTCGCGGGCGCTGGTGGTGATGGTCTCGGCGGTGGTCTGGCCGACCTGCGAGAGCGAGCGATGCACGTCGGCCGCGAGCGACTTGACCTGGCTCGCCGCGTCCGAGGACGCCGTCACCAGCGTGCTCTGCGCCTCGCGGGCGCCGCTCATGATGGTCTCGGCCGTCGAGGTGCCCGCCATCGTCAGCGAACGCTGCACGTCCGAGGACAGCGCCTTGATCTGGTTTGCGGTCTCGGTCGAGGCCGCGATCAGTGTGCTCTGCGCATCGCGGGCGCCGGCGGTGATCGATTCCGCCGTGGCGGTGCCGGCCATCGACAGCGAGCGCTGTACGTCGGCGGTGAGCGTCTTGACCTGGTTGGCCGCATCCGAGGACGCGGTGACGAGGGTGGTCTGCACCTCGCGGGCGCCGGCCAGGATCGAGGCCGCGGTGGCGGAGCCGGCCGCCGACAGCGTGCGCTCGACGTCGGCCGCGAGCCCCTTGATCTGGTTGGCGGCTTCGCCCGAGGCCGCGACCAGCGTCGATTGCGCTTCGCGGGCGCTGGTCAGGATCGAGTTCGCCGCACCGGTGCCGACCGCGGTCAGCGCCTGCTCGACCTCGGCGGAGGTCATCTTGAGCTGGGCATTGACGTCGGAGGAGACCGTCAGCAGCGACTGCTGGGCGGTGCGCGCGCCGGTCTGGATGGTCTCGCTGGTGTTGACGACGAGGTTGGTGAGCGAGCGCTCGGCGTCCTCGACATGCGAGCGGATCGCGGTTGAGATCATCTCGGCGCGGGACATCATGTCCTCGCTGGCCTGGCGTCCGCTGCTTTCGATGCGGCCGGCCACGGCCTCGACGCGGGAGCCGAGCAGATCCTCGAACTGCGCCACGCGCACGTCGATGTCGCTGGCGACCGAGCCGACCTTGGTCTCGATGGCCTGCTGGATCTCCTGGAAGCGTGCCGTGACCGTGTCGGTCAGATGCATGCTGCGGCCGTCGATGATCTCGGTGACGCCGGTGATGCGGCGGTCGACCGCCTCGATCGCCTGCGCGGTGCCGTCGGTGAGCGTCGAGGTCAGCAGCGTCAGGCGCGTGTCGATCGACTGCACGGCCTGCGATGCGCCGTTGGTCACGGCGGTGGTGAGGTAGGTGAGGCGGGAGTCGATGGACTCGAGTGCCTGCGTCGCGCCACCCGTGAGCGTCGTCGTGAGGTGGGTCAAGCTGGTATCGATCGAGTGGATGGTCTGCGACGCACCATCGGTCAGCGACGTTGTAAGGTGATTCAGGCGAGCATCGATTGTTTCGATGGCTTGCGATGCGCCGTCGGTCAGGGAGGTCGTGAGGTAGGTGAGGCGCGAGTCGATCGACTGGATCGCCTGCGCGGCTCCGTCGGTCAGCGACGTCGCCAGCGTGTTGATGCGTCCGTCGATGGTCTCGGTCATCGACTTTGCGCGGCTGTCGAACGACAGCTCGAGCGCGGCGACGCGGCCGACGAGCTGCTCGTCGAAGGTCCTGATGTGGCCCTGGATGGTGCCGTCGAGGCTGGCGATCTTGCCGTTCAGCGAGGCGTCGATATTGCCGACGCGTTCGCCGATCGTGGTCTCGAACTGCGCGAGGCGCTGGTCGAGCACCGCCGTGATCTGGCCGCCGTTCGAGGTGAAGCGGGTGTCGAAATCGTCGACATAGGTCTTCAGCGTCTCGGCGATGTCCTGCGTGCGCTGGCCCATGCGCTCGACGATCTCGCCGCCGAAGGTCTTCACGGTGCGGTCGAACTCGGAGATGTGGCGGGTGATCAGCGCGCCCAGCGTGCCGGAATCGCGGGCGAACTTCTCGACCAGCTCGGTGCCCTGGTTCCGCACCAGCTCGTCGAACGCGCTCATCTGCAGCGACAGCGAATCGTGCGCGGTCTCGGTCTGGCTGACGACCTTGGCGACGAGAGCGTTGACGGTGGCGTCGAGCGCTTCGCTGGCCTTGTCGCCGCTCGTCATGATCTGGCCGGCGAGGCGGTTGCCGGCGTCGTCGATCTTGGCGGAGATGTCGTTGGACCGCAGCTCGAGCTCGAGCAGCAGCGAGTCCGACGAGTTCTTCAAGGAATCGTGCACCTGCTCGGTGCGCTCGGAGATGCCGTCGACGATCGCGGCGGAACGCTGCTCGAACTCGCCGGTGATGCGGTCGATGCGCTCGTTCAGCATCTCGTGGACGCGGTCGGCGAGGTCGACGAACTCGTCGTGGACGTGGCCGGTCTTGAAGTTGAGGCTGGTGGTCAGCCGCTCGCTGGCGTCGAGCACGGCGCGCGTGGTCTCGTTGCTGGCTTCCTCGAGGCGGTCGAGCAAGTCGCCGCCGCGCTCGCCGAGCGCCAGGATCATGTTGTCGCCGGCATTGCTCAGCGCCTGGGTGATGTGGGCGCCGCGCTCTTCCAGAGCGCCGGTGATGGACTTGGCCACCTCATCGACGCGGGAGGCGATCGCGTCCGAGATCAGCGCGATGTCGTGGCGCAGGTCGATCTGCACGCCTGAAATGGCGCTGCGAACCTGCTCGGCCTGGCCGACCAGATTGTCGCGCTGATGTGCGATGTCCTGCAGCAAAGCGCGGATGCGCACCTCGTTGTCGGAATAGGCCCGTTCGAGCGCGGCGACCTCGTTGGCGACCAGCGTCTCGAGCTCGCCGGCGCGCGCGATCGCGCGCTCGATGCCGTCGCCCATCGCCGCGACCTCGCGCCGGATGGCCTGGCCGACGGTGACCATGGAATCGGAGGCCGAGCCTTCCGGCTCGGAGAAGCGGATCGCGACCTGCGCCATCGCCTGCGCGATCATCCGCATTTCCTGGCCGCGCCAGACCAGGCTGGCGAGGAAGTAGAACAGCATGATCGGCGCGAAGAACATCGCGACGAGGCCGGCGATCACGAGCACGCCGCCGCTCTGGCCCATGGCGGCCTGGATCGAGGGCAGGAAGCCGAAGGTCAGCGCGGCGCAGGCCGCGAGCCAGATGCCGGCGAAGATGGTGGCGAAGGTGTAAACGCTGCGGGCAGGGCGGCCCTTTTGCAGCGCCTGGAGCAGCTGGCCGATGGTCTCGCGGTCGTCATTGGCGGCGCGGCGCGCGGTGCGCGGCTCCTCGACCGGGTCGAACACGGTCGACCGCTCATTGGCGGCGGGGCGCGGCTCGAAGCTCGGCTCATCGAACACCGGTGGCGCGGCCGGCGGCACCGGGGGCGCCGTTTCGTTGCGCATCGTGGCGTTGCGGCTGGTATCGGCCGCCGTGTCGCTGATGTTCAGGGCTTCCTGGATCGCAGAAAGCGCAACTTCTGTAGGGTCTTTGACCTTTTTCGGAGTGTTCGCCATGTTCAGTCCGAGCCCTCGTTACTTGTACGCGTCCCCCCGCGAGCCCTGCGCGCGGCGCAAGCCCACAGACCGGATCATGCCGCTTGCGCGGATCTCCGAGCCGTCCCCACCCGGACGGCTTGTCCGCCAATTTCTGCAACATCCTATTGGCAGAGCGTCGCGAATGAAATGCCCGCGATTAAGACATTCTTAATCATCGTTAACAGGATCGCGCCGTAACGCCTTAGCAATCAACGCAATTCTCAACCGGACTCGGCCAATTGCGGCAACTTTTCGTCAATAAAGCGGCGGACCTGCGTCAAACGCGCCCAACATTTCGTTAACCATTTCCGTGCTTGTGTGAGGGAACCTGACCGCCGGACCGGCGGCCGTCGCGCGATGCCGGGGCCTGCGCCATGACGCCTGAACTGCAAGGGATGGACTGGATGCCTTCGCCCCCGCTTGCGCCCATCGACAGCCCGCTCGACCTCGATCACCTCTCCCGGATGACGCTCGGCGACGCCGAGCTGGAGCAGGAAGTTCTGGCCATGTTCGCGGAGCAGGCGGCCCGTCTGCTCGCGGCGATGACGGCATTGCCGGCCGAGACCGGCACGCTCGCGCACAAGCTCAAGGGCTCGGCGCGCGGGGTCGGTGCCTTTGCGGTGGCCGATGCCGCTGCCAGCCTCGAGATCGCGATCCGGACCGGCCATGGCCGGCCCCACGCCTTCGCCGCGCTGAAAGAGGCGGTGGCCGAGGCCCGCGCTGCCATCGCGGCGATGCTGAAGCGTTGAGCCGATACGGCCGGAGTCGGGCTCTAGTCGCTTGTTTTGACGCGTCTTCTTCCCGCGAAGCGGGGATTCAATTCGTCACAAAACGCTATGGCGCCGGGCTGACCGACCCGTTATAGGACAGCCGGGACCCTCCTTCATTCAAAGCACCGCGGCAGCACGAGCACACATGGCCAAGATTCACTTTGTCGACCACAAGGGCGAAACCCGCACGGTGGAAATCGAGAACGGCGCAACCGTGATGGAAGCTGCGATCCGCAACAGCATTCCCGGCATCGAGGCCGAATGCGGCGGCGCCTGCGCCTGCGCAACCTGCCATGTCTATGTCGACGAAGCCTGGCGCGAGAAGGTCGGCAGCCCGACGCCGATGGAAGAGGACATGCTCGACTTCGGCTTCGACGTGCGCCCGAATTCGCGCCTGTCCTGCCAGATCAAGGTCTCCGACGAGCTCGACGGCCTCGTCGTGGCAACGCCCGAGCGCCAGGCCTGATCGTCTCCAAGCAGACTCTCCAAGCAGCTTCTCCAAGTCGACTAGATGCTCGGCGGCGCCACCTCGATGCCGCGCTTGTGCCAGGGTTTGAGCTTCTCGATCACCTCTGCAGTCAGCGGCGCCGGTCGCCGCGTCGCCTCGTCGAGCAGGACGCCGACCGACGTCGCCGACGCGATGCACGTGCCGTTCGAGAACACGACCTGCTCGAATGTCACCGACGTTCGCCCCAGCTTGACCACGCCGAGGCCGAGCTCGATCGTGCCCGGCCAGTGCAGCTCGGCGCGAAAGTGCATGTCGAGCCGCACCATGATCCAGGCGAGCCCCGGCGGGGTCAGCCCGTATTCGGGAAGCTTCATCAGCGTGACACGGCCGGTCTCGAAATAAGTGGCGTAGACCGCGTTGTTGACGTGCTGGTTCGGGTCTAGATCGCCGAAGCGGACGTTGTCGCTGAGGCGAAACGGAAAGTCCTCAAGGCGCGGGGTCGTGTCGAGGCGGGCTGGTGCGTTCACCGATTGATCTCCGTCATATCCCTCCTCGTTACAGCCCAGTTATTTTGGCCCGGCAAGTGGGCGCGGCTGCGGGGCGATCCCGCTTTTATGCCTTCCCTGTTCCATCCCCGTTGGCTAGACAGGCGGGGTCACCTCTGCCCAACGGGCGCCGTCCAACCGATAACGATCGATAAAGAGACGACATGAGCGACGTGATCAAAACCGATGTGCTGATTATTGGGGCCGGGCCGTGTGGTCTGTTCGCCGCCTTCGAGCTCGGCCTTCTCGACATGAAGGCGCATTTCGTCGACATCCTCGACAAGGTCGGCGGCCAGTGTGCCGAGCTCTATCCGGAAAAGCCGATCTACGACATTCCCGGCATTCCGCAGGTTTCGGGGCAGGGGCTGACCGACGCGTTGATGGAGCAGATCAAGCCGTTTCATCCGACCTTCCATCTCGGCGAGATGGTCGAGACCGTGGAGAAGATCGGCGATCCCTTGTTTCGCTGCACCACGGATGCCGGCAAGGTGTTCGAATGCAAGGTGGTGGTGATCGCGGCCGGCGGCGGCTCGTTCCAGCCCAAGCGCCCGCCGGTGCCCGGCATCGAGGCCTTTGAAGGCACCTCGGTGCATTACGCCGTGCGCAAGATGGAGACGTTCCGCGACAAGAGCGTGCTGATCGTCGGCGGCGGCGATTCCGCGCTCGACTGGACGCTCAATCTGCATCCGATTGCGAAGCGCATCACGCTGCTGCATCGGCGCGACGAGTTTCGCGCCGCGCCCCACAGCGTCGAGCAGATGCGCGCGCTGGTTGCCGGCGGCAAGATGGATCTGCGGCTCGGCCAGGTCACCGCGCTCTCCGGCGCTGACGGCAAGCTCACCGGCGCGACCGTCAAGGGCAACGACAACAGCATCAGCGAAATCGCCTGCGACACCATGCTGCCGTTCTTCGGGCTCACCATGAAGCTCGGCCCGGTCGCGAACTGGGGCATTGCGCTGGAGAACAATCTGGTTCCGGTGGAGACGTCCGCGTTCGAGACCAACGTGCCGGGCATCTTCGCGATCGGCGATATCAACACCTATCCCGGCAAGATCAAGTTGATCCTGTGCGGCTTCCACGAGGGCGCGCTGATGTCGCAAAAAGCCCATCGTTATGTCTATCCGGAGAAGCGGCTCGTGTTCCAGTACACGACCTCGTCCTCCAGCCTGCAAAAGAAGCTCGGTGTCAACTGACCGAAGCGTTGCGGGGCGGCGATGCCCCATGTTTCTGGTGCTGGAACCGTTCGCGAAATCGCCGTAGTCTGCGGCCATTCCGGTCGTAGGCTCGGCCAGGTTTTTGGCTCAGCAAAGCTTGGCTCTGCGAAGTCTTGGCTTAGTCTTGGCTCAGCAAAGGTGATTGGCTCAGCAAGGTGATGATAATGCGGACTCTCGTTTCCAGCTTTCGGCTGCTCTCCTTCGTCGCACTCGCATTGTCGCTCGCGATCGTGACGCCGTGCGCGGCGCAGACCGCCGAGCCCACGGCGGCGGGCCTCTGGCAGAAGGTCGAAGACGGCAGGACCGTCGGATGGTTCCTTTTCGTCGATCGCAACGGCGTGTTCGAAGGCGTGATCGCCAAGACCTTCCCGCGGCCGACCGACGACCCGAACGAGGTCTGCTCCAAGTGCACCGACGATCGCAAGAACGCTCGGGTGCTCGGCATCTCCTTCGTCCGCGACATGAAGCGCGAAGGATTGAAGTACGAGGGCGGCAACGTGCTCAATCCGCGCGACGGCCAGATCTGGAAGGCCAACATGCGGGTCAGCCCCGACGGTCAGACCCTGACGTTGCGCGGCTATCTCGGCATCGCGCTGCTCGGCAAGGACGAGACCTGGACGCGCCTGCCCGATGCCAACATCGCGCAGGTCGATCCGGCCATCGTCGCAAAATACTTGCCCGCGCAGGCTGCAGCCGCCAAGCAACCGGCGCCCGCGGTGAAGAAGGGCGGCGCGATGACGGCGCCGGCAAAGCAGTAAGGGCGCAAGCCGCGCGCTGCGCGGCCTCAATAGCTCTCGCCTTGGCGCAGGGTTTCCAGCCCGTGCGGCACCTTCGTTGAATGGCGAACGCGCCTCGGACCCCCTCCAGTAGTTCCCCGGAATGCGCGCTGGCGCTGGATTTGCATAGCTGTCGGCAAAGCTGCTGGGGGAGCGAGTCGCCGTCTCCACGCCTGCCGCGCGCGATGCGGACGGCGGACGGCAGCGTTTGCCCCGCGGTGATCACTTCGACCGCGGAGACCACATGAAACCTGCAAGACAGTGTGCCGCCGTGCTGCTGGGGCTGACGGTGCTGACGCATTCGGCGCTGGCGCGTGACGACGGCCGTTTCGCCAACTCGCCCCTGAAACCCTGGTTCGAGAGTCTGCATAGCGAGTTCGGGCAATGCTGCTCGGATGCCGACGGCTACGTCATTGCCGACGTCGATTGGGAGTCCGATCGCGGTCGCTACCGCGTGCGCATCGACGACGAGTGGGTCGTGGTGCCCGACGGCGCCGTGATCACCGTGCCGAACAAGTTCGGCCGCACCATGGTGTGGAAGCACTATGTCGACGGCCATCCGCGCGTGCGCTGCTTCATGCCGGGCAGCATGACGTAGACGCGCGTCATTCCGGCCGACGCGGAGCGCCGAGCCGGAACGACAACGCCAAGCTTAGCGCGCCTGGTTGTTCGAACCCGCGCTCGCGAGCTGCTTGATCCGCGGCGACAGCACGGAGACCTGCACCGGCGAGGCCGGCATGCCGGCCACGGTCATCGCAGGGCTTGCCGACTGCTCCTCGACGCCGGCGCCGCCGAGCACCCGGACCTGGGTCGCCGTGATCGGAAACGACGTTACTAGGAGGGAAGCTCGCTGGCGAACGCGGCGGCCGAGCTCGCAATCATGGCGCCGGCAACGGCAATCATCGAGAGAACACGCATTGGAAAATCTCCGTGGAAGATGTCAATCGGAGGTTTGGTCGCCGCGATGACGGCACAGGTTCGCCCCTGCGCGAACATTCCCGTTGTCTTCGGCGCAGATATCGATTGCTCGATGCGAAAGGACGAAACGCGGAAGAAGTTTGCCGCGCCAATGTTTCCGGACGGTTTCGCGGAAGGCGCCGATGCGCACCGCTCAATGCTCTTGCAGATCGAGCTGCGCGGATCTCGCCGGCGCGGCGACCCCGGCAAAGCGCAGGCGCATCGTGGTGCCGCAGCCGGGCGCGGAAGCGACGATCAACTCCCCGCCATGGGCCGCCATGATCTCGCGGACGATCGACAGGCCGAGGCCGGCGCCTTCACCTGCGGCGTTGCCGGTCTGAAACGGCTCGGTCAGCCTGTGTTCGGCGCCATCGGGCAGGCCAGCGCCATCATCGTGAATCGATACGCCATCGCAGCCGAGCGTGGCGACGATGCGCCGCGCGCCATGGGCGTGGACGAGCGCGTTGCCGACGAGATTGGCAAGCGCACTGTGGATCGCAGCGTCCACGCCCTGCACCACGAATGGGCCTTTTCCGTCGTGCTCCAGCGCAAGCTCGATGCCGGCGTCCAGCGCGGAGGGGCTGAAATCGGCCAGCACATCCAGCGTGATCTGGGCAAGATCGATCGGCCGCTTCTCGATCGCATGATTTTGCAAACGCGCCAGGTCCAGCATAGCCGAGACCAGCGAGGTCAGCCGGCGGACGTCGCGCACCAGCTCGGCCTTCAGAGCCGGCTCGGGCACGTCCTCGATCTTGGCGCGCAGCAGCGTCAGGGGCGTGCGGAGCTGATGGGCGGCATTGCCGAGGAAGCGGCGCTGCATCCTGATATAGGCATCGATCTCGCCGAAAGCGCGGTTCAGCGCCTCGACCAGCGGCTTCAACTCGCGAGGGACCTCGGACAGCGAGATCAGGCCCTGCGGCGCCGACGGATCGATCGCGAGGGCGCGACGCGCCACCCGCTCGATGCTGCGAGAGACGAAACGTGCAGTCAAAGCCGAGCCAATGGCGACGGTTGCAGCAAAGGCCAGCGCCACCAGGAAGATCGAAAAGACCCTGCGGAGGAGGAAAGTCCTTGCAATCCGGCCAAAGCGAACCTGAGGCTCGCCGACCATCATCGCGAGCCGCAACGGGCCCCGTTGCACGGCGGAAAGACAGAAAGTGCTCTTCTGGTCGAGCGTGTAGAAGACGGACGAACCAACGGGCCCGTGGTAAGGAAGCACGAAGGGAAGGGGAGGCCGGTGTTCGCTGCCGTACTCGCTGAGCAGGTCGCCCGCGGACACGACGTACCAGAGGTTTGGGCTGTCCGCCTTCAATTCCTCGAGGGCAGGAGTCGAACGTATTGTCAGTTTTTGCCCTTCGATCACCGTCGCGCGATCGAGAACGGCGGCCACGACCTGACATGTCCTGAACTCGCGTTCCTCGGTCGGGTAGCGCCAGATGAAGAGGCCGAGCATGGCCAGGAAGATCGTCGTCGCGGCGATGCCGAGCGACAGCGCAAAGGTTCGGGCGATCGACCTCATCGCGGCGTTGCCAGCCGCAGGATGTAGCCGATGCCCCGCATGCTGCGGATCTCGACGTCGCCGCCGAGCTCGGCCAATTTCTTGCGCAGGCGCGAGACCTGGGCTTCGAGCGTGTTGGATTCGATCTCGTCGTCGAAGCCGTAGATCTCCTCGATCAGGGCGGCGCGGGTGATGACGCGGTCGCGCCGCATCAGCAGCGCCCCCAGGATCAGCGCCTCGCGCCGGCGCAGCAGGATCCTGGTGTCGGCGACCACCGCCTCGTTGCTGCCGAGATGCAGCTCGACGTTGCCGAGCGACAGCACCGATGGAGCGAGCAGCCGCGGCCGGCGCAGCACCGCGCGCACGCGCGCGAGCAGCTCCTGCGGCTCGAACGGCTTGCCGAGATAATCGTCGGCCCCGCCATTGAGCCCTTCGACGACGTCCTCCTTGGCGTCCTTGGACGTCAGCATGATGATCGCAGGACGGTCGGGCGACTGGCTCAGCGCCGTGACCACCTGGAGCGCATCTCCGTCGGGCAGCATCCGGTCGACGATTGCCAGATCATATTTGAAATTGCTCAATGCCTGGCGCGCATCGGCGATCGAGCCGACCAGATCGACGATGCCGTGCAATTGCCCGAGCAGGCGCCTGACATAGGCGCCGATCTGGGGTTCGTCTTCGATCACGAGGGAGCGCACGCGGGTCGTCCTTGACTCTGCTGGGGCAACAAAACCCTGACCGTGACGCTCCCTGGCCGAACTCTGGCGTTTCGGCTCGTGCGCGAGGGTTCCCATAAAGGCAGCGAGCTTGGCGAATAAAAGGCAGGACCGGGCGAGCTCGCGGGCACGGCCTGTCACGTTTTTGGGGGCGTGATCGCACCGCGGCAATGTTGGGGCAATGTTGATCCGGCGGGCGTGCCTGCCAGCGCCGGACATGGCCCTGGGGAGCATCCGATCGCACCTTGCAATCTTGGGGCAATTTTGCCGGACCAGATGCTGTGGCTCCTAACCACAACAGTCGACTCGGCCTGCAAGGCCGGTCCGGGGCCCCGCAATGAATGATTTCGAAGAAGCCGCTCTCCGCCTCACGGCGATTGTGCGGCGGACGTCCGCCTGTCTCGCCGCACTCGCTGCGACCATGGCGACTGCGCCATCAGTATCGGCGCAGACCGCGTTCACGCTGCCAGCGCCGCCATTCGAGCTGCCGATGCTGCCCTCACCATCCGGAAACTGGACCGTCATGGTCGGCATCGGCGGCGAATACAAGCCTAACTTCGTCGGATCGGACGACGGAAGGTTTCTTCCGGTCCCGATTTTCTCGATCCGCCGCGCCGGATCGTTCGACCAGTTTCGCGGACCGCGCGACAGCGCCAGCATCGCGCTGCTCGACATCGGCAATTTTCGCGCGGGCCCGGCGTTCAAATACGTTTCCTCGCGCAAGAGCGGCAAATATGCCGAACTGACCGGGCTCGGCGACGTCAAGGCCGCCTATGAGCTCGGCGGCTTCGTCGAGTACTATCCGGTCGACTGGCTGCGCCTGCGCAGCGAGTTGCGCCAGGGTATGGGCGGCCATACCGGCACCGTCGCAGACGTTTCTGCCGACGTCATCGTGCCTCTGATTCAAAGGCTGACGATCTCGGCCGGCCCGCGCATCACCTGGAAGAGCACCAAGGCCACCGCCCCGTATTTTGGCGTCGATGCCGTGCAGGCGCTGGCATCGGGGCTTCCAAGATACGATGCCAGAGGCGGTGCGCACTCGGTCGGCTTCGGCAGCCAGATCTCCTATCGCATCAATCCGCAGTGGGAGGTTCACGCCTATATCGAATACGAGAAGCTGCTCGGCGACGCCGCGGACAGCCCGCTGGTCAAGCTGCGGGGATCGTCGAACCAGACCACCGTTGGCCTCGGCGCGTCCTATTCGTTCGATTTCAGGATTCGATAGACCATGCGCGCCAAGGCCATCCTCATTCTCGCCTGCGCGATCGCCTGCGTCGCACTCGGCGCCGCCGCGGCGTTCGAGACGCGTGCGAGCCGCCTCCAGGCGATCAAGACCATCGGCATCATCTCGGCCATCGGCGAGGAGATCAGCCTGACGCGAGCGGGCCTGACGGGGCTCGACAACGCCGCGCAGACTGCCTCGATCAGCGCATGGGGGCTGGACGAATTGATCGTGCAGCAGGCGACGAAGCTGCTGAGCGGACGGTTTCAGGTGCAGCCGGTCAGCTACCGGCGGGCGGCCTTCGCCGCGATCAGGGATTCGGCGGTCGCGCCGGTCAATCTGCTGCGGAGCGACCCCTTCAAGGAGCTGGTTCGCAGCGATGTCACGCCGCAGGGACTGGACGCATATATCGTCATCACGCGGGCGAGATCGAAGCTTGGAAACGGCCGCAACGTCGAGGGCGTCGGGTTCGCCGAATATCGGACGCTGCTTGCGGACTACGGACTGATCCACGCTTTGTACGAGGTCCGCCTCATCGAGGGAAAGTCGTTCGACGTGATCGAGAAGAGGGCGGCCGCGCCGCTCGACAACACCGGAACGGTGCGGATCGCCGGCCCGAGCGGACCGATCGAAGCGACGTTCGAGGGCTCGGGTTCGAGCGAGCGGCTGCGCGCAGCGATCGCGGACCTCATCGTCCGCAGCCTGCCGCTCACGCTGGGTGACATGCACCTGATCGACGGCCGGTGACGGTTGACGCGCAGACGCTTCAGGTCACCGGCGCGGGATTGAACAGCGTGAGGTCGTTGTGGATGCCCCAGCGGTCCGACCAGGGTTTGGTGCGGCCAGAGGCGACATCGAGGATCAGGCGGAACAGGTCCCAGCCGGTCTCCTCGATGGTCTTCTCGCCGGTTGCGATCTTCCCGGCATCGAAGTCGATCAGGTCCTTCCAGCGCCCCGCGAGCTCGCTGCGCGTTGCGACCTTGATCACCGGTGCTGCCGCAAGGCCGTAAGGCGTGCCGCGGCCGGTGGTGAACACCTGCAACGTCATGCCCGAGGCGAGCTGCAGCGTGCCGCAGATGAAGTCGGAGGCCGGCGTCGCGGCGAACAGCAGGCCCTTCTGCGTCGCCTTCTCGCCGGGCGAGAGCACGCCGGCAATCGCGCTCGAGCCGGACTTGACGATGGAGCCCAGCGACTTCTCGACGATGTTGGCAAGGCCGCCCTTCTTGTTGCCGGGCGTGGTGTTGGCGCTGCGGTCGGCGCCGCCGCGGGCGAGATAAGAATCGTACCAAGCCATCTCGCGCACCAGCGCGCGGCCGACGTCCTCGTTGATGGCGCGGCGCGTGAGCAGCTGGATCGCATCGCGCACTTCGGTCACTTCCGAGAACATGACGGTGGCTCCGGCGCGTACCAGGAGGTCGGCTGCGAAGCCGACGGCGGGGTTCGCCGTGACGCCGGAGAAGGCATCGCTGCCGCCGCATTGCAGGCCGATGACGAGATCGGACGCCGGGCAGGTCTCGCGCTTGCGGGTGTTGAGCACCTTCAGCCGCGCCTCGGCCTGGGTCATGATGGCATCGACGATGGCGCCAAAGCCGTCGAAAGCCTCGTCCTGCATGCGCACGATGGCGTCGTTCACGCCTTCCGGCACCAGCCGCTCGGGCGCGAGCTTCTCGCAGCCGAGGCCGATCACCAGAATCTCGCCGCCGAAATTCGGATTGAGGGCGAGGTTCTGCAGCGTGCGGATCGGCACCACCGCGTCGGGCGCGGTGATGGCGACGCCGCAGCCATAGGCGTGCGTCAGCGGCACGACGTCGTCCACGTTCGGATATTTCGGCAGCAGCTCGGCGCGGATGCGCTTCACCGCATATTCCATCGTGCCTTTGACGCATTGCACGGAGGAGGAGATGCCCAAAATATTCTTCGTGCCGACCGAACCGTCCGGATTGCGGTAGCCCTCGAAGGTGAAACCTTCGAGCGGCGGCAGCGGCGCGGGGACGGCGGTGGAGATTTCGAGCTTGTCGAGGTCAGGGGCCTCCGGCATGCGGATGCGTGCCTCGTCCACCCATTCGCCGGCCAGGATCGGCGACAGCGCGTAGCCGATGATCTCGCCGTAACGGATGATCGGCTCGCCTTCGGCGATGTCGACCAGCGCGGTCTTGTGGCCCTGCGGCACGAAGGCGCGCAGCGTCAGGCCGCAGGCAAAGCGCGCGCCGGCGGGAAGCCCGAAATCATTGACCACGATCGCGACATTGTCGCGCTCGTTGAGCTTGATGTAGCGGGGCTGCTCCTTTGCTGCGACGTCCTGGTCCATCTGCGCTTGCCTCAGAAGTCGTAGGGTGGGCAAAGGCGCAACGCGCCGTGCCCACCGCCCTCACACCGAGCGTAAGCGGTGGGCACGCTTCGCTTTGCCCACCCTACGATATCTCAGCCCGGGAACGTATAAGCCGTCTTCACCGTGGTGTAGAACTCGCGCGCGTAGGAGCCCTGCTCGCGGGCGCCGTAGCTCGAGCCCTTGCGGCCGCCGAACGGCACGTGATAGTCGACGCCGGCGGTCGGCAGATTGACCATGACCATGCCGGACTCGCTGTTGCGCTTGTAGTGCGAGGCGTATTTCAGGCTGGTGGTGCAGATGCCGGAGGCGAGGCCGAACTCGGTATCGTTGGAGATGGCGAGCGCCTCTTCGTAATTCTTGGCGCGAATGACGGCGGCGACCGGGCCAAAAATCTCCTCGCGCGCGATGCGCATATTGTTGTTGGCCTCGGTGAACAGCGCCGGCTGCAGATAGTGACCGGGGTTTTCGCGCTTCAGCAGCTCGCCGCCGAAGGCGAGCTTGGCGCCTTCGTCCTGGCCGATCTTGATGTAGCGGAGGTCTTGGTCGAGCTGGTTCTGATCGACCACCGGGCCGATATGCACGCCGGCCTTGAGCGCATCATCCACCGACAGGCTGTTCAGACGCTCGGCCACGGCGGCGACGAAGCGGTCGTGAATGCCTTCGGTGACGATCAGGCGGGACGAGGCGGTGCAGCGCTGGCCGGTGGAGAAATAGGCGCCGTTGACGGCGACCTCGACGGCGGTCTTGAGGTCGGCGTCGTCGAGCACCACCAGCGGGTTCTTGCCGCCCATCTCGAGCTGGAACTTCTTCATGGGGCTCGAGAGCACGCAGGCCTGCGCGATCTTGCGTCCCGTCTGCACCGAGCCGGTGAAGGAGATCGCGGCAACGTCCGGATGCTCGAGCAGGGTCTGGCCGACGACCGAGCCGGAGCCGACGACGAGGTTGAACACGCCCGCGGGAATGCCAGAGCGGGTGATGATCTCGGACAGCGCATGCGCCGAGCCGGGCACCAGCTCGGCCGGCTTGAACACCACGGTGTTGCCGTAGCAGAGCGCCGGCGCGATCTTCCAGGCCGGGATCGCGATCGGGAAATTCCAGGGCGTGATCATGCCGACGACGCCGACCGGCTCACGGGTGAGCTCGACGTCGAGGCCCGGACGCACCGAGGCGCCCTTCTCGCCGATCAGGCGCAGCGCCTCGCCGGCGAAGAATGCGAAGATCTGGCCGGCGCGCGCGACCTCGCCGATGCCTTCGGGGAGGGTCTTGCCTTCCTCGCGGGCGAGCAGGCGGCCGAGCTCTTCCTTGCGGGCGAGGATCTCGAGCGAAATCTTGTTCAATGCGTCGAAGCGCGCCTGTGGCGTCGACTGCGACCAGGCGGGGAAAGCGGCCTTGGCGGCGGCGATCGCCTTCTCGGTCTGCGCCTTGTCGGCCTTGGCGTATTCGCCGACGAGGTCATTGGTGTTGGAGGGATTGATGTTCCTGGTGACGCCGGAGCCGTCGACCCATTCGCCGCCGATGAAGTTCTTCAGGATCGCTGTCATCTTTTTCCTCCAGGGGAACGTTTTAACGGACCAGGCAGGGACGCTTGTCGTCAAACGTCCAGCCGGGGATCAGGTCCTGCATGGCCATAGCGTCATCCCGCCCGCCGAGTCCATGCTTCTTGTAGAGCTCGTGTGCGGCCTCGATGGCGGCGCGGTCGATCTCGATGCCGAGGCCGGGGCGGTCCGGGACGGCGATCTTGCCGCCCCTGATCCGGAGCGGCTCTTTCGTCAGGGCCTGGCCGTCCTGCCAGATCCAGTGGGTGTCGATCGCGGTGACCTTCCCCGGAGCGGCGGCGCCGACATGGGTGAACATTGCGAGCGAAATGTCGAAATGGTTGTTGGAGTGCGAGCCCCAGGTCAGGCCGTTGTCACGGCAGGTCTGGGCCACGCGTACCGAGCCTTGCATGGTCCAGAAATGGGGGTCGGCCAGCGGGATGTCCACCGCCCCGAGCCGCAGCGCATGGGAGAGCTGCCGCCAGTCGGTCGCGATCATGTTGGTGGCGGTCGGCAGGCTGGTTGCGCGGCGGAACTCGGCCATGATCTCGCGGCCGGAGAAGCCGGCCTCGGCACCGCAGGGGTCCTCGGCATAGGCGAGGATGCCATGCATGTTCTTGCAGAGACGGATCGCCTCATCCAGCGACCAGGCGCCGTTGGGATCCAGCGTGACGCGCGCGCTGGGAAAGCGCTTTGCGATGGCGGTTACCGCCTCGATCTCCTGCTCGCCGCGGAGCACTCCGCCCTTGAGCTTGAAGTCGGCGAAGCCGTAATGGTCGTGGGTGGCCTCCGCGAGCCGCACCACGGCCTCGGGCGTCATCGCCTCCTGGTGGCGGAGATTGAACCAGTCGGGCTTGCCGGTCTCGCCGGTGACGTAGTCGAGCTTCGACTTGCGGCGGTCGCCGACGAAGAAGAGATAGCCGAGCGTCTCGACGCTGTTGCGCTGCTGACCCTCGCCGAGCAGTGCGGCGACGGGCAGTCCGAGATGCTGGCCGAGCAGGTCGAGCAACGCGGACTCAACGGCGGTGACCGCGTGGATCATCACGCGAAGATCAAAAGTCTGCTTGCCGCGGCCGCCCGCGTCACGGTCGGCGAAGGCGGTACGGATGTCGGCGAGGATGTTGTTCATCGCGCCGACGGTCTTGCCGATCACGAGGTCGCGCGCGTCCTGGAGCGTCTGCCAGATCTTCTGCCCGCCCGGTACCTCGCCGACGCCGGTGTGACCGGCATTGTCGGTGAGGATGACGATGTTGCGGGTGAAGAACGGCGCATGCGCGCCGCTGAGATTGAGGAGCATGCTGTCGCGGCCCGCGACCGGGATCACCTGCATCGCGGTGACGACAGGTGCGCCGGCGACTGACGCGCCGGCGACTGCGGCGGGAATCTCGGTCTGGGCCATCGCACGCTCCTCCCTGTCGTCTTGTTATTCTGCAGCCTGTTGTGACGATCGTGCGGCGGGCAGCTTCTGCACCAGCGCGGTCAGCTCCGCCAGCTCCTGCTCGGTGAGATCGGTCAGCGGCGGACGGACCGGGCCGGAATCGCGGCCGATCACCTTCATGCCGGCCTTGATGATCGAGACCGCGTAACCCTTCTTGCGGTTTCGGATCGCGATCAGCGGCAGGATGAAATCCTTCAGGCCGGCCTGGATCGTGGCGTGGTCGCGCTTGCGCACCGCGGCGTAGAAGTTGGTGGCGAATTCCGGCACGAAGTTGAACACGGCCGAGGAATAGGTCGTCACGCCCATGTCGAGATAGGGCAGCGCGAAGGTCTCGGCGGTCGGCAGGCCGCCGACATAGGTGAGGCGGTCGCCGAGCTGGGTGTAGACGCGGGTCATCAACTCGATGTCGCCGATCCCGTCCTTGTAGCCGACGAGGTTCGGGCAGCGCTCGGCAAGGCGCGCGAGCGTGTCGGGCTGCAGGATTGCGTTGTCACGGTTGTAGACGATGACGCCGATCTTCACGGCGGCGCAGACCGCCTCCACATGGGCGGCAAGGCCTTCCTGCTCGGAATGGGTGAGGTAGGGCGGCAGCAGCAGGAGGCCGTCGGCGCCGGCCTTTTCCGCACCGATGGCGATCTCGCGCGCGATTGCGGTGCCGTAGCCGGTGCCGGCGAGCACGGGCACGCGGCCCTTGGTCTCGTCGACGGCGACCTTGACGACCTGCGGAACCTCAGTCGGGGTCAACGAGAAGAACTCGCCGGTGCCGCCGGCGGCGAAGAGACCTGCGACGTCATAACCGCACAGCCAGTCCATGTTGGCGCGATAGGTCGCCTCGTCGAAGGAATAGTCCGCCCTGAACGGCGTGACGGGGAAGGACAGGAGGCCCGATCCGATCTTCTGGGCCATTTCCTGCGGGGTCATCTTGCTCATGGGCGCTTCCTTGTCGTGTTGCGGAGGACGCAAGCAGAAGCCGCACGTCCATGCGCCGTGGTTTAGGAGACCGTTCGATGCGCGTCCAAGCCAAAGCCTATATCGACCGATGCGGATTGAGCATCAATCCTCCGCCAGCTCCGCGGAGGACAATTCGCCGGCGATCTTGACCAGCGCCGACAGCAGCGGGTTCTCGTCCGCGCGCCGCCACACCATGAACAGCTCGACCGGAACGCGGGTGCGCAGCTTCAGCGGACGCAGGCGGACGTCGGAGATCTTCAGGCTCGCCGCCGCCGCCGGCACGATGGCAAGACCGAGGCCGGCGCGCACCATCGCGAGGATCGAGTGGATCTGACTGAGATGCTGGACGTAGCGCGGCAGCACGTCGGCACGGGTGAACAGCGCCACCAGGAGGTCGTGAAAGTAGCGGCTCTCATAGGGCGAATACATCACGAAGGGCTGGTCGTCGAAATCCTTGATGGTGATGCCGTCGGCATTGGCCAGCGGATGTTTTTTCGGGATCGCCGCGAGCAGCGGCTCGGCGACGACGCGGCGGCTGGCGAGCTCAGGCCGCGCGATCGGCGGGCGCAGCAACCCGGCGTCGATCTGACCCGAAGTCAGCGCCTCGAACTGATCGCCCGATACCATCTCCTTCAGGGAGAAATCGACCTCCGGCAATTTGGCGCGGCAGGCGGCGATGAGCTCGGGCAGGAAGCCATAGGCCGCGGCCGCGGTGAAGCCGACCTTGAGCGAGCCGGTCTTGCCGAGTGCGATGCGGCGGGCGACCTGCGAGGCGCTCTCCGCAAGCTTGAGGATGCGCCGCGCCTCCGGCAGGAAGCTGCGCCCAGCCGGGGTGAGACGCACCGAGCGGCTGGTGCGCTCCAAGAGCGGCGCGTCGATGATGTGCTCGAGCACCTGGATCTGCCGGGACAGCGGCGGCTGCGTCATGTTGAGCCGCACGGCGGCACGGCCGAAATGCAATTCCTCCGCCACCGTGACGAAACAGCGGAGCTGGTTGAGGTCGAACATCGATACATGCCTTAGATGAATAAGGCGTTTCCCCGGCACTTCTAGCATCGATCACCCCCAAAACAAAGACGGCGGCTTTGTGGGCCGCCGTTGAGTTGCCTGGTCCGGCTCCCATGGGAGCCCTCAGGAGGAACAGGCTGATGCGAGACCGCCTCACGTCCGCTGCGGGCGCCACTGAGCTCATCACGCGCCTCTCTTAGGTCTCGGCCGTTTGCCCGACAGGAGTCCTAGAGGTGCGCGCGGCGAGGTGTCCAAGCTCAAGGCAGCATCGATCGATGCTGTTTTTGGATCGATGGAACGGCGGGAGAGGGGAACAGGTGGTGGCAAAGGTGCCCACCACGCACACCGCTGTCATTCCCCGCGACCCGGCTACGCCAAGGCTTCGCCGAGGTTAGGGTCTGGGGCGCGTCGAAGCTTTAGCGAAGGCGGCAGGCCGGGAATCCAGTACGCCGCGGCGTTTCGATTCATCACAACCGTTACGGAGTACTGGATCGCCCGATTCAAGTCGGGCGATGACCACCGGGGGTGTGAAGACAGTGCGCCCCTATTGCTGCGCGCTCGGCAGCAACTGCGGCAATTGTCCGCGCGTCACGTTCGGCGGCACGGCGTCGAGCCCGAGCACGGCGCTCGCCGCCGGCAGCGTCGCATCGGCCATCGCGGCATGCCCTTCCGCGCTCGGATGCACCGCGCCGCCATAGACGGCGGAGAGCACGCCCCAGGTGGCATCGTGAATGTCGGTCGGCTGGCTCGCCGCCGGAAGGCCCTGCGGATAGGTCATCGCGGCGAAATAGCTGTCATTGGCATCGCGGATCCAGCGCGCGCGGGGCAGGTAGGCGCGATACTCCGAGGCGCCGCGGCCGCACAGCATCGGCTGGCTCGCCGCGCTGACGATGTCGGGATCGAAGCTCTGGCCGTTGGCGGCAAAGCAACTGCGGTCGAATTCGGGATCGTTGCCGGAACGGGCGCAGAAGCCGTGCTCGGCGAACGCGGCCTGGTGCGCATCGACGAAGGTCATGCGGTCGGCTTCGGGATCGCGGCACAGCGCACCGCGGGTGCAGGTGGCGAGCCCCTTCAGCTGCGGCAGGAATTCGCTGTCGACGAAGGTGGAGACGCGGGCGAGGCGCTGCGGATCGGCATTGAAGGACGGGTGGATGTCGAAGCCGGCTCGGCCGCCGCGGCAGGGCGTGCCGCCGTCGGCGAGCGTAGGATTGGCATAGGAGACATAGACCACGCGCGAGAGGTCGCCGCCGACCAGCGGCTTCAGCGCCTCGCGCAGCTTGACGAAATTCTGCGGCAGCTCGCGTTGGAGCGCATCACGGGAATCGTCGACGCTCGCCATCACGCCGGAGCGGCGGAACAGCGCGCGTTCGGTGGCGGTTTCGACGATGACGTCGGCGACGAGGCCGGAGAAATAGACGTCGTTGGCGCCGACCGAGAGCAGCACGAGATCGAGCGTGCGATCGGGCTGGCGCTTCTTCGCCGCGGTGACGGCTTCCCGCAGCTCGGCGACTTGCGCGTTCACGCTGGTGTTGCAGACGCCGGTCTTGCCGGGCGGGCATTCGCGGGCGCGCTGCGAGCCGAGCAGCCCGTCGCCGATGCTCGCGCCGGTGCAGGCGAGCGGCAGGAAGGTCACGGCGATGTGGGTGTAGCGCACCGCGAGCGCCAGCGCGGTGCGCGCCTGATAGCTGTAGAGCGATCGATGGCACGGCGCATTGAACCAGAGCGCGCTGTAGCGTTGCCAGTTGGCGAGCGTATCCGGCGCCTCGCAGGCGCGGCCGCCCTTGAAGCCGTGGCGGCTCGGCCGGTAGTACTGCGCGCCGGCGGTGCCGAGATAGGAGCGGAAGCAAAAACCGTCGTCCGACAACGCCAGCGGCCGGTCCGGATTGCCTTCGCCGGAGGCGATGCTGTCGCCGAGACCTGCGATGAAGATGTCGCGGACCTGGATCTCGGTCTGGACCCGCTGGGTCGGATCGGAGCCGGCCGAGACATCGACGGTCGCAACCGTCGGCTTGCCGTAGCGGACGCGCAAATTGATCGGCTCGGCACAGTCGAAGGTCGAGCTCTGCGGCCCGTCGCCGTCATCGAACGACCAGGCGCAGGTGGCGCCGACCGGCACCGCGCCGGTCAGGCGCACCGTCACGGGATGGTCGATCGGCGTGATGTAGTTCTCTTTGACGTTGTCGCGGGTGCAGGGCTGGTTGACCCGGCCCTGCAGGTCGATGCAGAGCCGGTTGACCATGTTGCGGGCCCAGCCGCGGCCCTCGCTCTGGAGCTCCAGCGACTGCTCGGCGGCCAGAATGCTGCGGTTGCGCGCGTTCTCGACATGGAGCAGGAAGTCGCGCTCCTCGCGGAATAGCCGGAAGCGGTTACGCACCTCCCAGCTGATCTGCATGGGGCCGGCGTCCTGCGCGGCGGCGTGCTCGGGCAAAGCGAGGAGGCCGGCAAGCAGCACGGCGCCTGCCGAGAGGGTGCGAAGGAATACGGAAATCATGGCCCGCGTCTTCAACGGCAAAGTTGAGGCGGAAATAAGAGAGGATTGCGCGCCGGCCCGCAACCTTTGCCTGATGATTCCGAGGTGCCTTCGGCGGCTCAGCGCTTGCCGGCCTGCCGCAGCAGCCGTTCGCGCTCCATCGGCGTCACCTCCTTCGGCAGGTTGGCCTGCGCGCAGGCTTCCGCCAGCCGCCGCCGCTCCTGCCACGGCGCGACCACATTCATCCAGAGCTCGCGCGTGCCCATGATGGAGATGGCAAGGCCGAACGGGATCACGAAATAGAGAATGCGGAACACCAGCAGGGTCGCCAAAAGCTCCTCGCGGCCGAACTGGGGCAGTGCCACCAGCATGGCGGCATCGAACACGCCGATCGAGCCCGGCGCGTGGCTGGCAAAGCCGATCAGGGTCGCCAGGATGAACACGACCGCGAGCGACATGAAGTCGATCGGCGGGTTGGCCGGCATCAAGAGGTACATGGCCGTGGCGCAGAAGCCGAGATCGACGACGCCGATCAGGATCTGCACCAAGGTCAGCGGCGCCGAGGGCAGCACCACCTTCCAGCCTTTCTGGCCGAGCTCGCGGCGCTTCTCGCCCATGCAGAGCCAGACCAGATAGGCGCCGATCGATGCGAGGCCGCCGAGGGCGATCAACCGGTTGAGCGAGGAGGGGAGCTGATCCATCGAGGAGGCCGCGTCCGGATGGATGGCCATGCCGATGGAGAGCACGAAGATGTTACCGAGCCAGAAGGTCAGGCCCGACAGGAAGCAGATCTTCGCGACGTCGATCGCGTTCAGCCCGTAGTCCGAATAGATCCGGAAGCGGATCGCGCCGCCGGTGAAGACCGTGGCGCCGATGTTGTGGCCGATCGAATAGGACGTGAAGCTGGACAGCGCCGCGATGCGATAGGGCACGTGCCTCTTGCCTATCGTTCGCAGTGCAAAATAATCGTAGAAGGTCAGCGTACAGAACGCGAAGAAGACGCAGATCGCCGCCAGCCCGATATTGCCGCGGGGGATCTCCGTCAACGCGGTCAGGATGACCCCGGTATCGATGCCCTTGAGGGTCCGCACCAGCGTGGTGATCGCAAACGCGATGATGATGATGCTCGCGGCGACTCCGAGCCGTCGCCAGCCGATCCATCTCTTGAAGCCGCGTTTCAGCGCGGGCAGCAGTCCGTGCATTCATCCTCCCGGCGGGGGGCAAGTCCGACCGGGCCAGGCATTGGCCGGTCGGGTGCGATCACGGCCAAAAGGCAGGCATCGATCGCGAGGCATGATCCAGCTCATTTAAGGCAAAATCAGCGGCTTGTGCAGCCCTTGACAACAACAGGTTCTGCGTTCGGCGGGCCACTTCTGTCATACGCGGTTCATATCGGCGGCGCGTTAAGCATATGAGTCGCGCAACCCTGGCTCCATTGACGCATTGACCGTGCCGACACGATTTCCAATCCTGGCGCCGCCAGCATTGTTCCAGCGCAACCCGCATTCACGTTTTTGGAACGTCGATGCCGCGTGGTCGTTAGGCTCCATCAGCAATTGAACATGGCGGAATACGCGGCTTTTTTCGTACGAGCCGGCGCCACCGTGTTCCCAAGACCCGAGAGGATCGGAACGATGGGACTGTTCACAAAAGACATCAAGACCATGAACGACCTGTTCGTGCATCAGCTCCAGGACATCTATTACGCCGAGCAGCAGCTCACCAAGGCGCTGCCGAAAATGGCGAGCAAGGCCACTGATCCGCAGCTGAAACAGGGCTTTTTGACGCACCTCGAAGAAACCAAGCAGCACGTCGCGCGGCTCGAGGAGGTCTTCAAGATGCACGGCGCCGCGGTGAAGGCGGTCGATTGCCCGGCCATCGACGGCATCATCAAGGAAGCCGACGAGACCGCCGGCGAAGTTGCCGACAAGGCGGTGCTCGACGCGGCCCTGATCAACGCGGCACAGGCCGCGGAGCATTACGAGATCGCCCGCTACGGCAGCCTGATCGCCTGGGCCAAGCAGCTCGGCCGTAACGATTGCGCGGCGGTGCTGGCCAAGACGCTCGAGGAGGAGAAGGCGACCGACAAGAAGCTGACGACGCTCGCCGAGAGCAAGGTGAATCTGCGCGCGGCGAGCTGAGAAGAGGAAACTACGAGCGCCGCGCGACGGTCCGCGCGGCGCTTTTGCTTGTTCGCTTCCCGCTGCCGCGGTGCTGCTTCGGTGCGCCGTCGCGAGGATCAGCAATGTGAGCGAACTCGCTCATCTTCTATTCACCACTTCCGGAACAGGTTTGTAGCCGGTTACCGATCGTCCACCACTGTCGGCTCAAGTGCGGGTCGATAGGGGCCGGCAATGTATCAAGTTCTCTACTGTCTCACCGACGAGCACGACTGGCGACTGGTGGCCCTTGCGGGCGCAGTGTGCCTGCTCGCCAGCGCCGCGGCGATCAGCCTGTTTCAGCGCGCACGCGCGACGCACGGAGCCGCGCGTCTGGCCTGGATCGCCCTGGATGCGGCCGTCAGCGGATGCGGCATCTGGGCGACGCATTTCATCGCGATGCTCGCCTATGGCCCCGGGAGCGCCGGCACCTACAACATCCCGGTGACGATTCTGTCGCTGATGCTTGCGATCTCCTTGACCTTCGTGGGCCTGAGCATCGCCGTGGCGTCCTCGCGCCCGGTGTGGATCGTCGTCGGCGGCGCCATCGTCGGCCTTGGTGTCGCGGCGATGCATTACACCGGCATGGCGGCGCTGGAGATGCCGGCACGGCTGAATTGGATCGGGAGCACCGTTGCCGCCTCGGTGCTGTTCGGAATCGTCTTCGCAGCGCTCGCGCTGTTCGTCGCTGCCCGAGGCGACGGCGTTCGGCATGCGCTGAGCGCGACCGCTCTGTTGACGCTCGCGATCGTTGCCCACCATTTCACCGCGATGGGCGCGGTGCTGCTGACGCCGGACCCGACGATCGCGATCAGCGGGCTCTCGGTCCCGCCGGCCTCGCTGTCGTTCCTGACTGCCAGCGCCGCCGTCGCGATCATCGCGATTGCGCTCGTGGCCGCGCTGCTCGACCGCCGCGCCAAGGGCGAACTGGGCCGCCAGCAGATCGTGCTGGACAGCGCGCTGCAGAACATGTCGCAGGGGCTGTGCATGTTCGACGCCGACGGCAAGATCATCCTGTTCAACGAGCGCTATGCCGGGATGCTCCGTCGTACCGACGTGCCGCTCACCGGCCGCTTGCTGGTCGACGTGCTCAGGGAAGAGCAGGCCAAGGGCCAGTGGCAGGGCGATGCGGATGAATTCTTCGCCCGCCTCGTCGCCGACGCGCGCGATGGCCGCACCACGACCGACGTCGTCAACCGGTTCGGCCGCTCCATCCGGGTCGTCAACCAGCCGATGCAGGGCGGCGGCTGGGTCGCGACCTTCGAGGACATCACCGAATGGCTGGAGGCGCAGGCCAAGATCTCGCACATGGCGCGCCATGACGCTCTGACCAGCCTGCCGAACCGGGTGCTGTTCCACGAACAGCTCGAGCAGGGGCTGCGCCAGACCAAGTCGGGCGACCAGCTCGCGGTGCTTTGTCTCGATCTCGATCACTTCAAGGACATCAACGACTCGCTCGGCCATCCCATCGGCGATGCGCTGCTCAAGGAGGTCGGCCGCAGGCTCGAGGCCACCGTCGGCGAACAGGATACCGTGGCGCGGCTCGGCGGCGACGAGTTCGCGGTGGTCCAGATCGGACGCTCCGAGGAGATCGCCGCGCGATCGCTTGCCGGGCGCCTCGTCGAGGTGATCTCGGCGCCTTACCAGATAAACGACCATCAGATCGTGATCGGCGTCTCGATCGGCATCTCGCTGTCGCCGCAGGACGGCAGCAATCCGGACGAGCTGCTCAAGAACGCGGACCTTGCGCTCTACCGCGCCAAGGCGGACGGCCGCGGCACCTATCGCTTCTTCGAGACCGGCATGGATGCGCGTGCGCAGGCGCGGCGCCTTCTGGAAATGGATCTGCGCGCGGCGCTGCATCGCGACGAGTTTGAGGTCTACTACCAGCCGATCCGCGAAGTCGCCAGCGGTCGCGTCGTCGCCTTCGAGGCGCTGCTGCGCTGGAACCATCCGCAGCGCGGACTGATCGCGCCGATCAGCTTCATCCCGCTGGCCGAGGAGACCGGGCTCATCGTTCAGCTCGGCGAGTTCGTGCTGCGCTCCGCCTGCACTGATGCAGCCACTTGGCCCGACGATGTCGACGTCGCCGTCAATTTGTCGCCGGTGCAGTTCAAGAGCCCGAACCTGATCGCGGCGGTGACAGAGGCGTTGGCCTTATCGGGACTCGGTGCGCGCCGCCTCGAGCTCGAGATTACCGAATCCGTCCTGCTCCAGAACAGCGAGGCGACGCTGACCACCTTGCACGAGCTGCGCGCCATGGGCGTGCGGATCTCGCTCGACGATTTCGGCACCGGCTATTCGTCGCTGAGCTATCTGCGCAGCTTCCCGTTCGACAAGATCAAGATCGACCGTTCCTTCGTGTCGGAGCTGGCGACGCGCGAGGATTCCATGGCGATCATTCGCGCCGTGACAAGCCTCGGCCGCAGCCTCGGCATCGTCACTACGGCGGAGGGCGTCGAGAACGACGCGCAGCTCGAGCTGCTCCGGCGCGAGGGCTGCACCCAGGCGCAGGGTTATCTGTTCAGCAAGCCGCGGCCCGCCTCGGATGTCGCGCTCATGCTGGAACGGCCGCGGCTGCGCGCGTCGGCTTGAGAGGTCGGCTTCGGCGCAGCGCGAAATGCGCGCCGCAGAACGCCATCACGGCGCCGAGACACAGGGCGGCAAGCCCGGCGAGCACGCCCGAGACGGTCGGGATCGGGCTCGGCGCCGACGCCGCCTGACCCGCTCCCGCAAGCAGCAGCACGCCGACCGCGATCAGGAATTGCCGCATCCGCTGCGGGATCTGCCCGGAGACGGCGCTCTGCATCAGGCTCGCGGTGAAGTAGCCGCCGGAGAAGCCGACGGTGGCGATCAGCCACCAGGCGATGGCAGCGCCCGCCGGAACGAACTCATGCGTGTCGGAGCGCCAGAGGCGGCCGAGATCGAGACCGTAGCGCGCGCCCAGCATGTGCACGGCGAGCGCGAGCAGCACACCGGAGATCATTGCGGCGCCGAGAATCAGGCGGCGCGGAAAAAAGGTCGTCTCAGCCATGCCTCGCTTGTAGGATGGCCAGGGGCGATCGCGCAAGCCGATGGGATCATTGATCGACATGCAGGGAGCGGAAGCGGGTTCGACCACGAGCTATGCCTACAAGGCCTCGCTGATCGGCTCGGCGCATCGCTTCGAGCTGACGGAGCAGGGGCTGTCCTGGCATATCGGCGGCCGCTCCGGCCTCTGGCGCTATGACGAGATCTCGGCGATCCGGCTGTCGTTCCGCCCGGTGTCGATGCAGCAGCACCGCTTCCGCGCCGATATCAGCCGCACCGGCGGCGGCCGCATCGCAATCCTGTCAACGAGCTGGCAGACCGCGGCGCTGATGGCGCCGCAGGACAACGGTTTTCGCGATTTCCTGATCGAGCTGCATGCGCGCATGGCCAAAGCCGGCAGCCGCGCCGAATTGACCGCGGGCCTCGGCCGCAAGACCTACGCGGCGGTGCTGACGTTCCTGACCGTGCTCGCTGTGGCCATGGTGGGGCTGTTGATCCGCGCGCTTCTGACCGGCGAGCTCGCCGGCGTGCTGTTCATTCTCGGCTTCGCCGCGCTGTTCGCCTGGCAGGTCGGCGGCTTCGTGCGGCGCAACCGGCCGCAGAGCTACAGTTTCGATCGCGTGCCGAAGGCCCTGCTGCCCTAGTGCAATCGGCCGCAATCAAACGTGACTTCGCGTCCCGCCATAGGCGTCGCATCTTGTGGTCATGTCAGCCATGGATCGCAGCACCCGTCTGCCGACGGCAGATGAGATCGCCAGAATCAACCGCACGCATCTGATCGACACGCCGCTCCGGCCAGCCGACCTGCTGTTCGTGTTCGGCACCCGCGAGGACGATGGCTTGCGTGCCGACACCGCCGCAAGGCTGTGGCGCGAGGGCCTGTTTCGCCGGTCGATTGTCAGCGGCGGTGTAACGCCGGGCTCGGAGCAATCCGAGTGCAGCATCATCAAGGCCGCGATGGTTGCGGCGGGCATTCCGGCGGACCTTATCCTCGAGGAGCATCGCGCGATGAACACCGGCGAGAACGTCATCTTCTCGCTTCCGATCATCGATGCGGCAATCGGGCTGCAGAATATCCGCAGCGTGATCTGTCTCGGCAACACCTGGACCGCGCGGCGCTACCCGATGACGCTGCATCGGCATTGGCCGGGGGTCGAGAAGATGCTGCTCACCGTCGACAGTTTCACGACACCGCGTGCGCTCTGGCATACCGACGCCGAATTTCGCCGCCGCATGCTGCACGAATGGGACAAGATCGAGCCTTACAAGGCGAGGGGCTTTATCGCGGACTGGCCGGAGGTCTGATTCCTACTCCGTCGAATCGAAATCGTCCTCCTTGGTGCCGAGCAGCGAGACGATGGTGCGCAGGCCGGAATCGAGCTGCTCGGGCGAGGGCGGGGCGAGCGCGAGCCGCACCGCGTTCGGGGCATGACCGTGCGCGATCGCGAAGGTCGAGGACGGCGTCAGCGCGATGCCGCGCCGTGCTGCTGCGGCGACGAAGGTCTGCGAGCGCCAGTGCGGCGGCAGCGTCAGCCAGAGATGATAGGAGCGCGGATCGGCGGCGAGCTGGTAGCCGGAGAGCAGCCGTGCGGCGGTCTGCTGGCGGCGCGCGGCGTCGATGCGTTTCAACCGGGTCAGCTCGGCGACGGTGCCGTCGGCCATCAGCCGCTGCCCGGCCGCGAGCGCATGGCCGGAGGCGATCCAGCCGCCGGTGCGGACCGCGCTCATCACGCTCTCGCGCAAGTGAGGCGGCGCGACCAGGATGCCGAGCGCGAGGCCCGGCGCGACCTTCTTGGACAGGCTGTCGATCACGATGCAGCGGTCCGGCCCGAGCGCGGCCAGCGGCGTATCGTCGGCGAGGAAGCCGTAGACGGTGTCCTCGATGATGGGAAGATCGAGTTTCTCGGCGACGCGCATGATGTCGGCGCGCCGCGTCGCGTTCATGGTGACGCCGAGCGGATTCTGGATGATGGGTTGCAGATACAGCGCCGACAGATGCGCCTCGCGATGGGCCTTCTGGATGGCGTCGGGCCGCGCGCCGTGCTCGTCCATCGGAATCGGGACCAGCGTCACACCTAGCCGCGCGGCGATGCTCTTGACGTAGGGATAGGTCAGCGCCTCGACGCCGCAGCGGCCGCCGGTCGGAACGAGCGCGGCAAGCGCGGCAGCGAGCGATTGCTTGCCGTTGGCGGTGAAGAAGATCTGGTCCGCCTGCGGCGCAAAATCCTTGCGCGCGAGATAGGCAGCGGCGGCAACGCGGGCGCTCTTGGTGCCGGTGCTGGTCGAAACGCGCAACGCGGATTCCAGCGCGTCGATGCGCTCTAGCCCGGCGAGGCTCTTGGCGATCATCGCCCATTGCTGCGGCAATAGCGGGTAGTTGACCTCGAGATTGATGCGCGCGTCGGCCGGCTCGCGCATGGTCTCGACGTCACGCCTGACGTCGCCGGAGATGAACGTGCCGCGCCCGACCTCGCCGACCACGAGGCCGCGGCGGAGCAATTCCGTATAAACCCGGCTCGCGGTCGAGACCGCGATGCCGCGGTCATAGGCAAAATTGCGCTGCGGCGGCAGCCGGTCGCCGGGCCTTAACGTGCCGTTAGTGATATCGGCCGCAATGGCATCGGCGAGCTTCACATACTCGAACTTGGACATATTGCACCGAGAGCAATGTTTTGCTTGCTCCGAGGAGTGTACTGGAGCATTTAAGTTCCATCAAGTTCCGCGATTGAGCCGAGGAGAGCGAGAGCAATTCCTGTGGCAAATGAGGTGCAGGCGCCCAGAAGCGTCAGCGCCAACGGCACCTGCATCGCCGCGCGGGACGATAGGCCGGAGAAGAAGAATGACCACGATCTCGCAAACTGCCGGGCGGACTTTACGCCCATCCTCGTCGGGCGGATTTTTGAGTGCCCTCGCCCTGCGCCTTACCGCGCTGTTCGACCGCCTGGAGCGCCGCTCCGCCGTCAAGACCCTGAACGAGCTCGACGACCGCGCCCTGCGAGACATCGGCATCACGCGCAGCCAGATCGAGGATGCCGTGTACGGGCAGTTCAAGGCCGAGCTGTCGCGGTATCTGTGATCCTCGCGTGTCCCGGACGCGCTGCAGCGTGAAACGTTGCGGCGCAGAGCCCGGACCCAGGAAGCCGCACAAGACGCTGCAACATGGGCCTCGGCTCAGCAGCGCATCGTCGAAGAGACGCCGCGCTGCGTCCGGAGCGCGGGAGCGGTGTTCTCGTGCACAGCTGTCCCAACCTCGTCATTGCGAGCGCAGCGAAGCAATCCAGAATCTTCCCGCGGTGGCAGTCTGGATTGCTTCGTCGCAAGGGCTCCTCGCAATGACGGAATGTGTTGCGATGGCATCGGCTCTTCAATTCGCATCTCACTCGCAGACACACTTTCGCATTCTCGCGGCGCAATTCGCCCGAGCTTTGTCTCGACACCTTGCCCCAATGGAAAAGGGCGCAGGGAAGACCGGGTGCCGGCCGGGCACCCACGGTCCACTGTGCGAAAGGTGGCAACGAAGAATTTGCACAGCGGCATACAGGTGAAGCCAAACATCCGGCCTTCCCTGCGCAGTGGCTTTACGGCTTATGTCGCGCTCTCCCTGGGGAGCGATGCACTATTGCCCCCATCGCCCTGCGGCTGAGCGATGCGCGTGTCCGGTTGGATCGCCGCATCACCACAAGACTTGGCGCACAGACCCCGGGCGCCAGGACCACACGATTTTGCCGTACGCGAACCGCACCCGTCGTTGGCGCGAGGTCTTCCCTCACGGTTACCCGCCCTGCGAAGCTTTTCGCGCCGATGTGGCCCGCGTCCACCGCCGCCCGGCCCGCGTTCGTGACGATCGCGATACGCCCCTCTTCCTTGGGCCGGGTTGCGCGACACATACGTCATTTCCGAATTTCGGTAAAGCGAAATATTTTGGGCGGATCGGATTGACCGAGCGCTTGGGTGGTTTGCCCGTCGGGCAACGCAAGGGATTGTGGCCTCGTGCCGAAATTGCTTGGGAATCGCTTCTGGTTGCGGGGCAATCCCGGCGAGGCCGCCGCCACGAGCAAAAACGCCGCCCGCTTGAAATGAAGCGCAGGCGGCGGCTGATCAGCCCCGGGAGGGTGAGAGTAAAATCCCGATACCAGTTGGTCTCTACGGAGGCGGCGTAGGTTCAGCCTATTGGAGATGAAGCCCTACCTTGGCGCCAACAGTCCCGGCGAGGTCAGCCAATTGTTGACCTCGCCGGCAACGTCGATCTGTTGGGCTTTTCGCAAAAGCTCCGTGCGGCGGATACCGGCGGGCATCCCTTTGGCCTGTTGGCGAAGGTTGAGTGCCTCTTGGGCCAAGCGGTATTCGAATGTCGATGCTGGCTGTGGGGATCGAGTCGGCATTTTGATGCTCCGCTGCAGGGTTGAGCGGGAGCGCAACTCGCGTTCACACCGCCGATAGATGCTAAGGGCCGCTCGGCGGTAACGAGACAATGCGCGCATATCTGCCGAATAGCGAGGGCTTTGTTTTGTTCCGCGCAGGAACTATCGGCACACTGCCCCAGGGGCGCTGCTGACTGGACTACGTGTCATCGCTCGAAGCGCCGCTTGAACGATCAACGCGCACGGTTCTAAATTCCGGAGGGCCATCAAGCAGGCGCTGCTTTCTCTTCGATTGGTCGGTGGAACTCGCAGAACTGTCGGCCCTGTCATCCAGTACCGCACCGGCCAGATGAAGCGCACGCTTTCGTTGGCGGGCCACTCGGCTACCTTTCGGATTTTTTCTCGTCATTCATCTGACCCTCTCGATTGGAGTGCGCGTTTCGTCCGCAATCGGTGAAGCTCAGCAGCCGCGGCAAATGTTCTTCAGCTTGGCGGCGGTTCGCGCTTCTTCCGCAAGAAACGGATCCTTGTAGCCTGACGATGAGGCGATGCCCGGTTTCGGCGGGTTTGCTTGCTTCGGGAGAAATGCCGCATCGTAGCAGGAGAGGCGTGCGCCAGTGCTTTCGATCGCACGGCAGTTCGGCTCCGCGGCGGAAGCTGCCGGCGTGAAGGTGCCCATTGCCGATGCCAGCAAAAGCGCCGCGGTCTTTGTTCGAGCCGTCTTCATGTTCAACATTCCACTCTACTTGGATCTACTCGCCCAAGTGGGACGCTCGCCGGTCCAGGCTGGAAGAGCATTCCATTCGGACCAGCGCATCCTGCGCTCCTCATCTCCGACCCTCACGAAAACAAAGGGAGCATCGTCCCGACCTGTTCTCGAACCCACAAAGATCGCCGGAACGCCGTAGGCATCCCGGATGATTGCTGTGTTTGCCATTCCCGCCTCCTGTCTCTGCTCGCGTCTTGACTTGAGTCTTGGCTTTGAGGCTTGCTTTTGAGTCTCGGTTCAGGGGCCGCGCCCGCCTGTTGGCGCGGCGCAATTGAACGGACCTGCCGCTAAAGAACGGCCACGACCGCGATCAGCAGCACCAGGAAGAAGGGCACCAGTAACGGCGGAACGAGCCACTCACGAATGTCGAATTGACCAAATCGGACATCTGACCGCCTTCTTTCATTTGGAGGCGGGAGCGCTATGCTCTCAGTCACCGATAACAGCCAAGAAGCGCGCGGTGATGCCAACTCTGTAGCACCCATCTTGCCAATTAGCGAGATCAATCTCGTCCGGTTTGCGCGCAATTGATCAGGACGAGCCGCTCACACCAGTTCATCGGTCCACACCTTGAAGCTGATGAGCTCGCCTGGTCCGAAAATATGAACGATCGGAACATCCGCCGCATCGCGGCCCTGGGCGATCAGGACCCGGCCGATCCGCGGCGTGTTGTTGCGTGCATCGAAGGTGTACCAGCGGCCGCCGAGGTAGGCATCGAACCAGCCTGCAAAGTCGCCGGGGGCGTGCGGCGGCGGAATGCCGATGTCGCCGAGATAGCCGGTGCAGTAGCGCGCCGGAATGTTCATGCAGCGGCAGAACGCGATGGCGAGATGCGCATAGTCGCGGCAGACGCCCTTCCGCTCGTTGAAGGCCTCCCATGCCGTCATGGTGGCCCGCGCGTGCTCGTATCCGAACGCGATGTGATGGTGAACGAAATCGCAGATCGCCTGGACGCGCGGCCAGCCGGGCGCCGTTTTCTCGAACAGCTTCCAAGCGATGTCGGAAAGCCGATCTGTTTCGCAATATCGGCTGCCGAGCAAATAGAGGATGGTGTCCGATGGAAGATCCTCGACCGCGTGCTGCGCGGCTGAAGGCACGATCACGTCGGGCAAGCCGCTGTCGCGCACCGTTCCGCCGGCAGACAGGCGCATGCGGCCGGGCGGCGCAACGATCCGGCTGCACCAGTTCCCGAAGCTGTCGCGGTAGGGCTTGATCGGAACAGAAGGCGAGGTGATGAGGTGATCCGGCACGACAACATCGGATGCCCGCGTGAAATGTGTGCCGACCATCGCGATCAATGGCGTGACTTGCTGGAAGTCGTAGACCATTTCGAAGCCGACCCGGATCTGCATGCTTAGGCCTCGGCTCCTACTGCGCCGACCGGAATTGGCCGCCGCATGAGTCGTGTTGGCGCGAACTCAGGTCGGCATCGCTGCGACAGTCCGGGTCTGCGTCGTCGCTGAAGAGAAGATGGCTATGAGCCAGCCGAATGCAATGCCAAGCGGCGCTATGCCCGCCTGTGGACAAGGATGAAGGCGATGACTTTCCGCGCGGTCAGCCCGTCCGGCCGCGCCGCCCCTCGGGTGTCCCGGACGCGCTGCAACGCCCTTGCGTTGCTGCGCAGAGCCGGGACCCAGGAAGCCGCCGCGCGTGCTGATGCATGGGCCCCGGCCCTGCAGCGCACCGCTGAAGAGGCGCTGCGCTGCGTCCGGGGCACCAACCAGCCACCTAATGCCTCACCACCAGCACCGAGCACTTGGCGTAGCGCACGACGTGGCCGGCGTTGGAGCCGAGAAAATAGGTGCGCATCGCCGGGCGGTGCGAGGTCATCACGATCAGGTCGGCCTTCATGTGCGCGGCTTCCTCCAGGATCTCGTGATAGATGCCGCCCTGGCGTACCACGCTGGAGATGCGGGAAGGCTCGATGCCGGATTCGCGCGCGACGATGGCGAGGGCCTCTTCCGAGGTCTGTCGCTGCTGCTCGTCGAAATCGGCCGGGACGTATTCGGCCAGCATCACCGGCGTCATCGGCAACACGTTGATCAGCCGCACGGCGCCGCTCCAGGTCTGCGACAACGTCGCCGCGGTCGCGATCGCCGGCTTGGCGAGATCGGTGTCGGCGAGATCGATGGGCACGAGGATGGACTTGAACATCTGCGCCTCCCTGTGAACCAGGCTGGATCAACCGGTCGAGACGGCGCCCGCGCGTCTCTTAGCCGGATCGAAGCAGCTCATCGTAGTAGCTTGGGGCTGACGAACAGCACCAGCTTGCCGCGGCGGTAGGCCACGTCATCCCAATCCTTGACGTCAAAGTCGAAGATCGCAAGCCCCGCTGTGGGCAGGTTGTCGCCGAGGGCCTTGGCGCCATCAGGATCGCCGCCGCCGGTCAGCATCAGGGCGACCTCGTGCATGCCGGGATTGTGGCCGATCAGAAGCAATTGCTTCGGATCGGCCGGGGCGGTTGCCGTGCGAATGGTGTCCAGGATCTGTGCGGGATCGGCGCCATAGAGTTCCGGCAGGACCTCGACCTGCGGCGCCGGGACGCGGTCCTTCATCGCCTCCCAGGCGACGTCCCAGGTCTGACGGGCCCGTACGGCGTGGGAGACCAATACGGTATCAGGGAAGGGCGGATGGGTGGCGATCCAGTCGCCCATCCGCGCGGCATCCTTGTGGCCGCGGTCGTCGAGCCGGCGGTCCTGGTCACGCCCGCTCGGTGCGTCGGTCTCGGTCTTGGCGTGACGCAGCAGCATCAAACGGCGCATGGCATTCTCGAATCGTTCCACGTCCAGGATAATCTACAGGGGCCGGTTGAGGACAAGGTGACAAGGGCCCGCACAGTCCTCTAAGAAAACTGCATGAGCGAGACTTTCACAAGCGTGTCCCAGGAAGAAGCCGGCTTTCGCGACCGCGTGCGGCTGTCGTTCGATCTCGATGCCGACATTTGTGTGATCGGGGCGGGCCTGGCCGGGCTTACCGTGGCGCTGGAGGCGGCCCGGCTCGGGGCCAGCGTCGCGGTGCTCGAGGGCCGGCATATCGGCTGGAACGCCTCCGGCAACCAGCTCGGCACCGTGATGCCGGGCTTCGCGTTGCCGCTCACGGACCTGATCGAGCGCATCGGCTTCGAGGACGCCCGCGAATTGTGGACCCTGTCGAAGCAGGGCGCCGAGTTCGTCCGGGCCAATGCCAGCGAAGAGAGCATGCCGGGGATCGGCCTCAGCGACGGCGTACTGGAGGTCTCCAATGTCGATGCCGGCGACCGGCTGATCAGCCGGTTGCAGATGCTGAACGAGGATTTCGATACCGAGGTCGAAGGCTGGCAGGTCGATCGCGTGCGCGAGGCGCTCAAGACCGATCATTACTTCCACGGCGTGTATTATCCGAGAGCGTTCCAGGTCGACGGCCGGAAATACGTGCACGGCCTCGCGGCGCTGGCACGGCGGGCAGGCGCCCGCATCTTCGAGGACACGCCGGTCGTCAGCATCGATCATTCCGGCATCCGCAAGCGGATCGTCACGCCCTCGGCGCGGCTGCGCGCGAGCCACATCGTGCTCGCCGGCAACATTCATCTCGGCGCGCCCTCGAAACGCCTGTCGGAGACGTTGCTGCCGGTCTGGCGCTATGCCGCCGTGACCGCGCCGCTCGGCGAACGCCTGCACGAGATCATCGCCTTCAAGGGATCGGTGATGGATTCCGACGGTGTCGACCATTTCCGGGTCGTCGACGGCGACCGGCTGATGTGGGAGAGCCCGGAGACCACCTGGGCGGCGCGTCCGCAGCGCTTCGCCGGCGCCGTCGGGCGGCGGATCCGCAGGATCTTTCCCGAGCTCGGCAATGTCGAGATCACCGAGACGTTCGGCGGCGCCACCGGCCAGACCGTGCATGGCATGCCGCAGATCGGCCAGCTGCGCAAAGGCCTGTGGGTGGTGAGCGGGTTCGGCCGCCAGGGCATGAACACCTCCGCCATGGCCGGGCAGATGATCGCGCGCAGCATTTTGTCGGGCGATGAGCGCTGGAAGCTGTTCTCGCCGTTCGAGCTGGTCTGGGCGGGCGGCGCCACGGGGCGCGTCGCCGGCCAGCTGGTCGGGATCTGGGGCAGGGCGAGCTCGGCCGCCGCCGGTGCGCTCGCCCGCTATCGCGAGCGCGCCAGGGTCAAGGACAGGCAACGCGAGGCCCGCCTCGCCGAAGCCAACCGTGCCGCCGGCACCGGTCCGCGCCGTGCGCCGCCCGGCGTGCGGCCCCGGCCGGCGCCGGCGTCGAAAGCTGCGGTCGGCGCTGCGGAACCGGTCGTGCACGACGACCGCGTCTCGCAATAAGTTGAGCGAAATTCCGCTCCGACGTGTAACTTCGGCTGGCAGAAGCCCGTATCTCGGGGCGTGGACTTCCCGCGCACGGAGAATGACATGCTTGACCGCCGCATCCTGCTCACGTCTGTCGCCGGCCTGTTTGGCCTTTCGGCCTTCCGCTGGCTGAGAGGAACACCTGCCGAGGCCGGCGAGAAGGCCGCGCAAAAGTTCGAGATCACCAAGACGGAGGCCGAATGGCGCGCCCAGCTCACGCCGCAGCAATATGAGATCCTGCGCAACCACGGCACCGAGCGGCCCGGCTCCAGCCCGCTGCTCAAGGAGAAGCGCAAGGGAATCTTCGCCTGCGCCGGCTGCGACCTGCCGCTGTTTACGTCGGAGACCAAGTTCGAGAGCGGCACGGGCTGGCCGAGCTTCTATGCGCCGATCGAAGGCAATGTCGGCAAGACCGAGGACCGCACCTACGGCATGGTCCGCACCGAGGTGCATTGCCGGCGCTGCGGTGGCCATCTCGGCCATGTCTTCGACGACGGCCCGAAGCCGACCGGATTGCGCTATTGCATCGACGGCTTCGGCTTGGTCTTCCACCCCGCCGCGGCGTCGGCAACGTAGGTCGTTGAGACGTCATTCCGGAGCGATGCGCGAGCATCGAATCCGGAATCTCGAGATTCCGGATCCGGTCCTGCGGACCGCTCCGGAATGACTTCATGTCCCCGGCAATTGTTGCCGGTCCCGGCAAATGTGCCCCGGTCGTCAGACCGGGGCTTTTTCATTAAGTCATTGATTTCCTGAGCATACCAGCATTGGCATAGGCCTTGCGACGTCTCTTTCCGATTGCGGCCATGGTCGACCGGCCGCCGAGATCGGATTTGGAGACAAAGTTATGGGTATCTTCGATGCAATGAACACCTCGGTGGGTGGCCTGCAGGCGCAGTCCTTCGCGCTGCAGAACATTTCCGGCAACATCGCGAACTCGTCCACCACCGGTTACAAGGGCATCGGCACCAGCTTCGTCGATCTCATTCCGGACTCCTCGGTCCCGAGCAAGCAGGTCGCAGGCGGCGTGACGGCCAACGCCAAAGCCACCATCACCACCCAGGGCACGATCTCGTCCTCCAGCGTCGCCACCAACATGGCGATCACCGGCGACGGCTTCTTCTCGATCCAGAAGGCGAGCGGCGTCGTCGACAACGTACCTGTCTTCACCGGCGTCACCTACTACACGCGGCGCGGCGACTTCCAGCTCAATGCCAACGGCAACCTCGTCAACGGCGCCGGCTATTACCTGATGGGCGTCACGGTCGACCCGAAGACCGGTAACCCGACCGGCAGCGTGGCGAACGTGCTGCAGTTCCAGAACAACTTCATTCCGGCGCAGGCGACCACCTCGATCCAGTACGCCGCGAACCTGCCGACGCAGCCCAACACGGTGGCGAAAACCACCGCCTCGACCGGCACCCTGCTCGCAGCCGGCGGCCTCAACCCGTCCGATTTCGCGGCCAACCCGCTGCCGGTCGGCACGCCGCCGGCGCCCTATGCCAATGCAACCGTGTCAGGCGCGGCTGCAACCGGCAACATCCGCTCGGCCTATTCCTCGACGACGGCCACCGGCACGGTCGCGCTCCAGAACAATTCGTCCGCGGTCGCCTCGACCACCACCTCGCTCGACAATGCCGCCGGCACCCATCTCGCCTCCAGCATCCTCACCGCGCTGAGCGGCCAGACGCTGACCGTCAACGGCAACACCATCACCTTCAACGGCGGCACCACGGTCTCGACCGTCGGCAGCAACACCACGATCGGTCTCGGCGCGGGCACGACGGCGACGGTGGCCGACATCCTGAACGCGATCCAGACCGCCGGCGGCGCCGGCGTCACCGCCTCGCTCTCGGTCAGCGGCAATATCCAGATCGCGACCGGCACCGGCACCGACGTCGCGATCGGCAGCGGCACGGCCGCCACCGCGCTCGGGATCAGCAGCGTGACCCGCGGCGGCAACGTGCTGTCATCGCCCGCGATCTCCGGCGCGACCGTGCTGAGCGGCTCGGCCACCGCCGGCGGCGCCCAGGTGCTCACATCGGGCTTCTCCGCGGGCGATACCATCACCGTCAACGGCCAGACCCTGACCTTCATGGCCTCGGGCGCTTCGGGTGCGAACCAGATCAACGTCACCGACAACATCACGACCCTGCTCGGCAAGATCGACGCGCTCTCCGGCGCCTCGGGATCGTCGGTCAGCAGCGGCGGCGTGATCACGCTCAACACCGGCACCGTCTCCAACCTGACGGTCTCGAGCTCCAACAGCGCGGCCTTCTCCGCGCTCGGCTTCACCTCGACCATCACCAGGAATCGCGAGGGTGGCGGCACCGCCGGCACCGGCGGCGTCATCGGCAACGACATCGCCACCTTCACCAAGGAATCGATCAGCGGCGGCGCGGTGACCGCCTACAACGCCGCCGGCACGCCGGTGAACCTGCAATTGCGCTGGGCCAAGACCGACAGCGCCTCGCTGGGCGCGGGTCATTCCGACAGCTGGAACCTGTTCTACCAGACCGACCCGAACGCCACCGGCACCACGGTCGGCTGGGTCAACACCGGTCAGACCTTCACCTTTGCCGCCGACGGCTCGCTGACCTCGCCGAGCGGCTCGGGCATCACCATCAACAACGTCACCGTCAGCGGCCAGTCGCTCGGCTCCGTCGCCTTCAACATCTCCTCCGGAGGCCTGACGCAATATGCCAGCACCAGCGGCGCGGTGACCATCAACACCATCACGCAGAACGGCTATGCCGCCGGTCAGCTTCGCTCGGTCGCCGTCAACAATAGCGGCATCGTGGTCGGCACCTTCTCCAACGGCCAGAACCTGAACCTTGCCCAGGTGCAGCTGTCGCACTTCAACGGCACCAATTACCTGAAGGCGATGGACGGCGGCGCCTATGCGGCGACCGAACAATCGGGCGACGCCATCGACGGCGCCTCGGGCACCATCGCCGGCTCCTCGCTGGAGGGCTCCAACACCGACATCGCCGACGAATTCACCAAGCTGATCGTGACCCAGCAGGCCTATTCGGCCAACACCAAGGTGATCACGACGGCGAATTCGATGGTGCAGGATCTCCTCAACGTGTTGCGCTGATCGGCGCGTGACGTAACCAAAGGCGGGCCAGTGATATGGGTTTGAGTTCAGCCCTCGCCAGCGCGATGAGCGGTCTGCGTGCCAACCAGGCCGCGCTCTCGATCGTCTCCTCGAACGTCGCGAACGCGCAGACGCCGGGTTACGTCGTCCAGACGCCGAACCAGATCGAGGTCACCACCGGCGAGTTCGGCGCGACGGCGATGACCACCGGCGTCAGCCGCCTGCTCGACACCTACGTGCAGAACCAGCTGCGGACCGAGACCGGCGGCGGCGGCTACGCCGACCAGATGGCCAACATCCTGAAGCAGCTTCAGAATGTCTATGGCACGCCCGGCAATTCCGGCACGCTCGAAGATGCGTTGAACAAGTTCACGACGGCGCTGCAGGCGCTGTCGACCAGCTCGGGGGCGTCGTCGGCGCAGACCGTCGCGCTCGGAGCGGCGCAGGCGCTCGCGACGCAGCTCAACGTCACCACCAAGGGAATCCAGTCGCTTCGCTCCAACGTCGAGCAGGATCTCGGCAATTCGGCGCAGGCCGCCAATGCGGCCATGAAGCAGATCGCCGACATCAACACCAGGCTCCAGGGCTTGTCGGCCAACGATCCCTCGGCCGCAACGCTGATGGACCAGCGCGACCAGGCCATCAACACGCTCTCGAAATATGTCGACGTCCGCGTCACCACCGACAACTCGAACCAGGCCAACATCTACACCACGACCGGCATTCAGCTGGTCGGCGCGGGGCTCGCATCGGAATTCTCCTTTGCCTCCGCCGGCGCGCTGTCGGCGACCTCGCTTTACAACATCGACCCCACCAAATCCGGCGTCGGCGCGCTCAACATCAAGCTGCCGAACGGCTCGCAGGTGGACGTCGTCGCCAACAACGTGGTGTCGTCGGGACAGATTGCGGCCGATCTGAAGCTGCGCGATGAAATTCTGGTGCAGGCGCAGAACCAGATCGACCAGCTCGCCGCCACGATGACGAGCGCATTGTCCGACAAGACCACGGCCGGCAGCACCGTGTCCGGCCCGCCGGCTGGTTTCGACCTGGAGCTTGCCGGCGCGCTGCCGGGCAACACCGTCAACATCACCTACACCGACACGGCCACCAACACGCAGCGCCAGATCACGCTGGTCAACGTGACCGACCCGGCGGCGCTGCCGCTCCAGAACGCGACCAACGCCAACCCGATGCGGATCGGCGTCGACTTCGCCGGCGGCATGGGCGCGATCGCCTCTGCGCTGAACACCGCGCTGGCGGGCACGCATCTGTCGTTCTCCGCAGCCCCGTCACCGGCGACCGCCACGACGCTGCGGGTGACCGACGACAACACCGGCCTTGCCAAGGTCGGTTCGGCCTCGACCACCAAGACGATCTCGTCGCTGACCTCGGGCAATCCGCAGCTGCCGCTGTTCACCGACGGCGGACAGGCGCTCTACACCGGCGCGATCACGGCATCGGGCTCGCAGATGACCGGCCTTGCCGGACGCATCGCCGTGAACACGCAGCTGGTCGCCGACCCGACCAGGATGTCGGTCTACAACACCTCGCCGGTGACGCCCGCGGGCGACACCACGCGTTCGGACTACCTCTATTCCCAGCTCACCAGTGCGGTGTTTTCCTATTCGCCGCAGAGCGGCCTCGGCTCTGCGACCCAGCCCTTCACCGGCAGCGTCTCGAACTTCCTCCAGCAGTTCCTGAGCGTGCAGGCCAACGCCGCGACCCAGGCGACGCAGCTCCAGCAGGGCCAGAGCGTCGTGGTCTCGACGCTTCAGGCCAAGTTCGACTCGACCTCCAAGGTCAACCTGGACGCGGAGATGTCGAACCTGATCCAGCTGCAGAACGCCTACGCCGCCAATGCGCATGTCATGTCGGTGGTGCAGAGCATGATGAACACGTTGATCCAGGCTCAATTGTAAACAGTAACAGGGCTCCGAAAGATGGCGATCAGCAGCATCAACTATTCTTCGTCGATCCTCGGCGCCCAGATCCGCAACTTGAATCAGCAGCTCACCGACCTGTCGACGCAGCTTGCGACCGGCAAGCTGTCGCAGAATTATTCCGGCATGGGCACCAACGAGGGCTTTGCCATCGCAGGCCGCGCGCAGCTCTCCAACATCGCCGCCTATACCGACACGATCACCAACGTCAACGTCAGCATCAACCTCGCCAACACGGCGCTGCAATCGCTGACCAAGATCCGCAGCACGGTGCAAACGGGCTCTGCCTCCACCGCGCAGGATCTCAACGTCAACGGCCAGACCATTGCGCAGAACACCGCGGCGGCCCAGTTCGGGTCGATGGTCGGCGTCCTCAACACGCAGACCGGCAACCGCTATCTGTTCTCCGGAACGGCCGTCAACACCCAGTCGGTGGCCAATGCCGGCGACATCATCAACGGCACCACGACGCAGGCCGGCTTCAAGACCGTCATGGCCGAGCGCCAGGCCGCGGACTTAGGGGCCAGCGGCATGGGCCGCCTGGTGCAGACGCAGCCGACGGCAAGCTCCGTGCAGGTGTCGGAGGACGTCGCCGGTTCGCCGTTCGGCCTCAAGATCAAGGCGGTGTCCTCGACGCTGACAGGCGCGACCGTCACCGGTCCGAGCGGCTCGCCGGTGTCGTTCTCGGTCGATCTCAACGGCGTCAATCCGAACAACGGCGACAAGCTCAGTATTCAGTTCACCCTGCCGGACGGCACGACCGAGCAGATCGACCTGACGGCGTCCTCGGCGACGCCGACGCCGCTCGGCAGCTTCGCGATCGATGCGAGCACGCCCGTCAACCCGAACAATACCGCCGCGAATCTCAACACGGCGCTGAACACCGCGATTCAGAAGCTCGCCAACACCTCGCTGGTGGCGGCATCGGCGATCGTTGCGGGCGACAATTTCTTCAACACCGCGAGCTCTGCGATCGGCACCCCCGTCACCAACCAGGCAGCGCCGGCTGCCCCGGTCACCGGCGCGACGGCACTATCGGGCGCGAGCCCCTCGGACTCGATCTCGCCGGGCTTCGTCGCAGGCGATACCATCACCGTCAACGGCACCACGCTGACCTTCGTGGCCTCGGGCGCGACCGGCAACCAGCTCAACGTCACCGACAGCATCCAGACCCTGCTGAGCAAGGTCGACGCGATCACCGGGACGTCGAAGCCCTCGACGGTCCATGGCGGCTCGATCACGATCAACACCGACGATGCGGCGAGCCTCAGCATCACGACGTCGAACACCGGCGCGCTGAGCGCGCTCGGGTTCGGCTCGACGCCGGTGACCGCCACGCAGCCGCCGCTGCGCGTCGGCTCCTCGCCCGCGAGCTCGGCGACCACGCTGGTGAACGGCTCGGCCAATACGGTGAAATGGTATCTGGGCAATGACGGGCCCGGCTCGCCGCGCTCAACCGCGATGGCGCGGGTCGACGATGCCGTGACGGTGCAGTACGGCGCCCAGGCGAATGAGGATGCGATCCGCCGGCAATTGCAGGCGATCGCGGTGTTCGGCACCTTCTCGACCTCGCCGACCGGGCAATATTCGGGCGGGCAGGTTTCGGCGCTCAGCCTGCGGGTGACCCAGGCGCTGACGCAGCAGCCCGGACAGCAGCGCATCGAGGACATCCAGACCGACATCGCGATGGCCCAGAACACGATGAAGGACGCGAGCACGCGTCAGACCCAGGCCAAGGCGCAGCTCCAGACCATCATCGACCAGGCGGAATCGGCTTCGCCCGACCAAGTCGCGAGCGAGATCCTGGCGCTGCAGAACGCCCTGCAGGCGTCCTATCAGGTGACCTCGAACCTGGCGCAGCTCTCGCTCGTCAAGTTCCTGTAAGGCGGCGTTAACACGCCGTTAACCATGCCTGTTTACCTCTTGGTGAGGATTGCAAGCGGGGGCGGAGCGGTCGATGTCGGACAAGATGCAGCTGGTGGTCGCGACCCCTTGCTTCGGCGGGCAGGTGTCGAGCATTTATGCAAGCTCGATCTTCGCGCTGCAGCGCGCCGTGCACGGCATGTCCAATCTCGAGCTCAAGGTTCTCCTGCGCGACGGCGACGCGCTGATCACCCGAGCGCGGGCCAACCTGGCCGCGATGTTTCTGGACGATCCGAAGGCGACGCATTTCCTGTTCATCGATGCCGATATCGGCTTCAAGCCGGAGCAGGTGTTCCGCCTGATCGAATGCGGCGCGGACGTCGTCGCCGGCTGCTATCCGATCAAGCGGGTCAACTGGAACAAGGCCGCGCGGGCGATCCAGTCGGGTCGGGCCGACGTGCCGGCCGCCTCGCTCGATTACGTGCTCGAGATCGAGGATCCCGACCGCATCGTCGTGGTCAACGGCTTCACCCGCGTGCGCTATGCCGGCACCGGCTTCCTGATGATCCGGCGTCACGTGCTGGAGGCGATGTGCCGCCACCCCGACTACGCGAACCTCCAGTTCTTCCGCGAGCATTCCCATGATGCGCTGGCGGCGAGCCGGAACCGATTCGCGCTGTTCGAATGCATGATCGATCCCGTGACCGGCACGTATCTGTCCGAGGACTTCGCGTTCTGCAAGCGCTGGACCGACATCGGCGGCGAGATCTGGGCCGACATTCAGAGCCCGCTCGACCACGTCGGGCCGTCGGTGTTCCACGGCGACATCGCCTCGCAATTCGCAGCTGCGCCTGCGGCGGCGGCCGATGCCGCGGCGTGAGCCTTTCGGGTTGAGCGGCCGTGCATCTCCTCGGTCGGAGCTGCAGCGCGCCGCCGACGGCGGCTCGCGTTATCGCCTGCGCGACCTCTTCACGCCGCTCGACACGCTGCTCGTTTCGGGCGGAGATCCGCGTCTGGCGCTCGATCCCAGCGGCCGCGTCAACGCCTATGGCTGCCCGGCTTCGCCGGAGCCGGAGGTCTGGAATTTCGCCTCATCGACCGCGTCGACGATCTCGCAGGCGGCCTATGACCGCGCCGCGCTGGCGCGCGAAGAGCTGATGCACAAGTGCCTGTTCGACGAGGTCGAGCTCGCTTTCGATGCACGCTGCGAGGACATGCGCCACGAGCTGCGCGGTCATCTGCAGCTCTCGCCGCGCGTCGACGTGGTGTTCTCGCCGTCCGGCACGGACTCCCAGCTCCACGCTCTGTTCCTGGCGCGCACGATGCTCGGCGCGCGGCCTGTGACGATCGTGGTCGGCGCCGACCAGACCGGTAGCGGCACGGCCCATACCGCGCGTGGAATTCATTTCAGCGCCCTGACGGCGAGTGGCCTTGCGGTTCGCAAGGACGCCGCGGTCGCGGGGCTCGCCGGCGCCGGCATCTCGCTGCCGTTGCGCGCGCCGGGGGCCGGGATCGCGATGCGCATGGACGCCGATGAGGCGGTGCTGCATGCGGTCGAGGCCACGATCGCGCAAGGCGCGCCGTTGCTGCTCCAGATCATGGATTCCTCGAAGCTCGGATGGCGTGCGCCGAGCACGGCCTGTCTCGACGAGATCGCGCGGCGTTGGCCGCGCAAGGTCCAGATCGTCGTCGACGCCTGCCAGGCCCGGCTCGGCCGCCGGCGGCTGCGCTCCTATCTAGACCGCGGCTATATGGTGTTGATCACCGGCTCCAAATTCTTCGGCGGACCGGCCTTCAGCGGGGCGCTGCTCGTGCCGAAGGGCCTGTCGCGCTCGCTCGACCGCGTCGAGGGAATCGCACCTGGAATCCTTGACTATGCTGGCCGCTGCGATTGGCCGATGGGCTGGACGGCGCTGCGTTCGCGCTTCGAATGCCGCCCGAATTTCGGTCAATGGCTGCGCTGGGAGGCGGCGCTGGCCGAGATCGGCAGCTACTACGCCGTTCCCGGGGCTTTCCGCGCCGGGATGCTCGCCGAGCTCGCTGCCGGCATCGACAGCATGATCGCATTGTCGCCGTCGTTGCGCTCCGTTCCAGCGGCGCCCAACGTGGCCGGTATCGACGACGAAGAATTCGCGCAACCCACCATCTTTCCGTTCACGCTGCTGCGCGACGGCAAGCCGGTTTCCGTTGCCGAGACCACTGCCGTTCATCGCGCGCTGGCGCGTGACGTCAGCGAAGAGATCAACGGCAGCGCGGAGGACCGTCAGGTCGCCGCGCAGCGCTGCCTGATCGGCCAGCCGGTGCGGCTGGAGCGGCAGGGCGAGACGCCGCAGGCCGCGCTGCGCCTCTGCGTTGGTGCGCGGCTCGTGACGGAGGTCTGGTCGCCGGACAGGGCGGAGGCGCAGCGCAACGTGCAGCGCCTGCTGGACCAAATCGCCCATGTCCTGGTGAAGATCGAGCTGTTGCTCGCCGGTGGTGCAGCGACGGCGGTGCCGGTAAAGTCCGCGTTCGAGGTGTGAGATGCAGCGTCCGATTTCCGCGCCGATCGGCCTGACCGCCGCGAACTATGCCGACCGCATCGGCTTTGCGCAGCTGACGCGCCGGGCCTTCGAAGGCGCCGATCTGCATCCGTTGCGCGACCAGCTCGTTGCACGCATCGCGGCGGGGACCGCGCTGGCGGGCGAGGGGCTGGACCTGTCGTTGATCACTCAGCTGCTGGGCGACAAGGATCGGGGGCTTGCGATCCAGTCCGAGGTGCTGGCGTTCCATCAATTATTCCGAACGCCCGGCGCAGGCCCGAAGCCGGGCCTGCGCCTGCTCGCGCTTGCAGCCGACATCGACATGGGCGGCAACACGCCGATCGATTTCCTGCTCGAAGGCTCCGATGTCGAGTTGTTGACTCTTTATGTGATCAAGAGCGTCGGTTTGCCCGAGACCTTGCCGGAGCACGACGTGGCCATCGTGGTCGCGTCCGATTCCGAGGAATGCCGTGAGGCGCTCGCGCTGATCGAAGAGGCCGCACCACACTGGCCGCGGCCGCTGCTCAATCGTCCCGATCGCATCGGCAATCTCGATCGTGACAAGCTGTATCGGCTGCTGACGGACGTGCCCGGCCTCGACATTCCCGCGACCATCCACGCTACGCGCGCGCAATTGTCGGACCTCGCGCAGGGGCGGATCGCATGCGAGGACATCGCAGGCGAACTGCACTTTCCGATGATCGCACGGCCGCGCGGCTCGCATGCCGGCGTCGGGCTCGCGAAGCTCGACGATGCGGCGGCTCTGGCGGCCTATCTCGCCGAACGGAAAGAGCAGGACTTCTTCGTCGCACGCTTCGTCGATTATGTGAGCCCCGACGGGCTCTACCGCAAGTATCGCCTCGCCATGGTCGACGGCAAGCCGTACGCGTGCCACATGGCGATCGCCGACCGTTGGGACATCTGGTATCTCAACGCCTACATGGCCTTCAGCGAAGAGAAGCGGGCCGAGGAAGCCGTCTTCATGCGCGACTTCGACCACGCCTTCGGCGAGCGCCACGGAAACGCGCTCGAGGAGATGAGCCGGCGCGTCGGCCTCGATTATTTCATCGTCGATTGCGCCGAGAACGCGGACGGCGAGCTTCTGGTGTTCGAGGCCGACAACACCGCCGTCGTGCACAACATGGATTCGCCGGTCGTGTTTCCGTACAAGCCGCCGCAGATGCGCAAGATCTTCGACGCGTTCACGGCGATGCTGTCGCGGCACGCAAAGACGGGCAGGGAGAGCGCTGCATGAACGAGATCATCCGCAATACGCACAGCCCCGTCGCGGATACCTCGCTCGATCCGCAGGACTGGAGCGAGTTTCGTGCGCTGGCCCACCGCATGCTGGACGAGACGATCGACGGCATCGCGAACGTTCGGGCGCGCCCGGTCTGGCAGCCGATTCCAGATGACGTCCGTGCTGCATTCAGGACGGACGTGCCGCGCGAGGCGACCGGCCTTGCCGAGGTCTATCGCGAATTCTCCGAGCATGTCGCGCCCTATGCGACCGGGAACGTCCACCCCGGCTTCATGGGCTGGGTGCACGGCGGCGGCACCGCGGTCGGCATGCTCGCGGAGATGCTCGCCGCCGGCCTCAACGCCAATCTCGGCGGACGCGACCACATGCCGATCGAGGTGGAGCGCCAGATCGTCGACTGGATGCGCCGCCTGTTCCTCTTTCCCGAGAGCGCGAGCGGCATCTTCGTCACGGGCACGTCGATGGCCAATCTGATGGCCGTGCTGGTGGCGCGCACCACCGCGCTCGGCACGCTGGCGCGGCAGCACGGCATCGGCAACGACGGTGCGCTGCTCACGGCCTATACGTCGCAGGCAGCGCATGGCTGCATATCGAGGGCGATGGACATTGCCGGGCTCGGCACCGATGCGCTGCGCAGGATCGCCGTCGATGCCGATCATCGGATCGACGTTGCCGCGTTGCGCGCACAGATCGCCGTCGATCGCGAGGTCGGCTTCAAGCCTTTCCTGGTGGTCGCATCCGCCGGTACGGTCGATATCGGCGCGATCGACGACCTCAGGGCGGTTGCTGCGCTGTGCCGCGAGGAAGGAATCTGGTTTCACGTCGACGGCGCTTTCGGTGCGCTTGCGATCCTGTCGCCGAAGCTAGCGCCGCTGCTCGGCGGCATCGAGCTTGCGGACTCGATCGCACTCGACTTCCACAAATGGGGGCAGGTGCCGTACGATGCGGGCTTCCTGCTGGTGCGGGACGGCGAGCGGCATCGGCAAGCCTTCGCGCAGCCGGCGGCCTATCTGAGCCGCGAGGCGAGGGGGCTTGCGGCGGGCGCGGTCTGGCCCTGCGATCTCGGTCCCGATCTGTCGCGCGGCTTTCGTGCGCTCAAGACGTGGTTCACGCTGAAGACGTTCGGCACCGACCGGCTGGGCCGGGCAATCGCACGAAGCTGCGCGCTCGCCAAATATCTGGAGACGCGCGTGCTGGCCGAACCGCGGCTGGAATTGCTGGCGCCGGTCAATCTCAACATCGTCTGCTTCCGCTATCGCAGCGGCGATGCGGTCAATCGCGAGATCGTCGCCGACGTCCAGGAGTCCGGCATCGCCGCGCCATCGAGCACGACGCTGGACGGAAAGTTCGCGATCCGCGCCGCGATCGTCAATCACCGCACCGAGGAGGCGGACATCGATGCGCTGGTCGCGGCCGTGCTGCAGTTCGGTGGACAACGGAGCGGCGGAGTGATCGAGGTCGAAGCGCCGCCGCTCGTCGCGCAATAGCTTGACGAACGTCCGAGACGACAACGGCCCCGGAGGCGATCCGGGGCCGTTATCGTTGGCGCGAACGGCTGTATCAGGCGGCGGCGGTGCTGACGTCGTCCTTGTCCCCTGCCGCCTTGGGATGAGCGGCCTCGAACTGGTTGCGCAGCTTATCCTCATAGGCGATCAGCTTGCGGGCTTCCTTCAGCGCTCGGTAGAGGTCGCCGTTCAGGATGTTGTTGTTGATGGCTTCGATGATCGGCCAGGCGCTCGGCACCGCGGTGACAATGTCGCGCACCAGGTTGAAATAGGTGCCGTGCTGGGTCTGCGGATCCGGGGAGATGTACATGAGCTGGACGGCCAGATAGACGAGCTTGGCGGGCGTGTCCGCGGTCTCCGGCGTGAGGATGTCGCGCTCGCGCAGGATCGGCACGTTCTCGCCATCGATCAGGAGGCGGGCCCGCTGGTCGGTGTTGGTGATCACGGAATTGCCGACGATGATGCGCTCGTGCGGTTTGAGCTCGACCTTGAGGGCCATTGCTGTTCTCCATCAACGCTTTCGTAACCGAGCGTTCGTTGCGGCCTATCAGGACGTGATTCTCGCTCGCAACTAGTTAACGAGCTGTAAATTTGGGCCAACTCGGCCAAAAAGCTCAATGCTTTCAATGGCGCGTTTGGTGCGGCGGCGCGGCCATGCGCGTCGCTTCCGAGGCCGAATCACGCGTGACCGGGCGAAAGCGCGGATTTCATTTCATGTTTCGTTAGAGGTCTCGGCGCCACGGTCCGCCGGTCGCTGGGTCGGTCGCGATCCAAGCAGACGTGTAACAGTAGCGTCGTTTACCAGAAAGGTAACAGAGTCATGTCCGGTATCGTCCTCTCCGCATCGGTTCGTCAGAACCTGCTCTCCCTCCAGTCCACCGCTGACCTCCTCGCCACCACGCAGAATCGTCTGTCGACCGGCAAGAGCGTCAACTCGGCCCTGGACAATCCCACCAACTTCTTCACCGCGCAGTCGCTCGACAACCGCGCCAGCGACATCAACAACCTGCTCGACGGCATCGCCAACGGCGTGCAGGTGCTGCAGGCTGCCAACACCGGCATCACCTCGCTGCAGAAGCTGATCGACTCTGCCAAGTCGATCGCCAACCAGGCGCTGCAGACCACGGTCGGCTATTCCACCAAGTCCAACGTCTCCGCCACCATCTCCGGTGCGACGTCGGCCGACCTGCGCGGCACGACTTCGTTCGCCAGCGCGACGGCGAGCAGCAACGTGCTGTTCAGCGGCGCAGCCGGCGGCACCACCGCGGCGACCGGCACCACCACGCTCGGTGCCACCATCGGCGCGTTCACGGGCACGGCGGCGACGGCCGGCGACGGCACCACGGCCCTGACCGGCACCATCACCCTGATCGCCACCAACGGCACGACC
>NZ_JBYGYN010000007.1:0-424330 GCF_057651995.1 Bradyrhizobium sp. USDA3516 | reverse complement strand
CCCGCAGGCTGGTGCGCCCGTCCGGCCGCCGGCACCTCCGGCCGGCGCCGCGGCTCCGACCGTGGTGCCCGGCACGCCCGCCGCAGCGCCGCCGCCCGACAGGGCACAATACAGACCGCCGACCGTCGCGCCGGCCTTCCGCGCCGCGCCGACGGTCGTAGCGCCCTTGCCGCCGCCGCCGCGGCCGCAGCAGCGTGACCTGACGCCGCTCGCGATCGGGGCGGGCGTGGTGGCCGGCGCCGTGATCGGCGCGACCATCGCCGACCTCCACAGCCAGCGACGGGAGACCGTCGAAGGCGGTCGCACCATCTACACCGAGCCGGACCGCATCATCGTCCGCGATCCGGGCGGGCAGGCCTATGTCCGCGGCAACGATCTCTATCGTTTCCGCTACGGCGCGCGCGACATCCGCACCGACACCGTCGGCGGCGAAACCCGCACGGTCGTGATTCGTCCCGACGGCAGCGAGATCATCACCGTCGTCGGCGCCGACGGCCGGCTGATGCGGCGCATCCGCAGGGACCCCCGCGGACGTGAGCTCGTGATCATCGACAACAGCTACCGCGATCCGCGCGCGGTCGGCGGCTTCTATGTCGACGTGCCGCCCCCGGTGGTCAACATTCCCTACGACCGCTACATCGTCGACGCCCAGGAGGCGCCGCCGCAGGTCATCTACGAAACGATGCGGGCTCCGCCGGTGCAGCGGATCGATCGGCGCTACTCGCTCGACGAGATCCGCTACAGCCCGAATGTTCGCATGCAGATGCCGAGTATCGACGTCAACACGATCACCTTCGAGACCGGATCGTGGACCATTCCGCCGGATCAGGCCGCGCGGCTCCAGGTGATCGCCGAAGGCATCAACCAGGCGATTCAGGCCAATCCGCAGGAGGTGTTCCTGATCGAGGGCCACACCGATGCGGTCGGCAACGAGGTCGACAATCTGTCGCTCTCGGACCGCCGCGCGCAGGCCGCAGCCGAATTGCTGACGCAGCAATTCGGTGTCCCCGCGGAGAACCTGACGTCGCAGGGCTATGGCGAGCAGTATCTGAAGGAGCAGACGCAAGGCCCGAGCCTGATCAACCGGCGCGTCACCGTCCGCCGTATCACGCCGTTGCTCAACGGCGACCAGGCCAACGCGGCGCCTCCGCCGCGTCAGTAAAAACCTTCGCAAGAAGACAATGGCCGGGAGCGATCCCGGCCATTTTGCTGTCACGCCGTCATTGCTTCCGACGGCAGGCATGCCTCGCAAACGGCGGCAACGTGCCGGTGATCGGTGCCGCAACAGCCGCCGAGAATGCGCATGCCGGGGAATGCACGCCTGAGCAAACGGTAGCGGCGGCCGAGATCTGCGGGATCACCGCTGTCTAGCGTCTCCGATTCGTCAAGCTCGGCATGGCTCTTGACCGATGCATTGGCTCGGATGCCGTGGATACGCTGAACCCAAGCCTCGCCTCTCGCGAGTGCACCCTCGAAGTGAGTTGGGTGCGCGCAATTGATCAGGAAGTATTCGCAGGCACGTTCGGTCGCGTCGTCGACCGCTTCGACCGCCTCGCGCAGCGACTCTCCACGAATGAGGCGACCATCGGTTTCGACCGTGAAGGAGATCGCGACCGGAATGTCCTGCCTCTTGGCTGCACGGACCACGCCCACGGCTTCGTTGATGCTGTTCAGCGTGAATGCAGTCACCATGTCGGCGCCGGCCTCGGTGAAGGCCGCGATCTGGCCTGAGTGGTAGGCTTCCGCCTCCGCCGCGTCCATGTTGCCGGCCTTGTAGCCGTCGCCACGCGGACCGATCGCGCCGTTGATGACGCAAGGCAGGCCGGGCAATTCCCAAGCAGCGCGCAGTTCGTCGAGGAAGCGGATGGCGCGCATGTTGACGGCCTCGAGCCTGGCCGCATCATAGCCAAGCTTGGCGCCCCAATCAGGGTTGGCGCGCCAGGTCGGACTGTCGAGGACGAAGCCGAGCCCATGCTGCCGCGCGACACGCAGATAGGCCTCGTAGTACTGCCTCAAATGCGCGCGTCCATCCGCGCTGTCGAGCAGCACGAATGCCGCAAAATGGGGCAGCTCCAGCCCGTGCTGAAAGATGAGGGTTGTTTCCATGCCGCCGTCGGTCAGGAAAATGCCTCCGCCGCGCTGCGGCAGAGCATGTCTGTATCTGGCCATCGATCGCTCCATCATTGGACGGGCCCGCTCTCTTCATTCGGTCGCGCCAGGCCCGTGTTCGGTCGCAGAATTTCGTGCCGCATAATGTCGCGTCGCTCTAGAAGGCGCGTGGTGCGGCTGAACTTCCACCCGCAAGCACAGACACATCAGAGATTTACACGGCTCACTCGGAGAGGTGCCTGGCCCAGGGGGTCATTTTCCGCACCGCCGGTACAGTTTTGGAGACATCAATGGGAAAGGGCGAAGCAACGCGCGAGCGCATTCTCGAGATCGCGGAAGCAGCAGTGCTCGCGAAGGGCTTCGGCGCCACCTCGATCGAAGAGGTCATTGCCGAGGCCGGACTGACCAAGAGCGGCTTCTTCTATCACTTCAAAGACAAGAACGCGCTCGCACGCGAGATGCTGCGCCGCTACGTAGACACGAATGATCGCCTGTTTGACGAGATCTTCAGGCGCGGACGTGAGCTCTCGGACGACCCGCTGCAGTCGTTTCTGATCTCGCTGAAACTGCTCGCCGAAGTCATGGCCGATCTGCCGAACGGCCATCCCGGCTGCCTGATCGCCAGCATCTGCTATCAGGAGCGCCTGTTCGACCGCGATGTTCGCGATCTCACCGCGCAATCGGTCCGGAGCTGGAATGCCCACTTCCGCGAGATTCTCGACGGCATCGCCGCGGTCTATCCGCCCCGCGAGCCGATCGACCTCGACGATCTCGCGGAAATGATCTCGTGCGTGGTCGACGGCGCAATCATCATGTCGAAGACGCTCAACGACCCGAAGCGGCTGGAGCGGCAGATCATGCTCTTCCGCAGCTGCGTGAAGCTGGTCTTCACGCCGCCCCACGCGTCGTGAATTGATAGAACCAGGGCGGCCGCCCTGCCGCGCTCGCCTGCGGCAGGAGCTGTGCCGGGGGTCTCCGACCCTCCATCATTGTCGCGCAGCCAATCCCAGCGCATCGGCCATGACACGGAACACCTCGGTGTTGTCCATCGAGCCGTACACGCGCTCGCTCCCCGGACCCGTCGCCGTGACGATGACGTCCTCGCCCGAATGCACGCTGGCGCCGACCAGCGACGACAGATTTCCGGGGCGCAGCACCGCGCCTGGAACCTCCTTGTATTTGTCGTTGGCCTTGAAGGTGCCGTCGTCGCCGGCCTTGACGGTCGGCTCGTTGGGATTGTCGAGCTTCGGACGGAACGTCTCGTAGTGATCGGGCAAGCTCGCCGAGAAAATGGCAAGCCGCCGGCTCACGTCGACGCGTGATGGATAACCTTCCGCATCCGGTGCGGGATAGTTGGGAAATCCGGCCTGATCGTAGACGCCGACGCGCTCGCGCAAGGGCACGTTGGGCGTCGTGGCCATATCGTCATTCACCGTGCCGACGAGGCTGTTGGGATGGTTGTGATCGGCCAGCACCAGGATGAGGGTGTCATCGCCGCGGGCGCGCGCCCATTCGCGCGTCTGACGCACCGCGTTGTCGAGCATGATCGTGTCGTAGACGGCACGCTCCATGTCGAGCAAATGCGCGTATTTGTCGATCATTCCGGATTCGACCATCAGGAAGAAGCCGGCTTCGTTCTTCGCGAGGATTTTCAACGCCGCCTGCACCTGTTCGGTCAGATCGGGCTGCTCCGGGAATTTCTTGACGCCGCCGCCCTTGAGGAATTTGCGGTCGAGTGCGCCGTCCATGTTGCCGGTGGCAAACAGGCCGAGCAGCTTGCTCGTCTCCTGCTTGGCGGCAGAGGCACTGAGCTCGCCCGCGGTGGTCGCCACCTGATAGCCGGCATCGCGAAACTTCGCGATGTAGTCGGTCTCGTCCTTGCGCTTGGAGCCGGCAGCCGATTTCGGCAGGAAATTCGCGCTGCCGCCGCCCATCATCACATCCGGCTTTGCCGTGAAGAACTGCTCGACGATGTCGTCATAGGCGGCGCGCCGGCGGGTGTGCGCGACCATCGCCGCCGGCGTCGCGTCTTCGATCTCGGTATTGGTGACGACACCGATCGCCATGCCGAGCCGCCTTTTGGCGAGGCTGGTGATGGTTTCGACCTTGGGATCGTCGAGCGGGCTTGCGCTGCGGTCGGCATAGACACCGAGGGCATTGACGGCGCTCTTGTGCCCGGTCGCATAGGCGCTGGCCGAGTTCGCGGAATCCGTGATGATCGAGTCCGAGCCGGCGGTTGCCACCAGCGCCATATGGGGCATGTCGTCGATGGCGAGCTTGCCGCGGCTCTTGCCTTCCGAAATACCCTTGGACAGGATCCGCGCGGCGACGCGATGCGCCGGCGACATGCCGTCCCCGATGAACAGGATGACGTTCTTCGCCTTGCGCGGGCCGGTGTCGTAAACCGTCCATGTGACACTGCGCTGGCGCGCGCCGTCGCTCACCTCCACGGCAACGCTGCCGGGCGTGGTCAGCGTGACGTCGCGCAGGACCAGGGCCGACTGCTCCTTGCCGTCCTCGCGCTCGACGAAGGTTCCGGAGCGGCCGAACGCGGCCGCATAATCGGCGCCGTTCACCGTGATCTTCAACTTGGCCGGATCGACCAGCCCGGGCAGCTCGACCTTGAAGTCGAATCGCGCTCCGGCCAAAATCTCGGCGCGATCGATCGGATAGATCGTCTGTGCCGACAGTGACGTCGTCCAACAGATGACGATGAGAGAAGCGACTACCGATTTCCTGACCATGCTTAATGCTCCGCGATCCCGTTTCGATAGGGAGCGTAGCGATCGAGAATGACACCGTCATTAAACTCGTAGCCCCGTTGAGCTTCATCCAGGCGACGAGCTTTCGTAGGGTGGGCAAAGCGCAGCGTGCCCACGCATTTTTCGCGATCGAGAGAGATCGTGGGCACGGCGCAAGGCGCCTTTGCCCACCCTACGACCTCAACCCTTGTCGCTCTCCAGCCGGAAGATCTGCGAGCCTTCGCTGCCGGAGAGCAGACCGGTCTCGCTGTAGAGCTTGAGCTTGGTGCGGGTGTCGGCGATGTCGAGATTGCGCATGGTGAGCTGGCCAATGCGGTCGGCCGGCGTGAAGGCGGCATCCTCCACCTTCTCCATGCTCAGCCGCTCTGGCGCATAGGTAAGGTTGGGGCTCTCGGTGTTGAGGATCGAATAGTCGTTGCCGCGGCGCAGTTCGAGCGTGACTTCGCCGGTGACGGCGCGGGCGACCCAGCGCTGCGCGGTCTCGCGCAGCATCAACGCCTGCGAATCGAACCAGCGGCCCTGATAGAGCAGGCGTCCCAGGCGCATGCCGCTGATGCGGTACTGCTCGATCGTGTCCTCGTTGTGGATGCCGGTGACGAGGCGCTCATAGGCGATGTGCAGCAGCGCCATGCCGGGCGCCTCATAGATGCCGCGGCTCTTGGCCTCGATGATGCGGTTCTCGATCTGGTCGCTCATGCCGAGGCCGTGACGGCCGCCGATCGCGTTGGCTTCGAGGAACAGCGTGACCGGATCGGAGAAGGTCTGGCCGTTCAGCGCGGTCGGCTGCCCTTCCTCGAAACGCACCACGACCTTCTCGGCGTTGACATTGCAGTCGTCGCGCCAGAACGGCACGCCCATGATCGGATTGACGATCTTGATGCCGCTGTCGAGGCTCTCGAGATCCTTGGCCTCGTGGGTGGCGCCGAGCAGATTGCTGTCGGTCGAATACGCCTTCTCGGCGCTCATCTTGTAGGCGAAGCCCTGCGCCGCCATGAACGCCGACATCTCGGCGCGGCCGCCGAGCTCGTCGATGAACTGCTGGTCGAGCCAGGGCTTGTAGATCTTGAGGCCGGGATTGGTGAGCAGGCCGTAGCGGTAGAAGCGCTCGATGTCGTTGCCCTTGAAGGTCGAGCCGTCGCCCCAGATGTTGACGCCGTCCTCCTTCATGGCCGCGACCAGCATCGTGCCGGTGACGGCGCGCCCCAGCGGCGTGGTGTTGAAATAGGTGATGCCGCCGGTCGAGATATGGAAGGCGCCGGACTGGATCGCGGCGATGCCCTCGTGGACCAGCTGCGTGCGGCAATCGACGAGGCGCGCGTTCTCGGCGCCGAACTCCATCGCCTTGCGCGGGATCTCGTTGTAGTCGGCTTCATCCGGCTGGCCGAGATTGGCGGTGTAGGCGTAGCAGCGCGCCCCCTTCTGCTTCATCCAGAGCAGCGCCGCAGAGGTGTCGAGACCGCCCGAAAAAGCGATGCCGACTTTCTCACCCTTGGGCAGGCTTTTCAGGATCGTGGTCATGGGGCTTCCAATCGGGTCTCAAGCTGATGTGATGGTGTGTTCGACCGCGCGAATATCAAATTTCGCGAGGCTCGGCACCCCTTTAATGGCTCAAACCGAGGGTTCGGGGCCGGTCTTGCGGCCGAACAGGCGCTGGCGGAGCCGGTAGGCGGGCATGTTCAGCCGGGTCAGGGCGGCATCCACCGCTTCGTCCGAGAACCGCGTCCGTGGCCAGCGGTAGATCAGCGCGTAGGCGAACCAGATCACGACGAAGGTGACGAGGCCCGCGATCGACACGTCGGTGAAGAAGTGCCCGCCGAAGGCCATGCGCAGGGCGCTGGTGAGCGCGCCGAAGATGACCGCGCCGGCATAGGCGAGCGGCCGCCACGCCGGCGGCGCCAGCGCGGCCGGCGCCAGCGTCCAGAACGCGGTCGCGCCTTCGCCGGAGAAGAACGAGCAGTTGCGCCCGCAACTGCCGCGCGGATCCCACCACGGCACGAATTGCTGATCGCCGGCAAACTCGGTCACCACCACCGGACGCGGACGGCCCCAATAATTCTTGAACGTGAGGTTGGTCAAAATGCCGGCCGACATGGTCAGCGTTACCAGCAGGAAGATGACCGTGCGCCCCGGCACCATCAGCGGCCGGTCGGGCCGGATCATCTTGACCACGAGCGCGACGATCGAGGGAAGCGCGAAGGCCCAGGCGATCCACATCGCCGCATCGCGCGCAAAGCCGGCCCACTCGTTCAGCTTGAGCGGAAACGTCTTGGTCTCCGAGTCGAAGAACAGCGAAGCGAGCTTGAGGTCGAGCTCGGGATAGAGGCCAAAGACGACGCCGATCACGAGCCACAGCGCCAGGGCGATGAAGAGTCCGGTACGGTTCATGGCGCGCGGTTTAGCGGAGTGGCGACGAGATGGAAACCCCGGAAACTGTCATTGCGAGCGAAGCGAAGCAATCCAGAATCTTTCCGTGGAGGGACCCTGGATTGCTTCGTCGCTTCGCTCCTCGCAATGACGGCGTCTCAATCCGGTCGTGAATTCGACGGCAGCGGTGGCGGCGGCTTGCGCGGGGGCGGCGGGATGCGCCAAGCGCCGGCGTTGCGACCAGCGATCAACCAGTAGACGACGCCGGCAACGATGCCGGCGCCGGTCATGATCTCCAGGTGACGCTGCACGATACCCTCGAACTGCAGCGTATCGGCGTGGAAGGGAACAAGGCCGAGATAGCAGGCGAGGCCGACGAGGCCCCCGCCGACGGCATAGGCGATCGCACTGCGGATATAGAGCGCCTCGGTGATCGCGACGATCACCGCCGCCGGCACCAGTGCAAAGCCCGAGACGAAGATGAACCCGAAGCCGAGCAGGATGTCGATCGTGCCCTGATCGACCGGACCGGCGCCGAGATCGGCGAATTCCGGAAACAGCAGCGCGACGACGATGATCATGCCGCCGACGAAACAGGCGGCGAGAAAGCCGATGAAGATGACGACGAGGCGGCCGATCAGGGACATGACGAAGTCCCGATTGTCGTCACTGCGAGCGTAGCGAAGCAATCCAGAAATGCGTCCGCGGAGGCGGTCTGGATTTCTTCGTCGCTACGCTCCTCGCAATGACGAGGAGGCGAGAGCGCGGGCATGACAAACTAATCCGTCATCGCCATGGCGCGCAGCGCCTGGCGCTCGCGTGCGGAGAGCTTTTCGGTCTCCGATTTGAGCTGGCCGCAGGCGGCGAGGATGTCGCGGCCGCGCGGGGTGCGCACCGGCGAGGAATAGCCGGCGTTGAAGATATATTCGGAGAACTTTTCGATCTGGTCCCAATCCGAGCATTCATAGGCGGTGCCGGGCCAGGGATTGAACGGGATCAGATTGATCTTGGCCGGGATGCCCTTGAGCATCTTCACCAGCAGCTTGGCATCGTCGAGCGAATCGTTGACGCCCTTGAGCATCACATATTCGAAGGTGATGCGGCGCGCATTCGAGGCGCCCGGATAGTCGCGGCAGGCCTGCAGCAGCTCCTTGATCGGATATTTGCGGTTGAGCGGCACCAGCTCGTTGCGCAGCTCGTCGCGCACCGCATGCAGCGAGATCGCGAGCATGACGCCGATCTCCTCGCCGGCGCGCACGATGTTCGGCACCACGCCCGAGGTCGACAGCGTGATGCGCCGGCGCGAGATGCCGATGCCTTCATTGTCGCCGACGATCAGGAGCGCATCGCGCACCGCGTCGAAATTGTAGAGCGGCTCGCCCATCCCCATCATCACGATGTTGGTGACGCGGCGCGTGCCGTCCTCGCGATCGGCCCAATCGTTGAGACGATCGCGCGCCACCATGACCTGGCCGACGATCTCGCCGGCGGTGAGGTTGCGCACCAGGCGCTGCGTGCCGGTGTGGCAGAAGGCGCAGTTCAGCGTGCAGCCGACCTGGGAGGAGACGCAGAGCGTGCCGCGGTCGGTCTCGGGGATGTAGACGCATTCGACTTCATGCGCCTTCTGAAGGTTATCGCCGCTCGGCAGTCGCAGCAGCCATTTGCGGGTGCCGTCGTTGGAGATCTGCTCGGCCACGACCTCGGGCCGGTCCACGGTGAAATGCTGGGCGAGCTCGGCGCGGATGCCCTTGGAGATCGAGCTCATCTCGTCAAAACTCTGGGCGCCGCGGAAATAAATCCAGTGCCACAGCTGCTGCACCCGCATCTTGCGCTGGGCCGGCGCGACGCCGATCTCGCCGAGCCGATCGGCCAGCTCGGTGCGCGACAGGCCGATCAGCGACGGCTTGGCCGGCGGCACATAGGTTTCGAGCGGGGTCTTCTCCACCAGGAGGCCGTTGTGCGGCTCGGTCGTCGGTTGCATTGAATGGACCTGATTACGTGGTCGTTCCGGGGCGGCGCGAAGCGTCGAACCCGGAACCTCGAGATTCCGGGTCTGGTCCTTCGGACCATCCCGGAATGACGGAAAAACTTGGAACGGATCCCTATATAGCAACCGGAATTGCCGATTGCGACCTTATCGCCCGCAGTCTTAACGCCGACAATCCTGCGCGATCTTGTCGAGCGCCTGGGCGAGGCCCTTCAGCGAGAAGGTGTCGGTCGTCTCCGTGCCCTTGGCCGAGACGCCTTTGACGACGAGGTCGGCGGATTTGCGCATGGCTTCGACCATCCGCTCCTCCTCGGCCGCGTTCTTGATCCAGAGCCCGTCGCCCTGCGTGTACATGGCGAAGGAGGCGCCGCCGACCTCGGCGGTCGATTCCGAGCCCGGCTTCAGCGCATAGCCGATCATGACCGAGACTTCGTTGTTGACCTTCTCCGCCGGCCGGCTCGAGACGAAGGCATAGGCGGGATCGCGCGGCCGGTTCGGCGGGTTGGTTTTCGACGACGACGGCTTGGCCAGCGCGAAGCAGACCTTCTTGCCGTTCGGCGTCGCCGAATAGGCGCCCCAGGTGCCGAACTGCCCGATCAGGGTTGGCTCCGCGCCCCCCGCAACTGCCGGGGCCGGGGCCGCCGGCTTGCTCTCGGGCTTCGGGGTCGCCTTTGCGTTGGTGTTGGCCGGCGGCGCGGCCGGCTTGGGTGCCGCCTCTTTTGGAGCTGGACTGGACTTGGGCGCCGGTTGCGCCGTCTGCGCCCGCGCCGAAACGGCGATTCCCCCGGCCGCCACGCCCGTCATCAAAGCTAAAATCAGCACCCGCCACATGCTGGAGTGGTTCCCTCAATATTGTGACTGGAAGATGGCCCGAGCGCGCTTTGTCCCCGGGCAGGGATAGCCGGGAAAGTTCAATTTGGGAAGGCAGTTAGCGGTATCTTCGGCGGCTAGGCCTTGGATCGGGCGGCGCGTTGCGCGGCCCATTGCGCCTCGGTCCAGCCGAGCAAATCCTCGGCACCGGAACTGCGCAAATGCGCGCCGCCGTCGATCACCACCATCTCGCCATTGATGTACGCGGCGCGATCCGAGACCAGGAAGCTGGCGAGATCGGCGAGCTCGCCGTGCTCGCCGGTGCGGCCGAGCGGATTGCGCGAGGTCCAGCCTTCGTCGCGGCCATCGGGACGAAGCTGCCCGGTGGCCCCTGCGGTCGGAAACGGGCCCGGCGCGATCGCGACGGTGCGGACACCCTTCGCGCCCCATTCCACCGCAAGACTCCTGGTCATCGCCAGCAGTGCGGATTTCGCCATCGCCGAGGGCACGGTGAAGGCGCGGCCGGTGATGGTGGAGGTCGAGAGGATCGACAGCACGACGCCGCCATGCTTGGCCTCGATCCAGCGCCTGCCGGCGGCGAGCGTGCAATACATCGCGCCATGCAGCGTCGGCGCCAGGATCGCGTCCGCGGCGCGGAAGGAGAGATGCTCGCTCTCTGCGATGAAGGTAGCGGCGGCATTGTTGACCAGGATGTCGAGCGGCGCCTCGCGCCAGATCGCATCCATCATGCTGTCGACCGCCGCACCGTCACGGATATCGCAGGCGATGGTGGTGACCCTGCCGCCGGTCTCTCCGTGCATCTCGCGCGCCGTCGCCTCGAGCCGCTCGAGCTTGCGGCCGCAGATCACGAGCTCGGCGCCGAGCGCGAGGAAGCGACGCCCCATCGCAGCGCCAAGACCCGAGCCGCCGCCGGTAATGAGGATGCGCTTGTCCTTGAGGAGGCTTGTTTCAAACATCGTTTGAATCCCTATTCCGCGGATTTCGTCATTGCGAGCCACCGGGTCCGCGCGAAGCGCGGCCCGATGACAGGCTTCGCGAAGCAATCGAGACTATTTCCGCGGCACGGATTCTGGATTGCTTCGCTGCGCTCGCAATGACGAGAGGATAGGCTGTGCATCGCTTTGGGCAAAGAATCCGGATTGTCGCCACTGCCTAAATCCGGCAAAACCGGACCAAACATAATTCCACCCGAAACGCCCTCAAGGTGCCGCCATGAAAGCCATCCTCTGCTCGCAATATTGCCAGCCCGACGACCTCGTCCTGACTGAGGTGCCGGATCCGGTGGCCGGTCCCGGCGAAGCCGTGATCGCGATCAAGGCGGCGGCGCTGAATTTCTTCGACATCCTGATGATCCAGGGCAAGTACCAGATCAAGCCGCCGTTCCCGTTCTCGCCGGCCGCCGAAGTCGCTGGCGTGATCGAAAGCATCGGGGCCGGCGTCACGGATCTGAAGGTGGGCGATCGCGTCGTCGCCTCCTGCGGCCACAATGGCGCGCGCGAGAAAATCGCGCTGCCGGCAGCCTCGATCGTGAAGATCCCCGACAATCTCGACTACGACCGCGCGGCCGGCATCATCATCATCTACGGCACCGCGCTGCATGCGCTGGAAGATCGCGCCAGCCCCAAGCCGGGCGAGACGCTCGCGGTGCTGGGCGCAGCCGGCGGCACCGGCCTCGCGGCTTGCGAGCTCGGCAAGCTGATGGGCCTGAAGGTGATCGCCTGTGCCTCATCGGACGAGAAGCTCGAATTCGCCAAGGCGCACGGTGCCGAGCTGACGCTGAACTACGCCAAGGACGATCTGAAGGAAGGCCTGCGCAAGCTCACCGGCGGCAAGGGCGTCGACATCATCTTCGATCCCGTCGGTGGTGCTTACGCCGAACAGGCGCTGCGCTCGATCGCATGGGAAGGCCGCTTCCTCGTCATCGGCTTTGCCGCCGGCGACATTCCCAAGATGCCGCTGAACCTCGCGCTCTTGAAGGGCTGCGACATCCGCGGCGTGTTCTGGGGCGCTTGGACCCGGCAGAATCCGGAGAAGAACCGCGCCAACCTGGAGAAGCTCGTGAAGTGGACCGCGGAAGGAAAGATCTCATCGCATGTCGATCGCACCTTCCCGCTCGCGCAGACGGCGGACGCATTGAAGGTGCTGGCGGGGCGCCAAGCGATGGGCAAGGTGATCCTGCATCCGTGAGGATGTGCTCGCGAGGCGACGCCCACGCTCGCCACACACCCAACTGTCATCCCGCGAAGGCGGGCGATCCAGTATTCCAGAGACGGTAGCGATTGAACCGAGACGCCGCGGCGTACTGGATTCCCCGCCTTCGCGGGGAATGACAGCGGTGCGTGTGGTTGAATCCCGCTATGCAGCCTCTTCTTCCATCTTATCCACCCCACGCCGCAGCGCGGCGCGGGCGGCCTCGCGGTGGTCGTTCGTGATGTGGCCGGCAACCATGCGGATGGCGGTGGCGAGCACGGCGGCGTCATCGGCAAAGCCGAGCATGGGCATCACGTCGGCGACGAAGTCGAACGGCAGGATGAAATAGGCGATCGCACCGAGCAGCGAAGCCTGGACGTGACGCGGCGTCTGCCGGTCGAACGCGCAGTAATAGGCGGCAAGCAGATCCTCCGCGAACGGCAGATGCGAAGCGCCCCGCTTCAGCTTGCGCCAGAAGCGGCGGCGCACGCTCTCGCGATCTTCCGCGAGCCGATCGGCCGGCTCGAAGCCGACGCTGTGCTCGGCAGCCATGCTCAAACTCCCCGTTCTGCCGGAGGCGGAGAACCGCCCCATGCCGGTTGATCACAACATGGGGATGCAGCCGGTCGCTGCAAGACGTCCGCTTGATGTCAGCCTGCGATGGCGTTCATCGCCTTGGCCAGCGCCATGTCGCGCGCGGTGACGCCGCCGGCATCGTGGGTCGACAGCACCACCTCCACCGTCTTGTAGACGTTGCGCCATTCGGGGTGGTGATCCATCTTCTCGGCGACCAGCGCGGCGCGGGTCATGAAGCCGAACGCCTCGTTGAAATCCTTGAAGACAAAGGTTTTCCCGATGGCGTCGCGGCCCTGAACCTCGGTCCAACCCGATAGTCCGCCCAGCGCCTGCCTGCGCGCCTCCGCCGTCAGCCGTTCTGCCATGGCCCTCTCCGTCCTTCAGGGGAACTTTACCCTAACACCCGCATACGACCCGGGTTCATACGGGATTTCCGTCATCCGCTAACCATGACGGAGATGTAACCCCGCCGGAGAAGAAATTTGCTACAATTGCGCGCGTAAATCGCCGGCCAAGATGAAACTGAGCCTAAAGCGCCTGTTTGGGAGATCGATGACCGGGGGATTGCACCTGGCCGAAGCGCCCCCTCCGCCTTCGCCGCGATCCGCGGCGCGGAAGACGGCGCTCGTGTCTCTGGCGTTCCTGCTTGCGATCGTCGGCGTGGTCGCCGGCGGTTATTACTTCGCGATGCGTCCCGTGACGCTCAGAATCGCGGTCGGCCCTGCCAACAGCGACGACGTCAAGGTCGTGCAGGCGCTGACGCAAGGCTTCGCGCAGCACAAGAGCTACGTGCGGCTGCGCCCGATCCAGACCGACGGCGCAACCGCCAGCGCCAATGCACTCGCCGAAGGCAAGGTCGATCTCGCGATCGTACGCGGCGACCTCGACGTGCCGAAGAACGCACAGGCGGTCGCGACCCTGCGCAAGAACGTCGTGGTGCTGTGGTCCGTGCCAGCCAAGGGCAAGAAGAAGGGCGCGAAGATCGCCAAGATCGCGCAGCTCGCCGGCCATCGCATCGGCGTCGTCGGCCGTACCCAGGCCAACGTCAATCTGCTCAAGGTGATCCTGCAGCAATACGGCGTCGACCCGGCCAAGGTCGAGATCGTGCAATTTCCCGCCAACGAAGTTGCCGAGGCGATCAAGGCGCAGAAGGCCGACGTCTACCTCGCGGCCGGCCCGGTCAACAGCAAGATCACCGCGGACGCGATCGCGGCATCGATCAGGGAGGGCGGCTCGCCAACCTTCCTCGCCATCGATTCGGCCGACGCGATCGCGCAGAATCATCCGGTCTATGAAGCTTCCGAGATTCCCGCCGGCGCCTACGGCGGCTCGCCCGACCGCCCCGAGGACGAGGTCAAGACCATCAGCTTCGCGCACCACATCGTGGCGCGCAAAGGCGTCTCCGAGGCTGACATCGCAGCGTTCACGCGCCAGCTGTTCGCGGTGCGGCAGCAGCTGGTGACGGAATTCCCGCTGGCGGCGAAGATCGAGACGCCCGACACCGACAAGGATGCGGTGATCCCGGTGCATCCGGGTGCGGCCGCCTTCGTCGACGGCGAGGAGAAGACCTTCCTCGACAAATACAGTGACTATATCTGGTGGAGCCTGATGGCACTCTCGGCCATGGGCTCGGTCGGCGCCTGGTTCGCCGGCTATCTGAAGAAGGACGAGCGCGACAACAACAACCACCAGCGCGAACGCCTGCTCGACATGATCGCCGCGGCACGCAAGTGCGAGACGACCGAAGAGCTCGACCAGATGCAGACCGAGGCCGACCAGATCCTGCGCGACACGCTGCGCTGCTTCGATCACGGCGCGATCGAGGAAGCCGCGCTCACCGCCTTCAACATCGCACTCGACCAGTTCCACGCCGCCGTCGCCGACCGCAAGGCTGTGCTGTTCAGCCTGCCGCCGAACCTGCAACGGGCGAGCGCGCAGTTCCGGGCCGCCGGCAACGCCTGAGCAGCGCGTGCGCGCGTTATAGCTGCGTCACATTGTCTCAATATAGCTTCCAACGTCATTCCGGGGCGATGCCGGGGTTCGCGCTACGCGCGCCCCGGAATGACGGACTCCTCCGCGAGCCCCGGATCGGAACCCCATGAACATCAAATTTTCCCGCCGCCGCTTCCTCGCCACCAGCGCCGGCGCGCTCGGCACGATGGCGATGCCGTATCTTTCGCGCGCGGCAGACCGGCCGGCGGTCACCCACGGCGTGCAAGCGGGCGACGTTACCGTCGACGGCGGGGTGGTGTGGGCGCGAACCGACCGGCCCGCGCAGATGCTGGTCGAGGTGGCGACGGCTGAGTCCTTCAAGGACGCCCGCGCATTGCCGCCGATCGCGGCGCTGCCCGAGAGCGATTTCACCGCCAAGATGCTGGTCGAAAATCTTCCCGCCGGCCAAGACATCTTCTACCGCGTCCGCTTCCGCGATCTCTCCCACAGCGCGATCGAGGGCGAGGCGGTGACCGGGCGATTCCGCACCGCGCCGGCCGACCGCCGCGACGTCAGCTTCGTCTGGGGCGGCGACGTCGCAGGGCAGGGCTGGGGTATCAATCCCGATGACGGCGGCATGGTCACCTTCTCGACCATGCGCAAGCACCGGCCGGATTTCTTCCTGCACTCGGGCGATACGATCTATGCCGACGGTCCTATCCAACCCGAGGTGAAGCTCGCCGACGGCAAGATCTGGAAGAATCTGACCATCCCGGAGAAGGCCAAGGTCGCCGAGACGCTGGATGAGTACCGCGCCGCGTACAAATACAATCTCACCGACGACAATCTGCGCGCCTTCAATGCCGAGGTGCCGATCTTCGTGCAGTGGGACGACCACGAAGTCACCAACAACTGGTCGCTGTCGAAAGACTTGCCGGCCGCCTACAAGGTGCGCGACATCTCACTGCTCGCAGCCCGCGCAGGCCGGGCCTTCCACGAGATGTACCCGATGCGGGAGAGCATCACTGAACCCGGCCGGGTCTATCGCCAGATCTCCTACGGCCCGCATCTCGACGTGTTCGTGCTCGACGAGCGCAGCTATCGCGGGCCGAACGGTGCCAATCTCGAAACCGCCTATGGCCCCGCCAGCTATTTCCTCGGCCCGGAGCAGATCGCCTGGCTCAAGCGCGGCCTGCTGAATTCACGCGCGACATGGAAGGTGATCGCATCCGACATGCCGATCAGCCTGATCGTCTCCGACACGCCGAAGGGCGGCTCGGAAGCCGTTGCGCAGGGCGACGGCCCGGTGCGTGGCCGCGAGCTCGAGATCGCCGACATCCTGCGCTTCATCAAGTTGGCGCCGATCAGCAACACGGTGTGGCTGACCGCGGACGTGCACTACGCCGCCGCGCATTATTACGATCCGAACAAGGCCCAATTTCAGGAGTTCGAGCCGTTCTGGGAATTCGTCTCGGGCCCGCTGCACGCGGGCACGTTCGGCCCGAACGCGCTCGACAATACCTTTGGCCCCGAGGTGCGCTTCGTCAAGGCACCTGGCAAGGACAGCCAGAACCTGCCGCCGTCCGCCGGCATGCAGTTCTTCGGTCACGTCAAGATCGACGGCGCGTCCGGCCGGATGACGGTGACCCTGCGCGATCGCGCCGACGTCGCGCTGTGGTCGGCCACGCTCGATCCGAAGCTTGCGTGACTCAATTCAACGCCGGATGAACCATCCGGCCGGCCCGGACGACAATTGCAGGCGCCCACGCATTTTCGAGGCGCGTTGCCATCCGAGCCAATTTCGAGTTGATGCCGTGCCGTTCAGCCGCCGAACGTTCGTTATCGCGCTCGTGCTGAGCGCAGTATCCCCCACATGCGCCCAGACCCAGGACAAAGCCGCGCGGGTGCGCGAGGCCCTCGCTTCGCCTTACGGCAAGGCGCTGACCGCCGAGCTCGGCAAGTCGTTGCGCGCAAGCGCCGACCCGGCATGCCTGTCGGACAAGGGGTTGGCTGCCGACCAGCTCGAATCGCGTGGCCGCGATATCGTCATCACGTGGGGCACGCGTATGCTGGAAGGCGCATCGGCATTCATCGACCGGCTTAACTCCGACAATCCATTTGCCGGTGCAGCCGAATTGGAAAGCCTGAAGAGCAATCCGGACGTGAAGCGCTATCTCGCGATGGAAGAGCCGATACGTCAGGCGAAGCTCGCGGACTTGATCTTCGAGCATTTCGGTCACTACAACGTCATCGCCCGCGTGAAACTTGGAGCGGTCTCCCCATTGGAGACCGGCAACGAAGCTCTGCTCCGTCTCAATCCGACCGATGCACTTGAAGAGCGGTTGGAGACGTTCGCCAGCAAGAATCGTTCGAAGGCGCTGAAACGCTTCCTGCAATTGTCCGATCAAGCGGCGATTGCGCAGAGTGCGGCGATCAAGAAGGCCTCATCGCCGCCGCCGCTTCCGCACACATTCTTCAGGGGCGTCGAGACCGATCTCGCCGAGCTCTGCATTCGCTCCGGCAAATAGGCGATCAGGCGTCCCGTGCCTGCAGCGCTGCTTCCAGTGCATCGCTCGAGCACGGCTTCTGCAGCCGCGGCCGGCCCGCAAATTCGGACGGAATGCGCACCTCGGCGCCGTAGCCGGTGACGAACACGAACGGAACCTTCAGCGCGATCAGCCGCTCGGCGATCGCAAAGCTCGTCTCGCGGATCAGCTCGACATCGAGCAGCGCGAAATCGGGTGTCCGTTTCGCAATGGCGTTGAGCGCCTGCGTCACCGAACCCACGGTCCGCACGGTGGCCACACCAAATCCGAGCAGGCGATCCTCGAAATCGATCGCGATGATCGGATCGTCCTCGACGATCAGAACATCGGCCGGCCAGCCATTGGAGTTTGCAGGTGCCATGATCGCATCTTGGTTCGGGGGGTTTGGGATCAGGACTGCCGCGTCACGCTGCCTGCGCCCCGCGCATCGGAGGGTTCCCGGAACGAAACTCACCACATCATCGTTCTCCGGTCTGTCCACTTGTGCACACAGGAAACGGATGGAACTCGCTAAGGTGGGGAGGAAGGGTGGGAATTCAGGATGGATGCGCGTATCGGGAAGGTCACCGAGATCGAGAGCCGGCCGGCCAACAATCTGCTGCGGCGTTTGAGTCAGGCCGACTACGGCCTCCTGGCGCCGCACGTGACCGTCGAGGAGTCTGCGGCGGGGCACTTGCTCTACAATCCCGGCGATGACGTGCAGGTCGTCCATTTCCCCTGCGGCCCGTCGCTCGCGACTTTCCTCGTCCCCAACGAGGACGGCCGCGACGTCGAAACCATTCTGGTCGGCCGCGAAGGCGCGGTGGGCGGCATCGTCAGCGAGGGGTTTCTGCCGGCCTATACCCGGATCTGCGTCAAATTCGGCGGGCCGTTTGCGCGCATTCACGTTGCCAAGCTGGAAGCGGCCAAGCTGCGCTCGGCGTCGCTGCGCAACGTCTTTGCCCGCTATGCCGATTGCATGCTGGCCCAGATCTTCCAGTCGACCGCCTGCAACGCCATCCATTCGATCGAGCAGCGCACCGCCAAATGGATCCTGGCGGCGATGGAGCGGACCGGCGACGAGACCAGCGTGCCGCTGACCCACGAACAGCTCGCGACGCTGCTTGGCGTGGGGCGGTCCTATACCAGCCGCGTGCTTCAGTCGTTCAAGGCCGAAGGCGTGCTCGACACGCGGCGCGGCTCGATCCTGGTCCGCAACCGCGACGGCCTGAGGCTGCGCGCCTGCCTGTGCAACGACGCCGTGAAGATGCATTTCGAGGAGGTGCTGCGCGGGGTCTATCCGACCGAGGAGCGGGAGGCCGGGTAGCTTCTTCCTCCTCCCCTTGTGGCGCTATAATGCGCGGCGCGCCGTTCCAACCGCGGTCGTGCTATACTGGCCCCGCATGAGCGGGGCTTTCCTTCACACTCTCTTCGACGTACTGGCCTGGCTGGCGGCGGCCGCCGCCCTCTATTGGCTGTCGCGACGGGGCTTGCAGTTTCCCTCGCAATCCTTCGCGCTGCCCTATATCGCCGCACTGGTATTTGGCGCAGGCGTCGGCGCCTATCTGTTCGGCTCCGCCAATCTGTGGCTGTCGGGGCAAAGCGGCATAGCGCGCTCGGTCGAGGGTGCGCTGGCCGGCGGCATCGTGGCGATCGAACTCTACAAATGGTCCGCAGGCGTCACGGTGCGAACCGGTGCGCGCTTCGCGCTGCCGCTGGCGCTCGGCATCGCGATCGGCCGGATCGGCTGCTACTTCGCAGGCCTCGACGATTTCACCTATGGCTCGCCGACGGCGCTGCCCTTCGGCCATGATTTCGGCGACGGCGTTCGTCGCCATCCCGTGCAGCTCTACGAGAGCGCGGCCATGGCGCTGTTCGCGCTCGGCTATGTGCTGGCGGTCTTGAACCGGCACGCGTTCACGATCACCAATGGTTTCTACCTGGTGCTCGCCTATTACGGGGCGCAGCGCTTCCTATGGGAATTCCTCAAGCCCTATGGCACGCTGATCGGACCCCTGACCCTGTTTCACCTGCTGTCGCTGTCCATCCTGCTCTACGCAGCCTTGATGCTGGCGACGGCACCCAAAGCGAGACGCATACAAAACGAGTCACTTGCATGAACGCGCCGTTGCGTAAGTCGCGTCCCTACATCTTCTGGGGCCAGACCCAATCCCTCTGCGAGACCTGCCTGAAGCTGGTGCCGACCAAGATCCAGATTCTCGGCAACGAGGTCTGGTACGAAAAGCGCTGCAGGGAGCACGGCGTGCAATCGACGCTGGTGTCGACCGATGCCGCCTATTGGCGGCTGTGCAAGGATTTCATCAAGCCGGGCGACCGGCCGCTGCAATTCCAGGAGCGAACCCAATTCGGCTGCCCCTATGATTGTGGCCTCTGTCCCGACCACGAGCAGCATTCCTGCCTAGCGCTGATCGAGATCACCGAGCATTGCAATCTCACCTGCCCGGTCTGCTTCGCGGAGTCTTCGCCGACGCGAACGAAATTCACGCCGCTCGCGACGGTGGAGAAGATGCTCGACGCCCTGGTTGCGAGCGAAGGCGAGCCCGATCTCGTGCAGATTTCCGGCGGCGAGCCGACGCTGCATCCGGACTTTTTCGAGATCCTGGACGCCGTGCGCGCCCGGCCGATCCGCCACGTCATGATCAACACCAACGGCCTGCGCATCGCCCGCGAAAAGGATTTCGTGGCGCGGCTCGCCGAGAACAGACGCGGGCTGGAGGTCTATCTCCAGTTCGATTCGCTGCAGCGCGACGCGCTGATCAACCTGCGCGGCGCGGACTTGCGAAAAATCCGCCAGCAGGCGCTGGAAAATCTCGAGCATTACGGCATCTCGACGACGCTGGTCGCGACCATCAAGCGCGGCGTCAACGATGCCGAGATTGGCGACATCGTGCGCCACGCGCTGACCTGGACGTGCGTGCGCGGGGTGACGTTGCAGCCGGTCCAGGATGCCGGCCGCAACGAGAATTTCGACAAGAATACCGACCGCATCATGCTGTCGGAGATCCGCAAGCGCGTCGTCGAAACCGGCGTGTTCGGGGACAAGGATATGATTCCCCTGCCCTGCAATCCCGAGAGCATCTCGATCGGCTACGGCCTGCGCAACGGCGAGAAGGTGCTGCCGCTGACCTCGCTGATCCCACAGGAGCAGCTGGTGGCGGTGATGCCAAACACGATCAGCCCGGAGAAATATCCGGTGCTGCGGGAAAAGTTCATCGACCTGTTCTCGCTGTCTTCGGGGCCCCTCAACACGTCCGAGCGCGTCTGCGAATTGTTGTGCTGCCTGCCGAGCTTTCAGGTGCCGGAAGGACTTACTTACGAGAACGTCTTCCGCGTCACCATCGTGCAGTTTCTCGACCGCTTCAATTTCTGCGTCGGCAACGTCAAGCGCAGCTGCATCCATTTCGTGACCGAGCAGGGCGCGATCATCCCGTTCGACACCTACAATCTGTTCTACCGCAACGGAAAGATCGACGGCATCCGCGCCGCGCTGGCCGGCGATACTTATCGAGAAGCCAGGCGGAGCGAGGGGGCCCCTCGTTGAGCGAGACGCCGTCATCTCCGCCGTCGCGAAGCGGATGCGTCACCGCGCTCATGGTGATGTTCGGGGTGATCCTGCTGTTGCCCGGCATCTGCGCCTTGATTTTCGTCGCCGATTCGTCGTTCCACCTCGATAGCCGTTTCATCCCCATCCTCGTCCTTGCGTTGCTGGCGGCCTTCGCCGGCGTGTTGCTGATCAGGGCCGCGAGAAAGAGACCATGAGCGATTCCACCAACCCACCGGCACTGCCCCCACAGGACCCGCAAAAGCGCGGTGGCTGCCTCACCGCGCTGATGGCGATCGCAGGGATCTTCATGCTGCTGCCGGGCCTCTGCGCGCTCCTGTTCGGCGGAATGTCGGTGGTCGAGGGTGGCTCGATCCCTTCCGATATCGCGTCACTGATCTTTTTGGGACTCGTCATCGGCATCGGAGGTGTGGTCATGATCTGGGCGGCCATTGTCGGGCGAAAGGCCCCGGCGGCTCGGAGGGACAGCTAAGCCCCGGGGATTCCCGGACAAAATTCAGTCAACCAACGGCCAAAGAACACATTGTTTTTTGGCCGTTTTTGCATATATTGCGCCGCAACGCGCAGGGCGCCCGGCTGACATGGCCGGGCTTCCTTTTTGGGCGGAAAGCGCCCCGTTTCCAGTCTTCCAGCGTTGTTTCGAGAAGAGGTCCCGGTCCGACCGGCGAGATCGCGCTTAACCCATTGTTCGACCGCAAAGAAGCTCACCCATGAATCTTCGTAACGTCGCCATCATCGCCCACGTCGACCACGGCAAGACGACCCTGGTCGACAAACTCCTGCAGCAGTCCGGCACGTTCCGCGAGAACCAGAAGGTGACTGATCGCGCCATGGACTCCAACGATCTGGAGCGCGAGCGCGGCATCACCATCCTGGCCAAGGCGGCCTCGGTGCAGTGGAAGGACACTCGCATCAATATCGTCGACACCCCCGGCCACGCCGATTTCGGCGGCGAGGTCGAGCGCATCCTCAACATGGTGGACGGCGCCCTGGTGCTGGTCGACGCCGCAGAAGGCCCGCTGCCGCAGACCAAATTCGTGGTCTCCAAGGCGCTCAAGGTCGGCCTCAAGCCGATCGTCGTCATCAACAAGGTCGACCGCCCCGACGCGCGCCCGACCGAAGTCATCAACGAGGTATTCGACCTGTTCGCGGCGCTCGATGCCAGCGAGGAGCAGCTCGATTTCCCGATCCTCTACGGGTCGGCCAAGCAGGGCTGGATGGCCGATAGCCCCGAAGGTCCGCAGGACAAGGGCATGGAGCCGCTGTTCGACCTGATCCTGCGCCACGTCGCTCCGCCGAAGGTCGAGGAAGGTCCGTTCCGCATGATCGGCACCATCCTCGAAGCCAACCCCTATCTCGGCCGCATCATCACCGGCCGAATCTCCTCCGGCACGCTGAAGCCGAACCAGCAGGTCAAGGTGCTGAACGCCGACGGCAAGCTGGTCGAGTCCGGGCGCATCACCAAGATCCTGGCGTTCCGCGGCCTCGAGCGCACCCCGCTCGATGAAGCCGAAGCCGGCGACATCGTCGCGATCGCGGGCCTCACCAAGGGAACCGTCGCCGACACCTTCTGCGATCCGACCGTCGAGGTGCCGCTGCCGGCGCAGCCCATCGATCCGCCGACCGTATCGATGTCGTTCATCGTCAATAACTCCCCGCTCGCCGGCACCGAAGGCGACAAGGTGACCAGCCGCATGATCCGCGACCGTCTCTTGCGCGAAGCCGAGGGCAACGTCGCACTGCGCGTGGTCGAATCCGCGGACAAGGACGCGATGGAAGTCTCCGGCCGCGGCGAACTTCAGCTCGCGATCCTGATCGAGACCATGCGACGCGAAGGTTTTGAGCTCTCGGTGTCGCGCCCACGCGTCGTGTTCCAGAAGGACGAGGCGACCGGCGCCACCATGGAGCCGATCGAGGAGGTCGTGATCGACGTCGACGAGGAGCATTCCGGCGTCGTCGTGCAGAAGATGAGCGAGCGCAAATCCGAGCTGATTGAGATGAAGCCCTCGGGCGGCAATCGTCAGCGCCTGGTGTTCTACGCGCCGACCCGCGGCCTGATCGGCTACCAGGGCGAACTGCTCACCGACACCCGCGGCACCGCGATCATGAACCGCCTGTTCCACGGCTATGCGCCGTACAAGGGCGAGATCCAGGGCCGCCGCAACGGCGTGCTGATCTCCAACGACCAGGGCGAAGCGGTGGCCTACGCCATGTTCAAGCTGGAAGATCGCGGCCCGATGATGATCGAGCCGGGCTGGAAGGTCTACAAGGGCATGATCGTCGGCGAGCACACCCGCGACAACGATCTCGAGATCAACGTGCTCAAGGGCAAGCAGCTCACCAACATCCGCACGACCTCGAAGGACGAAGCCGTGCGCCTGACCCCGCCGATCCGCATGACTCTGGAAAAGGCGCTCGCCTATATCGAGGACGACGAGCTCGTCGAGGTCACCCCCAAGTCGATCCGCCTGCGCAAGAAGCACCTCGACCCGAACGAGCGCAAGCGCGCGGAAAAGGCCAAGGAAGCGGTGGCGTAAGGCCGCGGTATACACTCATTGTCATGCCCCGGCTTGACCGGGGCATCCAGTACGCCGCGGCTTCTCGGCTCTACAACGATCGTCTCTAGAATACTGGATCGCCCGGTCAAGGCCGGGCGATGACAGCTGTGCGCGTGGCGGCTTCAGCACTCTTCGCGAACGTGCTAGAGCCCGCCCATGACCTCCCTCCCCTCCTCCGTCGACGTCGCGATCATCGGCGCCGGTGCCGCCGGCCTCGGTGCAGCCCATGCGCTGACGGACACCGGCCTCTCCGTGATCGTGCTGGAGGCGCGTGACCGTCTCGGCGGCCGGGCCTGGACGGTGCAGGCCTCGCCCGAGGTGACGTTCGACGTCGGCTGCGGCTGGCTGCATTCGGCCGACAAGAATTCCTTCGTGCCGATCGCGCGACAGCTCGGTTTCGAGCTCAACAAGGACCTGCCGCCCTGGCGCGAGCGGGCTTTCGGCAATGCCTTTCCGGAAAGCGAGCGCGACGATTTCATGCGCGCGATGGACGCGTTTTACCACCGCGTGTGGAAGGCCGCGCAAACGGGCAAGGACGCGCCCGCGAGCTCGCATTTGGAGCCCGGTAATCGTTGGAATCCGATGATCGACGCGATCTCGACCTATATCAACGGTTGCGAGCTGAAGGATATGTCGACGCTGGACTGGGACGCCTATGAGGACACCAACTTCAATTGGCGCGTCCGCCGCGGCTATGGCGCGCTGATCGCAGCCTATGGTGCGCCCTGCCCGGTGGCGCTGAACTGCAACGTCACGCTGGTCGATCATTCGGACAAACGCATCTGCATCGAGACGTCGCGGGGCACGCTGACCGCGAACAAGGCGATCGTCACCGTGCCGACCAATCTCATCGCCGAGGAAGCCATTCGCTTCTCGCCGCCGCTCCCCGCAAAGGTGAACGCAGCAGCGGGCCTGCCACTCGGCGTCGACGACAAGGTGACGCTGGCGCTTGGCGATGCCGAGGCCTTCCCGGCTGAAGGCAATCTGCGCGGCGCCACCATGCGCACGGAGATGGGCACCTATCACATCCGCCCGTTCGGCCAGCCCTGCATCGAGGGTTTTTTCGGCGGCAGCTTTGCCCGCGAACTCGAAGCTGCCGGCGACGGCGCCATCGCCGCCCAAGCCATCAACGAGATCGCGGGTTTTCTCGGCAACGATATCCGCCGCAAGCTGAAGCCGCTGTACGAATCGCGCTGGGCCCGCGATCCGTTCGCGCGGGGGTCGTATTCGCACGCGCTGCCCGGCTATGCCGGCGACCGTGCCGTGCTGGCTGCGCCGGTGGATGGACGGCTGTTCTTCGCCGGCGAGGCGACGTCGCCGAATTTCTTCACGACCGCGCATGGCGCGCGGGATAGCGGAGAGCGGGCGGCGGGGGAAGCGCTGGCGGCTCTGGGTAGGCCGTAGCCTCAAACTCCGCCATTGCGAGCGCAGCGAAGCAATCCAGAATCTTCCCGCGGTGGGATTCCGGATTGCTTCGTCGCAAGAGCTCCTCGCAATGACGGCGGATAGAGCTGCCCCAATGACGGGCTACTCGATCACCCGCGCCCGCAAGTCTGCGTTCGGCACGAAGCAGGCGTCGTACTTTCCAAAAATACGATAGCGATTGCGCGCGACGAGGCTGTAGATCGCGTCCCGCAGCGGCTTCGGCACGGCGAACAGCGCGCGCACCCAGCCCCAGCCCGGGAGATGCGACAGCACCGTCAGCGCGGCGTCGGACTTCATGAACACCGCGCCGCCGTGAACCACCGCGTTGGTGTCGGGATCATCGGGGTCGATGCCGAACGCGCGCGCCAACCGCGCGCCATAATCCGATTGGATCGGCGTGAACCGAAATCGCTTCGCCGTGTCGCGCTTGGCGACGAAGCGGACCCAGCGTGAGCAGAAGACGCAGACGCCGTCGAACAGAATGACGTCGTCGTCAGGCCATTTGGGCATCAGACTCTCTTTTTGACACGTTTTCTTCACGCGAACCGGAATCCACTTCGCTCGAAAACGCTATCGATTATCCAGCATCAGGAGCGCGACGACCATCAAGACGATCGCCGGTCCGGTCTTCACCAGCGCGCCAAGCGGCTCGACCCAGAGGTCGGGCGTGAGAATCGCCGCGCCAAGCATATAGCCGAGCGAAACGAAGATGCCCGCGATCAAGCCGATCGCAGCCGTCCGGCGGAAGGCGATCAAGACGCCGATGCTCATGTCCATCAGGCTGGTGCCGATGGTGATGGGATCGACCAGCGCGGGCGGAAAGTTGTGCGCGGTCAAGATGCCGGCGGCGGCACGATAGGACACGAACAAGGCGATGAAACCGGAGACGCCCCAGAATGCGACCAGGCTTGCGAAAATCAGCGCCTTGACCAGGAACAGGCGCGCGAACCATTTGTCCTGGATGCCGGCAGGGTGGCGTCCGATGACCTCGGCCAGCCTCCTCGGCGCGAGGCCCGTCGCAGCGATCCACGCTGACGGATCGCCAGTCACGCCGCGACGGAGCTCGGCAATGGCGGTGGAGCGTATCGGCGGCATCCAGCCAAGATAGCTGGCTACATCGCCGAGCTTCGCGCCGAGATCGAGCAGGAAGCGCGGCATCGCGATGCGCGGCCAGCCGGCCGTGCCGAAGGCATGGCGAAACGGCTTGATGACGCCGGCCATGGTGACCGGTTCAGCCTGCATCAGGTCCCAGCTCACCGCCCTCAACGAGGCATCGTCGATGTCGCGTGCGGCGAGCCAGGCGATGGTCGCCGAAATATCCTCGATCGCCACAGGCTGGAGTGGCATTGCCATTTCCTCAGGCGGCAAATCGACTGGAAAGGCTGCAAGCGCGCGGAGCATGGCGCTGCCGCCATAGGCTGACGGTGCGACCACGAAGCCGGGCCGCAGGATGGCATAGGGAATGCCGCTGGTGCCGATCAGGCGCTCGGCCTCGCGTTTGGTCGTAGCGAAGGCGGTGCGGTCCGCCTCCGCGGAGCCGGGGATCGAGATGTGCACCAGCCGGATTGCGCGGCCGCTGCCGCCGATCGCCTGAAGCAGACGTGCGACGAAATCGCGATGCACCGCGCTCGTGTTGCTGCCGGGGCCATCCTGGAGCACGCCGAGGCAGTTCACGACGACGTCCACCGTATGCTCGTTGAGAAGACGCATCAGCGCGGCCGCGTCGAGGACGAGGATCGGCAGCTCGATGTCCAGTGCGCTCATCCTCTGCGCCGGCGACAGGCTCCGCGCCACGCCGACGACGCGAAAGCCCCGCATGCGCAGATCGTCGGTGACGAAGCGGCCGATCAGGCCGGAGGCACCGAGCACCAATACGGTTCGCTCACTCATCGCTTCCCTCAGAACGGCTTTGCGATCATCAGCCACAGGATCAGCACGGTTGCCCCGAAGCCGGGGAAGCCGAACGCGAACCAGCGGCGGAACAGCACGAAATAGCGCGGTGGCAGCGCACTGCGCTGCGCAGCAGCCTTGCGCGCAAGGTCGCGCATCTCGATCTGCATGAACACGACCGGCACCCAGAACAATCCGGCGATCGCATAGAGCGCGAGTGAGGCCAGCAGCCAGCGTTCCGTGATCGACGTCGCCGACAGCATCATCAGCACGCCGCCACTGACCGGCTGGAGGATCACGGCAGACAGCGTGAAGATCCCGTCCGCGATGACGACGACCGAAGCGGTGCGCGCGATGAATTCCGGATCCTGCGTGCGATGTGCCATCAGCATGAAGAAGGCGATGCCGGTTCCGGTGCCGAGGATGACGATGGCGCCGAGGACGTGAACAAATTTGACCAGGAAATACACCGTCATGGCTTCTTGGTCGTCATGGGCCTGGCCGGGTTCAGCGCCCGCGCGAGCTCGGCGCTGGCGGCTCTGACGCCGGCTTCGGTTTCGATCATCCAATGGCCTTCGCTGCCGACGGCCGGCAGCGGGCGAAGCTCGGCCTTGCCGCCGGTACCGCGAAACGCATCGACGAGTTTCTGCGAGAATGCGGGCGCGAAATAGCTGTCATTGGGCGCAACAAGCCAGGTGACAGGAATGCGCGCGGTCTTGCCGAATTCCGCTGCGGCGGCGAGCAGGGTGTGCGGCGCGCAGATTCGGTTCGGCTCGTCATTGGCATGGCCGCCGCGTCCCGGTGCAAACACGACGATGGCGGAGATCACCTTCGGATCGGCACCGGCGAGCGCCAGCGCACCCCATCCGCCGGCGGAATGGCCGATCACGATCGCGCCATCCTTACGGATGAAATCCTGCTTTTGCAGATGGACCAGAGCCAGCTTGATTGCGTCGGCCGTTGCGCGACCAGAGCGTGCGTAATCGGCCTCGTCGCAGCCGCCCTGATCCTCGAGGTAGCGGCCGCCGGTCGCGCCATGGCCGGGCCGCTCCGGCACCAGCACCGCAAAGCCGCGCGCGACGAGATAGCCGGCGAGCGGGCGGTATTCCGGCTGCGGCATTTGCGCCCGCCGCAGCGTGTTCTGCGTCGAGGCGTGTGCGATCACCGCGAGGGGGAACGGACCTGGACCCGAGGGACGAAACAGCAGGGCATGTGCAGCAAGATCGGTATCCGGCGAGGGTACGCGCCATTCCTGCCGACGAAACGGCTCGCCCTCCTCTCCCGATGGACCGAACCTGACCTGCGCGCACAGAGGCGGCGCGGTCAGCAAGGCCAGCAGAGGCAGGAGCGCGATGGTGTTGAGGAGCCGCATGAATTGCCAAGGGCGAACAAGATCAGCGACAGCCACACTAGTAGGAACGAATCACCATGGGCGGACTTTCTGCGGTGCCCATTGCCGCTCCTTCGTTGCCGCAACAGGAGTTTTGCACCGACGCACGGCACGCCGGTGCCCTCGGAGTCAGGACCCTGTCTTTTTTCGGCACAACATGGGTAAAATACTGATGCAGAAAGTCCACAGGTTAACCGATAATTAACGATAGGTCTTGCCGCCGGCGCGGCGACTTGGTTTGATCGCGTCCATGAGCACAACCCTGATCGAGGTCCGGCCGGCCAAAGCCGCAGATGCAACTGCGGTGGCGTCGACCCATGACGAAGCCTGGCGCTCGGCCTATCAGGGCATCATTCCCGGTGCCGAGCTGGAGAAGCTGATCAACCGCCGCGGACCGCAATGGTGGGACAGCGCGATCCGCAAGGGCAGCCGCGTCAGCGTGCTGGTGTTCGGTGACAAGATCGCCGGCTATGCCAATTACGGCCGCAACCGGGCCCGCAGCCTGCATTTCGACGGCGAGATCTACGAGCTTTATCTGCGGCCCGAATTTCAGGGCCTCGGCTTCGGCCGCCGCCTGTTTGCCGCCGCCCGCCGCGACCTGATGCAGAGCGGGCTGAAGAGCATGGTGGTGTGGGCGCTCTCGGACAACGACCCGGCCACCGAGTTCTACCGCGCCCTGGGTGGTCGCATGGTGGCGCGCTCGTCGGAGCGGTTCGGGCCGAAGGCGCTCGACAAGGTTGCCTTCGCTTGGACCAATTGAGCTGCTGAAACCCTAACCGGGCAGCGTTCCCATCCGTCGATACCGCAGGCCGCTTGCGCCCGTGATCGCCGGATTCATTATTTCACAAGAACGCGATGGATCAGCGGGCCAAGCCCGCGTATGACAGCGCCAAAATCGCTGCCGGGCGCGATTTATCCTCGGCAACAACGGAGCCTTGAATGCGTATCGATGCGGTCTCGATCGGAAAGAACGTTCCCCACGACGTCAACGTCATCATCGAGGTCCCCGTGGGCGGCGAACCGATCAAGTACGAGATGGACAAGGAGGCCGGCACGCTGGTGGTCGACCGCTTCCTCTACACGCCGATGCGTTACCCCGGCAATTACGGCTTCATCCCGCATACGCTGTCGGATGACGGCGACCCCTGCGACGTGCTGATCATCAACACCCGCGCCATCATCCCCGGCGCCGTCATGAGCGTGCGCCCGGTCGGCGTGCTGTTCATGGAGGACGAAGCCGGCGGCGACGAGAAGATCCTTGCGGTGCCGTCGTCCAAGCTGACGCAGCGCTACGACAAGGTGAAATCGTACTCCGATCTGCCCGACATCACGCTGCAGCAGATCCAGCACTTCTTCGAGCACTACAAGGATCTCGAAAAGGGTAAGTGGGTGAAGATCCTGCGCTGGGGCGGCCCGGAGGAAGCGCACAAGCTGATCCAGGAAGGCATCGAACGCGAGAAGAAGAAAAAGGGCTGAGCCCCCGCCGTCATTCCGGGGCGCGCGAAGCGCGAACCCGGAATCCAGATGTTTGTGGCTCGAGATTCCGGCATCGGCTCTGCGAGCCGCCCGGAATGACATTCACTTACACCGCCGGCTTCGGCAGGCCGGCGATGGCACAGGCCGCGCGGAGCGTGTTCACCAACAGGCACGCCACCGTCATCTGGCCGACACCTCCCGGCACCGGCGTGATCGCACCGGCAATTGCAAGCGCTTCCTGATAGGCGACGTCGCCGACGAGACGCGTCTTGCCGTCCTCCTTCGGGATGCGGTTGATGCCGACATCGATCACGGTCGCACCCGGCTTCAGCCAATCGCCGCGCACCATCTCTGGCCGACCCACCGCGGCATAAACGAGATCCGCCTTCTTCACGAGAGCCGGCAGGTCGCGCGAGCGCGAATGCGCGATCGTCACCGTGGCGTTCTCGTTCAGCAGCAATTGCACGAGCGGGCGGCCGACCAGGTTGGAGCGGCCGATGACGATGGCGTTCATGCCTTCGAGCGAGGCATGCACGCTTTTCGTCAGGATGATGCAGCCGAGCGGCGTGCAGGGCGACAGCGCCTCGAAGCCGCCGGCGAGCCGGCCGGCATTGTTCGGATGCAGCCCGTCGACATCCTTGGCGGGATCGATGGCGTTGATGACGGCCTCGGTATTCACCCCCTTCGGCAACGGCAATTGCACGAGAATGCCGTGCACGGCGGGATCGCGGTTGAGCTTTGCGACCAGCGCCAGCAGATCTGCCTGCGAGACGTCGGCCGGCAGCTTGTGCTCGAACGAGGCCATGCCCGCGGCCTGGGTCTGGGTGTGTTTCGAGCGGACATAGACTTCGCTGGCGGGGTCGTTGCCGACCAGGATCACCGCAAGGCCCGGCACCAGATTGCGCTCGCGCTTGACGCGGGCGACCTCTTCGGTGACGCGGCCACGGAGTTCCGCCGCAATGACTTTTCCATCGATGATCTCAGCGGTCATGTCAGTTCCCTCAGTCCTTCGATTTGGCCGATACAAGCTGGCGCAGGGCTTCGCCGAGCCGCACCGGATCGCCGTCGACAGCGATCTGCTTCAGCCGCGAGGTGGCTCCGGAGAGCAATTTTACGCTGGCCTTGGGCACGCCGAGCGATTTCGCCAGCAGCACCAGAACGGCCTTGTTGGCCTCGCCACCATCGGCAATGGCGCGCACACGCACCTTGAGCACGCTGCGGCCATCCGAAAGCTGCTCGATCCCGTCGATGTCGTCGCGGCCGCCGCGCGGCGTCACCCGCAGCGCGATACTGATTCCCGCGGCTGAGTAACGCCAAGGCTCCTTGCGGGAAGGCTCCTTACGGGAAGGCTCCTTACGGGAAGGCTCCTGACAACAAGGCTCCTTGTTGGCAACCAAGGCGCCTCCGTCCGCTCAGACCACGTTCGGGTAGATGTAGTACAGGATCACCCGCTCGATGAACATGATGATCAGGATCAGGATAATCGGCGAGATGTCGAGACCGCCGAGGCTGGGCAGGAAATTGCGAATCGGCGCCAGCAGAGGCTCGGTGATCCGGTACAGGAACTCCGCCACGGCCGAGACGAACTGGTTGCGGGTGTTGACCACGTTGAAGGCGATCAGCCAGGACAGGATCGCTGAGGCGATCAGCAGCCAGACGTAGAGGTCGAGCACGATGATGACGATGTCGAGAACGGCACGCATGATTTTTGACGACTCTGGCTTTTGAAGCTCTGGCTCCGGTCGGGATTGACGCCTGTTGCTAGATATCGGTTCCATCCGGCCCAAACAAGGGAAGTCGGTGCCCGGACAGCTAAAACCGGGTTACACGCGTCCTTGACTTGACCTTGGCGGGGACTTAAATGGCGCCCGGTTGTCGGCCGCGTTCACCAGAGCGGCCAGCAAAGGGGCCATAGCTCAGCTGGGAGAGCGCGTCGTTCGCAATGACGAGGTCGGCGGTTCGATCCCGCCTGGCTCCACCAGCCTTCGCGAGCTACGGCTCGGCAAGCCAACCGTGCTCTTTCGTAGCGAAGTGAGCGAAGGCTGCCTCGCCGAAGCCCACAGGGCGAAGGCGGGCTCCCGCCGTAATCCTCCCTACCTCCCCGTAAACCGCGGCGGCCGCTTCTCCATGAAGCTCGCCACACCCTCCCGGAAATCACTCCCGTTCAGCGCGACCATCATCTCCCGGTTCGCCTCGATCGTCGCCTCGGCCAGCGTCTGGAACGGCACCTCGTAGAGCTGGCGCTTGATCACGGCCATCGCGCTCGGCGAGACGAAATCGGCGAGATCGCGCGCATAGGCATAGGTCTCCTCGCGCAGCATCGAAGGCGAACAGAGCCGGTTGACCAGCCCGATCCGGAGCGCCTCCTCGCTTCCCACGCGCCGGGCCGAAAGCAACAGATCCAGCGCATTGGCATGGCCGACGATGCGCGGCAGCATCCAGCTAATGCCGTGCTCGGCAATCAGGCCGCGCCGCGCGAAAGCCGTGGTGAACACGGTGTTGTCGGCGGCAAAGCGCAGGTCGCAATAGAGTGCATGCACCAGTCCGATACCTGCCGTCGCGCCGTTGAGCATGGCAATCACGGGCTTCTTGATCGAAGGATAATAGCCGTAGCGCGTCTGCCAGTCCGGCCGGCGATTCATGTCGAACGGCGGCAGGTTCGAGGCACGCCCGACGTCGTTGGGATCGAGACCCTTCAGCGCATCCATGTCGGCGCCGGCACAGAAGGCGCGGCCCGCGCCGGTGAGGACGATGACGCGGACATTGTCGTCGGCGTTCGACGCTTCCATGGCGTGACGCACGTCGCGCTCCATGATCGGCGTCCATGCATTCATGCGATCGGGACGGTTGAGCGTGATGGTCGCGATCTTGTCGCTCACCTCATAGAGAATGTGTTCGTAGGCCATGACACTCTCCCTTGTTTGCCGGCACGCGTTCGCACGTGCTCGTTGGAAACGAGCCTAGCATATCCAGGGATGGGAGAAGGACTTGCGCCAAGGACTTGCGCCAAGGACCTGCGAAGACGCGATCACTCGGCGGCTTGCGCCAGCACCGGCCGGCGCTCCAGCCAGCCGTCGAGGAAATGATCGAGCCAGGCGCGTTCGGCGACGTCGTAGACGGCGCGATCCGCGAAATGATGATGACGCTGGCGCGCACCGGGCGCGCTGAATCCGTCGTAGCCGCGCGTGGTCCAGCGGCACATCATCGCGTAGGTCACGTCCGGGTGGAACTGAACGCCGAAAGCATTGCCGGTGCGGAACGCCTGCACCGGGAAATCATCGCCTTCGGCGAGCAAGTCGGCGCCTTCAGGCAGCTCAAAACCCTCGCGGTGCCAATGATAAACCTGCGCCGGCCAGTCCGGGCAAAGCGCGCGGCCGGCGGCGGTCGGCCTGATCGGGTAGTACCCGATCTGCGTCAGCGCCTGCGCATGCGGTGCGACACGAGCCCCGAGCTGCATCGCAAGCATCTGCGCACCCAGGCAAATTCCGAGCAACGGGCGCTGCTCGCGGAGCGGAATTTCGATCCAGTCGATCTCGCGGCGGATGTAGTCATCGGAATCATTGGCGCTCATCGGCCCGCCGAAGATCACGGCGCCGGCATGCTGATCGAGCGTCTCGGGCAGGGGATCGCCGAAGCGCGGACGGCGGATGTCGAGGCGATGGCCGAGCGCGCGCAACGCATTGCCGACGCGGCCGGGTGTCGAGCATTCCTGATGCAGGACGATCAGAACCGGCAGCCGGGTGTCCGCGGCGGCGGCGCTCGTCGCCCTCTGTGGGAAGGCGACCACCTCTGCGCCACCAAACCTGTCCGTCCGGAACGACATGGCCTCTGCGAGTGCTATCGGTTCAGACCGCCAGCATAACTAAGCGACGGTTAACATCGTGTGAGTTTGCGCACACACGCCCTCGTGCTTGAAGCAAGCTCCGGGCCACTACGGACGCGGGCGGCGGCGTTCAGCGCCGCTGCCGCTGGAACCGGCTGGTGGCGGCCAGAATAAAGCCGCGTGGGAAGAAGCGCAGCGCGAACGGCACAATCTTGATGCCGAGACCCGGCAGCACTGCCCGTTTGTTGGCCTTCAGACCGCGATACGCCTCCCGCGCAACTTGGTCGGCTGAGACATGGAGAGCGGCCGTGTCGTGTTGCGATCCAACGCCGGCGCGGGCCTGGAATTCCGTGGGCACCGGGCCCGGGCAAAGTACGGTGACGCGGACGCCGCGGGGCGCGAGCTCCGCCCGCAATGCTTCGGTAAAGGAGATCACATAGGCCTTTGACGCGTAGTACACGGCCATGCCGGGGCCGGGCAGGAAGCCTGCGACCGAGCCGACATTGAGAAGACCGCCCTTGTTCCGGATGAGCTGATCGGCGAAGCGCAGCGACAGATCCGTCAGGGCCCGGACGTTGACGTCGACGATGCCGAGCTGCGCGTCGCGATCGCGCTCGATGGCATCGCCGAACACGCCGAAGCCGGCATTGTTGACGAGATGATCGAGCTCGACGCCTTCGGCGGCAAGTGCTGCTGCGATCCTCTCGCCGGCCTGCGGGTCCTCGAGATCGCAGGCGATCACGATCGGCTTCTTGCCACCCTTGGCGGCGAGCTCGTTCGCGAGCACCTCGAGCCGATCCGCCCGCCTCGCCGTCAGTGCGAGGCGATGTCCATTGGCGGCGAACACACGCGCCAGCTCCATGCCGATGCCCGCCGAGGCACCGGTGATCAACGTTACCCGCTCAGTCACGATCGAAGTCTCTTGAATTGAACTCTGTGGCCCCGGCAATATCAGAACGAGAGCATAAGCCGTGCGCGGCAGGCAAGCGGCGCCGGCGGCATGGCTGCTTGTGAGGGCGACAGGGGAAGCAGGAAAGACCGGTATTTGCAGTCGAATCGGCAAAAGCGCGGAACCGCCGGGCTTATATTAAAGTTTCGTCATGTGGCGCGCAGGCCAGGCAATCCGCCGGGGACCGGCTCGACGGCGCGATCCTTGACCTGGCCACCGGCACGCTCCGCAACTGCGTGCTTCAGCTCGATCCGGTCGCGCTGGGCGATGCCGAGCAGGTCGGACGCGCGCCAGACCACATTGTCCTCGAACTCGCTGACCTCTCCGTCGGCATAGACCAGCTCCCACATCATCTGCACGATCCGCTTGCGACCCGCTTCGTCGAGCGAGCGCATGATGACGCTGGTGAAGTGATAGAGGTCGACGGCCTCGCCCTCGACCTGGGTGGCGTCGGCGATGAGACGGTCGGCGGTGCCGCGGTCGAGCCCGAAATGGCTTTCGATCAGGCTGTGCAGCTTGCGCTGCTCGGCCGCGCTCGGCTGGCCGTCCAGTGAGACCACATGGACCAGCAGCGCGGTCGCGGCCAGCCGATAATCGCTGTCGCCGAAGGCGCGGTCCTGGGCTTGGGGACCGACGATGTCGGCGATGAATTGGCGCAAGCCGTCGAGCATGGGTCCTACCGGGATCGATGACGCCGCAAGGAGCGCGGCCGTTACAAGCACTATATGAGCAGGAAACCCAACCGGCGCAACGTGCGTCAGTTCCGCGCGCGTATTACGTTTCGGCAATATGGTCGTTCAGTCATTCCGGGGCGCGCGCAGCGCGAACCCGGAATGACCGTTCGAAGCTCACGGTATCTCGTACACCACCATCTTGTCGGCGATGCCGCGGAGCGCAGCCTGCTTCTGGATCGGCTTGATGGCGCGCTGCTCGAGCACTTCGGCGACTGCGGGCGCATCCAGCACCGGACCGGTGATGTGAATCTCCTGCGCGGTCGACAGGCTCTGCACGCGGGCGGCGATGTTGACGGTCTGCCCGAAATAATCCTGCCGCTCGTTGAGCATGACCGCGAGACAGGGGCCTTCATGGATGCCGATCTTGACGATGAGGTCCCTCGTGCCGCGCGTCTTGTTGAGCTCGTCCATGGCCGCGCGCATCCGCAAGCCCGCGACGATGGCGTGCTCGGGACGGACGAAGGTCGCCATCACGGCATCGCCGATGGTCTTCACCACCGCACCCCTTTCGGAGGAGATGATCTCGAGCAGCGCGTGGAAATGCGCGCGCACGAGATCGAACGCGGCGAGGTCGCCGACGCGCTCGTAGAGCGCGGTCGAGCCCTTGAGATCGGTGAACAGGAAGGTCAGCGAGGTGATCTGAAGCCGCTGATCGAGGCTGAGATTGTCCGCCTTGAAGACGTCGCGAAAGGTCTGGTTCGACAGCATGCGCTTGGCGGTGAGGAACGGCTTGCGCTTGCCGATGAGATGGTGAAGCGCCTCGGACGCGATGAAGACCGAGGGCAGCACGCGCACGCCGGCCTGGTTCTCCAGCGACAGACGCAGCGGGCCCGGCCGCATCGTCGTGGTCCCCGTCGGGGCCTGCACCTTGTTGTACATGATGGCGAGCTGCTGGCGATCCCTGGTCGGCTCGCCCTGGACGTCGATGAAATGCGCGGCGTGGGTGACAGGCTCGAAGATGATGACGAAGTCGCTCGGCAGCTGCAGTGACATGGTCGCCTTCTCGCCCGCCGGCAGCTCCATCGTGTCGAGCGTCACCTCGTTCGCGAGCGTCGCAAAGGAGTCCTTGTTGAAGTCGACGCCGGAGCTCCAGAACACCTGCTTGAAATAGTCCCAGACCGGAAGCGTGTCGGGGTCATGCGCCGCAATGCGCCGAACGCGCGGGTTCACGGTGAAGGAGACCTCGACCTGGTCGTCGACCGAGGCCTTGTAGCCACAGGCGCAGAGCGCGCAGTGATAATCGTCCGGCTTGAGCGCCTTCAGCGTCGAATGCGCGCCCAATACGCCGCCGCAGCCCGGGCACAGCACGTTCCAGCCGAGGTCGAACAGGCCGAGCCGCGCCGAATGCAGGAAGGCCGAGATCACGCGCTCCTCGTCGAGGCCATTCTGCGTGGAGAAATCGAGCACGTTGACGCGGTTGAGCTCGTGATCCTCGCCATCCTCGATGAGACGCGCAATCGCATCGACCACCTTGGGATCGGCGGTCTGCTTCAAAACGGAGAACTGGGCCTGGATGTCGCTCATGGCGAAACTCTATCTAGCGTGGGTCACGGCAGCGGCCAGACGCACGCCTGTCACCGACGCGTGATGCGGAACAAGGGTGAGTGGTCCGGCTGTGTCGTGACGACGCCGAGCGGGAACACGGGGGTCGCGGGGTCGGCGAGCTCGATGCGGAACGCTCCGATCAGCCGCGCCAGCGCCAGCACGGATTCGGCCTGGGCAAACGGCGCGCCGATGCAGACGCGCGGACCTGCGCCGAACGGCAGGTAGGCAAAACGGTCCGGCGCCTCCTTCGACATGAAGCGTTTTGGAATGAATGCGTTCGGCTGATCCCACAGCTTCTCGTGCCGGTGCAAGAGCCAGGGCGCGATCATGATGATGTCGCCCTTGCCGATCTCGACGCCCGCGGCGTTGTCCTTGTCGCGCGCGGCACGCGCGACCAGGAAGGCCGGCGGATAGAGCCGCATGGTCTCGTCGATCACCGCGCGCGTGAATTTCTGGCGATCGATGTCGGCCATGCTGTCGAGGTGCTCGCCGCGGGTTTCGGACGCCACCTCCTCCTGCGTATCAGGATCGAGCGCGAGCAGGTAGAGCGCCCAGAACAGCGCCGTCGCGGTGGTCTCGTGACCGGCGAGGATCATGGTCGCGACCTCGTCGACGAGCTGCTCGTCCGAGAAGCCCTGGCCGGTTTCAGGATCGCGCGCCTCGTCCATGAGATCGAACAAATCGCGCGGCGGCGCGCCGTCCTTCTTGCCCGCCTTACGCCGCTCGGCGATCAGCATCGCCACGAACTCGGTCCAGCGCTTGCGGAAACGGGCGCGAGCAAAATCCATCGGGCTCGGCCAGGACACCGGCAGCACCATGTCGAGGAAATAGGGACGCCCCAACCGCGCGGCATATTCCATGATGAAGTTCCGCAGGGTCGCGCCGTGCTGGTCCATGCCGAACGAGAACATCGTGCGCCCGGCGATCTCGAGCGTCATACGCTGCATGATCGCGCGCAGGTCGACCGGCTCGCCGGTTTGCGCGTCCAGCTTGATGATGGTCTCGTCGAGCAACGCCGTCATATGCGGAACGAGGTTCGCAGTTGCACGCGGCGTGAAGGCCGGCGCCAGCGTGCGGCGCTGGAACGTCCAGGAATGACCTTCCGCGATCAGAAGGCCGTCGCCGAGCACGGGACGCAGCATGCGGATGCCGGCCGGCGTGCGCGTGTAGTTCTCGTAATTGCTGAGCAACACGTGCCGGATCGCGTCCGGCTGGTTCAGGATGAAGCTGTTGCGGAAGATGAAGCGGCCCGGGATGACCTCTTCCTCATAGGCGCGTTGTCCCCAGGTCGCGATCATGTTCTGCCTGATGACCGCGAGCCGGGCGAAGAACGACATATCGTCAGGCGCTCGCGGGGGAGCCGGAGGGATGATGGGCCGACGCACGCTGGCGATATTCATGGCTCTCTCCCGCAAGATGGGACCCAGGCAAATAGCTAGTAAGTCAGCTCGGCGATGGCAATCCGATTCTCGGACGCAGGCCAGGCGCGTGCCACAATCCGTTCTTCGCCGAATTGGGCCACGATGTTACGTCCAACCTCGTTGGCCGGAAGCCGCAGGGTTGCTGCCGCATCCGTGGGCACGCCCGGCTTGACGTCGGCCGGCTCCTTGCCGTCGAGCAACACCACATCGCGCGGCAGGCCGAAATAGCCGCGCGGGCGCGACATGATCACGACGGCGCCGGCGTCCTTGTCGGCAGGCCCGAGCGGGCGCGCGGGCCGCAGATGCACGACCTCGGACGAGCGCGGGAAGGGCGAGCGATAAATGTGCGTCGTCGGCGCATCCGGCGAGGTCAGCACGAATTCGAGCGACCAGGCGGGATCGACCTGCGCCGGTCCCCAGCGGCCATCGGAGCCCGTCTTCGAGCTGTGCAGCGCACCGCCCTTGCGCTCCCCGGTATCAGGATCGACACGGAAGACATCGACGGTTGCACCCGCGACCGGGCGATTGGTCGGCGCACCTCCGGGCGTGCCGGTGACCAGGCCGCTCAATGCGACGCTGGTCTCCGTCACGATCGCGATGCGCACAGGTTCGCGCCCTGCGATGAACTTGTAGATCTCGCGGAACGCGCGCGGGTGGAACGCCACCTCGCGATGGTCGAGCGCGCCGAGCACGAGATTGGTGGCACCCTTCAGCTCCGGCCCTTCGGCGGTGACATTGGTCGGGGTGCCGGGCTTGCCGATGAAGCGGCCGTCGGGTTGGGCAAATTTGTCCATGCCATCGCTGCGCAGCGTGAGGAAGGCCACGCCCGGCGTCACCTCGCTCTCGCCTTCGTTCAGGCTGCGCAGGAACGTGCCGCGGCCGTTGAATTCGTTGTTGGGCTGGTCGTCGGTCGCGAACACACCGTGATTGGGCGTACCGCACAGCACGGCATGGCTGACATCGCCGGCGCCACCGTTCTTGATGACGTTGCGGATCGCGTTGCCGCCGCGCGAGCTGCCGACCAGCGCCACGCGAGGCGCGCCGGTGCGGCGCTTCAGTTCGGCGATGGCGGCAGCAAGCTCGCGGCGCTGGTCCTCGGTCGAGGAGCGGCCCGCCTGCTCGACCTTGTCGTCGCTGCGCGCCAGCGGATCGGTGAAATTGATCGCCATCATGCGATCGCGCGCAACGCCATTGGACTCCATCCGCCACAAGGTGGTCATCCAGAGCGCGCCGTAATCGCCATTGCCATGGACGAACAGAATCGGCGGCAGCTCCGTGCCGGGCGCGGCGGCGGGCGCTGTCTGGGCCAGCGCGCCCGTCCGTAAGCTCGCAAGTGCGAAAGGCACGCTCGCCGCCCCTTGCAAGATCGTCCGCCGCGACAGCTTCATCTGTTCCTCCCCGGCAAGCCTGCCTCTTTGCACTGCTTATACCGGCCTAAGCACTGGACAGCGAAGGACTTTCGCGGGCATCACTGAATTGGCCGGAATCACCACGACCACTTCTGCCATCCGATATGGAAGGGGATATGACCGAGCAGCCGAACCGCCCGAAAATGGCCGCCGACGGCATCACTGTGCCCCTGCGGTACACCGTGTTCCGGCGGATCTGGCTCGCCAGCCTGCTCTCCAATCTCGGCCTCCTGATCCAGGGCGTGGGCGCGGCCTGGGCGATGACGCAGATGGCGGCCTCGGCGGACAAGGTGGCCCTGGTGCAGACCGCCTTGATGCTGCCGATCATGCTGATCTCGATGCCGGCCGGCGCCATCGCCGACATGTATGATCGCCGCATTGTCAGCGTGATTTCGCTGTCGATCGCGCTGATCGGCGCGAGCGCGCTCACCGTGCTGGCAGGCTTCAACCTGATCACCCCGGAATTGCTGCTCGCCTTCTGCTTCATCGTCGGCAGCGGCAATGCGCTGTTCGGCCCGGCCTGGCAGTCCTCGGTCAGCGAACAGGTGCCGCCCGAGGCATTGGCGTCCGCGGTGGCGCTGAACGGCATCAGCTACAACATCGCGCGCAGCTTCGGCCCGGCGGTCGGCGGCGTCATCGTCGCCGCGCTCGGCGCGGTGGCCGCATTCGCCTGCAATGCGATCCTCTATCTGCCGCTGCTGGTGGTGCTGCTGCTCTGGCGCCGCAACACCGAGGCGTCGCGCCTGCCGCGGGAGAAGCTCAACCGCGCCATGGTTTCGGGCGTGCGCTACATCACGAATTCGCCGCCGATCAAGATCGTGCTGTTGCGCACGCTGGTGATGGGCCTGATCGGCGGCGCCGTGATGGCGCTGATGCCGCTGATCGCGCGCGACCTTTTGCATGGCGGCGCGCAGATGTATGGCATCATGCTTGGCGCCTTTGGCATGGGCGCGGTGATCGGCGCACTCAACATCCACGAATTGCGCAAGCGCATGAGCGGCGAGGCCGCGATCCGCGCCTGCACCATCTCGATGGCCTTCGCGATGGCCGCCCTCGCCCTGAGCACGGAGCCGGTGCTGACGGCGACCGCGCTGGTGCTGGGCGGCGCGGTCTGGATGGCTGCGATCGCGCTATTCAACATCGGCGTGCAGCTCTCGGCGCCGCGCTGGGTCGCGGGTCGCTCGCTCGCGGCGTTCCAGGCCGCGATCGCCGGCGGCATCGCGATTGGCGCCTGGGGCTGGGGTCATCTGACCGACTATGCCGGCGTCGAGATCGCATTGCTGACGGCGGCGGGCCTGATGCTGATCTCGCCGCTGCTCGGCATCTGGCTCACGATGCCGCGCGTCGGTGCCCGCAACGAGGATGCGGACATGCTGGCCGATCCCGAGGTGAAGCTGTCGCTGACCGGACGCAGCGGACCCCTCGTGGTCGAGATCGAATACCGGGTCGCGCAAGAGAATGCGCGCGCGTTCCACAACGTGATGCAGGACGTGCAGCTCTCGCGCCAGCGCAACGGCGCCTATGGCTGGTCGATCGCGCGCGACATCGCCGACCCCGAGCTGTGGACCGAGCGCTATCACTGCCCGACCTGGTTCGATTATCTGCGTCAGCGCAACCGCTCGACCCAGTCCGAACGCGCGCTGCATCAGCAGGCGATCGATTTCCACATCGGTCCCGAGCCGGTGCGGATCCGCCGCATGCTGGAGCGTCCCTTCGGTTCGGTGCGCTGGAAGGACGAGACGCCGGACCGCGCCGATGGCGAAGTGCTGCCGGTGGTGGCGACCGCGGCGGGGAGCAGTACGTAGGTTTTGCTTGGTCATTCCCGGGTTGGCGCCGAACGGCGCGCCCGGAATGACGATCACTGCCCGTGATCCGTCAGCACCTTGTCGCAGCCCTTGCTGAGGCGGGTGCGGTTCTGCTTCAGGCAGGCGAGCACGGCGCCGTCACCATTGTTCATCACGGCGCGGCAGAAGCGGGTGACGTCGCGCGCACAGGCATCATGGCCGGGCTGCTGTTGCGCGGATGCAGCCGAAGCGCACAGGAGCAAGGGAATGATGAAAAGAAATCTGGTCATCGCGGAACGCCTCTTACCCGGAATAATGTGCGGGCGAAGCTAGTGCGACGATCCCAGGGCTGCAACGGCTTTGTTGCTGGCTGCCACGTGGCGCCTGGCCCCGGCTTTGGTGCCGGGGCACTCGCGGAGGAGCTCACTGACGCAACGATCGCGACGTTGCCGCCCGTCTCTTACTGCTTGTCCTGAGCGTCAGCGACCTTGCGCGAGGCGCCCTTGGCAAGGTCCTTGTCCATCACCGCGCGACAGCCGGCGCTCAGGTCCGAGCGATGCTTGATCATGCACGCGGTGATCTTCGGGATATTGGGGATCTCCGCCGAGCAGAGACGGAAGGCATCGCCCGTGCACATCTGCTGCGCCTCGGCTGTGAAGGCGAGGCTCGCACCGGTCGAGGCGATCGAGACGATGGCGGCAAAGCCGAGGGCCAGGCTGGTGTCGCGGATCTTGCTGGTAAACGAGTTGGTCATTTGAAGCTCCCATTGGCGCCGCCGCAGCGGGCCCGTTGTCGATGGGAGCTACGATGCTCCGGCAAAACCGTTTCCACTGTGACGACGCTCACGGGAGACCCACCCTCTGTGATCTCGGTCACTTTGCGCAGCACGCTGAAATTCCTGCGCTACCGCCGTCGTGTTGGTGTCACGTTAACTCTTACTTCGCATTAATGGCTCGTCGCGTGGGAAATTCCGCCGGTTTGGTTGCGTAATTGGAAAGAGTAGCGATGCGTAATGCGTTGGGCCTGATGCTGGCCAGTGTAGTTGCGGCGGTCGTGATCGCCGCCGGCGGTTGGTTTTATTATTCCGCGCGCGCCGACCAGGGCGCTCCCAAGACAGTTGCCGCCCGTGCCGCCGACCCATTGCCGGCACAGGCGAAGCTCGCCGCCAAGGACGACGTCGAGACCACCGCGGCCGTCGCGGCCAAGCCGGCCGCAGCAGCTCCAGCACCTGCCGCCATGCCGGTCATGCCGATGCAGCCGAAGCAGGCCTGCGCCAATCCGAACGCGCTGGGTGTGTCCCGCGTCGTCGAGATCGACACGACGGGTGGCCCCGGCTTCGGCTTCGAGCATTTCAAGCAGTTCGACTTCCTGACCGAGAAGGAGGTCGTGCTGACGTTCGACGACGGTCCGTGGCCGGTCAACACGCCGACGGTGCTGAAGGCGCTCGCGGAAGAATGCACCAAGGGCCTGTTCTTCTCGGTCGGCAAGCACGCGACCTACCATCCGGAGATCCTGAAGCAGGTGCTGGCCCAGGGCCACACGGTGGGCACGCACACCTGGTCGCATGTCAATCTGAACAGCAAGAAGCTGACCGAGCAGCAGGTCAAGGACGAGGTCGAGAAGGGCTTCAGCGCGGTGAAATTCGCGCTCGGCACCAATCCGGCGCCGTTCTTCCGCTTTCCGCAGCTTCAGCACAATCCCGCGATGGTGAGCTATTTCGGCACCCGCAACGTCGCGATGTTCTCGACCGAGATCGACTCCTTCGACTTCAGGAAGGGCGCGACGCCGGAGAAGATCGTCGAGACCGTGATGACAAGGCTGGACAAGCTCGGCAAGGGCATCATCCTGATGCACGACTTCCAGAAGAACACGGGCCTCGCCCTGCCGACGCTGCTCGCGCGGCTCAAGGCCGGCGGCTACAAGGTCGTGCAGATGAAGGCCAAGACGAGCCTCCAGACGCTGCCGGAATATGACGAGGCGCTGATGAAGGACATGAAGGTGCCGACCGCAGGCACGAACACGCGCCCGATCGCGAGTGTCGTGCAGACGATCTCGCAGTAAGCGCCACCATCGCTTCAAACGAATCATGGCCGGGCTCTCGCCCGGCCATTTGCTTTTGAAGCAGAGGAAGTGCCTACCAGTAGATGCCGTGCCGATGCAGCTCGCTGATGATGCGGCGCTCGGTCCAGCTGCGCTTGGGCTTCGGCTTCTCCGCCCTTGCAGTGGTCTTGGCGGCGGGCTTGGTGGTCGCGACCGGCGCGGAGGTCGTCGCCGGTGTGGTCACCGCCGGAGTGGTCGCCGTAGCGGGTGCGGAGAGTGACACTGCCGGCGGACGATCGGAATATTTCGGAGCCTCGGTGGCCGGCGCGGCTTCGCTCACCTGCATCGTCACCGCGCTCGCCGGCGTCGTGGTTTGTGAAGCGACGGCCTGTTCTCCCGCCGCGGCCAGCGACAGACCGCGCGACCCGCCCGCCTGGGCGGAGGCAGAAGCCAGGAGCATCGCGGCAATCAGAATGATCTTGCGCATGTGAAGTCTCCCCGTGTTGGCGTGACAGGACGTTAGGGGAGCCATGTCTGCGATTATGTGATCGCGATCACGCAGCCGAGCGAGCCCTGATGCAGGCTGATGCCTGGTCGATCGGAGCGCTTGGGGATCGGATGATCGGATGAACCGGGGCGCTGGTGCCGCAAGAGGGATTCGAACCCCCGACCCCGTCATTACGAATGACGTGCTCTACCGACTGAGCTATTGCGGCCAACCTGCCGGGACCAAAGCAATGCCGGCCCCGATACGCGCGCTCCTGATATCGGGCATGGCCCGAATTGGCAAGGACAAGCCGGGGGCGAAATGCGGCTCACGCGCCCCAGCGGGACCAGAAGCCGCGCCAGCCGCCCGCCTGGGCCTTTGCATGGGCTTTGGGCGTGCCGATTTGTTCCGCAAATTCATCGTTCGGGCCATCGTCGTCGATCCCGGGATCATCGGGTGCACGGACGATCGGGATGACGGTCTGGATCGGCGCCGAGGCGGGCCTACCGAGGTCAGCCCGGGTTCGGAAGACCGGCGTTGCGGCCGGCGGCGATGATTCGGCAGGCGCCGGAGCCGGATTTGCCGGTTCGGCGGACGCCACGGCCGGCTCGTCGGCCTTCGCAGTTTGCTCCCCAGCGTCCTTGGCAACTTCCTTCGCGGCGTCCTTGGTGGCGTCCTTGACCTGAGGCGGTGAATTGTCCTGCGCGGCCGGGGCCGCTGGGGCCACCTCCGACGGTTCCACCGCGGCTTCGCTGGGAGCCGCCGTCACCCGCTTCGGCGGCGGGGCGGCCAGCATGGCTTCCTCGAAGGCCGAAGATTCGAGCGTGGGGCCCTTGTCCGAGGGCAGGCTCGCGACCGGTGTCTGCCATTGGAACGCATCGAGGCGGCCGGTGACCGGGGAGACCGGACGCCAGCGGTCGCTGACATAGCCGTCCGCGGTCCAGGCGGGATCAAGGCGGGCGCGCACCGCGCGCAAGGTCCAGGCGCGAGCGCGGCCGCCGTCACCATGCTCGGTGCGCTCGAGCTCAGCCATCATCAGCGCGACGCGCTGGGTCGGATCCTTGAGATAAGGCGCGAGCACCTCGCGCGCGCGGGCGAACTCCGAGGCCTCGATCGCAGCGCGCGCGATCGCGAGCTGCCCTTCGACATAACCGGGCTTGTCGGCGGGGGTCTTCGCGGCGAGGGTCTCCACCCGCTGCAAGCGGTGCCATGCGGAATCGCCGAGCTTCACATGCGCATAGGCATCCGCGAGATCCGGATGCGGATTGGCGAGCCAGGCGGCTTCCACCAGCTTCATGGCGCGGCGCACCTGATGCGCCTCGCTCTCGAATTTTGCCGCCAGCACCGCCGCCGGCACCAGGGTCGGCGCGAGCTTGACCGCCTCCATCACGCTCTCGCGCGCGACGTCGCGGTCCATCGTTTCCAGCTCCAGCGCACGCGCGGCGAGCAGCACACCGCGTTGCCGTCGATAGGTCTGCTTGTCGATCAGGCCCGCGGACAGATTTGAATCGAGGATCGCGAGCGCGCCGCTCCAGTCGCCGCGCGCGCAGCGGAAGCCGAGCACCGCGTGCGAGGCCCAGGTCGCAGACGGCGACAGCTTGACCGCTTCCTCCGCGATCATCACGGCACCGACCGCATCGTCGGCGCGCTGCGCCTCGATGAAGAGACCGCGCAGGCCGAGCAGCCGCGTATCCTCGCGCTCGGCCATGCTGCGGAAGACGCGCTGCGCCTCGTCGCGGTTGCCTTCGAGCTGCGCCGACTGCGCGTGCAGAAGCAGCGCGAGCGGATCGTTCGGTGCATGCCGCCGCGCCGCCTCGGCGTGCCGGCGCGCGAGCGCGGAATCGCCGTGGCCGATCGCGAGCAGGCCATGGGTGATGGCATGACGGCCGCGGGCATGGCGCTTGTCATGACGGCGGCGGCGCATGCGCCCTGGCATGCGCCAGATCGTCGTCAGGATGCTCCAGACCAGCACGACCGACGCGGCGAAGAGGCCGAGCAAGAAAACGAACCTCGGCAGCGTCGTCGAGATGCGGAAACTGCCCGCGGTCAGGACGAGATCGCCGGGCTGGTCGGCAACCCAGGCCGCGCCGGCCGCCGCCAGTGCGATCAAGACGAGAAAGAGGATGATGCGAAGCATGGCGATCCCTATACGCGCCGATTGTTGCGCGAATCTTATTGAGTAGATTTGGCGAGATCCGCCATGGCGTCGTCAGCGAATTTGCGCGACGCGGCGAGCGCGGCGTCGCGGGCATCGGCCTTGGCGAGCCAGACCTGCGCCGCGGCGCGATCAGCCTCGGGCAGCGTCTTCAGCTCGCGCCGCGCCTCGGCGAAGTCGTTGCGCAGCGCCGCCGCCGCCACCCGCGCCACGATGGCACCGCGATCGTTGCCGACGCCGTCGGTGCGCTCGATCCGCACCAGCTTCGACGCGCCCGCCTGGAGCCGCTCGACGATGCCGGCCTCGCTCGACGGAGCTTCAGCCGGCGGCGACAGCTTCGGCACGATATTGAGGAGCTCGCGGCTCAGCGCCGCTGCCGTCGGGATGCCGGAAGATGCAAACGCCTCGAGCGGCTTGAGCATGTCGGACTTCGCCGTCAGCGACCGCGCCGCCGCCAGTTGCGATTGATAGGGATCGCCGTGACGAACGGCGACGTCGAGCAGGGACGCCGCCACCACATAGCGGAGCGGCTTGTCGTCCATCGTCTTGGCTTCGATCTTGGCCTCGGCGATCTTCTCGCTTTGCTGCGCAAGCTCGGCCCGCTCGGACTTGCTGGCGCGCTCGAGCTGAGCGATGCGGTCGGTGAGCGCGGCAAGATCGGGCGCGGCACTCGGGGCTGCGGATTTCGCATCGTTCAGCGCGCTCGAGGTCTTGTCGAATTGTGCGCGCAAGTTGGCGATGTCGCCGCGCAGCGCGCTCGCCGCTTTCTCCAATGCATCGATTCTCGCGACCTGGGCCGGATCGGCCGCGGGCCTCGCGGCCCTGGCTTCGACCGCGGCAACGCGTCCGCTCAGCGCATCGACGGTCGCACTGGTGACCTGCGGCGCGGCCGGCGGGTCCTGCACCGCGGGCCAGCCCAGCATCCAGCCGACCGCGATCACGACCGCAGCCGCGGCAGCGCCCGAGAACGGCGCAATGACCCAGGGGGAAATCGGCGCCGATACAGGCGCCGCCGCGGAGGCCTGCTGCTCTGCCGGTTCGGACTGAGGCTCGGCCTTGACCTGTTCCGACCCGGGCTCTTCCACCCTGGCCTGCTCCAGCGCGACATGCTCGGACGCCTCGGGCTCGCCGGCGACCTGCTGCGGCTGGGTCGAGACTGCCGTCGCCTCGAGGTCGATGGTGGGCGGGGTGCGCTTGGCACGACCCGGATCGGGCGCCAATCCAGCGTCTTCAGGCTTGTCGTCGGCCATCGTGACGGTTCCTCACACTTCCATACCAGGGTGGATAAGATTGCGTCGGATTCGGCCCGACCTTTACGCCAAACGGGTGCGCAACGCACGCTCCAAGGTGTCGAACAAGGTAGTTTCGTCCGGCGTTGCGGCCACCAGAACCTGTGACGCGCCGGCATCGCGCAGCACGCCCGCAACGGTCTCGGACAGGCAGCAATGCGGGATCGCCAGCGCCGAAATTTCGACACCTTCGTCCCGCGCCGCATCGAGGAACGCACGTGCGCTACGCCGGGAGTAGTGCAGCACCGCCTCGATCCCATGGGCGACAAAGCCTTCGCAGACCTCGCGCGGCAGATGCTTCACCGGCGCCATGCGGTAGGTCGTCCGCGTCACCACGCGGAAACCTTCCGCACCGAGCTCGCCGCCGAGGTCGCGCGACAGATCCGCGCCGACGAGATACAGCAGCGTGCTGCTTTTCTTCAGCACCTTGGCGCGCGCGCTCTGCATCACCTTGTCGCGCAAGGACGCGGCGTCGCCCCCGGCGACGATCACCTCGGCAAAGCCGGCCTCGCGCGCCGTTGCAGCCGTATGCTCGCCGACCGCGAACAAAGGCAGCTCCAGCAGACCTTGGTCCGGCAATTGCGACGCTATAGCGCGGATCGCATTGGCCGAGGTGACGAGAACGGCATCATAAGAAACTTCGCTCTCGCCTTGGAAGGCGACCGGCTCGAGCTTGAGCGCCGGCGCAAGCAGTACCGCATGCCCGCGCGTGCGCAGCTTGTCCGCCGTCGCCGCATTGTCTGGATGCGGCCGTGTGACAAGAATGGACATCGCTGCTGTTCCCGGACCATTTGGCGGTGACGCATCGACCAGAACGGCTGCGCGTGACGATTGCGCAAGCCGACCCCGGGATGCTACCGGACGTACCAGAACTCTGCTTTATGGATGAGCGCAAGGGCGCAAATTGGATAACAATTCGCCAATGCTGGTGCTGGGCATCGAAACCACCTGCGACGAGACCGCCGCGGCCGTGATCGAACGCGCGGCCGACGGTAGCGGCAAGATCCTGTCCAACATCGTGCGGTCGCAGATCGCCGAGCATGCCCGCTTCGGCGGCGTGGTGCCGGAGATCGCCGCGCGCGCGCATGTCGACGTGCTCGACGGGATCATCGGCCGCGCCATGAACGAGGCGGGCATCGATTATGCCCAGCTCGCCGGCGTCGCGGCGGCCGCGGGGCCCGGGCTGATCGGCGGCGTCATCGTCGGACTCACCACCGCGAAGGCAATCGCGATGGTGCACGACACGCCGCTGGTCGCGGTGAACCATCTCGAAGCGCATGCGCTGACGCCGCGCCTCACCGACGGCATCGAATTTCCCTATTGCCTGTTCCTCGCCTCGGGCGGCCATACCCAGATCGTCGCGGTCACCGGCGTCGGCCAATATGTGCGGCTCGGCACTACGGTCGACGACGCCATCGGCGAGGCCTTCGACAAGGTCGCGAAGATGCTGGGCCTGCCCTATCCCGGCGGCCCGCAGGTCGAACGCGCGGCGGCAGGCGGCGACGCCGCGCGCTTTGCGCTTCCGCGGCCGATGCAGGGACGCCCCGATGCCAATTTCTCGCTGTCGGGATTGAAAACGGCCGTGCGCACCGAAGCGAGCCGGCTGGCCGAGCTCATGCCGCAGGACATCAGCGATCTCTGCGCCAGCTTCCAGGCCGCCGTTCTCGATTCGACGGCCGACCGGCTGAGCGTCGGCCTCAGGCTGTTCCGCGAACAGTTCGGCGCACCGCGCGCGCTCGTGGCTGCCGGCGGCGTCGCCGCCAATCAGGCAATCCGCGGCGCGCTCGACGATGTCGCGAGGCGGGCCGGGACGCAGCTGATCATGCCGCCACCCGCGCTGTGCACCGACAACGGCGCCATGATCGCCTGGGCCGGCGCCGAGCGCCTCGCGCTCGGCCTGACCGACACGATGGACGCGCAGCCGCGCGCACGCTGGCTGCTCGACGCCAGCGCGACGGCGCCCGCGGGCTACGGCAAGACGCGGGCGGGATATTAGCGATGACTGCGCCGCAATCCGTCGCAGTGATCGGCGCGGGCGCCTGGGGTACGGCGCTGGCGACGGTGGCGGCGCGAGCCGGGCGAAACGTGACGCTGTGGGCGCGCAATGCCGAGCATGCCGCGCGGATCGCGTCGACGCGCGACAATCCGCGGCTGCCCGGGTTTCGGATCGCGCCTGAAATCGTCGTGATGAGCGATCTGGCGCTCGCCGCGCGTGCGGACGTGCTGTTGATCGCGACGCCGGCGCAACATTTGCGCAGCGCCGTCAACATGCTGGCCTCGCACATCACGACGCCGGTACCGATCGTCGCCTGCGCCAAGGGCATCGAGCACGGCACCCACAAGTTCATGACCGACGTGATCGCCGAAGCCGCGCCGCACGCGCGGCCGGCGATCCTGTCCGGGCCGAGCTTTGCCGACGACGTCGCACGCGGCCTGCCGACGGCAGTGACCCTGGCCGCAAGCGATGAGGCGCTGGCCAGCAGCCTGGTGCAGGCGCTGGGCTCGCCGACATTCCGCCCCTATCACTCCACCGACATCCGCGGCGTCGAGATCGGCGGCGCCGCCAAGAACGTGCTGGCGATCGCGGTCGGCATCGCGGTCGGGCGCAAGCTTGGCGCCTCCGCGCAGGCGGCGCTCACGACCCGCGGCTTTGCCGAGCTGACGCGCCTCGGCCGCGCGCTCGGCGCACGCAGCGAGACGCTCACCGGCCTGTCGGGCCTCGGTGATCTCATTCTGACCTGCTCGAGCCCGCAATCACGCAATTTCGCGCTCGGCCTCGCGCTCGGGCGCGGCGAGCAGCCTCCCGCCGGCAAGCTCGCCGAGGGCGAGTTCACCGCCCCCGTGCTGATCGAGCTCGCCGCTTCGCAGAACATCGAGTTGCCGGTATCGGAGGCGGTCGCATCGATCCTGAGCGGCCGAAGCACGATCGATGCCGCGATCTCGGCGCTGATGACGCGCCCCTTCAAGGCAGAGGAATGACGTCTTCTCGTCATGCCCGCGCTTGTCGCGGGCATCCACGTCTTGATATTGAACCGGTGACAAAGACGTGGATGGCCGGGACAAGCCCGGCCATGACGAATGGATAGGGCGCGTTGTCATGAACTACTGGCTCGTGAAATCCGAACCGTCGGTGTGGTCCTGGGACCAGCAGGTTGCGAAGGGCGCCAAGGGCGAGGCCTGGACCGGCGTGCGCAATTTCACCGCGCGCCAGAACCTCGTGAACATGAAGAAGGGCGACAAGGCGTTCTTCTATCATTCCAACGAGGGCAAGGAGATCGTCGGCATCGCCGAGATCATCAAGGAGGCCTATCCCGATCCGACCGACAAGACCGGCAAGTTCGTCTGCGTCGACCTCAAGGCCGACAAGCCCCTGAAGACACCGGTGACGATGGCCGCGATCAAGGCGGATAAGAAGCTCGCGGATATGGCGCTGGTGAAATATTCGCGTCTGTCGGTGCAGCCGGTGACGGCGGAGGAGTGGAAGCTCGTCTGCAAGATGGGTGGGATGTAAGCGTTGCCGACTGCCCTCACGTCTCCGGCAATGTGAACACCTCGCACGGCGCGGCGATGCCGCGCAGCTCATGCGTCCCGAGCGCAACCAGCGGCATCTCCGTCTCGGCGGCGAGTGCGCCCGACACCAGCACCGTCCGGCCCAGCTGCTTGCACAATCCCTCCAGCCGGCTGGCGAGGTTGACGGCGGGACCGATCGCGGTGAAGTCGAGGCGGTTAGCGGCGCCGATGTTGCCCCAGAGCATCTCGCCGAGATGAAGCGCGGCGCCGAACGACAGCGTCGGCAGCCCTTGCGCGCGGCGCTCCTTGTTGAGGTACGCCATGCCGGCTTCGGCGGCGCTTGCCGCGCGCAGAGCAGCGTCACAGGCTCGGCGCGGGGATGCCTCGAGCACCGGAAAGATCGCGAGCACGCCGTCGCCGATGAATTTCAGCACCTCGCCGCCGAAGGCGTGAACCGCGCCGGCAATACGATCGAACCAGGCGTCGAGCGCCGCGATGACGTCAGCCGGCGGTGTGGTCTCCGACAGGGTCGTGAAATTGCGCAGGTCCGCATAGAGCAGTGCAGCCTGGATGGTCTCGCCGAGATCGCGGCGCAAAGGCGCGGCGAGCACCCGCTCCGCGCTACGCGTGCCGAGGTAAGCATCGAGCGTTGCCCGCAAGGTGGCGCGCGCGACGAGCAGGGCGAGCGGCGTCGCGGCGAAACGCGCGGCTTGATGCAATTGCGCGATCTCATCCGCCGTGAACGGACGCGGCCCGATCCAGCCCAGCAGCGGCCCATCGGGCCGTCCGGCGACATCTTCATGCACCTCGCCGCCGACAATATCGCGCAGCCAGCGGCGGCCGGCATCGTCGGGTGGATCGGGCGCGAGGCCGCCCGGCGCGAAGCCGAGCGCTTCGATCACCTGGCCGCTATCGGCACGCCACAGCCAGGTCCGCTTCGCGATCAGCGGATGCGGCACCTCCAGCGTCAGGGCGCCCGCCGCGAGTGGAACGCCGTCGGCGGCCAGATGCGCGCCGAGCTCCGCAAGCAGGCGGTCGGCCCCGCGACAATCCGAAGCGGCGTCGAGGAGCCAGGCGAGGGTCGGGGACAGCTGCATGAGGCGATCATGGCGAAACAGGGCCGTCTTTGCCACGGGCAATCCTTGACGGAGCGCAGGGCCGCCGCCATGTCCCAAGATCAGACCAGGGATGATCGCCGATGCCCGAGCCGTTCATAGTGCGACGCGAGACCCAGATCGCGGCCCCGCGCGCCACCGTCTTCGCTTATCTCACCGACCCCGAAAAGATCATGAGCTGGATGGGCTCCGACGCAACCACCGAGCCGTATCCCGGCGGGCTCTACCTGCTCAAGGGCGTCAGCCCGCGCGGCGGCATCGCCCGCGGCGCGTTCCGCGAGGTCGTGCCGGTGCATCGTCTTGCCTACACGTTCGGCTGGGAGGGCGGTCAGGAAGTGCCGCCCGGCTCGAGCCTGATCGAGATCGACCTGATCGAGCAGGACGGCGGCACGCTGCTGCGCATGACCCATAGCGGCCTGCCGAGCGAAACGCAGGCGGCCGCCCATGCAACGGGTTGGGCGCACTATCTGGCGCGGCTCACGATCGCAGCCGCAGGCGGCGATCCCGGACCGGACGTGGGCGTTTCAGGCAAAACATAGCGCGGTGAGGTCAGACCGCCGCGGTCGCCACCACCTGCGCCAGCAGCTGCTCGCGCCTGGCCTGCGAGCGCTGGCCCGTCATGGTCGCGGCGAAGCGCTCGAGGATGCCCTCCTCGAAGGCGGTGACGATGGTGTCGTGGACGTAGCTCTTGCGGCAGATCGCCGGCGTGTTGGAGAGCTGATCGGCGGCGGCGCGGATCGCATCCAGCACCTGCTTCTTGCGGCCGCGCTGGCTGCTCGCCGGCGTGATCCGCGACAGCGATTCCACCACGACGGCGGAGGCCATCAGCGTGCGGAAATCCTTCAGGGAAATCTTGATGCCGGCGATCTCGCGCAGAAACGCGTTCACCTGGGTGGTATTGACCGCGCGCACGATGCCGGAGGCGTCGCGATATTGGAACATGCGCTTGCCGGGAACGCTCTGCAAAATGCCGATGGCGCGCACCAGCTTGGCGGCGTCGCACTCTTTGCGCACCGCCTTGCCGCCCTTGGCCTTGAAGGTCAGCACGAAACAATCGTCTTCCAGCGTGACGTTGGACTTCAGCAGCGTGGTCGCGCCGCGGGTGCCGTTGAGGCGGGCGTAGGATTCATTACCGGGGCGGATCGCGGTGCGCGCGATCAGCTCGATCACGGCCGAGAGCGCGAACTCGCGCGTCGGCTCGTCGCCCGACAGGAACGCCGAGACCTTGCGCCGGATCTTCGGCAGCGCGCCGACGAGCTTTGCCAGGCGATGCGCCTTGCGCTGCTCGCGGACCTTCTCCCAGTCGGCGTGATAGCGATATTGCAGCCGGCCTGCGGCATCGCGGCCCACCGCCTGGAGGTGTAAGTTGGGATCGGCGGAGTAGCGCACCTCGCGATAGGCCGGCGGCACCGCCATGGCGTGCAGCCGCCGGATGGTGCGGGCGTCGCGGATATGGGCGCCGTTGGGACGGACGAAGGAATAGCCCTTGCCGCGCTTGATCCGGCGGATGGTCAGCTCGTTCTGGTCGCCGAGCCGCAAGCCCAGCTCCTTGGCGAGGGCCTCGACCGTCGCCGCAGGCGCCGTGTCGTAGGTCTTCTTGGGGCTCGCGCGCCTGAAACCGCCCGGTTTCGGCCATTGTCCGAGTGCCTTGGCCAAGGCAATGGCCGCAGGATCGGCTGAAGCGGGCCGTATCGTCCCGAGATTCTGCTGATCCATCATGGTCTTACGCCTTAGCCCTGTCTGTTATCGTTCAATGCCGCTGTTCTGATTTTTGTTCCGAGGGGGTCTCTTTGGACCCGGGTTGGCCATTTAGGGTGTTCCGAACACGATTGCGAGTCCCGAATCAGTGAGAAGAGGTTGCTAAATACCTCTCATCCGCGCATGGGGCTCTGCGGCGTCCCTTCTGGCGGTTCGGGCAAAGAGCCGAAAGGCGTCCGTCGGCCCTGTTTCAGATTTGCGACGGCGGGCCTTCGCGACCTTGATCCTCCGCATGGCCGGCTGCCCGTCGAAGGTCCAGCTTGTGCTCCTTGTCGGGTCCGGTTAGCCCGACGCATAATCCATCGAATGATGCTGTCGGCATTGCCTGAGCTTGCCGCATGTGGAGGGAAGCATGTCCGAGAAGATCTACGACGTCCCCGCGGAGTGGGCGAAGCGCGCCTGGGTCGACCAGGCCAAGTACAAGGAGATGTACGCCCGCTCGATCTCGGACCCGAACGGTTTCTGGGCGGAGCAGGCCAAGCGCATCGACTGGATGCACGCGCCGACGAAAATCGAGAACGTCTCGTTCGCACCCGGCAACATCTCGATCAAATGGTTCGAGGACGGCATCCTCAACGTCGCCTACAATTGCATCGACCGGCATCTCGCCAAACGCGCCAACCAGACCGCGATCATCTGGGAGGGCGACGATCCCTCGCAGTCCAAGCATATCACCTACAAGGAGCTGCATGACGAGGTCTGCCGGATGGCAAACATCCTGCGTACCCGCAACGTCGGGAAGGGCGATCGCGTCACCATCTACCTGCCGATGATCCCCGAGGCCGCCTACGCGATGCTGGCCTGCGCGCGGATCGGCGCGATCCACTCCGTGGTGTTCGCGGGTTTCTCACCTGATAGCCTCGCCCAGCGCATCAACGACTGTAAATCCAAGGTCATCATCACCGCGGACGAAGGCCTGCGCGGCGGCAAGAAGGTGCCGCTGAAGGCCAATGTCGATGCCGCGCTCGCCAAGGCCGATGGCGTCGACTGGGTCGTCGTGGTCAAGCGCACCGGCGCCAAGGTCGACATGAACCCGACGCGCGACCTCTGGTACCACGAGGCGGCGGCGATGGTGACCACGGAATGCCCGGTCGAGCACATGCACGCCGAGGACCCGCTGTTCATCCTCTACACATCGGGTTCGACCGGCCAGCCCAAGGGCGTACTGCACACGTCCGGCGGCTATCTCGTGTTCGCCTCGATGACGCATCAATACGTCTTCGACTATCACGACGGCGACATCTACTGGTGCACCGCCGACGTCGGCTGGGTCACCGGCCACAGCTACATCCTTTACGGGCCACTGGCGAACGGGGCGACAACGCTGATGTTCGAGGGCGTGCCGAACTATCCGGATAATTCGCGGTTCTGGAACGTCATCGACAAGCACAAGGTCAACATCTTCTACACCGCGCCGACCGCGATCCGCGCGCTGATGCAGTCCGGCGACGAGCCGGTGAAGAAGACCTCGCGCGCCTCGCTCCGCCTGCTCGGCTCGGTCGGGGAGCCCATCAATCCCGAAGCCTGGGAGTGGTATCACCGCGTCGTCGGCGACGACCGCTGCCCGATCGTCGACACCTGGTGGCAGACCGAGACCGGCGGCATCCTGATCACGCCGCTGCCGGGCGCGACCAAGCTGAAGCCCGGCTCGGCGACACAGCCGTTCTTCGGCGTGGTGCCCGAGATCGTCGATGCCGACGGCAAGGTGCTCGAAGGCGAGACATCAGGCAATCTCTGCCTGACGCGCTCGTGGCCCGGCCAGATGCGCACGGTCTATGGCGACCACGCCCGCTTCGAACAAACTTACTTCTCGACCTACAAAGGCAAGTACTTCACCGGCGACGGCTGCCGCCGCGACGCCGACGGCTATTACTGGATCACCGGCCGCGTCGACGACGTCATCAACGTCTCCGGCCACCGCATGGGCACCGCCGAAGTCGAGAGCGCGTTGGTGGCGCACGAGAAAGTGTCGGAAGCAGCGGTCGTCGGCTTCCCGCACGACATCAAGGGCCAGGGCATCTACGCCTATGTCACCCTGATGGCCGGCGTGCAGCCGAGCGACGAGCTGCGCAAGGAGCTCGTGACCTGGGTGCGCAAGGAGATCGGCCCGATCGCCTCGCCCGACCAGATCCAGTTCGCCCCGGGCCTGCCCAAGACCCGCTCCGGCAAGATCATGCGCCGCATCCTGCGCAAGATCGCCGAGGACGAGCCGGGCAGCCTCGGCGACACCTCGACCCTCGCCGATCCCGCCGTGGTCGATGATCTCGTCAAGAACCGGCAGAACAAGAAGTCGGCGTAAGGATCCGGTCTCGCGCCCCGGACGCAGCGCAGCGCTACTTCAGCGCTACGCTGCTGAGCCGGGTCCAGCGATCGACTGAAAGAAAGAACTGGGTCCCGGATCGCCGCTCTGCTTCGCTGCGCTTTGTCCGGGACACGAGAGCGCGTGCCGCCCCTCTCAACCAACGGCCATTCACACCCTCACTATGTTGTCAGGCGGCGCGGCAGCGCGCCTGCAACTTTCCGGCCGAGTGTTGTTTTCAGGTCATTTACTTTATTTCGAACATTTCCTTTGTTCCCCTGCTGGCCGGCCCTCGGCAGCCGCGCGTGGAAACCATTGGGTTAACGGGCGCGGTTAAGAATGAGCATCGACGAGGGCTTGGTGCGGCGGCGATTGCCGGTTCCGCGTCATTTGGACGATCCGTTTTGGGCAAGGGGAAGCATCGATGTCGATGAGGATTGCGGTGGCGCTGGCCGCCACCATCGCGGCTGGAGTCTTGACGTCGACGGCTGCGCAGGCGCGGCCGGAAATGGTGGGGGCCCACCTGGCCGATTATTCGCCGGGCACCATCGTGGTCAAGACCAGCGAGCGGCGGCTTTATCTCATCCTCGGGAACGGCCACGCGGTGCGCTATCCGGTCGGCGTCGGCAGGGCGGGCAAGCAGTGGGCCGGCACGACGAGGATCGACGGCAAATATCTCAATCCGGCCTGGGCGCCGCCCGCCGAGGTGAAGCGCGACAAGCCGAACATGCCCGACGTCATTCCAGGCGGCTCGCCGCGCAACCCGATGGGCGTTGCGGCGATGACCCTTGCCGGCGGCGAATATGCCATCCACGGCACCAACGTGCCGGGCTCGATCGGCGGCTTCGTCTCCTATGGCTGCATCCGCATGCTCAACGACGACATCACCGATCTCTACGGCCGCGTCTCCGTCGGCACGACGGTGGTCGTGACGCGCTGATCGCTCAGGGGAGAGGACAATCAAAGCCGCGTCGTGCGACGCGCCTTTCTCGTTACCAGAAGCGCCAGCCCCGCGCGCACCAGCCGTCGCGGTGGCCGCCATTGTAGCTGCGCACATAGCCGCCCGCGAGCAGGGCGGCTGCGACGTCGGCGGTGCGTCTGGTCGCGACATCGGCGAGAACGCGCCCGTACTTGTCGGCGCCGAGATTGGTGACCGTGACACCGCCCTGGCCGAGCAGCCCGCGCAGTGCCTCGGCCGCGGCTTCCGCTTTGTTCAATTCCTCCTGACAGGACGCCTTCAGCTCCGGTGCATCGATGCCGCGTAGCCGAACGCGTGCGACGAGATCGCGGCCGCCCTGCTGATGCACCCGTGCGAGAAAGGTGTCGCCATCGACAGTGCGGATGACCTCGACCGGCTGTCGGCCCTGTCCATTGCCGGATTGCCGCAAGATGATCGCGGCATCCAGCGAGCGATCGTCGGTTTCACGCGGGACCAGCCAGCTCGTGCCGTGCCGAAAGCCCAGCACGACCGCCGCCACGACACCAACCACGAACATCCACGCCAGCAGTCCGGAGAAGCGTGGGCTGAACGGCGAGCCGCCGAATTGCGGCCGACGAGAATGAGGTCGATCCCGGTATTGCATTGGCTCACGCTAGGACTGAGTCGGGGAAACCGGCAAGGCTTGCGCGCTCGCGGCCCGTCATCATTGAGCAAGCCGTTCGCGCCGTATCGCCGCGACGGACGATCGTACCTATGCGCCGCACGCTGTTCCAAGCGCTCTCCGTTCGTTACCTCCTGTAGTTGTACGGAGTTTGATGTTCACGCAGAATTCAGTATTAAGACGGCGTACTCGTGTTGCGTGTGGGGGGCGGTAAACATGGCATCGTTCAAGTTTCGCATCGGTACAAAGCTGGGGCTGACCGCGACTGCGGGGGTTCTTCTCGTCGGAGGCATGCTCACCAACCAGCTCATTCGCAACGAGCAGATCGCGGAACTGAGCCGGATGGTGGTCATCAACACCGCCAACAAGGCCAACGCCCAGGGCGCCGAGCTCGCAATGACCCGCGCACGGCTCGCCGTGGCGGAAATCGGATCCGCAGCCACGGCCGAAAGCCTCGCCAAACATCTCGACACGCTGCGCCGCTCCATCGCGAGTGCCACGACCGAGATCGACGCCGCACTGGAGCGGTCCCGGCGCGCCGAAGCCAAACAGCTCTGCCGCGAGGTGAAGGCCCTACTCGAGACGTCCCTGAAGGCGGCCAACGAGCTGGGCGAGGCGCGCGGCTCTGTCGTCGCCGAGTTCACCGCCGCGAACCAGATCGAGGAGGCCTGGAGCAAGGCGCTCGAGAAGCTGCTCGCTTCGCCCGCGATCGCAGCATCGCAGAATCGTCTCAACATCGAGATCGGGCTGCGGGAAGCCGACGCCTTGTTCAAGGCGGTCAGCGCTGCGAACTGGCACTTCACGGCAACGGGCGAGCTCGACCAGAAGGACCGTGTGTCCGGACGCGCGGACGCCATGATCCGTGTGCTGAGACAGGTCCGCCAGATCGCCACCGACAAGGATGTGGCCGACGTCATCGACGCGCTCGCCGCACTCGCCGGGCGCTACAAGTCGGCCACCGGCGCCGCAGCGAAGGCGGAGGAGACCAAGAATCGCATCTTCAAGGAGCAAGTGCTTCCGGCCGCCGCGGAAATCACCACGCGCGTCGACAAGCTGGTCTCCGCCAACAACGAATTCATGGCTCTCCGGCAAAGCCAGCTGGTGGCCGCGCTCGAGCAGACCGCCACGGTCAGCCTCGCCGTCGGTGTGCTCGTGATCCTGGTCCTTGCCGGCTCGGCGCTGTTTTCGGTGCTGACCATCGCTCGCCCGATCCGCCGCATCGGCGACGTGCTGCTGCAGCTGGCAGGCGGCAACAAGGCCGTCGATATTCCCTATACGGCCCGCGGCGACGAGGTCGGCGACAATGCCCGCGCGGCCCGCACCTTCCGGGACAATCTGATCCGCATCGAGCAGATGGAAGCCGAGCAGAAGGACCAGGAGGCCGCAGCCGTCGCGCGGCGCAAGCAGGAGATGATCCGGCTGGCCGGCGCGTTCGAGGATGCTGTCGGCGGCATCGTCAACTCGGTTTCCGTCGCCTCGCAACAACTCGAATCCGCCGCCGGCACGTTGTCGGGGACTGCGGAAGAGACCGAGGCGCTCTCCGGAATGGTGGCCGCGGCCTCCGAGGAAGCCTCCACCAATGTCGGAGCCGTGGCATCCGCCGCCGAGGAAATGAGCGCATCGGTGGTCGAGATCGGCCGTCAGGTCCACGACGCCAGCCGGATCGCCGGCGAAGCCGTGAAGCAGGCGGAACGCACGGATATCAGGATCAATGAATTGCTCAAGGCCGCAGGCCGGATCGGCGACGTCGTCAAGCTGATCACCGCCATCGCTGAGCAGACCAATCTGCTGGCCCTCAACGCCACCATCGAGGCGGCCCGCGCCGGCGAGTCCGGTCGCGGCTTTGCCGTGGTGGCGAGCGAGGTCAAGGCGCTGGCGGCCCAGACCGCGCGGGCCACCGACGAGATCGGTACACAGATCGCCGGGATGCAGTCGGCGACCGAAGATTCGGTCAGCGCCATCAAGGAGATCGGCGCGACGATCTCCAGGATTTCGGACATCTCGACCACCATCGCGGCCACCATCGAGGAGCAGAGCGCCGCGACGGCCGAGATCGCACGCAACGTCAGCGAAGCCGCCAAGGGCACGGTCGAAGTTGCAGACAAGATCGGCCAGGTCAGCCATGGCGCAAGCGCCACCGGCTCGGCTTCGACGCAGGTTCTGGCATCGGCGCGCTCACTCTCGACCGAGAGTGGCCGCCTCAAGAGCGAGGTCGCAAAGTTCCTCGACACGGTGCGGGCCGCCTGAGGTCCCGCACGTCCTGCAGCCGACCTGAGGCCGGCCGCAACTCGACTTTCTGACGCTTCGAACAACCAACGGCTTTGGGAGGCCCCCACGCCGAGCCCCCGCTCGCGCCTGGGTCAAACATGGTGAACAGGGGGATTGAGCGATGATCATCAGCATTGTCGGCGGCGGCGCAACCGGCATCACGATCCTGCGTCATCTGGCGGAGCTCGCCGCTTCGGGACGGGACAAGGGTGCCGTCAGCGGCATCCAGCTCTTCGACAAATCGGGCTTCGACGGCGGCGTAGCGTACCGTACGGAGAGCGACCGCCATCTCCTCAACATGAAGGCGGGGAAGATGTCGATCCGACCCGGCGACGCCGAGGAGTTCTTGCGCTGGGCCCAGGCGTACGGCCTCGACTGCGGCCACAACGATCATCTGCCTCGGATGGTCTATCGCGACTATCTGGACACGGTCCGCAACGCGGCGATCGAGCAATGCCGCAGTGCCGGCGTGCCGGTACACATCGAGCAGGCGGAAATCATCCGCATGCGGCTCTCGCCGGATGGCGCCGTCCTGCTGACCACCGACCGCAACATCACGCACATCTCTTCCGTCATGATACTTTGCACGGGTCACAACGCGCCCGAGGATCATTACGGTCTCGGAGAGCACCCGAACTACATTCGCGACCCCTACGCCCAGTTCAGTTTCACCGACCGCGACGACACCGAGATCGGCATCCTCGGAAGCGGCCTGAGCGCGGTCGACACCGCGATGGCGCTGGCGAAGACGCATGATCATGTCAGGATGGTCTGCTTCTCGCGAAGCGGCCTGTTCCCCACGGTCCAGCCGGTCGCGATGCCAGCAATCACGAGCGATTTCCACGACGCTCTGCATCGCTACGTGGTCGGCCGCAAACGGATCCAGGCGGATGCGTTCGCCCACCGCCTTTCCGACCTGCTGGTCGAGATCACCGGCCTCGATTGCGACCTGTCGTGCCGCGATATCTCCAGTGATGCGCTCGCCGACCTCGAGCGCAATATCGCGGAGGCGGAGACCAGCCAGCCGAACGTCCACTGCTACCTCGCCAGCATCGCCAACGTTGTCTGCGAAGCCTGGAGCAGGATGGACGAGGCCGAGAAGGCACGGTTCATGGAGGTGTACAATTCCGGCTGGCTCCGCAACCGGTCGGCAATGCCGATGGAGAACGCGATCCGGATCCGCGATCTGATGCGGTCGGGACGGCTATCGGCATACGCCCGGCTCCGCAATGTGACTGAGTTCGGCGACCGCTTTCGCGCACATCTCGGCGGCGGCGAACATCGCGACGTCGATTGCATCATCGACGCGACGGGTCCGTCCTATCGGCTGGACACCAGCCCGCTCTATTCGGACCTGCAGCGGCAGGGCCTCGTCACGCTCGATCCGCTCGGCGGCGTTCGCTGCAGCTACGACGACAGTCGCGTCCTCGACCGCCACGGCAATCCCTATCCGAACGTTTACGCCGTCGGTGGTCCGACCAAGGGCGCGCACTTCTTCGCCGGCGCCGTCGACATCAACATGCATCGCGCCGAGGCCGTGGTCGATTCGATCCTCAACCCGAAAGGCTCGCAGATGAGCACCATCCCGACGTCCCTCGAAGAAACCGATCGCCTGGCCGATCTCGTGCGCCGTGACCATCCCTCGCTCGACACGATGGTTCTGGTGCCGGACGGCAAGTTCCAGAACAGGCCGGCGGCGCTCGATGAGCTGATGTGGGAGGTGAGGGACTGCCTCGGCCGGGCGTTCCGGAGCTGGTCGCCTGAGGACTTCCCGACACTCTACTGCGCATGGGGGCGCTGCCGTGTGGGTTCGACCGCGCTCACCAATCTCTTCGGCCTGGCGGGCATGCCCTCATACTTCCAACCAGTGAAGGTCGTACTGCGCCACCGGCTCCTTGGAAACGCGGGCGAGCCCTGGGCCGTGCCGCAGGCCTCCGAGCAGCCGCATATCTTCAGCAAGGAGATGGCCGGGCCCTACGTGCTGGCCGAAAGCCTGTTCCTGCCGCTCCAGCCGCTGATCGAGGCCGGCTGGCCGGCCGAGAAGCTCCACATGATCATGCTCGACCGCGACCCCGCGAGCTCGCTCGCCTCCTGGCTCGAGAAATGGTCGGACCGCGTTCCGGAAGATCGCCTGATCCAGAACTACGTGATCGCGTCGTTGAACGCGCTTCGCGTCGAGAGTTATGCGAGGCGGCACGGCGTGCCGGTCACGCATTACGTTTATGAAGCCAGCAAGGACGCCACCGGATCGGTACGAAAGCTGTTCGACCGGCTCGGCCTCGGCCTCCGCTACACCGAGAGCGCGGTCACCGACTGGCGCGACCGCGGGCAGATCGAATCGAAGGGCTCGGGCGTCACCTTCCTCAGCGAGCCCAAGGTCTACACGGTGTCCGGCCTGCACGGATCCGACACCGCCTATCGCTACCGCAGCCGCAAGACGACCTCGCTGAACGAGGCCCAGCTCGAGCTGATCGGGCGTTATGGCATCGACGACATGTATCGCGCCTCGGTCGCGGCCTGCATCAGCGACCTCTCGCTGGACGTCGACACCGCCGTCCGCCTGTTCGGCGACCGCCTGGGTACAGCCGCATGACCGGACAGACCGATTCCGTCACGATCGACACGCCGGTGCGCATCGTCTCCAGCGAGGCGCTCGTCCCCCGCAGCCCCACCAACCATCTTCGACGGCTGGAGGCGGAAAGCATCCACATCCTGCGAGAGACGGCGGCCGAGTTCCGCAAGCCGGTCATGCTGTATTCCATCGGGAAGGACTCCTCGGTGCTGCTGCATCTGGCGATGAAGGCCTTCGATCCCGGCAAGCCGCCGTTTCCGCTGCTGCATGTCGATACGACCTGGAAGTTTCGCGAGATGATCGCGTTTCGGGACCGCCGTGCGCGCGAGCTCGGCCTCGAGCTGATCGTCCATACCAACAATGACGGATTGAGCCAGGGCATCGACCCTTTTAGCCACGGCTCGGCCCGCTACACCGACATCATGAAGACGCAAGCGCTGCGACAGGCGCTGGACTTCCACGGCTTCGACGCCGCGATCGGAGGGGCGCGGCGCGACGAGGAGAAGTCGCGCGCCAAGGAGCGCGTGTTCTCGCACCGCAGCGCGGCGCATCGCTGGGATCCGAAGAACCAGCGGCCGGAGCTGTGGGGCTTGTACAATACGAGGCTCGCGCCCGGCGAGAGCATGCGGGTGTTTCCGCTGTCGAATTGGACCGAGCTCGACGTGTGGGACTACATCCTGCTCGAGGACATCCCGATCGTTCCGCTCTATCTCGCAGCGTCGCGCCCCGTGGTCGAGCGCGACGGAGCATTGATCATGGTGGACGACGAGCGGATGCCGCTGCAGCCAGGCGAAGCGCCGCAATGGCGCTCCGTCAGGTTCCGCACCCTCGGCTGCTATCCTCTCACCGGCGCAACGAGCTCGACGGCGGCAACCCTGCCCGAGATCGTGCAGGAGATGATGGCATCGCGCAGCTCCGAACGACAGGGACGCATGATCGACCGGGACAGCCCCGCATCGATGGAGCGCAAGAAGGCGGAAGGTTATTTCTGATGTCCTATCACGAGGCACCGACGATCACCGCGGCCGATGCGCCGCGGCTCGAACAGGACGATCGCCCGACGCTGCGTTTCGTCACCTGCGGCAGCGTCGACGACGGCAAGAGCACGCTGGTCGGCCGGCTGCTCTACGATTCGAAGACGCTGCTCGACGATCAGCTCGACGCCCTCGCTTCGGAGAGCAAGACCGCCGGCACCACCGGCGGCGACCTCGATTTCGCGCTGCTCGTCGACGGGTTGCAGGCGGAACGCGAGCAAGGCATCACCATCGACGTAGCCTACCGCTTCTTCGCCACGAAGCTGCGCCGCTTCATCGTCGCGGACACGCCGGGACATACGCAGTACACGCGCAACATGGCGACCGGCGCCTCCAATGCCGATCTTGCCGTGGTGCTGGTCGATGCGCGCAAGGGCGTGATCACGCAGACGCGCCGCCACAGCCACATCCTGTCGCTGCTCGGCATCCGCCACGTCGTGCTCGCCGTGAACAAGATGGACCTGATCGGATTCGACGGCGATCGCTTCGCTTCCATCACGGCCGAATACCTGACTCTGGCCGGCCAGCTCGGGATCTCCCAGGTCCAATGCATCCCGGTCGTGGCGCCCGACGGCGACAACATCGTCGCTGCGAGCACGCGCATGTCCTGGTACACGGGGCCGACCATTGCGGCCTATCTGGAAGCCGTGGACGTCGCCGGCGACGCCTCGCAGCAACCGTTCCGGCTGCCGGTGCAATGGGTGAGCCGGCCGCATGCGGATTTTCGCGGCTTCTGCGGACGGATCGCGAGTGGAACGATCGCAGTGGGCGATGCCGTTCGCGCGCAGCCGTCGGGACACCAGACCCGCATCGCGCGCATTCTCACGCCCACCGGCGAACGCGATCACGCAAGGTCGGGTGAGTCCGTCACCCTCACGCTCGCCGACGAGATCGACGTCAGCCGCGGCGACGTGCTGACCGCCGGAGCTGCAGCGCCGGTGTCGGATCATCTCGCGGCTCATCTCGTCTGGTTCGATGGCGAGGCCATGGCCGCCGGCCGCCGCTATCTGCTCCGGTGCGGCACCGCCTCGACGGGCGCGGTGATCACGACGCTCGAGCACCGGATCGCCATCGACACCATGGCGCGGGAAAGCGCCACCACGCTCGGCGTCAACGAGATCGGCTATGTCCATCTCGATCTCGACCGCCCGCTGGTGTTCGAGGCCTATCGCGATAACCGCGAGATGGGCAGCTTCATCCTGATCGACCCGATCAGCCATCGCACCGCCGCGGCGGGAATGATCGACATGTCGCTCCGCCGCGCCACCAACGTTCACTGGCAGCGGCTTGCGGTCGACAAATCCGTACGGGCCCGGCTGAAGCAGCAACGGCCCTGCGTGCTCTGGTTCACGGGGCTGAGCGGCGCCGGCAAATCGACCATCGCCAATCTCGTCGACAGCCGGCTTGCCGAGCTCGGGCGCCATGCCGCGTTGCTCGACGGCGACAATCTCCGTCACGGCATCAACCGCGACCTCGGCTTTTCCAATGCGGAGAGAACGGAGAACGTCCGGCGCGTCGCTGAAATCGCGGGGCTGTTCGTCGATGCCGGCTTGATCGCGCTGGTGGCGCTGATCTCGCCGTTCCGCAGCGAGCGCGAGCTGGCGCGTCAGCGGCTCGAAGCGGGCGAGTTTATCGAGATCCATGTCGCGACGCCGCTTGCCGAATGCGAGCGCCGCGATCCCAAGGGGCTCTATCGCAAGGCTAGGTCGGGCCAGCTGCCGGCATTCACCGGCATCGACGCCCCCTACGAAGCACCGTTGGCGCCCGACATCACCATCGACACCTCGGAACTGACGAGCGAGGCGGCCTGCGAACGCATCATCCGCTACTTGCGAGAGCACAATTACCTGTGACGACCGGGACGAGTTCTGCCGGCGTTATCCAGCCGCTCCGACTGCAAGCTCAGAAGTCGGAAGCGATGCCCTTGCGCTCCCAATCGCCGTAGCGGGTGGGCTCGGGCCCCTGCGGCCCCTGCAGCTCCTTCGTCTTGGTCTCGGCCTTGGCCTCATCCTTGGCCTTGGCGGCCTGCCGGCGCGCCTCGGCCTCGGCCAGCGCACGCTGGGCGGCCGGCGACAGCGGCTTGCGATCGGGAACGGGAGATTGGTCGCTCATCGCCCGGCTTTCTAGCTCAGGACCGGACGCAATGCGATGCCCAATAGCGCATTCCTGAAATCGGCTCGGGGCGCTGAAAAATCCGCAAGCGATTCTTACATTTGGCATATTCGCGTGTCAGAGATCGCCTTCTCAAGGCATGCGCCCATCGCGGCGGAACTGCCGCTCGTTCAGAACCTTGCTTCCGCATGCCATCTCAACGTTTCGTCCCTCCATCCGAAGTGCCTGGTCTTGCGGCACGGCGGATTGCCGCCGACATCGTCGACGGTGTTCTGCACAAGCACCGCACGCTCGACGACCAGCTCGACGGCAGCGGCGCCCATCCCGGGCTGAAGACGCTGGCCGACCGCGACCGCGCGCTGATGCGGCGCCTGGTCGCCACCGTCCTGCGCCGGCTCGGCACGCTCGGCCATGTGCTGTCCCGTTTGCTCGACAAGGGTGTTCCCTCCGACGCGCCACGCGCACAGAGTGCATTGCTGATCGGCGCCGCGCAGATCCTTTGGATGGACGTGCCGGATCACGCCGCGGTCGATCTCTCCGTCCGCCTCGTGCAATCCGACCGCCGCGCCGCGCGCTATGCCGGGCTCGTCAATGCCGTGCTGCGCCGCTGTGCGCGCGAGGGCAAGGCGCTGGTCGAGGAAGTCGCGACGCAATCGCTGGATCTGCCGCCATGGCTGCTCGCGCGCTGGAGCGCGCATTATGGCGAGGCGACCGCACGGGACATGGCATCGGCGCTCGGCCACGAGCCCTCGCTCGATCTCACGGTGAAATCGGATCCCGCCCAATGGGCGAGCCGCCTGCATGGCGAGACGTTGCCGACGGAAACGGTGCGGATGCTGCTGCACGGGTCGGTGACCATGCTGCCCGGCTTCGCCGAAGGACAATGGTGGGTGCAGGATGCTGCCGCCGCGTTGCCCGCCCGGCTGTTCGGCGACGTCAAAGGCAAGTCGATTGCCGATCTCTGCGCCGCCCCCGGGGGCAAGACCGCGCAGCTGGCGCTATCGGGCGCGCATGTCACGGCGATCGACCGCTCGCCCGCACGGGTGGCGCGGTTGCGCGAAAACCTGGCGCGGCTGTCGCTCCAGGCCGAGACCGTCGTCGCTGACGCCGTCGAATGGGCCGGCCCGGCCGAGGCGTTCGATGGTATTCTGATCGATGCGCCCTGCACCTCCACCGGCACGATCCGCCGTCATCCCGACGTCGCATGGCTGCGGCAGGAGTCCGACATCGCGCCCCTGGCCGCGCTCCAGCAGCGGCTGCTGCGCAAATCGGTGTCGCTGCTCAAGCCGGGGGGGACGCTGGTCTATTGCACCTGTTCGCTGGAACCCGAGGAGGGCGAGCAGGCGGTAGCGGCACTGCTCGCCGCCGAGCCCGCGCTTCGCCGCGCTCCGATCGTGGCATCGGAGGTTGCGGGCCTCGACGAAATCCTCAACCGGGACGGCGACCTGCGCACCCTGCCCTGCCATCTGCCGAACGCCGATCCCAAGCTCGGCGGGCTCGACGGATTTTTCGCGGCCCGGCTCGTTAAATCCTGATTTTGCACTGGATTTTGCGACCGCGGCGCCGATTTGCACCGTTCAAGGTGGTGTCAGGCGTCCGATTTTGGGATTAATAAGGATTCGTCACTGATCCTCTCCCCCATCAAGGCAAGGCGTGTCGGTCGCTCAACGCAGACGTATCTCGACGCTGGTCATGAACCGCTTCGCGCGGAACGTGCTCGCGCGCGCGAGCGGCGGTTCCGTTGTGCTGTCGCGGGTCTGGCCGGGCCGCACCGATCGGCTGATCATCGCGCCGCACGACCTGCGGACCGCGGATGCGACCCGCGCCGCCGAGATCTATGCCGGCCGCTTCGTCTTCGCCGGCAAGATCGTCAATTGCCACGGCCGCTCGATCTTCGATCTCGAGCCGCCGTCGGAGGATTGGGAGGTTGCGCTGCTCGGCTTCGGCTGGTTGCGGCACTTGCGCGCCGCCGATACCGCGCTGACGCGGGCGAATGCGCGCGCGCTCATCGAGGACTGGATCGCCAACCCCGCCAACAAGCGCCGCCCCGTCGCGCGACGTGCCGACGTGCTGGCGCGGCGCGTGATCTCGCTGCTGTCGCAGGCGCCGCTGGTGCTGAGCGAGACCGACAACAAGTTCTACCGCCGTTACTTGCGCGCCCTGGCGCGCGAGATCCGCTTCCTGCGCTACACCATGGTCGACATTCCGGACGGGGTGCCGAAGCTGCAGGTGCTGATCGCGCTGTGCTATGCGTCGCTGTGCCTCGCCAACCAGACGCGTCACATCCGCACCGCCTCGAAGAAGCTGTCCGACGAATTGCAGCGGCAGATCCTGCCCGATGGCGGCCACATCTCGCGCAATCCGGGCGCGCTGATCGAGCTCTTGATCGACCTCTTGCCGCTGCGGCAGACCTTTGCCGCGCGTAATATCGCGCCGCCGCCGGCCCTGCTCAATGCGATCGATCGCATGATGCCGATGCTGCGTTTCTTCCGGCACGGCGACGGCAATTTCGCCCTGTTCAACGGCATGAGCGCGACCTCGTCCGACCTGCTCGCCACGCTGCTCGCCTATGACGACGCCCACGGCGCGCCGATGGCGAACATGCCGCATACCGGCTTCCAGCGCCTCGACGCCGGCCCGACCACCGTGATCATCGACACCGGCCCGCCGCCGCCGGCCGGCGTCAGTCACGACGCCCATGCCGGCTGCCTGTCGTTCGAACTGTCCTCCGGCATCAGCCGTATCGTCACCAATTGCGGCATGCCGACCACCGGCCGCGACAATTGGCGGCCGTTCGCACGCAGCACGGCGGCGCATTCGACGCTGACCTATCACGAGACGTCGTCATGCCAGTTCGTCGAGATGTCGGCGATGAAGCGGCTCCTGCACGGCGCGCCCGTCACCAGCGGCCCCGTCGAGGTCGAGAGCTATCGCGAAATCGTGCAGAACGGCACGCTGCTCACGACCTCGCATGACGGCTATCTCGCCAAGTTCGGCGCGATCCACCGCCGCGTGCTGATGATCGCCAATGACGGCGCGCGCATCGACGGCGAGGACACGCTGTCGCCGCCGCAGGGCGGGCGCTTCAAGGGTGCCGATGCCGATTTCGCGCTGCGCTTCCATCTGCATCCTGCGGTGAAGGCGAGCCGGCTGTCCGATGCGCGCGGCGTCATGCTGGTGCTGCCGAACCGCGACGTCTGGACCTTCGAGGCATTGGACGACAAGGTCGATCTCGAGGACAGCGTATTCCTGGCCGGCAATGACGGCCCGCGCCGCACCGCCCAGATCGTGATCCGTCAGAACGCCCGTCAGGCCCCCTCGATCCGCTGGAGCTTTGTCCGCTCCACCGCCTCGCCAGCGGTGACGAATGCCCGCCGCAACGCCCGGCGCGAGCCGGAACTTCCGTTGTAAACAGGCGCGAGCCGGCCCTATCTCGTCGTTGTGAAAAGCGGCGAAAGCTGCTATCGAGCGCTCGCTCGCGCGACTGGCGACCTTGGATGGAGCACCATCGGGAAGCGCGGGGCATAGTAGCCGCGCGCCTGGGCATAGACACTCCCTGAACAGAGGATCTTGCTCATGACTGACCAACCCCGCCGCGTCACCCGCGCCCTTCTCTCCGTCTCCGACAAGACCGGCCTGATCGAGTTCGCCAAGGCGCTCGCCGCGCACGATGTCGAGCTGGTTTCCACCGGCGGCACCGCGAAAGCGATCGCCGCGGCCGGCCTCAAGGTGAAGGACGTCTCCGACCTCACCGGCTTCCCCGAGATGATGGACGGCCGCGTCAAGACGCTGCATCCGAAGGTGCATGGCGGCTTGCTCGCGATCCGCGACAACAAGGACCATGCGGAGGCGATGAAGGCGCATGGCATCGCGCCGATCGACCTGTTGGTCGTCAATCTCTATCCGTTCGAGGCCACCGTCGACAAAGGCGCTGGCTTCGAGGATTGCATCGAGAACATCGACATCGGCGGCCCCGCGATGATCCGTGCCGCTGCCAAGAACCACGACGATGTCGCCGTCGTCGTCGAGGCACAGGACTATCAGGCCGTGCTCGACGAGCTCGCCGCCAACAAGGGCGCGACCACGCTGAAGCTGCGCCGGCGGCTCGCCGCAAAGGCCTATGCCCGCACTGCGGCCTATGACGCCGCTATCTCGAACTGGTTCAGCCGCCAGCTCGAGATCGACGCGCCCGACTTCCGCGCTTTCGGCGGCCGGCTGATCCAGTCGCTGCGCTACGGCGAGAACCCGCACCAGACCGCCGCGTTCTATGCGACGCCGGACAAGCGCCCCGGCGTCTCCACCGCGCGGCAGCTCCAGGGCAAGGAGCTCTCCTACAACAACATCAACGACACCGATGCGGCCTATGAATGCATCGGCGAGTTCGACGCCAAGCGCACCGCGGCGTGCGTCATCGTCAAGCATGCCAATCCCTGCGGCGTCGCCGAAGGGCCGAACCTCGTCGAGGCCTATCGCAGGGCGCTGGCCTGCGATTCGACGTCCGCGTTCGGCGGCATCATCGCGATGAACCGCGCCCTCGACGCCGATACCGCGCGCGAGATCACCAAGATCTTCACCGAGGTGATCATTGCGCCCGATGCCAGCGAGGAGGCGATCGCCATCATCGGCGGCAAGAAGAACCTGCGCCTGCTGCTCGCCGGCAGCCTGCCCGATCCGCGCGCGCCGGGCCTCACCGCCAAGACCGTTGCCGGCGGCCTGCTCGTGCAGAGCCGCGACAATGCCGTGGTCGATGACATGACCTTCAAGGTCGTGACCAAGCGTGCACCGACCGATGCCGAAATGCGCGACCTGAAGTTTGCATTCCGCGTCGCCAAGCACGTCAAGTCCAACACCATCATCTACGCCAGGGATCTCGCCACCGTCGGTATCGGCGCGGGCCAGATGAGCCGGGTGGATTCAGCGCGGATCGCGGCGCGCAAGGCGCAGGATGCGGCAGCCGAGCTGAAGCTCGCCGAGCCGCTCACCAAGGGGTCGGTCGTGGCCTCGGATGCGTTCTTCCCGTTCGCCGACGGCATGCTCGCCTGCATCGAGGCCGGCGCCACCGCCGTGGTTCAGCCCGGCGGCTCCATGCGCGACGACGAGGTCATCAAGGCCGCCGACGAGCACGGCATCGCCATGGTGTTCACGGGCACGCGGCACTTCAGGCATTGAGATCATCGACTCGTCATTGCGAGCGAAGCGAAGCAATCCAGTCTGTCTCTGCAGGAAAGGTCGGGAATGCTTCGTCGCAAGTGCTCCTCGCAATGACGAGGATAGAGCTGCGTGGTGCAGCTACTCCCGCACCCGCATCAACAGCCCCAGCCCCGCGACGAAGAACACGACGAGCACGGCCATGCCGGCCTTCTGGCTGGCGGTCAGCGCGGTGACCAGGCCGATCAGGAGCGGGCCGATGAAGGACGTCACCTTTCCCGTCAGCGCGAACAGGCCGAAATATTGCGCGATGCGATCCTTCGGCGCGAGATGGATCAGCAGCGTGCGGGAGGCGGCCTGGAGCGGGCCGCCGGCTGCGCCGATCAGGCAGCCCAGCACGAGATAGGCGCGCTCGGCCGCACTCGAGAACAGGGCAGCGCCGGCTTGCGCCGGCGCGGTCTTGACGAACAGGACGCTGTCCTTGTCGACCAGAAGAATTGCGGCCACCGACAGCAGCAGCACCAGCAGGCTGCCGGCGATGACGCGCTTCGGCCCGAGGCGGTCATCCAGCTTGCCACCGAGCCAGGCGCCGAGCGCGCCGGCAATCGCGAGCATGATGCCGAACGTCCCGATCTGGATGGTGTGCCAGCCGAACGTGCCGGCGGCATAGATGCCGCCGAAGGCGAACAGCGACACCAGACCATCGGTATAGATCATGTTGGCGAGCAGGAATGCCGCGAGCGATTTTTGTCGCGGCAGACTCTTGATCGACTGCTTCAGCTCCGACAGACCCTCGCGCAGCGCCTCGCGCAGCGGGCGCTTCGCCGGATAATCCGGCGTGAACAGGAACATCGGCGCCACGAAGATGATGAACCACAGCGCCGTGAGCGGGCCGGCGGCACGGTCGCCCTGACGCGTCGCGGGATCGAGCCCGAACAACGGCGGGAAGCCGAGCAGCGTGCGGCCGGTCTCGGGATTGGCCGCGAGGAAGCCGAGCACGATGATCAGACTGACGATGCCGCCGATGTAGCCCGTGGCCCAGCCGGTGCCGGAAAGCCGTCCGATCCGTTCCGGCGGCACCAGGGTCGGCATCATCGCGTTGTTGAAGAGCGTGGCAAATTCCGCACCAACGCTGGCGAGCGCAACTGCGGTGAGCACCAGCGGAATGACGGCATGATCGCCGGGCTTGCCGATCCAGAGCGTGCAGGACGCCAGCACCAGCACCGTACCGAAACCTGCGATCCACGGTTTCCTGCGGCCCGAAGCGTCGGCGATGGCGCCGAGCACCGGCGACAACAGCGCGATCGCAAGGCCCGCGGCCGCCATCGCAAAGCCCCACAAGGATTGACCGGCGGCGGGATTTGGCGCAATGGCCGTCGCGAAATAGGGCGCGAACACGAAGGTCGTGATCAGCGTGAAATAAGGCTGCGCAGCCCAGTCGAAGAAGATCCAGCTGACGACGGCAGCGCGGGGCGGATAGGACCGCTGCGCGCCGGCCATACGCACATCCGGGGCGATCGTCGTCATCAGGCGGTCCTCATCACGAACAGTTTTGCCTCTCTTCGAGCAAACGGTATAGCATTGCCGCGAGGCGTGTGAACTGGCCCGAGGCCGCGGCGGAAAATTTGACGATGTCATATTCGACACGGCGGACATTCTTCGCCTTCACAGCCATTCTGGCGTTCGCTCCCGCGACCGCTCAGGATGCGCGGCAGGGCTATGTTCCGCCGGCACGCGAAGCGGTGCGCGCCGTCGCCGCCGAGCACGGCATGGTGGTGGCGCAGGAGAAGATCTCCGCGCAGATCGGCGCCGACATCCTGCGGCGCGGCGGCAATGCCATCGACGCTGCGGTCGCGACCGGCTTTGCGATGGCGGTGACCTATCCGCGCGCCGGCAACATCGGCGGCGGCGGCTTCATGGTGATCCATTCCGCCGATCGCAATGAAGACATCACGATCGACTATCGCGAGACCGCGCCGGCCGCCACCACGCCGCAGATCTTCCTCGGCGCCGACGGCAAGCCTGACGCGGCGAAGTCACGGGATTCCGCGCTGGGCATCGGCGTGCCCGGCACCGTCGCCGGCCTCGCGCTCGCGCTCGAGAAATACGGCTCGGGTCAGTTCACGCTGGCGCAACTGCTGGCGCCCGCGATTGGGCTTGCACGCGATGGCTTCATCGTCAGCGACGACATGGCCGATACGCTGCCGAGCTGGCACCGGCGGCTGGCGCGCTGGCCGTCCTCGGCCAAGATCTTCTCGCGTCCGGACGGCACGCCGCTGGGGGAAGGCGATCGGCTGGTGCAGAACGATCTCGCCGAAACGCTGGCGGCGGTCGCCGCACAGGGACCGCGTGGCTTCTACGAGGGTCCGGTCGCCGAGAAGCTCGCCAAGGCCGTGACCGATGCCGGCGGCATCATGACGCCGGCCGACCTCAAGGCCTACCAGCCGGCCGTCCGCACGCCGGTGCGCGGTAGCTACCGCGGCTATGACATCGTCTCGATGCCACTGCCCTCATCCGGCGGCGTCGTGCTGATGGAGACGCTCAATATCCTCGAGGGCTTTCCTCTTGCCGATCTGAAGCAGGGATCGGCGGCATCGCTGCATCTCTTGATCGAAGCCATGAAGCGCGCTTATGCCGACCGCGCCCGCTATCTCGGCGATCCCGCCTTCGTCAACGCTCCGATCGAGACCCTCGTCGCGAAGGACTATGCCGCGAAGCTGCGCGCGAACATTTCCCCGGAACGCGCCACGCCCTCGAAGGAGCTCGTGTCGGCTCCTGCCGCGCCGCGCGAGGGCAGCAACACCACGCATTTTTCCGTCGTCGACGCCCGCGGCAACGCCGTCAGCAACACTTACACGCTGAACTTCAGCTACGGCGTCGGCCTCGTCGCCGACGGCACCGGTGTGCTGCTCAACAACGAGCTCGACGATTTCACCGCGGCAATCGGCGCCTCCAACGCCTATGGCCTCGTCGGCTTCGAAGCGAACCTTCCCGGACCCGGTAAGCGGCCGCTGTCGTCGATGTCGCCGACCATCGTGCTGAGGGACGGCAAGCCGGTGCTGATAACGGGCTCGCCCGGTGGCAGCCGCATCATCTCGACCGTGCTTCAGGTGATCGTGAACGTGCTCGACTACAAGATGGATGTTGCGGCCGCCGTCGCAACGCCGCGGCTGCACCACCAATGGCTGCCGGATGAAGTACGCGTCGAGCGCGGCTTTCCCGAGGGCGTGCTGCTCGAGCTGAAGGCGATGGGGCACCTCGTCGTCGAGCCGATGGGGCAGACATCGGCGAATTCGATTCTGGTGACGCCGAACGGAACGCTGGGCGCAGCCGATCCGCGCACGCGCGGCGCGGAGGCGGCGGGGCAGTAACGTGCTCCCGGAATGTCGGGGTAGAAACTTTACCGTCCGACCTGATACGGCCCGCCCTTCTCCAGTGCGCGCGCATATGCAGGCCGCGCGTGGATACGCTCCAGGAACGCCATCGCCTTGGGATGGCCCTGCTCGAGCCCACCGCGGGCTTGCGCCGCTTCGAGCGGAAAGCTCATCTGGATGTCGCACGCGGTGAACTCGCTGCCGGCGAACCACTCGCTCTTCGCAAGCTCGCCCTCCCAATAATCCATGTGCTGCTTGATCTGCGGATTGACCAGCGCGGTCAGCGCCTGGTTGGAGACCTTGCGCACCAGCGGGCGCAGCAGGGCCGGCGCGCGCTTCGGCATCAACGTGAACAGCAGCTTGAGCAGCAGCGGCTGCATCGCGGATCCTTCGGCATAGTGCAGCCAATAGGTGTAGCGCAGACGCTCCGGCGTGTTCGGCGGGGGGATCAGCCGTCCGTTCCCGTAGGTGGCGATGAGATATTCGATGATCGCGCCTGATTCGGCGATGGTGTTGCCGTTGTCGGTGATGACCGGCGATTTGCCGAGCGGATGGATGGCGCGCAGTTCCTTCGGAGCGCGCATGTCCGGCTGGCGCTGATAGCGCACGATCTCGTAGGGAACGCCCAGCTCCTCGAGCAGCCACAGCACGCGCTGCGAGCGGGAATTGTTGAGGTGGTGAACGGTCAGCATCGCGGGTCCCCGGGGCTAGGCGTGATCGGCCGTTCGTGCCAGCCCGGGGACACAATGTCGAGCCATCGGGATGGGTATTTTCACCCGGGTATATTGACGTCCGGAATTTACCCGGGTATTAAGCTCGCCAACGATACTCAATATGGCAATGATTCCAATGCAGAAGATTTTCACCGCATTCCAGGGACAACGCCGCCTGGTATCCGGCCCGGCAGGAGAGGTCGCGCTGGTCGTCAAGCGGGTGGCGCCACAGCCGGACGAGCCCATCATCATTTTCGAGGATGCCACAGGCCGATCGATCGACTTCGATCTGCGCGGTGGAGATCGCGAGGTGCTGGCGCGCCTGGCGAAGCTTGTCCCGCCGCAATCAACCGAAGTGACCGAACACCCGACGGAGCCGCGCGGGCGTGGCCGGCCGAAGCTCGGCGTGGTCGCGCGCGAGGTGACGTTGCTGCCGCGGCACTGGGAGTGGCTCAACGCACAGGCCGGCGGCGCTTCGGTCGCGCTGCGCAAGCTCGTCGACGAGGCCAGGCGCGCCAGCGGCGACAAGGACCGCGAGCGGCAGGCGCGCGATGCGGCCTACCACTTCATGTCGACCATGGCCGGCGACCTGCCGCAGTTCGAGGAAGCCTCGCGCGCCCTGTTCGCGGATGACCGGCGACGCTTCACCGGCCTGATCGCCGACTGGCCGACTGACATCCGCGACCACGTCGTCAAGCTCGCCTACAGCGACCGCGCTTAAACCGCGCGCCGCTTCTCACGACCCATCGACGGCCGAGCCGCGCATTGCGCGGCAACGGCTTCGCACGCCCTGATGAAAGGCCAATGCCATGTCTTCCGCAAAGCCGCTCTGGACCACATTCCTCCGCTTTCTCGCACCCCTGATGCTGAGCAACGCGCTGCAATCGCTGTTCGGCACCGTCAGCAACGTCTATCTCGGCCAGATGATCGGCGTCGATGCGCTCGCGGCGGTCTCGGCGTTCTTCCCCGTGATGTTCTTCCTGTTCGCCTTCGTCATGGGACTGAGCACCGGCGCCACCGTGCTGATCGGCCAGGCCTTCGGCGCCGGCGAGCATGGCCAGATCAAGATCATCGTCGGCACGACACTCGCCGTAGGCCTGCTGCTCTCGATTGCGATTGCACTCGTTGGCGGGATCTTCAGCCGGCCCTTGATGGTCATGCTCGCCACGCCCGCGGACATTCTCGATGAAGCCAGCGCCTATGCGCGCATCATGCTGTTGACCATGCCGCTCGGCTTCATCTTCCTGCTGACGACGGCGATGATCCGCGGCGTCGGCGATGGACTGACGCCGCTGCTGGCGCTGGCCTTGTCGACGGCGATCGGCCTGATCCTGACGCCGATGCTGATCCGCGGCACGCTCGGATTGCCGGCCGTCGGCATCACCAGTCCGGCCTGGGCGGCTGCGATCGCGAACACGCTCACGCTGATCGTACTGGCCGCCTATCTGCTGCGGAGAAAGCACGCGCTCGCACCGGACGCGATACTGCTGCGTCACCTGCGGCCGAACGGCGCCGTGCTCGGCAAAGTCCTCGGCATCGGCCTGCCCAGCGCGATCGGCATGGTGGTGATGGCGATCGCCGAGCTCGTGCTGCTCGGCCTCGTCAACGGCTTCGGCTCGAATGCCACCGCGGCCTATGGCGCCGTCAACCAGGTGATGGGCTACACCCAGTTCACCGCGATGTCGATCTCGATCGCGGTCTCGATCCTCGGCGCCCAGGCCGTCGGCAGCGGCGACCGGGCCCGGCTCGACGGCATCGTGCGGATGGGCCTTGCGTTCAATATCGGCCTGACCGGCGGGTTGGTGGCGCTGATCTACCTCGCGCCGCGCGCGGTGCTCGGCGTCTTCATCACTGACGGCGCCGTGCTGGATCTGGCGAAGGGATTGCTCAACATCGCCTTGTGGAGCTCGGTGCCGTTCGGGCTCGCCACGGTGTTCTCTGGCGCGATGCGCGGCGCCGGCGTCGCATTGACGCCGATGCTGCTGTCGATCTTTGCGATCGCCGCAATCGAGCTGCCGGCCGCAATCATCCTCAGCCGCACCGTCGGCCTGACCGGCGTGTGGGCTGCCTATCCCATCGTATTCTGCGCCATGTTGATTCTGCAGATGGGCTATTACCATCTGGTGTGGCGCAAGCGGGCGATCCAGCGCCTGATCTGATGGTCAAAGTATTATGACCATCATTAAACGATGGACCTGTGGCGCGCGCTGCGCCACAATGGAGGAAAAGCCAACTCAGAAAGCCAAACTCAGAGTGCCAAGTCAGGGAGAATGATTTTGACCCGCACCGCCCCGCAATTCCTGTTCGATTTCGGCAGCCCCAACGCCTATCTCAGCCATCTGGCGATTCCGGCCATCGAACAGCGGATCGGCGTCAAGTTCGAATATGTGCCGATCCTGCTCGGCGGCATCTTCAAGTCGACCAACAACAGGTCGCCGGCCGAGACGCTCGCCGGCATCAAGAACAAGCGGGAGTTCCAGCAGATCGAGACCGAGCGCTTCATCAAGCGCTTCCATGTCCAGCCTTATGTCTGGAATCCGCACTTTCCCGTCAACACGCTGAACCTGATGCGCGCGGCGATCGCGGCGCAGCTCGAGGGCGTGTTCGAGCAGTATGTCGAGGCCGCCTTCCACCACATGTGGCGCGAGCCGAAGAAGATGGATGATCCTGAAATTGCGGCGAAGGCGCTGGGGTCGTCCGGGCTCGACGCCCAGAAGCTGCTTGCCCGCAGCCAGGAACCCGAGGTGAAGGCCAAGCTGATCAAAAACACCGAGGAGGCGGTCGCCCGCGGCGCGTTCGGTTCGCCGACTTTCTTCGTCGGCAACGAGATGTTCTTCGGCAAGGAGCAGCTGCGCGAGGTCGAGGAGATGGTGAAGGGAAAGTGAAGTGCGCGAATGGCGAGTAGCGAATAGCGAGTGGAAATCGCGCCCACTATTCGCTACTCCCTATTCGCCATTCGCCAATAACAAAAGCGGAGTTCTCCCATGCGCATCCTCGTGGTCGGCGCCGGCGCCATCGGCGGCTATTTCGGTGGCAGGCTGTTGCAGGCCGGCCGCGACGTGACCTTCCTGGTCCGGCCGCGCCGCGCCGGCGAGCTCGCGAGCGCCGGTCTCGTCATCAAGAGCCCGAACGGCGATGTGACCTTGAAGAACCCGCCGACGGTTCAGGCCGAGGCGCTCAAGGACAAGTTCGACGCGGTGCTGCTCAGTTGCAAGGCGTTCGACCTCGACGATGCCATCACGTCGTTCGCCCCGGCGGTGGGGCCGGACACCGCGATCATCCCGATGCTCAACGGCATGAAGCATCTCGACACGCTGGATACGAGGTTCGGCAAGGAGCGCGTGCTCGGCGGCCTCTGCGCCATCGCCGCGACGTTGAACGAGAAGCGCGAGGTGGTGCAGCTCCAGCCGATGCAGTCGATCAGCTACGGCGAGCGCGACGGCACGATGTCGGACCGGGTGAAGGCGATCGACGAGGCCTTCAGGAGCGGCATCAATGGCGCCAGCGCCAGCCAGAACATCATGCAGGACATGTGGGAGAAGTGGGTGTTCCTGTCCTCGCTCGCGGCAAGCACCAGCCTGATGCGGACGTCTGTCGGCAACATCCTCGCCGCGCCCGGCGGCCGGGATTTCCTGCTCGGCATGCTGGATGAGACCAGCGCGGTCGCCACCGCGTCTGGCTATCCGCCAGGCGGCCCGTTCTTCGAGCGCGTGAAGGGCAACCTCACCACTGAGGGCTCGCCGATGACGGCCTCGATGTTCCGCGACATCAAGGCCGGCCAGCCTGTCGAGGCCGACCATGTCATCGGCGATCTCATCGCACGCGCAGATGCGGCCAAGGTGCCGGTGCCGAAGCTGCGCATCGCCTATACGCATCTGAAGGCGTATGAGAGGCAGCGGGCGGGGTAGGGCGCAGCCACACATTCGGTGCCGTCCCGGGGCGGGCGGAGCGCGAGCCCGGGATGACGGCTGCGCTTGCCGCAACACCCCGCGCTATTTCAAATGCGCGAGATAGTGCGAGACGGCGGTGATCTCCTCGTCGCTCATGTGATAGGCGACGTCGGCCATCGCGGCGACGCCGCCGCCGACACGCTGGCCGGCCTTGTAATCGTGCAGCGCCTTGACGAGATATTCCTCGCGCTGGCCGGCGAGCCGCGCCACCGCCTTGGTGCCGGCATAGCTGTCGGTATGGCATGAGGCGCAGCGGCGGCCGGCGGCAACCTGCGCGCCCTTCTTCGACAGGTCGGGATCGTTGTCCTCGGGTCCCTTCGGCGGCGTCAGCGAGGCGAAGTAAGCGCCGAAATTGCGGATGTCCTCGTTGGTGATCCCTTCGACGATCGGCTGCATCTGATCGTTCTTGCGCGCGCCGGCGCGGAAGAACACCAGCTGCCATTGCAGGAATTGATCGGGCTGGCCGGCGAGCGAGGGGATGTTCTCGGTCTGCGAAATGCCGTTCTCGCCGTGGCAGCCGGAGCAGGCGGCGGCCTTCTCCTTGATCGCGGCATTGTCGGCGGCCTCGGCTGGCGCGAGCAGGAGCGCCGCAGACAGAATTCCAAACCGAACGACCCGCATGTCTCAATCTCTCCGGCCGTCATTGCCGGGCTTGACCCGGCAATCCATCCCTTTTGCAAAAAGTTTCTCGTTGATGGATGCCCGGATCAAGTCCGGGCATGACGAGCGTGTTCCATCGCAAGTCCGTCACAAGCAAAAGAGGCTGCGGCCGTCACCCGGTCGCAGCCTCTGCGTTACGTCGCGCTACTTCTTGCTGTAGCTGATGCGATAGATCGCGCCGGCCCAGTCGTCGGCGATGAGGATCGATCCGTCCTTGGCGATGACGATGTCGTTGGGACGGCCGAGATAGCCCTGGTCGCCCTCGAGCCAGCCGGAGGCGAAGACCTCCCGCTTCGGGTTCTTGCCGTCAGGTCCGACGATCACCCGCACGATCCGCGCGCCCTGGTACTTGTGGCGATTCCAGGAGCCGTGCTCCGCGATCAGGATGTTGTTCTTGTAGTCGGCGGGGAACTGGTCGCCGGTGTAGAACTTCATGCCGAGCGGGGCGACATGGGCACCGAGGTTCAGCACGGGCGGCGTGAACTCGGAGCATTTGTGGCCCATCGCAAACTTGTCGTCAGGCAGATTGCCCTGATGGCAATAGGGATAGCCGAAATGTTCGCCGATCCGGTTGATCATGTTCAGCTTGTCCGAGGGCAGATCATCGCTGATCCAATCGCGGGCATTCTCGGTGAACCAGAGCTTGCCGGTGCGCGGATCGACGTCGCCGCCGACCGAGTTGCGGACGCCAAGCGCCCAGATTTCGGCGTTGCCGGTCTTGGGATCGACGCGCCGGATCTGCGACACGCTGGTCGGCGGAATGCCGATGTTGAAGGGCGGGCCGAACGGCAGGAAGAACCAGCCTTCCTTGTCGACCGCAATGTATTTCCAGCCATGCGCGGCATAGGACGGCATGTCGTCATAGACGACCTTGCCCTGGCCGAGATTGTCGAGATTGGCTTCGGCGTTGTCGTAGCGGATCAGCTTGTCGACGGCGATGACGTAGAGCGCGCCGTCCTTGAAGGCGAGGCCGGTGGGCATGTTCAGGCCCTTGAGGACGGTCTTGACCTCTTTCTTTCCATTGTTGTCCTTGATGGCATAGACGTTGCCGAGGCCGAACGAGCCGACGAACAACGTGCCCTTGTCACCCCAGGCCATCTGCCGCGCGGCCAGCACGCCGGAGGCGTAGACCTCGATCTTGAACCCCGGCGGCAGCTTGATCTTCTTGACGATATTGGCGAGCTCGGCGTCGGAGGCCCCGGTCGGCGGGCCCGACGGCGGCGCGAGGCCCTTCTGCGCCTCGGTCTCGTCGCCGAGGAACCAGTCGTCCGGCGGATGGGTCCAGAACTCCTTGGTGCCGGAATCGTATTTCTTCAGCGGCTTGCTCTTGTCCTGTTGCTGCGCGTTGCCGGCGCCGGTCCCCGCGAGAAGGGCCACGGCTGCAAGCGCCAACACGGATCGATGGAACATCGATGTCATCGCATCACTCCCTAAGGCAGCCGTCAGGGCTGCGCGTTATTTTGTTTTGCTAGTCGAGAGGCGAAGTTTGAGCCCGTCGGGACGACAGACGCAAAAAGGTAGCACATCTGCCCACCGTGAGAAGCGCGCCGGATGCAGCGCGGCTGTGCTCATCAAAAATTGAGACGGAATGTCAATGAACGGATGAATGCTGCGACGACCGCGCTCTCGCTGCAACGCGGAATCAGAGGTGGGCATACAAAAAGTGCGAAAACAACCCCATGCACAGTAGAACGGCGCGAATTGGTCCGCTCGCGGTGACGCCGGACAGCCATTTGAAGCGTCGAGTAAAATAACGATTACGACGCGACGGGGTAGGGTCCGTCGTCGAACAGCGTGTCGTGGTAGCCTTTCGATCCGACCTCACGCGCCAGCGTGCTGCGGACATCGCGGCCATCTCGCAGGCTGCGCAGCACATGTGCGAAGTCGAATTCGGGTCGCCAGCCGAGCTCACGCCGCGCGCGCTCGTTGACATAGACCCGGTCGATCGCCGGGAAGAGCCGCCAGCCCCGCGCCGCATAGAGCTGCGCGCACTCCGGATAGAGCTCGCACACGACACCGACGGCATCGCGCGCAAGTGCGGCGAGATGGCGTTGCTCGAACGGACTCGTCGCCGAGACGATGTAGCGGGCGAAGCCGATCCCGGGCGCGCGATCGACGGCCAGCAAATGCGCGCTCACCGCGTCCGCGATGTCGAGCCGGCGGTAGAGCAGCTCGTTGGCCTGCGCGTTCTCCAGCGTGTAGGCCGACCGCACCGAGGGATCGTCGTCGTCCTCCGGAAAGAAGCGCGAGGTCCGCAAGGTAACGACCGGCAAGGCGCGCTCGCGAAAGAACAGCTCGCAGAGGTTCTCGGCCATCAGCTTGGTCGTGCCGTAGATGTTCTTCGGCACCGACGGCAGCTCCTCGGTGACCCACACTGCCGCCTGCCCCGCCTCGGGCCGCAGCTGCGCGCCGAACGCGCTGGTGGTGCTGGTGAAGACAAAACTCTTCACGCCGGCCGTCGCGGCCGCCTCGAGCAGGTTCAGCGTGCCGGTGACATTGGTGTCGACAAAGTCCTGCTTGGAGTGCGTCGCCACATGCGGCTTGTGCAGCGTCGCGGTGTGGATCACGGCGGTGATGCCGGCCATTTGGCGCCGCACGAAGCCGGAATCGACGATGGAGCCGACGGCATCGGTGAAGGGGGAGGGTTTGAGGTCAAGCCCGCGCACGGGCGAACCGCGCCCGCGGAGCGTCCGCAAGAGGGCCTCGCCGAGATGGCCTGCGCTGCCGGTGACCAGGATTGTCATATGAGAACCGAATGCACCAGCGGAAAACCTCCGTCCGTTCCGAAGCGTTTAGCCGACGTTTGCCGCGAAACTATCCCCTGGATGGAACAAGAAGCAAACAATTGACCGCGAAGACTGTTGGGGGGAATGTAGGTGCTCCCATGTCAATCCTGTATTGACCGGGTATCGAGATAGTGACGCAGATGAAGAGTCCCATCCTCGTTCTGACGACCGTAAATGCCCCGTACAGCAAAAAGCTGGACGCGCAGGAGCTTGTCCATTGTCTGCTGGATCCCTCTTCGGCGAAGGCGGCCTGCGGCCCGATGTCGTCGTTCTTTGGGGACGTTGATCCCGAATTGCAAATCGCATTCGCTGAGATGCACGGCATCAGCCACGATCAATTGGTTGCCGCGGCGAAAGCGTTTGCCGAGTTTTCGGGACAATCCTTGCCGCTGGCGGCATAGCAGATGAACGCTCAGTCAGATTGAAACATAGCCAAGCATCGCTCCTGCTGTATGTGTCCTACTCGAAGCGAGCGTTGCGCTGTCGGTCTTCTTCTGCTTCCTTTTGGCGCGATTCTTCGATCTGGATTCTTAACCGCGCAAGCGCTTCCGACTTTGCCTTTTGGCTGTCAGTGTTGCCGCCAACGTCAAGTTGCTCCAGAAGCCTGAAACGGCTCTCCATCTCCGTAGCCCACGATCGATAGCTATTTGGATACAACCGCTGGATGAGGATCGGGAGCAGGGCGGGGGGGTCTGGTGCGCCTTGAAGGAGTAACGGAGCAAGCGTAGTCCAGTGCAGGGGTGCGTCGTTATTGTCCTTCTTGAAGAGAGTCCCAACAGTGGCTGCTATCAAATACCGATCCTCAGGACCGGTTTCACACCAGGCGATCAAGATGGGTGGCGGCACGCCATCGAGCGGGCTTTTCCGCCGCCGTGTGAGCGTTTCGACAAAGCGAACGGCCGTCTTTGTGGACTCTTGGTCGCCCGCAAACATCTCATCGAGGGCGGCGACTGGCTGCGCGGTAAACAAGCCCTGCACCAAGTCACTGTAGCCGAGAGCATTCAGTCTATAGTCGACGGACGCTTCCTTGAGCATCCGGATGAGCCGCCGAGCAACATCCTCCCCTTCCGTACCAATAAGGCAGACTCTCGCAAGCAAGCCGAGTTCGTGATCCTCACGCTGCACTTGGCGCTTTGAGGCGCCAAGTTCGAAGGCGGCCAGCACACTGCGGCCCGCTTCAAGCGTTTCAGGCAGGGGTGCGCGCTTCTGCATTTTGTCAGAGCCGAGGCGCATCGAAACCATGTGCAGCGCTGAATCGGTGCCACCCTTGGCACAGATAGCCATGACCAGATCGCGGAATGCTGGGCCCGGAATGGGGTCGGATGCGCGGCCCCATGCGAGATGCGAATATCGTTCGATTGGCGAGAGGCCGAGCTCCAGGGAGCGATGAATTCGCGCAAGTCCCTTATCGTCAATCACGACCGACGCTTGCAGGTAGGGGAACCAAGTAATAAGGGCCGGATTCGTCGCCGCATCATCCAGCATTGCATCAACTTCGGCAGGGTTGGAGGTCTGCAAGCCGCTCAGAAACCCGCCCATGATAACCGGATTGCTGTCCGTATTGGTCGCAAGTTGTCGGACGAGCGCATCCCAGACGGTGCGGGGTTGCTCGCCTCCTTGCGCAAGCGCCGCGCCAAAGGGAAAGAGGCGGCCGCCGCCGCTGCTGAGTAGCTCGGGCAGCATCTCCTGAAAGGAGTCGGCGTCGGCAGCCATATCCCTGCCAAGCTGCTCAATCGACGCGGCCGTTCGCTTTTCGGCGGCCTCGAAATCGTAAGTATCGAGATCTTCCGCGTCATCCATCTCGTCGTAACCGAAACCGCCCCCCTTAGCCTCCAGCACGATGCCGCGCACTTTGGCAACAAGGTCTTTGGGGCGCAGGAATTCCTCGACCGCCCTGAGCTTCGCAAGGGACTCGGGCGATAGGGTTTTCGCCTCGTAGGCCCGTGTTTGACGAGCAGCGATCCAGCCGTCTCGCCAGAAGCCGTTGCCCGCAAAGGCGCGAGCCATCCTATCGAGTTCTTCGCTGAGTTGTGCGTTGGCCCATAAGCCCCGAAACCCGCTTGCAACGACCTTCTTTACCTGTTCAGCGATGGGTAAGTCGGTGGCTGCGATAGCTTCAGAGAGCTTCAGGGCGGAGCCAAACCAATCGACGATGTCTGCGTCGCTCTTAGGGTAGTAGCCGTGATCCCGCGACCGCGCGCCAAATTCAAAGAGATAGCTCGACGTAAAATGATCGGTCTGGAACACTGCCTCCAATGCTTGCGCGCCTAGGGCTTGCTGCTTTGGCTCAGATGAGCGCAGAAGCTTTTCGATGAGAGCCAAGCGCTGTTGAACGGTGGCGTGGGTGCCAGACAGATAGATATGGCAAAACGATACGATGACCCTGCCTGCCTCCTCGTCCACATTGCGATCGGCTTCGATGGCATGGAAGCGAAGCAGAAGCGCAGTGGCGCGCTCGAAAAATTCCGGCTCGAAGGCAAGTGAGCGGATCAGGCTGATGAAATGCTTGGAACGCTCCAACGTTGAATCATCCGCCTCGGCTATTGCGCACTCAAGCGCAGCGAGTACGGCCTCCGGCATCACAGGCGCGACATTGTGGAAGATGGCGTTGCCGAGATCGGAAAGATTCAAAACGTCGTACAGAAGACCTCCCGGCGCGAGCCACGCTGCCACAATGGCACGTGCTTCCTTGCTAGTGTCGAGATAACCAAGCCTCCGGGAGAAGGAGCGCAACAATCGGTAGGATTTGCCGTTGATAATCGCCGTTTCGATCCTTTGAGGCGGTATGTTTTGGAGCGCCATTGGCGCCAGCCGATTGGCGATTGCATGGGGCAATACGGCCCGCCATAAGTCGCGTTGTTGAACCAGATCCCGGCGGCGCAATTCGGCGACGCCCATATACATCTGGTCGGCCGTCTTGCCGATGAGCGCGCCCAGAATTGGCAACTCCGCGTTCTCGCCCTCCAGATCATGGCCCTGAAAAGAATAGACCAGCGAGCATGCCTGGGCGATTAGGAGCAGGGATTCATCTGGCGGGTGACGCTGTTGAATCAGCCGGACCAACAGGTTCGCATCGCTTAGCCCCGCTATCGTCTCGTCTTTCTCGACGGTACCGGCTAGTGCGATTGCGATCCGCGCGTTGCCGCCGGAAAACTCCGCGATGGTTTGGCCATCGACCTGCGACAATTGAGGGAAGCGGCGAGCAATGAGCTTTTCAATGAGGCCGTTGGAAGAGGCCTCCAGCGAGAAAACGTCGGTCCCTTCCGGTTGGTCCTCGCGAATATCGTACTCGACTGTAATCACGCTCAGCGTGCTACCGGGAACGCGGACAATCTCGGACAGCTTCCGGTGCAGGTCGGCCGGGCAGTTGTCGATCACGAGGATCATCCGCCGGTGTTCGGCCAGCAGGGTGGCCGCGAGGCCCGGCGGTTGCGGGTCGGGAGTATCGGCAACGTCCGCATAAGCGGCAAGGGCCGGATCGAGCGCATTTGCTCCAATTTTTTGGTCGAATAACGCTTCCAACAGCCGGGTCTTACCAACGCCCGACAGGCCAACTAGGCGGACGACCTGGCCGGGAGTTCGAAGAGCATTGCGAATGCGATTGATGCCGTCGATGGCTGAGAACCCGTCGCCCTCGTCCTGGGTTCCGGTTCTTATCCTTGCCGCATCGTCCGCGAGATAGTCCGGATTGTTGGCGTCGGGCGCGTGGGACCAAGGACCATAAAGATGCCATCCCGGGATGGCTTTTCCGATCTTCTTGCGAACCCACGGTATGATGCCGGGGTGATCACGGACCCACGTGGCGAGCCGCCCCCGGTCCAGAAAGTCCAAAGCAAGCTTGTCCGCATGCGGAACGCCTTGCATCGCCTCTGCCATCGCCTGGCGGCGGTCGGTCAAGGCAGAGTCCGAGGTCGAACCATCGGCGCTTACCATGACGTAGGCACCGGACTCTTGGGCCAGCGCGGCGATAGATGGCCGTATCACGCCCTTGGGTCGCATCTCCTCGATGACGGCACCCCTCGGCATGTCCGATTTCTTGACCTGGAAGCCCGTCGAAGGTCGCGGGATAAATCCGTCGATGACGGTGATGGCAGGAAGCGAGACGCGCACGTCGAGCCCACCGTCCTTTGCGTTCTGGTCACCGCCCCACGTGACAGCAGAAACTGGAAGCCCCCGGCGGCGCATTTCGGCTTCGCAAAGCATGCCGATAAGGCCGCGCACGTCCTCGTCGCTCAATTCAGCAATATGGGTGCCGGTGATTTCAAACATGCGATCAAGGAATCAATCCGCCAGAACGCGAGCATAGAAGAAATAACAACCTTCGAAGATTATTGCGCAGCAGGGATCGTCCTGTCGACGCTCATTGAAAAATTTGAGAATTCCATGCTCCTCTCATAGGAGCACTTCTCCGCAGGCAGCGGTCAATCTCGCTTGGGGAAAAACTGGAGCGGGCGAAGGGGCTCGAACCCTCGACCCCGACCTTGGCAAGGTCGTGCTCTACCACTGAGCTACACCCGCATCCTGTGTCGGTCGCGTGACGCGCCGGCAACGGCTGTCGTATGCCAAAAGCGGGAGGGGAATGCAACAGCTACGGGCGGCATCAATTCGCAATTCGGGCCCCATATGGACCCCGAAGTCGGCCAAATCGGGCGGAAACGCCCCGGAACCAGCGAATCGGCGGGCCTGGATTGAAATTCGGCCCATTCGGCCCAATTTAGGAGCCGACAACGAGCATATGACGCGGCGGCATGCTAAAGAGCCGCCATTCCAGACATGACGAGGGAATCCCGTGACGATCATCGACCAGGGTAACGGAGCGGCGGGCCCGGCTGCGGCCGACCTGATCAAGGACACCACCACCCAGACCTTCGTGAAGGACGTCATCGAGGAATCGAAGCGCCAGCCCGTGCTGATCGATTTCTGGGCGGAATGGTGCGGCCCCTGCAAGCAGCTCACCCCGGTCCTGGAGAGGGCGGTGAAGGCGGCCAAGGGCAAGGTCAAGCTGGTCAAGATGAACATCGACCACCATCCGGCGATCCCGGGCCAGATGGGCATCCAATCGATCCCGGCCGTGATCGCCTTCGTCAACGGCCAGCCGGCCGACGGCTTCATGGGCGCGGTGCCTGAGAGCCAGGTCAACGCCTTCATCGAGCGGCTGACCAAGGGCGTCACCGCGCCGGGCGAGGTCAACGTCGCCGAGATCGTGCAGGAGGCCGAGGCGGTGCTCGCCGAGGGCGACGCCGCGGCGGCGGCGCAGATCTATGCCGAGGCGCTGCAGCATGATTCCACCAACATCGCGGCGCTCGCGGGCCTTGCGAAGTGCTACGCCGTTTCCGGCGCGATGGAGCAGGCCAAGCAGACGCTGGCCATGGTGCCGGAATCCAAGCGCAACGATCCGGCCGTGAAGGCGGTGCAGACCGCGATCGATCTCGCCGAGCAGGCGAAATCGCTCGGACCGGTTGCAGAGCTGGAACAGAAAGTCGCCGCAAACCCGCTCGATCATCAGGCTAGATTCGACCTCGCCACCGCGCTCAACGCCCAGGGCAACCGCGCGGCGGCGACCCAGCAGCTGCTCGAGATCATCAAGCGCGACCGCAAATGGAACGACGACGGCGCCCGCAAGCAGCTCGTGCAGTTCTTCGAGGCCTGGGGCGGCACGGATGATGCAACCGTCGAAGGACGCAAGCGTTTGTCGACGATCCTGTTTTCGTAACCGGCGTGCTGGCAACGCCAGGGGGGACCGGGCAGATGCCGATCAACATCGAATATCGCGGGCCCGCCGACCTGCCGGAGATCGTCCCGGTCTTCCCGCTGCCGGGCGCGCTGCTGCTGCCGCGCGGCCAGATGCCGCTCAACATCTTCGAGCCGCGCTACCTCGCGATGGTCGACGATTCCTTCCGCGACGGCCATCGCCTGATCGGCATGATCCAGCCCGACATCGCGCACTCGCGGAAGGATTCCGACAAGCCGGCGCTGTTCAGCGTCGGCTGCGTCGGCCGCATCACCCAGCTCGCCGAGTCCGGCGACGGCCGCTACATCCTCGAGCTCACCGGCGTTTCGCGCTTCAAGGTGGTCGAAGAGCTCGAGGTGCTCACCCCCTATCGACAGTGCAAGGTGGACTTCTTCGCTTTCGTCGACGACTTCACCGCGCGCATGGGCGAGGAGGAGGTCGACCGCGAGGCGCTGCTGGCCGTGCTGGCGGATTTCCTGAAGGCCAACAATCTCAAGGTCGACTGGGAGGGCGTCGAGAGCGCGCCCAATGAGGCGCTCGTCAACGCGCTCGCGATGATGTCGCCCTATGGCCCCGCTGAGAAGCAGGCGATGCTGGAGGCGCCCGACCTGAAGACCCGCGCCGAGATCCTGATCGCCGTCACCGAAATGGACCTCGCCAAGAAGCGCACCAGCGGCGATCCGCCGCTGCAGTGATCGTCGCGCCCTATGCGGCAAACTCGTCGGCCTCGGCCTTTCGGTCCGCAAGCCGTGCGATCATCGAGGCCCGCATCGGCGGGCTGAGGTAGAAGCCCTGCGCCTCGACGCAGCCCTCCCGGCGCAGAATGTCCAGCTGTTCGGCGGTTTCGACACCTTCGGCGGTGGACGTCTTGCCGAGACTCGTGGCGAACTGGACCACGGCCCGCGCGATCCGATGGGGCTCCTGCATCGGACTGGACAGCTCGCTGACGAAGCTGCGATCGATCTTGATCTTGTCGAATGGAAACTTCTGCAGAAAGCTGAGCGACGAATAGCCGGTGCCGAAATCGTCGAGGGCAATTCGCACACCGAGCTCGCGCAGCTGGCGCAGGGCTGCGAACACGGTCCCGCTGTCATGCATGATGACGGTTTCGGTGACCTCGAGCTCGAGCCGGTCTGAAGCAATCCCCGAAGCGGCCAATGCCCCAACGATCGTCGACACCAGCTCCCTGCTCCTGAATTGCGCGGGAGACAGGTTGATCGCGATCTTCAGGTCGGACCGCCACTTGGCCGCTTCGGCGCAGGCGGTCCTCAAGACCCATTCGCCGAGCGGCAGGATCAAGCCGGTTTCCTCGGCGACGGGAATGAACTCGCCGGGCGAGACCAGGCCCCGCTCGGGATGATGCCAACGCAGCAACGCCTCGAAGCCACAGGTCTCGCCGCTCTTCAAATTGACGAAGGGTTGGTAGTGGAGTTCGAATTCGCCCCTCGCAAGCGCCTTCCGCAGGTCCTGTTCCAGGTTGCGGCGCGCGCGCAGCAGCTGGTCGAGCTCGGGCTCGAAGAAGCGGAATGCACCACGTCCACCGCTCTTCGCCGCGTAGAGGGCAAGATCTGCGCTCCTGAGGATGGTGTCGGAATCGGCGCCGTCCTGAGGCGCAAGGGCGATCCCGATGCTGGTGCCGACGATGACCTGATGATCGCCGAGATCGAACGGCTCGCTGAGCGCGCCATGGATCGCCTCGGCGAGAGAGGCCGCGTCCACAGCCGGATTGGTCACGTAATCGACGATTGCGAACTCGTCGCCGCCCAGCCGGGCGACGAACGTCGTCTCCCTGATGCAACCCAGCAGGCGCGCAGCGACCGAGCGCAGCAGCAGGTCGCCCGCCGGATGTCCGAGCGTGTCGTTGATCTCCTTGAAGCGGTCGAGGTCGAGCAGGAGAACCGCCAAATGGAGGTTTCCTCCACGCGTATCGGCAAGAGCGGGCTCCAGGCGCGCCTTGAGCAGCACGCGGTTCGGCAGCTCGGTCAGCGCGTCGTGTTGCGCCATGTAGGTGATCTTCGCTTCGGACCGGCGTTGCTCGGTGACATCCAGGTGCGTGGCCACCCAGCCGCCGCCGGCCATCGGCTGCCGCGTCACGCAGATCAGCCGGCCATCGGCGAACGCGTCGATGCGGCTCGAGACGGCATGGATCGGCAGCGCATCGAGCTTGGCGATCTGCCGTTCGGCGGCGAAATCGCTGGCCTCGCCTTCGAGTATGCCGCTCGTGACGCGATGTCGGATGATGTCGCGGTGCGGAGTTCCCGCACGCAGCAATTCCGGCGGCAGCCGGTACAACCGGGCGTAACGCTCGTTGCAGATGACGAGCCGCTTCTCGGCGTCGAACATGCACAGGCCCTCGACCATGTGGTTGATGGCCGTGTCCAGCCTCAGCTTCTGTTCCCTAAGCTCGTTCTGCGACCCTTCGAGCTGCTGCCGGGCGATGGAGAGCTGACTGATGATCTCCTCGAACCTGGCGGTTCTGGTCGCCAGACGACGATCGGCCAGCACGCCGATCAGGCTCATCCCCAGCACGGACAACGCAACGCCGGCGATGGCGAGCGCGAGGACGGCCGGAGACAGCGCAAGCGTACCGGTCGCGAGCGCCGGATCCGGTGCGATCTGCACGGCTCCCATGGCCGTGAAGTGATGCGACACGATGGCGAGCGTCAGCAGGGTGGCGGCTGCCAGCATGCCGCGATAACCCTGACGGGTGAGCGCTGCCGCCAACGCAGCGTAGCCGAAACACATGCCCAGAACGATGGAGAGGAGCACGAGGTCCACGGACCAGGAGACTCGGCCCGGCACTTCGAGCGCCCACATTCCGAGATAGTGCATGCTGGCAATGCCGCCGCCGATGATGATGCCGCCAGCCGCCGCGCGCCAGCGGCCGGACGCGACGACCGCGACGCCGAAGCCGACCGAGGTCAGCAGCATTGCCGCCGCGAGAGAGGACGCCGTCAACACGATGCCGTAACCCGTGGTGACCCCGGGCTCGTAGGCGAGCATCGCGACGAAATGCGTCGCCCAGATGCCGTATCCGATGGCCGCGCCGGCAATGGCGATCCAGATCCATCGGGTTCTCGCGGCTGTCGCGATCGCGCGGTGAAAGATGCTGACCGCGACGATGCTGGCAACGAAGCAAACCAGGACAGCGAGGACGACGAGCCGCCAATCGTGCTCGGCCGTAAGGCAGGAGAAAACGCGGAACATCCAGTCTCGCCTCATCGTCGATATTCTCGATGCGGACCGACTAATCGCCCTTCGCGTTCATTTTGTGCCGCGCCTGATCGCATGCTTAGCGGCATGCCAACGCCGTCCGTAAAATTTGATCTGTCGGGCTAACGCGCCGCGTTGGTCGCATCGGAAACCGGATTTGCGCCGCCGCTGCGGCCTTCCGCATTGCAGGTGGAAGCGAAGCTAGTACCCGGCAACCGACATCACGACGACTGCACTGAGCGCCATCCAGCCGAAATGCCGGCCGCGTGTCGCCCACGCGTTGGCGAGCGCGGAGCAGCCGAACACGCAGGCCATGGTGGCGACGATCCAGTGGCGAGCCGGCTCCGATTGCAGCGACGGCGCCGCAATCAGCAGCACGCCACCGCCGATCCAGGCCACGGTCGAGGCCTGCCAGACCAGCCGGATCAAGGTGCGAAGCCGTTCCGGCTCGATGCGCGCGCGGGAGAAAACCTTGGCCTCGCCGAGGTAGCCGTGAACGAGGGCAACGGCGATCGTCACGGCGCCGGCGCACTGGAGCAGCAGGTCACGCATCGACACCTCCATACATCTATGTATGGTCCGATAACGTCTGGCCACGCGCCTGTCAATACACTAGTGTATGGTGCACCTCCGGGAAACGACATGAACCAGCAGCTCTCCGCCGACGACTGGACTGGCCAGGGCCTCAAGGCCCTCGCCAAAAGCGGCTTCACGGCTTTGAAGGCCGATCCGCTCGCCAAGATCATGGGCGTGTCGCGCGGCAGCTTCTATTGGCATTTCGCCGATCTGGCCGCGTTTCACGCCGCAGTGCTGAAGCGCTGGCGCGAGATCGCGGCCGAGCGGATCATCGCCGACGTCGAAGCCGCCGGCGACGAGCCGCTCGAGATGCTGCTGCGGAGATCGTTCGGCGCGCGGCTCGACCTCGAGCGCGCCGTGCGCAATTGGGCGGCGTTCGATGCGAGCGCGCAAGCGGCGGTGCGTGCAATCGACCGCCGCAGGCTCGACTATATCGAGGAGCTGCTGCAAAAGCGTGGGCTCGCCCCGGCAACGGCGCAGGCCCGCGCGCAGATCCTGTACTGGACATTTCTCGGCTTCGCGCTGTCAGGCCCGTCAATCACGGCGGCGCGGCTGCGGACCATGCTCGACGAGCTCCTGGCGATGGTCTCCGCCTGAAGCATGATCCTTGGAAAGTTGCGAACCGGTTTCCGGATCGTGCTCCAGGCCGTGCTGGCGGGCGCGGATTTCTATGCTAAAGGCAAGCGAGTGCCGGAGACTTCCATGAACGCGCCCACCGAACGTCCCGAAGCCAGCGTCGATCCAAAATTGCTGGAGATCCTAGTCTGCCCGCTGACCAAGGGTCCGCTGGAATTCGATTCCGAGCGGCAGGAGCTGATCTCGCGCAGCGCCAAGCTCGCCTATCCCATCCGCGACGGCATCCCGATCATGCTGCCGGAAGAGGCGCGCAAGATCGATTGAGGACGGCCGTATTGCACGACGGCCATGCAACACTCTCGTTGTCGTCCCGAGGCGCGAAGCGAGCCCGGGACCCGTAACCACAGGGAGTGGTTATGACGCGAGCTGGTAACTCCGGGTGTTCGCCAAACGACATCCTGTGGCTATGGATTCCGGGCTCGCGCTACGCGCGCCCCGGGACGACAGGAGAGGTTGCCCCCTTACAACGCCTCACCCTTCAACAGCCGCGGCACCTCGCCGGTGAGGCCTGCGGCCTGGCGGATGAAGAGGTTCTTCAGCGGCGGGGCGCGATCGACGAGGCCGAGGCCGATGTCGCGCACCGTGCGCAGCAGCGTCGACTGGTTGGAGAACAGGAAGTTCAGCGAGTTGGTGGCAACGCCCATCGCCATGGTGTCGAAGCGGCGCCAGCGCTGGTAGCGTTCGAGCACGTCCGCCCCGCCGATATCCAGGCCGAGCCGCGCCGCATCGACGACCACTTCCGCCAGCGCAGCGACGTCCTTCACGCCCATGTTGAGCCCCTGGCCCGCGATGGGGTGGATGACATGGGCGGCGTCGCCGACCAGCGCGAGGCGCTCGGCGATGAAGGACCGCGCGACGAAATAAGACAGCGGAAACGCCCGCGGCTTGTCGAGCACCTTGACCTCGCCGAGATGCAGGCCGAAGCGCTGCTCGAGCTCGGCGTGGAATTCCTCGTCACTGAGGGCGATGATGCGCGCGGCCTCCGTGCGGCGCTCGGTCCACACCAGCGAGGAGCGTTTGCCGGTGAGCGGCAGGATCGCGAACGGGCCGGCCGGCAGAAAGTGTTCCTCGGCGCGGCCCTCATGATCGCGCTCATGGCCGACGGTGACGACGATGCCGGACTGGTCGTACTCCCAGCCATGGGTGACGATGCCCGCGCGCTCGCGTAATTTCGACCGCGCGCCATCGGCGGCGACCAAGAGGCTAGCGGCGATCACGCTGCCGTCGCCGAGCGTCACGTCGATGCCGTCCGAGCGCGCATCGTAGGACGCGACCGGGGTGGTGCGGAGATCGATGCCCTCGGCCTCGGCGCGCAGCACCAGCGCATCGATCAGGCGGCGGTTCTCGATCATATGCGCAAAGGGCTCGCCCGGCGCGACGTCGCCGGCAAAGTTCAGGAACACCGGGCGGGTGGCGTCCTCCAGCTTGGAATCGGTGACGACCATGTCGAGGATCGGCTGGGCCTCGCCGCGCACGTCGTCCCAGGCGCCGATCGTCTCGAACAGGCGGCGGCAGGCGGCGACGATCGCGGTGGCGCGGGGGTCGCGGCTCGGCCGCGTGCCGAGCGCGGGATCGGCGACGACGATCGGGATTTCGGGCCCGAGCCCCTGGCGCAGCGCCAAGGCCAGCGCAAGCCCCGCGAACGCGCCGCCACCGATGACAATGCTACCCTGTACCGACATACCAAAGCTTCCCGGTCAATTCTCGGTCTTGCTAGCAGACTTGAGCTGGGCGAAACAGTGCGGTGAAACGAGGGCGGTGAGCTCTTCGTTCCGTCATTCCGGGGCGCGCAACACGCGAACCCGGAGTTTCGAGGTTATCAGCTCGAGATTCCGGGTTCATCGCTGAGGTGCGATGCCCCGGAATGACGAGACAACTGAAAGCACCATCATGTCCAAAGGCCTGATCGATCTGATCGCGATCCTCGACCTCGAGCAGCTCGAGGTGAACCTGTTCCGCGGCAACAGCCCGAAGACGAGCTGGCAGCGGGTGTTCGGCGGCCAGGTGATCGGGCAGGCGATGGTCGCGGCCTGCCGCACCGTCGAGGGCCGGCTGCCGCATTCGCTGCATTGCTATTTCATCCTGCCGGGCGATCCGCAGATCCCGATCATCTACCAGGTCGAGCGCCTGCGCGACGGCAAGAGCTACTCGACCCGCCGCGTCACCGCGATCCAGCACGGCAACGCGATCTTCTCGATCATGGTGTCGTTCCACGCCGAGGAGGAGACCGCGTTCGACCATCAGGACAAGATGCCGGACGTGCCGCCGCCGGAAAAGCTCACGGCGGAGGAGGTGGCGAAGCAGCCGATGTTCAAGGAGATGCCGGACTTCATCCGCCGCTATTACGAATCCGATCGGCCGATCGAGCTGCGCCCGGTCGAGCTCGGCCGTTACTTCGGCCAGAAGATCGACGACGGCCGCATCCACGTCTGGATCAAGACCGCCGCCAAGCTACCCGACGATCCGGCGCTGCACATGTGCGCGCTCGCTTACGCCTCGGACTTCTCACTGCTCGACGCGATCATGGCGCGCTATGGCCGCACGCTGTTCGACAAGCGCATGATGCCGGCGAGCCTCGACCACGCGATGTGGTTTCATCGCCCATTCCGCGCCGATGAATGGCTGCTCTACGCGCAGGATTCGCCAAGCGCGCAATCGGGCCGGGGTCTGACCCGCGGCTCGATCTTCAAACCGGACGGCACGCTGGTCGCCTCCGTCACGCAGGAAGGCTCGGTGCGCGAGCGGAAGGCCTGATCGCTTCGAGCGCGACGAGCAGCGCCTGAGGCCGTTCAGATCATGCCCCGCGCGAGCCGCGCGGCGCGAGCTCGGTCTGCGAGGCGAACCAGTTCATGATCCAGCGGTACACCCACGGGATCGGAATGATCAAGGCGCACAGGATGGCGGCCACGATGCCGCGCCAGAGAATGTCGAGACCCGAGCCCTTGAAGACGATCTCGCGCCGCGTGCCCTCGATGTTGCGGCAGACCCAGCGCATCTGGGCCGCGGCCACCCAGGCCCAGCCGATGATGGTGATGATGGAGATCGCGAACAGCAGATTCCAGCCGATATAGGCCCAGACCGAACCGGTGAAGCTGAGGCCCAGCGGCTGCCCGTTGGAGGCGAGGTTCGCGACCATCCATTTGATCAGGAGCCAGTAGAGCACGATCTGCACGATGAACAGCAGATTGCTCAGGATCTCGCTGCCGACGAAGCCGAGCGCGATGGCGAGAACGATGAAGCCGAAATACCACGGCACCAACGTCATCGCATTGCCGGTGAAGCTGAGGTTCGGGCGTCCGGGGACATTCACGCAGGAGACGATCCATCTGGTGTACCAGACGAAGGCCCAGGGCGCCGGGATGACGAAGATCATGCCGATCAGCAGGACGATCGTGCGCCATGTGAATTCGAGGATGCCGAAATCGACCGAGAGCGATCCGCCGCTGGCGTAGCCCGCAGCGCCGCCATAGCCACTTCCGCTCATCATCGGCGGGCCGCCCCCCGGGACCATCGGTGGCGCACCGCCGCCGATCAGGCCGGGAATTTCGGCGGCCTTCTGCCAGCCGGCCATGCCCTCGGTCCAGACCAAGGTGTCGGGACGCACGACGCCCTGTGCAACGAGGTCGCGGAATTGCCCCTCCGGAAAGGGGCCCTGCTGCTTACCCTCGGATGCGTAGAACCAACTCGCCATGGAACGTCCCCCTCGAACTTACGTATGTGCCGGCCGGGACGCTTCGGTTCACGCCTGGGTTCACCGCATCCATGCCAAAAATGCATTGTGAATGATGAACGGCTGCCCTGTACAGAGGCGGCCGTTCACATGACCTCCCTTGGCCAAACGTTTTTCCGCTTCAATCTGCAACTTTTTTGTGCCATTTGCCCGGAAAGATGCCAGATTGACGCAGCGCCGGGGACATACGGCGCGGCGCATCCCAGCGAATAGGCCTGACCATGAAACTCGTTGTCGCGATCATCAAACCGTTCAAGCTCGATGAGGTCCGCCAGGCCCTGACGGCGATCGGCGTGCACGGCATGACCGTGACCGAGGTGAAGGGTTATGGCCGGCAGAAGGGCCACACCGAGATCTATCGCGGCGCCGAATATGTCGTGAACTTCCTGCCGAAGCTGCGCATCGAGATCGCGGTCGCATCCGACGTCGCCGACAAGGCGGTCGCCGTGATCACCGCGACGGCGCGCACCGGCCAGATCGGCGACGGCAAGATCTTCGTCACGCCGATCGACCACGCGCTGCGCATCCGCACCGGCGAGACCGACAGCGACGCGCTCTGACTTTTGTTTCGACGCGTTTTCGTCACGCGAACCGGTATCCACTTCGCTCGAAAACGCTTTGACACGACTGCTTCGATCGCACCGGGCAACGACGCCACGATGTGCGACGCAAATTGATGCCGGGGGGGAACGATATGGCGGGATTGTCGCGCCGCGCAGCTGTCATGGCTGCGCCAATCGGATTTGTGTCCGCCATGGCTGCGCCGGCGCACGCGGCGGCTAACGAGATCAACAGCGCCGACACGGCCTGGATGATCGTCGCGACGGCGCTGGTGCTGATGATGACGATCCCGGGGCTCGCGCTGTTCTATTCCGGCATGGTGCGCAAGAAGAACGTGCTCGCCACCATGGCGCAGAGCCTGGCCGCGGTGATGCTGATCTCCATTCTCTGGGTTGCGTTCGGCTATTCGCTGTGCTTCGTCGGCGACGGCCCGTGGATCGGCACGCTCGATCGCTGGTTCCTCGCCGGCATGACCATGGATAGCGTCAACCCCGCGGCGAAGACGATCCCGGAATCGCTGTTCATGCTGTACCAGATGACGTTTGCCATCATCACGGTGGCGCTGGTCGCGGGCTCGGTCGCCGACCGCATGCGCTTCTCGGCCTATCTGTTGTTCTCGGTCGCCTGGTTCATCTTCGTCTACATTCCGCTGGCGCATTGGGTGTGGGGCGGCGGCTTCCTCGCCCGCATGGGCGTGCTCGACTTCGCCGGCGGTCTCGTCGTGCATCTGTCGGCCGGCACTGGCGGCCTCGTTGCAGCCAAGGTGATGGGACGCCGTCACGGCTACGGCACCGAGAATCTTTCGCCGTTCGATCTGTCGCTCGCGGTGATGGGCACCGGCCTGTTGTGGGTCGGCTGGTTCGGCTTCAACGGCGGCTCGGCGCTCGGAGCGAATTCACGCGCGGTGATGGCGATCATCGCGACCCATCTTGCCGCCTGCGCCGGCGCGCTGACCTGGGGCGCGATCGAATGGTCGACGCGGCGCAAACCCTCGGTGCTCGGCATGATCTCCGGCGCGGTCGCAGGTCTCGGCACCATCACCCCGGCCTCGGGCTTCGTCGCGCCCTGGCACGGCATCGTCATCGGCATCATCGCCGGTGCGGTCTGCTATTGGGCCTGTACCTGGCTGAAGCACCGCTTCGACTACGACGATTCGCTCGATGTCTTCGGCGTCCACGGCATCGGCGGCCTGACCGGCACCCTGCTCGGCGGCGTGTTCGCGACCAGCGCCATCGGCGGCACCGCCGGCCTGCTGGAGGGCCATCCGCAGCAGCTCCTGATCCAGTTCTACGGGGTCGCCGTCACCTTCGTCTGGTCTGCGGGCGTCAGCTTCATCCTGCTCAAGCTGGTCGGCCTGTTCGTGCCCTTGCGCGTATCCCGCGAGCACGAGCTCGAAGGACTCGATATCTCGCAGCACGGTGAAGCGCTTCAGTAGGCGATCGGGCGTCCGAGCTTTGATTCCGGGCTTGCACAACACATAAGTAAATGCTTATGTGTCGTCATGATCGAAGCTGACATCTTCAAGGCGCTCGCTGACCCCACACGCCGCAAGGTCTTCGAGAAGCTCGCTGGCGGAAGCCTGAATGCCAGCGCGTTGCGCGATGGGTTGGAGATCAGCCAGCCGGCGATGTCCCAGCATCTTTCGGTGCTGCGCGCGGCCGGCCTTGTGCGCGAGCAGCGGCAGGGGCGCTTTGTCAATTACGAAGTCGACCCGGACGGAATTGTCGCCATCGGGGCATGGCTCGCGCGCTACCGCGCCTATTGGCCGAAGCGCATGGAGGCACTCGCCGATCTCTTGAAGGACATGGACCAATAAGGACCTGGATCAATGAGCGACGCAGCGAAACCTGATCCCTCGAACGCAGAACTGGTGCTCGAATATGAATTCGACGCGCCGCCGGCAAAGGTCTGGCGCGCAGTCACCATTCCGGCGCTGCGCGAACGCTGGTTGCCGGATTACGACCTTGCCGGTGCCGAGCCGGAATCGGCCATCACGGGCGAAGAGGTGCGCTACCGGCTTCGCGATTCCGAACCGCCGTTTCGCGAAAGCCACGTGATCTTCCGGATCGAGCCGAACGCGGACGGCGGCACCCGCTTTCGCATCATCCAGCAAGCCTGCGACGTCAGCGCAAAGCTGCCGCAAGCCGCCAACAGCAATCGCTGCGTGATGCGCGCGGCGGCTTAAGCCCAAACAGACTTCATCACCTTGAAGATATGGAGGTCGCCGATGCGCGACATGCTTCAGCTCGTCCCTATGGTCGTCGAACAATCCGCCCGCGGCGAGCGATCCTTCGACATCTACTCGCGGCTTTTGCGCGAGCGGATCATCTTCCTCAACGGCGAGGTCAATGACGCGATATCAGGATTGGTCTGCGCGCAATTGCTGTTCCTCGAGGCCGAGAATCCGAACAGGCCGATCAACCTCTACATCAATTCCTACGGTGGCGTGGTTACCTCTGGTCTCGCAATGTACGACACCATGCAGTTCATCAAGGCGCCGGTTCATACGCTATGCATGGGCACCGCGCGTTCGATGGGCTCGTTCCTGCTGATGGCCGGCGAGCCCGGGCACCGCGCCGCCTTGCCCAACGCCAGCCTTCACGTCCATCAGCCACTCGGCGGCTTTCAGGGCCAGGCATCCGACATCCTGATCCACGCCAACGAGATGCAGGAAACCAAGCGGCGCCTCATCCGGCTCTATGCGCGGCATTGCGGGCGCTCCGAGGCGGAGGTGGAGCGGACGCTGGATCGCGATCACTTCATGACCGCGCAGCAAGGGGTCGAATGGGGATTGATCGACCGGGTTTTTGCTGCGCGCGACCCCGCCTGACCGGCCCAACCGTGGCCTTAATACCAGCTTGGTCTTGATCAGGATGCCCGCCTTGCGGCGCGCATCGCGTGAGCAGGAACTTGAGAGGTGAATGGTTTGCAGCAGGACGCAGCCCTCCGATGGGCACGGTCGCTACTGAAATACCTTCATGCTGCCCGACACGTGAGCAACATTGTGTCGGGAGGCTGTCCTGCCCTCGTTTTGAGCAGCCGTGACCACGTTTTAAGCGCGACGTAATAGCGCACTGCATTGCAACACCCTCCAAAGGCGAAAACCCCCGTCTTCATAGTCTGTTAGGCAATCCGCCTGATCTGGCACGGCATTTGATTCTAGGGGTCCGGCTGTGCCCGCGTAGTGAAACTTCTCCCTCGTGGCGAACCAGTCGAGAACGCCCGGGCCACGTCCGGACCGGGCCCAAGCGGGGATAGGACCCATGAAAATTGTTATGGCGATCATCAAGCCATTCAAGCTTGAAGAAGTCCGTGACGCCCTGACCGCCATCGGCGTTCACGGTCTCACGGTGACGGAAGTCAAGGGGTATGGCCGCCAGAAGGGCCATACGGAAATCTATCGCGGCGCCGAATATGCCGTGAGCTTCCTGCCCAAGATCAAGATCGAGGTCGCTGTCGCCTCCGACCAGGTCGACAAGACCATCGACGCCATCACGTCCGCGGCGAAAACCGGACAGATCGGCGACGGCAAGATCTTCGTCATCAACCTCGACCACGCGGTGCGCATCCGTACCGGCGAGGCCGATGCCGCGGCCCTCTGATTTCGCGCTCAACCTTATCCAAGCAGGAGTAAACAATATGACGTTCAAGCGTCCCTATGGCGCGGGACTGGCGGCTCTCGCAGTCGGCCTGTTCGCTGCGACCGCAGCCTACGCCGAGCCAACGGTCAACAAGGGAGACAACGCCTGGATGCTGACATCGACAGTGCTGGTGCTGTTGATGACGATCCCCGGCCTCGCGCTGTTCTACGGCGGCCTGGTCCGTTCCAAGAACATGCTCTCGGTCCTGATGCAGGTGTTCTACAGCGTCTGCGTCGTCACCGTGATCTGGGCCGTGTACGGCTACAGCCTCGCCTTCACCGGCGGCTCCGACTTCATCGGCGGCTTCTCCAAGGCCTTCATGATGGGCGTCACCACCGAGACGAAGGCAGCGACCTTCTCGGTCGACGCCAACATCACGGAGCTCATCTACATGTGCTTCCAGATGACCTTCGCGGCGATCACGCCGGCCCTCATCGTCGGCGCCTTCGCCGAGCGCATGAAGTTCTCGGCCATCGCGCTCTTCATTCCGCTCTGGGTCACGCTGATCTACTTCCCGATCGCGCACATGGTCTGGTACTGGCCCGGCCCGGATCTGATCCAGGACGCGGCCAAGGCGCTCGCTGCAGCGGGTGACGCGGCGGCGAAGACCGCGGCGCAAGCCAAGCTCGACGAGATCAACGCCGACGCCGGCTGGATCTTCAAGATGGGCGCGATCGACTTCGCAGGCGGCACCGTGGTGCACATCAACGCCGGCATCGCAGGCCTCGTCGGCGCTCTCCTGATCGGCAAGCGCGTCGGCTACGGCAAGGAGCTGATGGCTCCGCACTCGCTGACGATGTCGATGATCGGCGCCTCGCTGCTCTGGGTCGGCTGGTTCGGCTTCAACGCCGGCTCCAACCTCGAGGCGAGCGGCGGCGCTGCACTCGCCATGACCAACTCCTTCGTCGCCACCGCGGCCGCTGCGCTGTCGTGGATGTTCGCGGAGTGGATCATCAAGGGCCATCCCTCCGTGCTCGGCGTCATCTCCGGCGCGATCGCGGGTCTCGTGGCGGTCACGCCTGCGGCCGGCTTCGCCGGCGTCATGGGCGCGATCGTCCTCGGCCTCGTGGTCGGCGTGGTCTGCCTGTTCTTCTGCACCGTCGTGAAGAACGCGCTCGGCTACGACGACTCGCTCGACGTGTTCGGCGTACACTGCATCGGCGGCATCGTCGGCGCCATCGGCACCGGCATTCTCGTCAACCCCGCGCTGGGCGGCGCCGGCATCATCGACTACACGGCGATTCCGCCGAAGGTCGCCGATTACGACTTCGCCACGCAGATGCTCGCCCAGATCAAGGCCGTCCTCACCACGCTGGTGTGGTCGGGCGTCGGTTCGGCGATCATCTTCAAGGTCGTCGATGTGATCGTTGGCCTGCGCGCCAATGTCGAGAGCGAGCGTGAAGGCCTCGACATCACCGAGCACACCGAGCGCGCCTACAACATGTAACCCTCTCCTCCCGGGCGCGGTCTCCTAGGGGGCCGCGTCCACAACTACGGTTCGGGCACATACCCGGCAATGCCCTGACCGTTGAGGGGCTCCAGCGCAAGCTGGAGCCCCTTTCTTTTGATGGCTCCGGCTGTACGCGCCGACAGGGGGAGCGCAGACCGTGCATGCACCGCCGCTATCCCCATTATTCCCGCTCTGGACGCGGGCGGCGGCCGATGGTTAATCGCGTCTTAACCTCGCCCTATCTATGGTGGACTGAACCGCTTCCCGCCGGCGCCTTTGGTAGTGACCGGCCGTTCCAAGAGTACTGGCGCCCAACGAATGGCTCTGACCGCTTCATCCCGTGCGCCGCAGGGCGGTAATGGCTCCGATTCCGAACGCTCGCCCTTCGTCCGGCTGAACGAGCTTTTGGCCCCGCATCAGCCGGGCAAGCCCTTGATTTCGCTTGCGGTCGGCGAACCTCAGCACCCCGTGCCCGACTTCGTCGGCCCGGTGCTGGCCAAGCACATCGCCGATTTCGGCCGTTATCCCGCGAACAAGGGTACCGACCCGTTCCGGAACGCCGCCGGGGCCTGGCTGTCGACGCGGTTCAAGCTGCCGCGGCCGCTCGATCCCGAGAGCGAGATTCTCGTCCTCAATGGCAGCCGCGAGGGGCTGTTCCTCGCCGCGATCGCGGCTGCGCGTTATGTCGGCCCGCGTCCGGGCAAGCCCGCAATCCTGATGCCGAACCCGTTCTATCCGGTCTACGGCGCCGGCGCGCTTGCGGCCGCTTGCGAGCCGGTGCATCTGCCGACCACGGTCGAGAACGGCTTCCTGCCCGACCTCGACGCCATCAATGAGGCGACGCTGGCGCGCACGGTGGCGTTCTACCTGGCTTCGCCTGCCAATCCGCAGGGATCGGTCGCGAAGCCCGATTATTTCAAGCGCTTGAAGCAGCTCGCCGACCGCTATGGCTTCGTGATCCTCAGCGACGAGTGCTATTCCGAGATCTACACCCGCGAGGCTCCCGGCAGCGCGCTGGAATGCGCCGGCCCCGACTTCACGCGCGTGGTCGCGTTCCAGTCGCTGTCGAAGCGCTCCAACCTGCCGGGCCTGCGCGTCGGCTTTGCCGCCGGAGACAAGAAGTTCATCGGCATGTTCCTCGAGCTGCGCAACATCGCAGCGCCCCAGGTGCCGGTACCGCTGCAGCATGTGGCGACGGTCGCCTATGGCGACGAGGCGCATGTCGAGGAGAATCGCCGGCTGTACCGGATCAAGTTCGATCTCGCCGACCAGATCATCGGCAACCGTTACGGCTATCGCCGCCCCGATGCCGGCTTCTGCGTCTGGCTCGACACCTCCGAGATCGGCGACGACGTGTCGGTGACGCTCAAGCTGTTCAGGGAAGCCGGCGTGCGCGTGGTACCCGGCAGTTTCCTGGCGCGACAGCAGCCTGACGGATTCAATCCCGGCGCAGGCTATATCCGCCTGGCGCTGGTGCAGGACGGCGAGACCACGGCGCAGGCGCTGCACCGGCTGGTCGAGACTCTGGGTTAGGCGGGCCCATGAGCATGTCGGCAATCGAACGCGTCATTCCTCTGGTCGGCCATCTGCCGCCCTCGATCCGCGAGGGGCTGGCGCGGCGCATGCGCGAGCTCGCCGGTCTCGGCCTGATCGCGCTGGCGGGCATCGCCTCCACGGCGCTGATGACGTGGTCGGTGCAGGATCCCAGTCTCAGCCACGCGACCTCGCGGCCGATCCGCAACATCCTCGGCTATGCCGGCGCGATCGGCGCCGATCTCGCCATGCAGATCCTGGGGCTCGGGGCGATCATGCTGGTGCTGACCGTTGCGGTCTGGGGCTGGCGCATGATGACGCATCGGCCGTTCGATCGCGAGGCGCTGCGGCTCGGCTCCTGGATTCTCTGCACGGTGATCGCGGCAGGCTTCGTCAGTTGCTTTCAGCATGGCGGGGCCTGGCCGCTGCCGACCGGCCTCGGCGGCGTGGTCGGCGATGCGCTGGTGCGCGCCCCCGCGGTGATCTTCGGGCCGGCCGGCACGATCTATCGCATCGTGCTGGGCACGATCCTGTTCGCCGCGATGACAGCGACCTTCCTGATCGCCTGCGGCCTCGGCGCGCGCGAGCAGGACGACGAGCTCGCTGAGGCCGCCGATGACGACAAGCCGCTCGACGAGGACGAGGAGAGCGATCGGGGCTCGGTCTCGCTGGGCTGGCTGTTCCATGCCCTGATGAGCACCAAGGCGCGGCTGATCTGGCTGTGTGGTGCTGCCTACCGCTCGCTGGTCTCGAGCGGGCCGAAGACCAAGGCCGCCCAGTTCAGCCGGCAGGAGCCGAATCTCGGCGGCGGCCGCTCAGCGCCGCCGATCTCGCCGCAGTCTCAAGCCGAGGATTACGAGGACGAGCACGACGACGAATTGGATGACGAGGAGGAGGAAGAGGAGGAGCCCGCCGCGCGCGCCCCGAAGAAGAAGGCCGCGCCGAAGCCCGCTTCCAAGAAATCCTCCGACAAGTTCGATCTTCCCTCCGTCTCCATGCTGGCCGCACCGAAGGCCGGCGATCGCCAGCCGCTCAGCAAGGCCGAGCTGGAGAACAATTCCCGTTCGCTCGAAGGCGTGCTGCAGGATTTCGGCGTCCGCGGCGAGATCGTGAAGGCCAATCCGGGTCCGGTGGTCACGCTGTACGAGCTGGAGCCGGCGCCCGGCATCAAGTCCTCGCGCGTGATCGGGCTCGCCGACGATATCGCCCGCTCGATGAGCGCGCTGTCGGCGCGCGTCGCCGTCGTGCCCGGGCGCAACGCGATCGGCATCGAGCTGCCGAACGCTCATCGCGAGAAAGTCTATTTGCGCGAATTGCTGGTGGCGAAGGAGGCGACCGACACGGTGGCAAAGCTGCCGCTCTGCCTCGGCAAGACCATCGGCGGCGACCCCGTCATCATCGACCTCGCGCGCACGCCGCACATGCTGATTGCCGGTACCACCGGCTCGGGCAAGTCGGTCGCGATCAACACCATGATCCTCAGCCTGGTCTACCGGCTGCGGCCGGACCAGTGCCGCCTGATCATGGTCGATCCGAAGATGCTCGAGCTCTCCGTCTATGACGGCATTCCCCATCTGCTCACGCCCGTCGTGACCGACCCGAAGAAGGCGGTGGTCGCGCTGAAATGGGCCGTGCGCGAGATGGAGGAGCGCTACAAGAACATGGCCAAGCTCGGCGTGCGCAACATCGACGGCTACAACACGCGCCTGCTCGAACTGAAAGCCAAGGGCGAGGAGCCGACGCGCACGGTGCATACCGGTTTCGACAAGGAGACCGGCAAGGCGATCTACGAGGAAGAGAAGCTCTCGCTCGACCCGCTGCCCTACATCGTCATCATCGTCGACGAAATGGCCGACCTGATGATGGTCGCCGGCAAGGACATCGAAGGCGCGGTGCAGCGCCTCGCGCAGATGGCGCGTGCCGCAGGCCTGCACGTGATCCTGGCGACGCAGCGTCCGTCGGTCGACGTCATCACCGGCACCATCAAGGCGAACTTCCCGACCCGCATCGCCTTCCAGGTCACGTCCAAGATCGACAGCCGCACCATTCTGGGCGAGATGGGCGCCGAGCAGCTGCTCGGTCAGGGCGACATGCTCTACATGGCGGGCGGCGGCCGCATCAGCCGCGTGCACGGACCGTTCGCCTCCGACGAGGAAGTCGAGAAGGTGGTGCGTCACCTCAAGACGCAGGGACAGCCGGAATATCTCGAAGCCGTCACCGCCGAAGAGCCGGCCGAGGACGAGGACGGCGCGGTGTTCGACGCGACCGGCATGGGCGGCGATGGCGGCGGCGATCTGTTCCAGCAGGCGGTCGCGATCGTCAAACGCGATCGCAAGGCGTCGACCAGCTACATCCAGCGCCGTCTGCAAATCGGCTACAACCGCGCCGCATCGCTGATGGAGCGCATGGAACTGGAGGGCATCGTCGGTCCCGCCAACCATGCTGGCAAGCGCGAGATTCTGGTCGAGGAAGAAGACAGCCATATGTGAGGCGAGGAGCCTCTGAGCAACATTTCACGCAAATTCGATATCTGCTTTTGCCCGAAATCACGGTAAAAGGGCGCCCAGCCACACAGGACGACGCGTTGATCAGACATCCGGACATTCGATTCGCTGCCACGATCGCCGCGCGAAGCGCGCGCATGGCCGGCGTGCTTCTCGTCACCGCCGCGATGGTGACCGCTGCCTCGTTCGCGCAGACCGTGCCGGTGCCGAAGCCCGCGCCGAAGGGGCGTGACGGCGGCGCGTCCGGCGGCGGGCCGGCCGTCACCGGCGCGACGCAGACGCCGCCCAATCCGGTGATCCCGGATCCGCGGCGCAACGTGCCGAGCAGCATCTTCCAGACCTTCGACGCCAACCAGAAGGCGCAGGCGGCCAAGGTCAGCGCGTACCTGTCGTCGCTGCAGACGTTGGTCGGGAATTTCGTCCAGGTCGGTCCCGACGGTAGCAAGACGCAGGGCGATTTCTACATCCAGAAACCCGGCAAGGTTCGCTTCGAATATGACGCGCCGAGCCCGATCGACATCGTCGCCGACGGATCCTCGCTCGTGGTGCGCGACCGCAAGCTCGCGACCCAGGACGTCTATCCGCTGTCGCAGACGCCGCTGCGCTTTCTGTTGTCCGACCGCATCGATCTGATGAAGGACACCAATGTCGTTGGTGTCTCGGCCGACGACGTCTTCGTCAGCGTCACCATCGAGGAGAAGCAGGCCCTGGTCGGCACCAGCCGCCTGCTGCTGATGTTCGGCGCCAAGGACGGCCAGCTCAAGCAGTGGACCGTCACCGATCCGCAGGGCTACGACACGACGATCGCGGTGTACAATCTGGACTCGAGCAAGAAGCTCGACCCCAACATGTTCAAGATCGATTTCACCAATTACAACACGCCCTCGCGGGGTTGAACGCTTGACGTCCGCTCGGATGACCGTCATGCCCGGGCTTGTCCCGCCTGCGCGGCCGAAGCCGCTTCGGCGAGGCGAAGGCCCGGGCATCCCCGTTTCGGGTCTGACAAAAAGGCGTGGATGGCCGGGTCAAGCCCGGCCATGACGAATGGAGTTTGTTAGACGACTTCCATGCGTCTTTCCCTAACAACCTGGAACATCAATTCGGTGCGCCTGCGCATCGACCTGGTCGCGAAGTTTCTCAAGAGCGCGCGGCCGGAGGTGCTGTGCCTGCAGGAGACCAAGTGCATCGACGATGCCTTTCCGCTGAAGCGCTTCAAGCGGCTCGGCTACGAGCACGTCGCACTGAACGGGCAGAAGGGCTATCACGGCGTCGCCATCGTCTCGAAGATCCCGTTCGAATCGAAGGACGTCCGCACCTTCTGCGACAAGGTGGATTCGCGCCACATCTCGGTGTCGTTCGGGGAAAAGGCGGGCATCGCAAAACCGCTGGTGCTGCATAATTTCTACGTACCCGCGGGCGGCGACATTCCCGATCCCGCGCTGAACGAGAAATTCGATCACAAGCTCCGCTTCCTCGACGAGATGACGGCCTGCGAGCCGCTGCATCCGCGCGGTGAGGACCGCCACATCCTGGTCGGCGATCTCAACGTCGCCCCGCACGAGAACGACGTGTGGTCGCACAAGCAGCTGCTGAAAGTGGTCTCGCACACGCCGATCGAAACCGAGAAGCTGAAGGCGGCGCTCGAAGCCGGCGAATGGGTCGACGTCGCGCGCGATCGCATTCCGATGTCGGAGAAGGTCTATACGTGGTGGAGCTACCGCTCCGCCGACTGGACCGTCGGCGATCGCGGCCGCAGGCTCGACCACATCTGGGTCTCGCGCGCGCTGAAGGATGCAGTCAGCGATTTCAAGATTCTCCGCGATGCGCGCAGCTGGGAGCGCCCGTCGGACCACGTGCCCGTCACGGTGACACTGGAGGTGTAGCTCTGCGGTCATTCCGGGGCGCGGCACTTGGCGCGAGCTATGGTGCGCAATTGCGCACCTGAGAATCCATCGTGCGTCAGCGACAGTGGAGAAGTGAATTCCGGGTTCGCGACTTCGTCGCGCCCCGGAATGACGAGGGTTCAGCTCGTCAGCTTCGCACCCGCCATCAGGATATCACTGGCGATCTGGCTGGAGCGCACCGCGAACTCGTCGCGCAGGCGCACCGCCGCGGCGGGATCGCTTTCGAGCACGCGCTGGAACAGGCTGCGGGCGACGCGGATGACGGAGGAATGCTCCAGCGCGATCGCGCTCGACGGCCGCTTCATCGGCACCACCAGCGCGAGCTCGCCGATCAGCGCGCCGGGGCCGGCGATCATTTCGGCACCGGCGCCGTCCTCGACCCGGAAGGCGCCGCGCTGGACCACGAAGCCGGCATCGGCATCGTCGCCGAGATTGAACAGGACGTCGCCGCGGACGAAGTCACGCTGCTCCGAGCCGATCGCCAGCATGCGCAACGAGGCGTCTCCCAACAGGCGCAGTGTCGGGACACGCTCGAGAAGCGCTACATCATCGTCGATTGACATTCAGGTCCGAGGCTCGAAGGCGTGCGATCTAAAACGATTCGCACGCCATCGAAGCGTATCACGGCACCAGCTTGTAGCCACCGGCTTCCGTGACCAGGATCTCCGGGTTGGCGGCGTCCTTCTCGATCTTCTGGCGGAGGCGGTAGATGTGGGTTTCCAGCGTGTGGGTGGTGACGCCGGAATTATAGCCCCAGACCTCCTGGAGCAGGGTCTCGCGCGACACCGGCATCTGGCCGGCCCGGTAGAGGAAGCGGAGAATCGCGGTTTCCTTCTCGGTGAGGCGGACCTTGCGGGCATTGGCCGCAGTCAGCATCTTCGAGCCGGGACGGAAGGAATAGGGTCCGACCGAGAACACCGCGTCCTCGCTGGCTTCGTGCTGACGGAGCTGGGCGCGGATGCGGGCCAGCAGCACCGCGAAGCGGAAGGGCTTTGCCACATAGTCGTTGGCGCCGGATTCCAGGCCCAGGATCGTGTCGGAATCGGTGTCGTGCCCGGTCAGCATGATGATCGGGGCCTTGAAGCCGCCCTTCCGCAGCGAGCGGACAACCTCGCGGCCGTCTGTGTCGGGCAGACCGACATCCATCAGAACCAGATCGGGGGAATTGGCCTTCGCGGCGCTGGCGCCCTTGGCGCCGGTATCGACCGCAGAGGCTTCGAATTCTTCGTGTAGCGATAATTGCTCCACCAACGTATCGCGCAGATCGGTATCGTCATCCACGATCAGGATCTTGCGGGCATTGGCCATGGGGGGTCATCCTTTTAGGGTCCGGCTCGGCGGCACATCCATGCCGCACCCAGCCGCGAGGGGAAGTTTAAGGTCGTTCGTCATTATTATTGTTGTTCGTGTTGAAGTAGTGGGCTGTTACCGATTCACAAGCCGGAAGCACTCTAACCCAAGATAGCAGGACGTTTGGATGAATGTCCTGTAATGAATTCGACATTGCATATTCACATGAAAAATAAAGCAGCTTCAGTCGGTTACGCCAGGAATCGAGGCGCCGGTCCGCTCTCGGCGATCCGCGTTAAGCCTGCTGCCGGCAATCCGCGCCGGGGCTGGCTGACGGCGGGAGCGCTGACCATTCCGGTTGCGCTGGGGCGAGGCGGCATTCTCGCCAACAAGCGCGAGGGCGATGGCGGCACCCCCAGAGGCAGCTTCCGGCCCAGGCAATTGTGGTGGCGGGGCGACCGGCACAGCCGTCCCCGGACGTTCCTGCCGGCTCGGGTGATCACCGGCGTGGACGCCTGGTGCGAAGATCCGCGGGACCGCCGCTACAATCAGCGCATCCGGCTCGGAGAGGGGCAGGGCGGCGACCGGCTCCAGCGCGCCGACCATCTCTACGACTTCATCATCGAGATCGACCACAACACGCGGCCCCGCATCGCCGGCCGCGGCAGCGCTGTGTTCCTGCACCTCGCCCGTGACAATTTCGGCCCGACCGCCGGCTGCGTCTCCATGACGAAATCCGCGATGCTGCAATTGCTGCGGCGCTTGGGCCCGCGCACGAAGATCATCATCGGGTGAGGGGCACCGCCGTCATCGCGAGGAGCGCCAACGGCAACTACCGATGCCCGAAGATCGCGCTGCCGACGCGCACGTGGGTGGCGCCGAGCATGATCGCGGTCGCGAAATCGGCGCTCATGCCCATCGAGAGATTCGTCAAGCCATTGCGCGCGGCGATCTTGGCGGTGAGCGCAAAGTGCGCGGCGGGCGGCTCGTCGACCGGCGGGATGCACATCAATCCGGAGATCGTCAGCCCGTAGGTGTCGCGGCAGCTTGCAATGAAGGCATCGGCCTCGCCGGGGGCAATCCCGGCCTTCTGCGGCTCCTCGCCGGTGTTGATCTGAACGAACAGCTGCGGGTGCCTGTTCTGGGATTCGATTTCCTTGGCTAACGCCTGGCAAATGCTCGGACGGTCGACCGAATGGATGGCGTCGAACAGCGCGACCGCCTCTTTCGCCTTGTTGGATTGCAGCGGCCCGATCAGATGCAGCGCGATATCGGGGTAAGCAGACGTTAACGCCGGCCACTTGGCTTTGGCCTCCTGCACCCGATTCTCGCCAAATACGCGCTGTCCGGCGGCGATTACCGGGATAATTGCATCCGCCGCGAAGGTCTTGGACACGGCGATCAGCGTGACCGAGGCGCGGTCACGCTGCGCGTCCCTGCAGGCGCGTGCAATTTCGTCTTCGACCGCGGCGAGCGCGTTTGGTGAATGGCCGGTTACCGGCGCGACGTTGGCTTCCGTCATGACGTCTCTTGGTTGTGACCCGAACCCGGGTTAGGTCCAATTTTACCGAGTTCAAGAAACAGTTTTTGAACCCTTCGCTTTACCTTAGCCCGCGGGGTGGGTAGCGAAAATGGCAAGCGTCAGTCTCAACCGCAAGCGCGCGAAACTCAAGCAGGTTCTCGGTATCCGGGCGCGGCTTGCGTTGCTCGCGGTGATTCTCGTGACGCCCTTGATGATCGAGCGCATCCGTTCTCTCGAAGACACGCGCGCGCGGCAAGTTGCGCAGGCCGCGGCTGAATTCACCACGGTGGCGAGGCACAGCGCCGATGCGCAGCGCCAGGTAATCTCGTCGGTCGAGACCATTCTGAAATCGGAAGCCTTCATCCGCGCCTCCGCCGGCGGCATCAGCAAGAGCTGCGACGTGCTGCGCGCGAGCCTGCCGTCGAGCCTGCCCTGGATCCGCACGCTTCTGATCGCCGGCCAGGACGGCCGCATCCAATGCGCCACCAACAACATGTATGTCGGCCTCGATCTCAGTGACCGGCCGTACTTCCAGCAGGCCCAGGAAACCGGCCGCTTCGTGCTGAGCGACTTCATCATGTCGCGGCCGGTGCCTTCGCCGACGGTGATGGCGGTCTATCCGGTCTCCGCCTTCAGCGGCGTGGCTGATGCCGTCGTGCTCGCCACCGTCAATCTCGACTGGATGTCGAAGGTCATGAACAATCTGGGCGGTCGCGCCGGCATCACTGCGGTGCTGGTCGACAGCGCAGGCATCGTGCTGGCGGCCCCGGCCGATCAGCACAGCGCGGTCGGCCGTCCACTCGACAACATGCCCCTGATGTCCGCGATCGCCGACAAGGCGCTGCGCTCCGATCAGGATGAGGGTTCGCTGTCCTTCATCGCCGCCGACGGCTCCCACCGCGCGGTCAGCTATATCCGCATCGCCGGCACCAATGCCCGCCTGATCGCCAGCATCGACGAAGACAAGGTGTCCGCAGCGGTCAGCCGCGACATCCGCACCGCCTATCTGCAGCTCGCCTTCGTGCTCATGTTCGTCCTGCTCGGCGCGCTGATCGCAGCCGAAAAGCTCGTGATTAAGCCGATCGAAATGCTCGCCGACATGGCCAAGCGGCTCGGCGAGGGCGACCTGTCGGCGCGTGCCGCGCGCAATCGCCTGCCCGCCGAGTTCGTGCCGCTGGCCCGCGCGTTCAACGCGATGGCCGCGCAGCTGAGCCAACGCGAGCGCGAGCTGATCGCAAGCAACGACCGCCTGACGGTGATGGCTTCGATCGACATGCTGTCCGGTCTCGCCAACCGCCGCGGCTTCCAGAGCCGGCTGGATTTCGAATGGATGCGCGCGCAGCAATATGGCAGCGAGCTGGCGCTGCTGATGATAGACGTCGACCATTTCAAGCTGTTCAACGACACCTATGGCCATCTCGAAGGCGATTCCTGCCTGACGCGGCTCGGCGAATCGCTTTCCGGCATCGCCGCCGATACGATGGGCTTCGCGGCCCGCTACGGCGGCGAGGAGTTCTGCCTGCTGCTGCCGAACACCGACGTGACGCGCGCCGTCGAGATCGGCGAGCAGGTGCGTTCGACCGTGCTGAGGCTCTGTCTTCCGCACATCACCTCGAACCACATGATCGTTACGGTCTCGATCGGCGTCGCCGCGACCAAGCCGAACGAGACCCTGCGCCCGGGCGATCTGATCGAAGCCGCCGACGCCGCGCTCTACGCCGCCAAGCACCGCGGCCGCAACAACGTCGTCGAGCACGGCGTGCAGACGATCGAGATCGGCGCGGCCGAGATGATGATGCGGGCGAGTGCCTAGTCAGCTATTGCTTCACCTCGCCCGCTTGCGGCATCTGAACTGTGCACTTCCGGACACGACAGATTCCACATCGTCATGCCGGGCTATCGTCTCATCCGAAGCTACCCCGCAGCCCCGGCCCGCTCGAGCTCGATCTCCGTCACCACGCGATTGCGGCCGCCGCCCTTGGCCAGATAGAGCGCGCGGTCGCAGCGTTCGATCAGATCCGTGATCGCCTCGCCGGTCCGGTATTGCGCCACGCCGATCGACACGCTGATGCCGGGCAGGGTCTCTCCGGTCGAACGACGCGTGATCGTGGCTTCGGCAATCGCGCGCCTGATCCGTTCGGCGATCTCGGCGCAGGCGGCGAGATCGGCGTCCGGCAGCACCGCGATCAGCTCCTCGCCACCATAGCGGGCCGGCAGATCCTGCGCGCGAACCTTCTCGCGCAGCACCTTGGCCATCAGGCGCAGCACCTGGTCGCCGACGCCGTGGCCGAAATTGTCGTTGAAGGACTTGAAGTGGTCGATGTCCAGCATCAGCACGCTGAGCGGCTCGCCCCATTCCGCGGTCGTCTGCGCCTTGCGCAGGAATTCGTCGAGGGCACGCCGGTTTGCAAGGCCGGTCAGCGTGTCGGTCCGGGCGCGCTGCTCGGATCGCGACAGCGAATCGCGGATCACGTCGAGTTCGCGGGTCTTTTCCGCAAAGCCTGCCTCCAGCCGCGTCGCCCGCGTCGCCGCCCGCGCCAGCTCGTTCATGAGCTGGGCAACCAGCAGCTTTGGATCGACGCCGGCCTTGCCCTGGTCGGCCACCTGGCTGATGACCTGCATCTGCGAATGATTGTCGGCGATCGCCGTCGCCAGAAACTCCTTCGCCGTCCCCATCAACGCCTGCAGCCGCTCTGAGGTGTCGACCACGACGGCACTCACCTGGGGCGCGACGTAGGTCTCGAACAGATCCTGATTGGTTTGGGCGTCGAAGGGACGATTGTGGTCGATCAGGAGATCGACCGCATTGCGCAGATCGTCATGGCTGCCCGCGAAATACTGGAACCAGACGGCAAAGTTGGCCGGGGTCGGTGCAACCCGCTGTTCGGCCATGCTCCGCATCGCCCGCCCGGCGATGGACGCGGCATAGTCGTAATCGGGATCGTCGAAGCGGGAATCCATCTGCGGTAACGCGACCTTGTCGGGCTGCAACTTGGCATCGACGCCTTAATCACGCCCCAACGCGGACCCTCGTAGTTATGCGGAGGGGGTCGTCAAGGTTCCAGAACGCGGCAACCCATTGACCCCTTAAGGGCTTCTATGGCCTAGTCCGCCGTCTTGAGCCGGCCGAACCACGAAAACCCAACGATTCCATGACCTCCGAACGCTATAACGCCCGCGACGCCGAACCGCGCTGGCAACGCCTCTGGGACGAGCAAGCGATCTTCGTCTCCAAGAACGACGATGCGCGGCCGAAATATTACGTGCTCGAGATGTTCCCCTACCCGTCCGGGCGCATCCATATCGGCCATGTCCGGAATTACACGCTCGGCGACGTGCTGGCCCGCTTCATGCGCGCCAAGGGGTTCAACGTGCTGCATCCGATGGGGTGGGACGCTTTCGGCCTGCCGGCCGAGAACGCCGCGATTGAGCGCAAGGTCGCCCCGAAGGCCTGGACCTACGACAACATCGCCGCGATGAAGAAGCAGCTCCGCTCGATCGGGCTGTCGCTGGACTGGTCCAGGGAGATCGCGACCTGCGATCCCTCCTATTACAAGCACCAGCAGAAGATGTTTCTGGACTTCCTGCGCGCAGGGCTTGCCGAGCGCGAGAAGCGTAAGGTGAACTGGGACCCCGTCGACATGACCGTGCTCGCCAACGAGCAGGTGATCGACGGCCGCGGCTGGCGTTCCGGCGCCGTCGTCGAGCAGCGCGAGATGAACCAGTGGGTCTTCAAGATCACGAAGTACTCGCAGGAGCTGCTGTCGGCGCTCGACGGGCTGGACCGCTGGCCCGACAAGGTGCGGCTGATGCAGCGCAACTGGATCGGCCGCTCGGAGGGCCTGCTGATTCGCTTCGCGCTGGATGCGGCGACGACGCCGGAAGGCGAGAGCGAGCTGAAGATTTTCACGACGCGCCCGGACACGCTGTTCGGCGCCAAGTTCATGGCGATCTCGGCGGATCATCCGCTGGCGCAGGCCGCTGCAGCGAAGAACCCTGAGCTTGCGGCGTTCATCGCCGAGATCAAGAAGATCGGCACCGCGCAGGAGATCATCGACACCGCGGAGAAGCAGGGTTTCGACACCGGCATCCGCGCGGTGCACCCGTTCGATCCCAGCTGGAAGCTGCCGGTCTATGTCGCCAATTTCGTGCTGATGGAATACGGCACCGGCGCCATCTTCGGCTGCCCGGCGCACGATCAGCGCGACCTCGATTTCGTCAACAAATACGCTCTCGGCAACACGCCCGTCGTGTGCCCGGAAGGCCAGGACCCGAACAGCTTCGTCATCACCGACACCGCCTATGACGGCGACGGCCGCATGATCAATTCGCGCTTCCTCGACGGCATGACCATCGAGCAGGCGAAGGAAGAGGTGGCGAAGCGGCTCGAGACTGAGCTGCGTGGCAATGCGCCGGTGGGCGAGCGGCAGGTCAATTTCCGCCTGCGCGACTGGGGCATTTCGCGCCAGCGCTATTGGGGCTGCCCGATTCCCGTCATTCACTGTCCGACGTGCGATGTGGTGCCGGTGCCGGATGCCGACTTGCCCGTCAAGCTGCCCGACGATGCGACCTTCGACAGACCGGGCAACGCACTCGATCATCATCCGACCTGGAAGCACGTCACCTGCCCCAAATGCGGCGGCAAGGCCCAGCGTGAGACCGACACCATGGACACCTTCGTGGATTCGTCCTGGTATTTCGCGCGCTTCACCGATCCCTGGAACGAGGCGTCGCCGACGACGCCTGCGGTCGCCAACCGGATGCTGCCGGTCGACCAATATATCGGCGGCGTCGAGCACGCGATCCTGCATCTGCTCTACAGCCGCTTCTTCACCCGCGCGATGAAGGCAACCGGGCACATCGCGCTGGACGAGCCGTTCGCCGGCATGTTCACGCAAGGCATGGTGGTGCACGAGACCTACCAGAAGGCCGACGGCAGCTATGTGCAGCCGGCCGAGGTGAAGGTCGAGGTCGGCGGCAACGGACGCCGTGCCACGCTGCTGACGACGGGCGAAGACATCGCGATCGGCCCGATCGAGAAGATGTCCAAGTCGAAGAAGAACACGGTCGACCCCGACGACATCATCGAGACCTATGGCGCGGACGTCGCCCGCTGGTTCATGCTGTCGGACTCCCCGCCCGACCGCGACGTGATCTGGAGCGACGAGCGCGTCCAGGGCGCCTCGCGCTTCGTGCAGCGGCTGTGGCGGCTGGTGAACGATGCCGTCGAGCTGGGCAAGGCTGCGCCGGCGGCCCGCCCGGCCAGCTTCGGCCCCGACGCCACGGCGTTACGCAAGGCCGCCCACGGCGCGCTGGACAAGGTCACATCAGGCATCGAACGGTTGCACTTCAACGTTTGCCTGGCCCATATCCGCGAGTTCACCAATGCCTTCTCGGAGGTGCTCCAGCGCCCCGGCCAGCCCGCCCCGGATCTCGCTCCAGATTTGGCTTGGGCGATCCAGGAGGCCAGCCGGATCCTGGTGCAGCTGTTCTCGCCGATGATGCCGCATCTGGCCGAGGAGTGCTGGCAGGTGCTGGGTCAGAAGGGACTGGTTTCGGAGGCCGATTGGCCGCAAATCGAACGCGATTTGCTGGTTGAAGACAGCGTGACCCTGGTGGTGCAGGTCAACGGCAAGAAGCGGGGTGAGGTCACAGTTGCAACAGCGGCCCAGAATCCGGAAATCGAGGCTGCCGTTTTGGCCCTCGATGCGGTAAAGCTGGCCCTGGACGGCAAGCCCGTCCGCAAGGTGATCATCGTCCCCAAGAGGATCGTGAATGTTGTCGGCTAGGATCCGTATCGCAGCCCGCTTGCTGGCAGTCGCCGCATTGGCGGCGATGACGGCCGGCTGCTTCCAGCCGATGTATGCCGAGCGCTCAGACGGCACCCCGGGCCTGCGCGAGAAGCTGATGGGGGTCGAGCTGCCCCCGATCGCCAAGCCCAATGCGTCCCGCGAGGCCCGCGTCGGCGTCGAAATCCGCAACGCGCTGGCCTTCAAGCTTTACGGCACGGCGACGGGCATGCCGCCGACCCACCGGCTCGACATCCGCTTCACCACCAGCCGCTCCTCCCTGATCGTCAGCGCTACGACGGGATTGCCGACCAGCGAAAATCTCGGCATCGACGCCCAGTACAATCTGGTCGAGGTCGCGACCGGCCGGTCGGTGATGACCGGGTCAACCTTCTCGCGCGTGTCCTATGACATGCCGGGGTCCTATCAGCGCTTCTCGCGCACCCGCGCCGTGCGCGATGCCGAAGATCGCGCCGCCAACGAGATCGCCGAGAACATCACAACCCGGCTCGCCTCGTTCTTCACCGCGGGGACCTGATTCATTCCCGTCATTCCGGGGCACGCGCAGCGTGAACCCGGGATCTCGATCACAATCTCTGGATTCCGGGTTCGCGCTACGCGCGCCCCGGAATGACAATTAGGCCCGATGGTCGCACTGCGCGGAAAAGAGATCGATGCCTTCCTCGCCCGTCCCGATGCGGGCCGTCCGATCATCCTGCTCTACGGTCCCGATGCCGGCCTGGTACGCGAGCGCGCTGACGCGCTGATCGCGTCCGGCGTCGATGATCCCAACGATCCGTTCTCCCTGGTCAAGCTCGACGGCGACGAGCTCTCCGCCGAGCCTTCGCGCCTCGTCGACGAAGCCATGACCGTGCCGCTGTTCGGCGGCCGCCGCGCCATCCGCGTTCGCGCCGGCTCGCGCAGCTTTGCCTCCGGCATCGAGACGCTGACCGAGATGAACGTGAAGGATTGCCGCATCGTGATCGAGGCCGGCGAGCTCCGTCCGGAATCGCCGCTGCGCAAGACCTGCGAGAAAGCCAAGACCGCCGTGGCGATCGGCTGTTATCCCGACACCGAGCGCGATCTTGCCAAGCTGATGGACGACGAGCTGCGCATCGCGAATTTGCGGATCGCGCAGGATGCCCGCGCGGCGCTGATGTCGTTCCTCGGCGGCGACCGCCAGGCCTCGCGCAACGAGCTGCGCAAGCTGACGCTCTACGCCCACGGCAAGGGCGAGGTCACGCTGGATGACGTCATGGCCGTGGTCGCCGATGCCTCGGAGCTGAAGCTCGATCCGATCGTCGACGGCGCCTTCGCCGGGCGGCCCGACATCGTCGAGACCGAGTTTGCAAAGGCGATGATCGCCGGGACCTATCCCGGCGTGATCATCTCGGCCGCGCAGCGCCAGGCCGCCTGGCTGCACAAATCCGCGCTGGCGATTGCCGACGGCACGCCTGCCTCCGCCGTGCTCGACGGCGGCTTTCCGCGCCTGCATTTTTCACGAAAACCCGCGGTCGAAACCGCGCTGCGCAATTTCAGCCCGGAGCGGCTCGCCGCCATCATCGAGCAGTTGGCGACCGCCGCGCTCGACACCCGCAAGCACGCCACCCTCGCCGCCGCCATCGCCCAGCGCGCGCTGATGGCGATCGCCGCGAATGCGAAGCGGCGGGGATAGGCCCCGGCTCTCTCCTCGTCATTGCGAGGAGCCCTTGCGACGAAGCAATCCAGAATCTCCCCGCGGAAAGATTCTGGATTGCGTCGCGGAGCCTGTCATCGGGCCGCGCTGTGCGCGGACCCGCTGGCTCGCAATGACGTGGAAGATGCAAGTGAGCGCCAAACACCTGGTCTCATTCCGGGGCACGCGCAGCGTGAACCCGGAATCTCGCGCCACAACCTCTGGATTCCGGGTTCGCGCTGCGCGCGCCCCGGAATGACAGCGGTGACCTACAGCGCGCCCTTGGCCAGCCGCTTCATCACCTCGTCGAGCTGATCGAGGTTGCGGTAGTTGATCTGCACCGAGCCGCCGGGGTCGCGGTGATTGACGGTGACCTTGAGGCCAAGCGCGTCGCTGACGCGCTTCTCCAGATCGATCGTGTCGGGGTCCTTCTCCTTGCCCCCGCTGGCGCGCGCCTTCTGCGGCTTGCGCTCCGGCACGCCCTCTTCATGCGCGAGCGCCTCGGCCTGGCGGACGTTGAGACCTTCCTCGACGATGCGCTTGGCGGCGGCGAGTGGATCGGGCACGCCGATCAACGCGCGGGCGTGGCCGGCCGTCAGCTCGCCGGTCGCGATGAAGGCCTGCACTTCCGCTGGCAGCTTGGTCAGCCGCATCATGTTGGCGACGTGGCTGCGGCTCTTGCCGACGACCTTGGCGATGTCCTCCTGGCTGCGTTTGAACTCGTTGGCGAGCGCATGATAGCCCTGCGCCTCTTCCATCGGATTGAGGTCCTCGCGCTGCACGTTCTCGACGATCGCGAACTCCAGCGCATCGCTGTCGCTGATGTCGACCGGCACGATCGGCACCTCGTGCAGGCCGGCCATCTGCGAGGCGCGCCAGCGTCGTTCGCCGGCGATGATCTCGAAGCGGTCCTGCGCGCCCTTCACCGGACGCACCACGATCGGCTGGATCACGCCATGCTGCTTGATGGACTCCGAGAGCTCCTTCAGCTCGGTGTCCGAAAAGGTGCGGCGGGGGTTGCGCGGATTGGCCTTGATGAATTCGATCGGCACCTTGCGCTGCGCGCGCGGACGATCGACATGCTGGGCCTCGCCGCCGACGTCGCCGATCAGACTTGCAAGACCCCGGCCCAGTCGCGAACGCGCTTCGTCGGCCATCGCCAGCTCCCTTGGATTCACGGTGCAGCACTCCAGAACTGAATTATCGTAGGGTGGGCAAAGCGAAGCGTGCCCACCGATTGTGTGCGGAAGACGGTGGGCACGGCGAAGACGCCTTTGCCCACTCTACGGCAGCGTTAATGCGTCGTGCGCAACTCGCGCTCGCGCTGGATCACTTCGGTGGCGAGGCGTAAGTAAGCTTCGCTGCCGACGCATTTGAGGTCGTAGACCAGCACCGGCTTGCCGTAGGACGGCGCTTCCGAGATGCGCACGTTGCGCGGGATCATGGTCTTGTAGACCTTCTCGCCCATGAACTGGCGGACGTCGGCGACGACCTGATTGGAGAGGTTGTTGCGCGAGTCAAACATGGTCAGCACGATGCCGTGGATCGACAGGTTCGGATTGAGCGTCGAGCGCACCTGCTCCACCGTCTGCAACAATTGCGACAGACCTTCGAGCGCAAAGAACTCGCATTGCAGCGGCACCAGGATCGCATCGGAGGCCGCCATCGCGTTGACCGTGAGCAGGTTGAGAGAGGGCGGGCAGTCGATCAGCACGTAGGTGTAGTCGGCGTCCGGCGAAACGTTGTTGTTGAGCGCGCCGATCGCATCGCGCAGCTTGAAGGCGCGGCCGGGCGTGGTGCCGAGCTCGAGCTCGAGGCCGGAGAGATCCATGGTCGATGGTGCGATGTGCAGCCGCGGCACCGCGGTCGAGACCACCGCCTCGCGCAAGGCGGCTTCGCCGATCAGCACGTCATAGGTCGAGCAGGAGCGGTTGCGGCGATCGATGCCGAGGCCGGTCGAGGCGTTGCCCTGGGGATCGAGATCGACGATCAGGACGCGCTCGCCGATCGCCGCGAGCGCTGTGCCGAGGTTGATCGCTGTGGTTGTTTTCCCCACGCCGCCCTTTTGATTGGCCAAGGCGAGGATGCGGGGATGGCCATGGGGGACCTCGTCGGTCTTTGGGGCCGTCTGTTCTTGCTGCGGTTCGTCAATCACGCTCATCGTAATTCCCCACTCGCCCCTCAACCTCAGCTGCGCCGTTCGGCGCCGTTGAGCTCCACAATCCAACCGTCGCCCGTGCGGCTTTGGTGGAGCTGCGGCCGAACATTCCAATATTTAGCGGCTTCGGTCAATTCAGCCTCTACATCTTGACCCTTCAGAAACAACGCCTTTGCGCCCTGGCGCATCAGCGGCTCCGCAAAGCCGATGAGTTGATGTAGCGGAGCCAGCGCACGCGCGGTGACGCAATCGACGGGGCCGGTGATTCTATCCACATTATCCCCGATCTCAGCGAGATGTACGACTCCCGGAGATGTGGTGACGCGGATCGCTTCGCGCAAAAAGGCGGCCTTCTTGGCGATTCGCTCGAGGAGATGGACGCTCGCGCCAGGCGTGCCGGCCATGGCGCAGGCGAGCACGACGCCCGGAAATCCTCCGCCGCTCCCGAGATCGGCCCAGCGCTTTGCGGCCGGTGCGAGATCGATCAGCTGGAGCGAGTCGGCGATGTGCCGGGTCCAGAGCTGCGGCAAGGTGGAGGGCGAGATCAGATTGGTCTTGGCCTGCCACTCCCGGAGCAGTGCGATGTAGCGATCAAGCCGCTCCTCGGTTTCACGTGAAACGGGAGCGAGCTTGAGGGCGGCGGTCTTGTCGGCGGCGATGATGGAATCGAGCGCCTTGTCGTTGGCCTCAGCTTTGCTGATCTTTGGGCCGGCCGCTCCAGGTTCAGTTCGCCGCCCGGCACCCTCGCCCGCCCCGGGTCGTCGCGATGGCGGCCGATCCCCGCCCGATCCGCGCTGTTTCACGTGAAACGCCTATGATTGGCTTATGCGATTGCTTTGGAAGTCTTCCGTGCCTCACGGCGGAGATAGGCCGCGAGAATGCCGAGCGCCGCCGGAGTCATCCCGTCGATCCGGCCGGCCTGGCCGACGGTGAACGGTCGTGCCTTCTCCAGCTTGGCGCGCACTTCATTGGAGAGACCGGGAACGAGCTGGTAATCGACATCCGCCAGCACCAAGCCCTCATCGCGCCGGAAGGCTTCGACATCGGCGCTCTGGCGCTCCAGGTAGACGTCGTATTTGGCGTCGATCTCGAGATGGGTGGCGATGACGGGATCGATGGCCGACAGCTCCGGCCAGATCGCACGGACCTGGCTCCAGCCGATCTCCGGATAGGCCATCAGCTCGAAGGCCGAGCGGCGTTGGCCGTCCCGGTTCAACGACAGCCCGTGCTTGATGGCTTCGTTCGGGGTGATGGTCAGGGACTTCGACAACGTCCGGGCAGCATTCAGGGCGTCCATCTTGGCGCGATGATGCCTGATCCGGGCGCTGCCGACACATCCCAGAGCGACCCCTTTCTCGGTCAGACGCTGGTCGGCATTGTCGGCCCGCAGGGTCAGCCGGTACTCGGCCCTGGAGGTGAACATGCGATAGGGCTCGCTGATCCCGCGGGTGACGAGGTCGTCGATCATCACACCGAGATAGCCATCGGCACGGTCGAACACCGTCAGCGCGGCGCCGCTGGCCGAGAGCGCCGCGTTCAGGCCGGCAACGATGCCCTGCCCGGCGGCTTCCTCATATCCGGTGGTGCCGTTGATCTGCCCGGCCAGGAAGAGACCACGCAGACGCTTGGTCTGGAGGGTCGGATCGAGTTCGCGAGGATCGATGTGGTCGTATTCGATGGCGTAGCCGGGGCGGACCATCCTCACCCGCTCCAGGCCGGGGATGCTGGCGAGGATCGCGAGCTGGACCTCTTCGGGCAGCGAGGTCGAGATGCCATTGGGATAGACCGTCGTGTCGTCGAGCCCTTCCGGCTCCAGGAAGATCTGGTGGCCGTCGCGGTCGCCGAAGCGGACGATCTTGTCTTCGATCGAGGGGCAATAGCGCGGTCCGGAGCTCCTGATCTGGCCGGAGTACATCGGGGAACGATGGACATTGGCCCGGATCACCTCATGGGTGGCCGGCGTGGTCCGGGTGATCCCGCACTGGATCTGCGGCGTCGTGATCCGCTCGGTCATCACCGAGAACGGCTCCGGCGGATCGTCGCCGGGCTGCATCTCGACGGCGGACCAGTCGATCGTGGTGCCGTCAAGGCGCGGGGGCGTCCCGGTCTTGAGGCGACCAAGAGTGAAGCCGGCGCGCTCGAAGGAGCTGGAAAGGCCCATCGCAGGTGCCTCGCCGACGCGACCGGCAGGCCAGTTCTTCTCGCCGAGATGGATGAGACCGCGGAGGAAGGTGCCGGTGGTCACGACAACAGCCCCTGCCCGGAGTTCCCGGCCATCGGCCAAGCGTAGCGCGGTCACCCGGCCATCGCTTACGACCAGTTCGTCTGCCTCACCCTCGATGACGGAAAGGCCTTCGGTCTGGCGGATCGCCGCCTGCATCGCCGCCGCATAGAGCTTGCGGTCGGCTTGGGCCCGCGGACCACGGACCGCAGGACCTTTCCGGCGATTGAGGACGCGAAACTGGATGCCGCCGGCATCCCCCACACGGCCCATCAGACCGTCCAGCGCATCGACCTCGCGCACCAGATGGCCCTTGCCGAGCCCGCCGATGGCGGGATTGCAGGACATCGCTCCGACGGTGGAGAAACGGTGCGTCACCAGAGCGGTCGTCGCACCCATCCGGGCAGCGGCAGCCGCAGCCTCACAACCAGCGTGGCCGCCGCCGATGACGATGACGTCGAAGCTCTCTCGCTCTGTTCGCATGGAGGGACTTCTAGCTCAGAGGCGGACGGGTCGGAAGTGGAAACTCGGGGTGCGGGTGTTTCACGTGAAACAGGCGGCCCCAGGTCGAAAGCACTTTCGCTAAAACAACCCCATGCACAGTAGGAGGCGATTCGACCCATATGGTGTTTCACGTGAAACAAGGGGGTTCACGGCGGCGAGACGGCGAAGCACACAAGCCCTATCACGTGCCCTTGCCTGGTACCCCGAGCTGCCAGTCGAACGGGGGGCAACCGCCTCATTCTCCGTCATTGCGCGCACAGCGCAGCAGCCCCGAGATGGAGCGGCCGACCGACACCGGCCCGGTGCTGTTTCGAAACACCGCGCGGTACCGGCGTCCCCTGTTCCACGTGAAACAGAAGAACTGGAACAAGCGCTAGTTCTACAATCAAAACTAGTGCTACTTTCCGATGCAGAATTTCTGGAAGATCGCTCCGAGGACGTCCTCGACGTCCACTCGGCCCAAGAGCCGGCCTAGGGCATAGGCGGCGGCCCGTAGCTCTTCGGCCGCGAGCTCCTCGCCGTGTTCTACAAGGTCCAGACTCCGGCGCAAGCTGTCTGAGGCTCGGCTCAACAATTCGCGCTGGCGGGCCCGGGTTACCATGGCGCCCTCGGTGGTTCCGAAGAACCCCGACGCGAACTTTACCAGCGCCTCGACCAGTTCGGGGATGCCGTCGCCCCGGCTTGCCGAGATCCCGAACTCGCTCGGCCTGGCTCCTCCGCCCCCGCCGAGATCGATCTTGTTGCGCACGATCCAAACTGAGCCGCCCGGCGAAGCAGCACCGTCCGCCGATGTCCAGCGCGAGCGCATTGTATCCGGATCGACGGCTTGCCTGCCCTCCACCAGCCACAGCACCAGATCGGCGCCCTCGGCGCGCGCGCGGGCGCGGCGCACGCCTTCCTGCTCGACCGGATCGTCGGTCTCGCGGATGCCGGCGGTGTCGATCACCGTGACGGGATAACCGTCGAGATCGAGCTGCACCTCGATCACGTCTCGCGTGGTGCCGGCATGCGGCGAGACGATCGCGACCTCGCGGCGCGCGAGCTGGTTGATCAGCGTCGACTTGCCGACATTCGGCTCGCCGGCGATGGCCACCACGAGGCCCTCGCGCAGGCGTTCAGAATGCCCCTGTGTCGCAAGCACCTTTGTGATTTCGTCGTGCAGCGCTCCGATCGCTTTCACCGCCGGTGCCCGCAGCTCCGCCGGCACGTCGCCTTCATCGGAAAAATCGATGCCGGCCTCGATCAGGGCCGAGGCTTCGATGATGCGCTCGCGCCAGTCGCGCGCGCGGTCGCCGAGCAGGCCCTGTAATTGGCGCAGCGCCTGGCGGCGCTGACGGTCGGTGTCGGCGTGGATGAGATCGTCGAGACCCTCGGCCTCGGTCAGGTCGATCTTGCCGTTCTCGAAGCCGCGCCGGGTGAACTCGCCGGGCTCGGCTGTGCGTGTATTCGGGATATCGGAAATTGCCGAGAAGAGCGCCGCCAACACCGCCCGGCCGCCATGGACGTGAAATTCGGCGATGTCCTCACCGGTCGCGCTGGCCGGCCCTGGAAACCAGAGCACGACCGCATCGTCGATCGGCTGGCCCGCGCCGTCCCGGAGCAGCCGGCGGCTCGCCTGTCGCGGCGCCGGCAGCGGGCCCGCAAGCGCCGTCAGCACGAGGCCGGCTTGCGGGCCGGAGACGCGGACCACGGCGATCGCGCTGGGCGCCCGGCCGGAGGACAGCGCAAAAATGGTCTGGTCTCGCGGATGCATGGCCTATTTGTCCGGCTGCCACCGAAAACGCAAACATCCGATTGCTGCGATCAAGCCAATGGTACTTTGCTGCACCAAGTTCCGCAGCCGTATATTGCACTGCAATATAGGATCGTTTTGCTGCAGATTCCCGGAGCACGAGGGGGAGAGATCGCCTAAACCTCAAGGATAAACATTAGATATCAACGAGTTAAGGCGAAACGAAGATCGGAGATTCGACAGCTAATCATGCTGCACGTTCCCTGCAGCAAAGCCGCAACAAAAAGGGCGCTCGAAGGCGCCCTAGATTCTTTGTTGCACCGCACTCAGGTGTTCATGGAGTCGAAGAACTCCGAATTGCTCTTGGTGGAGCGCAGCTTGTCGAGCAGGAAGTCGATGGCGTCCATCGTCCCCATCGGATTGAGGATGCGGCGGAGCACGTACATCTTCTTGAGCACCTGCGGATCGGTGATGAGCTCTTCCTTGCGGGTGCCGGAGCGGGAGATATCGATCGCCGGGAAGGTGCGCTTGTCCGAGACCTTGCGGTCCAGGATCAGCTCGGAGTTACCGGTGCCCTTGAACTCTTCGAAGATGACTTCGTCCATGCGGCTGCCGGTATCGACCAGCGCGGTCGCGATGATCGTCAGCGAGCCGCCCTCCTCGATGTTGCGGGCCGCGCCGAAGAAGCGCTTCGGACGCTGCAGCGCGTTGGCGTCGACACCGCCGGTCAGCACCTTGCCGGACGACGGCACCACGGTGTTGTAGGCGCGACCGAGCCGCGTGATCGAATCGAGCAGGATCACGACGTCGCGGCCGTGCTCGACCAGACGTTTTGCCTTCTCGATCACCATCTCGGCGACCTGGACGTGGCGCACCGCCGGCTCGTCGAAGGTCGAGGACACGACCTCGCCCTTCACCGAGCGCTGCATGTCCGTGACTTCTTCCGGACGCTCGTCGATCAAGAGCACGATCAGATAGCATTCGGGGTGATTGTGCGTGATCGAGTGCGCGATGTTCTGCATCAGCACGGTTTTACCGGTGCGCGGCGGCGCCACGATCAAGGCGCGCTGGCCCTTGCCGATGGGTGCGACGATGTCGATCACGCGTGCAGACAGGTCTTTCCGCGTCGGATCGTCGATCTCCATGCGGAAACGCTGATTCGGAAACAGCGGCGTGAGGTTGTCGAAATTGACCTTGTGCTTGGCCTTTTCCGGATCCTCGAAATTGAGCGTGTTGACCTTCAGCAGCGCGAAATAGCGCTCGCCCTCCTTCGGGCTGCGGATATGGCCTTCGATGGTGTCGCCGGTGCGCAGGCCGAAACGACGGATCTGCGACGGTGAAACGTAGATGTCATCCGGGCCCGGCAGATAATTCGCATCGGGCGAGCGGAGGAAGCCGAAGCCGTCGGAGAGAACCTCGACGACACCCTGCCCGACAATATCGGTCTCGGCGAGGGCGAGCTGCTTGAGGATGGCGAACAGCAGCTCCTGCTTACGCATGGTGCTGGCGTTCTCGACCCCATTCTCCTCGGCGAACGAGACGAGCTCGGCCGGCGTTTTGGACTTGAGGTCTTCGAGTTTAATTTCCCGCATTGGGGTGGTCCTGTGGGGTAACCTGAAAAGATGGGGGTGCGAGGAGGCTCTGAAATGCGGACGCGAGCAGGTGCAGGTAAGGTCCGCAGGTCTGGCAAGGTGAGCGCCGGTGAGGCTTCAAACCTGATGCGGTGTCCGGCCTCTGGAAGGCTCGGACACAACCACATCCGCCTGCGTTGGGTGGGATATCGCTAATATAGAAAATCGTTCAGCGCTCCGCAAGCCGAAGCGCTGAGCTAATCGCCGCGCGGTGTGCCTAGAACGGTTTCACGATCACCATGATGACGATGACAATCATCAGGACAGTCGGCACCTCGTTGATTATGCGATAGAATTTCTGGCTTCGCGGGCGCCGATCAGCGGCGAAATCTTTGACCCAGCGGGAAAAAAAGCCGTGGACCGCCGAGAGCGCCAGGACCAGTGCCAGTTTTACGTGCAGCCAGCCGAATGAGAACCAATGGCCGGACCAGGCGAGATAGAGCCCGGCGAGCCAGGTGACCATCATCGCAGGGTTGATGATCGCCTTGAGCAGCCGGCGTTCCATGACCTTGAACGTCTCCGACTGCTTCGAGCCGATTTCGGCCTCGCAGTGATAGACGAACAGCCGCGGCAGATAGAGCATGCCGGCCATCCAGGAGATGACGGCGATCACGTGCAGCGCCTTGATCCAGAGGTAGACGTCTTCGAACATTTCGGGGGTCCGGCTTGCTGCCCAGTTCGGGGAACGCTGGGGATAGTAAGAACTCGTTAAGGTCTTACCCCGCACACATATCCCTCGGTAGCGCCTTCCTCAAATCTAGAATCTTAGATTCTTAAGGTTTGAGTCTATGTGACCGTGGATTGGACTCACGCAATTCCGTCCGCGTGTTCGCGCGCGCTTGTTCACATCCATCCACATATTCCAGACAGCATCCGGTGACTTCCGATAAGTCAGCCGGCTTCAAAGGCTTGCGCGTTTGTATCGGCAACTTATCAAGGGAGTTGTCCGCGCAATCCCGCTTCCCTCTCGGCGGGCCGCGGGATTTGTCCTGACCGGCAGCTTTGTGAAGAAAATCACGCCTTATCCCGCCCCTGGTGTCGCGCATCCCTTTCCGAGAGGTTAAGCTCCACAGAAATCCACAAACCACCCCAACGAAATTCAAAGGGTTTTTGTGCCGACCTCGAACAATTATTTCCATCTCCACCTGGTCTCGGATTCCACGGGTGAGACGCTCATCACCGTGGCGCGCGCGGTCGCGGCCCAATACGCCAACGTGACGCCGGTCGAGCACGTCTATCCGCTGGTGCGCAGCCAGAAGCAGCTCGACCGCGTGCTCGACGAGATCGAGGAAGCGCCGGGGATCGTGCTGTTCACGCTGCTCGAAAAGGATCTGGTCGCCAGACTCGAGGACAAGTGCAAGCAGATCAATGTTCCGAGCCTGTCGATCATCGGGCCGGTGATGCAGCTGTTCGAAGCCTATCTGGGTGCAGCGACCACCGGCCGTGTCGGCGCCCAGCACGTGCTCAATGCCGAATATTTCAAGCGCATCGACGCACTTAACTACACGATGATCCATGACGACGGTCAGCACGTCGAAGGTCTCGACGAGGCCGACGTGGTCCTGGTCGGTGTGTCCCGGACGTCGAAGACGCCGACATCGATCTATCTCGCCAACCGTGGCATCCGTACCGCCAACGTGCCGTTGGTGCCGGGCATTCCGGTGCCGCCGCAACTGGAGACGCTGACGCGGCCGCTGGTGGTCAGCCTGCACGCGACGCCGGAACGCCTGATCCAGATCCGGCAGAACCGCCTGCTGTCCATGGGCGCCGAGTCCGGCAGCGGCAGCGATACCTACACCGACAAGCAGTCGGTCACCGAGGAGGTCGCGTTCGCGCGCAAGCTGAGCGCCAAGCATGACTGGCCGCTGCTGGACGTCACGCGCCGCTCCATCGAGGAAACCGCGGCGGCGATCATGAAGCTCTATAGCGATCGCCAGCGCAACCGGCCGTCCCAGTAAGTGTCGCCGATGAGCCTGTGGCGCGGCAAAAGTCCTCTGATCCTGGCCTCGCAAAGCAGCGCGCGCAAAATGCTGCTGGCCAATGCCGGGCTCGCATTCGAGGCTGTCGCCGCTGATATCGACGAGCGCAGCATCCAGGCCGCGTCAAAGCTCTCCAACCCGCGCGAGATCGCCCTGCTCCTGGCCCGAGAAAAGGCCAAGGCTGTTTCTGCCTGTTATCCCGGACATTATGTGATCGGCGCCGACCAGACGCTGGCGCTCGGGAGCCGTCTTTTCAACAAGCCGGCGGGCCGCGCCCAGGCGCTGGCGCAATTGCGCGATCTCGCCGGTCAGACGCACGAGCTGAATTCCGCCCTCGCCGTGGCGCAGGATGGCAGGATTCTCTTCGAGGACGTTTCCCTGGCGTGCATGACCATGCGGAACATGAGCGAAGCCGAGCTTTCGGCCTATCTCGACGCCGCGGGCGATGCCGTGACCAGAAGCGTCGGCGCCTATCAGCTCGAGGGCCTCGGCATCCATCTGTTCGAGCGCATCGAGGGCGACCATTTCACCATTCTCGGCCTGCCGCTGCTGCCGCTATTTGCGTATCTGCGCAGCGAGCAGCTAATTGCGGTGTAGACGCGAATGAAGGTTGGGTGCTGATGCGGATTCTCGGACTGACCGGCTCGATCGGAATGGGCAAATCCACCACGGCGAAATTGTTCGCGGAGGCCGGCGTTCCCGTCTACGACGCCGATGCCGCCGTGCATCAGCTCTATGAGGGCGAGGCTGCCCCTGCGATCGAGGCCGCCTTCCCCGGGACCACCGCGAGCGGCAAGGTCGACCGGCAAAAACTGTCGGCGCGCGTCGTGCACGATCCCGCCGCCATCAAGCAGCTCGAGCAGATCGTTCATCCCATGCTCGGCGCTTCCCGGCAGAAATTCTTTGCCGACGCCGAGTCCGCCAAGGCGCCAGTCGTGGTGCTGGACATTCCGCTCCTGTTCGAGACCGGCGGCGAAAAGCGGGTCGATGCCGTGGTGGTGGTCTCCACCTCGCCGGAGCTGCAGCGCCAGCGGGTGCTGGCGCGCGGCACGATGGACGAGGCCAAGCTCGATGCCATCATCGCCAAGCAGATGCCGGATGCCGAGAAGCGCAAGCGGGCCGATTTCGTGGTGGATACCTCACATGGACTTGACCCGGTGCGCGCCCAAATCGCGCACATCCTGGCCGAGGTCGTTAAGATGCCGCAGCGGCGGGCCTGATTCGCCGCCTCACACGGCAATCAATAGACATGCGCGAAATCGTCCTCGACACCGAAACCACCGGCCTCGATCCGCTGCGCGGCGATCGGTTGGTCGAGATCGGCTGCGTCGAGATCTTCAACCGCATGCCGACCGGACAGACCTATCACGTCTATATCAACCCCGAGCGGGACATGCCGGCGGAAGCGTTTGCGGTGCACGGATTGTCGTCCGAATTCCTGGCGACCAAGCCATTGTTCCACGAGGTCGCCGACGACTTTCTCGCGTTCATCGGCGACGCCCCGCTGGTGATCCACAACGCCTCGTTCGACATCGGCTTCATCAATGCCGAGCTCGACCGCATCAAGCGCGCAGCGATCCCGCGCGAGCGCCTGGTCGATACGCTCTTGCTGGCGCGTCGCAAGCATCCCGGCGTGTCCAACCGGCTCGACGATCTCTGCTCGCGCTATTCGATCGATAATTCACACCGCACCAAGCACGGCGCGCTGCTGGACGCCGAGCTGCTGGCCGAAGTCTATGTCGATCTGGTCGGAGCGCGGCAGTCGCAGCTGCTGCTGGCCTCGGACACCGAGGAGATCAGGGTCAATAGCGCCGGCGATGCGCCGCGGCGGCAACGTCCGGTGCCGCTCGCGCCGCGGATTTCCGAGGCTGAGCGCGAGGTCCATCGGGCCTTCATCGCAACGCTCGGCGACAAGGCGATCTGGAACGAGTATCTGCCCGCTCCAGCCGCGCTGGCGGCGGCTCAGGCCTGACCGGCCTGTCCGCCCTGAGCGGCCATTTGCCGCTCCATGTTCTGGCGGTACAGACCAACGAAATCGACCGGGTCCAGCATCAGCGGCGGGAACCCGCCGTCGCGCACCGCCGTCGCGATGATCTCGCGCGCGAACGGGAACAACAGCCGCGGGCACTCGATCATGACCACCGGATGCAGTTGCTCCTTCGGCACGTTGGCGATCCGGAACACGCCGGCATAGGCGAGCTCGAACGAGAACATCACTTTACCTCCGGTTTCGGCCTTGCCATCGACCGACAACGTCACCTCGAACTCGTGTTCGCTGAGATTGTTGGCGCTGACGTTGATCTGGATGTTGATCTGCGGCGGCTGGCTCTGCTGCTGCAGCGAGCTCGGCGCGTTGGGATTTTCGAACGAGAGGTCCTTGGTGTATTGCGCCAGCACGTTGAGCTGGGGAGCCTGGGCCGCCTCGGGAGGGGTGCCGTTACCGTTGGTCATGAAAGTGTCTCCTTACCCGATTGGGGCTGAATTTCGCGGCGGTTGGCTAACATAGGGCCGGCTCGTTCCACAAGGACGAACGGTCCCGGATCGGGAATTCGGGCCGCAATCGCGCTTTGGACGTTCCTCCTGCCTTTTCCGCGAAATTTCGCCTTAAACGATTGAAGATGCGCCATTTCCAGGCAGGATCGGGTTTCCCCTTAAGCATAAAACGCGCTACACTTGGCGCTGTGCCAAAAGGCGCCATTGGCCGGGCCAGAATTCGTGCCTACATCCCACGGACCTGACGTGGACCCAAAATGGTGATGTAGACTTGCCGTTTCCGTAAGGAACGGTCTACTGGCCGGATTGATTTTCCCGGCAACGAGCCCTGAAAAGACCAGAAAGCGAATACGACGTGGACATCTACACCATCATATTCCTGGCGCTGGCCGTCTTCATCTTCTTGCGGCTGCGTAGCGTGTTGGGTCAGCGCACGGGGAACGAGCGGCCGCCGTTCGATCGCACCGCCGCCCGCAACGCGCTCGGAGGCGCCCAGGACAACAACGTCGTGACCATGCCGGGCAAGGTGATCGACCAGGCGCCGCTGGCGCCGACGGCCGAGCCGACCGCGCCGGCTGATCGCTGGAAGGGACTGGCCGAGCCGGGCACGCCGCTGGCGCAGGGTCTCGACGCCATCGTCGAGAAGGATTCCAGCTTCGACCCGCGCCATTTCCTCTCGGGCGCGCGCGGCGCCTACGAGATGATCGTGCTCGCTTTCGCCAATGGCGACCGCCGCGCGCTGCGCGATCTGTTGTCGTCGGACGTCTACGACAGCTTCGACGCCGCGATCAAGGAACGGGAGAAGAACGAGCAGAAGACCGAGACGCGCTTCGTGTCGATCGACAAGGCCGAGCTCGTCGGTGCCGAGCTGCGAGATCGCAGTGCGCAGCTCACCGTGCGCTTCGTCTCGCAGATGATCTCGGCCACCCGCGACAAGGCCGGCAACATCGTCGACGGCAGCGCCGACACGGTCGCCGACATCACCGATATCTGGACTTTCGCCCGCGACATCTCCTCTCGCGATCCGAACTGGAAGCTGGTTGGCACCGGAAGCGCGAATTAAGATCTTCCTGAAGAACGGCGCGACGGCGCTTTGCGCAGGCGCCGTCGTGCTGTCGTCGTTTTCGCTCGGTGCCGAGGCGGCGCGGCGTCACCATCGCAGCCACCATCATCATCTGCCGCGAATGCCTGCCGCACCGCCGCGGCCCTTGCCCTATCCGCAGCTGTCCCTGCCGTTCGAAATTCCCGGCGCGCAATACCTGCCGGTGGCCTGGGCGGACGTGAAGGGGTGGGGCGACGACAATCATCTCGCGGCGTACAAGACCTTCCGCGCCAGCTGCAAGCCGATTAATGCGCAGAACGGCGAAGCCAAGGCCGAGCCCAAAGCTTTGGGCACCTCGCTGAGTGAGCCCTGCCGCGTCGCCAAGACGCTCGATCTCGCCGACGACGGCAAAGCGAAAGCCTTCTTCGAGGAGAATTTCACGCCGCTGCGGATCTCGCGGCTCGGCGAGCCCGAGGGCTTCGTCACAGGCTATTACGAGCCGGTGCTGGAGGGATCGCGCACGCAGACCGATGTCTACAACGTGCCGGTCTATCGCCGTCCCTCGAACCTGTTCGTGCGCGGCTACAAGCAGGATTCGCTCAGCCTGCCCAACAAGGGCCCGGTCTATCGCAAGATCGGCCGCCGCAAGCTGGTGCCCTATTACGACCGCGGCGAGATCGAGGACGGCAAGATCGCCGGCCGCGGTCTCGAGATCGCGTGGCTGAAGGATCCGACCGATCTGTTGTTCGCCCAGATCCAGGGCTCGGCGCGGATCAAGTTCGACGACGGCAGCTCCGTTCGGCTCAATTACGACGCCTATAACGGCTATCCCTACACGGCGGTCGGTCGCATCCTGATCGAGCGCGGCATCATCCCGAGAGAGGAGATGTCGATGCAGAAGATCAGGGAGTGGATGGCGCAGAACCCCGACGGCGCCAAGGAGCTGCGCCGCGCGAACCGCGCCTACATCTTCTTCCGCGAGGTCAACCTCTCCGACAAGGAGGAGGCGGTCGGCGCGCAAGGCATTCCCTTGACCGCGGGACGCTCGATCGCGGTCGACAAATCGCTGCACGTCTACGGCACGCCGTTCTTCATCGAGGGCGAGCTGCCGATCGAAACCGAACGCGCCAGGACGCCGTTTCGCCGGCTGATGATCGCGCAGGATACCGGCTCGGCCATCATCGGTCCTGCGCGCGCCGACCTGTTTTTCGGTGCCGGCGCGGAGGCCGGCCGCGTCTCCGGGCGGCTGCGCCACCCCATGCAATTTGTGATGCTGGTGCCGAAGAGCCTCGATCCCGCCCCGCGCGCCGCGAAGCTGCCGGTCCCGGATCCGAGGCCCTCGGAGAAGATCGCAAAGCTGTTTCCGCAGACCAATCCTGCCAGGACCGGCGCGCCTGTCGCCGCGGCAACGCAAGGCAAGACCGAAACGGTTGCCGTCGCCGGACCGGTTCCGCTGCCGGTGCCGCGTCCCGCGATAGAGCCTGCCCCTGAGCCGCGCCGTCCGGCGAAGAATCGTCCTCATCGCCCGCAATGAAACGGCCGTCCCGTCCGCCCGTGCTGGAGCCTCGCCCCTCGCCGCGCCGTCGCGCGCTGAGCGAGGAGGAGCGCGAGCTGTGGGATCTCGTCGCAAAGCATGTCAAGCCGCTGCGAAAGCATCGCGCGGCGAAGGCACATGCCGCCCCGCGCGCCGAGTCGTTGCCCGCGGCCCAGCCGACCAGGCCATCGCCGCCGCCAAGGCCGGTTGCCACTGCACCGGTGCCGCGCGCCGCAAAGCCGGCGATTCCGCCGCTTGCGCCGCTCGGCAAGCGCGAGCGCACGAAGCTGTCGCGCGGCCGCAGCGAGATCGAGGCGCGGCTCGATTTGCACGGCATGACCCAGATGCGCGCCCATCGCGCGCTGGCCGGCTTCCTGCACCGCGCCCATCAGGACGGCCTCACCTTCGTGCTCGTCATCACCGGCAAGGGCCGCAGCGGCGGCGAAAGCGGCGTGCTTCGCCGCCAGGTCCCGGAATGGCTGAGCCTGCCCGAATTTCGCGCCTTCGTCGTCGGCTTCGAGGAAGCCGCGATCGGCCATGGCGGCGAGGGTGCGTTGTATGTGCGGATCAGGCGCCCCAGGGGTTAGCGGTTCTACACCTCTCCCGCTTGCGGGAGAGGGAGCGCACCTCCGATGCCGCGCAAGCAGAGCTCTAAAACGGCCGGATGATTCCGACGCGTGGGATCAGCGTGAGGATCAAACCGAAGGTGTTGGTCTTCCGATCCTCGGCCGGAATCAGCGCAACCTCCTGCTTGGCCGGCAGCATCTTCACCGCATGCAGGATCAGGAACAGGCAGACCGCCCAGTTGGAGATCCAGCGCGAATAGTCGAACACCATCGCGAACATCACGAGATAGGCGACGCTGATGCCGAACAGGGCGGCGACGACGAGCCGCTTGTGCAGATCGCTGGCGAGCGCACCGATCAGGCGCGCGAAGAAGCGCCACAGCGGCGTGTGCAGCCAGATCAGAGCTGCAAACACCGGCACGCCGAGGATGTTGTGCGGCAGGCGGCCCCACGTATCCGCAACCTCCTTCGCCAGCGGCTGGTACCAGATGTAGGCGAATTGCAAGAGGTCGGTGCGCGCAGGATCGACCATTCGGCTCCTGAGATAGGCGACGAAGTCAGCCTCGGGGATCGGCATCGTTCCCAGAAACTGCGCGGCGAAGAACAGCGCGGAGACGACGGCAAGGGAGATCACACCGAAGGCGACATTGCCGCGATGGCAACCGCAAGCGAGGTAGTGCCGGATCACGACGATGGTGATGATCGTCGGCACATACATCAGGAGATGAATGTGATGGATCAGCACGAGAATGCTCGAGAACAAAGCAGCCGTCGCCACGAAGACCAGCGAGCCCGCCGGCATCAGCAAGAGGATGATCGCCAGCGCGCAGCCATAGATGTCGAAATGGCCGAGCGTGTGCATGAAGTTCTTCAGGAAGAACGGCGAGCCCGCGGTGAAGACGAACAGCGGCAGCATTCTCGCCGAAAAGCCGAACGTCTTCTGGAACAGCCTGGCATAGAGGCCCAGCGTTGCAAGCCACGTCGCGCCCCCGAGCGCAAATACCAGCGACACCGGCACCTTGTCGGTGAACAGCGCGACGATCGCTCCGATCAGCGCGCGCTTGATGAAGCCGAAATGATAATCGACCAGGAGATGGATGTAGGGGACGTAAGGCGGCAGCTGGATCTTGTGGATGAGCACGCCGACGATGATTGCCGCGTTGATCGCGAGCAGGAGGCGCCAGGGATTTTGCAGGATGCGTACGGTCACGCCGCATCAATAGCGTGACCGCCCCGAATTACAAAATGAACCGGCTCAGATCCGCGTTCTTGGCGAGGTCGCCGATGTGCTTTTGCACGTAATCCGCGTCGAGCCGTACCGTCTCGCCGTTGCGGTCGGGGGCGGTGAAGGAGATCTCATCCAGCACCCGCTCCATCACGGTCTGCAGCCGCCGGGCGCCGATGTTCTCGACCGTTGAATTGACGGCAACCGCAATGTCGGCCAGCGCGTCGATGGCGCCGTCGGTGATGTCGAGGGTCACGCCCTCGGTCTGCATCAGGGCGACATATTGCTTGATCAGCGAGGCCTCGGGCTCGGTGAGGATGCGGCGCATGTCGTCGCGGGTCAGCGCCTGCAATTCGACGCGGATCGGCAGGCGGCCCTGCAATTCCGGCAACAGGTCGGACGGCTTGGCGACGTGGAAGGCGCCCGAGGCGATGAACAGGATGTGGTCGGTCTTGACCGCGCCGTGCTTGGTCGAGACCGTGGTGCCTTCGATCAGCGGCAGCAGATCGCGCTGCACGCCCTCGCGCGAGACGTCGCCGCCGACGCGGCCGTCGCGGGCGCAGATCTTGTCGATCTCGTCGAGGAACACGATGCCGTTGTTCTCGACCGCGCTGATCGCCTCCAGCGTCAGCTGCTCGGTGTCCAAGAGCTTGTCGGATTCCTCGTTGACGAGGATCTCGTGCGAGCTCTCCACCGTCAGCCGCCGCGTCTTGCTGCGGCCCCCTAACTTGCCGAAGATGTCGCCGATCGAGATCGCGCCCATCTGGGCGCCCGGCATGCCCGGGATCTCGAACATCGGCATGCCGCCGCCCGACGACTGCGTCTCGATCTCGATCTCCTTGTCGTTCAGTTCGCCGGCGCGCAGCTTCTTGCGGAAGGATTCCCGCGTCGCCGAGCTCGCATTGGCGCCGACCAGCGCATCGAGCACGCGCTCCTCGGCGGCAAGCTGTGCGCGCGCCTGCACGTCCTTGCGCTTCCTCTCGCGCACCTGCGCGATTGCGACCTCGACGAGATCGCGGATGATCTGCTCGACGTCGCGGCCGACATAGCCGACCTCGGTGAACTTGGTCGCTTCCACCTTCAGGAACGGCGCATTCGCGAGCTTGGCGAGCCGCCGCGCGATTTCCGTCTTGCCGACGCCGGTGGGGCCGATCATCAGGATGTTCTTCGGCAGCACCTCCTCGCGCAAGGAGCCGGTGAGCTGCTGCCTGCGCCAGCGGTTGCGCAGCGCGATCGAGACGGCGCGCTTGGCGTCGCCCTGGCCGACGATGAAACGGTCGAGTTCGGAAACGATTTCGCGGGGGGAGAAGTCTGTCATGTCTGATTAGCTAGGGCGGGAGACGGCCAAGGACAAGCCGCATTTTGGGTCAGATGATCGGCGGGCCGGATTGCCATTGCTTCACGGCCTCGATCGGATGGATCAGCATCAGGATGTTGAGCGTCAGATTGTCGCGAATGTGGAGCGCCAGCACGATCTCGAAGGCGATGCCGAGCAGCACGGTCGCGGTGACGGGCAGCGCGCGTGCGGCCAGGAACCCCAAGATCATGGCCAGATTGTCCGAGACCGAATTGAGGATGCTGTCGCCGTAATAATCCAGCGAGATCGTGCCGGCGCGGTAGCGCTCAATGATGAAGGGCGAGTTCTCGACGATCTCCCAGGCGCCTTCGATCAGCATCGCGACGATCAACCGTGCGGGCCAGGAGAGAGGCAGGAAGGGTAACCGCGCGAACAGCAGCCAGGTCAGGCCGTAGAACAGGAAGCCGTGCAGCACGTGCGAGAACGTGTACCAGTCGGCGATCTGCTGGGAATTCTCCGAGCTGTTCACCACGCCGTGCCACAGCTTGATGGTGCCGCAGGCGCAGATCGGTACCCGCCCCATCGCAAGCAGGATCGCGGCCTGCAGCGCCAGCAGCAGCAGCGCGATGCCGACCCAGGCGAGCGGCGGGAATGCGGTCTTGGCGGCGGGAGTTGCGGCGAGCGTCATGGGTCTCGGATCATCAGGAGTGCGGGACCATCGGGCGTGACGATCTCGCGCTGCGGCACGAATCCAGCTTTCTCATAGGCACGAATCGCGCGCGCATTGGAAGGACTCGGGTCTATCACGATGCGCGGCACACCGCGCGCGAAGAGCTGGTCGATGAAGGCGCGGATGAAAGCGGAGCCGTGGCCGCATCCGAGCATGTCAGCCTCGCCGATGAACTGATCGAGACCGCGAGTGCCCACGGGCTGCGGGCCGAAGCTGACATGCCAATCGCCGAGCCGGTAGCACTGCAGGTAGGCCAAGGGCCGATCGTCGTGGTCAACGATGAACTGCGCCAGGTCAGGGTGATCGAGGTCGCCGCCGACGAATTCAAGCGTCTCCGGATCATGCCACCATTCGGCGACATGCGGTGCGGCGAGCCAGCGCCGGATCAGCGGCATGTCGGCCGGACTCATCGGGCGGAAGGTGTAGGCGGGCGCCATCACCTACCCCGTGGCCAGGCTCTCGATCGTCACATTCCGGTTGGTGTAGACGCAGATATCCGCGGCGATGTCCAGCGAGCGGCGGACGATGGTCTCGGCGTCCTTGTCGGTGTCGAGCAGGGCCCGGGCCGCCGCCAGCGCGTAATTGCCGCCGGAGCCGATCGCCATCACGCCGGCCTCGGGTTCGAGCACGTCGCCGGTGCCTGTCAGCACCAGGGAGACGTCCTTGTCGGCCACGATCATCATGGCCTCCAGCCGCCGCAGATAGCGGTCGGTGCGCCAGTCCTTGGCGAGCTCCACCGCCGCGCGGGTCAGCTGTCCCGGATATTGCTCGAGCTTGGATTCGAGCCGCTCGAACAGCGTGAAGGCGTCAGCCGTGGCGCCGGCGAAGCCGCCGATCACGTCGCCCTTGCCGAGCTTGCGGACCTTCTTGGCATTGGACTTGATGACGGTCTGGCCGATCGAGACCTGGCCGTCGCCGCCGACCACCACCTTGCCGGCCTTGCGGACGGTCAGAATGGTGGTGCCGTGCCAGCGTGGGAAGCTGTTCTGGGAGTCCTGCATGAATGATCCTCGTTGTCCGGCCTGATTTAGGCGGTCGGGACCAAGGGGACAACCTGCGCACAACGGGCCGTTCCGGGCCGAATTCGCTCACCATAGGCAGAAGTAGAGGCCCGGCCAGCCGTTCCCGCAGTAGCGAAGGTGTCATTTGGCTGTTAAGAGACTGGCGTTTTCGGGCCCCGAGCATGATCCGGAAAAGCGGGCACCGGTTTTCCAAGATCATGCTCAAAAAGAAGCGAAAGCCAGCTTTCAATGCGCACCGCGACGATCAAGCGCAAGACCAAGGAAACCGACATCGAGGTCTCCGTGAACCTCGATGGATCAGGCGCGGCCAATATCGCGACCGGCATCGGCTTTTTCGACCATATGCTCGATCTCCTCGCCCGCCATTCCCGCATCGACCTCACGGTCAAGGCGGTGGGCGACCTGCACATTGATTATCACCATACCACCGAAGACACCGGCATCGCGCTTGGCCAGGCGGTCAAGCAGGCGCTCGGCAACATGGCGGGCATCACCCGCTATGCCGGCGTGCACATGCCCATGGACGAGACGCTGACGCGCGTGGTGATCGACATCTCGGGCCGCCCGTTCCTGGTGTTCAAGGCCGACTTCCCCCGGCACAAGATCGGCGAGTTCGACACCGAGCTGGTGCGCGAGTGGTTCCAGGCTTTCGCCATCAACGCCGGCGTGACTCTCCACGTCGAGACCCTATATGGCGATAACAGCCATCATATCGCCGAGTCCTGCTTCAAGGGTCTGGCGCGGGCGCTGCGCATGGCCGTGGCGATCGATCCGAAGGCGGCGGGCGAGATCCCGTCCACCAAGGGCTCGCTCGGCGGCTGACATCTTCCGGCTTGCGGCGGACGCTGCTGGCGGCATCACTGAATTTTTAAGAACGGGGCATCACCATGCCTGTCTACACAGTCCACGCTCCCTCACCCGCCGGAGCCGACCCGCGCGCGACCGACAAGTTCGTGTTCGTGCGCGACGGCTTCCATTTCTGGGCGATGATCTTCGGTCCGTTCTGGCTGTTGTGGAATCGGCTGTGGCTGGCGCTGATCGGCTATCTGATCGTCCTGGTTGCGTTCAACGTGGGGCTGTCGAGCCTCGGCGTCGGGCGCTCCTCGATCTTCTTCGCCGATTGCATCGTCGCGCTGCTGATGGGCTTTGAAGCCTCGAGCCTGCGCCGCTGGACCTTGTCGCGCGGCAAATGGCGCCAGCTCGACATCGTGGTCGCCGACGACAGCGATACCGCGGAGCGCCGCTTCTTCGAGCGCTGGAGCCAGAAGCAGAACGGTGCGGTCAATGATCAATGGGCCGTCGATCGCGGCGGCCCGCCGCCGACCCGGAATGTGCCGGGTCAGCCATTCTCGAACCCGCCGCCGCTTCCGGCCGGCGGCATCATTGGATTGTTTCCAGAACCGGGAGGGTCAAGATGAGCGTCGCCATCATCGATTACGGTTCCGGCAATCTGCATTCCGCCGCGAAAGCTTTCGAGCGCGCCGCGCGCAGCCTGGACAGCCCGCAAAAGGTCTTTGTTACCAGTGATCCGGATCAGGCTTACGAGGCTGACCGCCTGGTGCTCCCGGGCGTCGGTGCCTTCGCCGATTGCCGGCGCGGGCTGGACGCCGTCAACGGCATGGTCGAGGCCATCACCGAAGCGGTGCGCGTCAAGGCGCGGCCGTTCTTCGGCATCTGCGTCGGCATGCAGCTGATGGCGAGCCGCGGCAAGGAACACGTCATCACCGAAGGCCTGAACTGGATCGGCGGCGACGTCGAGAAGATCACGCCGCGCGATGAAAGCCTGAAGATCCCGCACATGGGCTGGAATACGCTGGAGGTGCTCAGGGAGCATCCGGTGCTGGACAAGCTGCCGCTCGGGCCGAAGGGCCAGCACGCCTATTTCGTGCACTCCTATCACCTCAACCCCGCCAGCGAGGCGGACGTGCTCGCGCGCGCCGATTACGGCGGGCCCCTCACCGCGATCGTCGCGAAGGACACCGCCATCGGCACGCAGTTTCACCCCGAGAAGAGCCAGCGTTTTGGTTTGGCCCTGATCTCGAACTTCTTGCGATGGAAACCGTGATTCTCTTTCCCGCGATCGACCTCAAGAACGGCCAGTGCGTGCGCCTCGAGCAAGGCGACATGGCGCGCGCGACCGTGTTCAACCTCAATCCGGCGGCGCAGGCGCAGAGCTTTGTCGCGCAAGGTTTTGAGTATCTCCACGTCGTCGACCTCGACGGTGCCTTTGCCGGCAAGCCGGTGAATGCCGAGGCTGTCGAGGCGATGCTGAAGACGATCAAGATTCCGGTGCAGCTCGGCGGCGGCATTCGCGATCTCGCGACCGTCGAAGCCTGGCTCGACAAGGGCATCACGCGCGTCATCATCGGCACCGCTGCAGTGCGCGACCCGGAGCTGGTGAAATCCGCCGCGAGAAAATTCCCCGGCCGCGTGGCCGTGGGCCTCGATGCGCGCGACGGCAAGGTCGCGGTCGAAGGCTGGGCGGAGACCTCGCAGGTCACGGTGCTCGAGATCGCCAAGCGATTCGAGGATGCCGGCGTCGCCGCCATCATCTTCACCGATATCGCGCGCGATGGGCTGCTCAAAGGCTTGAATCTCGATGCGACCATCGCGCTCGCCGACGCCATCTCGATCCCCGTGATCGCCTCCGGCGGCCTCGCCTCGATCGAGGACGTGAAAGCCATGCTGATGCCGCGCGCCAACAAGCTCGCCGGCGCGATCGCCGGCCGTGCGCTCTATGACGGCCGGCTCGATCCCGCCGCCGCCCTCACCTTGATCCGCGACGCGCGCAGGAGCTGACCCATGTTCAAGGTGCGCGTGATCCCCTGCCTCGACGTCAAGGACGGCCGCGTCGTCAAGGGCGTCAACTTCGTCGATCTCAGGGATGCCGGCGATCCCGTCGAGGCCGCGATCGCCTATGACGCCGCCGGTGCCGACGAGCTCACCTTCCTCGACATCACCGCGACCCACGAGAACCGCGGCATCATGCTGGACGTGGTCCGGCGCACGGCGGAAGCCTGCTTCATGCCCGTCACCGTCGGCGGCGGCGTGCGCGAGGTCAACGACATCAAGACGCTGCTGCGCGCCGGCGCCGACAAGGTCTCGATCAACAGCGCCGCGGTATCCCGCCGCGAATTCGTCAAGGAAGCTGCCGAAAAATTCGGCGAGCAGTGCGTGGTGGTCGCGATCGACGCCAAGCGCGTCAAGCGTTCGGGCGGCGACCGCTGGGAGATCTTCACCCATGGCGGGCGCAACTCGACCGGCATCGACGCGATCGAATACGCCCAGGAGGTGGTTTCACTCGGCGCCGGGGAGATCCTGCTCACCTCGATGGACCGCGACGGCACGCGGCAGGGGTTCGACATTCCGCTGACCCGCGCGATCGCCGACAGCGTTCCCGTTCCCGTGATCGCCTCGGGCGGCGTCGGCAATCTCGACCATCTCGTCGACGGTATCCGCGACGGGCACGCCACCGCGGTGCTGGCGGCCTCGATCTTCCATTTCGGGGAATTCACCATTCGCGAGGCCAAGGAGCACATGGCGCGGCGTGGGCTGCCGATGCGCCTGGATGCCTGACGACTCCGGTCCGTAACGATGCTACATTGGCGGATGGGGATGGCCGCCGCGGCCAAATCTGTTGCCAAGCGTGCTTTCAAGCGTGTTTCCGAGTGAGTCCGATGCCGCGTTTCACGATCCATGATCTGGCCGACACCATCGACGCCCGCGCAGCGTCCGGCGGCGAAGCATCCTATACCCGCAAGCTGCTCGACAAAGGCCCCGAGCATTGCGCCAAGAAGTTCGGCGAGGAAGCAGTCGAAACCGTAATCGCTGCAGTCGAAAACGATCGCGCGCATCTGATCGCTGAAAGTGCCGACCTGCTCTATCATTTCCTTGTGCTGCTGAAGGCACGCGGCATAAAGCTGGAAGAGGTCGAGGCCGCGCTGGACAAGCGGACCTCGATGTCGGGGCTGGAAGAGAAGGCGTCGCGCAAGGGCGGCAGCTAGCCGAGGTGGAGAGGTCGCGTCATGGATATCCGCGCACCGGAGCAGCAGTATAATCCGTACCGCGTCTACACGCGCGAGCAGTGGGCGCGGCTGCGCGACGATACGCCGATGACGCTGGAGCCGGGCGAGTTCGACCGGCTGCGCTCGCTGCATGATCGCCTCGACCTACAGGAGGTCGAGGACATCTATCTGCCGCTCTCGCGCCTGTTGTCGATCTACGTCGATGCGATGCAGCGGCTGTATTACGCCGAGCGCCAGTTCCTCAACATCAGGGACCGCAAGGTGCCCTACATCATCGGCGTCGCCGGCTCCGTTGCGGTCGGCAAGTCCACCACCGCCCGCGTGCTCCAGGCGCTGCTGGCGCGCTGGTCGCCGCGACCGAAGGTCGAGCTGATCACCACTGACGGATTTCTCTACCCCAACGCGGTGCTCGAGCGGCACGGCATGATGCAGAAGAAGGGATTTCCGGAGAGTTACGACCTGCCGCTGCTGCTCAGCTTCCTCTCCGACATCAAGGCCGGCCGCCGCCACGTGCGCGCGCCGGTCTATTCGCATCTGACCTACGACATCGTGCCGAATCAATGGGCCGAGATCGACCAGCCCGACATCCTGATTGTCGAAGGCGTCAACGTCCTGCAAACCGGCAAGCTGCCCCGTGACGGCAAGGCGGTGCCGGTGGTTTCCGACTTCTTCGATTTCTCGGTCTATATCGACGCCGACGAGGCAGCGCTGCGGCAATGGTACATCAAGCGCTTCCTGGCGCTGCGCGACACCGCATTTACCAATCCAAAATCATACTTCAACCGCTATGCGCTGCTGTCGGACGAGGAAGCGACCGCGACAGCGATCGCGATCTGGGAGCGTACCAACCTCGCCAATCTCGAGGACAACATCCTGCCGACCCGGCCCCGTGCGACGTTGATCCTCAAGAAGGGCGCCGACCACACGGTGGAGAGCGTGGCGCTCAGGCGGCTGTAGCCAAGCCGGAACAGCCCAGCCGGTTGCAATTTTCCCGCTGAGTATCTTTTGATGCAGAGCGGCAAAGGGTATTGGGTTATGGCCTTCGAAAACGTGAGGGGCCATGGTTGATCGTCTCAGAAGCGCTGCAGAGCATCTGGAAGCGCCGACATGTCCGGACTGCCACGTCGAGATGAGATGGTATCGCTCCGAATTGCTCGCGGACGAGCCGGTCCCGATCATCGCGCATCTCTTCGTTTGCCCGCATTGCAAGCGCGCAGCTCAGACCGACACGGTCTTCAAGGGCACTCAGGGGCCGCCCGATCGACTTGCGGCCCCCGATTTCTCACTCATGCGGCACGCAGTCGGTTCGCCAGAAGCGGTCGGGTGGGCTCGTTCGGTCGTTCCCGCACAGCCTTAGTCGAGCGTGCGGACCCATCAGCGTAAATATATCTAAGTGCCGGGAACTTTGTTGCTGCCTATTCGTTGAGCAACCCCGCCCGTTGCTCGCGTCTCGAGGACCCGCATGAGTCAAACGCCGCTCGACGAGCTCGAGGACGGACGCCGCCTCGAGCTGTTGGTCAACGCGATCGTCGACTATGCGATCTTCATGCTCGATACCGATGGGATCGTACGGACCTGGAATGTGGGGGCCGAGCGTCTCAAGGGTTATTCCGCAGGCGAAATCGTCGGCAAGTCGTTCTCGGCGTTCTACACGCCCGAGGATCGCACCGCGGGCCTGCCCGACAGGGCGCTGACGACAGCGCGTGAGACAGGGCGCTTCCATTCCGAGGGCTGGCGGGTGCGCAAGGACGGCAGCCGGTTCTGGGCCCTCGTCGTCCTCGACGCGATTAGGGACGAGCAGGGCCGCCTGATCGGCTTTGCCAAGGTGACGCGGGATATCACCGAGCGGCAGCAGGCGCACGCCGAGCTGCTCGAGAGTGAGCGACGCTACCGTCGTTTGATCGAGGCCGTGATCGACTATGCCATTTTCCAGCTCGACCCGCAGGGCAACGTCGCGACCTGGAATCCAGGGGCTCAGCGCATCAAAGGCTATGCTCCGGATGAGATCATCGGGCAGCATTTCAGCCGGTTCTACACGCCGGAAGATATCGCAAGCGGAGTCCCCAAGCGCGCGTTGGCAGAGGCTCGCGAGCACGGCCGCTTCGAGGCCGAAGGCTGGCGGTTACGAAGGGATGGAACGCGCTTCTGGGCGTCCGTCATCATCGATCGAATCGTCGGCGAGACAGGCGAGGTCATCGGTTTCGCCAAGGTCACGCGCGATCTCACCGAACGCAAGCGCGCACAGGACGAGCTCAAGCAGGTTCAGGAGCAACTGCTCGCCTCGCAGAAGCTCGAGGCCGTCGGACAGCTCAGCGGCGGCATCGCGCACGATTTCAACAACCTGCTCATGATCGTGCTGGGCAACATCGAGACTGCGGAGCGCAATGCCCGCCAATTGGCCGGCAGCGGCAATCTCCAGCGCGCTCTCGGCCACGCCAAGCGTGGTGCCCAGAGAGCTGCGGCGCTGACCAGCCGTTTGCTTGCCTTCTCGCGCCGCCAGGCGCTCGATCCGAAGCCGATCAACGTCAACAACTTCCTGAACGGCGTGCAGGATTTCCTGCAGCGTACGCTCGGCGAACGGATCGAAGTCGAGACTGTCGGCAGCGCGGGCCTGTGGCAGATCGAAGCCGACGCAAACCATCTGGAGTCGGCGATCATCAATCTCGCCATTAACGCGCGCGACGCCATGCCAGACGGCGGCAAGCTCACCGTCGAGGCCGTGAATGTCTCGGCCGATGATGACTACAGCCGCATCAATCCCGAGCTGTCGCCAGGTCAGTACGTCGTAATTTGTGTGACCGACACCGGAAGCGGAATGTCGAGCGAGGTGCTCGATCATGCCTTCGAGCCTTTTTTCACGACGAAAGAGCCGGGGCACGGCACGGGGCTCGGTCTCAGCCAGGTCTATGGCTTCGTCAAGCAATCCGGCGGGCACGTGAAGATCTACAGCGAGGTCGGCCACGGCACGAGCATCAAGATGTACTTCCCTCGTTATCTCGGCACGAGCCGGGCGCCTGCCAACGAGCCGGAAGACGTGTTGCCCGAAGGCGAGAAGATTGAGACCCTTCTCGTTGTCGAGGATGATGCCGACCTCAGGGCCTATGTGTGCGATGTCCTGCGCGACCTCAATTATCGCGTCCTCTCCGCGCCGAGCGCTCAAGGCGCTCTGACGATTCTGCTCCAGGAGGAGCCGAGAGTGGATCTGCTTCTAACCGATGTCGTCATGCCCGGAATCAACGGTCGCGAGCTCGGCAGACGAGCGCAGCAGATTCGGCCGGGACTCAAGACTCTTTACATGACCGGGTATTCCAGGAACGCCGTCGTCCACCAGGGCCGCCTGGATGAAGGGGTCGATGTTCTCGAGAAGCCCGTCTCGCAAGCGAAGCTGGCGCTGCGTGTGCGCGAGATCCTAGACCGGCCGGCCAAGGAATGAAGGTCACTTTCGGACGTCATCTCGCGCTTTTCCGACGACGAAGATGTGCCAAGTCGTCAGAAACATCGTAGCAACGAGCGGGCCGATGACGAAGCCGTTCGCCCCGAACGACGCAAGGCCCCCGAGCGTGGCGAGCAGCACGACATAGCTCGGCATCTGGATCGACTGGCCGACCAGGATCGGGCGGAGAAAATTGTCCGCAAGGCCGATCACGAAGGTGCCGAAAGCGAGCAGGATGAGGCCCTTCGTGACCGAACCTGCAACAAGCAGGTAAAGCGCAACCGGAACCCAGACCAGCGCGGAGCCGAGCACCGGCAGCAGTGAGACCATCGCCATGAGCGCGCCCGCCAGCAGCGGTGCCGTCAGGCCGAGCAGCCAGAAGATGAGCCCGCCGAGCGCCCCCTGAATCAGGGCGACGAGAACGATCCCCTTGATCGTTCCACGAACCGCCAGGATGAAGACATCGAGAATCTGGGCGGTATGGCTCGGGCTCAGCGGGAGCGCCTCGCGAATGCGGGCATTGAGCTCGTCACCGTCGCGCAGCAGGAAGAACAGCAGGTACAACATCACCAGCAGGCTTGCCACGAACTCCAGCGTCACCTGACCGATGTTGATCGCGTGCCCCGCCAGCTGCTGTCCGGCAGGGACGACCAGACCCGACAGGCGTTCCCTCAGGGCCGAGAGATCGATGCCGGCCAGACGGTCCCCGAGCGACGCAGCCCAGGCGGGCAACGCGGATTTCAGCTGCTGCAGGGGATCAGCGAGGCTGATTTCCCCGCTCTGAATGCGCTGGTACAGCTCCCCACCCTGGTCGATCAGCGAAGCGATGATGATCGCCACGGGGATCAGGACCATGACGATCACGACGACGACGGTGACGAGTGCGGCAAGATTGTGCTTTTCCGGCACGGATTTCAACACCCGCCGATAGAACGGGGCGAAGATGATGGCCAGCAGCGTGGCCCACAACACGGCACCGGAGAACGGCCAGAGCACCCAGGCGAACGCAACGGAGATCGCGCCGAGCAGGATGAGGAATGAACGGTTCTCCGATGTTCTCACGTGTTCGCCAGCTCTTCGCTCGTTCGCCAGATGATGTCCGTAGCACAACATCGTGGCGGAGCGGCAGGTCCTCACTTGCCTGCTTTCGCGATCCAATCCGCAAGTGTAATGCGCCCTGCGAAGGTGGCGGGGCCGGAGCTGCCGGCCTTGTAGACGAAGGCCTCGCCTTCCCCGACGTTTCCGGCCTCCTTGCCGAAGGCATCGGCGATGTTGGTCTTGTGGGTCACCAGGACCGTGTTGGTGCCGGCCTGCGGCGGCGCATCGACGAGCTGGCGCACGGCCTGCCCGGCCTTGGTATTGGCGCCGGTCGGGTTTGCCATTCCCGATGCGCTGGCGTTGCTGCTGTCGGTCAGGGCATCGACCGGCTTGACCTCGCGGCCGGAGATCAGCTTGCCGGCCTCGACCGCGCGGTTCAGGCGGCTGGTGTAGACGTCGCCGATGGGGACCGCGAGGTCCTTGATCGCCGTCCCGATCTGGCGCGCCATGTCCCTGCCCTTCTCGCTGAGCTGACGCTGGGCGCTCATGTCGTCGAACTTGAAGGGGTAGACATCCTTCTGGCTGTCGTCGGTCGCGGTGTGTCGGAAGATCAGGACGTAGCCGCCCTGCTTGAGGGACGAGATGAGGTCCGGTGTGTCGGCGGCTGCGTGGCGGGAGATTCCAGCGAGGAGAACAATCAGGGCGAGGCGGCAAAGCACGTTCATGCGCAAAATCCTTTGGTTGCAAAAGCCCCCTTTGGGATCGTGACGCGCAACGCGCTCGATTTCAATTGCGATCGCCGGACGAGATCAGGTTCCCGTGAGATCTGGAACCGTCAGGTACCGGGACGCGGCGAGGCCCGCCAGCGCCTCCTCGAGCTTTTCGCGGTCGAGCGGCTTGATCAGAAATCCGTTCATGCCCGCCTCGAAGCAGGCATAACGATCCTCCACCAGCGTGTTGGCGGTGAGCGCCAGGATCGGCGTGCGGGAACCGCCCAGCGCGGCCTCGTGCGCGCGGATGCGCTTTGTCGCCTCGATGCCGTCGAGCTGCGGCATCTGGATGTCCATCAGCACGAGATCGTAGGGCGTGCCGGCCGATGAGGCGGCGAGCCAGGATTCCAGCGCGGCCTCGCCATGGACGGCGATGACGACGCGGTGGCCGAGCTTGGTCAGCAGCGAGCGCATCAGGAGGGCGTTGATCTCGTTGTCCTCGGCGACGAGGATCGACAGGCCTTTCGCCCGCGCGGGGCCGGCGGAGGCCGGCGGCGGCTCCGGCGCGAGATCGGGCGAAGCGACCTCCGGCGTCAAGGCGAGGCGTGCGGCAAGCGAGGCCGCGCGCAGCGGCTTCACCAGAAAGCCGGTGAAGGCCGGCGACAGCTTCTCGTGCCGCGAGCTCGACGTCAGCAGTACGAGGCGCTGCAAGGCATGCGTGCGGGCGGCCTCACCGAGATGATCGGCCGCGGCAGGACCGATCGCGCGATCGATCAGCACGGCGTGCCAGGAGCGTTCGGGCAGCAATGCTTCGGCGACTGCCGCATCCGCAACCAGGCAGGTCTGGCCGCCCCAACGTTCGAGGCGCCGCGCGATGAGCGAGGCTTCGATGCCGTCGGCGACGAGGAGCATCGACTTGCCGGTGAGGTCGGGGCTGGGAAATGCGGTTTGTCCGGCGCCGCCTTGCGACGGCGGAAGCGGCACCGCGACCTCGAAGGTCGAGCCCTTGCCCGGCTCGCTCGTCAGCGCGATCCGGCCGCCCATGCGCTTGACGATGCGCTCGCTGATGGAAAGGCCGAGCCCGGTGCCGCCATAGGTGCGGGCGACGCGCTCGTCGGCCTGCTCGAATTCGCGGAAGATGCGCTGCTGGGCTTCGGCTGCGATGCCGATGCCGGTGTCGCGAACCAGGAAGCTGATCTCGTTCGGCCAGATGCCAGGCTCGACGATGAGCGCCACGCCGCCGTGGCTCGTGAACTTGATGGCGTTGCCGGCGAGGTTGAGCAGCACCTGGCGTAGCCGCGCGGCGTCGCCGACCACTTCGAGCGGCAGGCGCTCGTCGATATAGGCGGCGATCTCGAGCGTCTTCGCCTGCGCGCGCGGCGCGAGCAGTTCGGTGATCTCCTCGACCAGGGTCGAGAGTGCGAAGGGACGCTGATCGAGGTCGAGCTTGCCGGCCTCGATCTTGGAATAGTCGAGCAGCTCCTCGATCAGTGCCATCAAGGCTTCGCCCGAGGTCTTCACCGCCCTGGCATAGGTCGCCTGCTCCGGCGTCAGATCGGTGTCGAGCAACAGGCCGCCCATGCCGATGATGCCGTTCAAGGGCGTGCGGATCTCGTGCGAGGCCATCGCCAGGAAGCGCGACTTGGCGCGGTTGGCGGCGTCGGCCTGGTCGCGCGCGTCCGACAATGCACGCTCGGTCTCGGTGCGGTCGGTGACGTCGCGTCCGACGCTCTGCAACTCGGCGGGCTGGCCGGCATCGAGGCGGACATAGCCCTCGCGCCAGGCGATCCAGCGCGCGCCGAGCGGGGTTGCGATCCTCTGGTCGTGAATGCGCGTGCCGCTGCTCTCGCGGGCACTGTCGCCCTGCTCCAGCACGTCGAAATCGAAGCGCGTGCCGACCAGCGCGCTGCGCGCCTGTCCTGCGAGCGCGCAATAGGCCTCGTTGGCAAAGGTGATGCGGCCGCTCGTGTCGCGCAGCACGATGAGGTCGCCCTGCTGCTCGAACAGGCTGCGGGCGCGCTCTTCCGCTTCCTTCAGCTCCCAATTGCGGTCGATCAACGCCTCATTGTGGGCGGCGAGCGTCCGCAGCCGCTTGTTGACGAAGCGCAGGCGCATGCTCAGCGTCGCAAGTCCGAGGCAGGCGAGCGCGAACAGGAAGCTGGCGCCGATCGCAAAGGCGTGGGGATCGTAGCCGGAATTGTCGGAACGGCTGCCGGAGACAAAGCCATAGGCGCCGCCGAACGTCGCCGAGAAGATCATGAAGGAGCGGATCGCGAAGGCGAGCCTCGGATGCCGCCGCCTGAAGCGGCGCATGCGCACCTTGATCCGGAACGTCCCACCCATCGCAACCGACCCTTGGCAACCGGCCCTTGCCTGTAACCCCCGCCGCCGCGTGCGACGATGGCCCGCCGACCTTGCGAACAGCTTGCAGCGGTAGCGCCGCCTCCGAACAGGGTTGACGAGATGTTAACGGGTCAGAGCGAGGCCGCCTGGAAGCGGCCATGGCCGCCGCGGGCGCCAACGATCAGCGCCGCCGCCTCGCGCGGCGAGAACGTCTTCGAGCGCACATAGATGCGGTAATCCGCCGGTCCGTCGCTGGAGAGATAGATCACCTGGCCGCCGTCGACCGGCTGCGCGGCGATCGAGACGAGACGCGTCGAGGGGCTCGCCTGGCAGGTATCAGGCTCGGAGCCGAGGCCGTCGTCGACCACAGCGAAATCCGCAGTGTCGGCATCCTCGGTGATCTGGACCCGCACCGTCGCCCGCGCGGGATCGTCGGTGAAGGCGGCATGCACGCCGGCGGTCCAGAACAGCGAGGTGAGCTCGACCGATGTGTCGCCCAGCGCGATGCAGGGATGCGACACCGAACCGATCTCGGCGCGGGCGAACACTGCAGCCGCGAGCAGGGGAACAGCTGAGGCCAGGACCTTGAAACGCAACATGACGCTTGACTCGCTAGGCCCCGGGGAACTCACAACCGAAACGCGTCGGGCCTTATGGTTTGCAGAGCGTAAAGGAAAGTCGTTACCGCCGGGTTGATGCGCGAGGCGCTTACGCCAATTGGCGCACATCCTCCGCGAGTGCGCGGTAAGACAGGGCTTCGGCGAGGTGCAGCCGGCCGATCTTGTCGGCATGGTCGAGGTCGGCCAGCGTGCGCGCCACCCGCAGCACGCGGTGATAGCCGCGCGCCGACAGGCGCATGGTCTCGGCGGCGTCGCGCAGGAGCTTCTGACCCTGCGCATCCGGCTTTGCGATCTCCTCCAGCACGGAGGCGGGCGCTTCGGCATTGGTGCGGACATGGGGCAGGCCTGCATCCGCATAGCGCGCCAGCTGGATGTCGCGCGCCGCCGCGACGCGGGCGGCGACCTCGGCCGATCCTTCCGACGGCGGCGGCAGGATCAGGTCGGCGGCGGTCACCGCCGGCACCTCGATGCGCAGATCGATGCGGTCCATCAGAGGACCAGAGATGCGCGCCTGATAATCGCCGGTGCAGCGGTCGATGCGGCCGCGCTTGCAGGCATAGCCGGGCTCGAACGCATTGCCGCAACGGCAGGGATTCATCGCCGCGACCAGCATGAAGCGGGCAGGGTAGGTGACGCGATGATTGGCGCGCGACACCGCGACCTCGCCGTTCTCCAGCGGCTGGCGCAGCGAATCCAGTACGCGCGGATCGAACTCCGGCAATTCGTCGAGGAACAGCACGCCCTGATGAGCCAGCGAGATCTCGCCGGGCTTGGCGCGCGCGCCGCCGCCGGTGAGCGCGGCCATGCTGGCGGAATGATGTGGCGAGCGGAACGGGCGCCGCGCCGTCAGCGCGCCGCCTTCGATCTCGCCGGCGACGGAGGCGATCATCGAGACCTCAAGCAGCTCGCTCGGCGACAGCGGCGGCAGGATCGAGGGCAGGCGCGCGGCCAGCATCGATTTGCCCGCGCCCGGCGCGCCGATCATCAGCAAATGATGCCCGCCGGCGGCCGCGATCTCCAGCGCGCGCTTGGCGCTTTCCTGGCCCTTGATGTCGCGCAGGTCGAGCGTCGAGGCGGCGGCCTCGTGCACCTTTGGCGTCGGCCGCGACAGCACCTGCGTGCCCTTGAAGTGGTTGGCGATCTGGATCAGCGAGTGTGCGGCAATGATCTGGATGTCCGGGCTCGCCCACGCCGCCTCGGATCCGCAGGACGCCGGGCAGATCAGCCCTTCCTCGCGCATATTGGCGCCGATCGCGGCGGGAAGGACGCCGGCCACGGGCGCGATCGAGCCGTCGAGGCCGAGCTCGCCGAGCACCGTGAAGCCGGTCAGCGCATCCGGCGGGATCGCACCGATCGCCGCCATCAGCCCGAGCGCGATCGGCAGATCGTAATGGCTGCCCTCCTTCGGGAGGTCGGCCGGGGCCAGATTGACGATGATCCGCCGTGCCGGCAGCGCCAGCCCCGAGGCGATCAGCGCCGAGCGCACCCGCTCGCGCGCCTCCGACACCGCCTTGTCCGGCAGGCCGACGATGGCAAAGGCCGGCAGGCCGGGCGCGACCTGCACCTGCACGTCGACCGCGCGGGCCTCGATTCCCTCAAAGGCGACGGTAGAAACCCGCTGAACCATGCCGAACCAGCCTGCCTATTGCTGCAATTAGGGGTAGCAGAGCGCGGCCGGCTTCGCAAGAACAATACGGGAACAATCCCCGGGCGCCGGTCCGAATCCTAACCGGACGTAAACGCGGCCCCGACACTACGCTTCGAATGCCACCTTCTCTCCTCAGCACATTCCAACGAATGTCCGCTACTCCTAGGGCTGCGGGATGGGCCGTGGTCTAACGGGTGAACAGTTCAAATGCTTGCAAATCGCCGGAGAAGCGAACGTCGGGTGTGCAGCCGCCTCGCCAAGATCCATTTTGGCGCGGGCTCGCTGCCGCGGGATTGCACGATCACGGACATTTCGGATGGCGGCGTGAAAGTGGTGGCGGAATTCCTGGAAGTGCCGCCGCAATTCACCATCATCTTCGCGCCCGATTATTCCCGCCAATGCCGCCTGCGCTGGCGCATCGGCTGCGAATTCGGCGCCGAGTTCGTCGACTGAACCTCAATACGCGCGCCCTCCTTAACGGGACTTTAGCGTTAATCGGTCAGCATCTCTGATCAGTTGCCGAGTGATCAGAGTATGTCCAAGCGTTCGTTCCTCGCCTTTGCCCCGGCGGGATATCTGTGCTCCGCCGTCCTGATCCTCGCCCTCGGGGGCTGTCAAACCGCCGGCATCGAGGACGTCACCGGGGCGCTCGGCGGCAAGCAGTTCTCCGCCAAGGCAGACACGAAGTCAGACAGCAAGGGCGACGCCACGCCGGAGATGGACGCACTGCGCGAGCGCTACCGCGCCAAGCCTGGCGATCCGACAATCGCTCTCGAATACGGCAAGGCGCTGCGCGGCAGCGGCCAGCGCGCGCAGGCGGTCGCGGTGCTGGAGCAGGCCGTTCTCGCCCGTCCCGGCAACAAGGCGCTGCTTGCCGGCTATGGCCGCGCGCTAGCCGACAACGGCAATTTCCAGCAGGCCTTCGACGTGCTCGGCCGCGCACACAGCCCTGAGGATCCCGATTGGCGCATCCTGTCGGCGCAGGGCGCGGCGCTCGATCAGCTCGGCCGCAACGAGGAAGCGCAGCAATATTACGCCGCGGCGTTGAAGATCGTGCCGAACGAGCCGACCGTGCTGTCCAATCTCGGCCTGTCCTACATGCTGCAAAACAATCTGTCGAAGGCCGAACAGGTGCTCGGCCGCGCCTATCAGCGCAATCAGAACGATGCGCGGGTCCGCGCCAATCTGGCGCTCGTGCTGGGATTGCAGGGTCGCGAGGCCGAGGCCGAAATCCTCGTCAAGGCAGATCTGCCGCCGGACCAGGCCGCGGCCAAGGTCGCGGCGCTGAAGCAGCTGCTGGCGAAGAAGCAGCAGCGGGCGGACAGGTAGCTCACCCTTCCGGTGGAGGCTTACGACGCCTTGCGATGCGGGGCCGAGCTGCGTCCCGACCTGCCCTTCAGCTTCTTCAAGAGCGGCTCGAGCAGCGAGCGCCTCGGCTTCTTCACCTCGCCGCGGCCGGCGAGGCGGTTCGCCATATTCTGGAACAGAACGGTGGTGCGGTGGGTCCTGGAGACCTCCGCGATCATCTGGCCGTTGTTGGCCGCGGTCGAGAACAGTTTCGAATCGAACGGGATCACCGCGATCGGCTGGCTCTCCATGGTCTTGGCGAACGCCTTGACCTCGATCTCCGCGCGCTTGGGCATGCCGACCTGGTTGATGCAGTACAGCGGCGGCCGGTCGTTCGGGCGCGCCGCCTTCAGCACGGTCAGCATGTTCTTGGTGTTGCGCAGATTGGCGAGATCGGGCTCGGCCACGATCACGATGTCGTCGGCGTTCACCAGCGCACGCCGGGTCCAGCCGGACCATTGATGGGGAACGTCGAGCACGATGCAGGGCGTCGTCATGCGCAGCGTGTCGAACACCGCGTCAAAAGCTTCGGCACCGAAATCGTAGACGCGGTCGAGCGTGGCGGGCGCCGCCAGGAGGCTGAGGCGATCGGTGCATTTGGCGAGCAGGCGCTCCATCAGCGCCGTGTCCGGCCGGTCCTGCGACAGCACCGCATTGGCGATGCCCTGCACCGGATCCTGGTTGTAGTCGAGGCCTGCGGTACCGAAGGCGAGGTCGAGATCGATCACGACGGAATCGAGCGAGAGATCGCGGGCGATGGTCCAGGCCAGATTATGCGCGACCGTAGACGCGCCGACGCCGCCCTTGGCGCCGACCACGGCGATGACGCGGCCGGTGATGATGGCCTCGGAGGCCGAGAACAGGCTGCAGATCGAGCGGACAACGTCGAGGGTCTCGACCGGTCCGACCACGTAATCGTTGACGCCGCGGCGCACCAGCTCGCGATAGGGCGCGGTGTCGTTGGGACTGCCGATCACGACCACGCGGGTGCCGGGATCGCAGACGCCGGCGAGGTCGTCCAGTCCCTCGAGGATGTCGCGCGTGCCGTCGGACTCGATGACGATCACGTTCGGCGTCGGCATCGATTCATAGGCTTCGATCGCCGCGGCGAGGCCGCCGTCCTTGGCGGAGAGGTGGGCCTTGGCGAGCCGGCGATCCTGGCCGGCCGCCGTCACCGCCTTGAGCGTCTGCTCGGTCTCGCAGAAGGCTTGCACGGAAATGCGAGGAACCGGCGCGATGTGTTCCTCGGGGTGCCCTGCGTCGTCCGCGCCTTCGTCGTGGATGGCTGTCATCTGCCGGTGTCGCTGAGTTTGGCCTTGTCGGCTTCGGGATAGGTGGTGGTCGTCGTCGTGCCCTTGCGATAGCGCTCGAACGCGATCTCGCGCCGTGCGGTGTAGGCGGGGGTCTCGGCGCGCGGCTGTTCGAGGTCGGCCGGGTTGTCGATCATCGCGGCGAGATTGCGCTGGCTGGCGCAGCCCAGATTGAAATAGGGCCGGTTCTCGTTGTAGCCGGGGTTGACGATGTTGGGTCCGACATCTTCCGGCCACAGCCCGCAGGGGCCGGCGACCGCGGTGATCTTGGAATAGCTCAGGCGGATGGTGGGCAAAAGTCCCGGATCCTCAGGACGATAGGGCCGCTGGACGACGGCGCGCGACGGCACGCCGCCGGAGGTGAGCACCGAGCGGATCTCCTGATAGGTCGCAGCAGCCGCGCGCGAATTGGCGGTGTCGACCGGCACGTCGACGACGACGGAGCCGGTGCCTTCGCGCATCCAGTCCCGCGCGATGCCCGCGACGTCCGCATGCTGCGCAGCCGACAGGCCGCCTCTCGACTTGCCGACGAAGATCACGATCGACTTCTTGCCTTCCTGCACCGCAATCGGATGGCGCTGGCGATAATCGGTCGGCACCGTCTGGGTGACGATCTCGGTGGTGTTGCAGGCGCCGAGCATGACGGAGACACCCGTCAGTGCCAGTGCAAGCCGCAAATTGCGACGTCGATCGGCTGATGTTGTCGTCATCCCCTGATCCTTCCTGCCCCTGCCTTGCCCGGTCCCCAAACCGTTCGCCTCAGTCGATGATGAAGCCGAAATCGCCCGGCGTGCCGGCGACCGGATCGACACGGCTCGCGATGCCGTAGAGGCGGTTGACCCGGCCGAGCAGCGCCCTCTGCGCGTCCGAGGCCGGCGCGAAGCCGTCGTCGGGCCGCGACAATTCCTTCTGGGCGACCGCGCGCACCACATAGGGGGTCACGATCACCATCAGCTCGGTCTCGTTGTTGACGAAGTCCTGGCTGCGGAACAGCGCGCCGATGATCGGTACCTGGTCGACACCAGGCAGTCCGTTGATCGCCTGCTTGGTCTGCTGCTGAATCAGCCCGGCCATCGCCATCGAGCCGCCCGAGGGAATTTCCAGGGTGGTTTCGGCGCGGCGGGTCTGGATCGATGGAATGGTGATCGAGTTGCTGCTGGTCGCGGACACCGACTGCGTCAACGTGATCGAGTTGGTGTTCGACAGCTCCGAGACCTCGGTCATCACGCGCAGGCTGATGCGGCCTTCGCTGAGCACGACCGGGGTGAAGTTCAGGGAGATGCCGAACTTCTTGTAGGTGACCTGGGTGGTGCAGACGTGAGTGACGGGATCGCAGGCATAGCCCCCGGGAATCGGGAATTCGCCGCCAGCGACGAAAGTGGCGGATTCGCCCGAGATCGCGGTCAGGCTCGGCTCAGCGAGCGTGCGCATGACACCGGCGCTCTCCATCGCCCGCATCGTGGCGTTGACGGTGGCGACGCCCTTGGCGAGGCCGGTGACGCCGAGCCCGTTGCTGCCGACGATCGGTCCGCCGGAAACCGAGAACGGGTTCGAATTGTTGAAATTCACCACCGCCGTGCCGGCGTTCAGGCTGGCGCTGAGATCGACGCCGAGCTGCTTGACGATGTCGCGGCGGACTTCGCCGACCACGACCTTGAGCATGACTTGGTCGCGACCGCGCACGACGATGTTGTTGACCACCTTGTCCGCGCCGCCGACCAGCTTTGCGGCGACGTCGCCGGCCTGCTGGGCCTCGACCGGGCTCGACACCGAGCCGGTCAGCATCACGCTGTCGCCGACGCCTTCGATCTGCACGCCCGGCAGCGACTGGCGCAGCGCCGCACGCATGCCGTTGAGGTCGCGCTTCACCGCGATGTCATAGGAGGCGACTTGCTGGCCGTCCGCCGCGAAGAATACCACGTTGGTCTGGCCGACCTGGCCGCCGATGATATAGGCGCGCTGGGCCGAGCGGATCACCGCATTGGCGATCTTGGGATCGGCCACCAGCACGTCCTTGACCTCGCGCGGCAGGTCGATGACGACGGACTTGCCGATACCGAGCGACAGAAAGCGCGACCGCGCCGGTGCGATCGTCCCAACCGACGATAAGCCGAGATCCGACGCCTGCATCGGCGCCTGGTCGCCGACCGGCGACTCCGCGGCACCGACGACGACGGGAGCCGCGAGCAGCCCCAGCATCAAGATCGTCCCCGCCAGGACCGAGCGCGCGCGCTTTCCCCGAATGCGCAAGCCCGTCCGATAACCCCCATAGTTCATGCTGTCCCCATCACTTCTGTGACGTCAGTTGCCGGGCCTGGACCCCGTAACGGATCACGTTCACGCCGCCCGGGCGCTTGATCGCCTGGTCCTCGGGCGTGCCGTCGACTGCGTTGGCGTCGACGATGCTGCGCAGAGCGAGTGTCAGAGTGCCGCCCTGGCGTGCGGCCGAAAGCGTGGCGACCTGGTCGGGCCGGAGCTCGAGCGTGACGGTCTTGCCGACCACCGCGTTCTGGCCCTCCTTTTCCTTCGGGGCCTGGTCGATCGCGAGCACGCGGATGTTGGTGAGAATCACCTCCGACAGGACGAGGTCGTTGCCGCCGGTCGGGCCGTTGGTGTTGCCGGCGTCCGGATTCTTCAGCCGGCGGGTCAGGACGATGTCGACGCGATCGTTCGGCAGGATGAAGCCGCCGGCGCCGGTTTCGGCAGAAATCTCGGTGGAGACCGCGCGCATCCCGGACGGCAGGATCGCGGCCATGAAGCCGGAGCCTTCGGCCTTGACCAGCTTCTGCTCGCGGATCGGTTCGCCCTGCATCAACGGCACGCGCGCGATCGAGCCTGCGATCTGAGTCGGGGCCTCGGGCCTGCTGTCGCGGCGGATGAAGGCGCTGCTGGCGGTCGCCGCGGGCCAGGCCTGCCATTGCAGGTCCTCGGGCTTCACGGCCTGGCCGAGCTGGATGTCGTTCCTGGCGATGAGGATCTCGACCGTCGGCAGCTTCTCGGCGACGGGCAGGACGGGCGCGGGCGGATTCTGATAGCCGCTCGCCAGATACGCAGCGACGCCGCCGGCGCCGAGAGCGATGACGAGAACGACAATGCGTGCGGTATTCATACGCTTCTACTCTTACGCGGGGCACTCGAACCGCACCTGGCGTGTTCCCCCGCATCGATGAGTAGGGAGCAAAAGTATAAGGGGTGTTGCGAGGCCGGGCATGACGACCGGCCGCGCTGCCGGTTCTCGGCAGATGGTGAACGCGGCGTTATTGGGTCGGCGGGCGGCCCCGTAGTTTCACGTAGGCGGGCGCCCACGTTCGCGCGACGCACGCGGCGGCATGGTGAATGGGTGGTTAGGGGTGCGTGATGTCAGGCGCGCGACGGTGTTATCGCCCGCGAAGGCGGGCGATCCAGTATCCCAGAAACGGCAGTGAATGAACCGAGAGGCCGCGGCGTACTGGATGCCCCGCCTTTGCGGGGCACGACAGCGGAGCTGGAGGCAGCTGCCTCCGCATCACGAAGCTACTTCTTCCGCTTCGCTTCGATCGCGTCCCAGATCTTCGCAGCGACATCCGGCCCGCCGAGCCGTGCGATGGCGCGGATGCCGGTGGGTGAGGTCACGTTGATCTCGGTGAGATTGCCGTTGATGACGTCGATGCCGACGAACAACAGGCCGCGCTCGCGCAGCGCAGGTCCAACGGTGGCGCAGATCTCGCGCTCGCGCGGGGTCAGCTCGGTCTCCTGCGCCGCGCCGCCGCGCACCATGTTGGAGCGGAGGTCGTCGGCGGCCGGCACGCGGTTCACCGCGCCGGCGAACTCGCCGTCGACCAGGATGATGCGCTTGTCGCCGTGCTTCACCTCGGGGATGAATTGCTGGATCACCCAGGGCTCCCGGAACGTCACCGAGAACATGTCGAACAGCGAGCCGAAATTCATGTCCTGCGGCATCACGCGGAACACCGCCGCGCCGCCATGGCCGTGCAGCGGCTTCATGACGACTGCGCCATGCCTGTCGCGGAACGCGTTGATCTCGTCGAGGTCGCGCGAGATCAGCGTCGGCGGCATCAGCTGCGGAAAATTCATCACGAACAGCTTTTCCGGCGCGTTGCGCACCGAGGCGGGATCGTTGACGACCAGCGTCTTCGGATGGATGCGCTCCAGGAAATGCGTCGAGGTGATGTAGGCGAGGTCGAACGGCGGATCCTGGCGCAGCAGCACCACGTCGAAGCCGTTCAGCGCCTCGCGCTTGGGCTCGCCGAGGGTGAAATGGTCGCCGGGCTCGTCCCGCACGGTCAGGAGCTGAACCGGCGCGACCAGCTCCTCGCCGACCATCGAGAGCTTGTCGGGCGTGTAATAGGACAGGCCATGGCCGCGCTTCTGCGCCTCCAGGAGCAGCGCGAAGGTGGAATCGCCCTTGATGTTGATGCGGGCGATGGGGTCCATCTGGACGGCGACGTTCAGTTTCATGGGCTGCCTTTCAGGTCGAGGCGTCGAATGCCGCCAACACATGGCGCGGAAGCGAGCGCGGCGCAATCAGCATGGCGTCGAATCGCAATTCGAATTCGGCATGCTCGGGATGCGCTGCGAGCCAGCCTTGCGCAGCGTCGATGATGCGCTGCTGCTGGCGCGGCGTCACGGCGAATGCGGCCTCGTCCAGCGTGGCGCGTGCCTTGACCTCGACGAAGGCGATCAGGTTGCGGCGCCGCGCCACGATATCGATCTCGCCATGCGGCGTGCGGTAACGTTTGGCGAGAATGCGGTAGCCCTTGGCCATGAGATAGGCGGCGGCGCGGCTCTCCGCGGAAATACCGGTCTGGAACGCCGCCACGCGCTCCGGCGATGCGACCTTCGGTTCCGCAGGAAGCTCACTCTTCGCCATCGCCGCCCCGCGAATCCTTTGCGAGCGCGAGCGCGCGGGCATAGACCTCGCGGCGCGGCCGGCCCGACAATGCGACCGCATGCGCCACGGCATCCTTGACGCTGTGCGCGGCAAGCTGCTCGCGGAGCAGACCATCGAGTGCGTCCGACGTCAGAACCTCGGCGTCGGCCGCCGGCGGCGCGATCACCAGCACGAATTCGCCGCGCGTTTCCAGCGTTGCAGCCTCGCGCGCCAGCTCGCTCAGCGTGGCGCGCGAAATCTCCTCGTGCAGCTTGGTCAGCTCGCGGCAGATCGCGGCCTCGCGCGGTCCCATGATCTCGGCGAGATCGGCCAGCGTATCCTGCACGCGGTTGCCGGATTCGAACATCACCAGCGTCGCGTCGATGCGGGCGAGCTCGGCGAGACGGCTGCGCCGCGCGGCTGATTTCGCCGGCAAGAAGCCTTCGAAGAAAAAGCGGTCGGTCGGCAGCGCGGCGACCGACAGCGCGGCCAGCACCGAGGACGGGCCCGGCAGCGCATACACGGCATGGCCGGCAGCGCAGACCTCGCGCACCAGCTTGAAGCCGGGATCGGAGATCAGCGGCGTGCCGGCGTCCGATACCAGCGCGACCGAGCCGCCCTGTCCGAGGGCCTCGAGGATTTTTGGACGCGCGGCCTCCGCATTGTGCTCGTGATATGGCTTGAGCTGCGCCGTGATCGCATAGCGCTCGGTCAGGCGGCGCGTGATGCGGGTGTCCTCGCAGGCGATGACGTCGACCCCGGCGAGCGTCTGCAGCGCTCGCAGGGTGATGTCGCCGAGATTGCCGATCGGGGTCGCGACCAGATGCAGGCCCGGCGCGGCCTTCGGCGCCGCGAGTCGATGGGCATCGATGGAGAAACCGCGCGAGGCGGCGTCTTGAGCTTCAGGCGTATTTATCGGGGCCGGCTTTGCGCGCATAATGGAGCCAACTTAGGCACGATCGCTAAGGCTGGGAACCGGCTCGCCGAAAAAGATCGTGCCCAAAGATCGTATCCAGGTGAGGGGCGAGGAACGGACGGGAATGTGATCGGTCGAGATCGCGTCGGGAGGGCGTGAGGGCCCTCGCGCCATATTCGCGACGGAAACGCCGCCTTGATGAGTGAATGAGTGACGGCGAAGAGCTGCCAGGACGGGATTGCGACCGCGTTAAGCGGTTGTTATCCTTTTGTTTTGGTTAACTATTTGCCGACACACTGCCTGAATCCGCGGCCCTCGTCGCGGACGCAATGTCGTGATCGGCCGGCGAACGGCGGGTCGGAAGAGAAGCTGCCATGGTCGGCCCGCGTCATCCAAAGTCTCACCTTCCGGGGCCCCGATCGCCAGGGGCGACCCGGCGGACGGCGCTCGGCCTGTTGCTCGGCGCGCCCGTGCTGTCGGCCTGCGCCGGCGTGCAGCAAAGCCTCAGCCAGTTCTCCAACCCGTTCTCGAGCTCCGCACCGCCGGCCCAGCCGGCAGGCCCGCAGCAGCAGGCGACGACCGCCGGCACCGGCGGCGTGAAGGTCGGTTTGATCCTGCCACTCTCGGCGGCCGGCAATGCCGGGCTCGCCGCGCAATCGATGCGCAATGCCGCCGAGATGGCGCTGGCCGAGTTCCAGAACCCCAACATCCAGCTCCTGATCAAGGACGACAATGGCAGCCCGCAAGGCGCGCAGGCCGGCGCGCAGCAGGCGGTCGACGAGGGCGCCGAGATCATCCTCGGGCCGCTGTTTGCGCAATCGGTGCCGGCGGTGGCGCAGGTCGCGCGCACGCGCGGCATCCCGGTGATCGCGTTCTCGACCGATTCCAGCATCGCCGGCCGCGGCGTCTATCTGCTCTCGTTCCTGCCGGAGTCCGACGTCAACCGCATCGTCGAATACTCCGCCGGCATCGGAAAGCGCTCCGTCGCCGTGCTGGTGCCCGACAACGCCTACGGCAATGTCGTCGAGGCCGCGGTGAAGGCGGCGGTGCCGCGGCGGGGCGGGCGCATCGTCGCGTTCGAGAAATACGGCGCCGATCGCGCCACGCCGGCGCGCACCGTGGCGCAGCAGCTCGGCAGTGCGGACGCGCTGTTCATTGCCGATGACGGCGATGCCGTCGTCTCGGTGGCGGATGCCTTGACGGCCGCGGGCGCGAACCTGCGCAACATCCAGCTCCTCGGCACCGGCCTGTGGGACAATCCGCGCGTCTATGCCAGCGCCGCGCTGCAGGGCGGCCTCTACGCCGCACCCGACCCGGCCGGCTTCCGCGCCTTCTCCGGCCGCTACCGCACCAAATACGGCGCCGAGCCGATCCGCACCGCAACCCTTTCCTACGACGCGGTCGCGCTCGTCGCCGCGTTGGCGCGCACGCAAGGCGGCCAGCGCTTCTCCTCCGATGTGCTCACCAACCCCTCCGGCTTCGCCGGCATCGACGGCCTGTTCCGCTTCCGCGCGGATGGCACCAATGAACGTGGCCTTGCCGTGATGAAGGTGACGCAAGGCGGCGGCGTTGCGGTGGCGGGCTCGCCGAAGAGCTTTGGGGCGTAGTGGTTTCGTAGCCCGGATGGAGTCCTGTAGGGTAGGCAAAGCGAAGCGTGCCCACGCGTCTGTTGCCATATGAAAAGAGCGTGGGCACGGCGTAAGTGCGCCTTTGCCCACCCTACAACATCTCGCTACGCCGCCAGATCCGCGACCACGGCATCCAGCACCGGAAAGCCGCTGCTGGTCACGCGCAGGCGTCCCGTGCCATCCACACTGATCGCGCCTTCCTCGCGCAGCAGCGCGATGCGCTTGGGGTCGAGCGGGCGGCCGGCGAGGGCCTTGTAGCGCTCGGGATCGATGCCCTCCGCCAAACGCAAACCCATCAGCAGGAATTCGTCGGCGCGCTCCTCGCTGTTGAGGAGCTCGTCGGTGACGATACCGTCGCCGTTGGTCTCGACCCGCATCAGCCAGGCCTCGGGACGCTTCTCGGTGGCGGTGGCGTGCCTGATCCCGTCGATGTCGAGGCGGCCATGTGCGCCGGGCCCGATGCCGGCATATTCCTCGCCGCGCCAGTACACCAGATTGTGCCGGCACTCGGCGCCGCGCCGCGCGTGATTGGAGATCTCGTAAGCCGGCAGCCCGAGCTTGTCGCAGGTCTCCTGCGTGACGTCGTAGAGCGCGCGGGCGACCGCTTCGTCCGGCGTCTTCAGCTTGCCGGCCTGGTGCAGGCCGAAGAAGGGCGTGCCTTCCTCGATCGTCAATTGATAGAGCGACAGATGCTCGGCCGCTTCATCGATGGCGTGCCGCAGCTCGCCCGCCCACATTGCCGGCGTCTGGTCGGGGCGGGCGTAGATCAGGTCGAACGAATAGCGGTCGAACGCGCGGCGGGCGATGGCGACGGCATCAAGCGCTTCGCGCGCGCTGTGCATGCGGCCGAGCGCCTTGAGCGAGACGTCGTCGAGGGCCTGCACGCCGAGCGAGACGCGGTTGACGCCGGCGCTGCGATAGCCGGCAAAGCGCGTGGCTTCGACGCTGGTCGGGTTCGCCTCCAGCGTCACCTCGACATCAGCTGCAACGGTCCAGTGCTTGCCGATCGCGTCTAACACCGCGCCGACGGTTGAGGGCTGCATCAGGGACGGTGTGCCGCCGCCGAGAAAGATCGAGGTGACCTCGCGGCCTGGCGCGCGCTCGGCGGTCGTTGCGATCTCGCGTGCGAAGGCGGCGGCGAAGCGCGCCTCGTCGATCGCGGCGTGGCGGACGTGGCTGTTGAAGTCGCAATAGGGGCACTTCGACAGGCAGAACGGCCAGTGCACGTAGACGCCGAACGCATCCTTGTTAGCGCGGCTCAAGGCAGATCTCCGCCAGTTTCCGAAAGGCGCGGGCGCGGTGCGACAGGCCGAGGCCCAGCGGCGGCAGGCCGTGCTTCTCGATGCTGGTCATCTCGCCGAAGGTGCGGCTGTGGCCGTCCGGCAGGAACATCGGGTCGTAGCCGAAGCCGGCCGTGCCGCGCGGCGGCCAGATCAGCGTGCCGTCGACGCGCGCCTCGACCTCCTCGCGATGATCGTCAGGCCAGGCCACGCAGAGCGCGGAGACGAAGTGTGCCTTGCGTTTCTCGGGCGTGGTGGCGCCGCGCTCCTGCAACAGGCGCTCGATCTGCGCCATCGCCGCGTTGAAATCCTTGGATGGACCAGCCCAGCGCGCGCTGTAGATTCCGGGCGCGCCATCAAGCGCATCGACGACGATGCCGGAATCGTCGGCGAAGGCGGGGAGCCCGGCCGCCTGCGCCGCGGCGATCGCCTTGATCGCGGCGTTGCTGCGGAAATCGTTGCCGGTTTCCTCGGGCTCGGAGAGGCCGAGCTCGCCGGCCGACACCGCCTCGATGCCGTACGGCGCGAGCAGCTCCCGCATCTCGGCGAGTTTGCCGGGATTGTGGGTGGCGATGACGAGCTTGTCGGTGATTCGGCGGTGCATGGTCCTATTGACTACGCCACGGCCAGTTTCTGCAAGTCCACCAGGCGCGCAATGCCTTTTTGCGCAAGGGCGATCAGCTTCAGGAACTCGTCCTGCGTGAACGGCTCGCGTTCCGCGGTGCCCTGCACCTCGATGATGCGGCCATCGCCCGTCATGACGAAATTGGCGTCGGTCTCGGCTTCCGAATCCTCGGCATAATCGAGGTCGAGCACCGGCGTGCCGTTGTAGATGCCACACGAGATCGCGGCGACGTTGTCGCGCATCACGTTGGCCTTCACCATGTTGCGCGCCTTCATCCAGTTGATGCAATCGGCGAGCGCGACCCAGGCGCCGGTGATCGAGGCCGTGCGCGTGCCGCCGTCGGCCTGGAGCACGTCGCAATCGACCGTGATCTGGCGCTCGCCGAGCGCTTCGAGATCGACGATGGTGCGAAGCGAGCGGCCGATCAGGCGCTGGATCTCGACGGTGCGCCCGCTCTGCTTGCCGGCGGAGGCCTCGCGGCGGGTGCGTTCGGAGGTCGCGCGCGGCAGCATGCCGTATTCGGCAGTGACCCAGCCGCGGCCCTGGCCCTTCAGCCACGGCGGCAGGCGATCCTCCAGCGTGGCGGTAACAAGCACATGGGTGTCGCCGAATTTCACCAGGCAGGAGCCTTCCGCATATTTGACCACGCCGCGCTCCAGCGTCACGGGGCGCAATTCGTCGGGCGCACGGCGGCTTGGCCGCATGGGAAATCTCCAAAACTCACGGGAATAGGCTGTTCGCGGTGCTTGTAGGTGGGGCGGGGGTGGGCGGCAAGGGCTTATTCACCCCCAGATATCGAGGCCGCGAACGCGACGCTTGTCAGACGGGGCCCGGATGGACAAATTATAAGCATCCGAGAGGAGTTACCGTCTGTGGCCCATCACGATCCGATCCATCTGATCGCGCCGCGCGCAGGCCTTGCCCAGCTCAACGAGCGTTCCCGCGACATCTTTCGTCAAATTGTCGAAAGCTATCTCGCGACCGGTGAGCCGGTCGGCTCGCGCAACATTTCCCGCCTGATCGCCATGCCGCTGTCGCCGGCCTCGGTCCGCAACGTCATGGCCGATCTGGAACAGCTCGGCCTGATCTATGCCCCGCACACCTCCGCCGGCCGGCTGCCGACGGAACTGGGGCTGCGCTTCTTCGTCGACGCCCTGATGCAGGTCGGAGACCTCAACGAGGCCGAGCGACAGGCGATCCAGAGCCAGCTCTCCTCCGTCGGCGAGGCGCAATCGGTCGAGGCGGCGCTGGACCAGGCCTTGATGCGGCTCTCCGGCCTGACCCGGGCCGCCGCCGTGGTGCTGACGCCGAAATCCAATGCGCGGCTGAAGCACATCGAATTCGTCCGCCTGGAACCGGAGAAAGCGCTGGTGATCCTGGTCGGCGAGGACGGCCAGGTCGAAAACCGCGTGCTGGCGCTGCCGCCGGGAGTTCCCTCTTCGGCGCTGACGGAGGCGGGCAATTTCCTCAATGCGCGGATCCGTGGCCGCACGCTCGCCGAGGCGCGGCTCGAGCTCGAGACCGCACTCGGCGAGGCCCGTGCCGAGCTCGATCAGCTGACACAGAAAGTGATCTCGACCGGCATCGCCAGCTGGTCGGGCGGCGAGAGCGAGGACCGCCAGCTGATCGTCCGCGGCCATGCCAATCTGCTCGAAGATCTGCACGCGCTGGAGGATCTTGAGCGGGTGCGGCTGTTGTTCGACGATCTCGAGACCAAGCGCGGCGTGATCGACCTGCTCGGCCGGGCCGAGACCGCCGAAGGGGTGCGCATCTTCATCGGCAGTGAGAACAAGCTGTTCTCGCTGTCGGGGTCCTCCACCATCATCTCGCCCTATCGGGATGCCGCCGGCCACATCGTCGGCGTCCTCGGCGTGATCGGCCCGACGCGGCTGAATTATGCCCGCGTGATCCCCACCGTGGACTACGCCGCCCGCATCGTCAGCCGCCTGTTGGGGGGCTGACCGGCCTTTCTGCCGATCACGGGCGCTTGATTTTCGCGGGCTTAAGCACGATATCCGGGCCAACATCCCTGAAACGAGTTCGAGATCAGAGCCGATGACCGAGCAAGACCGGCAACCCCAAGACACGACTGCAGCGACCGGCGAGCCCGTGGTGTCGAAACCCTACATCATGCCGGATGATCCCGAGCCCGGCTCGGTGGAGACGTTGCAGAAGGAAGCCGCCGAGGCGCGCGACCGCATGCTGCGGACGCTGGCCGAGATGGAGAATTTGCGCAAGCGCACCAGCAAGGAGGTCGCCGACGCCCGCCTCTATGGCATCACCGGCTTTGCCCGCGACGTGCTCGACATCGCCGACAATCTCCAGCGTGCGCTCGATGCCGTTCCGGCCGAGGCGCGTGCCGCGGCCGATCCCGGTCTGATCGCGCTGATCGAGGGCGTCGAGCTCACCGAGCGTTCGCTGCTCAACGCGCTGGAAAAGCACGGCGTGAAGAAGCTCGATCCGCAGGGCCAGAAGTTCGACCCGAACTTCCATCAGGCGATGTACGAAGTGCCCGATGCGTCGGTGCCGTCGGGCACCGTGGTGCAGATCATGCAGGCCGGCTACACGATCGGCGATCGCGTGCTGCGTCCCGCGCTGGTCGGTGTCGCCAAGGGCGGCGCCAAGGCTGCGCCCGCGGCGAACAACAACGAGTCGAGCAGCGCTGCGAACTGAACTTGCCGTCATTCCGGCGATGCGCAGCATCGAACCCGGAATCTCGAGATTCCGGGTTCGGCTCTTCGAGCCGCCCCGGAATGACAGCGCAAAGCACCTACGCGCTCACCGCGATATCCGCGGACTGAATCCGCTTCACGCCGGCCTTGGCCATGTCGGCCCAGGCCTTGGCGAGCGAGCCCTGCGTGTCGATGCCGCGGCAGGCGTCTTCCACCACATAGACCTCGAAGCCCGCCTTGCGCGCGTCGAGCGCGGTCCAGGCGACGCAGAAGTCCGTCGCGAGACCCGCGACGAAGACGCGCTTGATCTTGCGGCCCCTCAGGTAGCCGGCGAGCCCGGTCGAGGTCTTGCCGTCGGCTTCGAGGAAGGCCGAATAGCTGTCGACGTTCTTGTGAAAACCCTTGCGGATGATGAGCTCGGCGTGCGGGATCGACAGGTCCTTGGACAGCGCCGCGCCATCGGTCCCCTGCACGCAATGGTCGGCCACAGCACCTGCTTGCCGTAGGGCAGGTCGACCGTCTCGAACGGCTTCTTGCCGGCATGAACCGATGCAAATGAAACGTGGCCCGGCGTGTGCCAGTCCTGCGTCAGTACCACGTTCGCAAATGCCTTCGAGATCTTGTTGATGACCGGAACCACCTGCTCGCCTTCCTTCACCGCGAGGCTGCCGCCGGGCAGGAAGCAGTTCTGCACGTCGATCACGAGCAGCGCGGACGCTTCGTCCGGCTTGATCGGTGCGGCCGCGAACAGCGCGGTTGGCGCGAGAGCTACGAGGGCGCTCGTCCGAAGCGCCGCAAGGATTTGTCGTCGGTCCAGCATCGTCTGTCTCCCCCTTGGGATGAACCCGATGGATCGAGCGTAGCGCCTGCCGCGATTGAACAGAAGCCGGAAAATGCGACGCGGAGTTTCACCCGGGCAGGATCGAGCGGTAGATGCACCGCTCGAACTGTCGATAGACGGTGAGCGCACGCTGGTCGGCGAACGGTAGTATCTGCATCATGATCACGCCTGCGATCCCGGAGGCTGGATCGATCCAGTAGTAGGTGTTGTAGAGCCCGGCCCAGGTCAGGCTGCCGGCTCTGCGGCCCTGCTCCACGGGATCGAGGTTGATCATGTGGCCCAGTCCCCAGCGCAGCCGGTTTCCCGGAAAGAAGTCGACATCGCTGGAGAGGGCCGGGTTCGTCGTCTTCATGATTCCGGCCTGGAGATCCCCGATCTGGTTCTGGGCCATCATCTGCACCGTCTCGGCGCGGAGAATGGTCGTGCCATTACCGCGGCCGTCATTGAGCATGGCCTGGAGCAGCCTGAGATAGTCTGGCGCGGTGGAATTGATGTTGCCGCCGCCTGAGACCTTCTTCTTCGGCTTGCCCTCGAGCGGTTGCGCCACGAGCGATCCGTTGGCTGCGCGAAGATGCAAATTAGCCCGTCGCGTGCACTGGGCCTCCGTTAATGCGAAGGCGGTATCGGCCATGCCGAGCGGGCCGAGAATATGGTCCTGAAAATAGTGATCGAGCTTCTTCCCCGAGGCGATCTCGACCAACCGCCCGACACGATCGAGGCTGCTGCCGTAAGACCATCCCGAGCCCGGATCGAACGCCAGCGGCATGCGGGGCAGCTCGGGCTTGGTGCGAGCGAGCTTAAGATAGCGGGCGATGTTGTTGTCCCAGAGCTGGTAGCTGAGCCCGGATGTGTGCGAGAGCAGGTTGCGCAGCGTGACCGGTTTCCTCGCGCCCCGCAGGATCGGGACGCCATGTGGATCAAATCCGGTCAGAACCCTCGGCGAGGCGAGCGTGGGATCGAGCTTCGCGGTCGGTTCGTCCAGCTTGAGCTTGCCGGCCTCGACGAGCTGAAGCGCAGCAATCGAGGTCACCAGCTTGACCATCGAGGCGATCTTGAAGATGGTGTCCGTAGACATGTCGACGGCCACGCCGATGTCACGACGGCCGAAGGCGCCTTCGTAGATGACCGAATCCTTGTTTGCGGCCATGGCGACGATGCCCGGCACTTCCGCGGCATCGATGCTGGCCTGGAGGTCGGCGTCGAGACCGCGAGCCCGTCCCAATCCACGCAAGGGCGCAGCTGCGCTGATGCGGCACGCAGGCGATGCAGCGCCGGCTGCGGCCAGCGCGATGGCCTGTAGCAGGGTCTGGCGCCGGCTCAGTTTCACTTTCATTTGCCGTCGTTCGAATCTTGGGCTGAAGCGAGGCTGGCTTTGGCAGAGCTGATCTTCTGCCGGATACCCGAGAGCACGGCGTTCCAGCCGCCATTCTTCGGATCGCTGTCGACCAGCGCCTGCATGATCTCGCGGGACGATTCGAAATTCGCCCTCGCCTCGTCGATATTTTCGCGGAGCATGGCGATATCCCCCAGCTCAATGTATGATAATGCGAGGTCCTTGCGCCACCTCATGTTGCTCGGGTCGGCCAGAGTGAGCTGCCTCCTGATCTCGAAAGCAGACTTCTGAAAGTGCGCTGCGCTGTTCAGATCGGCCTGCGATCCCTTGGAATAGTACCCGCCGAGCAGATGATAGGCCCAGGCAAGATCGTATTGATAGGTCCAGTTTTCGGGATCGCTCTTGGCCAATTCCTCGCGTATCGCCAGACAGGCCTTGTATTGCTCCAGAGCCTCGCTCTTGTTCTGCCGCTCGAGATAGCCTCCCATGGCCTGATGAGCCCAGGTCAGGTAGCGGGTGAACTCTGCGTCATTGGGAAAATCGGCATGGAGTCCCTTGAGCAAATTGAGGCTCTTGACGAGGCTGTCCCGCCATTCTTCACGCTTTCCGAGCGCTTGGTAGGCATCGGCGAGGCTGCCGTAGATCAGCGAGACATGCTTGTCGAGCTCGGGCTTCTTACCCCCGAGATTCGCGGCCGTCTGCATCATGATCCGCGCCGTCTGCTGCATGTCCACGGCGGCCTGCGCATTGCGGGTCATGAGCTTGATAAGGTCCGCGCGTTGATAGAGTGAAAGACCGACATCCCTGAATGAGACAGGATCCCAGTCGTCGCGCTGGAGAACCAGGCTCCTGAGCGCGAAGGCCCGGTCGCTGTATTCCGCAGCCTTGTCGAGATTTCCCCACATCTGCGCCACGCTGGCGAATTCGTAAAACTGGTCCGCGATTCCACGTAGAGTCGCATTCCGATTGTATCCGTCGGGATCGGACTCGAGAATCTTCAGAGATTTTTCAAAGGAGCCCTGGGCCTTGCCGAGATCGCCGGCCTTCAGATAGAGCCGTCCGAACTGGCTCATCATGTTGGCGTAGTTGGTCTTGAATTTCGGCTCCTTCGAAAGTTGCTCGGTGGCGTCCTCGAACGACCGCTCCGAGTCTTTGAGAATGTGCTGGAAGGTCGAGATCCGGATACCTTGTGCCTTCTGGAGATTGTCGGCGAGACCGGAAACGAGTTGCCCTACGAGCTTGAGAGTATCCTCGGCCTTGTTCCTCTGCTCTTCGGCTTCGTTCTTCTGTGCTTCGGCAAACTGTCTCTGCGCCTCGACCTGTACGTTCTTTGCCTCGACCTGATGTCTTTGCTCCTCTGCCTCATGTCGCTTCACGAACGCATAGCCGAAATTGTAGAGGGCCAGGGCCCCGAGGAGCGAGGCGATCACGAAATATCGCTTGAACTTGGTCCGCGCCTGTTCGGCTGCCTCACGGGCCGCCCGCTCGACGTCAGCCATCTCGCGGGCTTCCTCGAGCTTTTCGAGCTGTTCCCGGTCGATCCTGGCCTGCTCGAATTCGATGGACCGCGAAATATAATCCTGGAGGTCGTCGATCGTGATGTCGCCGGGGTTTTCCAGCAGGGTGCGGGCGCGTTCGAGCTGGAAACCGCTGGGCAGCAGCAGATCGTCGCGACGCTTGTGGTGCTCCCATTCGGCCTGAGCCTGGAGGATCGCAGCGCGGGCCCGCAGCATGTCGCGGTTGGCATCGACCCATTCGCGCAGACGTGGCCAGGTTCGGATCAGCGCCTCGTGCGCGACTTCTACGGTCGGCCTGCCGGCGCGATCGCGGCCGGTTACCAGCAGCCTCGTCTTGGCCCCGGCAAAGTTCTGCACGATCTTTTGCAGCCCCAGCGCCGTCGGCATCGAGGCGCGGGCACGCGTGTCCTCCTGACCCTCACCGGGTGTGACGAGTCTCAAAAAGAGCTGGCGCGCGGCGACCTTGTCTTCGTTCGACAGGCGCTCGAAATTCCGCTCCGCCGTGGTCCTGATGGCACGCTGGACGCCGCCGGATCGTTCATAGGACACGGCGGTCATGGTGTTGCCGATGCGATAGGCGAAGGTCTCCTTCAGCGCATATTGCAGCAAGGGCAGCATGCCCTCGTCTTCACCAGCGTCGTCCAGAATCCTGTCGACGAGACTTGGCGGATCGAAGGTCAGGCCGGCAATCCTCGCGGGCTGGGTGATCGACAGGTGCAATTCGGAGCGGGGGATCGAGGTAAGATTGACCTGTTGCGCCGGCAGCACCGACCGCAACTGGGGATGGCGCACCAGTGAGTCATAGAAATCGGCGCGAACGGTCGCCACGATCGTGACGGGTGCGGCCTTGGTCGCGCCGAGCAGGAGGTCGACGAAGCGATCTACGTCCTTGCGCTGCTGGATCGCATAGTCGTCGGATCCGGAGCTGGCTTGCGCATAGAGCTCTTCCCACTGATCGACATAGAGCAGTAGCCGGTCCGGCGTCGCTTCGGTTCGGGACAGGTACTCGCGGATGACATGACCGAGCAGATCCGGCGTTCCGGATCGGAGGCGGTCGACCTCCTCGCTGATCTTGGTGGCATAGCTCGCCATCCCTTCATTGTCGCCCCGGACGTTGAAGGCCTCCGCGAGAGCACGAAGCGGATCAGGGCCGGGGCGAAGCGAGAGGACGTGCCAGAAGGTGTCGCGGTCTTGCCGGAGGGCGGGCAGGAGGCCCGCATAGATCAGGGATGATTTTCCGCTTCCGGAGCGCCCCACCACCATGACGAAGGAGTTGCGGCGCGCCTTGGCGACGAGTTCGCCAAGCGGCGTCGAGGTGTCGTCGACCGAGCCTCTTCCGAAATAGAAAAGGGAATCCTCCTCGCGGAAGGCGTCCAGGCCACGGTAGGGACAGAGTTCCTGCTGCGGCAGGGGAGGTTCGGTTTCGCTCCCGCGAATCGTGGCGAGAAGTCGCGCGATCTCGTCAGGCGCATCGGCGATGCGCGTTGCGGCCGAAAGGTCGATCCAGGTCAGGAGATGAAGGAAGCCGGCCGGTGGATCGTTGGTGCCGGGCAGCAGCACCGGGACGATGCGGAAGCTCGGATCCTGCGTCTGACGATAGAGTGCGAACTCGCGCTCGTATTGCTGGGTATTTCCGAAGCCCCTCGGACCGATCAGGATCAGGACGGACTTGGATTTTCCCATCGCGTCTTCGAGCGCCCTGACCCAGGGAAGCCCGGGTGCCAGCTCGCGCCTGTCGAAGAAGGGGCGCAGTTCCGCGCCGCGCAAAAGTCGCTCGATATCTGCTGCGTGCGATGAATCCGCTCGGGAATAGCTAATAAATACGTCAAAATGATCGGCGCGCATCTTGGCCCGCCCAATTAAAAAAACCAACAAACTGTATTCCGGAGCCGTTCCAACTACAAGGCGTAATGCGCGCTACCCTTCCCGCCACGGGAGCGGCAGAAGCGGGGCCCCTCCGTCGATCGGTCGGGCCAGGAGCCTCGGGCCTTACCCCTTCGGCTGAATCCCGTCGCGCACGGCGCGGAAGCGGGTGAAGGCGGCTTGCCACTGGTCGCGCGGGGCGCTGGCGATGATGCGCAACGATGTGCCGCCGCTCGAGAAGCGGATCCACTGCACCACCGTCACAGGGACCTTGTCCTTGCCGCTGACGCCGTCGATCCGGGTCTCGAAGCCCTGCTGGCCGTTGATGCGGATCGGCTCGGACATGGTGATGCGCGACTCGCGCACGCCGGGAATCTGGAGCGCCGCCTCCTGGGCGAAGCGGGCGCGGTCGTCGGCGGCTTGCGGGGTGGCGCCGATCAGGCCGACGATCATGAACGGCCTCGATTCGTAGCCAACGCTCTCATCGCCGTCGGCGAGGATGATGCTCGAGCCCGGTGCCAGGGTCCGGATGTCCTTGAAGTCGGCGAGATCGGAGATCTTGAACGGCAGCAGCGCGATCTGCTCTTCGGCCGAGACCTGCCTGCGGGTGGTGGCGCTCGCGAACATCTGCCGCACCGCCTCGTCCGTGTAGATCTTGGTCGCATTCTCCGGGATCTGCACCGCGACATAGCCGGAGAAGCCGGCGCCGGGCACGATCATCGAATAGCGCTTCACCGGCGTATCCGCGGCCTTGCCGCTTTCGGTGGTGAAATAGGCAAGTCCTGCGGGGGTCTCGACCTTGTCCTGCTTGACGCCGCCCGTCCCGCCGGGATTGGAATTGAAGGCGCTCACGACCTCGCCATAGGCGGCCGGCGGCAGCTCGGTGACCAGCACCTTGACGTTGCCGTCCTCGCTCTCGAAGCCCGGAAAGGTCTTGGCCGTGTTGAGGCCGATCAGCGGCACCATGCCGAGACGCAAGCCGGGTGGGAAAACGACGTCGGCGGCGAAGGTCGGAAGCGCTGTTACGGCGAGGAGGGCGAGCGCGGCGAAGGGGCGGATCAGCTTCATGGCCACTCTGATTGGTTCACATTGAGGCCGTTCGATGGTCGGCCACCGGTCCGCTTTGTCGCGCGAAGCAGCTGCGCCGGCCGTGCGGTCGGTCCGCCTTTTAGCCGGTTTGGCCTCGCTGCAACAGGCCGGGCGGGGCTCGCGGGTGCGGGGGCTTGCCGAAGCCCGGACCTGTTAATAATTCCTCACCCGCAAGGGCGGTTGAGCCCGGATATCACCCTCCAAAACCCGATGTTTTAGCGGCAGAAACCTAGCTTCGGTCCTTGCGGGCCCCTCCCCCCCTCCTATATGAGCCTCAATCATCGCAATATCGCGGATGTTTGATCTTAGGGGGTTTCGGTTCGGGTGCCTCTTGGGCCCAGCCAACCTGCCGCAAAAAGAAGGATATCAGGACCATGGGAAAGGTCATTGGGATCGACCTCGGCACCACGAATTCGTGCGTCGCCGTGATGGATGGCAAGAACGCCAAAGTCATCGAGAATTCCGAAGGCATGCGCACGACGCCTTCGATCGTCGCCGTCACGGATGACGGCGAGCGCCTCGTCGGCCAGCCGGCCAAGCGCCAGGCCGTCACCAATCCCGAGCGCACCTTCTTCGCAGTGAAGCGCCTCATCGGCCGCCGCTACGACGACCCGATGGTCGAGAAGGACAAGAAGCTCGTCCCGTACAAGATCGTGAAGGCTTCCAACGGCGACGCCTGGGTCGAGGCCGACGGCCAGACCTATTCGCCCTCGCAGGTCTCGGCCTTCATCCTGCAGAAGATGAAGGAGACCGCGGAAGCCCATCTCGGCCAGAAGGTCGACCAGGCCGTCATCACCGTTCCCGCCTACTTCAACGACGCCCAGCGCCAGGCAACCAAGGACGCCGGCAAGATCGCGGGCCTCGAAGTGCTGCGCATCATCAACGAGCCGACCGCGGCCGCGCTCGCCTATGGCCTCGACAAGACCAAGGCCGGGACCATCGCGGTGTACGACCTCGGCGGCGGCACGTTCGATATCTCCATTCTCGAAATCGGCGACGGCGTGTTCGAGGTGAAGTCGACCAACGGCGACACCTTCCTCGGCGGCGAAGACTTCGACATGCGCCTCGTGGGTTATCTCGCCGACGAATTCCAGAAGGAGCAGGGCATCAACCTGCGCAACGACAAGCTCGCCCTGCAGCGCCTGAAGGAAGCCGCTGAAAAGGCCAAGATCGAGCTGTCCTCGACGACGCAGACCGAGATCAACCTGCCCTTCATCACCGCGGACCAGACCGGCCCGAAGCATCTGACGATGAAGCTCACCCGCGCCAAGTTCGAGGCGCTGGTCGACGACCTCATCCAGAAGACCGTCGAGCCCTGCCGCAAGGCGTTGAAGGACGCCGGCGTGACCGCCGGTGAGATCGGCGAGGTCGTGCTGGTCGGCGGCATGTCGCGCATGCCGAAGGTCCAGGAAGTCGTGAAGCAGCTGTTCGGCAAGGAGCCGCACAAGGGCGTCAACCCGGACGAAGTCGTGGCGATCGGCGCTGCGATCCAGGCCGGCGTGCTCCAGGGCGACGTCAAGGACGTGCTGCTGCTCGACGTCACCCCGCTGTCGCTGGGCATCGAGACGCTGGGCGGCGTGTTCACCCGCATCATCGACCGCAACACCACGATCCCGACCAAGAAGAGCCAGGTGTTCTCGACGGCTGAAGACAACCAGAATGCCGTCACCATCCGCGTCTTCCAGGGCGAGCGTGAAATGGCGGCCGACAACAAGATGCTCGGCCAGTTCGACCTGATGGGCATTCCGCCGGCGCCGCGCGGCATGCCGCAGATCGAGGTGACCTTCGACATCGACGCCAACGGCATCGTCAACGTCTCGGCCAAGGACAAGGCCACCGGCAAGGAGCAGCAGATCCGCATCCAGGCCTCCGGCGGCCTGTCGGAAGCCGACATCGAGAAGATGGTCAAGGACGCCGAGGCCAATGCCGAGGCGGACAAGAAGCGCCGTGAGGCCGTCACCGCCAAGAACGAGGCGGATGGCCTGGTGCATTCGACCGAGAAGGCTTTGGCCGAGCACGGCTCGAAGGTTGCCGAGAGCGAGCGCCGCGCCATCGAGGATGCCGTCAGCGACCTCAAGGAAGCGCTGAAGGGCGACGATGCCGAGGCGATCAAGGCCAAGACCCAGACGCTGGCGCAGGCTTCGATGAAGCTCGGCGAGGCCATGTACAAGCAGCAGGCCGAGGCCGACGCCAAGAAGGATGCGGCCAAGGACGACGTCGTCGACGCGGAATTCACCGAGGTCGACGACGACAAGAACAACAAGAAGTCCGCTTAAGCCCCGAGAGGGTGACGATGCGGACGGCTTGGACCCCACACACGCTACCGGCCTCCTCCCTCGCGGGGGAGGCCGTCGTGTCGTCGGGACGGGCGGGCCAGGACCCCTTTAAGGTCGGCCCCGTTACGATCGATCAATTCCCAGCCGTTATTCTCAGCGCTGCCAGGCTGCCCTCTGCCGCAAGGCCGAAGGGCGCTCATTCCGCCGCATGCCAGCGTTGTTCCGCGCCAACTTGAATCGCGATTGGATAGACCGAGCTCATCATGTCCACGTCCACCAAGCGCTGCTATTACGAGACCCTCGAAGTCGAACGCGACGCCGACGAAGGCAAGCTGAAATCGTCGTTCCGCAAGCTGGCGATGAAATTCCATCCCGACCGCAATCCCGGGGATGAGACCAGCGAAGTCAAGTTCAAGGAAATCAACGAGGCTTACGAGGTCCTGAAGGACAAGGACAAGCGCGCCGCCTATGATCGTTACGGCCACGCGGCGTTCGAGCAGGGCGGCGGCTTCGGCGGCGGCGCCGGTTTTGGCGCGGGCTTCGCCTCCTCTTTCTCCGACATCTTCGAGGATCTGTTCGGCATGGCCGGACAGCGCGGCCGCGGCGGCCGCGAGCGCGGCGCCGACCTGCGCTACAATATGGAAATCACGCTCGAGGAAGCCTTTGGCGGCAAGACCGCGCAGATCGAGATACCGGTCTCGGTCACCTGCGAGGCCTGCTCGGGCATCGGTGCCAAGGCCGGCACCAAGCCGAAGACCTGCTCGACCTGCGGCGGGCAGGGGCGCGTGCGGCAGTCGCAGGGCTTCTTCACGCTGGAGCGGACCTGTCCCGGCTGTCAGGGTCGCGGCCAGATGATCGAAGACGCCTGCCCATCCTGCTCGGGACAAGGGCGGGTGACCCGCGAGCGGACGCTCTCGGTCAACATTCCGCAAGGTGTCGAGGACGGCACTCGGATCAGGCTCGCAGGCGAGGGCGAGGCCGGCGTCCGCGGCGGGCCGCCGGGCGACCTCTACATCTTCCTCTCGCTGGCCCAGCACCAGTTCTTCCAGCGCGACGGCGCGGACCTGCATTGCCGCGTGCCGATCTCGATGGTGACCGCCGCGCTCGGCGGGGAATTCGAGGTGCCGACCATCGACAAGGGCAAGACCAAGGTGAAGGTGCCCGCCGGCACGCAGTCGGGCCGCCGATTCCGCATTGCATCAAAGGGTATGCCGGTGCTGCGGTCGCGCCAGATGGGCGACATGTACGTTCAGGTCATGGTCGAAACCCCGCAGAACCTCACCAAGAAGCAGCAGGAATTGCTGGCCGAGTTCGAGAAGCTCTCTTCCGGCAACACCCAGCCGGAAGCCGACGGTTTCTTCGCCAAGGTCAAGGACTTCTTCGGCAATCGGGCGAATTGACTCGTCTTGACCGTATCGCCTCCGGCCTATACGTCTTTATGACCATTTTCTGACACGCCGCGGTCCCGCGGTTCCGTCCGGTCCCGACATGCCCTTGCCATCGTCCGCGCGTGCGTTGAAGAAGCCTCGTCTCGACGACGAGGTGCGCTTTCTCAGATCGTGGATCGAAAAGCCTCTGCACATGGGCGCGGTGATGCCGTCCGGCAAGCTGCTGGCACGGACCATGGCTCACTATGTCGATCCCGATTCCGACGCACCGGTGGTCGAGCTCGGACCCGGCACCGGCGCCATCACGTCCGCGCTGATCGAGCGCGGGGTCGACCAGAAGCGTCTCGTTCTCGTCGAATACAATCCCGGCTTCTGCGCGCTGCTGCGCGACCGCTACCCGCAAGCCAAGGTGGTGCAGGGCGATGCCTACCGCCTGCGCGACACGCTCTGGAACGTGCTGAGCGCGCCTGCTTCTGCGGTGGTCTCGGGCCTGCCGCTGGTGACGAAACCGATGCTGACGCGGCTGCGGCTCGTCCGCGACGCCTTCACCGCGCTCGCGCCCGGTGCGCCCTTCATCCAGTTCACCTATGCGGTGGTGCCGCCGATCCCGAAATCGCTGCCCGGCGTGTCCACAGAGGCCTCGGAACGGATCTGGATGAACCTTCCGCCGGCCCGCGTCTGGGTGTATCGCAAGCATTAATTCCGCCGGCTCCTCTTTGCGCGGCGGGCTCGTTTCGCCGAACGCGTGGAATTGGATGCCAGCGCCCAAGATCCTGATCATTCCCGGCTCGCTGCGCACCGGCTCGCATAATGCGAAGCTGGCGGCGGTGGCGGCCTACGAATTTGTTCAGGCCGGCGTCGACGTCACCCGCATCTCGCTCGCTGATTTTCCGCTGCCGATCTATGACGGCGATCTCCAGGCCAAGTCCGGCGTCCCCAAGCACGCGATCAATCTGAAGCGCATGATCGGCGCGCATCACGGGGTCCTCATCGTCTCGCCGGAATACAACGCCTCGGTGCCGCCGCTGCTGAAGAACGCGATCGACTGGGTCAGCCGCGTGCACGAGCTGCACGAGGCGCGCGGCGAGGTGTTCCGCAACCGCGTCTTCGCGCTTGCCGGCGCGTCCCAGAGCCGGTTAGGTGCCGCCCGCGCGTTGCAGGCCCTGCGGCTGATCCTCTCCGCCTGCCACGCCAACGTGATTGCCAGCCAGCTCACGCTCGCCTTTGCCGGCGAGGCCTATGACGACAGGGACAGGCTGAAGAACGAGGGCGATATCGCCGCGCTGAAGGAGCTGGTGGCGCAGTTGATCGACGTTTCCCAACGCATGATGTGAGGTGACATGACGCCAGCCGAGATCGCCCCGAAGGACCGCCTGATCGTTGCGCTCGATCTGCCGAGCGTTGATGCCGCGGAGGCGATGATCGCGAAGCTCGGCGACAGCGTCACGTTCTACAAGATCGGCTATCAGCTCGCTTATGCCGGCGGCCTGCGGCTGATCGGCAAGCTCGCAGATAGCGGCAAGAAGGTGTTCGCCGATCTCAAGATGCACGACATCGGCAACACGGTCGCGCGCGGCACCGAGAGTGTTGCGAAGCTCGGCGCGACCTTCGTCACCGTGCACGCCTATCCGCAGACCATGAAGGCCGCCGTCGAAGGCCGCGGCAGCGCCAGTCTGAAGATCCTCGCCGTCACGGTGCTGACGTCCTACAACGACGACGATCTGCATGCGGCGGGTTATCGGCTCAGCGTGTCGGAGCTGGTCGAGGCGCGTGCGCAGCAGGCGCAGGTGCTCGGTGTCGACGGCCTCGTATCCTCGCCGGAGGAGGTAGGGGCCTTGCGCAAGATCGTCGGCCACCAGATGAGCCTCGTCACCCCCGGCATCCGTCCGGCGGGCGCGGCCAGCGGCGACCAGAAGCGAATCATGACGCCTAGCCGTGCGATCGCCGCCGGCGCGGATTATCTGGTCGTCGGGCGTCCGATCGTGGAAGCTGCCGATCCGAAGGCCGTCGCAGAGGCCATTCAGGCTGAGATCGCGCAGGCGCTTGGCTAATCAACAACAGGGAGAAGAACAATGGCAAAGGGTTACTGGATCGGGCGTGTCGACGTCAGCAATGACGAGGGCTACAAGCCCTACGCGATCGCCAACGGCCCGATCTTCAAGAAATGGGGCGGCCGCTTCGTCGTCCGCGCCGGCAAGTTCACCGCCGTCGAAGGCGCCAGCCGCAACCGCAACGTCGTGATCGAATTCCCCGATTACGAGACCGCGCTCGCCTGCTACAACTCGCCGGAATACCAGGCCAACATCAAGGTGCGCCAGCCGCACTCGATCGCCGACCTCATCGTCATCGAGGGTTATGACGGTCCGCAGCCGTCTTAGACGGCGGCGCGCGCCGTCATTCTTCACGCGACGGGCTGATCAGCGAACGCCCTTCGCCTGTCCGTCGGCTCGCCAAATTGTGGCGAGATCGGCGCCCAGGTACATACAAGCGGATGCAGTGGGGCCGGTTCCAGCACTTTTCCTGAAGGGGAAAGTCACCGCGTCACCTGCTCCCGTCGCGCTCTTCACTCAGCTTTGTTCCAAGGATTCTTTTGTCCCCAAATGGGGATTGCGACCCTGCCCAATTTTCATTCAAGGTTGCTTTGCTCGAACTGTACAACAGGGACGATGAGAGGTCAGCCCAAGCAAGGCATACGTCCCTGACCGGAGGCAAGCCTACCCGCATCACGAAAACCTTGAATCAAGGAGCGGAAGTCATGGCACTCATCAACGGAACGGCAGGCGACGATATCATTCCTGGAACGGCAGCTGACGACCAGATCAACGGGTTGGCAGGCAACGATACGATCACCGGGTTGGACGGCGCCGACCTCGTCAACGGAGGCGCGGGCGATGACAACATCGATGGCGGCGCCGGCGACGATACGCTGAATGGCAATGCCGGTGTCGATACGATCGCGGGTGGCGACGGCGACGATACCGTCAGCGGCGGTGCGGGAGACGACGATCTTTCGGGCAATGCCGGCCTCGACACGATCCACGGCAACGCAGGCAATGACACGATCGACGGCGGCCTGGGGAGCGATCAGCTCTATGGTGATGCAGGCGCCGACTCCGTCCACGGTGGAGATGACGATGACGCCGTTTACGGCGGCGCCGGGGCCGACACCCTTTGGGGAGACGCTGGCAACGACACGCTGAATGGCGATGCCGGCAATGACACGCTGCATGGCGGCCTCGGAGACGACACGGCGAACGGAGGCCTCGGCGACGATGTCATCAACGGCGACGAGGGCAATGACACGCTGAACGGCGGTCTCGGAAACGACACGTTGAATGGCGGTGCCGACGACGACGTCCTGAACGGAGGCGCCGGCAATGACACGCTCAACGGCGACGATGGCAACGATACCATGAATGGAAACGCCGGAGCCGACCTCATGGAGGGCGGCGCCGGGACCGACACGATGTCAGGCGACGCCGGAGACGACACCATGTCGGGCGGCGCCGGCGATGACACCATGAACGGCGGTGACGGCGACGACGAACTCAGTGGCGGCACCGGCAATGATACGCTGAACGGCGACGCGGGCGATGATACTCTTGCCGGCGGCGACAACAACGATACGTTGAACGGCAGTGACGGCGCCGACACGCTCGCGGGCGGAAATGGCAACGATACGCTCGCCGGCGGCGCAGGCGATGACGAGCTGGACGGCGGTAACGGCAACGACGTGCTCGACGGAGGCACGGGAGACGACGTGGTGACGGGTGGTGCGGGCGCCGACACCTATCATTTCGGCGACGACACCGCCACCAACTTCGGTGATGACGAGATAACGGACTTCAGTCTCACCGATGGTGATCTGATCCAGGTCGATGCTGCACCGGGCTTCGACCCGACCACGGTCGTCGTCAGCGATGATGGCACCAACACTGTGCTCGACTTCGGCTTCGGAACGATCCAACTCGACGGCGTGACCGGAGGCGCAACGCCATTCACGACGATCGATGACATCAATGTGGCCGCGGGCTCCACGGTCATTGAAGTCGTGTGAGGTAAGTTCGGCGGGGCGGCTACCGATCCGCCCCGCCACTGCATTTCCGTAGTCTGTAAGAGTCAGTCGGTGACATTGCCTGCCGGTCATGTATTTGCGTCCGCCTGAGGGCCCAGCGCCTGGTAAGAGATCGCTGCTCGGATTGATTCCGGGGCGGTCCGCAGTCGTGTGGGTCGTAGCCTTCAGCATCTCGGTGAATCTGCTGCTCCTGGTCGTTCCCCTCTATTCGATCGAGGTGTTCGACCGGGTGATCAGCAGCGGCAGCGTTGAAACGCTTGTTGGTCTCACGATGATCGCCGCAACGGCTCTCGTCTTCAGCGCCGCTTTCGATATCCTGCGCAGCCGCCTCCTCAGCCGGTTCGCCGTTGGCTTCGAGCGGTGCGTCGCGCCGATCGTTCTCGAAGGCACCATCGTGGACGCGGCAAGTCGCGGCGATGGAGGGACGCACGATCTCGTCAAGGTCCGCGAACTGAGAACCTTCCTGGCGAGCGGCACCGTTACGACGCTCATCGATGCGCCGTTTCTTCCTGCCTTCATTCTCATTCTATTCCTTCTCCACGTTTGGTATGGGGCCATTGCCCTGGTGGGGACGGCAATTCTGCTGGTGATGGGCATCATCAGCCGGCGGATCGCGCGCACCGAAACGGCCGAGGCGTCGGGAGCCGCACTGCGGACGCAGGCTGCCCTGGACGGGATCGTCCGGCACGCCAGCCTCGTGCGCGCGATGGGGTGGACCCGCGGCGCAGTTCGCGAATTCATGCGGCTCAACGATCAGGCGCTGTCGCCCGTCGTTCGAGCCAGTGAACGTGTCTATGCGATCGGCGCTGCCGCGCGCATGATCAGGACGATCCTGCAGATTGCGGCGATCGGAGCAGGCGCCTGGCTGGTTCTTCAAAATGAGGTGTTGTCGGGCAGCCTGATCGCGAGTTCGCTGCTGATCGCGCGCACGCTCCAGCCGATGGAAAGCCTGATCTCAGCCTGGCGCGCGCTCACATCCGCGCAGGAGGCCTGGGCACAGGTCCAGGCCGCCGCTGCGCCGGTGTTGGCGCGAAAGAGGAAGACATTGCTTCCGATGCCGTCCGGCAGGCTGGTCGTCGATCGCGTGGCCTACAGGCCCGCTGGAGCCAAACGCCCCATTCTCGCGGGCATAAATTTCGAGTGCCGCGCCTCGCAAATCGTCGTCGTCATCGGTCCAACGGGCGCCGGAAAATCGACCCTGCTGCGGCTGATGGCGGCCCTCGAGCTGCCGAGCAGCGGCACGATCCGGCTGGATCATGCCGCTCTTCATAATTGGGATCCGGATCAGCTCGGCAGGTACGTCGGATATCTTCCCCAGGACGTGCAGCTCGTCGGCGGCACCGTCGCGGACGCGATCGCCGGATTCGACGAAAGCGCGCGCGACGAAGACATCACCGCGGCAGCGATGCTCGCGCACGCGCATGACATGATCCTCTCCCTGCCATCTGGCTATCAGACGGAGATCGGTCGCGACGGCAGCAAGCTCTCAGGTGGTCAGCGCCAGCGGATTGGCCTCGCGCGAGCGTTCTTCGGCCACCGCAAGCTGATGCTGCTGGACGAACCAAATGCCAACCTTGACCCGGAAGGCGAGGAAGCGCTCTGCTCTGCGGCTTTGCAGGTCAAGGCGCGCGGCGCAACGCTGGTCATCGTGACGCACAGGCCCCGCCTCCTGACGATCGCGGATGCCGTACTGCTGCTGAGAGATGGCATGCAGCTCGCCTTTGGCCCGCCCGGCAAGGTTCTGCCCCTCCGTCTATCCGAGGTCACGCCAATATCGAAGTCGACCGACGGCCAACGCGAACAAGAGCCCCGCGTGCTCAGGACCGGAGGAGCGAGTCGATGACGTCGCAAGGCCATGCTCGCAACATCGTCATTCCTCGCCATGCCGTGACCGGCGAGCGGTGGGCGACATTCAATGAACCCCGCTCCGACATGCGGCGCATCGTGGTGTGGGGATGCGTGTTGCTCGTTCTGCAGTTCTGCTGCATCGGCGTCTGGGTGACCACCGTTCCGCTCCGCAGCGCCGTTGTGGCGTCCGGCTTCATCAAAGTGCATTCAAAGCGCAAGGCCGTGCAGCACCTCGAGGGAGGCATCATCAAGTCGATCCTGGTCAGGGAGAATGATCGTGTCCAGGCCGGTCAAGTGATTGCGCAGCTCGATACCACGCAGATCGAGGCGATGCTCGGTTCGCTCGAGACGAAATTGTTTGCTGACCTTGCGATGGAAGCGCGATTGGCCGCCGAACAGGCCGGCGAGAAAGAGATACGACTTCCGGATGAGCTGCGGAACAGTTCTGCTGCGGCCGCGCGGGTTGCCGCGCTGACCCAGCGGGCCGAGTTTGCGGCGCGGTTGACCGCGATCGACGGTGAACGAAAGCAGATTGATCAGCAGATGCTGCAACTGGAGGATACTATCCGCGGCCTGGAGGGCGACACCAAGGGGGCAGAGCAGCAACTTGCCCTTTTGAAGGAAGAAATCGCGGATACGAGTTCCCTGCTCGCCAAGGGGCTCGCGCGGAAGCCACGTTTACTGGCGCTGCAGCGGAGCCAGGCTGAAACGGAAGGGCAGATCGCCCGCAATGCAGCATCAATCTCGCAGGCACGAACAAAGATCGCCGAACTGGACGACAGGCGTCGACAGCTGGAGTTGAACCAGAATCGGGACATCGCAAAGCAGCTGCACGCCACCAGCCAGGAGATTGGCGATCTTCGACATCGAATTGCCGCGTTGCGTGATCAGCTTGTTCGATCCGAACTGCGTGCACCTGAAAGTGGGAAGGTCGTCGGCCTCAACAGCAGGGATCTCAGTGCCGTGCTTGCGCCCAGGGAAACTCTTCTGGAAATCGTTCCTCTTCAAGATCGGCTCGTCATCGAGGCGACGCTGAAGCCGACGGACAGGCAGGAGGTTTACGTCGGACAGGCGGCGCGCGTGCGCGTCCTCGCATTGAACATCCGCCGGATACCGATGCTTGATGCGAAGGTCGTTGCAGTTGCCGCGGATGCACTGAATGACCCGAAGACGGGCGTTGCCTCCTACATGGCGGAACTCGAGCTAGGGACCACCACGCAGACAGCATATTACCTTTCGTCATTATTGCCCGGAATGCCCGTCGAGGTGTTCGTCGAGACGGGAGAAAGAACCTTTGCGGAGTATTTGCTGCAGCCCATGGTGCTGCGGATCCACCGCGCTTTCAGGGAGAGTTAGGCCGCTGGCGCAATGCCGGCGGCATCGATATTGCGGGAGGAGCGCTTGCACGAGAATGGCAAGGTACTGCCCCACTGGCAGAATGGAATCGGGTTCTATCCAACGGAGAGCGCGCGCTCGACGATCGATACCGAGGGCCTGGTAGAACAATTTGCGAGCCCTGCTGACGAGAGTATCGGCCAGAGGGCGATGGAGCACTTCGGGAGGGGGATTGCGGAGCTGCTTGAATGCCGCAGCTGCTATATTGCGGCGGCGATGCGTCGAGCTTCCGGCCAACGATTGCTGCAGGCGCGGATCGGGCAGGCAACCATCGATCCTTCCTGCACGGCCATGGTGGCTCGAATTGCCCGCAAGGGCGCCAGTACAGGCTGTACGTTGCTCGAACCGGTCCATCTGCGCACGACTTTCGTGCGAAAGCTGATTGGGCCCGAGCCGGATATCAAAGGTCATTCCGTGATAGGACGGTTCGCCGCTTGCGAGGGCGTAACCGTCGTCTTCGTCGCGGGATGGCGTCAATCGGGACTTACGCGGGCCGAGGTTCCATGCCTCGTGCGCGCGGTGCGTGCGATCTGGGAGACCGCCCACGATCTGGTGCGATTGCAGCAGCGCCAGGAAGATGCGGCGACCTGGCTTGGCGTTTTGGCATTTCCTGCCCTGATCGTCGATGAAGATCTTCGCATTCATGAAATCAACGGCAACGCGCAATCGCTGTTGGCCAAGCGCGATCTCCTCAAGACGAATGGAGACAGGCTGGCCGGGCATAACAGTTCGGTGACGGCTGCCTTGAGGGAGGCGGTTCGCGAATCATTGGGTTCGCGGGCCGATCGGGAGTGGCTGGATACAACCGTGCCTCTTTCAACCGAGCGCGAGCGATTTGCCTTTGCCAGAATCGGGGCTGCGCCGCCGCCTTGTGATACCGGAAAGGCGCTTGTCATCGTGCCGCAGTTCGATGAGGTTTCGGGAGCGCACCGTATTGCCGCGGCTTTCGGCTTGAACTTCGCGGAAGAGCGGATCGTCACTCGGATCCTTCAAGGCAAGTGTCCACGAAAGATCGGTGCTGAACTGCGGCTAACCGAAGCAACGGTGAGAACCTACACCAAGCGCATAATGCTCAAACTGGGAATCAACCGGCAATCCGAGTTCTTTGTACTTCATCATCTCACCCAATCGCCGTTCGGTTCTGGCCTGCGTGAGAAGTCGGTCCGCCAGTTTGCATCCGTCTCTCGGTTGATCGGATAGGTGCAATATTTACCGGATAGGTACAATACTTGGAGAGACCTGATCGACGACTTCAGGATCGATGTTCGAAGCGTTCATGATGACACCAACCCATCCGCCCGCAACAACCGCCTTCATCCTTTCGACCGTGATTGTGGTCCTTGTGCTCGCAACCCCCGGACATGGCCTTGCCGAGCGCATCCAGCTGGGAATCCCGATCGCCTGCGAGCCGGGGAAGACCTGCTACATCCAAAACTATACGGATCGGGACCCATCACCAGGCGCAAGGGACTTCAAATGTGGCACGCTGACGTATGATGGGCACAACGGAACTGACTTTCGGCTCCCCTCGCTGCAGGCGCAACGGGCTGGCGTTGACGTTCTCGCGTCCGCAAGCGGACGCGTCCTTCGAACTCGGGGAAATCTGCCGGACGGAGCGTTCCACAAAGGCGCGCGCGAGGCTGTTCGTGACGTCGAATGCGGCAATGGCGTTCTGGTCCAACACGACGAGCATTGGGAAACGCAATACTGTCATCTGGCAACGGGCAGTCTTCGGGTGAAGCCGGGCGACTCCGTAACACGAGGGCAGCCGCTGGGCCGGGTAGGTCTATCGGGTTTGACCGAGTATCCTCACCTCCACTTCACGGTCCGGCACGACGGTTCGATCACGGATCCTTTCGCCCACGGCGCGAGCCCGGAATCCTGCGGCGGAGGAGAGATGCTGTGGGAACCCGCACTGCAGGCGCGGCTTCGCTACCAGGAGCGGACCGTTCTGAACACGGGTTTTGCGACGACCCCGGTGACGATGGAATTCATCGAGGACGGAAGGACGGACGCGGAATTGCCTTCGGCGGCGTCGGCGGCAATCGTCGCCTTTGTGCGTATCATCGGTTTGAAATCGGGCGACGTTCAGCGTCTTGTCCTCAGCGGGCCCTCCGGCAAGGTGATTGCCGAGAACAACGCTGCGCCCGTCGAGAACAATAAAGCGCAAGCATTTCTATCCACGGGTCGGAAGCGCCCCGCCAATGGCTGGGAGCAGGGCACCTACAAGGCCGAGTATACTGTCGAGCACGCCGGCCAGGTCGTGCTGAGAGAGCGCTGGGAACTTCCGGTTCAATCGCATTGATCCGATGATTTCTCCTTTGGTCTGCCAGAGCCCGTAATACCCGCCCGCGGTTACCCCCGTCAGCCATCCCCCTGGTTCCATCGGTTGCCCAAACGGCCCGCGACCGGTAATAGGGCCATTGAAAGGATCGCACGATGTCCGACATGCGCTTGATTGTTGCGGGAGCCGGCGGCCGGATGGGCCGGGCGCTGGTGCGGGCGATTGCCGAAAGCGATGGCGCGGTGCTGGCGGGCGCGCTGGAGGCGCCGGGCTCCGAGCTGCTCGGCAAGGATGCCGGCGTGCTCGCCGGCCTGCCGGCCAACGGTATCAAGCTGTCCGCCGATCTCTGGGCGATGTCGAGGGATGCCGACGGCATCCTCGACTTCACCGTGCCGGCGGCGACCATCGCCAATGTCGCGATCGCCGCCGAGCGCGGCATCGTCCATGTCATCGGCACGACAGGGCTGTCGGGCTCCGACAACGCCGTGATCAAGAGCGTCACCAATCGCGCGGTCGTGGTGCAGTCAGGCAATATGAGCCTGGGCGTCAACCTGCTCGCTGCCGTGGTCAAGCGCGTTGCCAAGGCGCTCGACCAGAGCTTCGATATCGAGATCGTCGAGACCCATCACCGCATGAAGGTCGATGCGCCCTCGGGCACCGCGCTGATGCTCGGCCAGGCCGCAGCGAGCGGCCGCGGCGTCACCCTCGATGATCATTCCGAGCGTGGGCGTGACGGCATCACCGGTGCGCGCCGGCGCGGCAATATCGGTTTCGCTTCGTTACGCGGCGGCACCGTGGCCGGCGACCACAGCGTGACCTTCCTCGGCCCGTTCGAGCGCTTGACGCTATCGCATCAGGCCGAGGACCGCATGCTGTTCGCCCATGGTGCGCTCAAGGCGGCGCTGTGGGCGCACGGCAAGAAGCCGGGGCACTACACCATGGCCGACGTGCTCGGCCTGTCCGACATCTGAACTGAACAACACGGAAAGCAGTTGATGAGCGAACGTCTTCTCGTGCTCGTGCGCCACGGCCAGAGCGAATGGAATCTGAAGAACCTGTTCACGGGTTGGAAGGACCCCGACCTCACCGAGCTCGGCGTGAACGAAGCCAGGGAAGCCGGCCGCAAGCTGAAGGCACAGGGCCTGGTGTTCGACGTCGCCTACACCTCGGTGCTGACGCGCGCGCAGCACACGCTCGATCTCATCCTCTCTGAGCTCGGCCAGGAGGGTCTGCCGACTTCGAAGAACCTCGCGCTGAACGAGCGCGACTATGGCGATCTCTCCGGTCTCAACAAGGACGACGCCCGCAAGAAATGGGGCGAGGACCAGGTGCTGATCTGGCGCCGCTCCTACGACGTGCCGCCGCCCGGCGGCGAAAGCCTGAAGGACACGCTCGCGCGCGCGCTGCCGTATTACGTGCAGGAGATCCTGCCCGGCGTGCTCAACGGCAAGCGCACGCTGGTTGCCGCCCACGGCAATTCGCTGCGCGCGCTGATCATGGTGCTGGAAAAGCTCTCGCCCGAAGGCATTTTGAAGCGCGAGCTCGCCACCGGCGTGCCGATCATCTACCGCCTCAACGCGGATTCGACGGTGGCCTCGAAGCTGGACCTGGCGGGGTAGGCTTTCGCCGCACGCGCGGTGCCGTAGGGTGGGCAAAGCGCAGCGTGCCCACGCAGCGTCAGCGATTTGAGAAAGATGGTGGGGCACGGCGCGATGCGCCCTTGTCCACCCTACGGCAGTGTGCTTGTTGCGCCTACTGCAGCCCCAGCTGCCCGGCCTCCCAGCCCAGCATCGCCTGCTTGCGGGTGATGCCCCAATGATAGCCGGTGAGCGTGCCGCTCTTGCCGAGCGCGCGGTGGCAGGGCACGACGAACGAGACCGGGTTCTTGCCGACCGCGGCACCGACGGCGCGCGACGCCTTCGGATTGCTGATGTTGCAGGCGATGTCGGAATAGGACACCGCGCGCCCCATCGGAATTCGCAAGAGCGTCTCCCACACCCGCACCTCGAAATCGGTGCCGATCAGCACCACGCGCAGCGGCTGATCCGGCCGCCACAGTTTTGGATCGAAGACGCGCGCGGCGAGCGGCGCAGTGCCTTCGTGATCTTCCACATAGGTGGCGTTCGGCCAGCGCCGCGTCATGTCGGCGAGCGCGATCTTCTCTTCGCCGTGGTCGGCGAAGGCGAGGCCCGACAGGCCGCGATCGGTGGCGATCACGATCGCGGTGCCAAAGGGCGAAGGGTGGAAGCCGTAGCGCAGGGTGAGGCCGGCGCCGCCGTTCTTCCATTCGCCCGGCGACATCGCTTCATGGGTGACGAAGAGATCGTGCAGCCGGCCCGGCCCGGACAGGCCGGAGTCGAGCGCCGCGTCAAGGATGCTGGCGGAATCCCTGAGCAGGTTCTTGGCGTGGTCGAGGGTGAGCGCCTGCATGAAGGCCTTCGGCGTGATCGAAGCCCAGCGGCGGAACAGATGGTGCAGCTCATCCGGCGTCACCCCGGCGGCATCCGCCATCGCCTCGATGGTCGGTTGCGCGCGCCAGTTCGCCGAGATGAAGGCGATCGCCCGCCGCACCGAATCATAGTCGCGCAAGGCGGCGTTCTGGGTGCCTGGCCTCGCCAGGCGCTGGTCATGTATCGCAAGGGTCATCATAGCAGGAAATGTAGGGGAGGCGCTGGCGCCAAACCACCCGATTTCCGACTGTGCTCAGGTCGCCGGATGATAGGTCGGGCCACGCCGCGCGGCGTTGAGAGCGCCCACCAAGGCATTGTAAAAGCTCGCTTTTTCTTCAGGCCCGAGAAAGCCTGCGATGAGCAGGCGGCGACCGCGGGAGATCAGATAGAGGTGCTCGATGCCGTATTCCTCATCGACCTCCTGGTCGAGCCGGACCCAGAGCGGATTGAAGGTCCATTCGGCAACCCGGCCACGATGGCTGACGCGTCGCACCCGCAATTCCGACGGCGTCACCACGATCTCCTCGCTGGCCCGTGCCGCGCGAAAATTGACCTTGAAGGCCCACCAGATCACGAGCACGTCGAGACCGAAGAAACCGAGCACCGGCCAGGCGCCCATCATCAGGAATGCGAGACCCGTGACGAAGCTGACGGCGCTCAGGAACAGCATCACGGCGAGGAAGCCGGTGCGGTTCAGCGAGCGGTGCGGCGTCAGCAGCGCGGCGAAGATTTGAGGCTCGTCCTCGCTCTCGGATCCCGACCGCGCAATTTCGTTGCCTGTGCTCATCGTCCATCAGTATATCCCGATCATGGCGAAAATCACCCGCAAGCCGGTCCCGCGCAAAGCGGCGGTGCCGAAGAAAAAGGCTAAACCGGTCGCGACCAAGCCGAGAGCACCCGCGAAGAAATCACTCAAAGCCACAAAGCCGTGGACGCCGGCCGAGGTCCACGAGGTCTTCAGCCGCTTCCGCAAGGCCAATCCGGAGCCCAAGGGCGAGCTCGAGCACGTCAACCCGTTCACGCTGCTGGTCGCCGTCGTGCTGTCGGCGCAGGCGACCGATGCCGGCGTCAACAAGGCGACGCGCGCGCTGTTCGAGGTTGCCGACACCCCGCAGAAGATGCTCGATCTCGGCGAGGAGCGCTTGCGCGACTACATCAAGACGATCGGCCTCTATCGCACCAAGGCCAGGAACGTGATCGCGCTGTCGGCCAAGCTGCTCAATGAATTCGGCGGCGAGGTGCCGCGCACGCGCGCCGAGATCGAGTCGTTGCCCGGCGCAGGTCGCAAGACCGCCAACGTCGTGCTCAACATGGCCTTCGGTGAGCATACGATGGCGGTCGACACCCATGTCTTCCGCGTCGGCAATCGCACGGAGCTTGCGCCCGGCAAGACGCCGCTGGAGGTCGAGCTTGGCCTCGAAAAGGTGATCCCAGCCGAGTTCATGCTGCACGCTCATCATTGGCTGATCCTGCACGGCCGCTATACCTGCCTCGCGCGCAAGCCGCGCTGCGAGGTCTGCCTGATCAACGATCTCTGTCGCTGGCCGGAGAAGACGGTGTGAGCAGGCCGCGCCCGGCGCGGCTATCGCACCTGCCGCGCCGGCTCGATCAGCTCGGGCCGCGGGCCCGACAGGCGCTTGTGCATGTGGACCATGAAGGCCATGCCGAAGATCGGCGTCGCCAGATTGACGATCGGGATCGAGACGAAGGCGGCGATGAACAGGCCGGCGGTGAAGATGGTTGCGGCATTGTCGCGCCGCATCGCCTTGGCTTCCTCCGGAGGGCGGAAGCGCATCGCGGCGAGCTCGAAATATTCGCGGCCGAGCAGCCATGCCGCGGCAACAAAGAAGATCAGGAAACCGGCGCCGGCGAACAGCACCAGCGGCAGTGCGATCAGATAGACCAGGATCGTCAGCAGCGCGGTCTTGACGCCCTCGAAGATCGCCTGGCTGAACGGCAGCGCCACGCCGGGCCGCTCGGCGGGATAGTGCTCGCGCTCGACGATGTCGGCGACGTCGTCGACGAACAGGCTCGCCACCAGCGAGGTGATCGCCGGCATCAGGAAGATGCCGCCGAATACGACGCCGAGGCCCGCCGCGATCGAGACGATCCAGGAGAGAACCCCGATCGAGGAATGCCAGCCCGGCCCGAGCAGGCCTTCCAGCCAGACCTCGCCCGAGGTCGCAAACCAGCTGAGCAGCCGCTGCAAGCCGATCGCCAGCACGGTGATCAGCACCAGCGCGAGCCCGATCGACCGCCACAGGATCGAGCGCATCGGCGGCGAGATCAATTGCGACAGCGCCTTGATGGCGGCATCCAGCATGGGGGATCCTCTGAGGTAAACGACGCGTGAGAGGTAGACACCCAATGCGGCTTCGGCAAGGGCGGGGGGCGCGGTGCGGTCGGCCTCGATCGTGGCTGTTGCTTACCCGCCAGGGGAGGGTAAGAGCCGCGACTCGTTCCCAGAGCAGCCTACCCGTGCCTATGCCCGTGCTTGCGCGCCTTCGCCGGCTTGCCGTCGCCGGTCGGGATCATCACGACGCGGCCGTAGCGCACGCCGCGTTCGGCGATGATGTGATCGGCGAAATGCCTGACCTCGGAGGCTGCGCCGCGCAGCGCCGTCATTTCCATGCAATTGTTGTCGTCGAGGTGGACATGCAGCGTCGCCAGCGCGAGGTCGTGGTGGCCGTGGAATTCCTGCACCAGCCGTTTCGACAGATCACGCGCCGCGTGGTCATAGACGTAGACGAGACCGGCAACGCATTGGCCGGTCTGCGCGGTGTCCTCGGCGCTCTGCTGCAGGCCGGCGCGCGCAAGGTCGCGGATGATCTCGGAGCGGTTCTGGTAGCCGCGCGCTTCGGCTGCGGCATCGATCTCCGCCAGGAGATCGTCCTCGATCGTGATGGTAATCCGCTGCATCAGGTCCTCTCCGCAGGCGCCGAACGAACCCCGTTTTACACGGATTTTGCGACGCTCACAGCCGCGTCGCACGCAGCCGCAGCGCGTTGCCGACCACGCTCACCGAGGACAGCGCCATCGCCGCCGCGGCGATGATCGGGGAAAGCAGCAGACCAAACGCCGGGTAGAGGACGCCGGCGGCGATCGGAATTCCGGCGGCGTTGTAGATGAAGGCGAAGAACAGGTTCTGCCGGATATTGCTCATCGTTGCCTGCGACAGCTTTCGCGCCCGCACGATGCCGACGAGGTCGCCCTTGAGCAGCGTCACGCCGGCGCTCTCCATCGCAACGTCGGTGCCGGTGCCCATGGCGATGCCGACCTCGGCCGCCGCCAGCGCCGGCGCGTCGTTGACGCCGTCGCCGGCCATGGCGACGCTGCGGCCTGCCTTCTGCAGCTTGGTGACCACCGCGCTCTTCTGGTCCGGCAGCACTTCGGCCTCGACCTCGGCGATGCCGAGCCGGCGCGCCACGGCCTCCGCCGTGGTGCGGTTGTCGCCGGTCAGCATGATCACCTTGATGCCTTCCGCCGCGAGCGCCTTCAGCGCCTCCGGCGTCGAGGCCTTGACCGGATCTGCGATCGCGAACAGGCCGGCGAGACGGCCGTCGACGGCCATGTTGATCACGGTGGCGCCGTCGCCGCGCAGGCGTTCGGCTTGGGTGGCGAGCGATTCGGTGTCGACGCCGATCGACGACAGATATCTGGCATTGCCGAGCACGATGGTCTTGCCGCCGACCTTGCCGGTCGCGCCCTTGCCCGTCGGCGAATCGAACTGCTCGACCTGGCCGAGGGTGAGCTGCTTCTCCTTGGCCGCGCGCACGATGGCGTCGGCCAGCGGATGCTCGCTGGCGCGCTCGACGGTGGCCGCCATCCGGAGGATATCGTCCTCCGCAAAGCCGGACGCCGGCACGATCGAGACCACCTTGGGCTTGCCCTCGGTTAGCGTGCCGGTCTTGTCGACCACCAGCGTGTCGATCTTCTCCATCCGCTCCAGCGCCTCGGCGTTCTTGATCAGGACGCCGCCCTGCGCGCCGCGGCCGACGCCGACCATGATCGACATCGGAGTTGCGAGACCCAGCGCGCAGGGGCAGGCGATGATCAGCACGCTCACCGCGGCGACGAGGCCGAAGGCGAGCCGCGGCTCCGGGCCGAACCAGGCCCAGGCCGCAAAGGCGGCGATGGCGGCGACGATCACCAACGGCACGAACCAGCCGGCGACCTGGTCGGCCAACCGCTGGATCGGCGCGCGCGAGCGCTGCGCATCCGCGACCATCTGCACGATCTGCGATAGCAGCGTCTCGCGCCCGACCTTGTCGGCGCGCATGATGAAGCTGCCGGACTGGTTCAGCGTGCCGGCGATGACCTTTGCGCCGGTCTCCTTGGTGACCGGCATGGATTCGCCCGTCACCAGCGATTCATCGAGCGATGAGCGGCCTTCGAGGATGATGCCGTCGACCGGCACCTTCTCGCCGGGACGGACGCGCAGGCGATCGCCGGCGTGCAGCGTGTCGATCTCGACCTCGTGCTCGCTGCCATCAGGCTCGACGCGGCGCGCGGTCTTCGGCGCGAGCTGCAGCAGCGCCTTGATCGCGCCCGAGGTCGCATCGCGGGCGCGCAGCTCCAGCACCTGGCCGAGCAGCACCAAGACGGTGATGACCGCGGCCGCCTCGAAATAGACTGCGACCGCGCCCTCATGGCCGCGGAAGGTGGCGGGGAAGATCTGCGGCGTGACCGTGCCGAGCACGCTGTAGACATAGGCAACGCCCGTGCCCATTGCGATCAGCGTGAACATGTTGAGATTGCGCGTCAGCAGCGACTGCCAGCCGCGGACGAAGAACGGCCAGCCGGCCCACAGCACCACGGGGGTCGCAAAGACGAGCTGGATCCAGTTCGACAGGGTCGGATCGATCCAGCTGTGCGGGCCAGCGAGATGGCCGCCCATCTCCAGCGCGATCGGCGGCAGCGACAGCACGCCGCCGATCCAGAACCGCCGCGTCATGTCGGCGAGCTCGGGATTGGGGCCGGTCTCCAGGCTCGCGACCTCGGGCTCCAGGGCCATGCCGCAGATCGGGCACGTGCCCGGCCCGACCTGGCGGATCTGCGGGTGCATCGGGCAGGTGTAGATCGTGCCCGCGGGCATCTCCGGTTCGGGCGCCCCGTCCTTGGCGAGATATTTGGCGGGATCGGCTGCGAACTTGGTGCGGCAGCCGGCCGAGCAGAAATGGAAGGTCTCGCCGTGATGCTCGAAGCGATGCTTCGAGGTCGCGGGATCGACGCTCATGCCGCAGACGGGATCTTTGACCTTGGTTGCAGCGCCATGATCATGGCCGTGATGATGGTCGTGGCCGGCATGGCCGCCGCAGCACGAGGAGGCCTCGGGCTTGGCCGCGGGCACTGTCGCTTTCGAGGAACAGCCGCACCCGGAATGCGTTTCCGCGCTGTGAGAGGGCTCGTGCTCGTTGTTGTTCATTGCCATGTTCGGCCTTCGCGACTGGTCTTGAAACCCATACCCGGTAGGGGTATATAGACGCCATGCGCAAGGACATCAAGACATCCGTCGGAAAACGCCTCGGCCGGATCGAGGGCCAGGTTCGTGGCCTCTCGAAAATGGTGGAGGAAGACCGCTATTGCATCGACATCGTGACGCAAATCGCGGCGGTGCGCGCCGCGTTGCGCCGGGTCGAGGAAGAGGTCTTGAAGGATCATGTCGCCCATTGCGTCGAGCACGCCATCGCGAGCGGCGACAAGACCGATCAGCGCGCGAAGATCGCGGAGCTGATGGCGGTGATCGGACGGGCGGAGCGGTAGCGCGCTCGCTCCACCGTCGTCGCAAGAGCTCCTCGCAATGACGGTGGAGAAGTCTCGTAGGGTGGGCAAAGCGCAGCGTGCCCACCACGATCAGTGGTCGCAGAAGAACGTGGGCACGGCGCTTCGCGCCTTTGCCCACCCTACGAGACGGCGAACCTAAGCCGCCATCTCTCGCGCCCGCGCGCGATACATCGCGAGCTCGCTGAGCTGCACGAAATGTTCGGAGAACGCCACGCTGGCTTGTGCGCTCACTTCTTCAGCCGGAATTTCACCCGGCGTCGCTTCGTCAGTCGCTTCAGGAACGAGCGGCGGCGCCACGAACGTTTCTGGAAACACACTGAACGAGCCCGCCACCTCCTCGAGCGGCTTTTGCTTGTCGGCCCAGTGCAGGGCCGTGTAGTCGAATCCGTGCACGATGGTGGGTTTGACGACTTCGAAATAGGGCGAGATGTCGAAGTCGCGGGGCATGTAGAGCGAGGAATCGCGGATGTGCAGGATCTCGCGCCGTGCGGCGCGGCTGCCGGCCTTGGTGATCTTCGGCAGGATCGGGTAGCGCACGGCGTCGAAGGCCTGCGCGATCAGTGCCGAGCAAATGATCTTGGTCGGGTCGCCCGAGCCGATCGCGATCATGCGCCGGCGCCAGCGCTGCGGTATCGGCAGCGGGAACAGGTAGCGCATGAGGTCGACGATGTTCTTGGTGTCGTAGCCGAAGCCGATGCGATTGATCGCATAGCGGCAGACCGTGGTGCGGTCCTCATAGGACAGCCCGACCGGGCGGCAGAGGCGGGTGTGATAGGGGAAATATTTCGACAGCGGCGCCGAGGTGACGCCTTCGCCGATATTGGCCTCGATCAGAACATGCGGCTCGCCGTCCTCCTCCGCCGCCCCGTCGATGGGGCCGACATAGAGCGCGGCATGCGACCAGGTCGACTGCGTCAGGTACTTGATGATGCCGGAGATGCGGTTGTTGCCCTCGACCAGCAGCACGTCGCCGGGCTCGATGACGCCGCGCAGATGCTCCGGGTCGCTCGGCGTAAACGGCTCATAGCCCGGCACCTCCTTCGAGAGGTACGCGGCAATCAGCTTGCCGACAGAATCCAGGACCGTCCCCATCTCGAACCCCCCACGGCCTTTTCCGGCCGTCTTTTTCCCTTCTCTATCATGGTCGAAACGTGTTGCAATTCGGTTCATCACTCTGTGAGATCAAGCATGATTGATTCACCATGATGGTTGCTGCGCAACATCGGATACGGCAAGGTTCGCGGGCTGTTCACGTTCGCCGCAAGTCCCCGGAAACCATGACATGACAATCACGCGCCGCGGCTTTCTTTCGGCGTCGGCGGCCATTGCGGCAATGCCGGTGCTGCGCGCGTCCGCCGCGCCCCTGCCGCGCGAGGCCGACATCGTCGTGATCGGTGCGGGGGCGGCGGGAATTGCCGCGGCGCGGCGCATCATGGCAACGGGCCGCAAGGTCATCGTGGTGGAAGCGGCCCGGCAGGTCGGCGGCCGTTGCATCACCGACAACACGACCTTCGACACGCCGTTCGACCGCGGCGCCCGCTGGATGCACAATCCCGACACAAACCCGATGATCCGGCTGGCGCGCAGCGCCGGGCTGGACGTGCTGCCGGCGCCCTCGGGCCAGAAGATGCGCATCGGCCGCCGCAATGCACGCGCGGGCGAGACCGAGCAATTCCTGGCCGCCCTGGTGCGCGCCAACCGTGCCATCGACGAGGCCGGGCGAGGTAAGCTCGATACCTCCTGCGCATCGGTGCTGCCAAAGGATCTCGGCGACTGGGCCGGCGCGGCCGAGTTCATGCTGGGCGCGAGCTTCGCCGGCAAGGACCTCAAGGAGCTGTCCGCGATCGACAAGGGCCGCGCGCAGGACCGCAATGCGGCGATCGCCTGCCGCCAGGGCCTGGGCACGCTGATCGCCAAGCTCGCCGAGCAGGCGCCGGTGGTGCTGTCGACGCCGGCGAGCCGCATTGCCTGGAGCAATCGCGACGTCAGCGTCGAGACGCAAGCCGGCAAGATCGCGGCGCGCGCCGCCATCGTCACGGTCTCGACCAACGTGCTGACATCGGGCGCGATCAAATTCGCGCCCGACATTCCCAAGCGGACGCTGGATGCGGCATCGAAGCTCAGCCTCGGCAGCTACGATCGCATCGTGCTGCAGCTGCCGGGCAATCCGCTCGGCCTGTCGCGCGACGACATCCTCATCGAGCAGAGCAATTCGACCCGCACGGCGCTGATGTTCGCCAATATCGGCGGCTCCTCGCTGTGCTCGATCGATGTCGGCGGCTCGTTCGGCCGCGATCTCGCCGATCAGGGCGAGAAGGCGATGGCTGCCTTTGCCCGGGAGTGGATCACAAAGCTGTTCGGCAGCGAGGCCGCTTCCGTGGTGCAAAAGACCAGCGCCACGCGCTGGAACGCCTCGCCTTACGTGATGGGCGCAATGTCGGCGTCTGCGCCCGGCGGCCAGCTCTCGCGAAGAACTCTGGCCGAGCCGATCGGCAATGTGTTCCTCGCCGGCGAAGCCACCCACGAGACGTTGTGGGGCACCGTCGACGGCGCCTGGGAAAGCGGCGAACGCGCCGCCGATGCAGCCCTGCGCAAGATCGGCGCACTCAAGGACGAGCCTGCGGAGGTGCCCACGCAGTCGACCAAGAAGCGGCGGACGCCGCGGCAGTAGTTACCGCAGCACGCCATCCAATGCCGGCAATCCAAAGATCACCGCCATCGCAATCAGCGCGTAGCAGATGCCGCGAAACACCTTCTCGCTCGCACGCCCGAACAGCGAGGCTCCGAGCGCCACGCCTGTCGCATAGGCCGGGCCGACGATCAGCGACAGCACCAGCGATTCGCGGCTGATCAGGCCGGTCGCCGCGTAGCTGACCATCGAGAAGAAATCCGAGGCGCCGAAGAACAGCAGGATGTTGGCGCGCGCGACGATCGGCGCGATCGGGCGGCCGAGCCAGTAGCCGACGATCGGCGGGCCGCCGGTCTGCGCGAGCCCGCTACAGAAGCCGGAGAGGCCGCCGATGCCCACCGACAGAAAGGCGTGGTCCTTGCCGCGATAACGCCAGCCCGACAGCAGCAGAAGGAGCAGCGCCGCGACGAAGCAGGAGATGATCCAGCGCGTGGTGACCGGCTCGAGCACGCTGAGGAAATAGGTGCCGATGGGGACGCCGATCAGCGCGCCCAGCACGATCACCCCGGTGGCCCTGCGGTCGGCCTTTCGCCAGGCATCCGGCAGCAGCGGCGCGGCTGCGACGAAATCGATGACGAGCAACAGGGCAGCAACGAGCCGCGGCGCCGCGATGCTGCTCGCCAGCGGCATGAAGATCAGCGCCGAGCCGAAGCCGGAGAAGCCGCGCGCAGTGCCGGAAATGAAAGCGACGGCGCAGAGCGCCGCCGCAATCGAGAGGCTGACGTCCTTCGGAAGGAAGTCCGCAGGACTCATCCGCGCAACGTGCCGCCGGTCTTCTTGGTGACCTCGGCCACGATCTTCGTGGCGACGGCCTCGATCTCCTGATCGGTCAGGGTTTTCTCGCGCGGCTGCAGCGTGACGGCGATCGCGATCGACTTCTTAGCCTCATCGATGCCCTTGCCTTCGTAGATGTCGAAGACATTGACGCCGGTGATCAGCTTCTTGTCGACGCCCTGCGCGGCGCGAACGATGTCGCCGGCCTTCACGCTGCGGTCGACAATGAACGCGAAGTCACGCGACACCGGCTGGAACGCCGAGAGCTCGATCAAGGGCTTGGCGCGCGTCGGCTTCTTCTTCGCCTCGGGGATGCGGTCGAGGATCACCTCGAACACGACGAGCGGCCCGTCGGCGCCGAGCGCCTCGAGCGCTCTGGGGTGCACTTCGCCGAAATATCCGAGCACGTTCTGCGGTCCGATCTGGATCGTGCCGGAGCGGCCCGGATGCAGCCAGCCGGGGCCACCCGCCACGATCTGCAGCGCCTGCATCGGCGCGCCGGCGGCCGCCAGCACCGCCAGCGCATCGGCCTTGGCGTCGAACAGATCGGCCTGCGCCGAGCCGGTCCAGTGCCGTCCCAGCCCTTCGGACGACGCAAGGCCGCGGCGCACGCCGCTCGCCGCCATGAACTGGTCCTGCGGGCGATCGCCCTTGAACACCTGGCCGACCTCGAACAGCGCGACATCGCCGAAGCCGCGATCGGCATTGGCCTGCGCCGCCGCGATCAGGCCGGCGAGCAGGGTCGGGCGCATGTCGGAGAGATCCGCAGCGATCGGGTTCGCCACTTCGAGCTCGCGCTGTCCGCCGCCGAACAATTCGGCCGCAGGTTTTGCGATGAACGACCAGGTCACGGCTTCGACCATGCCGCGGCTCGCGAGCGCCCGCCGCGCGCGGCGGGTGCGCAGCTGCAGCGGCGTCAGCACCGGCTTGCGTGGCTCGTCGCCGCGTTCGAACGGCGTCATCGGCACCTTGTCGACGCCGAAGATGCGGACGATCTCCTCGACGATGTCGGCTTTGCCGTGCACGTCGGAGCGCCACGAGGGCACCGCGACCTTCACCACCGGGCCGGGACCCGCCATCATGAAGCCGAGATGGGTCAGGATGCGCTTCATCTCGACCTGCGGCACCTCAATGCCGGACAGGCGCTTGACCTCGGTGATCGGGAATTCGATCAGGCGGTCGTCGCCGAAGGCCTTGCCGACCACGACGGTCTCGGACGGCGTGCCGCCGCACATCTCCATCACCAGCTTGGTCGCGAGCTCGAGGCCGGGCACCATGAAGGCCGGATCGACGCCGCGCTCGAAGCGGTAGCGCGCGTCCGAATTGATGCCGAGCTTGCGGCCGGTCTGGGCGATGTTGATCTCGTTCCACAGCGCCGATTCGATCAGCACGTCAGTCGTGTTCTCGTCGCAGCCCGAGGCTTCGCCGCCCATGATGCCGGCGAGCGATTCGACGCCGTGCTCGTCCGCGATCACGCAAATGGCGGGATCGAGATCGTAGGTGCGGCCGTCGAGCGCCAGCAGGCTCTCGCCCTCGCGCGCGCGGCGCACGACGAGATTGCCCTTCACCTTCCCGGCGTCGAACACGTGCAGCGGGCGCGCGCGGTCGTAGGTGATGAAGTTGGTGATGTCGACCAGCGCATTGATCGGACGCAGCCCGATCGCGGTCAGCCGCTTCTGCAGCCATTCCGGCGACGGCCCGTTCTTGACGCCGCGCACGAGGCGGAGCGCAAAGCCCGGGCAGAGCGTGGCATCCTCGACCGTGACCTTCACGGGACAAGGGAATTCGCCCTTGATCGGCTTGATCGTGGGGTCCTTGAACTTGCCCATGTCGGCGGCGGCGAGATCGCGCGCGATGCCGTGCACGCCGGTGCAGTCCTGCCGGTTCGGCGTCAAATTGATCTCGATTACGGGATCGCCGAGGCCGGCCCACTCGGCGTAGGCCGCGCCGATGGGCGCGTCAGCCGGCAATTCCATGATGCCGTCATGGTCGTTGGAGATCTGAAGCTCGGCCGCCGAGCACAGCATGCCGCGGCTCTCGACGCCGCGGATGGTGCCAACGCCGAGCGTGATGTCCTTGCCGGGAATGTAGGTGCCGGGCGGCGAAAACACGCTGACGAGCCCGGCGCGCGCATTCGGCGCGCCGCACACCACCTGCACCGGCGCGCTGCCGTCGCCGGTGTCGACCATGCAGACGCGCAGGCGATCCGCATTCGGATGCTGCTCGGCCGAGATCACCTTCGCGATAGTGAAGGGCTTGAGCGCCTTCGCCTTGTCCTCGATGTTCTCGACCTCGAGCCCGATCATGGTGAGCTTCTCGGCGAGCTTTTCCAGCGGCTCGTCGGTGTCGAGATGGTCCTTCAGCCAGGAGAGGGTGAATTTCACGAGCTCAGCCCTCCCGCCAACGTCGGCACCTCCAGCGGCTTGAAGCCGTAATGGGACAGCCAGCGGACGTCGCTGTCGAACAGCTGGCGCAAATCGGCGATGCCGTATTTCAGCATGGCGATGCGGTCGATGCCCATGCCCCAGGCAAAGCCCTGGTACTCGTCGGGATCGATGCCGCAGGCGCGCAGCACGTTGGGATGCACCATGCCGCAGCCGAGGATCTCGAGCCAGTCCTCGCCCTCGCCGAAGCGGATCTCGCCCTTGTCGCGGCGGCACTGGATGTCGACTTCCAGCGACGGCTCGGTGAACGGGAAGAACGAGGGCCGGAAGCGCATGTTGATGTGATCGACCTCGAAGAACGCCTTGCAGAACTCGTGCAGGATCCATTTGAGGTGGCCGAGATGCGAGCTCTTGTCGATGACGAGGCCCTCGACCTGATGGAATTGCGGCGTATGGGTCGCGTCCGAATCGATGCGGTAGGTGCGGCCCGGGCAGATCACGCGGATCGGCGGCTTCTGGCTCAGCATGGTGCGCACCTGCACCGGCGAGGTGTGGGTTCTGAGCAGCATGCGCGAGCCGTCCTGCCTCGGATGGAAGAAGAACGTGTCGTGCATCTCGCGCGCCGGATGGCCTTCCGGGAAATTCAGCTTGGTGAAGTTGTAGTCGTCGGTCTCGATGTCGGGGCCTTCGGCCACCGAGAATCCCATGTCGGCGAAGATCGTAGTCAGCTCGTCCCAGACCTGGCTCAGCGGATGGATGCGGCCGGCGTCAGCCGGCGCATCGCGCAGCGGCAGGGTGACGTCGACGGTCTCGGACGCCAGCCGCGCATCGAGCGCCGCCGACTTCAGCACGTCGCGCCGGACCGCGAGCGCCTGCGTGACCTTGTCCTTGGCGAGGTTGATCGCGGCGCCTTGCGTCTTGCGTTCCTCCGGCGACATCTTGCCGAGCGTGGCGAGCAGCGCGGAGATCGAGCCCTTCTTGCCGAGGGCTGCGACGCGCACGGCTTCGAGCGCGGCTTCATCGCCGGCGGCGGCGATCTGGTCGAGGATGGATGTTTCGAGCGTTGCGAGGTCGGACACAGTCAAATCCTTGGCTCTAAATTCGGCTGGGTTGTCGCCGCCCGAAGGCCGTAACGTCAAGCAAAAAGCCGGTCGTTCGGGCTTGCGGCCGGCAGGGTTGAACGCCGCCCCCGGGACCCGGCACTAACGGGCGTACGAGGAGAGTTTTGCGATGCTTTCGAGATCCTGGCTGGTCGGCCTGGCCCTGCTTGTTTTGCAAGGTGGCTTGGGTGGCACGGCCGACGCCGAGGAATGCCCGGCCAAATCGACGTCGATGGACGACGTCGTCGAAGTCCTCAATGCGGCGCCTGGCTGCGGCCGTGCCATGAAGCTGTTCGAGGCCTGCGCATATGGCGCCAGCGGCGACGTGCAGTTCGGCGAAGTTGTCGAGAAGAAATGCGAAGCTGATTTCGGCGACCAGCTGAAGCCGCCGCAGAAGCTCAGCTATCAGCGCGAGTTGCAGGCGTGCGATCGCAAGTACCGGAACAAGTCCGGCACCATGTATCTTTCGTTCACAGCCTTTTGCCGGGCGCAGGTCGCCGAGCGTTACTCGCAGCGCGCGTTGAAGGCTGCGGGCCAAAAGGCCCGCTAGCGCTGGCCTCAGGCGGCGAGCGCAGCCTTGGCCTTCTCGGCGATCGCCTGGAACGCGGCGGGCTCGCTGATCGCGAGATCCGACAGCACCTTGCGGTCCACGGTGATCCCGGACTTGGCCATGCCGTCGATAAACTTGCTGTAGGTCAGGCCGAACGGACGGACCGCGGCGTTGATGCGCTGGATCCAGAGCGCGCGGAACGTCCGCTTCTTACGCTTGCGGTCGCGGAAGGCATATTGCATCGCCTTCTCGACCGCCGGCTTGGCGGCGCGGATGGTGTTCTTGCGGCGGCCGTAGAAGCCCTTGGCGGCCTTGTAGACCTTCTTGTGCTTGGCGTGGGCGGTCACACCGCGTTTGACGCGAGACATGACGAAATCCTTCAGAGATGACTTTGGTTATCGGATCGCCGCGGGATGCGCGGCAGAGGTGGCAATGATCGTGGACGCGATCAGGCGTTCGGCAAGAAGTACTTCTTGACGTTGTCGCCGTCGGTCTTGAACAGCACGCGGGTGCCGCGGAGCTGACGGATCTGCTTCTTCGTCCGCTTGATCATGCCGTGACGCTTGCCACGCTGGGCGTGCATCACTTTGCCGGTGGCAGTCACCTTGAAGCGCTTTTTAGCGCCCGATTTGGTCTTCAGCTTGGGCATTTGGCTCTCCTAATGGCCACAGAGATTCGCCCGCGAAGGCGGCTGGACCGTCAAAAATGCTCGTTAGAGCGTTGATTGTGCTCAAGTTTCACGAACAAGCGCGAAACCCGCACGGACACCGCCACGGCAGCCCGTAAATCAGCCGGGCGATGAAGGCTGGGCTTATGACAGAGGACAGGCCAATTGGCAACGATGAACCGGCGGAACCTGCTCGCCGACTATTGGACGCTGCCACCCCTCATGTCCAAGCCTTCTCGCCTGAAGCAGGTCCAAAATGGCTCATTTTCCGCAATTTTTGGTTTCACTGGCCGATTTCGCTCGCCCGCGCCGTCTGGCGCTGCTCGCCGTGTTTTTCGCGGCTGCGCTGCCACAGGCTGCCGACGCCCGCGCCGGCGGCTATGACGGCGTCTGGAACGTCACCTTCGCCACCACCCGCGGCAATTGCAGCTCGGGCTACAGCGTTCCCTTTACCGTGACGGGCACCCGCGTGTCGTCCGCCGGCGGCGGCCGGGTCTCGGGCCGGGTCAAGCGCTCCGGCGCTGTCGCCGTCTACGTCTCAGTCGGCGCCTCTCACGCCAGCGGCGGTGGCCGGCTCGCCGGAGTGAACGGCGCCGGGTCGTGGAAGGGCCTCATTTCCGGCGACCGGTGCAGCGGCACCTGGCAGGCGACGAGGACTTGAGTTCGACGGACCGCAAAGACAGCGGTGCGCTCCCCCACCCACCCGCCCGCGGGAGAGGTGAACAACAAAACGGCCCGCCGGGGATCCGGACGGGCCGTTGAACTCTCGAGTCCCAAAGCGTTGCGCGTCAGCGCGGCGCCAGCACCATCACCACCTGCCGACCTTCGAACCGCGCGTCCTGCTCGACCTTGGCGAGCTCGGCGACATCGGTCTTGATCTTGTCGAGCAGCTTGGTGCCGATCTCCTGGTGCGCCATTTCGCGGCCGCGATAGCGCAGCGTGATCTTGACCTTGTCGCCCTCTTCGAAGAAGCGCTGCATCGCGCGCATCTTCACGTCGTAATCGTGGTCGTCGATCATCGGGCGGAGCTTGATCTCCTTGATCTCGACGGTCTTCTGCCGCTTGCGGGCTTCCGCGGCTTTCTTCTGGGCGGAATACTTGTACTTCCCGTAATCCATGATCTTGCAGACGGGAGGGCTGGTATTCGGCGAAATCTCGACCAGATCCATCCCGGCTTCCTGCGCCATGCGGATGGCGACGACGGTCTCGACCGTGCCTTTGTTGTCACCGGTCTGGTCGATCAGCTGGATCTGCGCATTGCGGATATCATCATTGATGCGCGGCCCGTCTTTGCTGGCAGCGGGCGGAGCTTTATTAGGACGGCGAATGGGTGGTTCTCCAAAGTTGTGAAAGAAGCGGCTATTTTGAAGGAAGATGCGTTTGCCGGCAAGCAAGTCGCTGGTGCGAGGTGCGAAAACCCTCAAATGCGAGGCATTTTGGTCACGGCCCTCGGCACGCTGACCGACATAGACACCTTGCCTCTGTTCCGCAAGCGTCCCAAAGGACCAATAGCGATGCCGGTCGTGCTTTCGGAACAGGTCCGGACAGCTGAAACCGCACAGCCAGAGTAAACGTTCCATGACTGACGCAATTCCCGATGCCGTGCTTGAGTTCATCGATGTGGGCGAGGGGCCGTCCGCTCGCAGGATCGCGGTGCGCCGCCGCCCCGGGAAAGGCCCCGGCCTGGTCTGGCTCGGCGGATTCAAGTCGGACATGCAGGGTGGCAAGGCCGTGGCGCTGGATGCCTGGGCCTACGAGCGCGGCCGCGCAATCGTCCGGTTCGACTATTCCGGCCACGGCGAATCCAGCGGCGATTTTGCCAAAGGAACCATCGGCAGCTGGCTCGAGGACAGTGTTGCGGTGCTCGATCGCTTCTGCGACGGCCCGCAAATCCTGATCGGCTCCTCCATGGGCGGCTGGATGGCGCTGCTGCTCGCGCGCGAGATCAAGAAGCGTGCCGGCAAAGCGTCGCTCGCAGGGCTCGTGCTGATCGCGCCAGCGCCCGATTTCACCGAAGAGCTGATGTGGAAGAATTTCTCGCCCGCGGTGAAGAAGGAGATCGAGACCAAGGGCTTCTGGCTGCGCCCGTCGGAATACGGCGACGGCTCGCCCTATCCGATCACGCGGAACCTGATCGAGGAGGGACGCAACCACCTCGTGCTCGGCAGCGCCATCGATCTCGGCTGCCCCGTCCGCATCCTGCAAGGCGCGAAAGACCCTGATGTGCCCTGGCAGCACGCGTTTGCGCTGACCCATCGCCTGCCGGCCGACGACGTCGTGCTGACCATGATCCAGGACGGCGATCACCGCCTGTCACGCCCGCAGGACATCGCGCGCCTTCTTGCGGCGGTGGCGGAGATCGGGTGAAACTGCGCGCCAAAACTTTGGTGTCATCGTCCGCGAAGGCGGACGATCCAGTATTCCAGAGACGGCTGTGGTTGAACCGCAAAACCGCGGCGTACTGGATGCCCCGCCTTCGCGGGGCATGACGGAGAACGGGGAAGGAGCAACGCCAATGACCACCACCGCCATGCTGCGCGCCTTCTGCGACGCCGTCGAGCAGCGCAACGGCAAAGCCTTTGCCGAGCTGTTCACCGAGGACGGTGTCTATCACGATGTCTTCTACGGCGCCTTCGCCGGCCGTGCGAAGATCGCCGCGATGATCGACGACTGGTTCTACCGCACGGCGACCGATTTCCGCTGGGACATGCACGATCCCGTCACCGACGGCACCACGCTCTATGCGCGCTACACGTTCAGCTACAAATCGACGCTGCCGGAAGCGAATGGCGCGCGGGCGATGTTCGAGGGCGTGGCGATCATGACGCTGAAGGACGGCAGCATTGCGAGCTATCACGAGGTCGCCAACACCGCGCCGGCGTTCGTGGATTTGAACTTTGCCCCGGAGCGGATCGCGAAGATCGCGGCCAAGCAGGGTGCCGAGCTGAAGGCGCGGCCGGAAATGCAACGGCATCTCACCTAGCCTCCCGGGCACCGTTCTCTCTCCTCGTCATTTCCGGGGCGCGCGCAGCGCGAACCCGGAATCCATCTAGCCGCAGAAATCGTGGAGGAATGGATTCCGGGCTCGCGCCAAGTGGCGCGCCCCGGAATGACGACCGAGAGAGGCGCGCGCTCCTACCGCTTCGACGGATTCGCCATCGGCTTGCGCTGGGCCAGCGCGGCCACGGTCGCGGTGCCGATCGGACCCTGTTCGTCATAGAGCCAGCATTCGCCGATCGCGACGCCGTCGGTGGCGTGGTGGTTCACCACCTCGAAGCCGATCCAGTTCGTCACCGGCAGACGGTGCAGATAGATCGTCACGTCGCTGTTGATGTAGCCGAGCCCCTGGTCGCCGGCATTCGCGAACGGGCTCGCAAAATCGGCGCCGGTGGCGACATGGACGAACGGCGTCATCGGGGCGCCCGCGACGAGCTCGCGCACCTCGCTCATCCACAATCTCCGCGGCCCGAGCGAGCCCATATGGCCGACGATCGGGCGTGTCGCCCATTTGCCGTTCATGCCGAGCCTGGGATCGGTCGGCTTGGGGATCTCGGCCGGCTTCGGTGCGTCCCAGTTCGGCGGCGACCAGACATTGCCATCGGGATTTTGCGTCTTGCGCAGCAGCTGGCACGAGGCGCGCGCCATGCTGACCCCGCCGGACAAGAACTCCGCTTCCACCACGCGGATGCGCATGCCGTCGCGCACCAGCCGCGTCGTCACGTGGATCGGCTTGTCGATGGTCGGCAGCCGAAACATGTCGACCGTGAGCCGCGCCGGCACGAATTCGGGCCCGGAATGGCGCTCCTCGATGACGAAGCCGAGCAGGCCGACGATCACGCGCCCGTGCAGCGATTTCGGATCCCACGGGCCGCTCGCGACTTCCGTCGGATGGAATGTGTCACCGTCGCGGGTGAAAAAAGGCATGTTTGTCATGTGCGCGAGATTGCGGGAATGGATGGGGAAATCAAGTCAGGAGGCAGCCCGCCACTCCTGGCGCACGCTATTGTCGTGCTCGTTGCTCTCAGCGGCGGATCTTATCGCCTCAAACTCGTCCCGCTCCAGCAACTGCCCCAGCGCCCACACCGCCGCGCCGCGCACCAGCGGGCTTGCGTCATCCAGCAATCGCCGCGCCTCCGCAGCCAGCGCGATCTCGCCCGAATTGCCGATCGCGATCAGCACATTGCGCAAGAAGCGGTCGCGGCCAATGCGCTTGACGGGCGACTTCGTGAACAGTGCACGGAATGCCGCATCGTCCAGCCGCGCCAGCTCAGCCAGCGAAGGCGCGCGCAATTCGTCACGCGCCGCGAGCTTTGCCTCACGCCCTTCTTGCGCGAACTTGTTCCAGGGGCAGGCGGCAAGGCAATCATCGCAGCCATAGATGCGGTTGCCGATGCTTTTGCGAAACTCGTGCGGGATCGGGCCCTTGTTCTCGATGGTGAGATAGGAGATGCAGCGTCGCGCATCGAGCTTGTAGGGCGCGGGGAACGCCGCGGTCGGGCAGATGTCGAGACAGGCGCGGCACGAGCCGCAATGATCGATCTCGGCATCATCGCGCGGCAGATCGAGCGTGGTGTAGATCGCGCCGAGAAACAGCCACGAGCCGAACTCGCGCGAGACGAGGTTGGTGTGCTTGCCCTGCCAGCCCAGATGCGCGGCCTGCGCCAAGGGCTTCTCCATCACCGCCGCGGTATCGACGAACACCTTCACCTCGCCCGGCGCGGTCGCGACCAGCCAGCGCGCCAGCGCCTTCAGCCGCTTCTTGATCAGGTCGTGATAGTCGTCGCCTTGCGCATAGACCGAGATTGCCGCGCGCGTGCGCTGTTTCAGCACCGCGAACGGATCGGAATCGGGGCCGTAATTGACGCCGAGCATGATCACGCTGCGCACGTCGGCCCACAGCCCGCGCGGATCGACGCGCCGCTCCGGCTGGTTCGCGAGCCAATCCATGTCGCCATGGCCGCCCGAGGCGATGAATTCGAGGAAGTATTTTCCGGCCGCATCGATCGTGCCCGGCGCGGTGACGCCGATGCAGTCGAAGCCGAGCGCGTGCGCCTGCTCCTCAAGTGCAGCACGCAGCCGATTCACGTCGGCGGGAGATTTGATCGCTGTTGTATCCACGCTCGTCATGGCCGGGCCTGTCCCGGCCATCCACGTCTTTGCGTCGCGCTCACAAGAAGAGAAAGAACGTGGATGCCCGCGACAAGCGCGGGCATGACGATCTTCATCAGAAATCCAGGTCCACATAGGTCCGCGACGCCGGCACGCCGGCCAGCCATTCGCTCAAGAGCGGACGGAACGACGGGCGGGATTTCACCCGCGCGTACCACGCCTTTGCTGCGTCGTCCTCGCTCCATGGCACGTCGCCCAGATAGTCGATCGCCGAAAGATGCGCCGCGGCGGCGAGATCCGCGTAGGTGAGCCGGTCGCCGGCGAGGAAATTGCGGGTCTGCGCCAGCCAGCCGATATAGGCCAGATGATAGCGCACATTGGCCTTTGCTGCGCGCATCACGTCGGCCGAAGGCGGCCCGCCGCCGTTCTCCTCGCTCATGAAGCGCTTGTAGATGCGCTCGGTGACGAGCGGGTGCGAGACCTCCTCGAAGAATTTTTCGTTGAACCATGCCATCAGGCGCCGCACCTCGACGCGCTCGAAGGCCGTCTCCGGCATCAGGCGCTTGATCCCCATCCCAGCGCCATAGGCCTCGTCGACATATTCGGCGATGATGGCCGCGCCCGGAATTGGCGGCTGCTCCTCGTCCACCAGCACGGGCGTGGTGCCGGCCGCATTGAGCAGCAGAAACGCCTCGCGCCGCTCCCAGCTGCGCTCTTCGATCAGCTTCAGGTCGAGCCCGTATTCGCCCGCGATCAGGCGGATGAAGCGCGAATGCGGACAGAACGGATGATGAAACAGCGTAAACATGAAGCCTTTGACTATTTGATGGTGCTTAAGAATCCATCAATGTTTGTGCGGCGCCACACTAGCCCTTCAAAACCGCGAAGCAAGGGCGTGATGTCGCATTTTGCGATTGCGGCATGGGGTCGAATAGGCGAGAAGAGCCCCGCTTTTCCAGCCGAAATGGACCGTAAATATGTCAGACGCAATACGGGCAGTGATCCTCGGCATTATCGAGGGCGTGACCGAGTTCCTTCCCGTATCCTCAACCGGCCATCTCCTGCTCGCGGAGCGCTTCTTCCATCTCGGCGAAGGCGCGTTCTGGGATTCGTTTACGGTTCTGATCCAGCTGGGCGCGATTCTCGCGATCGTCGGGCTGTATTTCAGGAAGCTCTGGGACGTCGCGATCGGCCTGTTCACGGGCGATGCCTATGCGCGCCGTTTCGTGATCGGCGTGCTGGTGGCGTTCCTGCCGGCCGTGATCGTCGGCCTCGTCGCCGGCAAATACATCAAGCTCATGCTGTTCAATCCGTGGGTCATCTGCTTCACGCTGATCGTCGGCGGCGCCATCCTGCTCTGGGTGGACAAGCTCGAGCTCAAGCCGCGCGAGCACGACGCCACCAAGTTTCCGCTCCTGATGTATCTCTATATCGGCATCGCGCAGTGCGTGGCGATGATTCCGGGCGTGTCGCGCTCCGGCGCCAGCATCGTCGCCGCGATGCTGCTCGGAGCCGACAAGCGCGCGGCGGCTGAATTCTCGTTCTTTCTGGCGATTCCCACCATGATCGGCGCGTTCGCCTATGATTTCTACAAGAGCCGCGCCGAGATGACGATGGACCACATCAATATCGTCGCGATCGGCTTCGTGGTGTCGTTCATCACCGCGATCATCGTGGTGAAGACGTTCCTGACCTACGTCACCCGTCACGGCTTTGTGCTGTTCGCCTGGTGGCGCGTCATCGTCGGCACCCTCGGCCTGATCGCGCTGGCGTTGGGACGGTAGGCATCTCCGATCGGATAATGCTGACCTAGGTTCTCGGTTCACCTCTTCCCGTTGGGGAGAGGTGGGCATCGAGACCCCGGATGGCTCACGCTTTCAACGCAATATAAGCTTTTGCTCGGTACTCAGTTTCCCATGCCGGGCGGCGTGCCCGGCGCTGGAGCTGAGCCATGACCCTCGTCAGCGGCTGGGGGCGCTTCCCGGTCGTCGATACCGAGATGCTGCGTCCGCGCGCGTTCGCGGCGGTTGCCGACGCCGTCGTGCCCGGCTCTGTCGCGCGCGGCAATGGCCGTGCCTATGGCGATGCCGCGATCGGCGCCGTCAGGACCGTGACGATGACCGGCTTCGACCGCATCAGGTCGTTCGATCCGGCGACCGGCCGCATCCGCCTCGAGGCCGGCGTGCTGCTCTCGGACCTGATCGACACGTTCGGTCCGCGCGGCTTCCTGCCCGTCGTGCTGCCCGGCACGCGCTTCGTATCGATCGGCGGCGCCATCGCCGCCGACGTGCACGGCAAGAACCATCATTGTGAAGGCGGCTTCGGCCGTTACGTCGAAAGCATCCTGCTGCACACGGGCGCCGGCGAATTGATCGAAGCCTCGCGCGAGCAGAACTCCGATGCGTTCCTTGCGACGATCGGCGGCATGGGCCTGACCGGGGTCATCCTCGAAGCGACCTTGCGGCTGCGCAAGGTCGATACGGGCTGGATCCGCGAGCGCGTGATCTCGGCATCCGATCTCGATGCGGCGATGCGCGCGCTCGATGCAGGCGATACCGCGACCTATTCGGTGGCGTGGATCGATTGCGCCGCGCGCGGCAATGATCTCGGCCGCTCGCTGATCTATCTCGGCGAGCACGCCGGCAAGGACGAGTTCCCTGCCGGCGCCGCTGCGTTTCCCGTCGGGAAAGATCCCGGTCTAGGCGTGCCCATCGATTTGCCCTCGATGACGCTGAACCGCTTCGGCATCCGCGCCTTCAACGAGCTGTACTACCGCATGGGCGCGCGCCGCGCCGGCGGCAGCCATGTGGTCTCGCTCTATCCCTATTTCTTTCCGCTCGACAGCGTTGCCGACTGGAATCGCATCTATGGCAAACGCGGCTTCCTGCAGCATCAATGCGTGATCCCCGAGAACGGCGCGCGCGACGTGCTCGGCGAGATCCTGGGTCGCGTCGCACGGCGCGGCGATGCCTCCTTCCTCGCGGTGCTGAAGAAGCTCGGCCAGGGCGAGGGCATCCTGTCGTTTCCGTTGCCCGGCTACACGCTGGCGCTGGATTTCCCCGTGCGCGGCGACATCCTGAATTTTCTCGACGAGATCGACCGTCTCGTTGTCGCGGCCGGTGGCCGGCTTTATCTCGCCAAGGATGCGCGCCAGTCGCGGGAGACGCTCGAAGCCGGCTATCCCGCGCTGCCGCGCTTCAACGCGATCCGCAAAGCGCTCGACCCTGCCGGCAACATCCGCTCCAAGCTGTCACAACGTCTGTTCGATGAGGTCTAAGCCGTGACGTCGCGCAAGTCTGTACTGGTGCTGGGCGGCTCATCCGACATCGGCCGCGCCGCGGCGCGCGCCTTTGCCAAAGCCGGATACGATGTGGGGCTCGCCGGCCGCGACGTCGCCGCGCTGGAGCCTGACGCCGCCGATCTTCGCGCGCGCTACGATGTCGAGGTCGGTCTCCACGAATTCGACGTGCTCGACACCGCCTCGTTCGAGGGCTTCGTCGCCGGCCTGCCCGCGCTGCCCGATGTCGTGATCTCCATCGTCGGCCTGCTCGGCGTGCAAGAGAGCGCGCAGAGCGATCTCGCTCACGCCACCGCGATCATGCGCTCCAATTACGAGGGCCCGGCGCTGATCCTCGGCCTGTTCGCGGAGGGGTTCTTGAGCCGCGGCAGCGGCACGCTGGTCGGCGTGTCCTCGGTCGCCGGCGATCGCGGCCGTGCCTCCAACTATGTCTATGGCTCGGCCAAGGCCGGTTTCTCCGCCTTCCTGTCCGGCCTGCGCGCCCGCGCCAGCCGGGGCGGCGTCCACGTCGTCACGGTCAAGCCCGGCTTCGTCCGGACCAGGATGACCGAAGGCATGAAGCTGATCGGCCCGCTCACCGTCGATGCCCCCGTCGTCGGCGCTGCGATCCTTCGCGCCGTCGAGAACAAGACCGACATCGTCTATGTCAGCGGCAAATGGCGCCTCGTGATGCTGATCATCAAGACGCTGCCGGAAGCGGTGTTCAAGAAGCTGAGGTTTTGAGGTCTCACCGTGCTGTCGGTGTGCCTCGCGCCGTTCGTCCCACCGGCTCGTCATGGCCGGGCTTGACCCGGCCATCCACGCGCATCCGAGACTGCAGCGAGACGTGGATGCCCGGGTCAAGCCCGGGCATGACGACGGATACAGAGGCGCTTCACACGCTCATGCGCTGGAACTGGCCCTGGGGGCGGAAGCGCCAGAGATATTGCGGGGCGATCGCTTCCAGCGAGTCGGCGGTGATGCCGAGGCCTTCCAGCGTCAGCCCGGCGGCCTTCGCCGCCTCCGACACGACATTGTCGCGCTCGAGCAGCGTGACCTGGTCCGGCGTCAGCTTGAACGCGCCCGGCGCGAATTGCAGGAAGTTGGCCTTGAAGCGGGCGAGGCCGAACGACAGCGGCACCAGCATCCGCTTGCGGTCGGTGATTTCGAGGATCGCCTCGATGATCTCGCGCATGGTCAGCACTTCCGGCCCGCCGAGCTCGTAAGTGGCGCCCGCCTTGGCCTTGCCGTCGGCCGCATCCGCGATCGCGGTGGCGACGTCGCCGACATAGACCGGCTGCATCTTCGTCTCGCCGCCGACCAGGGGCAGCACCGGCGACATCCGGGCCAGCGCGGCAAAGCGGTTGGTGAACTGGTCCTCGGGGCCGAACATCACGGAGGGGCGGAAGATCGTGGCGGAGGGAATTGCGGCCAGGACCGCGGCTTCGCCGGCCGCCTTGGCCCTGGCATAGCTCGAAGGCGACTGCGCATCGGCCCCGATCGCCGAGACATGCACCAGCTCAGCTCCGGCGGCGGCCGCCGCCTTGGCGACGGTCTCGGCGCCCCTGGCCTGGACGGCGTCGAAAGTCTGCCCGCCGCTCTCGGTGAGCACGCCCACGAGGTTGATCACGACATGCGAATCACGCAGCGCCGCCTCGACCGAGGCCGGATAGCGCAGATTCGCCTGCACAGTGTGGACCTGCCCGACCCGGCCGAGCGGCTGGAGGTATCCGGCGAGTTCCGGCCGCCGCACCGCGACCCGGATACGGTAATCCCGCTTGCACAGGGCGCGGACGACGCTGCGGCCCAAAAACCCCGATCCGCCGAAAACCGTGACGAGCGTGTCCAGATTCGATGCCATGGGAGCCGTTCCTGCGGAAAAGAGTGCGTCTTGTCAGGCTTGTATCGGGCCGGTTTGCGATGCGCAATCGGCATCCCGACCCCGGCCTCACGCACGAATTGACAACGGCGTCACCGAACCGTAGTAACCGCCTCCGTGCCCCAAACGGCATGCCCAGGTGGTGGAATTGGTAGACGCGCTGGCTTCAGGTGCCAGTGGCTTAACGGCCGTGAAGGTTCGAGTCCTTTCCTGGGCACCATCTTTTCTCTTTGAATGCTCCCTTGAGACGCAGAGCCGAAGATCCGCGGGCGGTCGGCCCAGCGTCGGCTTCTGCGCAACAATATTGCGGAATCGGTCGAGAAACCTCGATTCAAGAACGGTTCGGGATCGTTGGCACCACACTTTCCAATGGTCCATTCGACGGTGATATTGGTCTCGATGCTCCGTTCGGATGGATCGGCATCAGTCGCTTGATGTGAGCGCCCTTTTTTTCTGGCATGCTGGACTCGTTCCGATCCCCTTGGAAGGAGCTGTTCGTGACGGGGAGCCTAGAACGACCTGCACGATCTTTCGGCTTTGGGCCCTTTCTCCTTTTTCCCGAACGCCAATTGCTGCTCAACGGCGAAGTACCGGTCCGGATCGGGGGCCGCGCGCTGGACATCCTGACGGCATTGGTCGAGCGGCCAGGCGAGATCGTGAGCAAGCAGGAGCTGTTCGCGCGTGTCTGGCCGAACACAATCGTCGAAGAGGCAAATCTCAAGGTCAACATGAATGCCCTGCGACGGGCACTCGGCGATGGGCCCGAGTCGGCCAAGTACATCGCGACCGTCACCGGGCGTGGCTATCGATTTATCGCGCAGGTCCAAGCAGCCGAAGAACGCATCTCAGCTGGAGCGGCGACGGGTGGTCAAGGTCTTCCGACGGCAACAGCGCGCATCTTCGGCAGGACGGATGTCATCGATGCAATCCTGCACGATATGGATGCATCGAAGATCGTATCGGTTGTGGGGACCGGCGGTGTCGGCAAGACGACGGTCGCTGTCGCGGCAGCTCACGAAGCGGCGCGTCGGCGCGCCCACGGCGCTACGTTCGTGGACCTTGCGAAAATCAGCGACCCGCAGTTCGTGCCTACGGCGATCGCCTACGCGCTCGGGCTTGGCGTAACGGGCGGGGACCCGCTGTCGAGCGTCCTGCATGCGTTGAAGCTGCAGCAAAAGGTCCTCCTGTTCGACAATTGCGAGCACCTGCTTCCTTCCGTCGCTGCTGCAGTCGATCGAATCGCGCGCTACCTCGATGGTGTTCGCATTCTCACGACGAGTCGCGAGCCCCTCGGGCTGAGCGGCGCGGAGCGGATACATCGCATCCGCGGACTGGAATGCGATCCCAGCGAAAGTCCCGCGGCGGAAGAGGCTTGCAAGTTTCCCGCGGTCGAGTTGTTTGCCACGCGCGCAACCGAGCGGTCGGGATATCGGCTAAGCGATGCCGACGCCCCGGCGGTGGCGGAAATCTGCCGTCGGCTTGATGGCAACGCGCTCGCCATCGAGCTCGCCGCAACACAAACCGCCGCCTTCCCGCCGGCGCGCATCCTGCAGATGCTGGATGAGAGTTTCCGCCTCCTCAATCTCGGCCCCCCTGGCGCGCCTCAGAGACAGCAGTCGCTCCTGGCGACGCTCGACTGGAGCTACAGCCTCCTTTCCGAGCGTGAGGCCACGTTGCTGTGTGAAATCTCCGTGTTCGCGGGTGTTTTTAGTGTCGATGGGGCAGCCGCTGTGTCGAACGGAAGGCCCGGTGAGGCGAGGGATACACTCGCCAAGCTTGCCGCGAAGTCGCTGCTGGCTATGGATACGAATGCCGAATTGATCACCTACCGCCTCTTGGAAACAACCCGCGCCTATTGCGCGGAGCGCCTGCGGGTCAGCGGTGAGGATCAGGCGGTCCGCAGCCGTCATGCGGAATATGTATGTGCGGTGCTGGAGCAGGCCGCAAGCGAGTGGTCGCAGCGTCCAGCCCACGAATGGGGCGCCGCCTACCGCCACGTTGTCGACGATCTGCGTGTTGCGCTGGCCTGGGCCGGTCGGGACGAGGCAAATCGGTCGCTGCGAATTCGGCTGACCGTTGCAGGCCTTCTGCTCTGGAATCATTTTTCGCTCATCCAGGAATGCCACGTCCATGTTTCACGGGCGGTCGAGGAGCTCGATGCCGCGGGACTCGCCGGAACGGCATTCGAGATGAAGTTCAAACTATGGCTCGGCGCCTCGACGATGATCACGCATGGCCTGAAGCCCGCGGCCATGGCTGCCTTGGGACGAGCATCGGAGATCGCCAACCGGATTGGTGACACCGACTATCGTCATCGTTGCCTGATGCTGATTGCGGCATTTGAACTCTTTACGGGTGAGTACGACTCTGCAATACGCACGATCAAGACATTCGCCTCGGCAGCCGCAGCGGATGATCCTTCGATCCTTCCCGAGGGCGAAGTTCACTTGGGCATAGCCGACCTCTTTCTCGGGCGTCTTCGAGACGCCCAGCAGCGGCTCGAAACCCTCCAGCAGCGCGATCTCCGATACTTTAACCGTTCGTATAGCGTTCGGTACCTGGCCGATATCGTCATTCTGCTGGAATGCGCGCTGTCTCAGGTCCTGTGGTTGAGGGGCTTGCCGGACTCTGCCAGCCGTACGGCGGCCGCCGCGTTTGAGCGTGCCCGTCCGGGCCACCATCACCTCTCGCTGAACAACGCGCTCACATACTCATGTCCGGTTTTCTATTGGTGCGGGCGTTACGAGGAATGTGACCAATACGTCGAACTGCTCGCCGAGCATGTCCAGAGGCAGGGACTGATCACAAGACGGCCGATTGCCAGTTTCTATCGCGCTGCTTTGGCGTACGAGAAAGGCGGCGCTTCATCGGACACGATTGATTCCCTCAAGGAAGCGATCGAGGAGTTCCGCAATGTCAATTACCTGGTGCGGATTCCCTATTACCTGAGTGTTCTGGCAGGCGCTCTTGCCCGTGGCGGACGGCTCGACGAAGCCGAAACGGTCATCCTGACCGCAGTAAATACTGCCCGCGCGCGGAACGAAGGCTGGTGCCTTCCAGAAGTCATTCGCGTCCACGCGTCTATTCTCGAGGCGAAGGGCCGGACAAGTGAAGCCGAGGCAAGCCTCATGGAATCGATCGCGCTTGCCCGGGACATCGGTGCGTTGTCGTGGCGTTTGCGCGCAGCGAATGATCTCGCGAAGCTCTGGTGCGCCCGGTCGCGCAGGGACGATGCCCGCAAGGTACTGCTGCCGATCTACCAGGAATTTACCGAAGGATTCCAGACGAGGGATCTACGCGTCGCAAGCGACTTGCTTGCTGAGCTTGCAAGCTCCGGAGACGGTAGAGCGGCCTAAAAGACCGCTTCGATCCGACGTTCAGTTGCTCCCCGCGCCCCAGCCGGTGAACACATCGAACGCGGCCCTTGACCTCTCATTGTCTGCGTCCGGTTTCAGATCGACCAGCCGTGATTGCCTTTTGCGGCTGCCTTCAACGCAGCGATTTTAACCTCTTTTAACCAGCGATCGAGCGCCTTCGGTGCTCAAATGGAAGAAAGGAGCAGCGAAAGGGCACCTTACAAGTCCCGTCGGAGTGATCTGACAGATAAGTGGGGCAATGAGCCGGAAGGCGCACAGAACGATACGTCATCGTTCTCGCAAAATTAGAGCTGCAGGGATTAGGTACATGGCAATCAAGTCGATCGTTCTCGTCCATGGCGCTTTTGCGGATGGTTCTTGCTGGGCAAAAATTATCCCATTGCTCAATTCTCGTGGTCTGAAGGCAATCGCGGTTCAAAATCCGCTAAGCTCGTTGGCGGACGATGTCACGGCCACTCACCGGGTCATCGGAATGCAGGAAGGTCCCGTTCTCCTGGTGGGCCACTCATGGGGCGGCGCCGTCATCACGGAGGCCGGCAACCATCCTCAGGTCAAGGGACTTGTTTACATCGCGGCTGGCGCGCCGGACAGCGGTCAGTCGTTTTCCGATTGGTGGAAGGACTATCCGCCAGCGCCAGGCGCGGCCGAGATCAAGCCGTATGGCGATGGTTATGTCGCGTTGACTCCCGAGGGTGTTCGTAGGCATTTCGTGCAGGATGTCCCGTCAGACGAGGCGAGCATCGTGTACGCGACGCAGGGCCCGCTTGCGGTGAGGTGCTTCGGTGACAAGATCAGCACGGCCGCATGGCACTCCAAGCCGAACTGGTACATTGTCGCAGCGAAGGACGAGACAATTCCTCCCGCTGTGGAGCGCGACTCCGCAAAGCGGATGAAGGCCGAGACTCTCGTGTTGGAAAGTTCGCACGTCCCCATGCTTTCTCAGCCGGACGTCGTGGCGGACTTCATTGCGCGGGCCGCATCGTCTCTCTAGACCGCAAGACGTCCGGGCGGCTGCTGCATCGTTCGCTCAATTCGCAGTTGCTGCCGATTACATCGTCAGTAAACGGGGCCAACTGCCATCCGGTGGCCCGGATCGGTCCTCTCTCCCCTCACACCATCTTCTTCCCCCGCCCGCTCCGCCACCGCCTTCTGCACGAAATACATCATCACCAGCGTGACGATCGTCGTGGTCACGACGACGTAGCCGATCCGGTCGAAATGGAGCAGCGCGCCGTCCGCGCCTTGCGCGATGGTCGCGGCCGCGAGCACCGAGCCGAGGCCGCCGGAGAGTTGCTGCAGCGAGGCGCTGACCGCGCTGAACGAGCCGCGCTGGCTTCAGGTGCCGTGGCTTTCGGCCGTGAAGGTTCGAGTCCTTTCCTGGGCACCATCCTCCGCTCAAGCGATTGAAATCGCTCATCCGCAGGACATCGAGTTGCTGACCGGTCCACGACACCGAAGCGCAGCTCATGGCGCGCCGCATGGCCGTCGTCGCGACGTCGGAAGATGCCGGCAAGGCCGGTACCCGAGTCCCCCTAGAAGCCCTCAGTGCTCGCTCACCGCAGCGCCGAGCTTGATCAGGCTCAGCGCGTGGTTCGCAGTCTCGCGCAGGCGGCAGTAACTCGCGCCGCCCTTGTACATGCCGGGATCGACTTTGTCGAAGGCCGCGCAGAAGCGATCACGTGAGGCGGCGAAAGTTTTCTGGGATTCCTCGGCGGCCTTGATCACATCGGTGAACCCGCCGGCCTTGACCTTCTTGAGCGCCTCACTGGTTTTCTGCGTCCAGACGGCGAGTTCGCGTGCCGCACAGGCCTTCCATCTGGCGACATCGTCATTCGCGCCCTCTGCCGCCTTGATGCAGGGGTCGGCGACGAGCCCGACGCAGGTGCCGCCGAAACCACCGGTTTTCTCCGCCTTCTTCAGGCAGGCATCGATCACGGCAAGGTCGGCTGGCGCGGTGCTTTGGGTGCTGTCTTGAGTGGTGCCTTGGGCGAAAGCCATCGATGCCAGCGGGAAGCCTGCGGCGAGGATCGCGGCGGCAAGTTTGAATTTCACTTTAAGATCTCCGTTCGGCGCATCGATGCAACCTTGGTCACCCAAGGCCCGGCGTGGGTTCACCACGAATGTGGAGCAGGAGCCGCTCCCTCACACCATCTTCTTCCCCGTCCGCTCCGCTACTGCCTTCTGCACGAAATACATCATCACCAGCGTGACGATCGTCGTGGTCACGACGACGTAGCCGATCCGGTCGAAATGGAGCAGCGCGCCGTCCGCGCCTTGCGCGATGATCGCGGCCGCGAGCACCGAGCCGAGGCCGCCGGAGAGCTGCTGCAGCGAGGCACTGACCGCGCTGAACGAGCCGCGCTGGCCGGGCTCCGGGATCGCCGACATCAGCGCCTGCGACGGAATCATGCGCGAGAAGATGCCGACGAACATCAGCACGTTGACGATGATTGCGGTCGTAAGCGAGACTTGTCCGAGATGGGTGTAGATCAGCACCATGAGGACGGTCATGGCGCAGCCGAACACGAAGGTCGGGTATTTGCCGAACGCGTCGCTGGCGCGGCCGACCAGCGGCCCCGTGACGATGCTGAACAGGCCGGAGACGAGATAGATCGTCGGCAGATGCGTGATGTCGATGCCGAGATTGTGCACGGTGTAGGCGCTGGAGAACGGCATCAGCATGTAGCCGCCGGTCGCCAGCAGTGTCGTAACGGCGAAGGCCAGCGTGTAGCGTGGTTCGGCGATCGTCGCGACCAGATGGCGGAACGGGTTTCTGTCCTGCTTCAGCTTCAGATGTGCGTCGACCGGCTCCATGGCGAAGGCGATGATGGCGATCGTCACGATCGACAGCACGACGATCGCGATGAAGCAGACATGCCAGCTCCAGTGATTGGCCAGAAACAGGCCGGCGGGAATGCCGAGCACCTGGCTGGCGGCGAACGCCGTCTGGATGATGCCCATCACGCGGCCGCGCATCTGCAGCGGAAACAGGTCGGTGATGATGGCGAGCACGACCGCGCCGATCACGCCGCCGAACAATCCGGTCACGATCCGGCCGAGCAGCAGCACATGGTAGTTCGGCGCCGCCGCACACAGCAGCGTGCCCAACGTGAAGCCGACATAGAAGAACAGCAAAAGGCGCTTGCGATCGAAACGATCGGCGAAGCCGGCGGCGAGGATGCCCGATAGTCCCGCGCTGAAGGCGTAGGCCGACACCGCGATGCCGAACTGCCCCGCCGTGATGCCGAGTGACGGCATCAGGATGGCCCCGAGCGGCGACATGATGATGAAGTCGAGGATGATCGTGAACTGCGTCAGCGCCAGCAACGCGATGAGGAGCGCCTGGTAGCGCGAGAAGCCGCGCGGGCGCTGGTCGTCGATCGGCGCAGCGAGCGTTGGTTCGGTCATGGCACCTGATTCAGGAGTGGGCCCAGGGAGGGAAACTGGCAGATAGGGTGGGCCGGAACGATGTCCACGGCGCACAAAGCAAAAGTTCTGCCGGAACAGGAAGCTCGCGCTGGATTGTGGGACCCGGGCAACAGCGCGTGGGCGGAAGCCGTCCTCCCCTTCCGACCGAATTAAGCCGCCTTTAGCGAATGATCCCATAGGGTTGGCCGTCCATTTCCTGCTCCCCGGCCGAGATGCCGGTCATGTCGCGGCAAGTCAGAGCGTTTTTCGATGGAGCAGCGTGCCCCGCAGTACGATCCTAGCGTGTCCGAGCCGTCGGCAACCTCGTCGACGGCCCGGACCCTCGTCGTCGACCTCGAGGGCGCGCTGCTGCGTTCCGAACTGCTCATGGAGGCGTTGTTCTCCAGCCCCGGCCGCATGCTGGCGCGCTTCGGCGCGGGCGGACGGGCGGGGATGGCGGCGCTCACGGCGATCCTGGCGCGGGCCGAGATCGACTACGCCCACCTGCCCTATGATTCCCTTGTGATGAACCGGGCGCTGGCGGCACGGGCGCGCGGCGAGCAGGTCTATCTCGTCGCGGATCGGTTCGCCGCTCATGCCGCGGCGATCTCAGCGCATCTCGGCTTCGATGGCGTCGTCACGGCAGCCGATCTCGCGGCGGACCGCGTTCCGTTCGATGCTGCCTCCATCGCGCGCATCGAAAATCGAAAGGTCCGCAGAGCCGGCCTCGCCACCTGGATGAAGGCGCTACGGGTTCATCAATATGCCAAGAACACGCTGGTGTTCGTGCCCGCGCTCACGGCGCATCAGCTGAGCCTTTCGGCGCTGGGCTATGCGCTGCTCGCGTTCCTGGCGTTCTCGGCCTGCGCCTCGGGCGCCTATTTGATGAACGATCTGCTCGACCTCGCCGCCGACCGCCAACATCCGACCAAGCGTCACCGCGCGCTCGCGGCGGGCGATCTGCCGATCTCGTCGGCGTTGTCGGCGATCCCTGCGTTGTGGTTGCTCGCGCTCGCCGCCAGCCTGTGCATCTCGCCGCTGTTTCTCGGCGTGCTCGGCCTCTATCTCGTCACCACCATCGCCTATTCGCTCGTGCTCAAGCGCAAGATGCTGGTCGACATCGTCACGCTCGCCGGCCTCTACACGCTTCGCATCGTCGCCGGCGCGGTCGGCGTCGGCGTGGTGCTGTCGGAATGGCTGTTGATCTTCTCGCTGTTCGTGTTCACCTCGCTCGCCCTGATCAAGCGCTTCAGCGAGCTCAGCATGCGCGAGAGCGAGGGCCTCGCCGATCCCTCCAACCGCGACTATCGCGTCACCGACCTCAACGTCATCGCCGCGATGGCGGCGGCGAGCGCCATGAACGCGGTGACCGTGTTCTCGCTCTACGTCTCGTCCTCGGCGGTGACGCCGCTCTACAGCCGCCCCTGGATGCTGTGGCTGCTCACGCCGCTGCTGCTGTACTGGTTCGGCCGTGCCCTGATGATGGCACATCGCCGCGAGATGCCGGACGATCCGATCCTGTACGCTTTCCGGGACGGACCGAGCCGCATCGCGGTCGCGGCGATGATCTGCATCATGCTCGCCGCGATCTGACCGGCCCGTAAGGTCACGGCCGCCGCTTGCGTGACCTGTCGCGACTGGCTACATCGCGATCCATTCGACTAGCCTATGATATCGACGCTACCGATTCGACCCGAGGTTTTCATGACCGTACGCCTGCACCGCGGCGACCTGCCCGACCTGTCCCGCTACACCGGAGCGGTCGCGATCGACACCGAGACCATGGGGCTGAACCCGCACCGCGACCGGCTCTGCGTGGTGCAGCTCTCGCCCGGCGACGGCAGCGCCGACGTGGTGCAGATCCCCAAGGGCCACACCGACGCGCCGAACCTGAAGGCGCTGCTGGCCAATCCGGCGGTCACGAAGATCTTCCATTTCGCGCGGTTCGATATCGCGGTGCTGTACCAGACCTTCGGCGTCATGACCGGGCCGATTTATTGCACCAAGATTGCCTCGCGCCTGACCCGCACCTATACCGACCGCCACGGCCTCAAGGACCTCGTGCGCGAGGTGCTCAATGTCGATCTCTCCAAGCAGCAGCAGTCCAGCGACTGGGGTTCCGACAGCCTGACCGAGCCGCAGCTCGCTTACGCCGCCTCCGACGTGCTGCATCTGCATGGCTTGCGCGAGCGGCTGGACGCCATGCTGGTGCGGGAAGGCCGCAGCCAGCTCGCACAGGCCTGTTTCGACTTCCTGCCGACCCGCGCCCTGCTGGACCTCCAGGGCTGGGCGGAAGAGGACATTTTCGCGCACTCCTGAAGGCCCCGCGCGGCGGTTCGCCCCGGGGTTGCCGCCCCGTTTCGGTCACTTTCGTAACGGCCTGTCGCCGGCTGCATATTCGCCCGGCACCGGATAGAATGGGGTGCCCTCGACCCGACAAGGCGAGCAAGACGTCAGGAGCCAGGTAAGTAGGAACCCCGGTGAACTCGGCCCAGAACCCCACCTACGACGCCGCGCTTGCGGCGAAGTTTGCCAGCGCGGCGCGCCACAGCCGCCTGGTGCGGATTCTGCGAGTCGCAGTGCCGGCGACGGTGGCTGCATCCATGGCCCTGATCATCGGCATCTCCATCTGGGGCAATCCCTACTTGGTCCCCCTGAAGCTCGACTCCGGAAATCTCGTGGTGACGGGCACCAAGATCACGATGGAATCGCCGCACCTCGCCGGCTACACGCCCGACCAGCGGCCCTACGAGCTCTGGGCCAAGACCGCGACGCAGGACATCACCGATCCCGATCATGTCGATCTCAATGATCTCCGTGCGAAAGTGCTGATGGAGGATAAGTCGACGCTGTTCCTTGATGCCCGCACCGGCCGCTTTGACAACAAGCAGCAGCAGCTCGATCTGCGCAAGGACATCTTCCTGCGCACCTCGACCGGCTATGAGGCGCGGCTGAACTCGGCCTTTGTCGACATGGGCAAGGGCACGGTCGCCTCGGACGAGCGCGTCGACGTCAAGCTGACCAACGGCACGCTGAGCGCGGATCGCCTGCGCATCACCGAAGGCGGTGACGTCATCCGCTTCGAGGGCAATGTCGTGATGCATCTGGACAAGCTGGACGAGCCTGCCGCCGCACAGCCTGCGCCCCCCGAGCCCGCGCCGACGAAGACACGCACGCCTCAGAACAAGTCTGCCTATTCGAAGTGATTTTCATGATGAGATGTTTTCCGCGTGACGTTTTTGTCAGCAAGGCCGCGCTCGCTATCGGCCTCGCGCTGCTCGTCACGGGTGCGGCCCTTGCTCAGAGCACGATGCAGGGCGTGCCCAATGCGATGCAGGGCTTTTCGCAGAACCGCGATCAGCCGATCCAGATCGAGGCCGCCTCGCTCGAGATGCGCGACAAGAAGAAGGAGGCGACCTTCGCCGGCAATGTGAAGGTCGTGCAGGGCGACACCACCATGACCTCGAAGACACTGGTGGTGTTCTACGAATCGGGCGGCGGCGACAAGCCGGCCGCGCCGCAGCCCGCGGCGAAAGGCGCGAAATCGGCGCCGATGCAGTCGGCGCAGCCGGGTCCGGGCGGCAGCTCCTCGATCAAGCGGCTCGAGGCGCGCGGCAATGTCGTGGTCACCCAGAAAGACCAGGTGGTGACGGGCGAGACCGCCGTGTTCGACACCAAGACCAACCTCATCACCATGCTCGGCGGCGCGGGCGGCCAGGTGGTCCTGACGCAGTGCAAGAACGTGCTGCGCGGTGATCGCTTGATGGTCGACATGACCACCGGCGTGTCCCGCGTGGAATCCGACAATGGGCGGGTGCAGGCGCTCCTGCCGCAGGGCGGCAGCAATGATTGCGGCCAGGGGAGCAAACCTGGCGCGGCGCCGCCCTTGCAATTGCCCGGCGCAAGCAAACAAAAGTGAATTCAACAACTTGGATCGGGCGCTCCCGATCCGAGGTTGAAGCTTGGCGAGCGAGCCTGTATCTAGCGCGCAGGGCTTTCGAAGCGGGGTCCGCCGCTTTTCGGGCGTGTTTCACTGGGCATGAGACATTCCTTCACCCATGCTGCGTCGGCCGATCGCTTAGGGCTGGCGCGACAGATCGCGCGGATTTCGCGCAAGACGACGCCAAAGGCTGGAAGGCGGGGATGGTCGATCTCTTCAGCATGTTCCGTCGGCGCCCCGCCAAGCGCGGCCGGCCAGGATTTGCGCGTCAGGACATCACCGCGCTCGGTGACAGCGTCGGCGGCCTCGTGCCCAGTCCCGTCAGGGACGCGCCGATTGCCCGCGACCAGCCCCGCGCGCCCGACCAGTTCCAAGGTGACTACACGGGCGACTACGAGGCCGACTATCAGGCCGCGCCGCGTCCGCAGGCGGTTCATCCCGTCCGGACGGCCGCCAGGTCCAACGGTGCCGGCGGGCCGCAGCTCCTGAATCGGCCCGGCTTCCTGGCTGTGCATAGCGTGGAAAAGGCCTTCGGCAGCCGCCAGGTGGTGCGCGGCGTCAGCATCTATGTGCGCCGCGGCGAGGCCGTCGGTCTGCTCGGCCCGAACGGCGCCGGCAAGACCACCGTGTTCTACATGATCACCGGCCTGATCAAGGCCGATCGCGGCGCGATCGAGCTCGACGGCCACGACGTCACCAAGCTGCCGATGTATCAGCGCGCGCGGCTCGGCATCGGCTATCTGCCGCAGGAAGCCTCGATCTTCCGCGGCCTCACCGTCGAGCAGAACATCCGCGCCGTGCTCGAAGTGGTCGAGCCCTCGCGCAAGAAGCGCGAGCAGCAGCTCGATTCATTGCTCGACGAGTTCAACATCACGCGCTTGCGGAAATCACCGTCGATCGCGCTGTCCGGCGGCGAGCGCCGCCGCGTCGAGATCGCGCGCGCGCTGGCGACGCGGCCGAACTACATGCTGCTCGACGAGCCCTTCGCCGGCATCGACCCGATCGCGGTCGGCGACATCCAGGATCTCGTCCGCCACCTCACCAATCGCGGCATCGGCGTGCTGATCACCGACCACAATGTCCGCGAGACGCTCGGCCTCACCGACCGTGCCTATATCGTCTATGCCGGGGAAATCTTGACCGAGGGAACTCCGGATGAGATCGTTGCCGATCCGGACGTCCGCCGCCTTTACCTTGGCGAGGAATTCCGCCTCTAGCCCTTTTTTCCAATTCGTCAAGCCGTGTACATCGGGCTGAGACTAGGATAAGCAAAAATCGGACCAACTTTTGGGATCGGTTCTTGCTTCATGGCGCTTACGCAGAGATTAGAGTTCCGGCAATCGCAGTCGCTGGTCATGACGCCGCAGCTGATGCAGGCGATCAAGCTGCTGCAATTGTCCAATCTCGATCTCACGACCTTCGTGGAAGAGGAACTCGAGCGGAACCCGCTGCTGGAACGGGCCAGTGACGAGGCCCCCGCGGGCGAAGCTCCAGCCGAGGCGGCCAATTACGGCGATTCCGACGGCCAGAACGACGGTCACGGCGAGGACGGCTTCGGCGGCAGCGCGGAAGGCTTCGAGCCGGGCCAGGAAGAATGGATGAGCAAGGATCTCGGCACCCGCGCCGAGATCGAGCAGACCCTGGACACCGGCCTCGACAACGTCTTCTCCGAGGAGCCGGCCGAGGCGGCCGCGCGCAACGCCCAGGATGCCGCGCCGACCACCTATACCGAATGGGGCGGCGGCGCCTCCGGTGACGAAGACTACAATCTCGAAGCTTTCGTCGCGGCCGAGACGACGTTGTCGGACCATCTCGCCGAGCAGCTCTCGGTCGCCTTCACCGCGCCCGCGCAACGCATGATCGGCCAGTACCTGATCGACCTCGTCGACGAGGCCGGCTATCTGCCGCCCGATCTCGGCCAGGCCGCCGAGCGTCTTGGCGCGTCGCAGGCCGAGGTCGAAAACGTCCTCGCGGTGCTGCAAAAATTCGACCCGCCCGGCGTCTTTGCGCGCTCTCTCAGCGAATGCCTGGCGATCCAGCTCCGCGAGCTCGACCGCTACGACCCCGCGATGCAGGCGCTGGTCGAGCATCTCGATCTGCTCGCCAAGCGCGACATCGCTTCCTTGCGCAAGCTCTGCGGCGTCGACGACGAGGACATCGCCGATATGATCGGCGAGATCCGCCGCCTCAATCCCAAGCCCGGCATGAAGTTCGGCTCGGCGCGCCTGCAGACCATGGTGCCCGACGTCTATGTCCGTCCGGGTCCCGACGGCGGCTGGCACGTCGAGCTCAACAGCGACACCTTGCCGCGCGTGCTGGTCAACCAGACCTATTATTCCGAGCTGTCGAAGAAGATCGGCAAGGACGGCGACAAGTCCTATTTCACCGATGCGTTGCAGAACGCGACCTGGCTCGTGCGCGCGCTCGACCAGCGCGCCCGCACCATCCTGAAAGTGGCGACCGAAATCGTGCGCCAGCAGGACGGGTTCTTCACCCATGGCGTCGCGCATTTGCGGCCGCTCAATCTGAAGGCCGTCGCCGACGCCATTCAGATGCACGAATCCACGGTGTCGCGCGTCACCGCCAACAAATACATGGCGACCAACCGCGGCACGTTCGAGCTGAAATATTTCTTCACGGCCTCGATCGCCTCGGCCGACGGGGGCGAAGCGCATTCGGCGGAAGCGGTGCGTCACCACATCAAGCAGTTGATCGATTCGGAGGAGCCCTCCGCGATCCTGTCGGACGACACCATCGTGGAACGCTTGCGCGCCTCGGGCATTGATATTGCCCGCCGCACGGTCGCGAAGTACCGCGAAGCCATGCGCATACCTTCCTCGGTGCAACGCCGCCGCGACAAGCAGAGCGCCCTTGGTAACGTCCTCTCTACCGCATTGTCCGATCGCTCCCGGAATCCCGAACCGGCCTGATTGCGCTGGCGTCAAATCGCGCTACTCTCGATGCCCCATCGAGACCGATCCAAGCTGGTCACCAACCAAGCGAGGCATCACATGACTCTCAGAATTTCGGGAAAGAGCATCAGCGTCGGCGAGGCCCTGCGCGGCCGCGTTGCCGAGCGCACCGACGAGGTGCTGCGCAAATATTTCGACGGCAATTATTCGGGCCACATCACGCTGAGCAAGGACGGCTTCGGCTTTCGCACCGATTGCGCCCTGCATCTCGATTCGGGAATTACGCTCGAGGCCGATTCGAACGCGCCGGATGCCTATGCCAGCGCCGACCAGGCGCTGGTGATGATCGAGAAGCGGCTGCGGCGCTACAAGAACCGGCTCAAGGACCGCTCCGCGCGCAAGGCCCATGCCGCCTCCGAGGCGATGGCTGCGCTCGACGCCACCAGCTATGTGCTGGAAGCGCCCGGAGAGGGCGAAGAGGACGTCACCGGCTACAGCCCCGTCATCATCGCCGAGCAAACCACGTCGCTGAAGCGGCTCTCGGTCAGCGAAGCCGTCATGGAACTCGACCTCAGCGGGGCACCCTGCCTGGTATTCCAGCATGGCTCGTCCGGCCGGGTGAACATCATTTACCGCCGGGCGGACGGCAATGTGGGCTGGATCGACCCGCCGGGGGCCAAGGTTGACGGCCAGGCCGGCGGCTAGGCCCCGCCAGCCGGCGCACGTCCCATCCGGCCCTTAACAATGACGGGGGCAAAGCCGCACGCGGGAGTTGGCACCGGGATTGCGTTGGAGTAGAAGCCCCCCACATCTCGATCGGGGCTAAGTCCGCCTCCTGCTTCATGTTATTGACGCCGGCCGAGCTTGGTCTATCAAGCTGGCCAAATCGGAACCTGACGGTTTAATTCACCTCGGAAAGCTTCCATGCCGATTACCGATCTGGTCGCACCCGAGGCGATTCTCCCGGCATTGAAAGTCAACAGCAAGAAGCAGGCGCTGCAGGAGCTGGCGGCCAAGGCCGCCGAGCTGACCGGGCAGAACGAGCGCTCGGTGTTCGAGGTGCTGCTGCAGCGTGAGAAGCTCGGCACCACCGCGGTCGGCTATGGCGTCGCCATTCCCCACGGCAAGCTGCCCAAGCTGGAGAAGATCTTCGGCCTATTCGCGCGGCTCGATCGCCCGATCGACTTCGAGGCGATGGACGGCCAGCCGGTCGATCTCGTCTTCCTGCTGCTGGCGCCCGAAGGCGCCGGCGCCGATCACCTCAAGGCGCTCGCCCGCATCGCCCGCATCGCCCGCTTGCTGCGCGACCAGGACATCGCCAAGAAGCTCCGCGCCTCGCGCGATGCGCAGGCGATCTATTCCGTGCTGGCGCTGCCGCCGGCAACGGCGGCGTAACCTTCCGTCCTTCTCGCCTGGTCAGAGCCTGATCGTGCCCGACACCTGATTGTGAGGGCAGCGTCCGGGCATGCCACCTTGATCTCAAAGGTAGAAGGGACGACAATCTTCCCGCCTGAGACGCACGGCACATTGGGCGGCGCCAACATCCGCTGAGAGCCGTTCGAAGCCGTGGACTGAGCGGACGTGACTGGGAATGGAATGACGCCGTTGCGCCTCGCCGCCGCGGCGGGACAGCGGCCCTGGGAATCAGGCCTCGACCGGCCGATGCCCGCGGCAGGCGCGCGTGCGAAGGCGCTCGCGATGCGCGATGTGGAAAGATCCGCCGCGCTTCAGGCGGTCAGCTCATGACCAGCCTGCACGATTCCGGGGAAAACGACAGCGCGATCTGGCAGGCGCCCGGCGTCGGCGTGGAAAAGCTCGCCAAAATCGTGATGCGTGGCTCGATCACCGTCAATGTGATCGCGTCGATGGGTGTCCTGCAGCCCGCGCTGCTTCCCGCAGAATGGAGCTTCGTGCAACAGGCCGTTGCGCTCCTGATGTGGGTCATCCTGATCTATGCCAGTGCCTTCGTGCGTCCCTGCGTGCGCGTGCAGCCCAATCCCGATTTCATCGCGCTGGTCGCATTCTATGCGCTCGCCGCTGTGTCCGTGCTCTGGACCGGCCTCGCCGCTGCGGCGATCATGAAGAGCGCGGCCCTCGTGGTGACGACCTTCGGTGCGTACTGCCTGATCACGCGGATCGACGTCGACGAGATCGTCGGAGCGACGGCGCTGGGACTCTTCATCTTGGTCGCCGCCTCGGCCTTGTGTGCGGTTTTCGTGCCCGAGATCGGGGTCGATCAGAGCTGGATGCACAACGGCCAGTGGCAGGGAATCTATGAATCGAAGCAGACGCTCGGCTTCATCAGCGCTTATCTGATGTTCTTTGCCTGCTATCAGAAGATGACGGGCCAGGGCTGGACGGTCTTTCTCCTGACGTTTCTGTTGGCAGCGACATGCGTCATCGCCTCGGAATCCCGCGGTGCCGGCGCCGTCGCGATTGCCGCGAGTGCACTGCTCGTGACCTCGCTATGGTCGGTCCGCTGCATGAGGATTTACGCGGTGCTGCCGGTCGTCATGTGCATCCTTGCTGCGCTGCTGATCCTGTATTTCTACGCCACGGGGTACGATTCCATCCATCTCGGCGAATCGACCATCAACTTGACCGAGCGGACGTTCATTTGGCAGTACGCCATCGGCCATTTCAACGATGCGCCGCTGCTGGGCTTCGGCATCAACGGGTTCTGGACGCGCCCTGCGATTTACGACTATTTCAACCAGAACCACGGCTGGGTGCTGGACAATTATCATAGCGGCTACGTCGCGGTGGCGATGGAAACCGGATTCCTGGGATACGTGCTGTTCGTGGCGAGCGTCTATCTGTTCTCGGAAAAGGTCCTGTACCTGATCGCGACGCGATCGATCGACCGTCGCCACTGCGCGCTCATCATCGGATTCGTCGTCCTCAGCTTTCAATCGAATTTCACGGAGACGATGTTCCTTCGTTCGACGATGTTCACCTCGGTGCTGCTCGTCGCATTCTTCTTCGCAGTGTGCCGGCCGGTGCCGCAGCACGGCTTGCAGCAATGATGGGATAGCCAGGATGAATGCCTTCTGCGTCCGCTGGCCGATAGCTTTCGGCCTCGCCTTGGCGCTGTCGGTGCTTGGGATCTGCTTTCCGGCCGCGGCCGCCGCGCAGGCCCACGCGCCCCCAAAATTGGGACGCGGCATCAACATCCTCGGCTACGACGGCATCTGGGAGGGAGGCCGGAACGCGCCGTTTCGCCTGGACAACCTCACCGCGATCAGGCGCGCCGGGTTCTCGCATGTCCGGATCAATTTCTTCGGCTTCAAGTTCATGAACCCGGGCAATTCGCTGGATGAAGTCGTCTTGAGGCGGCTCGATGCCGTGATCGAGGAGGTGCTCGCCCGAAATCTCATCCCCATCCTGGACGAGCACGACACCCATCTCTGTCAGCGCGACGTTTCCGAGTGCGCCGAGAAGCTGAAAGCCTTCTGGACGCAAATCGCCGCGCGCTATGCCGGAAAATATCCGACGCTCCTCTTCGAGGTGCTCAACGAGCCGGGCGGGCAGATGACCTCCGCCGCCTGGAACGCCCTTCTGAACGATTGTCTCCGCATCATCCGCGCCACCAATCCCCGGCGGCCGGTGATCGCTGCGGTCCTCAACGTCGATGAGATGCCCGTCGAGGACCTGGCCCTGCCGTCAGATGACCGAAACCTCATCGTCACGTTTCACTATTACGCACCGATCCGCTTCACCCATCAGGGCGCACCGTGGTCGCCGACATTTTCGCAAATCGGCCCGCTCGATTGGGGCACGCCGGAGGACGAACGGAAGCCGCGCGCCGATTTCGAGAAGATCCGGTCCTGGTCAGAAAAGGAAAAGCGTCCGATCTATCTCGGCGAGTTTGGCGTGTACGAAGCCGCGCCCGCCGCAGCACGGTCGCGATATCTGTCGTTCGTGGCACGACACGCGGAGCGTCTCGGCTGGGATTGGGCCTATTGGCAGTTCGACCACGATTTCGCGGCGTTCGACAGCGCGAGCCAAAGCTGGAAGCCTGATATCATCCGGGCACTGATCCCGGCGGGACGCTGAGGCGGGAGCGTTCGCACTCCGTCATTGCGAGCACAGCGAAGCAATCCAGACTTCCTCCGCGGAAGCAGCCTGGATTGCTTCGTCGCAAGTGCTCCCCGCAATCACGCAGCGGAACGTCATCGCTCAAATATGAACGGGCACGCCTCCCGCTTCCCCGACCAGCTAATCTGCAAGCCGCTCCAGCACGTCGCGCACCAGCCCTTGCAGAAGATCGAGCTTGTAGGCCGTCATCGGTAATGGTTTGGCACCCGAGCTCGCCGCTGTCGCCGCTTCTGCGATCGATGCGGCATTGGCAACCTTGCCGCTGAGCTGGACTTCCACGGCGGTGAGGCGAAGCGGCACGGGCGCGACGCCGCCTGCAGCGAGACGCACGAGCTGGAACTTGCCGCCGGCGATCACGACGCGGGCGCAGAGTTCCACCAGCGGCCATTCCGCATGGGTCCGGCTGATCGCCCGCTTGTAGGAAGCGCGCTCGCCTTGAAGCGGAGCAGGAAGCGTAATGCTCTTGATCATCTCGCCTGCCGCGAGTGTATGGTCGGCGTGCGAGACCGAGCCGTCGCCGAGCAGGCCGGCAATCGAGAGTCCGCTGCGTCGGTCCGTGGTGATGGTCGCATCATAGGCGAGCAAAGCCGCCGCCATGGTCGAAGGATGCGGCGCGACGCACGGGCCGAGATCGAAGGCGACGCCATAGAGATGATTGCCGGAACGGGCCGGGCAGGTGCTGCCGCCTTTCTTCAGGCAATCGATGTCGGCGCGGCGGAAATACCAGCAGCGCGAACGCTGCGCGAGATTGCCGCCGAGCGTTGCAACCTGGCGCACCTGTGGCGTGGCGAGCCCTTGCGCGCTCGCCGCAATGCCGGGATAGGCCGCGGCGATGCGCGCGTCGGTCGCGATCGTGGCGATGGTGGTGAGCGCGCCGATCTGGGCTGCTCCGTCGGCGCCCCAGCTGATCGTCTTGTCGCCGGTGGCCGAGATATCGATCAGGATTCCCTGCGACACGCCGCTGCGGCGGCGTTCGCTGAAGTCGGTGCCTCCGGCGCGGAATTCAGGCGTGGGGTTGGCGGTCATGACGGCGACACTCATGCTGCATCCCTCCCTTTCAGCGCGGCCACAAGACGATCGGGCCGGAACGGAATTTCGGTCAGTCTCACCCCGATCGCATCGCGGATGGCGTTGGCGATCGCGGGCGAGGTCGGCACGGTGGCGACTTCGCCGATGCCGACGCTGCCGCCCGGCACATGCTCGAAACCGGCCTCGTCGAAATGCACCTCCAGTTTCGGCATGTCGGCCATACCCGGAATGCGGTAATCCTCCATGCTGCCGCTCAGGACGTGGCCGCTCGAAGGATCGGTCTCCCGCGACTCATAGAGGGCGTAGCCGATGCCCTGGATCACCGCGCCCGCGGCCTGGCTCCGCGCCAGCGCCGGCGCGGCGAGCTTGCCGATCGCAAGACCCGTATAGGCGTTGAGCACGCGCACATGGCCGAGCCAGGTATCGACCTCGACTTCCATCACCTGCACCGAGCTCGGCACGCCGGCGCCGACCACCATGTGGTTCATCAGACGCAGCACCCAACCGAACACCCGGCCCATGATGCCCGCCTCGTGCAGCGCGGGCCTGACGCCGGGCGGCGGCTTGCCGTCCTCCTGGCGTTTCGCCGACACGGCGATATCAGGGGAGGCCGCGATCATCTCGCGCCACGGCGCGTTCGAGCCCGGAGCAGGCGTGCGAGACGCGGTGCGCCTGATTTCCGCTTTCAGCTTGTCGATGGCGAGCAAGGTCGGCGGCACCACCGAGGCGGTGACGCGGCTGCCGCCGGAGCCCGGTCCGCGCGGCAGGTTGGAGCGGCCGATGCGAACGTCCACATCCTGCGGCTCGAGATCGAACGCCTTCGCGACGGTGCTCGCGATCACGCTGCGCGTGCCGGTGCCGATATCCTGGACCGCGCAGCTTGCGACGATGCGGCCGCCCTTGATCGCGAGTTCGACCGAGGAGCCGGTCTGCCAGAGATAGAGCCAGTAGCCGGTGGCGACGCCGACGCCGCGCCGGTAGCGGCCGGTCTGCGACGCGGCCGGCTTGCGGCTCTTCCAGACGTCGAGGCCGGCAGCCCAGTCGTACAGTCGCTGGCGGTTGGGATCGGGGTCCCAGAGTTTGCGCAGGGCAATCGGATCGATCTTCATGCGTAGCGCGGCTTCGTCGACCGCCTGCTCCAGCGCAAACGACATCGGCGGACCGCCGGGGCCGCGGAACGGCGCGCCGGGCGGCAAATTGCTGAGCACGTCGAAGTCGACGAGCTCCTTTGCTTCGGCCGGATAGATCAGTCGCGCGAGGCCCGCGATCAGCGAGTTCACGGCGGCGCCGGTATCGGCATGGGCCGTGAGCGACAGCGCCTTGAGGCGGCCTTCCGCCGAGGGCAGCAAGGACAGCTTCAGCTCGGCGGCCGGACGATAGCCGGCGACGGAAAGCTCCTCTTCACGATCGAAGGCGACACGCACCGGCGCCTTCGCTGCACGCGCAAGCTCGATCGCGGCGATGGTCTCCAGCCCAAGGCTGCCCTTGGAGCCGAACCCGCCGCCGACATGATCAGCGATCACGCGCACCTTGTCGTGCGGCAGGCCATAACGCTTGGCGATCTTCTCCATGCTCTCGTGAATGGCCTGGGTCGAGATGTGCACAATGAGCTGATCGCCCTCGAACCTGGCCACGGCGGCATGTGGTTCGAGGCTCGCGTGCTGCTGCGTCGAGACGCGGAAGGTTTCCTCGACCAGCAGCGGATTGCCTTGCTGGCGCGCCTCGTCGAGCCAGCTCCTGGCCTGCTTGGCTTTCTGCGAGAACGGCGCCGAAGGCCCGCGCACATTGCCCTTCCACGACACCGGGGCGCCGCCGGCGCCCTCGGACACGTTGCCGGCACGCTTGCGGTCCTTCTTTTCGAACACGATCGGCGCACCGTCGCGTCGGGCGGCATCGAGCCCGATCACTGCGGGCAAAGGCTCGGCCTTGAAGCGGATCGCGGCGATCGCCTGCAATGCGGTGCGGCGATCCCTCGCCGCGACGGCTGCAATCGGCGCGCCGACGAAGCGGACCATGTTGTCATCGTCGAGCAGCGGAACGACCGCGGCAACACCGGCCATGGCGCGCGCCGGCGCCAGATCGAGCCCGGTGATCCTCGCATGCGCGACGTGCGCGCGCAGGATGACGCCTTCGAGCTGGCCGTCATGGTGGATGTCGACGGTGTAATGGGCGAGGCCCGTCACCTTGTCGCGGGCTTCCAGCCGCGGCGCGATGGGCTCAATGCCGTCGAAGCGGCCTGAACAAGCCTCCGCCACCGCGCGAAAAATGCCTTCATAGGCACCGCAGCGGCAGAGATGTCCCGATAGCGCGGCGGCGATCTCCTCGCGCGAGGGTGTCGCCGCGCCCTTGGTCGCGCGCCAGCCGTCGTGGAAGGCGGCGGCTTCGACGACGAAGCCGGGCGTGCAGAAGCCGCATTGCAGGGCGTCGTGCGCCATGAACGCCTTCTGCACCGGGTGCAATCCGGCGCTACCTATGCCCTCGATGGTCGTCAGCGATTTGCCGGCGGCTGCCTGCGCCGGCAACAGGCAGCTCACGACCGGCGTGCCGTCGAGCAGCACGGTGCAGGCGCCGCAGACGCCGGAGCCGCAGACGAGCTTGGTGCCGGTGAGGCCGCCATCGCGGATCACGTCGATCAGAAGCGCATCCGGATCGTCGGGCAGCACCAGAGGCCGTCCATTGATGGTCGTGGTGGTCATTTTCGAACTCCCGTTTTGCGGTGGGACTTCTTTGCGGACGGCGCCATCGCGCCGGCAATCAGCATGCGCAGCATGGTCTCGAGCTGTTTCAGGAACGCGTCGACCGGCTGCATGGAGGGGAAGGCGGATTTGGTGCCGTGGACCGCCATCTCGACGCAACGCGCGAGCTCGCGCACGCTGACGCCGCTTTCGAGCTTGAGCTTTCGCTTGCGGCACACCCGCGCGATCGTGGTTGCGATCTCCTCAGTGAAACGGTTGGAATAGCTCTGGTAGAGGTCGCGCGCCTGCGCGAGGTGCTCGGAAAACAGCTCCTCGGTATGGGGCGAGTCCTTGAGCGACGCGAGCAGCGACTGCATTCGCGCGCCGATCTCGGCGACCAGGATGTCGGCAAGATCGAGGCCCGCCTCTTCCGCCGCCTTCGCGGCCGCGATTTCGGCAGCGAGCCCCTGCGCGTAGATCCGCTCGAGCACGGCGCGAAACAGCGCCTCCTTGGAGGCGAAGTGATGATAGAGCGCCTGCCGCGTCAGTCCGGCTTCCTCCGCCGCCTGCTCGATCGAGGAGCGGCGGAAGCCGTAGCGCCGGAACACGCGCAAGGCGGCGTCGAGGATCCGGTCCTGGGGCGGGGCCTTGGCCTGCATTTTGTCAGATTTGACAAACACGAATGAAATGTCAAATCACGGATTGATGACGGTCTCGTGCGCGGCAAAAGGCAATGCTCCCCGCACATCGCATTTGAATTTCGAAAGGCCGTCATGCCCGGGCTTGTCCCGGGCATCCACGTTCTTTGCGCTACGTGGAAAGGCGTGGATGGCCGGGACAAGCCCGGCCATGACGCTGTGGACACAGTCGGTGTCCCAGCCACGTCTAACATGCGATTGCCCTGCCGCACGCGGGCGGGGACGTCGCCGAATCCCGGTTGACTGCCGATGGCGACGCGAACACCTCGCCGCCCAAATGAAAACGGGCACGCCTTCTTGCGAAGGCATGCCCGCTTGAAAACCTATTCGTGCGACGCGCGCTTTAGTGCACGCTCACCGCTTGCAGCTCGTTGCTCCAGGCGTTGGCGACCGCGGCTTCGCGGCTGTCGGTCAGCATGATCGGCGTGCCGTCGGCGGCGTGGAGCGCGAACAGCTTGAGGCCCGGCGCGATCTTGGGCGCCTCGGGGAACAGGCCCGGCACGTCTTCGGAGCGGATCTGCTTCACATAGGCGATATGGCCTTCGCCCAGGGTTGCCAGCGTCTCCGGAGAGACGTTCTTGGCTTCGTATTCGAACGCAACGTGACCTTCACTCATGGTCTCGACTCCTCTGGAACACTAAGCGGTCGAGTCCGCTACTCGTTCCATTATTCGTGCTCATTGATAGCGATTGTCTTAACGATCCGCTCCGGTTCAGGCCGGGCCAGATCGATCGACAACAGCCCGTTCTTCAGATCCGCACCCAGCACCAGCATCCCCTCCGCCAGCACGAAGGTGCGCTGGAAGTGGCGCGCGGCGATGCCGCGATGGATGTATTGCCGGGTCTTGTCGTCCTGCTGCCGCCCGCGGATCACGAGCTGGTTTTCCTCAATGGTTACATCGAGTTGGTCGCGCGTAAATCCGGCGACCGCCAGCGTGATCCGCAAACGCTCGGGCTGGCCGTCCGCGCCGCCGCACCTCTCGATATTGTAGGGAGGGTAGCCGTCGGCACCTTTGACGACGCGGTCGAGCACGCGCTCGATCTCGTCGAAGCCCAGCAGGAAGGGACTGGAGAGCGTTGGAACACGAGACATAGTTTACAAAGTCCTCGCAGAAGCGACTTTGGTGTGTCGGGGCCCGTCGTGGCACCCCTTGAACAGCAATATGGGCATGTTCCCCTGTGGGTTCAAGGATGTAGCAGGAGAGGCTGTGGACGGGCCACTTTCCGCCATCGCTCGAATGCCTGATTCGTCATGGTTGGCATGACGCGTCGTGCGAGGCGATTTATCCCAACAAAAACAAGCCCCCTTCTACTGTGCATGGGGTTGTTTTCGACACTTTTGTCGTCTGGCCCCGGAGCCGATCAGCCCTTAAGCCGCGTCCGCCCGTCGTCACTGAACAGGTGCAGCTTGGCCCGCACCGCCGCGACACGGATTCTCGCGCCGATCGCAGGCGCCCCCGTTCCGGGAATGCGGACGATGACCTCGCCGGGCGGCAGCTCGCCGGGCGTGGCGGCGACGCGCTGGTCCTCCTGCTCGCGGGAGCCGTAGATGAAGGTTTCGGCGCCGACGCGCTCGATCGCTTCGACGGTGAGCGGCAAGGCGACGCCGCCGGCCGGCGTCTCGTCGGTGATGACGAAATCTTCCGGACGGATGCCAAGAATGCCGGCATCAGCCGCCGCGCTACCGGCGAGCTGCGAGCGGGTCTCCTCGGGCCGCGTCGACATCAGGTTCATCGGCGGTGCGCCGATGAAGGAGGCGACGAAGGTCGTCGCCGGTTTCTCGTAGATATCAAGGGGATTGCCGACCTGCTCGACCTGGCCGCCGTTCATCACGACGAGAATGTCGGCGAGCGTCATTGCTTCCAGCTGGTCGTGGGTGACGTAGATCGACGTCGTGTTGAGCCGGCGCTGCAATTTGCGGATCTCGACCCGCATCGCGATGCGCAGCTTCGCATCGAGGTTGGACAGCGGCTCGTCGAACAGGAACACCTTGGGCTGGCGCACGATGGCGCGGCCCATGGCGACGCGTTGGCGCTGGCCGCCGGAGAGCTGGCGCGGCTTGCGCTCCAACATGGCGGAGAGCTCGAGCACCCGCGCGGCTTCCTCGACCCGGGTCTTGATCTCCGCCTCGGCCATGCCGCGGTTGCGCAGGCCATAGGCCATGTTGTTGTAGACGCTCATATGCGGATAGAGCGCGTAGTTCTGGAACACCATCGCGATGTCGCGGTCGGCGGGCTCGATTCCGTTGACGACGCGACCGCCGATGTCGATCTCGCCGCCGGTGACCGTCTCGAGCCCCGCGACCATGCGCAGCAGCGTGGACTTGCCGCAGCCGGAGGGGCCGACCAGCACGCAGAACTGTCCGTCGCCGACATCGACGTCGACGCCCTTGATGGCCTCGAAGCCGCCGGGATAGGTCTTGCGGACGCTGCGCAGGGTCACGTTGGCCATAAGTCTCTACTTCTCCGTCTCGACCAGGCCGCGCACGAACAGCTTCTGCATCACGACGACGACGAACACCGGCGGCAGCATGGCCAGCACGGCGGTTGCCATCACGAGCGGCCATTCGGTCAGCGCGTCGCTGGTGGTGATCATCTTGCGGATGCCGATCTGGATGGTCTGCATGTCGTCGCGCGTCGTGATCAGAAGCGGCCAGAGATATTGATTCCAGCCGAGGATGAACAGGATCACGAACAACGCCGCCATGTTGGTGCGCGACAGCGGCAGCAGCGTGTCCCAGAAGAAGCGGAACGGGCCGGCGCCGTCGATGCGCGAGGCTTCCAGCAATTCGTCCGGCACGGTCATGAAGAACTGGCGGAACAGCAGCGTCGCGGTGGCCGATGCGATCAGCGGCAGCGCCAGGCCGGCATAGCTGTCGAGCATGTGCAGATCAGCGACGATCTTGTAGGTCGGATAGATGCGCACCTCGACCGGCAGCATCAAGGTGATGAAGATGATCCAGAAGATCGCCATCCGGAACGGAAAGCGGAAATAGACGATCGCATAGGCCGAGATGATCGAGACCGTGATCTTGCCCACCGCGATCAAGAGCGCCATCACCAGCGAGTTCAACATCATGTTGCCGACCGGCTCGCGGGTCGAGCCGCTCGTGCCGACGAAGATGGTCTGGTAGTAGGTTTGCAGAAACTGGCCGCCCGGCAGCAGGGACATCTGTCCGTTCGCGATCACCGCGTTGTCCTGGGTCGAGGCGATGATCGCGATGTAGACCGGGAAGGCGACGATCGCGATTCCGATCCACAGGATGATGTGGGCGATGTAGCGCCGAAAGCCCTCTTCCTCCACCATCAGTAGGTCACCTTCCGTTCGACGAAGCGGAACTGGATTCCCGTCAGCACGATGACCATGATCATCAGGATCACCGATTGCGCCGCGGAGCTGCCGAGGTTTCCGCCGAGCAGGCCGTCGGTATAGACCTTGTAGACCAGCGTCTCCGTCGATTTGCCGGGGCCGCCCCGGGTCATGGTGTCGATGATGCCGAACGTGTCGAAGAAGGCGTAGACGATGTTGACGACCAGCAGGAAGAAGATGGTCGGCGACAGCAGCGGGAAGGTCACCGTCCAGAACCTGCGCATCGGCCGCGCGCCGTCGATCGCGGCGGCCTCGAGCACGCTCTTGGGGATGCTCTGCAGGCCGGCGAGGAAGAACAGGAAGTTGTAGGAAATCTGCTTCCACGCGGCGGCGAGGATGATCAGCGCGGCGGCCTGGTCGCCGTCGAGCAGCGGATTCCAGTCGACGCCGGCGGCGCGCAGGTAGCGCGAGAGCACACCGAGCGAGGGATGCAGCATGAAGATCCAGAGCACGCCGACGACCGGCGGCGCCACCGCGTAGGGCCAGATCAGCAGCGTCCGGTAGAGCATCGAGCCGCGCAGCGGCTTGTCCGCCATCACGGCCAGCAGCAGCGCGAACGACAGCGACGACACCGCGATCGCGAACGAGAAGAAGAAGGTGCGCAGGATCGCCTCGAAATAGGCGCGCTCCTTGAACAGCTCGAGATAATTCTCGAACCAGACGAAGCTGGTCGACAGGCCGAAGGCGTCCTGGAGCAGGAAGGACTGGATCACCGCCTGCAAGGCCGGCCAGTAGAAGAAAATCAGGACGATCGCGAGCTGCGGCGCAACCAGCGCATAGGGCAATAGCTTCGATTGGAAAATGGCTTGCTTCTGCATGATGCCCCGAGGGCGGCAGGCCGGCTGACCGGCCTGCCGCTTGTCGCCTTACTTCACGGCGGTCTTTTCGAACTGGCGCAGCATGGTGTTGCCGCGCTCGACGGCCGCGTCCAGCGCCTGCTTGGCCGTCTTCTTGCCGGCCAGCGCCTGCTCGATCTCTTCCGCCCAGACGTCGCGGAGCTGCACCATGTTGCCGAGGCGCAGACCGCGCGAATTCTCGGTCGGCTCCTTGTTGGTCAGCTCGAGCAGCGGAGTCTCCAGATACGGCTGGTCCTTGTAGAAGCCATCCGCCTTGGCCCTGTCATAGGCCGCCTTGGTGATCGGCAGATAACCCGAGGCCTTGTGGATGTAGACCTGGCGATCGGTGTCCGAGAGGAAGCCGAAGAACTTGGCGATGCCCTTGTACTCGTCGGCCGACTTGCCGCCCATCACCCACAGCGAGGCACCGCCGATGATCGAGTTCTGCGGCGCGCCCTTGGCGTCCGGGTAGTAGGGCATCGGCACCGCGGTGAAGGCGAACTTGGCCTGCGCCTTGACGTTGCCGAAGAACGCCGACGAGGTCAGGTAGAGCGGGCATTCGCCTGACGTGAAGCGGCCTTCGCCGGTGTTGGTGCGGCCGGCATAGTCGTAGGTCTTGTCTTTCTGGAGCTCGACCAGGTTTTCGAGATGCTTGACCTGGAGCGGCCCGTTGAAGGAGAGCACGGTGTCGAAGCCGTCGAGGCCGTTGGCCTTGGTCGACAGCGGCACGTTGTGCCAGGCGGACAGCTGCTCGAGATTGACCCAGGTGACCCAGGAATTGGAGAAGCCGCAGGTGGCATGCCCGGCCGCCTTCAGCTTCTTGGCGGCGTCGAACACTTCGGGCCAGGTCTTCGGGATCTCGACGTTCGCCTTCTTCAGCGCGTCGAGGTTGACCCACATCACCGTCGAGGACGAGTTGAAGGGGAAGGACAGCATCTCGCCCTTCGAGGTCGAGTAGTAGCCGGTGATCGCGGGCAGATAGGCCTTGGGATCGAACTTCTCGCCGGTCTCGGCCATCAGCTTGTAGACCGGCTTCACGGCGCCGGTCGCGGCCATCATGGTGGCGGTGCCGACCTCGAACACCTGCATGATGTGCGGCGCGTTGCCGGCGCGGAACGCGGCGATGCCGGCGTTCATCGTGTCGGCATAGTTGCCCTTGTAGGTCGGAATCACCTTGTAGTCGCTCTGCGTGGCATTGAAGTCGTTGGCGAGCCTGACGATGACGTCGTTGTTGGCGCCGGTCATCGCGTGCCACCACTGGATTTCAGTCACGGCAAATGCCGGCGAGGCGCCGAGACCAATTGTGAGTGCGACGGCCGCCGCCGCGCCAAAATGTCGAAGAGCCATCAAGAAAACCTCCCTTGCCCGTCACTAAGAAGCGCTTGCGCTAGCAGCGCCATATGACGTTCACATGACTGTGTAAGCGGGAGAAACGAAAGCAGCAAGCGCGGCCGAATGGGAAGTCGTCAAATAGGCCAAGACGGAGCGGTCAGCCGACTCCGTTCGCGCTGCACATGCGTGCGCGCGCCGCAGTGCGGCATTGCTTGATGTGGCGGGTGAGGCCCTAGCGTTTCCGCTCGGGACCGCAGACCGTGCCTTTTTCGACCATCGCGTCGATCTCGGCCTTGGAGTAGCCGAACTCGCCAAGCACCTCGGCCGCGTGCTGGCTGAATTTCGGCGGTACGCGGCGCAGGCTCGGCTTGCTGCGGTCGAGCCGGATCGGCGAGGCCACGCCCTTGTACCAGTCCTTCTCGATAATATCGCCACGCGCGATCGTGTGCGGGTTGGTCAACGCCTGGTCGATCTTCTGCACGGGGCCAGCGGGCAGGCCGGCCGCGAGCAGGCGGTTGCACAGCGGCTCGGCCTCGTGCTGGCTGAACACGGCGGCAAGCTCGGCACGCAGCGCCTCGCGATTGGCGATGCGGTCCTTGTTGCGGGCAAAGCGCGGATCGGTGCCGAGCTCGGGCTTGCCGATCTCCTTGGCCAGCTTGCGGAAGGTGCCGTCATTGCCGACGCCGATGAAGATATTGTCGGTCTTGGTCGGGAAGATCGCGTAAGGCACGAGGTTCGGATGCTCGTTGCCGGTGAGACCAGGCGGCTTGCCATGCATGAAATAATTCGCGGTATGCGGATGCATGATCGCAAGGCCGGTCTCGTACAGCGTCGTCTCCAGGAACTGGCCCTTGCCCGACCGCTGCCGCTCCGACAGCGCCATCAGGATGCCGATCGCCGCGTAAAGTCCGGTGGTGATGTCGACCAGGGGCACGCCGATCCGCATCGGCCCGCTCTCGGGCGAGCCGGTTGCCGCGATCATGCCGGTCATGGCCTGGATGATGGCGTCATAGCCGGGGTTGCCGCCGCGCGGGCCGTCGGCGCCGAAGCCGCAGATCCGGCAATGCACGAGGCGCGGGAATTTCTTGCTGAGGATTTCGTTGCCGATGCCCCATTTCTCCAGCGTGCCCGGCTTGAAATTCTCGATCAGGACGTCGGCGGTCTCCAGCATCTTGAGCAGCACGACGCGCCCGCCCTCGGAGGCGAGGTCGAGGCCGATCGAGCGCTTGTTGCGGTTGATGCCGACGAAATAGGCCGCGTCCTCCTCGTGGAACGGAGGGCCCCATTCGCGCACCTCGTCGCCCGCGGGCGGCTCGACCTTGATCACGTCGGCGCCGTGGTCGGCGAGGATCTGGGTGCAGTAGGGACCGCCGAGCACGCGCGTGAGATCGATGACGCGCAGTCCGCTCATGGCACCCGTTGCGGCTTCAGAACTCATACCTTCGCTTCCCCTGTGTCGGTCGGTCGATCACAGGCCTAGCGAGGTTTGTTTGCGCCAGCAATGGCGCCTGGCGTGGAGCCGTATGCGCCCCCGTGCAGCCATGCCGCGGGGTGGCAAATTCAGTCGCAGGCGGCCGGCCCGAGGGGGATCCCGGGGCCAGCCGATCCGCGCTGTCGATCAGACCACCGTCAGGCGAACGTCGACATTGCCGCGCGTGGCATTGGAGTACGGGCACACCTGGTGTGCCTTCGCGACCAGCGCCTCGGCCTCCGCGCGGGCAAGACCCGGCAGCGAGACCGCAAGGTCGATGTCGAGGCCGAAGCCGCCCTCGGAGCGCGGACCGATGCCGACGGTCGAGGTGACCGACGCATCGGCGGGCACCTTCGGGCCGCCCTGCGATGCCACGAACTTCATCGCGCCGATGAAGCAGGCGGCATAACCGGCCGCGAACAGCTGCTCGGGATTGTTGCCGGCACCGCCGCCGCCGCCGAGCTCCTTCGGCGTGGTGAGCTTGACGTCGAGCGCGCCGTCGAGGGTCGCAGCATGGCCGTCGCGGCCGCCGGTGGCCTTGGCGCTGGTCTTGTAGAGGACGTTTACAGACATTGTCGTCTCCTCGGGTCTTTCGGGGTTGGGGTGTAAGCTTTATCGCAGACAATTAGATTGCGCGCAATCTAATTCGTGGCGTTTCACATTTAATTGTTCGCAATTGAATGTGGCGCCGGCCGGGCCCAGAATGGGAGAAACGCGCAGGATTCGTCATGGCCCGGAAATCAACGGCGGTAGACCCGCTTCGTCTCGACAACCAGATCTGCTTCGCGGTCTATTCCGCTACGCACGCCTTCAACCGCGTCTACAAGCCACTGCTCGATCGGCTCGGCCTGACCTATCCGCAATATCTGGTCATGCTGGTGCTGTGGGAGCGCGACGACGTGCCGGTCAAGGAGATCGGCGAGAAGCTGTTCCTGGATTCGGGCACGCTGACGCCGCTGCTGAAGCGCCTCGAGGCCGCCCATCTCGTCAGGCGCACCCGCTCGCGTGAGGACGAGCGCCAGGTTCTGATCGCCCTGACGCTGCAGGGCCATGCGCTGAAGGAAAAGGCCCGCAGCGTGCCGCAATCGATCCTGGCGGCATCGGACTGCTCGGTGTCGGAACTGGTCGCGATGAAGGACGAGATCGTCGCGCTGAGGGACCGGCTGAATGCGGTGATCGGGGAGTAGGGGGCTTACAGGCGTTTCTTGGCGAAGGCGCGGCCGGACGCTGACTTCAGGTACTTCTCGAATGCGACGGCCTGCCTCTCGTTGTTGAACGCAATGTAGGTCTTGAGACGCCAGGGTCCGTATTTCGAGGTGTGAGGGACCTCACCAGCATTGTGCTTTGTGAGTCGGGCTGGCAGGTCGTCGGTGATCCCGACATAGAAGTGGAGGGAATCGAGGCTCTCAAGGATGTAGACGTACTTCATGGCACGCTCCCCAGTTGTCGAGGAGAGCTTACACCCGCGTTCTATCTGATGGAGCCCGGCTTCGCCCTTCGGGCTACGCCGCGGCAGCCTTCGCTCACTTCGCTACGATGGAGCGGGGCTGGCTTGCCGAGCCGTAGCTCGCGAAGCGAGCGAAGGCTGGTGGAGCCAGGCGGGATCGAACCGCCGACCTCTTGCATGCCATGCAAGCGCTCTCCCAGCTGAGCTATGGCCCCTTAGTCCAGATGGGAGGATCCTGGGGGACCCGTCCCGGCCGGCGAGCGCTCTAGGCGACTCGCGCGGTGCACCCTTTTTCACAGATCAGGGCTGATCTCAAGTCTCTTCATCACCGCCGACATCACCAATGATGTCGGTCACGTCCTCGTCGCCCTCTTCCTCGTCGGCAATGAAGGTCGAATCGTCGTCATCATCGTCGTCGAGGGTCTCGTCGACCTCGATATCGTCCTCCGATTCGGGCACGACGGCCTTGACCTTGCCGGTGTTTTCCTCGGCGTCGGCTTCCTCGAGCGAGACCAGTTCTTCGGCTTCCGCCGGCTCCGGCGCGTTGTCCTGGGCCATGTTGCGGGCCTCGGCCGCACGGGGGCCGCGGGCAGGAGCGACCGGAGCGATGGGCACCACTTCGCCGGTATAGGGCGAGATCACCGGATTCTTGTTGAGGTCATAGAACTTCTTGCCCGTGGTCGGGCAAATACGTTTGGTTCCGAGTTCGGACTTGGCCACGGCAGGAATCCTGGGAATGTCTGAAAAGCGGTGCTTCACTTGGCTAGTTGGCGGCCCGCTGTCAATAGCGCATTGCGGGAGAACGACATGCCCGTGACGGGGCGCAGACCATGTGGTACCTGCCCGCCAGCCCAATGGGCCTATTCAAGGACACAATCTTGACCCATTCCGACCAACCGAGGCCGCTCCAGTCTCGCGCCAGCGGTCCCCTGACCGGGAAAGTACGGGTGCCCGGAGACAAGTCGATCTCCCATCGCGCCCTGATCCTGGGCGCGCTCGCAGTCGGCGAGACCAGGATTTCGGGCCTGCTCGAGGGCGAGGACGTCCTCAACACCGCCAAATCCATGCAGGCGCTGGGCGCCAGGGTCGAGCGCACCGGTGATTTCGCCTGGACCGTCAACGGCGTCGGGGTCGGGGGGTTCGATCAGCCCAAGGCGCCGCTGGATTTCGGCAATTCCGGCACCGGCTGCCGGCTGGTGATGGGCGCCGTCGCCGGCTGCCCGATTTCGGCGGTGTTCGATGGCGACGCCTCGTTGCGCAGCCGCCCGATGCGCCGGATCCTCGATCCGCTGGGAAAGATGGGTGCCAGGGTCAGCGCCGGCGGCGAGGGCGGGCGCCTGCCGCTGACGCTCCAAGGCGCGCGCGACCCTCTGCCGATCACCTACAAGACCCCGGTCGCCTCGGCCCAGATCAAATCGGCCGTGCTGCTGGCCGGTCTCGCGGCGCCCGGCACCACCACAGTCATCGAGACCGAGGCCAGCCGCGACCACACCGAGCTGATGCTGAGGCATTTCGGTGCCGACATCACCTCGGTCCAGGAAGGCCGCCACGGCCGCCGCATCACGCTGGTGGGCCAGCCCGAGCTTCATGGCGCCAATGTCGTGGTGCCCGCCGATCCCTCCTCGGCCGCCTTCCCGATCGTCGCGGCGCTGATCGTCGAGGGCTCCGACCTCGTGCTGTCCGACGTCATGACCAATCCGCTGCGCACCGGCCTGTTCACCACGCTGCGCGAAATGGGCGCCTCCATCGAGGAGAGCGAGGTGCGCGGCGATGCTGGCGAGCCGATGGCCCGCTTGCGCGTGCGCGCGTCGAAGCTGCGCGGCATCGAGGTGCCGCCGGAGCGCGCGCCGTCGATGATCGACGAATATCTGGTGCTGGCGGTGGCGGCCTCGTTCGCCGAAGGCACCACGATCATGCGCGGCCTGCAGGAGCTGCGCGTCAAGGAATCCGACCGGCTTGAAGCCACCGCCGCCATGCTGCGCGTCAACGGCGTCAAGGTCGAGGTCTCCGGCGATGATCTGATCGTCGAGGGCCGCGGCCACGTCCCGGGCGGCGGCACTGTCGCCACCCACATGGACCATCGCATTGCGATGTCCGCCCTCGTGATGGGCTGCGCCTCCGATCAGCCGGTGACCGTCGACGACACCGCCTTCATCGCCACCAGCTTTCCGGACTTCATTCCGATGATGCGTTCGCTAGGGGCCGAGTTTTCATGAGGCCGCGGCTATGAGCACAGCTTTCGACCGCGACGCCTTGCTGTGAGGAGGCGGAATGCGCCCAAGAACCCTCGCTGAAGCCGTAGCTCTCATACGCGCAGGCGCGCCACAAGATTCCACTCTGGCCAAGTTTATCGATACATTTGACTTGGCCGCCACGAGCCAGGCTCAATACGAGACGATCGCAGACGAGCCCGACTTGACCCGAAACGATCGGCTCGATGCCCTGATCGGCGCGATAGCCGAGTATCTGGCCAAGCAACGTCGTCTCGGTCGGGTGCCAGCGTGGGTCTGCGATCCGGCGCGGCGCCTTGCCGAACCATGGTTCACGGCGTCATCGCCGTCCGACGCGATGCGCGAATATCTCACTTTTGCGAGCCCCGCGGAGTTCGCGTCTCGCAACATTTTCACGGAAGAGCGGCCATTGCGACGAGCGCGCGGGCCACAGACAGCCAAGGTTTGAGTGACATGATCATCGCCATCGACGGGCCCGCGGCTTCGGGCAAGGGGACGCTCGGCAAGCGTCTCGCCCACCATTACGGCTATCGTCATCTCGATACCGGCGTGATCTATCGCGCGGTGGCCTATGCCTTGATGCAGTCCGGGCACGATCTCAACGACGAGGCGGCCGCGGTGCAGGCCGCGCTGGAGCTCGATCCGGAAAAGTTCGGCAATCCTGCGCTGAAGACCCAGAAGGCCGGCGAGGGCGCCTCGATCGTCTCGGCCATCCCCAGGGTTCGCGAGGTTCTGGTCAATTTCCAGCGCCAGTTTGCCGCCGATCCGCCCGGCGCCGTGCTCGACGGCCGGGATATTGGAACCGTGATCTGCCCCCATGCCGACGTGAAAATCTTCGTGGTCGCCGACCCCAAGGTCCGCGCCCGCCGCCGCACCATGGAGGCCAAAGCGAGGGGCGAGGAGGCGGACGAGGCGGCCGTGCTTGCCGACATCCTCCAGCGTGACGAACGCGACAAGAATCGGGCGATTGCGCCTTTGAAACCGGCCCCGGATGCTTACTTGCTAGATAACTCCCAACTGGATATAGAAGGCGGCGTCCGGGCCGCCATCGACATTATCGAGGCTGTCCGAGCGGGCCGGTCGCGGGGTTAAGCCGCCGCCGTCATTGGAGGAAGTGCCCGCTCCCGCTCTTTGAGGTCGATACGCTTCGTCCCGGTTTCGGGACCGGCGCGATCCAGGTTCCGGACAAAGCTTTCAACGTATCGAACGCGCGGGCCTCAGCCGGCCCGCTTCCGCTGTTCTGGTCGCAAGATCGGGGCAACGAGCGGTCGCTCGAAGGTCTTGCGGACCTTCCGACACTGCGCGCGCGATGCGCCCATGAACCCAACGGCCGGCAAGACATCCGCAACTGGAGAACAAATGGCTTCGACTTCTGCTGATACCTATAGCCCGTCGCGCGACGATTTCGCCGCGATGCTCGACGAGTCCTTCGCAGGCGGCAACCTGCAGGAAAGCTCCGTCGTCAAGGGCAAGGTGGTTGCAATTGAAAAGGACATGGCCGTCATCGACGTCGGCCTGAAGACCGAGGGCCGCGTCGCGCTGCGCGAATTTTCCGGCCCCGGCCGTGAGAGCGACATCAAGGTCGGCGACGAGGTGGAAGTGTTCCTCGATCGCATCGAAAACGCCCTCGGCGAAGCCGTGCTGTCGCGCGACAAGGCGCGCCGCGAAGAGAGCTGGGGCAAGCTGGAGAAGGCGTTCCAGAACAACGAGAAGGTCAACGGCGTCATCTTCAACCAGGTCAAGGGCGGCTTCACCGTCGACCTCGACGGTGCCGTGGCCTTCCTGCCGCGCTCGCAAGTCGACATCCGTCCGATCCGCGACGTTGCGCCGTTGATGAACAACTCGCAGCCGTTCCAGATCCTGAAGATGGACCGCCGCCGCGGCAACATCGTCGTGTCCCGCCGCACGGTTCTCGAAGAGACCCGCGCCGAGCAGCGCCAGGAGCTGGTGCAGAACCTCGAAGAGGGTCAGGTCATCGACGGCGTGGTCAAGAACATCACCGATTACGGTGCGTTCGTAGACCTCGGCGGCATCGACGGCCTGCTGCACGTCACCGACATCGCGTGGCGCCGCGTCAACCACCCGACCGAGGTGCTCTCGATCGGCCAGACCGTGAAGGTCAAGATCATCAAGATCAACCACGAGACGCACCGCATCTCGCTGGGCATGAAGCAGCTGCTGGACGATCCGTGGCAGGGCATCGAAGCCAAGTACCCGCTGGGTGCCCGCTTCACCGGCCGCGTCACCAACATCACCGACTACGGTGCGTTCGTCGAGCTCGAGCCGGGCATCGAAGGCCTGATCCACGTCTCCGAGATGTCGTGGACCAAGAAGAACATGCACCCCGGCAAGATCGTGTCGACCTCGCAGGAAGTCGACGTGCAGGTGCTGGAAGTGGATTCCGTCAAGCGCCGCATCTCGCTCGGCCTCAAGCAGACCATGCGCAACCCCTGGGAGGTCTTCGTCGAGAAGCACCCGACCGGTTCGGTGGTCGAGGGCGAGGTCAAGAACAAGACCGAGTTCGGTCTGTTCCTGGGCCTCGAGGGCGACGTCGACGGCATGGTCCACCTGTCCGATCTCGACTGGAAGCTCCCGGGCGAGCAGGTGATCGACAACTACAAGAAGGGCGACATGGTGAAGGCCGTGGTGCTCGATGTGGACGTCGAGAAGGAGCGCATCTCGCTCGGCATCAAGCAGCTCGAAGGCGACCCCTTCGCCGAGCCGGGCGATGTCAAGAAGGGCGCGGTCGTGACCTGCGAAGTGCTCGAAGTGAAGGAGAGCGGTATCGAGGTGAAGATCGCCGGTACCGACTTCACCACCTTCATCAAGCGCTCGGAGCTCGCCCGTGACCGCAACGACCAGCGCGCCGAACGCTTCGCCGTCGGCGAGAAGGTCGATGCCCGCGTGATCCAGTTCGACAAGAAGGCCCGCAAGGTCCAGGTGTCGATCAAGGCGCTCGAAGTCGCCGAAGAGAAGGAAGCCATCGCGCAGTACGGCTCTTCGGATTCGGGTGCGACGCTCGGCGACATCCTCGGCACCGCGCTCAAGAACCGCGACAGCAAGTAAGCGAAACGTACATTTCGCTGCATCAAGGCCCCGGCGCAAGCCGGGGCTTTTTTCTTGCGGCATGCTCGATTGTCGTCCCGGGGCGCGCGAGGCGCGAGCCCGGGACCCATAACCGCAGGATAAGTTTGACGGAGACTCGGAGTTGCCAGCTCGCTCGACGACTCCTCCTTGGGGTTATGGATCCCCGCCCCCGTGCGCTTTGCGCACTAGGCGGGGATGACGACTGAGTTTGCGGCGACTTTCTCGCCCCGCTCACAGCCTTGTTTTCTTCAAATTGCGCCGCAATTGATGTATCGAGATAAGCCAATGGTCACGCCGTGACGGCAGAACGCGCCTGGTCTTTCATTTGGAGATATTCCGATGTCGCTCGATTCGGACATCATCGTCGATCGCCGCAGGATCCGCCGCAAGCTGACGTTCTGGCGTGTGATGGCGGCATTGATCGCGGTCGCGGCGATTGCAAGCTTCGCGCTGATTGCGACGCCCGGTGCAGGCGGCTCCCTCGCAGCCGCCGGCTCGATCGCGCGCGTCCAGATCGAGGGATTGATCCGCAGCGATTCCGACCGCACGCAGGCACTGGAGCGGCTCGAGAATTCGCAGGCGGCTGCCGTCATCGTTCACATCAACTCGCCGGGCGGCACCACCGCCGGCTCCGAGCAGCTCTATGACTCGCTGGTCCGTCTCAAGGCGAAAAAGCCGCTGGTCGTGGTGGTCGAGGGGCTGGCTGCCTCCGGGGGCTACATCACCGCGATTGCGAGCGACCACATCGTTGCCCAGCAAAGCTCGCTGGTCGGCTCCATCGGCGTGCTGTTCCAGTACCCCAACGTCTCCGAGCTCATGAAGACCATCGGCGTCAAGGTCGAGGAGGTGAAGTCCTCGCCGCTGAAGGCCGCGCCCAACGGTTTCGAGCCGACCAGTCCCGAGGCGCGCGCCGCGCTCGACGCGCTGGTGAAGGATTCCTATGCCTGGTTCAAGGGAATGGTGAAGGAGCGGCGTGGCATGGATGACACGCAGCTCGAAAAAGTCGCCGATGGGCGCGTCTTCACCGGGCGCCAGGCGATCGATCTCAAGCTGATCGATCAGATCGGCGACGAGAAGACGGCCGTGACCTGGCTGGTTGAGCAGAAAGGCGTCAAGAAGGGCCTTCCCGTGCGCGATTACAAGCTTCAGCCGCGCTTCGGCGATCTGCCGTTCCTGAAGACCGCGGTCGCATTGACGCTGGAAGCGCTCGGTTTGGGCTCGATCGCGCACCAGATCGGGCAAACCGGGGTCGTGCAGGCGGTGGACCGGCTCGGAATGGATGGAATGCTGGCCCTGTGGCAGCCGGCTGCGTCCAACTGACCGTCAGCAGGCGAGTTTCAGAGCTTTTTCCCGTCCGACGCGTGTCGGCGCAGCCTGCTTTTTCGGCATTTGTCACGCATTTTCGCGACGCCCATTCTTGATTTAGCGTCTTGACAGATCACGGTATTTTCACGGAAATGGTCATCCGCACGCTTCCGGGTCCTATCTCTCGATGATCAAATCCGAACTTGTTCAGCGTATCGCCGAGCACAACCCGCATCTGTACCAGCGGGATGTCGAGAACATTGTGAATGCGATTCTCGAAGAGATCGTAGCGGCGCTTGCACGCGGTGATCGCGTCGAGCTGCGCGGCTTCGGTGCCTTCTCGGTCAAGCATCGTCCTGCGCGGGCAGGGCGCAATCCACGCACCGGCGCCCATGTGCCCGTCGATCAGAAGAGTGTTCCGTTCTTCAAGACCGGCAAGGAAATGCGCGAGCGGCTGAACCGCGACCATCCGGATCCCGGCGGCGCAGACTGAAGCGCGATGTGAGCGCGCTTTAGGGTTTTTCGCGGTCGCACAGGATGCGGCCGCAGGCTTGATTCAAAGCGAGCGAAGCGAGATGCGAAAGTTCCTGACCGCGCTGATCGTGCTTCCGCTGGGCCTGATCCTGGCGGCGTTCGCCGTCGCCAACAGGCATTTCGTTACCGTCTCCTTCGACCCCTTCATTGCGGACGACCCCGCGCTGTCGATCACCCTGCCGCTGTTCCTGCTGCTGATCCTGATGGCGGCCTTGGGCGTTGTTGCGGGCGGCTCTGCCGTCTGGTTCGGCCAGCGGCGCTGGCGGCGCGCGGCGCGCCGGAACGATGCGGAGGCCCGGGCCGTCAGGGCCGAACTGGCCGATCTGCGCGCCCAGGCGGCCGCAGCGAAAGCGGAGCCCCAGCGCCTTCCCGTTCCCTCCGGGATGGGCCTGTACGGGCCCGTCGGGCGAGACAAGCAGCGCGCGACGTTGTAGAAGCGGCCCCGACCGAAAAGCCCCGTTTTCCGGCCGCGGACCCGCGGCCTCTACCCGCTTTGAGACCATGTCCCTGCTCGTCAAGATCTGCGGCCTGTCCACGCCCGAGACGCTTGAAACGGCGCTCGAGGCGGGTGCCGACATGGTCGGGTTCGTGTTCTTTCCGCCGTCGCCCCGGCACCTGTCCCTGGAGCTCGGCCGTGACCTCGGCCGTCAGGTCAAGCGGCGCGCGCTCAAGGTGGCGCTCACGGTCGATGCCGATGACGCGACGCTCGACAACATCACGGACGCGCTGTCGCCGGACATCTTTCAGCTCCACGGCAAAGAGAGCGTAGCGCGGCTGCGCGACATCAAGCAACGCTTCGGCCGCCCGGTGATGAAGGCCGTGCCGGTCGCGACGTCAGCCGATCTCGCGGTGCTGCCCGGCTACGCGGCGGTCGCCGACCGCATCCTGTTCGATGCGCGTGCGCCGAAGCACGCCACGCGGCCCGGCGGACTCGGAGAACCTTTCGACTGGCACCTGCTCGAAAACCTCGATCTGAAACTGCCCTACATGGTCTCGGGCGGGCTGCACGCCGACAATTTGGCCGAAGCCCTCCGCGTCACCCGCGCCGGCGGCGTCGACGTGTCCTCGGGGGTCGAGAGCGCGCCCGGTGTCAAGGACCCCGACATGATCAAGGCCTTCATCCGCGCCGCGCGCGCCAGCAAAGATGCCAGTCAAGAGTTGAGCGTCAGATGAACATCGCCAAGCCAAACTCCTATCGCAGCGGGCCCGACGAGCGCGGCCATTTCGGCATTTTCGGCGGGCGCTTCGTCGCCGAAACGCTGATGCCGCTGATCCTCGATCTGGAAAAGGCCTACACCGCGGCCAAGGCCGATCCGGCGTTTCAGGCCGAGATGAACGGCTACCTCAAGAACTATGTCGGCCGGCCCTCGCCGCTCTATTTCGCCGAGCGCCTGACCGAACATCTCCGCGGCGCCAAGATCTATCTCAAGCGTGAAGAGCTCAACCACACCGGCTCGCACAAGGTGAACAACGTGCTCGGCCAGATCATGCTGGCACGGCGCATGGGCAAGAAGCGCATCATCGCCGAGACCGGCGCGGGCCAGCATGGCGTCGCCACCGCGACGCTGTGCGCGCGCTTTGGCCTCGAATGCGTGGTCTATATGGGCGCCGTCGACGTCGAGCGGCAGCAGCCCAACGTCATCCGCATGGAGATGCTGGGCGCCAAGGTGATACCGGTGCAGTCGGGCACGCGCACGCTGAAGGACGCCATGAACGAGGCGCTGCGCGACTGGGTCACCAACGTGCACAACACCTTCTATTGCATCGGCACGGTGGCCGGTCCGCATCCCTATCCGACCTTGGTGCGCGATTTCCAGTCGGTCATCGGCAACGAGACCAAGGCGCAGATGCAGGAGATCGAGGGACGCCTGCCGGATTCGCTGGTGGCCTGCATCGGCGGCGGCTCCAACGCGATGGGCCTGTTCCATCCGTTCCTCGATGATCCCTCCGTCGAGATCTTCGGCGTCGAAGCCGCCGGCCATGGCCTGACGCAGCTGCATGCGGCCTCGATCGCAGGCGGCCGTCCGGGCGTGCTCCACGGCAACCGCACCTATCTCTTGATGGACGCCGACGGCCAGATCCAGGACGCGCATTCGATCTCGGCCGGTCTCGATTATCCCGGCATCGGCCCCGAGCATTCCTGGCTGCACGAGGTCGGCCGCGTGAACTATCTCTCCGCGACCGATGACGAGGCGCTCGCCGCGTTCCAGCTGCTGTCAAAGCTCGAAGGCATCATCCCCGCGCTCGAACCCGCGCATGCCATCGCCAAGGTGATGGAGCTCGCGCCGCAGCGGCCGAGGGACCACCTGATGGTCGTCAATCTCTCCGGCCGCGGCGACAAGGACGTCCCGCAGGTCGGCGACATCCTGAGGGGCAAGAAGTGACCACGCGTATCGACACCCGTTTTGCCGCGTTGAAAAGCCAGGGACGTGCGGCCTTCGTCACCTATGTGATGGCCGGCGATCCCGATCCCGCGACCTCGCTCGCGATCGTCAAGGCGCTGCCGAAGTCCGGCGCCGACGTGATCGAACTCGGCATTCCCTTCACCGATCCGATGGCGGACGGTCCTTCGATCCAGGCTGCCGGCCTGCGTGCGCTCAAGGTCGGCATGACCTTGAAGAAGACGCTGGAGCTGGTGCGCGACTTCCGCAAGGACGACAATGTCACGCCGCTGGTGCTGATGGGCTATTACAATCCGATCTACATCTATGGCGTCGACAAGTTTCTGGCTGACGCCAAGACATCAGGCGTCGATGGCCTGATCATCGTCGATTTGCCGCCGGAGGAAGACGACGAGCTCTGCATTCCCGCGCTGAAGGCGGGGCTGAACTTCATTCGCCTGGCGACGCCGACCACTGACGACAAGCGCCTGCCGGCGGTGCTCGCGAACACGTCAGGCTTTGTCTATTACGTCTCGATCGCCGGCATCACCGGTGCGGCGGCGGCGGACGCCAATGCCGTCGGTGAAGCTGTCGCGCGTATCAAGCGGCATACCAAGCTGCCGATCTGCGTCGGTTTCGGCATCCGCACGCCGGAGGCGGCGCGCGCCATTGCCGAGAAGGCCGATGGTTCGGTGGTCGGCACCGCGCTGGTCGATGCGCTCAGGAACAGTCTCGATGCCGAGGGGCGGGCGACCGCCAAAACCGTTGATGCCGTCGCCGAATTGACGGCCGCCCTGGCCCAGGGCGTCAAGGGCGCGCAGCAGGCGGCCGAATAGGCCCGACACGGCGGCTTGCCGGGCCGATGTCCGGCGGCCATATATCCATCAGGCGATTCCCAGCGGGATCGCACATCGGAGCAAACCATGAACTGGCTTACCAACGTGGTCCGGCCGAAGATCCGCAACATGCTGCGGCGAGAGACGCCGGAGAACCTGTGGATCAAGTGCCCGGATTCCGGACAGCTCGTGTTCTACAAGGACGTCGAGGCCAACCAGTTCGTCATCCCCGGCTCGAACTATCACATGCGCATGGGCGCGGTGGCGCGTCTCAAGTCGATCTTCGACAACGAGACCTGGTTCGACGTCGCGCTGCCGGAGGTCACGCCTGACCCGCTCAAGTTCCGCGACGAGAAGAAATATGTCGACCGCATCAAGGATGCGCGGGCGCGGACCAATCTGAACGATGCGGTCAAGGTCGGCTACGGCAAGCTCGAAGGCGCCGCCGTCGTCGTCGCCGTGCAGGATTTCGACTTCATGGGCGGCTCGCTCGGCATGGCCGCGGGTGAAGCGATCGTGCGCGGAATGGAGCTTGCGGTCGAGAAGAAGTCGCCATTCATCGTGTTCGCTGCCAGCGGCGGCGCCCGCATGCAGGAAGGCATTCTGTCCCTGATGCAGATGCCGCGCACCACCGTTGCGGTGCAGATGCTGCGCGAGGCAAAGCTGCCCTACATCGTCGTGCTGACCAATCCCACCACCGGCGGTGTCACCGCGTCCTATGCGATGCTCGGTGACGTGCAGATCGCCGAGCCCGGCGCGCTGATCGGTTTTGCCGGTGCGCGCGTGATCGAGCAGACCATCCGCGAGAAGCTGCCTGAAGGTTTCCAGCGCGCCGAGTACCTCAAGGAGCACGGCATGGTCGACATGGTCGTGCATCGCCACGAGCTGCGTCCGACCCTGGCGCGGCTCTGCCGCCTCTTGACCAAGGCGCCGGCGCAGGAAGGTGCATCGAAGTCCGTGCAGCCGGTCGCCAGCCCGGCGCAGATCGTATCCGCCGCCGAGACGGCGCCGGCAGCGCCGCACGCGTGAACGCCTCCCCTGACAGTGCAAAGACACCGCTCGATGAAGTGATCGGGCGGCTGTCGGCCCTGCATCAGAAGCGTATCGATCTCGGACTGGAGCGGATGCTCCGTCTGCTCGAACGGCTCGGCCACCCCGAGCGTAGGCTGCCGCCGGTGATCCACATTGCCGGCACCAACGGCAAGGGCTCGACGCTTGCTTACCTTCGCGCGACGCTGGAGGCTTCAGGTCTTCGTGTCCACGCCTACACCTCGCCCTATCTCGTCCGCATCAACGAATGCTTCCGGCTCGGCCGCACCGGCGGCGGCGTGCTCGTCGGCGACGACGAATTACGTGCCGCGTTGGAAGAGGTCGAGCGCGTCAATGCCGGCGAGGCCGCGACATTGTTCGAGCTGAAGACGACGGCCGCCTTCCAGCTGTTCGCGCAGAACCCGGCCGACATCGTGCTGCTCGAAGTCGGCCTCGGCGGCCGGCTCGATTCGACCAACGTGGTCGATCAGCCGGCGGCCTCTGTGATCACACCCGTCAGCATGGATCACATGGATTTCCTCGGCGATACGCTGGCGTCGATCGCCGGCGAGAAGGCGGCGATCATCAAGCGCGGCGTGCCCGTGATCTGCGCCGAGCAGATGCCGGAGGCGATGGCCGTGATCGAAGCGCACGCGAGGCGCATGCATGCGCCGCTGTTCGCTGCCAACGAGAGCTGGCACGTCAATGTCGAGCGCGGGCGTCTGGTCTATTCCGACGACCGCGGCTTGATGGACCTGCCGGCGCCGCGTCTGTTCGGCCGCCATCAATTCGCCAATGCCGGGCTCGCGATCGCGACGCTGCGCGCGCTGCCGACCATCAAGGTCAACCACGCCGCCTTCGAGGCCGGAATCGTCGGCGCCGAATGGCCGGCGCGGATGCAGCGCCTTACCTCGGGCGAGTTGCTGTCCTGGGGTCCGCAGGGCTCGGAGATCTGGCTCGACGGCGGCCACAATGCCGAGGGCGGCCGCGTGGCGGCGGCCGCGCTCGGCGATCTCGAGGAGCGGGTGTCGCGGCCGCTGGTGATCATCGCCGGCATGATGGCCAACAAGGACGCGCAGGGCTTCCTCGCCAATTTCGCCGGCCTCACCCGCCACATCATCGCAGTGCCGATTCCCGACACCGAGAATGCGATGCCGGTCGACCGTCTCGTCGACGCCGCACGCAGCCTCGGCATGCGCGTCGAGCCCGCTCCGAGCGTCGAAGCCGCCCTGCGCGCGCTGGCGGGGCTCGCCTACGAGCTGCCGCCGCGCATCCTGATCACCGGCTCGCTGTATCTCGCCGGCCACGTGCTGGCGCTCAACGGCACGCCGCCTGCATAAAGGCCAATGATGCGCTTTGCCGCGATTGCCGATATCCACGGAAACTACCTCGCGCTGGAGGCCGTGCTCGCCGACATCCGCAAGCTGGGGATCGGTGACATCGTCAATCTCGGCGACATGCTAAGCGGCCCGCTGGATGCGCGCCGCACCATCGAGACCCTGATGCCGCTCGATGCCGTGCACGTCCTCGGCAATCACGACCGCTATTTGCTCGACCGTCCGCCGGAGAAGATGGGCTCGTGGGATCGTCCCGCCTACGAACAGCTCGACGCCGCGCAACTAGACTGGCTGCGCGCGCAGCCGATGACGCGGGTTTTCCGCGACCAGGTGTTCCTCTGCCATGCGACGCCCGGCAGCGATGAGGTGTACTGGCTCGACAGCGTCCATCCCGACGGCACGGTGTCGCTATCGCCGCTCGACCGAATCGAGCAACTCGCGCAAGGCATCACGCAATCACTGATTCTCTGCGCCCACACCCATCTCGCCCGCGCGGTACGCCTGCGCGACGGAAGGCTGATCGTCAATCCCGGCAGTGTCGGCAGCCCCGGCTTTCGCGACAAGCATCCGTTCCCGCATGTCGTCGAGGCCGGCACGCCGCACGCGCGCTATGCGATCCTCGAACGCGTCGATGCTGCCTGGCAGGTGACGTTCCGCCACGTCGCCTACGATCACGCAGCCATGGCCGCGCTGGCGCGCCGCAATGGTCAGCCGGAGCTTGCGAACGCGCTGGCCACAGGGTGGATCAAGTAGAACCTCGCCTGTCCCGGACAAGGCGCATCGCGCAAGCGATGAGCCGCAGAGCCGGCACCCAGAATGCTACACGACAGGCGCGGCGAGATGGGCCCCGGCTCTGCAGCGCAGCGCTGAAGAAGCGCCGCGCTGCGTCCGGGGCACGAGACCGCGTTACTTCAACAGCTTCATCGGGTCCGCCACTTTCTGCTTCAGCTGCTCGAATGTGCATTGCCGCGGCGCCTTGTCGGGACGCCAGCGCAGGATCGAGGTGCCGTGGCGGAAGCGTTCGCCGCTGAAATGGTCGTAGCAGACCTCGATCACCAGCTTCGGCTTCAGCGGACACCATTTCGCCGAGCGCTCGGTCGACCAGCGGCTCGGCCCGCCCGGCGCGTTGCCGGTGAAGCCGGGCTCGCCGATCAGCGCTTCGAGCCGATCGGTCATATCAGGCTTCGCCTCCGCCTTGATCGCCGAGGTGAAGCCGACGTGGTGCAGCAGGCCGTCATCGTCGTAGAGCCCGAGCAACAGCGAGCCGACGACGTTCCGGCCGGCGATCTTGTTGCTGGCATAGCGGAAGCCGCCGACCACGCAATCGGCGCTGCGGAATTTCTTGATCTTCTGCATGCCGTCGCGATTTCCCGCCTGGTAGGGCAGGTCGATCCGCTTGGCGATGACGCCGTCCGAGCCGCCGCCGGATTGCGCCAGCCATGTCTTGGCCGTGGCGTAGCTCGTGGTCGCCGGTGAGAGGCGGAACAGGCTGCCCTTGAGGTTGGCTTTCGCGAAGGCTTCCAGCGCCGGCCGCCGTTCGCGCAGCGTCTTCTCAGCCAAGCCCTTCTGTCCGGATGTCGCGAGCAGATCGAAAACGAGATAGAGCGCCGGTGTCTCCGCCGAGAGCTTCTTCACGCGGCTCGCCGCCGGATGAATGCGTTGCAGCAGTGCGTCGAAGGAAAAGCTCTTGCCCTGCGGCACGACGATCTCGCCATCGAGCGTGAAGCGGTCGGGCTTCAGCTCCAAGGCCCCGGCGACGACTTCCGGGAAATAGCGCGCGAGGTCTTCGCCGGATTTGGAGCGCAGGTCGACGTTGCTGCCGCTCCGCGCCAGCAGGCAGCGGAAGCCGTCCCACTTGGGTTCATATTGCCATTCACCGCCGCGCGGGATCGCGTCGACCGAACGCGCCTCCATTGCGGCGAGAGAGGTTGGCTTGCGGTCGCGCTTTCGGGGAGGAGCAGGCAAGGGCGGGACTCGTCATACGCTGAACACGTCCCATCAACGCAAAACGGCCGGCTTTCGCCGGCCGTTGTCGAAAATAATCTTGCGCCAGTAATCCTGCGCCAGTGGATCAGACCGCGGAGGTGATCCACTGCTGCAGCTTCGCCTTCGGCGCTGCGCCGACCTGGCGCGAGGCCATCTCGCCGCCCTTGAAGATCATCAGGGTCGGGATCGACATCACGCCGTACTTGGAGGCGGTCTTCGGGCTCTCGTCGACATTGAGCTTCACGATCTTGACCTTGTCGCCCATCGCACCGGCGATCTCGTCGAGAGCGGGCGCGATCATGCGGCAGGGGCCGCACCATTCGGCCCAGAAATCGACGACCACGGGGCCGTTCGCCTTGAGCACTTCGGCTTCGAAATCGGCGTCGGAAACCTTGCTAACGGCCATTGGGAGTACCTCACTCGGTTGAAAGAGAATCGGCGCGACCTGGAATCGCGCCCGGGATCATGCGGTCAACCTATGAACGGCCCCTTGCCGGGTCAAGGACGCTCACACCGAGATGAAGGGATGCCAGCGCCGCGTCCAGCGCGGGGGCCGAAATCTCCATATATTCAAGGGCCTCGGTCCAGAGCAGGACAGCCCTGACGGACTTTTGGGGATAAAGCCGCGACAGCACCGCCCGATACAGCGCAAGCTGCCGGACATAGGCCGCCGGCGCCTCGGCCGCGCTCCTGGGCGCTGCCTGGTTGGTCTTGAAGTCGACGATCAGGACCTCCTCGGGCCGCACGACGAGCCGGTCGATCTGCCCCGACACCAGAGCCGGGGTGCGGCCCGGCCGCTCCAGCCGACCGGCGATTGCGACTTCCGCCCGGCTGCCGGCGGCAAAAACGGGCGCGAAACGCGGCTCCGTGATCAGGGCGAGTACCTTGTCGGCCAGTGCGATGCTATCGGCCTCCGGCCAGTCCGCGGCGTTGCGCGCCATGAAGCCGAGCGCGGCCTCGCGCCGGCGCTCGCCGGCGATCTCGGGCAGCGATTGCAACAGCCGATGCACCAGCGTGCCGCGCTGCAGCGCCAGCGCGCGCGACTGCACCGATTCGCCCGATCGGACGCTGCGGCCCTCCTCGGCAGGCTGGCCCGAGGGACGCACGGGATCCTCCTCGATGGTCTCGCGCGGTGCCGGTGTCCGCAGCCAGTCCGGCAGCGCGACGGTCTGGTGCACTGCCGCCGCCGGCGCGCCCAGCGCCGCGACATCCTCCGGCCGGGCGAACCGCGTCACCTTGCCCAGCGGCGTCTCGATCACCTGCTTGTCGAGGCCGGAGCCGGCAAGCCCGGTGTCGACGAGGTCGTACCAGCTCAGCTTGCGCACCGTCTTCATGTTGCCGGGCATGCAGCCGCCGACGATCAGCCGATCGGCCGCGCGCGTCATCGCGACATAGAGCAGGCGGCGATATTCGTCCTCGGTCTCCTCCAGCATCGCCTTGCGCGCCTCCGCCACGGGCTTGGGATCGTCGGCCTTGCGGCCGGCCCAGACCACGACCTCGCCGCCATTGCCGCGCGGCACCTGGATCAGCCGCAGCCGCTGCGAATCCGCGGGAGACGAGGTGGTGTCGACCATGAACACGACCGAGGCCTCCAGGCCCTTGGCGCCGTGCACGGTCATCACCCGCACCTCGTCGCGCGAGATCTCCATGTCACGCTTCACCTCGGTGTCGGCCGAGCGCAGCCAGGCCATGAAGCCCTGCAGCGAAGCCGGCGCCTTGCGCTCGTAGTTCAGCGCCAGCTCCAGAAATTCGTCGAGCGCATCATTGGCCTCATGGCCGAGCCGGCGCAGGATGCGTGCACGCCCGCCGTCGCCGCCCAGCAGCCAGGCGTAGAACGCGAATGGCGTCTCCTCGCGGGCACGGATCTCGCAGGCTTCCAGGCGCCGCAGCACGGTCGTGAATTTCTCGTTGCCAGCCGCGTGCTCGCCGAGCGCACGGCGCAGCGAGCCCTTGCGGTCATGGGCGAGCGTGAACAGATCGTCGTCGTCGAGACCGAACAACGGGCTCTTCAGCGCCACCGCGAGCGCGAGATCGTCCTGCGGCAGCAGCAGCGCGTCGGCAAGGTTCATCAAATCGATGATGGCGATGTGCTCGGTCAGCTTGAGCCGGTCGGCACCGGCGACCGGAACGCCGGCGTGCTTCAGCGCCTGGATCACGGCGTCGAACGCGTTGCCGCGCCGGCGCACCAGGATCAGCATGTCACCGTAGCGCAAGGGACGACGCTCGCCCTCATGCCCTGTCAGCGTCCCGCTCTCGACCAGCCGCTTGATCTCGGCCTGGATGCGGCGGGCCAGCTTGACCTCGGGGCTGGTGACGGCGACGCCGTCGAACGGCGCGCGCCAGCCCTCGATGTCCTGCCGATCGTCGGCTTCCGCGAGGTCCCACAGCTCGATCACGCTCGGGCCGGCATCGCTGAGCGCGTGGTGCAGGGGATGGCCGATCTCCACCGAATGGATGCTCTTGTAGATTGCGGGATCGCGGAAGACGTGGTCGACCGAATGCAGGATCGTCGCGCCCGAGCGGAACGAATAGGTGAAGGCGACCGGATCGAATTTCAGCCCGGCCGCTGTGAACTTGCGGTGCAGCTCGCGCCGTCGCGCGTCGAACTCGTGGGGCGCCGCGCCCTGGAACGAGAAGATCGACTGCTTCTCGTCGCCGACCGCAAATACCGTGCGGTTCAGACCCTCACGCGCGCCTTCGCCGGCGGTGAACTCGGAGATGATGTGCGCGATGATGTCCCATTGCCGCGGGCTGGTATCCTGGGCTTCGTCGATCAGGACGTGATCGACGCCGCGGTCGAGCTTGTAATGCACCCAGCCCGAGGCGATGCGGTCCAGCATCGCCAGCGTCTTGTCGATGAGGTCGTCGTAGTCGAGCAGGCCGCGCTCCTGCTTCTCGCGGCGGTAATTCGCGGCGGCCGCGGTCGCGATATGCAGCAGGGCCGCGGTGCGGTCCCGAACCGTAACGGCGCGGCGCTTTTCGATCAGCCCTGCAAGGCGCTGCGCCTCGGCTTCGAACAGGCGGGCCACGGACGGATTGTGATCGCAGAACTTCTTGGTCAGCACCGCCTTGCGCGGCAGCTTGTCGTCGGTGAGGAAGACGGACAGATAGGCGTCGACCTGATCACTGCCGGAAAACGCCTTTGCCGCGCGCAGCCGCCCCGCCTGATCATTGTCGGATTTGCTGCCGTCCTCCAGCGCGAAGGCGATGTCGTCCCAGCGCGATCGCGGCAGGAACGGGCCATCGAGAATTTCCGTCTCGATGGCCTCGATGCGGTCTGCGACGTCGACGCCCAGCACCGCCGCCATCTGCGCCGCTGCGGCTTCCGCGTTGCCGGCCTCGTCGGTCCAGGCCATGAAGTGATCGCGGCTGAGGCACGCCTCGCGCACGACCTCCTTGAAGGTGACATCCGCGGCGCTCGCCATCGCCGTCAGCAGCGCCCGGCCTGTGACGCTGTCAGGATCGCGCGCGGCTTCCAGCAGCACCTTCAGATTGGCGCGCTCCATCATGTCGGTCTGGTCGCGCTCGTCGATCACGGCGAAGCGCGCGGGAACGTTGGCCTCGAACGGAAATTGCTGGAGCAGGCGGGTGCACAGCGCGTGGATGGTCTGCACCTTCAGCCCGCCCGGCGTCTCCAGCGCGCAGGCGAACAGCTTTCGCGCTTCGCGCCGCAGCTTCGCGCTCGGGTGAGGAATGCCGACCGCGCGGATCGCCGCGTCGAGCGCATCATCGTCCAGCGTCACCCAATGCCCGAGCGTGGTGAATACGCGCTCGGCCATGTTGGCGGCGGCAGCCTTGGTGAAGGTGATGCAGAGGATTTTCTCCGGCGGCACGCCTGACAGCAAGAGACGGATCACGCGCTGCACCAGCACATGCGTCTTGCCCGAGCCGGCATTGGCCGAGACGAAGGCCGACGCGGTCGGATCGGAGGCGCGCGCCTGCCGCGCGCGCACCTCGTCGGGGATGGGACGCGGCGCCTTCACCATTCCTCGATCCCCAGTCCGCCGGCCGCCGACCATTCCTTGATCCGGGCAAGGTCGTCATAGGTGCCGTAGCGGTTCGCCCACATCGGCAGGTTCAGCGAGGTGTAGGGCTGATTCTCGTCCTCGAAGGCACGAATCAGGGCTTCCAGCTTGGCTCGCGCTTCCGTGGCCGCGATGTCGGGCGGCTGCGGCTCGTCGCCCGGCTTGAACTTGAGCTCTAGGATGCGCTCCTCGCCCGGCGGGTTGTTGCCGCTGAGGCGGACATAGACGAGCTGGCTCACGGAGGCGCCGGCATCAATGCCGGGGAAACCGCCCTCGCGCAGGATCGCAGCTTCCAGCGTTAGCTGCGGCGACAGGCCCATGCGGACCTGCTTGCCGGTCGGCGGCTGGCCGGTCTTGTAGTCGAGGATAGCATAGCCGCCGCCCTTGCGGCGTTCGATGCGGTCGGCGCGCGCAGAAAGGCGGAAGCTGCGCTTGTTATCGAGCATGATCGAGATCTCGCCACGGGTCTCCGCGACGATCGCCTCGATCGCATCGCGCCGTCCCGTCTCCCATTCGCCGAACCAGCGCGCGATGCGCTGGAAGCGCGGCCACCACAGCGCCCGTGCCTCGGGCCGCTCCATCAGCGGTGCAAAGTGCTTCTCGCCGATCGCGCGCAGCACCCGCGCGGGATCGTCGGGCAGACGCCCCGCATAGTTTTCCGTGAATTCGCCGATGGCATCGTGAATCGCCGAGCCGCGATCGGCGGCCGAGAGCGGCATGTCGACGGGATCGAGCGCATCGAGCCGCAAGATGCGTTTGGCGTAGATCGTGTAGGGATCGCGCAGCCAGTCTTCGATCTCGGTGACGGACATTTTGAGCGGCCGTGTCGCGCGGGGCGGTCGCGGTTCCGGCTGCTTGATCGGCTTGACGTCGTCGGGCTGGTCGAGCGCCGCAGCGAGCTGCACATATGTCTCGCCGGCGCGAACGGCCGCCTTCCAGAGCGCGTCGCCGGCGACCGCCTCGAGCCGATGCAGGAAGCGCGAGGCCACCGCCGGCGCGCCGCCGGCCTTGGCGGAATGAGTGAGAATGACCTCGTCGCCGCCGAGCAATTGCGCGAAGTCATGGGCGGACAGGCCGATACGGCGTTCCGGCAGATCGAGCCCGAGCTCGTGCCGCATCGGCCGGCTGAGCCAGGGATCGATGCGCGGTGCCGGCGGCCAGACGCCTTCGATCAGGCCGCCGATGATGATGCGGTCGGCCTGCATCAGGCGCGATTCCAGCGGGCCGTAGATTTGCAGCCGTGCGCCCGGCCTGTCGCGCCGCCGCACCGCGCGATCGCCGAAAGCGGTCTGGAACACGTCCGCATAGTCCGCTAGCTGCACCATCAATCCGCTGGTCGTGCCGCCGCGCAGGAGATCGTCGAAGGCGGCGGCGAGCGAAAGACCATCGCGATCCTCGAAGGCGAGCGGAATGCCCTGCTCGTCGCGCGACAGCTCGATCATGATCTCGCGATGCCGATGCGCGAGCTCGGCGAAATCATAGGGTTTCGAGGGCGGCAGGCTCTCGATCGGCGCCAGTGCCTTTTGCAGGGCCTCGATCAGGGCCTGGATGCGATCGAGATCCTCGGCCTTCAAGCGCGCCCGCGGCTCGGCGCGATGCAGCGCGGAGACCTCGCTGCGCCACAGCTTTGCCAGCTCCTCGCGGAAGCGGTTGAATTCGCGCAGCAGGCCGGCCGTGCCTGCCGGCGGACGCGTGCCGCGCAGCACGGCGAGCTCCAGACTCTCGATTGCCATCTTCCATGCGCCCGGCGCGCGGCCGAGCCGACACAGCGGATGCTTCAGCATCGCCAGCAAAGTCGGCGGCTCCAGGCCCTTGGTCGCCGCCTCTGCCACCAGGCGCGCAAACGTGCCGGCGGAGGTTTCCATCAGGACGTCGCCGCCGGAATCGTCGAAGGCGAGATCCCATCGGGTCAGCGCCGCCATCACCCGCCGCGCCAAGGCGCGGTCTGGCGTGACCAGAGCCGCTGATTTGTCGAGGTGCCTGGCCTCGCGCATGGCGATGGCGATGGCGAGCGCTTCCATTTCAGGGTTGGGCGCTTCGACCACCGCGAGGTTCTTCATGCCGCCCGCGATCTTCGCGGCGACATCGGGCTGCTTCAGCCGGTCGTGCCAGACCTCGGTCTTGGCGGATGGCCGCATCGATTCCGACGCAAGCAGGTCACGGCCGTCTTCCGCTGGGGGCTGCAAGATCTCGACATCGCCGCGCCTGATGCCGAAGCGTTGCAGCAGCGCGTGCAATGCATATTGCGGATGGTTCGAGGTAGGATTCGCGGTGATGCCCAGCAGGTCCCGGCTGCCGCCGATGCTGCGCCAGGCATCCTCATCGAGATCGGTGTCGAGACCCGGCAGCACCACAGCGCCGTGCGGCAGCGAGGCGACGGCGTGCAAAAACTTTGCGGTCGCCGGCATCGAGCCGGTCGAACCCGCTGCGATCACCGGGCCATGCGGATGGGCGGTCAGCCGCTTCGCCTCGGCCGCGATCAAAAGATCGCGCCGCGCGGCCGGCTCGATCCGGTTGATCTCGGCGAGATGATTGGGCCAGGCGATACGGGCGATGCGCAGGAATTCGAGCGAGTGCTGCCAGTAACGGTCGAGGTTGTCAGGCACGAGGCCGTCGAGCGCGCTCCAGTCGACGCCGCGCGTCACCATGTCGTCGATCAGGCGCGCGAGATCGGACGCCAGCGCCAGCGTCGAGGCGGGACCGCCCACCACCAGCGGCGCCAGCACCGGACCCTTGGCCCAGGCGGCGACGAGCTGCGCCAGCGTCAGCCGCCGCTCGAGCTCGCCCAGGCGCGGCGGAATATCGAGCGGCGCGGTCCCGGAAAACTGCTCGCTCTCGCCTGCGAAAGCGAGCTCGTCCTCGTCGATGTCGCCGAGCGCGACGATGCGCGGCAGCACCACGGCATCCGCCTTCATCTCGTCGAGGAAGATCTCGCGCACGACCCGCATGGCGCGGCGTGTCGGCAGATACAGCGTGGCATCCGCCAGCCGCGCCGGTTCCTTGCGTGCCTCGAACCCATCGACCAGCCGCCCATCGAGCAGGGCCGAGACGACCGTGCGCAGGAACGGAACTGAGATGGGAACGCTGAAGACGCGCATGGGCCGCCTGATTCGAAGGATCAGGCAATATAGGGAGGCGGGGTCAATTGGTCATGGGAGGAGGAGGAGTCGTCCCCGCTGTTCGCCGGACCGTTACAGGTCTCGTAGGGTGGGCAAAGCGAAGCGTGCCCACGCATTTTGGAGAGAGATGGTGGGCACGGCGCAAGAGCGCCTTTGCCCACCCTACGGCACCGCGCCTGGAGCAGCCCGCTACGCCACGCTCTCCAAGAACGCCTCTTCCGCGGCGTGCACGGCATCGGGCGTGCCGACATGCATCCAGACGCCGTCGAGGCGCAGGCCGAACAGCCGTTCCTGCTCGCCCGCGCGGTCGAACATTTTGGTCAGCGAGAATTCGCCCCGAGGCGCGTTCGCAAAGATCGCGGGCGACATGATCGCCGCGCCGGCATAGACGAACGGAACGACCTCCTTCTCCTTGCGCTTGCGCAAGGCGCCGTCGGGCAGCATGCCGTAATCGCCGCGGCCGCCATAGCCGATGCTGGTCGCGGTCGGCGCCATCAGCAGCAGGATGTCCATGCGATCGGGATCGAAGTTTTCGGCGAGCCGCGTCAGGTTGGAGCGCACGCCGTCGATCCACAGCGTGTCGGAATTGACGTGGAAGAACGGCGCATCGCCGAGCAGCGGCAGCGCCTTGACGACGCCGCCGCCGGTGCCGAGCACCTGGTCGCGCTCGTCGGAGATGGTCACGCGCGGCACTTGGCGTGATGCGACGTGGTCGATGATCTGATCCGGCAAATAGTGCACGTTGACCACCGCCTCGGTCACGCCGGCCTGGCCGAGCTTGTCGAGCACGTGGTCGAGCAGGGGCTGGCCTGCGACCGGCACCATCGGCTTCGGCATCTTGTCCGTCAGGGGGCGCATGCGCAGGCCAAACCCTGCGGCGAGCACCATGGCTTTGGTCGGTTTGACGGACATCCTTCGCTTTCTCAGACCTTTCGCGTTCGCAATCCTAACACGAGGCTCGAACTGCCGCACCGCATCTCGACCGCCTTAATCACCCGCCGTGACGGTTGTACGACGGGTGTTGCCGTCACGCCCCAACGGCTGTGGAACGGACCTTCTTCTTCTTGTCGCCCACTTTCAGGAAATTGACACCGATCTGGTCGCCATTGACCCAGGCCAGTTCGCAACGCCGATAGGCCAGCCCCGTGGACGACAGCAGGAGAAAGAATTCCTTCAGATGCAGGCCCTCGACTGAGCCCTCGATCGTCAGCTTGGCGCCGCTATCGGAGACGTCCTCCATGGTGCAGTCGCGCCGCCAGGTCCCGTCGATGCCCATCATCTGGGCCGGATATCCGCGCTCGAAAACAACCCGGCTGTTGCCGCGCTGGTCCGCATTTGCCGCCATCTGCCCCGCTCCAGCCCCGTAATGATCCGGCTCCTTCGTCACCAGAATAGCGACATCTTGGCTAACGGCCGGTAAATCGGGCCTGAATCAGGCTTGCGGCGGGCTTTGCGGCGGCGGGACGTTGGCGAGATACCAGTCGCGCAGATGGGCGAGCGCGGGATGCGCCAGCGAGCGCTGGAGATAGGTCCAGATCCGCGGCTGGTGGCGCAGATAATGCGGCTTGCCGTCGCGGCGGTTGAGGCGGGCGAAGGTGCCGAGCAGGCGCGTGTTCCGCTGCGCCGACATGATCGCATAGCTCTCGGCGAAACCGGCCGCATCGAAGCTCGCATCGCTTGCGCGGCGCGTCTTGATGTAGCTCGACAGCAGCGCCAGCTCGAGGGTTTCAGGGACGTCGATGCGCGCGTCCTGGAGCAGCGACACCACGTCATAAGAGTGCGGCCCGAGCACGGCGTCCTGGAAGTCGATCACGCCGACGCGCTTGATGGCGTCGCGGTCAGCGAGCCAGATCAAGTTCGGCGAGTGATAATCGCGGATGACCCACGTCTTCGGCCCGGCCAACGGCCTTTTCAGCAACTCGCGCCACATCGCGAAGAACTCCGCGTGCTTGTCATCGCTCAGCGGTGCGTTGCGATCGGGTAGATACCATTCCGGCATCAAGCCGATTTCGATCAGCATCGCCTCGGTGTCGAAGGCAGGAATGGTGTAGGTCTGATCCGGCAGCTGCAGCGTCTCCGGCAATGTCCTTCTGTGCAGCACGGCCAGCACGTCGGTCGCAGCTTCGTAACGTTCGGCGATCGGGCGCGGCGGATCACCTTCGATCACGCCCTCACTGCCGAAATCCTCTGAGATCAGGAAGCCGTGGTCGAGATCGTAATGGTGGATCGCGGGCGCCGAGATCCCCACCACGCGCAAGCCTTCGTCCATGGCAACGAAAGGCCTGATGTTCTCGGCCAGATGCACCGCGGCGCTGTAGGATTTTCCGTTGTAGAGCGCCGCGCCATCGGGCCGCTGCGGAAAGTTCATCAGGATGACGATTTCGTCATCGCGCAGCAATCGCGCATAGGAGCGTGTCGAGGCGTCGCCGGCCATGCGCTTGCGCGTCGCATTGATGTAGCCGGATGCATCGAGGAAGTCGCGCAGCGCCTTCAGCCGCGCGACGATGGCCGCGCCCTTGCCGTAACCCTTGATGTCGGCGGCGCGCGCGTTCGCGCCCAGCGCCGGCCGGTGCGTCAGCGCGATGTCAATGCGGTCCTCGGGCATTGCGGACGGTGCGCGCTCCGGCCATTCGATCAGCACCAGCGTGGCATCGGGCAGCGGCGACAGCCCGATCTCCTCGAGCTCGCTCTCGTCCTCGACGCGGTAGAGATCGGCATGCAGCACCGGGAAGGGCGGCAGCTCGTAGCCCTGCACCAGCGTGAAGGTCGGGCTCGGCACTTCCAGCGCATCGTCACCGGCGAGATAGCGGATCAGGCTGCGCGCCGCCGCGGTCTTGCCGGCGCCGAGATCGCCGGTGAGGGTGATGACGTCCCCGGGGCCGACCAGCAGCGCAAGGTCGGCCATCAATTGCGCCGTGGCCGTCTCGTTGTGAAGCGCGACGGAGAATGTGGTTGCGTCAGTCATTCGGCGGCGTCGCGATGCGCCGCCTGGTCGGTCGGGAAATCGCAGATCACGACCGTGCCGCGGCCGACGATCGAATCCACCCGCACCTTGCCGCCATGCAGCTCGACGAAGGAGCGCACCAGCGACAGGCCGAGCCCGGCGCCGCGGTGACGCGAGCCCTGCGAGCGGCTTTCGAACCAGTTGAACACCTTGTCCTTCATGTCGGCAGGTATTCCAGGGCCGGAATCTGTCACGGTGAAGACCACGCTGCGTTCGGTGCGCCGCGCGCTGATGCCGACGGTGGAATCCTGTGGAGAAAACCCGACGGCGTTGGCGAGGAGGTTATAGAGCACCTGCACCACGCGCTTCTCGTCGCCGACGAAGCTGCCGACATCAGGCGCGATTTCGACCTTGAGACGGATGCGGTCGGTGGCGAGCCGGTCCTGGATACCCTCCGCGGCAAGCTCGATGGCCTTGCTGACGTCGACCTGCCCGAGTTCCAGCTTCATCGCGCCGGCATCGATGGTGGCGAGATCCAGGATGTTGTTGGTGAGCGCGAGCAGCGCATTGGTCGACTTGGTGACGTAGTCGAGATATTCGGCCTGCTTCGGCGTCAGCGGTCCGGTCGAGGGATCGCTGAGGAAATGCGCAAAGCCGATGATGGTGGTGAGCGGCGAGCGCAGCTCGTAGGAGACGTGGTGGACGAAATCCACCTTCATCTGGTCGGCCGCCTCCAGCGCCTCGTTGCGCTCGCGCAGCGCGCGCTCGACATTCTCGGTGTCCGTGATGTCCTGGAAGGTCAGCATGGTGGCGCCGTCCGGCAGCGGCCGGATCATGCCGTCGAGCACGCTGCCGTCCTTGCGCTCCAGCTTCAGCGGCACGTCGGCGCGGTTCTCGATCGAGGTGATGGCCTCGCGGATCTGGCGCCAGACTTGCGGATCGTCGAACAGCTGATGGCACCAGCCTTCCACCGTCTGGATATGCGGCTCGTCGCGCATGGCATCGCTCGACAGCTTCCACATCCGCACGAAGGCCGGATTGAACAGCTGCGCCTTGCCGTTGCTGCCGAACACCGCGACGCCCTCGGCGAGGCTGTCCAGCGTCTCGCGCTGCACGCGGATCAGGCCGTCGAAGCGGCGGGCGAGGTCGAGGCTTTCGGTGACGTCGTCGAACAGATAGGTGACGCCGCCTTCCGGGTTCGGCGTGGTAACGACCGAGAGCGCGCGGCCGTCAGGCAGGAACCAGGTGTCCTTGGCGGTCTCGACCGCGCGATAGGCCTCGTGCAGCTTGGCTTTCCAGGCGCGGAAATCCGGCTGCTCCGGCAGCTTGCGGGCGGCGCGGAGCTGGTCGAGCACGCTGGAATCGTCCGGATGGGCGTCGAGGAAGGTGCGATCGAGATCCCACAGCCGGCGATAGGAATCGTTGTAGAAGGCCAGGCGCCGCTGGCCGTCGAACACGGCAACGCCGGAGGAGAGCTGGTCGAGCGTGCGGCGGTGCGCCTCCGCCATGCGAACCAGCGCCGAGCTCAGCGCAGCCGCCTCGCTGGCGTCGATGGCGACGCCGACGCTGCCGCTGCCGACATTGACGGCGCGCACGTCGTAGATGCGCCGTTCGCCGCCGACCACGATCGGCAGCCGCGAGGTGAAATTGGCGGCGTCCTTCAGCCCCCGCTCCATCGCGTTGCGGTCGTCGCTGTCGAGCAGCTCGAGCTTGCGCTCCTGGGCATCGATGGCGCTGGCCGCCTCGGTGGCGCGCACATAGGCCGGGTTGGCGTAGGTCAGCGCGCCGTTCTCGGCCTTCGCCCAGATCGGCCACGGCGCAGCCGCAGCAAAGCCGCGAAGCATCTCGGTCTCGTCGGAGAGCGCCTTGTAGCGCAGATTGGTCTCGGCCAGATCGCGACGGAGGCCGGAGAGCTCGCGAATGCGGACGATGGCCTGGCCGCCGATGGCGCGCCCGATCGCTTCCAGCATATGGCCGTGCGCGGTGGTCAGTGTCAGCTGGAACCCGTCGCCGCGCTCGCGCAGCGCGTCGACCGCATGGTCCATCTGCAGCGCCGGTTCCGGCGGCAGCCAGGTTCCGAACGCCAGCACGCGCTGCGGCGAGGAATCGCGCGGCAGCACCAACGCGATGTCGCCGGAAATCTGCGCGCGGGTGTCGCCGGCCGGCCACGAGATCAGGATCTGCGGCTCGGCGAACAGCAGCGCGCCGAAGCGGTCGGCCTGAAGCTGCAGTTCCCCGATCCGCGCGCGGAGCCGCGCTTCGTTCTTGGCCGTGCGCACCCGCGTGCGCATCAACAGGATTGCAGACACCACCGAGAAGCCGAGCAGCGCCAGCGCGGTGGCGAGCACCGCGAGTTCCTGCCGGTTGAAATCCATCACGAGGGAGAGGGTGTCGACGAGGTCGGCGGCCTTGGCCGGCGCAGCCGGCAGCAGCGCTGCGAGAGCGCCTCCCACCAAGCCGTTGCGCGCCAGCGATGTGCACGACAGCAGCGTCCGACGCATCGACACGATCACGCCTGACATAGTTGCCCCAAGACGCGGAAATTCAAGACCGCACGAATCTGCGCGCGGCGACCCCCGTCGCGCGCGAATCAAAGGACAATACCCTCACCGCGACTCCGCCGGTAAGAGTCCAGATCGTGAACGCAAAGCCGGCCCCAAAAAAATGCCCCGCGCATTGTTCCAACACACGTGATTCTGCGGATGATTCGGCTGGGATTGCCGTGCGTTAGCGTGTCATGCGGATCGCCTGCTACGACGGCGGTGCGCTCCCTCCCCCGCTCGCGAGGGAGGGCTGGGAGAGGCAAGCAAGCCTAGCGCCCGGTCGAACCGAAACCGCCGGCGCCGCGATCGGTCGGCGACAAGGTGGCGACGGGAACCAGAGCAGCCTGCAGCACCGGCGCGATCACCATCTGGGCGATGCGCTCGCCGCGCTTGATCACGAAAGGCGCGGCGCCGTGATTGATCAGGATCACCTTGATCTCGCCGCGGTAGTCCGCATCGATCGTACCCGGCGAGTTCAGCACGGTGACGCCGTGCTTGGCCGCCAGCCCCGAACGCGGCCGCACCTGCGCCTCGTGTCCGGCCGGCAAGGCGATGGCAAGGCCGGTCGGCACCAGGGCATATTGGCCTGGTCCGAGCGTCATGGGCTCGTTGTCCGGCACCGCGGCCATCAAATCGAGTCCGGCGGCCTCGCTGGTCTGATAGGCCGGCAGCGGCAGGCCCTCGGCATGGGGAAGGCGTTGCAGCTCGACGGTGACTTCAGTGCTCAAGATGCGGACTCCAGGGATTTGCCGGTCACGCTCTTCGCGATATGCGCGACCAGTTCGATGGCGACCTGTTCCTTGGTCATCGCCGGCCAGGAATCAACTGCAATCTCGCCGTCCTGCGCACCGGTCTTGCGGCTGAGCAGGTGGACGGTGTTGCGGTCGCCGCCCATCACCCCGGTGGCGGGCGAGACGTCGTTGGCGACGATCCAGTCGCAGCCCTTGCGCGCGAATTTTGCTTTGGCGTTGTCGATGAGGTGCTCGGTCTCGGCGGCAAAGCCGATCACGAGCCTCGGGCGCTTGTCGGTGAGCTTGGAGATCGTGGCGAGAATGTCGGGGTTCTCGACCAATTGCAGCGGCGGCATGCCGGCGGACGTCTTCTTCAGCTTCTGCTCGCCCTCATTGGCGACGCGCCAATCGGCGACCGCGGCGGCGAAGATCGCGACGTCGGTGGGAAGCGCGGCCTCGACCTGCTCCAGCATCTGCCGCGCCGATTCGACGTGCTTCACCGTCACGCCCGGGGGATCGTCGAGATCGACCGGGCCGCTCACCAGAGTAACTTCGGCGCCCGCGGCCTGCGCAGCGGCGGCAATGGCAAAGCCCTGCTTGCCGGAGGAACGGTTGGCGATATAGCGCACCGGGTCGATCGCCTCATGGGTGGGACCGGCGGTGATCAGCACGCGCTTGCCGGCGAGCGGCTTCGGCGTCGGCGGCCGCAGCAGGCGTTCGGCGGCATTGGCAATCTCGATGGCTTCCGACATGCGGCCCGTTCCGGCTTCGCCGGCTTCGGCCATCTCGCCCGAATTCGGGCCGATCAGCACCACGCCGTCGCGCTGAAGCTGGGCGACGTTGCGGCGCGTCGCCGCGTTGCTCCACATCAGCGGATTCATCGCCGGCGCCAGCAGCACCTTGCGGTTGGTCGCGAGCAGGATGGCGCTGGCGAGATCGTCGGCATGACCGTTCGCCATCTTCGCCATCAGATCGGCGGTGGCCGGCGCCACCACGATCAGGTCGCAGTCGCGCGCGAGGCGAATGTGGCCGGCGTCGAACTCGCTCTGCGGGTCGAACAGGTCGGTATAGACGCGCTCATGCGACAGGGCGCTCGCCGCCAGCGGCGTCACGAATTGCTGGGCCGCCTTGGTCAGCACGCAGCGGACCTCGATGCGGCGCTCCTTCAGCCTGCGGATCAGGTCGAGGGACTTGTAGGCCGCGATCCCGCCGCCGATGATCAGGGTGACGCTGACCTCGGGAAGGGCGCCGGTGTGCTGCGGCGTCGGGGCGGCGGACGGGGCCGGCGGCACCGCAAACGGCGTCAGCGGCTCCTCGCGGCCCTCGATCAGCTCCCGCAGGATGACCCGGACCTCCTCCTCGACCGACCTGTGGTTCTTGGCCGAGCGCAGCCGCAGATAGGTTTTGACGGCGTCGTCGAGCTTGCGGATGGTCAGGCTTGCCATGACGCCCTCCGGCAGGAATGATAGCGATGCTATCACTCCAGTGATTGCAATGCAATCACACTTTAGCAATCACAGATTCCGGACGGCAATCAGAATCCCGATGAAGGTCGCGGCAATGATCCAGAGCGCCACGGTGCGCCAGCGGTTCTTGCGGCCCTCGCTGCGTCCCATCGCCGCGATGCTCTCCGGCGACAGCCTGATGCCCTCCCGCGTCATGGTCTCGAGCTGCTCGAGCACCTTCACCGACCGCTCGGCGATCTCCGGCAGGCGCATCAAGACCCGCGCGATGTCCCCGGTCCCCGCGAGCGCGCCCTCGATGCGGCCGATTGGTCCGAGATTGCGCTCGATCCATTCGCGCACCACGGGGTCGGCGATCTTCCAGATGTCGAGCTTGGGATCGAAGCCGCGCGCCACGCCCTCGACCACCACCATGGTCTTCTGCAGCAGGATCAGCTCGGGCCGCGTCGTCATGTCGAACAGGCCGGTGACCTCGAGCAGCAGCGTGAGCAGCCGCGCCATCGAGATCTCTTCCGCCGTGCGGTTGTGGATCGGTTCGCCGATGGCGCGGATGGCTTGGGCAAAATTCTCGACCGAATGATGCGCGGGCACATAGCCGGCCTCGAAATGCACCTCGGCCACGCGGCGATAATCGCGGGTGATGAAGCCGAGCAGGATCTCGGCGAGGAAGCGCCGCTCCTTCATGCCGAGCCGGCCCATGATGCCGAAATCGACCGCGACGAGGCGCCCGGCGTCATCGAGGAACAGATTGCCCGGATGCATGTCGGCGTGGAAGAAGCCGTCGCGCAGCGCGTGGCGCAGGAAGCTCTGGATCACCTTGCGGCCGAGATCGGGCAGATCGACCCGCGCCTCGGCGAGGCGCTTGTGATCGTTCAGCGCGATGCCGTCGATCCATTCCATCGTCAGCACGTTGTGCGTGGTGCGGTCCCAGTCGACCGCAGGCACGCGGAAATCGGGATCGTCGCGCGTGTTCTCCGCCATCTCCGACAGCGCGGCGGCCTCCAACCGCAGGTCCATCTCCATCGCGACCGAGCGCGACATGGTGTTGATGACCTCGATCAGGCGCAGGCGCCGCGCCTCGGCCGAATAGGCCTCGGCCTTGTGCGCGACGAAGAAGAAATCCGAGAGGTCGCGGCGGAAGCGTGCGGCGACGTTGGGCCTCAGCACCTTGATCGCGACGGACTTGCGGATGCCGTCGCGCACCACCTCGCCGCGATGTACCTGCGCGATCGAGGCCGCCGCGACCGGCGGGCCGAAGCTCGCGAAGATGTCCGTCAGCGGCCGTTCCAGCGAGGTCGCGATCGTGGCCTCGGCTTCGGCTTGCGGAAACGGCGGCAGGCGGTCCTGCAGGCTTTCGAGATCGCGCGCCATGATGACGCCGACCACGTCGGGGCGCGTGGCCAGGAACTGGCCGAGCTTGAGATAGGCCGGGCCCATCCGCGTCAGCGCGCGCGAGATCCGCGGTCCCTGCTTGGCGCCACGGCGCTCGATGATGCGCGCCAGCTTCAGCGCGAGCTGTCCCGGCGGCGGCACCAGGCTCGGATCGACCGCGCCGAACACGCCTTCGTGCGCAAACACGAACGCGGCGCGGATCAGGCGCGCAAGGTGGGTGACGGCAGAGATCACAAACGCCAGCCCGAATGCAGTGCGACGATGCCGCCGGAGAGTGTCTGCCAGCCGACGCGGGCAAAGCCGGCCTCGCGGATCATGTCGGCGAAGACGGCCGGCTTTGGAAACTTGCGGATGGATTCGACGAGATATTGGTAGGATTCGGCATCGCCCGTGACCATGCGCCCGAGCGGGGGGATCACCTTGAACGAGAACAGATCATAGAGTCTGTCGAGGCCGGGCATCTCGACGGTCGAGAATTCCAGGCACAGGAAGCGGCTGCCGGGCCTCAACACGCGATAGGCCTCGCGCAGCGCAAGGTCGATCCGCGGCACGTTGCGGATGCCGAAAGCAATCGTGTAGGCGTCGAAGCTGCGGTCGGCGAAGCCGAGTGATTCGGCGTTGCCTTCGACGAAATCGACCTGGGTGTCGAGATGACGCTTGGCGGCGCGTTCGCGCCCAACGGCCAGCATGTCCGGATTGATGTCGCACACCGTGGCGTGGAAGCCGGGGCCGGCTGCCTTGGCGGCACGGAACGAGACGTCGCCGGTGCCGCCGGCGACGTCGAGCAGCGCGAACGGCCGGTCGCCCCGGGGCGGATCCAGCGCGGTGATCATGATGTCCTTCCAGACCCGGTGCAGGCCGCCGGACATCAGGTCGTTCATCAGGTCATAGCGCGACGCCACGCTGTGAAACACATCGTTCACCAGCGTCTGCTTGTCCCCGAGGGGAACGTCCCTGAAGCCAAAATGCGTGGTTTCGCCCGGCCGATCCATTACTCTACTCCACTCGGCGGACCATAGCCCGCCCGCCGCAATGGCGCTATCACACCGCCCTCATAAGGTGAATGCCCGACCATGCCTGAATTGCCCGAAGTCGAGACCGTCCGCCGCGGTCTTCAGCCCGTGATGGAGGGCGCGAAAATCCTCGACGCGGAGGCCCGCCGGCCGGATTTGCGCTTTCCGTTCCAGCCCGACTTCGTGGCCCGGCTCAAGGGGCAGGTCGTCACGGGGCTGGGGCGCCGTGCAAAATATCTCATGGCCGATCTCGCCTCCGGCGACGTGCTCCTGATGCATCTGGGCATGTCGGGCTCGTTCCGCGTCATCAAGCCGGACAACGAGGCTCAGCCCGGTGAGTTTCACTATCCGAAGGCCAAGGATTCCGCGCACGACCACGTGCTGTTTCGGATGTCCTCGGGCGCCGACATCGTTTTCAACGATCCGCGCCGCTTCGGATACATGAAAGTGATTGCGCGTGGCGCGCTCGAGGACGAGCCGCTGCTGCGCGGGCTTGGCCCCGAGCCGCTCGGCAACGAATTCGACGCGGCGATGCTGGCGCGCTCCTGCCAAGGCAAGACCACCAGCCTGAAGGCCGCGCTGCTCGACCAGCGCGTGGTGGCCGGGCTCGGCAACATCTATGTCTGCGAGGCGCTGCACCGCTCGCATCTGTCGCCGCGGCGCATTGCTGCGACGCTATCCACCAGGAAGGGCGAGCCGACGGACCATGCCAAGAGATTGGTCGGTGCGATCCACACCGTGCTGAACGATGCGATCAAGGCCGGCGGTTCCAGCTTGCGCGATCACCGCCAGACGTCAGGCGAGCTCGGCTATTTCCAGCACTCGTTCAAGTGCTACGACCGCGAAGGCGAGAAATGCACGACGCCGCGCTGCGGCGGCACGATCAAGCGCTTCGTGCAGAACGGCCGCTCGACCTTCTGGTGCCCGAAATGTCAGAGGTGACCATCAGGCATGCCGCCAAGAGGCCGTGAATCTCGGCGGAGGCGAACCTCGCCACGCCGTCATTGCGAGGAGCTCTCTTGCGACGAAGCAATCCAGAATCCCTCCGCGGTGACAGACTGGATTGCTTCGCTGCGCTCGCAATGACGGGAGGATAGAGTCTTCACTATAACGCGCGAGGCGAAGCAATCCGGCCGGGCTGGTGGCCGGACTGCTTCGTCGCTTGGGCTCCGTCACCGGATGGCGAAGAGGCCGACTGTCATCCGAGCGTTCGCCCCGCTCAGGACGCCAGTGTCGTGGTCTCGTCCGAGGCCTGTTCTGCTGCGATCTGCAGCATGCCGTGCGCAGCCGAGATGACCTGGTCGATCAGGACATTGGTGGTGGCTTCGAGCTCGAGCCGGGTCTCGATCCAGCGCCAGAGGCCGCGGATCTCGTCCGCCGATTTGCCGTTCGGCGCGAATTCGCTGACCGCGAGGCCGCTGGCGAGCGAGTCCTGGTGATCGTTGCGCATCACGATCAGCGGACGCGCGAGCACCTCAGTGAGATCGAGCGCGGCTTCCTCGGCGAGCGCGGTCGCGGCGTTGTCGATGCGCTGACCGCGGATCGGCGTCTGGTTGAGCACGAAGCTGTAAGGCCGCTTCCAGGCGCGGGCGACGCTGAGCGTCGAGACGGTCGCCTCGATGTCGGCGACGCTGGGCCGGGTCGGGATCAGGCAGAGGTCGGAATGGCGGATCGCGGCGGTGGTAGCCGCGGAAAGGCCGGCGGCGGTGTCGACGATCGCGAGCTGGAGGCCGCTATCGGCCAACATCTTGAGACGCGGCGCGATGTCGGCGGCGTGATAGATCGGCTCGACGACGAGATCGTCGGTCAAGCGGCGGCGCTGCCAGTTGGAGAGGGTGCCCTGCGGGTCGGTCTCGATCAGGCGGACGGTGAAGCCGGCCTGCTTGGCGGCCAGTGCGAGCCCGACGGCAAGTGTGCTCTTGCCGCTGCCGCCCTTTTGGGTGGCCAGTACGATCGTGTGCATTGAAGATCAATCCTTTGGAGTGCTGGGTCAGGGATACGCCACGCGAACGTGCATCGCTTCTGGATGCTGAGCGCTTCTCGCTCAGGACGTGCCGGCCCGATCCAAAGGGGATCGCGGAGGTCCGAATCAACGGTAACGATGATGGCGGAATAGCGAATGCCAGCGAATCCGTACCATTACCGATTCCGTAGTCGTACGTAAGGCGCATGCGCAACCGTGCCCCGGACAAAGCGCAGCGCGACAGCGATGCGCTGCAGAGCCCGGGCCCAGAGAGCAACAAGCACGACTGCCGGTGGCATGGGTCCCGGCTCTGCGGAGCGTCACTTCGTGCCGCACCGCGTCCGGGACACGAGAGACGTCCGCAGCGCCTTACTTCCGCACGCAGATCACGCGTACGACCGCGGCCTTTGCATCGGTCGACGTGCCATTCGCCGTGACCCCGTTCGCCTTCAGGAATTCCCGCACCGCCTCCGCGGGGACCATCAAAGCCTGTGATGCCGGTATCGATGTCGGAGGTCCTGCAACCATGGCGGGCTTCAGCAGCGCGATGCCGGCGAACTTGCCGTCGGCGTCGACGGCCGGGCTGCCGGAGAAGCCGACCGCCGGCGGCGGCGAGAGCGCGGAATTGCCGCTCGTCGCCGGCGTCAGCGCGGCCTTGAGGCTCGACACGGCGGCCGCGCCGCCCTGGCTTTGCGGATCGGCGATGCCGACGACATCGACATTGGTCTTCGCGGCCCCGCCGGCGAGGCCGAGCGGCCTCAACCCGCGCGCGCCGTAGATGCGCAGCAGCGCGAGGTCGTGCTCCTTGTTCTCGGCGAGGCGGTCGGCGTTGCCATGGCCGGCGATCGTGATTGCAAGGCAGCCGTCGGTGACGAGGCGGTCGGTGACGATCGCGCCGTCCTCGCTGACGACGATGCCGGTGCCGTATTCAACCGTCTTGCGCGGCGGCGGCCCGGCCAGCGGTCCCGACGGAAACGCGTTGAACGCGCTCGACATCGCAATCACGACCGGCTCGACGGTATTCTCGGTCGCCTGGTCGTAGAGGATCGTCATGGTGCGGACCTCGTCGCCCTTGAAGCTGCCGCGGACGTAGAACTTCTTCAGGCCCTGCAAGCCCGACAGCACGAAGAAGTCGGGCTTCACCACGGTGTAATCGACCTTGCGCCCGGACGGCTCCTTCTCGAGATCGGCGAGCTTGGCCGAGGTCGGGTTCGCCTCCTTGCGGCGGCTGAGAACCACCTGCACGGTCCCCGTCGGCGAGGTCCATTTCGAGCCGTTGGCGTCGCTTGCCTGCTGCGGCACCAGCTTGCCGGGAATGCCGAGCCGGGCACCGCTGGTCGGCTCCGTCACGATCTTCCAGCCGACGCTCTCCTGCTTCTTTCGCGCCGTCTCGGCGAGCGCTGTGCGCTCCTGCGGATTGAGCACGCCGGTCGGCTTGCCGCCCTTGGCCTTCTGATACTCCTTGATGGCGTTGACCATGCGCTCGCTGACGTCGCCGGTGATGGCGCCGTTATACTGGCCGACCCAGGCGAGGTCGGACTGCAGCGCCAGCCGCTCGGCTTTTGCCATGGCCTCGGCCGTCGCCGACGGCGTCTGCATTGCGGGAGGCTGGATCGGGACGGTCTGGACCGTTTTCGGCTTGGTGCCGGCGACCGGCGACGTGGTCATCTGGGCATGCGCGCCCGTGGCGGCCGCAAACACCAAGGTTGCCGCAAGCATCGATCTCATGACAAATCCAGCCAGCCCATTGAACGCCAAAACATTGAAAAGCGTGCCATTCAAGCACATCTCGTTGGTCGCGAACAATGTTGCGGTGGTTCAGGTTTGACAGGAGCCGCGAGCTCAAGTCCTCATCCTGAGGAGCGGCCTCCAGGCCGCGTCTCGAAGGATGGCCGCGGGCGAGATCGGGGCCTTCATGGTTCGAGACGCGCGTTCCGCGCTCCTCACCATGAGGAGTGAGAGGAATGTAGGACGATGCTGAGCCCGGACGAACTCGAACGCTATGCCCGCCACATCGTCCTGCGCGACGTCGGCGGCCCCGGTCAGGCCGCGCTGAAGCGGGCCTCGGTGCTGGTGATCGGCGCCGGCGGGCTCGGCGCGCCTGCGTTGATGTATCTGGCCGCCGCCGGCGTCGGCACGCTGGGCGTGGTCGACGACGACGTGGTGTCGCTGTCCAATCTGCAGCGCCAGGTCATCCATACGACGCCCGACATCGGCCGGCACAAGGTCGAGAGTGCGGCCGAGCGGATCGCGGCGCTCAACCCGCACGTCCGCTTCGTCGGCCACGCCACCTGGCTCAACGCCGACAATGCGCTCAGTCTGATCGGCGATTACGACCTCGTGCTCGACGGCTCCGACAATTTCTCGACGCGTTATCTCGTCTCCGACGCCTGCTTCTTCGCCAAGCGGCCGCTGATATCGGCGGCGCTCGGCACCTTCGACGGCTCGCTCACCACCATCCGTGCGCATGAGACGGGCGAGCAGGGCGAGTTCAATCCGACCTACCGCTGCCTGTTTCCCGAAGCGCCGCCGCCCGGCACCGTGCCGGCCTGTGCGGAAGCCGGGGTCATGGGCGCATTGGCCGGCGTGCTCGGCTCGATGATGGCGCTGGAGGCGATCCGCGAGATCGTCGGTTTCGGCGACGGCCTCGTCGGCCGCCTCCTGATGATCGATGCGCGCGCGATGCGCTTCGAGACGCTGCGCTATTCGCGCGATCCCGCCAATCCGCTCAACGGCGACGGGCCCGTGTTCGAGGATCTCAGCGTCCATCGCGCGTAAGCGCGGGCACGAAATAGGCCCTTGCAAGCATCTCTGTTCGTGATTGAATTCGCCTCGCCGCAAGGCGAATGGAAATTTCAGATTGGAGATTGCTATGAAGTACATCTCGAGCTGGAAATTGCCGCCGAACTTGATCGACTCCGCAATCGAGAAGTTTCTGAAGACGGGGGGAGCGCCGCCGGAAGGTGTGAAGATGCTCGGCCGCTGGCACGGAATGAACGGGACGGGCTTTGCCATTTCGGAGAGCAACGACCCGAAGGCCATGTATCAATGGTATGCCCAATGGGCCAACGTGATGGAGATCACGGTTACGCCATGCGTTGAGGACGCCGAAGCCGGCCCGATCCTGGCCGCATTGGCGAAGCAGTGACTGACTCGGAGCGGTCGTCGTAAGCTGCGGCCGCTCCGCTCAATTCCACGACACAAATCCACGACCCAGGGAGCCGTGTCTCACAGCATGCTCGGCAGCACGCGGTCCGGCGGCTTGTGGGCGTCGAGGAAGGTGCGGATGTTGATGATCACCTTCTCGCCCATCTCGACGCGGCCTTCGATCGTGGCCGAGCCCATATGCGGCAGCAGCGTCACCTTGCCGGCCTTGGCGAGCCGCACCAGCTTCGGGTTGACCGCGGGCTCATGCTCGTAGACGTCGAGGCCGGCGCCGCCGATCTCGCCGCCTTCGATCAGCTTGATCAGCGTGTCCTCGTCGGTGACCTCGCCGCGCGCGGTGTTGACGATATAGGCGTCTTTGCGGATCAGCTTCAGTCGCCGCGCCGAGAGCAGGTGATAGGTCGCCGGCGTGTGCGGACAGTTTACCGAGATGATGTCCATCCGCGCCAGCATCTGGTCGAGGCTTTCCCAATAGGTCGCCCCCAGCTCCTCGGCAATCACGGGGGCGACGGGACGGCGATTGTGATAGTGGATCTGCAGCCCGAAGGCGCGGGCGCGGCGCGCCACCGCCTGGCCGATGCGGCCCATGCCGATGATGCCGAGGCGTTTGCCTCCGATGCGGTGGCCGAGCATCCAGGTCGGCGACCAGCCGGGCCAGGGTTTTCCGTCGGTCAGGATCGAGGCGCCTTCGATCATGCGCCGCGGCACGGCCAGGATCAGCGCCATGGTCATGTCGGCGGTGTCTTCGGTCAGGACCTTCGGCGTGTTGGTGACGGTGATGCCCCGGGCATGGGCGGCAGCGACGTCGATATTGTCGACGCCGTTGCCGAAATTGGCGATCAGACGGAGCTTGCAGTCGGGCTGGTTCACCACGTCGGCGCTGATGTGATCGGTCACGGTCGGCACCAGCACGTCGGCGGTGCGGGCGGCTTCCGCGATCTGCTCGGGCGACATCGGCGTGTCGTCGAGATTGATCCGCGCGTCGAACAATTCGCGCATCCGCGTCTCGATCGAATCCGGCAGCTTGCGCGTCACCACGACGAGGGGCTTTTTCTTCACCGACATGTCCTGCTCTCATGAGACATCGCAAGCCGCCTCTGTCGCCAAAGGCCGGTCGTTGAGGCCTCATTAACCCGGTTGTTCGACACTGCCCTTGCCGTGTCTATCCCCGGCGTTTCCTCCAAGCTCACCCGACATTTCCGGCCGGAAAAATCGGGGCCAATTGGTTGCTCAAATGCCCGTTCTCTCTAGCAGAAGGCCGGGCCAAGACAAGAACCACGGCTTAAGGCTTGGAACCCGCGTAGGCGGGGAGAAGGGCAGGCGCGGCAGGGTTTTGGAATTTGGGGTGAGGGCCCGGTCTACCGGGTCTTCGAAGGAGACGGGTTGATGGCGTTGGGGCGTTTCTATTCGGTGATGGCGCTCGTGTGCATGTGGTTGAGCGCCTTGGTCGACCCCTTGCATGCGGCGAAGGACAATACCCCGCAGGCCACCAGCGGCTTGCCGGTGCCGCGCTATGTCAGCCTCAAATCGGATCACGTGAACGTCCGCGCCGGCCCGACCAAGGACAATGACGTCGCCTGGGTCTACACCCGTGCCGGCCTGCCGGTCGAAATTACCGCCGAGTTCGAGAACTGGCGTCGGGTGCGCGATTCCGAAGGCGCCGAGGGCTGGGTCTATCATTCGCTGCTGTCGGGCCGCCGCACCGCGGTCGTCACCATGAAGCACAAGGACGACCTCGCCCCGATCTATGACCGGCCCGATCCCGACAGCGCGGTTGCGGCCAAGCTGCAGGCCGGCGTCGTCACCCAGGTCAAGAAATGCGCCGCAGGCTGGTGCCGCGTCATCGGCAATGGCTTCGACGGCTGGATCCAGCAGGAGCGCCTCTGGGGCGTCTACGCCGACGAGCAGGTTAACTGACGTCGACAGAGCGAAGCTGCTGCTCCAACGTCATGCCCGGGCTTGTCCCGGGCATCCACGCCCTTCACGCCTGGTCCAAAAACGTGGATGGCCGGGACAAGCCCGGCCATGACGACGATTTCAGCAGTTTAAGGCTAGCTCAGCGCTTCTTGCGCAGGCGCACGACCATGTCGATGCGGGCGATCTCGTAACCCTCGGGCACCTCCGGCATCTTGGACAGCGCCAGATGCGGATCCTCGATGTCGACCAGCTCGTGGCTGTTCTCGAGATAATAGTGGTGGTGGGTGGTGACGTTGGTGTCGAAATAGGTCTTGGTGCCGTCGACGCTGACCTGGCGCAGCAGGCCGGCATCGGTGAGCTGGTTCAGCGTGTTGTAAACGGTCGCCAGCGACACCGGGACCTTGGCGAGGGTGGCTTCCTCGTAGAGCATTTCAGCCGTGAGGTGGCGTGCCCCCTTGCCGAACAGCAGCCAGCCCAGCGCCATGCGCTGGCGCGTCGGCCGCAACCCTGCGGACTGCAGCATCTCGTTGACGTCGTGCCAGGGACACCCGGTCAAGGCCGGCTGGCGGCCGGACAGCAGGGCCGCGGCATGGTCGTCGTCGTGTTGGGACGCGGTATTCTCGTTCATTTCCAGATTTCGGGCACGCGTGAACAATATCTCTCTGTAATATAAGAACAGAAAGATGCAGATGCAAGTTTCTCGCAACTAGAGAGGTTCTAATCAGACTTGGAACCGGCTGGGGAGCGCGTCATTTTACCTTCATGTCTGCGCTTTGCCACCTGAAATGGGCTGTGTTAGAGAGCGCGCGGTTCCGCTTAGCCGATTTTGGCGCAGCCGTGCATGGAGGTCCGGTCGACAGTCCATCCGAAGCTTGCGCAAGTCGCGGCCGGCGGTGGCAATTGGCGTTGCTGTCCGATCGAGACGGGGCCCATTTTCGCCAGGAACGCCGCTCAATCGGGATTTGAACAGAGGCTCGCGAATGCTGAACAGGCGCAACGGTTACGACTACGAAGATCTGCTGGCCTGTGCCCGCGGCGAGATGTTCGGCCCAGGCAATGCCCAGCTGCCGCTGCCGCCGATGCTGATGTTCGACCGCATCACTGACATCAACGACAACGGCGGAGAGTTCGGCAAGGGCCTGGTGCGCGCCGAGCTCGACGTGAAGCCCGATCTCTGGTTCTTCGGCTGCCATTTCAAGAACGATCCGGTCATGCCCGGCTGCCTCGGCCTCGATGCGCTGTGGCAGATGGTCGGCTTCTACCTCGGCTGGAGCGGGGGTGAAGGCCGCGGCCGGGCCCTTGGCCTGAGCGAGCTGAAGTTCGGCGGCCAGGTGCTGACCGACGCCCGCAAGGTTGTGTACAACGTCGACATCAAGCGCGTGATGCGTTCGAAGCTCGTGCTCGGCATCGCCGACGGGTGGCTTTCGGTCGATGACCAGATTATCTATCGCGCCAAGGATCTGAAGGTCGGCCTGTTCAAGCAGGGCACGAGCCTGGGCTGAGCGCATCACCACGAAGACAACGATTGAGGCGAGGCTGTCATGAGGCGGGTTGTGGTCACCGGGATGGGCATCGTCTCGTCGATCGGAAACAACACCCAGGAAGTGCTTGCGAGCCTTCACGAGGCGAAGTCGGGCATTTCGCGGGCTGAGAAATATGCCGAGCTCGGCTTCCGTTCGCAGGTGCAAGGCGAGCCGTCGCTCGATCCGTCGACGGTGGTCGACCGCCGCGCGATGCGCTTCCTCGGCCAGGGCGCGGCATGGAATCACGTTGCGATGGAGCAGGCGATCCAGGATTCCGGCTTGTCGCCCGACGAAGTCTCCAACATCCGCACCGGCATCATCATGGGCTCCGGCGGTCCGTCGGCGCGCACCATCGTCGAAGCCGCCGACATCACCCGCACCAAGGGGCCGAAGCGCGTCGGCCCGTTTGCGGTGCCGAAGGCGATGTCCTCCACGGCGTCCGCGACGCTCGCGACCTGGTTCAAGATCAAGGGCGTGAACTATTCGATATCCTCGGCCTGCGCGACCTCGAACCATTGCGTCGGCAATGCCTATGAGACCATCCAGATCGGCAAGCAGGACGTCATCTTCGCCGGCGGCTGCGAGGAGCTGGACTGGTCGCTGTCGGTGCTGTTCGACGCCATGGGCGCGATGTCCTCGAAGTACAACGACACGCCGGCCACGGCCTCGCGGCCCTACGATCTCAATCGCGACGGCTTCGTCATCGCCGGCGGCGCCGGCGTGCTGGTGCTGGAAGAGCTCGAGCATGCCAAGGCGCGCGGCGCGCGCATCTATGGCGAGATCGTCGGCTATGGCGCGACCTCGGACGGCCACGACATGGTGGCGCCGTCGGGCGAAGGCGCCGAGCGCTGCATGCGCATGGCGATGTCGACGGTGAAGACCAAGGTCGACTACATCAACCCGCACGCGACCTCGACCCCGGCCGGCGACCCGCCGGAGATCGAGGCGATCCGCAAAGTGTTCGGCGTCGGCGAGAAGTGCCCGCCAATCTCGGCGACCAAGGCGCTGACCGGCCACTCGCTCGGCGCCACCGGCGTGCAGGAAGCGATCTATTCGCTGCTGATGATGAACAACGGATTCATCTGCGAGAGCGCGCACATCCAGGAGCTCGACCCCGTGTTCGCCGACATGCCGATCGTGCGCAAGCGCATCGACAACGCCAGGATCGGTACCGTGCTGTCGAACTCCTTCGGCTTCGGCGGCACCAACGCCACCCTGGTGTTCAGCCGGCTGGATGCGTGAGGCCAGCACTCTGTCATGCCCCGCCTAGTGCGCAATTGCGCACGGGGGGCGGGGCATCCAGTACGCCGCGGCTTCTCGACTTATAACGAACGTCTCTGGAATACTGGATCGCCCGCCCCAGTGCGCAAGTGCGCACAAGGCGGGCGATGACCCCGGAATAATGGGAGCCATTGGGCAATGGAAGGTTTGATGAAGGGCAAGCGCGGTCTGATCATGGGCATCGCCAATGATCATTCCATCGCCTGGGGCATGGCGCGGACGCTGCATGCCCACGGCGCCGAGCTTGCCTTCACCTTCCAGGGCGAGGCGCTCGGCAAGCGCGTCAAGCCGCTGGCCGAGCAGCTCGGCGTCGATCTGGTGCTGCCTTGCGACGTCGAGGACATCGCCAGTGTCGATGCCACCTTCGCGGTGCTCCGCGAAAAGTGGGGCAGGCTCGACTTCGTGATCCACGCCATCGGCTTCGCCGACAAGAACGAGCTGAAGGGCCGTTACGCCGACACCAGCCGCGAGAACTTTTCGCGCACCATGGTGATCTCCTGCTTCTCGTTCACGGAGGTCGCAAAGCGCGCCGCCGAGCTGATGACCGAAGGCGGCAGCATGATCACGCTGACCTTCGGCGCTTCGGAGCGCGCGATGCCGAACTACAACGTCATGGGCGTGGCCAAGGCGGCGCTGGAGGCCTCCGTGCGCTATCTCGCCGCCGATTTCGGACCGCGCGGCATCCGCGTCAATGCGATCTCCGCCGGCCCCATCCGCACCCTCGCCGGCTCCGGCATCGGCGAGGCCCGCGCGATGTTCGGCTTCATGCAGAAGCACGCGCCGCTCCGCCGCGGCGTCACGCTCGACGACCTCGGCGGCTCGGCGTTGTATCTGCTGTCCGATCTCTCCGGCGGCGTCACCGGCGAGATCCATTACGTCGATTCCGGCTACAATACCATCCTGATGCCGCGGCCGGATGATTTGAAGGCATCGGAATAGCTTCGTGCCCTTGTAGGGTGGGCAAAGGCGCGCCCTTCGCGCCGTGCCCACGATCTCTCAATGATCGCGACGCAAAGTGGTGGGCACGCTTCGCTTTGCCAACCCTACAAATCCTGAGCTTGTCTATCCCGCCGCGATCTTCTCTGCGCGCTGAAACGCCGGCCGCGCCGTGCAGCGCGCGAGATAGGCGTCAAACGCGGGGCGGGACGGCACCATCTTGAACAGGCGTATCGCGAAATTCAGGCCCGAGCCGATCACGACGTCGGCGGCGGAAAACTCCTCGCCGAGAATCCACGGGCCCTTTTCGAGCGCGGCCTCCAGCACGTCGAACACCTGCGTGGCGCTGCCCCAGGCCGCGGTCGAGGTCGGGATCTCGATCTTGGTGAAGATCTGGATGATGGCCGGCTCGATGCAGCCTGGCGAGAAGAACAGCCATTGCAAATAGCGCGCGCGGCGCGGGTCGGTCAGGGCGGGCGCGAGCCTGGTCTCTGGATAGCGGTCGGCGATATAGGCGCAGATCGCCGCGGCTTCGCCGAGCGCGGCCTCGCCGTCGGTCAGCGCCGGCACTTTTCCCATCGGGTTGATCTTCAAATAGTCCGGCGCCTTCTGCGCGCCGGTCGAGATGTCGGTCAGCACGCGCTCATAGGGCAGGCCGCTCTCTTCCATCAGCCAGAGCGTCGTGAACGAGCGCGAGCGGGGCGACCAATAGAGCTTGATCATGATGAGGAACCTTCCATCGGCAGGAGGCGAACGGCGCGCAATTCATGGCGCGTTTGCGGCGCATTCGCAACGCACTACGTCTAGAGGGATGGGTCGTTCGACGAGCGATATCTTGGTCAACGCGACGAAGGCGACGTCGGACGTTGCAACAGAGTCGGAAGCGTCTTGTCGAGGCTCTTGATCAGCATCGTCCGCACACCGTCGCGCAGCACAGTATTGTTGACAACTTCCGCAGGCTTTTCCGGAAACATCGCAGGATCCAGCTGCATCGAGGGGCCGCCGAGAAAATTGTGCGTCATCCGCTCGATATAGGTGTCCTCGGTCATTAAGGCCGGTGCCTCCTTGACGAGCTCGAAAGTCCGGCCGTCATAGATCCGGATGAGCATCATGGCGAAGAGATGCACGGGCCCGCCATAGGGATATTGCGAGATGCCGATGCCGTATTCGCGCTGCGTTCCGCCGTGCCGGTGGACGACGAGGTAACGATCACAGCGGATCTTTGGCGCTAGAAATTGAACAAAGCCCTTCACGTCGGCTTCGGCGCGATAGAACCATGGATTCTGCTTCTGTCGGCCCCCGGACCTGAGTTCCTCGAGGGTGAAGGGGATCCTGCGGACGGCAATGCCGGGTGCGGCGGCACGAACGCGGGAGACGACGAGGTCGTCGAGCGCCCACGCCGCGACCGAAGTGCGCGTGTACTTGTCGAGAAACTTCAGGGGACCGAACTTCTCGACCATGAAGAGGTCGCCGGCGATCGGAATCACACCGATTTGGCACGGGCCACTTTCGGCAGGCTTGGTCGGGGCGACCGTTGCAGGTTTCCTTATGGCAGGCTTCGCTACCTCCAGCTTTGGTGGAGGCTGAACTTGCCCACCCGCCGGCGACAGCAGGGCATATGAGACCAATGCGGCAGCTAGCAATTTCATCGTCGCACCGTCACGGTGCGAAATAAGGCGGCAAGGTCTTGTCCAGCCGCTCCGTCAGGAAATCGCGCATATTGTCGCGCAGGGTCGTGTTGCTGGCGGTGTCGGTCGCCGCGGCTGGAAACACGGAATTGTCCACTTTGCGCAGATGTTCGTCCAGCCCAAAGCTGTCGGTCATACGCTTCACGACGGCTTCCAATGTCACGCCAGGCTCCTTCCTGATTTCGAAGCTCTGGCCGTCGAACACGGTGACACCGAGATAGACGTAAAGAAACGAATGGCTGATGACGCCGATACCGCGATTGAGAATGCCGAGTCCCCTGAGTGGCAGGTTGGTCCCAGGCAGCATGCCCTCGCCGCGCGTGACGACGACATATCGTTCGCAGCCAGCATTGCCCGCGATCTGACGGATCAGGTTCGTCAGCTCTTCGCGCTCGTTGCGAAACAGGCTGGGCTTCGGGTGATAATAGGCGTCGAACGTGCCTTTGGGATAGGTGATGCGCCGGAGCGGCGTGGCGCCGGCAGCCGCACGCACGCGTGCGAAAACGAGATCGTCCAGGCCCCAGGAAACCGGCACTTCCGCATATTCGTTGCCAAACACCGTGAGGCCGATCTTTTCAACGATGAAAGAATCCTGCGTCGCCGCGATCACGCCGATGCCGCAGGGACCGGCGGCCGCCTGCTCCGCGGGTTGGGCTGGCTGTGCTTTCGGCTTTGCTGCTTTCTTGGTCGCCGGCTTTGCCGGCGTTGCAGTCTGAGCAGGAGGCGCGGTGGGTGCGGGCGGAGCTTGCGCGGCGGCGGGAGGCAGTAGGGACAGGAGCGCGATCAGCGAGACAGCAATTCGAACCATGGATTCCGGGGCAGCGACGGTTGAGGTTATCGGACACGTCACACTAGGGTGGGATCGTGACAACCGCAAGCTGCAGCGTGGAAACGGCGTCTATCCGGGCCGTTGCCGCTTCCACCGATAACACTTCATCACGAACCCGTTCGACGGCTCGATCTCTTCCTTCTCGAGCACAAAGCCTTCGCGCTCGTACCAGCGCCAGGCCTTCTCGTTCTCGCGGACGCAGCGCAGATACATCTCGTCGGGCATTTGCGTGCGTGTGAAGGCGAGCAATTGCCGGCCGATCGATTGGCCCTGATGGGCGGGTGCGACGAACAGCATGTCGAGATAGAGCTTCGGCAGATGCAGCGCCAGCATCGCGGCGATCGTGCCGCGATCGTCGGCGACGAACAGGCTCCAGCCGTTCTCGATCTCGCGCCTGATACGCGCACGCAAGTTCGCCAGCAGAAAGTCGCTGGCTTCGGCGAGCCCGGTCGAGACCCAGCTCTCCATCCAGACCCGGCCGATCTCGTCGTATTCATCCGCGCGGGCGGGGCGGATGATCGGATGCGACATCCGCCGGTCAAGCCTTCTGGCTGCGCAGAGATTGCCGCGCGCGCACCTTGCCGGCCGACAGGCACACCACCTCGGAAATCTGCAGCAGCTGCCGCGCCAGCGGGCTGGTCTTGCGCCAGACCATGCCGATGGTGCGCGATGGCTCGGGGTCGCGGAAGCGCGCCAGCGAGACTGAGGCGGAGCGCGTCTCCACCGGTACTGCCATCTCCGGGATCAGGGTGACGCCGATGCCGGCGCTGACCATCTGCACCAGCGTCGACAGCGAGTTCGCATCCAGCATCTCGCGCGGCGGCGCGGCCTGCAAGTTGCAGAAGGAGAGGGCCTGGTCGCGGAAGCAATGCCCCTCCTCGAGCAGGAGAAGCCGCATCTCGCGCATCATCTCGCGTGACGGCACCGGTGTGCCTTCATCGGCGCCCGGCCGCACCAGCAGGAATTTCTCCTCGAACAGCGCGACCTCGGTGAGCGAGGGCTCCGACACCGGCAGCGCCACGATGGCGGTGTCGAGCCGTCCCTCCACCAGTTCCTGGATCAGCCGCGGCGTCATGGTCTCGCGCACGCGGATGTCGAGCTCCGGATGCATGCGCGTGAGGTTCTTGGTGATCTTGGGCAGCAGGTAAGGTGCGATGGTCGGGATCATGCCGATGCGCAGGCGGCCGGCGAAGCGGTCCTGCGAAGCGCGCGCGAAATCGCCGAGCTCGTCGACCGAGCGCAGGATGTCCCGGACCCGTTGCGCCAGCTCCTCGCCGAACCGGGTCAGCGCGACCTGCCGTGCGCTACGTTCCAGCAGCAGGCCGCCCAGCGCCTCCTCCAGCTCCTTGATCTGCATCGACAGGGCCGGCTGCGAGATCGAGCAGGATTCGGCCGCACGGCCGAAATGGCCGTGGCGCGCCAGCGCATCGAAATACCGGAGCTGGCGCAGCGTCAGGTTGATCATCAGAAAATCCTATCGCAGCGATCATTAAAGTCAACTTCCCCTGATAGGACGCGGCGCTTAGAGTGGTTCTACCTGGTCAAGGGCGCGAGTTCGACGCCGCCAGAGGAGGTATTCATGGACGACACTTCGAAGTGCCCGTTTTCGGGCGGAAAACCCACGCGCACAAACCGCGATTGGTGGCCGACGCAGCTCAACATCGAGGTGCTGCACAAGAATTCGGACAAGTCCGATCCGATGGACAAGGACTTCGATTACGCCAAGGAGTTCAAGTCGCTCGACCTGAACGCGGTCATCAAGGACCTGACCGCGTTGATGACGGATTCGCAGGAATGGTGGCCTGCCGATTTCGGCCACTATGGCGGCCTCATGATCCGCATGGCCTGGCACAGCGCCGGCACCTATCGCACCACCGACGGCCGCGGCGGCGCCGGCGCCGGTCAGCAGCGTTTCGCCCCGCTCAACAGCTGGCCCGACAACGCCAACCTCGACAAGGCGCGCCGGCTGCTCTGGCCGATCAAGCAGAAATACGGCCAGAAGATTTCCTGGGCCGACCTGATGGTGCTCGCCGGCAACGTCGCGCTGGATTCGATGGGCTTCAAGACCTTCGGTTTCGCGGGCGGTCGCGTCGACGTCTGGGAGCCGGAAGAGCTCTATTGGGGCCCCGAAGGCACCTGGCTCGGCGATGAGCGCTACAGCGGTGAGCGCCAGCTGGCCGAGCCGCTCGGCGCCGTGCAGATGGGCCTCATCTACGTCAATCCGGAAGGTCCGAACGGCAAGCCGGATCCGGTCGCCGCCGCCAAGGACATCCGCGAGACCTTCGCCCGCATGGCGATGAACGACGAAGAGACCGTCGCGCTGATCGCCGGCGGCCACAGCTTCGGCAAGACCCATGGCGCGGGCGATCCCTCGCTGGTCGGTCCCGAGCCGGAAGCGGGCGCGCTGGAAGATCAGGGTCTCGGCTGGAAGAGCAAGCACGCCACGGGTCACTCGGGTGATGCAATCACCAGCGGTCTCGAGGTGACGTGGACGAAGACGCCGACGAAGTGGAGCAACAACTTCTTCGAGAACCTGTTCAACTTCGAATGGGAGCTGACCAAGAGCCCGGGCGGTGCGAACCAGTGGACCGCCAAGGGTGCCGACGCGATCATCCCCGATGCCTTCGACAAGTCGAAGAAGCATCGGCCGACGATGCTGACGACCGACCTGTCGTTGCGCTTCGATCCGATCTACGAGAAGATCTCGCGCCGCTTCCTGGAGCACCCCGATCAATTCGCCGACGCTTTTGCCCGTGCCTGGTTCAAGCTCACCCATCGCGACATGGGGCCGATCCAGCGTTATCTCGGTCCGCTGGTGCCGAAGGAGACGCTGATCTGGCAGGATCCGATTCCGGCCGTGAACCACGAGCTGGTCAGCGATCAGGACATCGCTTCGTTGAAGACCAAGATCCTGGCCTCGGGCCTGACGGTGCCCGAGCTGGTCTCGACGGCCTGGGCGTCGGCCTCGACGTTCCGCGGCTCGGACAAGCGCGGCGGCGCCAACGGCGCGCGCATCCGCCTTGCTCCGCAGAAGGATTGGGAGGTGAACGACCCGGCCCAGCTCGCGAAGGTGCTCGGCAAGCTCGAAGCGATCCAGAAGGACTTCAACGCGTCGTCCGGCGCGAAGAAGGTCTCGCTCGCCGACCTCATCGTGCTCGGCGGCACCGCAGCGGTCGAGAAGGCCGCCAAGGATGCCGGCGTCGAGGTCAAGGTCGGCTTCACGCCGGGCCGCATGGACGCCTCGCAGGAGCAGACCGACGCGGCCTCCTTCGCGCCGCTGGAGCCGCGCGCCGATGGTTTCCGCAACTACATCGGCAAGCGGCATCAGTTCATGCAGCCGGAAGAGGCCCTCGTCGACCGCGCCCAGCTGCTGAGGTTGACCGGTCCGGAGATGACGGTGCTGGTCGGTGGCTTGCGTGTGCTCGGCGCGAATGCGAACGGTTCGAAGAACGGCGTCTTCACCTCGAAGGTGGGTGCGCTGACCAACGACTATTTCGTCAACCTGCTCGACATGAGCACGCAATGGGCACCGCCCGGTGCCGACGGCGTCTACGAAGGCCGCGACCGCAAGACCAACACCGTCAAGTGGACCGCAACGCGCGTCGATCTGATCTTCGGCTCGCACTCGCAGCTTCGCGCCTTCGCAGAGGTCTATGCCACCTCGGACTCGAAAGAGAAGTTCGTCAAGGACTTCGCCAAGGCCTGGACCAAGGTGATGAACCTCGACCGCTACGACATCGTGGCGTGATCCCGATCATCAAGCGATAGATCAAAGGGCGGCCGAGAGGCCGCCCTTTTTATGGTCTCCGATCGTCCTCACACGTCGAGTGTGCCGGCCTTCGCGGCAGCGTAGCGCTCGCCGACGACCTTCCAATTCACCGTGTTCCACCATGCCTTGAGATAATCGGCGCGGCGGTTCTGGTAGTTCAGATAATAGGCGTGCTCCCAGACGTCGTTGCCGAGCAGCGCCCGCTTGCCGTCCATCATCGGATTGTCCTGATTGGGCCTTGTCTCGATCGCGAGCTTGCCGTCCTTGCTGACGGTCACGAACACCCAGCCCGAGCCGAACACGCGCCCGCCGGCAGCGTTGAAGTCGGCCTGAAACTTTTCCATGCCTCCGAGGTCGCTGTCGATTGCAGCGAGCAGGGCGCCTTCCGGTTTGCCTCCGTTCGGTCCCATGATCCGCCAGAACATCGTGTGGTTGGCGTGGCCACCCATGCTGTTGCGAACGCCGGTGCGGATCGCTTCCGGCACCGTGCCGAGGTTGCCAAGCACGTCGGCGAGTGGTTTCTCGGCGATCTGCGGATTGTCCTTGGCGAAATTGTTCAGGTTGGTGATGAACGCCTGATGATGGCGCCCGTGATGAATCTCCATCGTCTTGGCATCGATATGCGGTTCCAACGCGTTCGTCGGATAGGCCAGTGGATCGAGCTTGAACGGCCCTGTGGGCGCCATGGCGGCTTGCGCGAACGCCAAGCGCGGGGCAGCGGCAGCCGCGATGAGGCCGGTCGCAGTGAACATGAGGCGGCGCCGGGATATGGACGTCATTTGGTTCTCCTGTCTTGGGACGATCCGCTGATGAAGCGCACGGCGGTCCTATAGTTACGCAACACCAACCATTCCGGGTTTCGATCGCGGTCAATCCGACGCTGCGGCGGAAGCGCGCATGGCCCCCATGATGCAGGCGGCACGGCAAAGAAAAAGGGCGGCCTTTCGGCCGCCCTTGGCGTTTCCGGACTGTCGCGAGGCCTTACTCGCCGGCGGCTTCGCGCGGGGCCTTCTCGCCCTCGCCGCCCTTGTCCTTGCCTTCGAGGTCTTCGCCGGTGGTCTGGTCGACCACCTTCATCGAAAGGCGCGTCTTGCCGCGATCGTCGAAGCCGAGCAGCTTGACCTTGACCTTGTCGCCTTCCTTGACGACGTCGGAGGTCTTCTGCACGCGGCTCGACGCGAGCTGGCTGATGTGGACGAGGCCGTCCTTGGAGCCGAAGAAGTTCACGAAGGCGCCGAACTCCATCACCTTGACGACGGTGCCGTCATAGATCTGGCCGACTTCCGGATCGGACGCGATCGACTTGATCCACTTGATCGCGGCCTTCATCGCCTCGCCGTCAGAGGAGGCGACCTTCACGGTGCCGTCGTCCTCGATGTTGACCTTGGCGCCGGTCTTCTCGACGATCTCGCGGATCACCTTGCCGCCGGTGCCGATCACTTCGCGGATCTTGTCGGTGGCGATCTTGAAGGTCTCGATGCGCGGTGCGTATTCGCCGAGCTCGGCGCGGGCGGCGGTGAGGGCCTTGGACATCTCGCCGAGGATGTGGATGCGACCGTCCTTGGCCTGAGCCAGCGCCACCTTCATGATCTCTTCGGTGATGCCCTCGATCTTGATGTCCATCTGGAGCGAGGTGATGCCCGCTTCCGTGCCGGCGACCTTGAAGTCCATGTCGCCGAGATGGTCCTCGTCGCCGAGGATGTCCGAGAGAACCGCAAAGCGCTTGTCCTCGAGGATCAGGCCCATCGCGATGCCCGCGGTCGGCCGCTTCAGCGGCACGCCCGCATCCATCAGCGCCAGCGAGGCGCCGCAGACCGAAGCCATCGACGACGAGCCGTTCGACTCGGTGATCTCCGACACCACGCGGGTGGTGTAGGGGAACTCGTGGTGCGGCGGCAGCACCGGACGGATCGCGCGCCAGGCGAGCTTGCCGTGGCCGATCTCGCGGCGCTTGGTGCCGCCGAGGCGGCCGGTCTCGCCGACCGAATAGGGCGGGAAGTTGTAGTGCAGCAGGAACGTTTCCTTGTACGTCCCGGACAGCGCGTCGATGTACTGCTCGTCCTCGCCGGTGCCGAGCGTGGTCACGACCATCGCCTGGGTCTCGCCGCGGGTGAACAGCGCCGAACCGTGGGCGCGGGGCAGCACGCCGACCTCGGCGACGATGTTGCGCACCGTCTTGCTGTCGCGGCCGTCGATGCGCTTGCCGGTGTCGAGGATGTTCCAGCGAACGATCTTGGCTTCCAGCTCCTTGAACACGCCGGCGACGCGCAGCTTGTCGTATTTCGGCTCCTGCCCTTCGGGGAAGTAGTGAGCCATCACCTTTTCCTTGACCTTGCCGACCGCGGCGTAGCGATCCTGCTTGACCGGAATGGCGTAGGCGGCGCGCAGCTCCTGCTCGACCAGGCCGAGCATTTCCTTCTCGAGCGCCGAATTGTCGATGACGGTGACTTCGCGCGGCTCCTTGGCGGCCTTCTCGGCGAGCTCGATGATCGCGTTGATGACCGGCTGGAAGTGGCGGTGACCGAACATCACGGCGCCGAGCATGATGTCTTCGTTGAGCTCCTTGGCTTCCGATTCGACCATCAGCACGGCGTCGGCGGTGCCGGCGACGACGAGGTCGAGCTGGGTGTCGACCATCTCGTCGAGCGTCGGATTGAGGATGAATTCGTCATTGGCAAAGCCGACGCGGGCCGCGCCGATCGGGCCCTTGAACGGCGCGCCGGACAGGGTCAGCGCAGCGGACGCGGCCACCAGCGCGACGATGTCGGGGTCGTTCTCCATGTCATGCGAGAGCACGGTGACGATCACCTGGGTCTCGTTGCGCCAGCCGTCGACGAACAAGGGGCGGATCGGACGGTCGATCAGGCGGGAGACCAGCGTCTCCTTCTCGGTCGGACGGCCTTCGCGCTTGAAATAGCCGCCGGGAATGCGGCCCGCAGCGTAGGCCTTTTCCTGGTAATCGACGGTCAGCGGCAAGAAGTCGACGCCTTCGCGCGGCGCCTTCGCAGCGACGACGGTGGCCAGCACCACGGTCTCGCCATAGGTGGCGACGACGGCGCCGTCGGCCTGGCGGGCGATCTTGCCGGTTTCGAGCTTGAGTGGGCGTCCGCCCCAGTCGATCTCGACTGAATGCTTATTGAACATAGAGGTCTTCTTTCATGGGTTCTCGAAAGAACGGACGCTTCCAAAAACAAAAACCATGCGCAAGATTGCGGGACGCTGATCGGAGCGGATGATCAGCGTCCTGCGATCCTGCCATGGTTTTTGGATGTCGGATGGCGTCCATCCTTTCGGGTCATACGGGCGCCTTGCCCGTTGTGCCCAGCCGCCGGATTGCTGCTGGACTGTCAGTCGGCACGAATGCGAACACCGAACCGCGGTCCTCGCCCTTCGTGCCCGGATGCCAGCCGCCAACGACTTGCATCCGACGTGCACGCAACCTCGATCAAAAAGCTTAAAACAAGCGCTTTCGTTCGAAACCACGCGCGAAAACGCGCGCCGGTGGCGCGCGCAGGAACTCTTAACGACGAATATTGTGCTTCTCGAGCAGCGCCTTGTACCGCGCCTCGTCCTTCTTCTTGAGATAGTCGAGGAGCGAGCGGCGGGTCGAGACCAGCTTCAAGAGCCCGCGACGCGAATGGTTGTCCTTCACGTGGGTCTTGAAATGGTTGGTGAGGTTGTTGATGCGTTCCGACAGGATCGCGACCTGAACCTCGGGCGAGCCGGTGTCGCCGGCCTTGGTGGCATTCGTCTTGATGACTTCCGCTTTGCGTTCTGCGGCAATCGACATCGTCAATTTCTCTCGTTGCGACCGGGGCTGGCAGTCAGGCCGGTCAGGTTGAACACACGCTTGGGGATGATTTCGCCATTGCCAACTTCGGCAAGCGCCAAAAGACGGCCTGCCACCGTGACATAGACTGTGCCGCTACAAGTGGGCGCATCCCGTCCGCGCAACAAAACGGCCTGGCCCCGATGGAGCCTTGCCGCATCAGCCCGAGTGACGGCCAGTGCCGGGATGTCGTCCAGCGCGGTCTCAACGGGCAAAAGCGCGTCGGCGAGGCTGCCCTCGCCGGACGCGGCTCTATCGCACAAAGCCTCCAGCTGATCCAGCGGAATCATGTCGTTTTCGCCAAATGGGCCGACCAAAGTCCGCCTCAGCGCGCAGATATGGCCGTAAGTGCCGAGAATCCGGCCCATGTCGCGGGCCAGCGCCCGGACATAGGTGCCCTTGCCGCACTCGGCCTCGAACACGGCCCGGTCGTTATCTGGTTGATCGACAAGGGTTAAATGGTGAATCTCGACCGGGCGAGGCGCCAGTTCCACGATTTCCCCGTCGCGGGCGAGATCATAGGCGCGCTCGCCCTGGACCTTGATCGCCGAATAGCGCGGCGGGATCTGCTCGATCACCCCGGTGAAACGGGGCAGCAGGGCCAGGATGGCCTCCCGGCTCGGGCGCCGGTCCGAGGTCGTGGTCACCCGGCCCTCGATGTCGTCGGTGTCGCGCTCCTCGCCCCAGCAGACCGTGAAGCGGTAGCGCTTGCGGCCGTCCATCACGAACGGGACGGTCTTGGTCGCTTCCCCGAACGCGATCGGCAAGCCCCCGGAAGCGAGCGGATCGAGCGTGCCGGCGTGTCCGGCGCGCTTGGCGCTGAACAGGCGCTTGAGCACGGCGACGGCCTGGGTCGAGGTCATGCCGATCGGCTTGTCGAGCACGACCCAGCCATGGACGTCGCGGCGGTCGCGGCGGACCTGGTTGCCCTTCTGCTGCTTGGCGCGCGGATCGTTGTTGACGCGGCGCGGCTCCTGATGCGGCTGCGAATTGCCGCCCATCTCCGCGAAATCGTTGGTCTGCGCGTCGCGCTGATCGGTGTCGTTGCCGCCGATCGTGCCGTGAGCCGGGTCCATGGTCATTGCTCTTCTTCCCGATCCGAATCCGGATCCTGTTCCAAATCCTTCTGCACCGCAGGCGTTCGCAAAAGCTTCTCGATCCGTTCCGCTTCGTCGAATCGTTCGTCGACGCGGAAGCGAATGTCAGGTGCAAATTTCAGGTTAACGCGCCGTGCGACCTCGCCGCGCAAGAACTTCTTGTTGCGCTCGAGCGCAGCGATGACGATCTCGGTGTCGCGGCCACCGAGCGGCATCACGTAGACCGTCGCGAGCTTCAGGTCGGGCGACATCCGCACCTCCGGCACGGTGATGATGTGACCTTCGAGGTCGGCATCATGCACATTGCCTTGCGCCAGAATATCGGCCATCGCGTGGCGAACCTGCTCGCCGACGCGCAGCTGACGCTGCGAGCCGCCGGGCGCGGAACTCTTCTTCTGATGGTGCCGTGGCATTTTCTGGAAATCACCTCGTCATGCCCGTACCTTTCGACACGGGGCATTGTCATTTGTCCTGTTGGAACGAAGAGGTGTGGATGGCCGGAAAAATCCGGCCATCGCACTCCCGCAATCTCAGTTCAAAAAGATCCGAACGCTTCGGTAAGATTTGGACTTACAGGGAGCGCTGGATCGTCTCCACGCGATAACACTCGATCACGTCACCGGCACGCATGTCGTGATAGTTCTCGAAGGCCATGCCGCATTCCTGGCCGGACTGGACTTCCTTCACTTCGTCCTTGAAGCGCTTCAGCGTCGACAGCTTGCCTTCGTGCACGACGACGTTGTCGCGGATCAGGCGCACATTGGCGCCGCGTTCCACGGTGCCGTCGGTGACGCGGCAGCCGGCGACCTTGCCGACCTTGGAGATGTTGAAGATCTCCAGGATGGCGGCATTGCCGAGCATGGTTTCGCGCAAGGTCGGCGCGAGCAGGCCGCTCATCGCCTTCTTCACGTCGTCCACGAGATCGTAGATGATGTTGTAGTAGCGGATCTCGATGCCGTTGCGCTTGGCGGCCGCAGCGGCCTCCTTGTTGGCGCGAACCGAGAAGCCGATGATCGCGGCGTTGAAGCCTTCGGCCAGCGTCACGTCGGATTCCGAGATGCCGCCGACGCCGGCATGCAGGATGCGGGCTGCGACCTCGTCGGTGCCGAGCTTCTCCAGCGAGCCGAGGATGGCTTCCAGCGAGCCCTGCACGTCGGCCTTGATGATCAGCGGGAATTCCTTGCGGCCCGCCGTCTTCAATTGCGACATCATCTGCTCGAGCGAGCCGCGCATGCCGGAGATCGAGGCTGCCGCGTTCTCGCGCTTCTGGTGCGCGCGGTAGCTGGTGACCTGGCGGGCGCGGGCTTCGTTCTCGACCACCGCGAGACGATCGCCGGCCTCCGGCGGGCCGTTGAAGCCGAGCACCTCGACCGGCACCGAGGGGCCGGCCTCCTGCACGGTCTCGCCCTGATCGGAGATCAGCGCGCGGACGCGGCCCATTTCGGCACCGGCGACGATGATGTCGCCGACGCGAAGCGTGCCGCGCTGCACCAGCACGGTCGCGACCGGGCCGCGGCCGCGATCGAGCTTGGCCTCGATCACGGTGCCTTCGGCCGGACGCTCCGAATTGGTCTTCAGGTCGAGGATTTCGGCCTGCAGCGCGATCATCTCGAGCAGCTTGTCGAGATTGGTCTTGTTCTTGGCGGACACCTCGACGTCGACGACTTCGCCGCCGAAGGATTCCACCTGCACCTCGTGCTGGAGCAGCTCGGTGCGCACGCGCTCGGGCTTGGCGTCGGGCTTGTCGATCTTGTTGATGGCAACGATGATCGGCACGCCTGCCGCCTTGGCGTGGTTGATGGCTTCGACCGTCTGCGGCATCACGCCGTCGTCGGCCGCGACCACCAGCACGACGATGTCGGTGACCTTGGCGCCGCGGGCGCGCATTGCGGTGAACGCGGCGTGGCCGGGCGTATCGATGAAGGTGATCTTCTTGCCGGTTTCAGGCGATGTCACCTGATAGGCGCCGATGTGCTGGGTGATGCCGCCGGCTTCGCCGGAGACCACGTTGGCGTGACGGAGCGCGTCGAGCAGCGAGGTCTTGCCGTGGTCGACGTGACCCATGACGGTCACCACGGGCGAACGGGTCTCGGTGTCGGTCGAATCGTCGGTAGCGTCGAACAGACCTTCTTCAACGTCAGACGCGGCAACGCGCTTGACGCTGTGGCCGAGCTCTTCGGCGATCAGCTGCGCGGTGTCGGCGTCGATCACGTCGGTGATCTTGTGCATCGCGCCCTGCTTCATCAGCATGCGGATGACGTCGACCGCGCGCTCGGACATGCGGTTGGCGAGCTCCTGGATGGTGATCGCCTCCGGGATGATCACTTCGCGGATGAGCTTTTCCTTCGGCTCGTTCGAGGCGTGACCCTTCAGGCGCTGGGTGCGGCGGCGGAACGAGGCGATCGAGCGCTCGCGCACCTCGTCGGCATTGAGCGCGGTGACGACGGTCAGCCGGCCGCGCTCCTTCTGCGGGCCGGGCTTGTGGGTGGGCTTGGGGGCTACCACGGGACGCGCGGCGCCGCCGGGACCGCGGCGGATCTGGCGCGGCGCCTCGTCGTCGTCGGGCTCGGCCGCAACGGCGGGGCCGCGGCCGGCCGGTCCACCCGGACGCTGCGCGGTCGTGGTTGCAGGACGCGCCGTCGTGGTGCCTGGACGTGCCGTGGTGGTGGTTCCAGGCCGGGACGCGGGCGCGCCTGGGCGCGGAGCGGAAGCGGCCGGTGCCGCGGGACGCGCGACGGCCGGCTGCTCGCCTTCGCCAAAACGCTTCTTGGCCTCGGTTTCGGCCTTGCGCTTGGCTTCGTCCTCGTGACGGTGGCGCTCTTCCTCGGCCTTGCGGCGGGATTCGGCGGCTTCGCGCTCGGCGCGCTCGGCGGCCTCACGGGCGGCGCGGCGCTGGGCCTCTTCCTCGGCCTGGCGGCGTTCCTCGACCTCGCGCAGCTTGGCATCGGCGAGCGCGCTGGCACGGGCCGAACGCTCGTCCTCAGTGAGGGTACGAAGCACCACGCCGGAACCGGCGTTGCGCGGCGGTGGCGGGGCCGGACGCGGCGGCGCGGCGGGTGCGGCCGGCGCGGGCTTGGCCGTCACCTCGGGCGCATGCGGCTCAGGTCCGTCGCCAATGCGGCGCTTGCCGCGCTTCTCGACCACGACCTGCTTGCTGCGGCCATGGCTGAAGCTCTGGCGCACGGTGCCCGTTTCGACGCGCGGCTTGAGCGATAGCGTCTTGCTCGGAACGCTCAGCTTCTTGTCGCCAGGGGTCTTGGTATCAACCATTCAGCAGTCCTAATCCTGATTTATCAGTGTTGTGCGTTGCCGCACCATCCAATTGGGTCGTCGTTGTCTCTCAGAAATCCTGGCCGGGTTTTTCGGCAGTCTTGTCGTCGTCCGCCATCCGGTATCGGACCAGGATCTGGCTACGTGACAGGAATGACTTGCTCGCCGGGCCCGCGAGCAGGGCAGCATGTATCACATTTGACCGGGTCAGTGCCAAATCCAATTCTACCGATTTCAGAGCGGTGACGACGGGAATCTGCGCCTTAGCACCGCGATTCCCGGCATTCTGACGCGCCAGCATGTCCAATTTGCGGATTCCGTCCGCGGCCCCGTCGCTGGCATGGATCAGGACCTCGACCGTTCCTTCCCGAAGCGCGCTCTCGACCTTGCCGAAGCCGGCCACAACCTGGCCCGCCTTGGCGGCGATCCCAAGGGCTTCGGTCACGCTCCGGACCAGGAGCGCCTCGATGTCGGTGGGAAGCGTCTGAGGGATGCGCAGCTCGCGCTTGAAGGCCTTGCTAAATTGGTGACGCCGTACCGCTTCCGCAACCATCTTGCGGGAGGCGGTGAGCCACATCCCGCGTCCGGGCAGCTTGCGCTTGAGATCGGGAACTATTTGTCCGTCAGGCGATGCGACGAAGCGGATCAGCTCGTCGATCGGCCGGACCTCGCGGCTGACCGCGCACATGCGCATGGTCGCGGACCTTTCGGTCCGCGGCCCATGGTCAAGTTCGAGGTCGGAATCTGCAAGCATCCGGGCAACATTCTCCTTTACCTTCTAAGTCGCGTGTTCTTTACGCAAAACCGGTCTCCACTTTTGCTGAACACGCATCAAGCAGGTTGATCTTCGGCCGCCTCGGCCTCCTCAGTGGGCTTGGCGAGATCGGCCTCGGTGATCCAGCCGGCCTTGACGCGGGCCTGCATGATCATCGCTTCGGCGTCGTCACGGGAGATGTCGATGCCGTCGAGCGCACCGGCGTGCTTGGTCGGCTCGCTGCCTTCCTTGCGCTCGGTCCAGCCGACCAGATCGTCTGTGGCGCAGCCGGCGAGGTCCTCGACGCTCTTGATGTCGTTCTCGCCGAACTTCACCAGCATCTTCGAGGTCACGCCGGGCACGTCCTTGAGCGCGTCCTCGACGCCGAGCTCCTTGCGCCGCGCCTCGAGCTCGGCTTCCTGCTGCTCCAGATATTCGCGGGCGCGGTTCTGCAACTCCTGCGCGGTCTCCTCGTCGAAGCCCTCGATGCCGGCGAGCTCCTTGACGTCCACCATCGCGAGCTCCTCGACCGAGGTGAAGCCCTCGGACGCCAGCAGCTGGCCGACCACCTCGTCGACGTTGAGCGATTCCATGAAGACGCGGGTCGAGTTCTCGAAGTCGGCCTGGCGGCGTTCCGATTCCTCCTGCTCGGTCAGGATGTCGATGTCCCAGCCGGTGAGCTGCGAAGCCAGGCGCACGTTCTGGCCGCGGCGGCCGATCGCCAGCGAGAGCTGGTTGTTGGTGTCGGGCACCACGACCTCGATGCGCTCGCGGTCCTCGTCGATCACGACCTTGGAGACTTCCGCCGGCGCCAGCGCGTTGACCACGAAGGTCGCGATGTCGGGCGACCAGGGAATGATGTCGATCTTCTCCCCCTGCAGCTCGTTGACCACGGCCTGCACGCGCGAGCCGCGCATGCCGACGCAGGCGCCGACCGGATCGACCGAGGAATCGCGGGAAATCACGCCGATTTTCGCGCGCGAGCCCGGATCGCGGGCCACCGCCTTGATCTCGACGATGCCGTCATAGATCTCCGGCACTTCCTGCGCGAACAGCTTCGCCATGAACTGCGGATGGGTGCGGGAGAGGAAGATCTGCGGGCCTCTGGTCTCGCGGCGGACGTCGAAGATGTAGGCACGGACGCGGTCGCCGTTGCGGAACACCTCGCGCGGCAGCATCTCGTCGCGGCGGATGATGGCTTCGCCGCGGCCGAGATCGACGATCACGCTGCCGTATTCGACGCGCTTGACGACGCCGTTGACGATGTCGCCGATGCGGTCCTTGAATTCCTGGTACTGCCGGTCGCGCTCGGCCTCGCGCACCTTCTGCACGATCACCTGCTTGGCCGATTGCGCGGCGATGCGGCCATATTCCAGCGGCGGCAGGGTGTCGGCGATGGTGTCGCCGACCTGGGCGCCGGGATTGGCGCGCTGTGCGTCCACCAGCGAGATCTGGTTGGAGTGATTCTCGACCTTGTCGACCACCAGCATGTGGCGCGACAGCCGCAGCTCGCCCTTCTTCGGGTCGATCTCGGCATGAACGTCGGTCTCGCTGCCGTAACGTGCCCGCGCCGCCTTGGCGATGGCGTCCTCCATCGCCGCGATGACGATACCGCGGTCGATCGACTTTTCGCGTGCGACGGCGTCGGCGATCTGAAGCAATTCAAGTCGGTTGGCGCTGACTGCCATGGCTAGTCTCCTTGGTCAGGCTCGATCTCGCCGCGCCGCGCGCGTTCGGCGGCAAGGCGATGTTTCTTCGTGTTGGTCGGGGCCGGCTTCTTCTTCGGCTTGGTGTTCTTGGTGATCTTCGCACTGATCTCCGCGTGCGGCGCAGCCGGCGGCTCCAGTCCGAGATCCCTGCGCATCTTGCGCTCCTCGGCCTTGCCGCGGCGCATGGATTCCGCGATCAGCTCATCAGTCAGCACCAGGCGTGCCTCGCCGATATCTTCCATGGTCAGGAGAACGTCGGCATCGTCGCCGGCCTTGGTATCGTCGCGATGCAGATGCACGCTGTCGCCCTCGACCGCGCCGAGCGTGCCGCGGAAGCGCTTGCGCCCCTCATGCGCGACCGCCATCTCGATCTTCACCAGATGCCCGGCATAGCGCTCGAAATCGGAGCGGCGCACCAGCGGGCGGTCGATGCCTGGCGAGGAGATCTCGAGGCGATAGGCGCGGTCGATGGGATCGGCGACGTCGAGCACCGGCGACAGGGCCCGCGAGATCGCCTCGCAATCCTCGATCTGCATCGAGCCGTCCGGCCGCTCGGCCATGATCTGCACGGTGCAGCCGGCTTCCCCGGAAATGCGGATCCGGACCAGGCGGTAGCCCATGCCCTGCAGCACGGGACCAGCCACCGCGGACACCCGCGCCGCGACGCCGGGCTCGACCACGAGCCGCGGCTCGGCCAGCAATTCGGCATCCGTGGAACCAGGGTTCGGCTCGGTCATGTCCAGGGTCAGAACGCTCGTTGGTTAAGGCTTGGGTTAAGGCTTGGGTTAAGGCTTGGTTACGATGTCAAAGCCCGCTTCGGAACTTTCCCGACGACGCGTCGGGCGCATCTCCCGCCGAGCCGCGTTCAGGTAACAAAAAAGAGCGGGTCCTTGCGGGCCCACTCTCACTACGCGGATCGTATGAGAAGATGAATCGGCGCTGATATAGCGCTTTCCCATCCCGCGGACAAGGCCCATTGCAGCGGGAACGGGGCTTTTTGCGCCCGTCCGCGGACCCCTGCGCAACGCTTCCTTCATCAAGCAGGCCTAGATTCCCGATCGTGGGGCGGCTTGGACCAAGGGCGCACCCGCGGCGTGCCCCGTTCGAGTTGCGTTTTCATGACCGTTGCCACGTCGCTCATTCCTGGACTGGACGATATCGTCAAGCGCGGCGATCCGCGCCGCCGCGGCGAAATCGCGCGTGCCATCTCCCAATTGTTCTTTCGCGATGCGGACAAGCTCCGCCCCGAGCTGATCGATCTGTTCGACAATCTCCTGATCGATCTCGTGCCGCATGCCGAGCTCGTATCGCGCGCCGATCTGGCCGAGCGCTTCTCGCACCTCGACAATGCGCCGCCGCACCTCGTCAATCAGCTCGCGCGCGAGAACGAGATCATGGTGGCCGGCCCCGTGCTGCGCCGCTCGCCCGTGCTCGACGACGCGGCGCTGGTCGAGATCGCGCGCTTGAAGGGCCAGGGTCATCTTCTGGCGATGACCGAGCGTCCCGCTTTGTCTCCCGCCGTCACCGACGTGCTGGTCGAGCGCGGCGATCGCGACGTGGTGCGCCGCGCCGCCGCCAATGCCGGTGCTATGTTCTCGCCGGGCAGCTATTCCGAGATGATCAAGCGTGCGGCGCAGGACGGCGTGCTGACGCTGAAGATCGGCCAGCGTAGCGACCTTTCCGGCGAGAATCTGAAGCAGTTGCTGGACGGGACGCTCGACGTCATCCGCCGCCGCCTCTCCACCGTGGTCAATCCCGCGCGCCAGGCCGAGATCAAGCGCGCGATGGCCGCGATCGAGGAGGCCGCGTTGCCGCCGGGCCCGCGCCGCGATTTCTCCGCGGCGCAGCGCACCGTGCTCACCTTGAATCGCGAGGGCCATCTCGGCGAGAGCGCGCTGCTCGGTTTCGCCAAGGCGCACAAATACGAGGAATCGGTCGCCGCGCTGTCGGCGCTGTCGGGCGTCCGCCTCCAGGTCCTCGACCGCCTGATCGCAGGCGACCGCTACGATCCGCTGCTGATCCTGGGTCGCGTGCTGAACCTCGGCTGGCCCACGGTGCGCGCGCTGATCCTGCTCTGGTACGGCTCGAACCGCACGCCGGCCGACGCCGACATCGAGGCCGCGCGCGTGAATTTCACGCGCCTGATGCCGACGACCGCCGAACGCGTCGTGAATTTCTGGCGCAACCGGCAGACGATTTGATCTAAGGTCAGGTCTACTCCGTCATGGCCGGGCTTGTCCCGGCCATCCACGTTCTTCGTGCCACTGAAAGAAAGTACGTGGATGCCCGAGACAAGCCCGGGCATGACGACGGCGGACGGATCGCGCGAAAAATTACACCCGCCGAAACCGCAAGTACGCCGCCTTGCGTCCCTCGCGCGCGGCCTTTCGGCCGTAGCGCGTCATGGTGTAGCCCGGCCATGGAAGCCGGAAATCGTCGGCGCGTTCGGCAAGCCAGACGAAATCGTGTGAGCGGGCGAGATGCGACAGCGTCCAGGCGCAGTAATCGTCGATGTCGCAGACGAAGCGGAATTCGCCGCCTCGCTTGAGCACGCGCGCCATCGCCGCGATGGTGCGGTCCTGAACGAAGCGCCGCTTCCAGTGCCGCCGCTTCGGCCAGGGATCGGGATGGATCAGGTCGATCCGCGACAGCGACTCCTTGGGCAGCCAGGCCAAGAGCTCGGCGGCATCGCCCGCGAACAGGCGGATGTTGCCGATATTGGCCGCCTCGATCTGCGCGAGGATCTTGGCCATGCCGTTGACATAGGGCTCGCAGCCGATGAAGCCGGTGGCGGGAAAGTGCTGCGCCTCGGCCGCGAGATGCTCGCCGCCGCCGAAACCGATCTCGAGCCTGACGTCGTCGGCTGCGGGATCGAAGATGTCGCGGGCGTCCGCCGGCGTCTCGCCCTCGATGTCGAGGGCAAGATGCGGCAGCAACTGCTCGATCAACCCGGCCTGGTGCTGCCTCAGCTTGTGGCCCTTGCGGCGCCCGAAGAAGGCGCGCTCGCTGTCGTCACGGTCAGGGCCTGATTTACGTTCGCTCATCGCAGCGTCTGATAAAGCCGATGCAGCAGCCGCGCACGCGGTGCCAGCGAGGAGACATAGAGCTGCTCATAATGGGTGTGCGCGCCCTTGCCGTCGACGCCGAGCCCGTCGAGCGTTGCGGTGTGGGGGGCGGTGAAATTGCCGTCCGAGCCGCCGCCGGTGTGGGTGTCGATCAGCTCGAAGCCGATCTCGCTGGCGAGCGTCCTGGCATGCTCGTACAGCGAGGCGCCCGCATTGCTCTTCTCGTAAGGCGGCCGGTTGAGCTCGCCGGTGACCGTGACCGTGACGCCGTCGGTCTTCGATCTCAGTCCGAGGATCTTGCCGACGAACTCGTCGGCGTCCCCGAGGCTCACGACGCGCAGATCGACTTCCGCATAGGCATCTTCGGGCGTGACGTTGGGGCGCGTGCCGCCGCGCACCACGCCGACATTGACGGTGACGCCGCGCCTCAGATCGTTCATCCCTTCCAGCGCCAGGATGACGTTGCCGAGCTCGCGGACGGCGCTGCGGCCGTCTTCGGGCCGCGAGCCGGCATGCGCGGGCACGCCCTTGATGAACACCCGGAAGCGTCCGACGCCCTTGCGTGCGGTGACGATCTTGCCGCCGTCGCGCGCCGGCTCGGTCACCAGCACGTATTTGGCCTTGCGCCCTTCCTGCTCGATCAGCGCACGCGACGTCGGGCTGCCGATCTCCTCGTCGGACGTGAACAGATGCGTGATGCCGAGCGGCGAGCGATCGCCCGTCGCGCAAAGCGCGCGGAAGGCGTGGTGGGCGATGTAGGCGCCGCCCTTCATGTCGTAGATGCCGGGACCGAACGCGACGTCGCCTTCGACCTTGAACGGCAGGCGCTCGATGAAGCCGATGGGATGGACGGTATCGAGATGGCTCAGCACCAGGATGCCCGGCTGATCCTGTCCCCAATTCGTGCGCGCCACGAGATGATCGCCGCAGCCGTCCGTGCCCGCGATGCGTTCCAGCGTGACAGGCAGGTCGCCGTATTGCTCCGCGACGACGGAGACCAGCTTGTTGACCTGTTCAGGTGCTTCCGTCGGCGTCTCGATCTCCACCCAGCGGCGGATGCCATCGAGAATAGTTTGCGAATCGAACCAATTGGAGCCGGTCATGGACGCATCTGTGCCTTTGAATCGCATCATCGAAGCGGACGCGCATCAAAGCGCGGTCGTAAATGACGACATAGGCCAGATTTGACGCAGTCTCAAATCGCCGTGGACATGAGCGTCAGCGCTTGTCGGGACCTTCGCGGGCCGCGATCTGCTCGACCAGATCGACGATCGAGCGGCGCATCTTCGAATCGGTGATTCGCGTGAACGCCTTGGTCAAAGCAAGCCCTTCGGAGGTGGCGAGAAAGTCCGAGACGTAAGAGGGCGAGGCGCCTTCGCTGAAGCCATCCGGACCCGGCACGCCGCTCGGGCCGCCCTCGAACAGGAAGGACACCGGCACCTGGAGGATCTCCGCGATCTGCTGGATGCGGCTCGCGCCGACCCGGTTGGTGCCCTTCTCGTACTTCTGAATCTGCTGGAAAGTCAGGCCCAAAGCTTCACCGAGCTTCTCCTGACTCATGCCCAACATGATGCGGCGCATGCGCACGCGACTGCCGACATATTTGTCAACAGGGTTGGGCGCTTTCGACATTTCCTCAGCCCTCCAAACACCACCTTCGGCGCAATGATCAAGCATGCCTCGGGTGCAACACCGCAAAATCAAACCCTGTTATTGGGAAACATTGCGGAGAAATTTAGCAATGCACCGCTATCTTTCGCAGCCAGTGCAGAATGGGGAGGCCGCGTGCAGTCTGTCAACCGTGGGACTACGGTTGTCAAAGGATTCCGGCCGCCGCGGCGGCAGTGCGATCAGGGCCGGCGTTTGCCTATTCGTCGGCGGACCGCCAACAGCACGGCCACCGCGACGAGCATCGCTGCAGGCACATCACCCACCCGTGCATAAACGGTCGGTGGGATCGCAGCCGGCAGGCTTGCGTCCAAAACGCCTTCGAGGCCGAGACCGAGGCTGGCGACGGTGCGGCCGACCGGATCGACCACCGCGGAGATGCCGGTATTGGCCGAGCGGACCAGCGGCAATCCGAGCTCGATCGCGCGCATCCGCGACTGCTCCAGGTGCTGGTAGGGACCGGTCGAGATGCCGAACCAGCCGTCATTGGTCAGGTTCACGATCCAGCCCGGACGTTCGTTGCGTCCAGCCACTTCGCCGGGAAAGATCGCCTCGTAGCAGATCAGCGGCAGCGCGGACGACGCGCTGGCAACCGGCAGCGCATGCCGCACGGTGCCTGGAATGAAGCCGCCGCGCACACGCGTTAGTTGCTCGAAACCGAGCTTCTCCATCAACGACTGGAAGGGAAGAAATTCTCCGAAGGGGACCAGATGCAGCTTGTCGTACACGGCGAGCACGCTGCCATCGTGATCGATCACGTAGATCGAGTTGTAGGCGCGCGTGATCGGCGTGCCCCGTGGCACATCCGGCGCGCGGACCGAGCCCGTGATCAGCACCGTGCCCTTCGGCAAGAGATCGGCGATTTGCGCCATCGCGTCGGCTTCGCGGGTCAGGAAGAACGGAAAGGCGGATTCCGGCCAGATCAGGATGGTGGCATCGCGCACGCCGGTCGATTGCGGGCCGGAGGCGCGGTCCGACAGCGCGAGGTACTTCTTCATCACCTCCGGCTTGGCGGCGTAGTTGAATTTCACGTCCTGCTGCAGGTTGGGCTGCATCAGGCGCAGCTTGGCGCCGGATACCATCGTGGTCGGATGCAGCGACAGGCGGATTGCGCCGAAGATGCTCATGACAAGCAGGAGCGCGACGGCCGCGGCCGGCACCCGCCATTGCAGGCGCCGATCGGACGTGCGGTCGATCAGCGTCGCCGGGCTCGCGAAGATCGCAATCGTCAGGAACGTCATGCCCCACAGGCCGATCAGCGAGGCCGTCTGCGCCAGCGGCAATGGCTCAGACAGCGCATAGCCGAACGCGTTCCAGGGAAAGCCGGTCAGCGCATGGCCGCGCAGCCATTCGCTGATGGTGAGGCTCGCTGCGAGCGCCAGCACGCGCGTGGCGTTCTTGCTCCAGAGCAGGCGCGCCAGCGCAAAGCCGATCGCCGTGAAGATCGAAAGATAGGCCGGCAGGCCCAGCACCGCGAACGGCGTCAGCCAGGCGAATGTGTCGGCTTCGACGAAGAAGGCGTAGCCGATCCAGTAGAGGCCGGGTACGAAATAGCCGAGCCCGAACCAGTAGCCGGTTAGGGCGGCGGCGGGCACGCCGCCATAGCGGCCGGCCCCGGCGCCGTCGATCAGCCAGACCAGCACCGGGAAGGTGACGAACAGCACCGGAAAGAGATTGAACGGCGCCAGCGCCAGCACCGACAGCGCCCCGGCCGCCATGGCGACGATGGCGCGCTGCCATCCCCAGGTGAGGATGATGGCGAGCGCAATTTGCCGAAAGCGCTGCGATGGGCTCACTGCGGGGCGGCCCCGTCGCTCGGCGGCGGCGTGGGCGTGTCGCTGGCCGGCGCTTGTCCGCTCCCCGGCGTGGCGTCACGCCGCCGGCTCTCGCGCTGGGTGCGGGGCGCCGGGCGCTCCTTCCGCGTGGCGATGCGCAGCCGCTTGACGCGGCGCGGATCGGCATCGAGCACCTCGATCTCGTAATTGCCGGGGCCCGAGATCACCTCGCCGCGCACCGGCAGGCGCCCGACGAAGCTGACCAGATAGCCGCCCAGCGTCTCCACCTCCTCGCCGGCCTCGCCGGTGACGAAATCCTCGCCGATCAGCGAGCGGACGTCGTCGAGGCGGGCGCGGGCATCGGCGATGAAGGCGTTGTCGGGCAGGCGCACGATCGAGGGCGGCTCGTCGCTGTCGTGCTCGTCGTCGATCTCGCCGACGATCTGCTCGACGATGTCCTCGATCGAGACCAGCCCGTCGCTGCCGCCATATTCGTCCACCACCAGCGCCAGATGGATGCGCGAGGCCTGCATCTGCGCGAGCAGGTCGATTGCCCGCATCGACGGCGGCACGTAGAGCAGCTTGCGGATGATGTGCGCCTCGTGAAGCGGCAGCGCGAGATCGACCGCGCGCAAATCGAGCCCGGCCGGCAGCGGCTTCTTGCGCTTGGTCTTGGTGGCTTCCGACACCCGGGCGCGCGCGGTCATGAAGGCGAGCAAATCGCGGATGTGGACGATGCCGACGGGATCGTCGAGCGTCTCGTTGAAGACGACGAGGCGCGAATGGCCGGCGCTCTCGAAGCGGTCCATCAATTCCCCGAGCGGGATGTCGCGCTTCACCGCGACGATGTCGGCGCGATGCACCATGACGTCGGCGATGCGGCGCTCGTGCAGGCCGAGGATGTTGCGCAGCATGGTGCGCTCGACCGCGGAGAAGCCGGTGTCGTCGGGCGTCGAGGCGTCGAGCACGACCTGGAGATCGTCGCGCACCGACCCCGCCTTCCAGCCGAACAACGTGCGGATGGCGCGCAGCAGCCAGCTTTCCGCGCTCGGGCGCAGCACCTCGCCCGGCGTCACCACGACCGGCAGATTGGCCGTGGCGCGCGGATTGTCGTGGGTAGGCTCGGAGTCGGGCATCTCAGTGCGTCCCCGGGCGGTCGGCATAGGGATCGGGGATACCGAGATGGGCGAGGATCTCGGTTTCGAGCGCTTCCATCTCCTCGGCCTCGTCCTCGTTCTCGTGGTCGTAGCCGATCAGGTGCAGGAAGCCGTGCACGGCGAGGTGGCTCAGATGATGGTCGAACGGCTTGTGCTCCTCGTCCGCCTCGCGCCGCATGGTTTCATAGGCGATCGCGATGTCGCCGAGCATGCGCGGCGCATCGCCTGGCTTCCGCGCACCCTCCGGCTGCAGCGCGGGAAACGACAGCACGTTGGTCGGCTTGTCGATGCCGCGCCAGTTGCTGTTGAGCGTGCGGATGCCGGCATCATCGGTCAGCATCACGGCCACTTCGGCGTCGGCAACGTCTTCGTCGACGCTCTCGGCGGCCGCCGCCACGGCGCGCTGGATCACGGCTTCGGAATCGGGCTCGCGCTGCCAGCAATCGGCGACGACGAGGACCTCGGTCATGGGAAGGTTGAAATGGGACATTGTGTTGTCTCGGACGAAGGGCGCCGTGCTCGCGCCCGTTTTGGTCCGGTGCTGCCTCGTCAGGATTGACCTTTGGCCGGCCGCTGCGGCGACCCTTCATAGGCGGCGACGATCCGCGCCACGAGCTCGTGGCGGATCACGTCCTCTGCCTTGAAATGAACCTGGGCGATGCCCTCGACGCCGCTCAGGAGGCGGGTCGCCTCGGCCAGGCCCGAGGTCTGGCCGTTCGGCAGGTCGATCTGTGAGGGATCGCCCGTCACGATCATGCGGCTGTTCTCGCCAAGACGCGTCAGGAACATCTTCATCTGCATCGACGTGGTGTTCTGGGCCTCGTCCAGGATGATGGCGGCGTTGGTCAGCGTGCGGCCGCGCATGAAGGCGAGCGGCGCGATCTCGATCTCGCCGGTCTGCAGCGCGCGCTCGACGATGCGCGCATCCATGAGATCATAGAGCGCATCGTAGATCGGCCGCAGATAAGGATCGACCTTTTCGCGGAGATCGCCGGGCAAGAAGCCGAGCCGCTCGCCGGCTTCCACTGCCGGGCGCGACAGGATGATCTTGTCGACCTCCTTGCGCTCGAACAGCTGCGCGGCATGCGCAACCGCAAGCCAGGTCTTGCCGGTGCCGGCCGGGCCGATGCCGAACACCAGCTCGTGGCGCTTGAGCGCGCGGATGTAGGAATCCTGCGCCGCCGTGCGCGCCCGCACCGGACGCTTGCGCAAATTGATGCTGTCGAAGGCTGATTTGGCCGATTTGGCGTCGAACTCGAACAGCGAGCCTTGGGCGATCACGGCGCGGATGGCGCCCTCGACCTCGCCCTGGTCGAGATCGTGGCCCTTCGCGGCCTGCGCGTACAGCATCTCCAGCACGCGGCGCGCGGCGTCGCAGCCGTCGCGGGTGCCGCCGATCGTGATGTGGTTGCCCTTGGAATCGACGACCACGCCGAGCCGCCGTTCGATCTGCGCCAGATGCTGGCCGTACGGGCCGACCAGCGCGGAAGCGGCGCGGTTGTCGTCGAAGTCGATGACGACCTGAGTCTCGGGCGGAACTTGCATGTCGCGGTCAAATTTGCGGCTGGGAGCGAACGAAGACGAATCCGATGCGCTTTTGGGCAAGGGTTCAGGCTCCACTGGCTTGCGATAAAGCGGGCTCGCGCGCCTTGCGCGGCGTCACGAGCTCGCCGAGAAAACTGTAGCGCTCGAGGCTGTCGATTCTGACAGGCAGGATCTGTCCGATGATGTCGGGCGGGGCCATCACATGGGCGGGCTGGAGGTAGGCAGTGCGGCCCACGATCTGGCCGTCTTTGCGCGCCGGACGCTCGAACAGCACGTCGACCGTTGAGCCAATCGCGGCCTTGTTGAAGGCCGATTGCTGGCTGTCGATCAGTTCCTGGAGCCGCTCCAATCGCTGGTCCATCTCGGCGGGGGACACCGTCTCCTGCATATCCGCGGCCGGCGTTCCCGGCCGGGCGGAGTATTTGAACGAATAGGCCGCAGCGTAGCCGATTTGCGTGACAAGCGCGAGGGTGGCGAGAAAATCTTGCTCGCTCTCTCCGGGGAAGCCGACGATGAAATCCGATGAAAAAGCAATGTCTTGGCGTGCGGACCGGAAACGGTCGATGACCCCGAGGTAATCATCGGCGGTATGTTTGCGGTTCATGGCCGCCAAAATGCGGTCCGAGCCCGACTGCACCGGCAGGTGCACGAAGGGCATCAGGGCACCGAGATCGCGATGGGCCGCGATCAGGCTGTCGTCGACGTCGCGGGGGTGGCTGGTCGAATAACGCAGCCGCGCAATGCCGCGAATCGTCGCCAGATGTTCGAGCAGCCGCCCGAGCGGCCAGGTTTTTCCGTCCGGCCCCTCGCCGTGATAGGCGTTGACGTTCTGCCCGATCAGCGTGAGCTCGCGCACGCCGTTGTCAGCGAGCCGCTTCACGTCGTCGACAATCTTCGCCACCGGGCGCGAGACTTCGGCGCCGCGCGTATAGGGCACGACGCAGAAGGTGCAGAACTTGTCGCAGCCTTCCTGCACCGTGACGAAGGCGGAAATGCCGCGGGCGCGGATCGCGTCCGGCTTCGGCTGGGCCAGGAAGCCGAACTTGTCCGCGGCGGGAAATTCGGTCTCGATCGCGCGGCCTTCGCCCTCGGCGCGCTTCAACAGCTCCGGCAGATGATGATAGCTCTGCGGGCCCACCACGACGTCGACGACAGGCGCGCGGCGCACGATCTCCTCGCCCTCGGCCTGCGCTACGCAGCCCGCCACCGCGATTTTCATCGTGCGGCCCGCACGCGCGGCCTCGTCCTTGGCGACGCGCAGGCGGCCGAGCTCGGAATAGACCTTCTCGGAGGCCTTCTCGCGGATATGGCAGGTGTTGAGGATGACGAGGTCGGCATCCTCCGCGCTATCAGTCTCCACGAATCCTTCCGGGGCCAGCGTGTCCACCATGCGCTGGGCATCGTAGACGTTCATCTGGCAGCCATATGATTTGATGTGCAGCTTGCGCGGCGGCGTCATGGAACCCGAAATGGAGGTGGGAGGACGGCCCTCAAATATAGGCTGGGGGGCCAAAAATCCAGCGAATGGAGCCATTTCCACCCGTCATTCCGGGGCGCGACGCAGTCGTGACCCCGGAATCCAGAGGTTTTATTGCGAGATTCCGGGTTCGCACGCGTCGCACGTGCCCCGGAATGACCCAAGTGCCCGAAATTACCCCGGTAGGGCGTCGGCGTCGGTCTCGACCCGTCGCACCAGCTCCGGCAATTGCCGCATATCGTCGAAGGTCAGGTTGGCGCCTGCGGCGCGCAACCGTTCGGCGTGGCCCGGCGGGCAGTGGCCGCCGCCGTGAAAGCCGAGCACGATCATCCCGGCGGCGCGCGCGCCTGTCACCCCGGGGACGCTGTCCTCGACCACGAGGCACCGCTCCGGTGCGACCTTCATCTGCGCGGCGGCGAACAGGAACAGATCGGGCGCAGGTTTGCCGCGCGCGACTTGGCTCGCGGAAAAGATGTTCGGGGCGAGCAGGTCGTAGAGCCCGGCGCAAGTCAAGCCGTGGTGGATCTTGTCCGGCGTGCCGCTCGACGCAACGCATTTGGGCAGATCGATCGCGGCGATGGCTGCCGCGACATGGATGATCGGCTGCAGATCGCTGGCGTAGAACTGCAGCGTGGCCGCATTGATCTGCTGCTCGAGATCGTCGGGAAGACTGCGGCCGATTTCCTGTTCGACCATCCGCCGCGCGTCTTTCTCGGACACGCCGAGGAATCGGATCAGCACCTGCTCCGACGTGATCGGATAGCCGTGCCGCGTCAGCACGTCAGCATGCGCGCGACAGGAGATCACCTCGCTGTCCACGAGCACGCCGTCGCAATCGAAGATGATGAGGTCGATGGGCACTAAATCAATTCGTTGGCTTGTCGTCGTCGAGCGGGACGCAATAGAGCTCGAGCCGGTGATCGACCAGGCGATAGCCGAGCTTGCGGGCGATCTCCGCCTGCAGCTTCTCGATCTCCTCCGAGGTGAACTCGATCACCTTGCCGTCGCGCAGATTGATCAGGTGGTCGTGATGGCTGTCGCGCATCTGCTCGTAGCGCGCGCGCCCTTCGCGGAAATCATGGCGCTCGATGATGCCGGCGTCCTCGAACAGCTTCACGGTGCGGTAGACCGTCGAGATCGAGATCTTGTCGTCGACCGCGACGCAGCGCCGGTACAGTTCCTCGACATCGGGGTGATCGGCCGCCTCCGCCAGCACGCGGGCGATGACGCGGCGCTGCTCGGTCATGCGCATGCCCGTGGCGGCGCAGCGCGCCTCGATATCGGACGCCTTGGATGCAGAAGAATGTTTCAGTGTGGTCATAGCGTTGTCTGCCTGGCGGGCGCTTTCTGCCACCGATGTTACGACAAGTCGCGTCGCATCAGAAGGGCGTTCAATTGTTCCCCGTCGGGCTGCTTATAGTAGCGATCGCGGCGCCCGACCACCACGAATCCGGCTCGATCGTAAAGCCGCCGCGCCGGCTGGTTGTTTTCCTCCACTTCCAGAAATATCGTGCGCACACCGCGCCCGGCGAGGTGGCCGAGATGGGTCATCAGCAGCGTACGGGAGAGGCCGCGGCCGCGATAAGCTCCGTCCACCGCGATCGAGAGGATTTCCGCTTCGTCCGCGCCGATCCGCGACACCGCAAAGCCGATCGTTTTCCGGCCGAGCCGCAAGCGATGCACCAGCGTGTTGCGCTCGCTCATCATGCTCTCGAACTCGCCTTCGCCCCAGCCGTGCGCGAACGAGGCGCCGTGCAGCTGCGCGAGGCGCGCGGCATCGCGCATGGTCGCGGGCTCGACGGCGGCGGTGCCGCCGCCCCACCACTCCCACAGCCATCCCATCATGATGTCGCGGCTCGTGCGGCGAGCGGCGTCGGTGCCGCCGGCTTGGCGTCGGGCGCTTTCAGATAGAACGGCCGCGCCGGATTGGTGTCGGGATTGGCCGCCGCGCCGAGCCAGGCGACCCAGCCGATGTCGGGCGCGGGCTGCGCGTCGACCGCGACCGGTTGCGGTCCGTCCTTCGGCCAGCGATCCGCGAGGATCCCGGCGGCATTGCCGACCAGATGCGGCGCGCCGAATTGCGAGGCCGCGATCGCCGCGTCGATGGAGGCGACAGCCGGCCGCACCAGCTGGCTGCCGTCGCCGGCGACGATCTGGAAATAGACGTGGTCGTGCCGGGCATCGATCGCAGAGATCACCGGCGCCGTTCCGCTCTGGCCGACGACACCGGCGGCATAGGCCGACAGCGTCGTCAGCCCGACCGCCGGCCGTTTCGCCGCCAGCGCAAGGCCACGCGCCGCCGAGATGCCGACGCGCAGGCCGGTGAAGCTGCCGGGCCCGACGGTGACGGCGATGCGGTCGAGCGAAGTGAAGGCGAGGCCGGCGGATTGCATCACGCGCGCGATCATCGGCATCAGCGCCTCGGCATGGCCGCGCTTCATCAGCTGCGATTCCCGTGCGAGGAGCGCGCCGGCGTCGGTATCGAGAACGGCGGCCGCGCAGGCTTCGAGCGCAGTATCGATGGCAAGGATCAGCATGATGGAGCAAATGGCGAGTGGCGATTGGAGATCAGTCTAGCGAACCAGGCGCCTGTCCGCCATTCGTCACGCACGATTTGCAGGCCCCGACATGTCCTGTTTCGCCCGGCGAGCAGGATTATCCCTCGCGTGCGTTCCTGAATTCCTTGGCCGCCTTGTCCAGCACGAACAGCGATCCCTCCGCCACGCCGAAATAGGCGCCGTGGGTCTCCATCTGGCCGCTCTCCACGGCCTTGCGCACGAACGGGAAGGTCATCAGGTTTTCCAGGCTGCGGAACACGGCGGCCTTCTCGATGCGCTCGACGAATTGCGCCATGGTCTCGTGATCGCGCTGTTCGACCACTTCGCCCGGCTTGATGAACATCTGCATCCAGCGGCCGATGAAGTCACCGGGCGTGAGCGGCTCGATCTTGTCGATGAAGGCGCGGATGCCGCCGCATTGGGCGTGGCCGAGCACCACGATGTGCTTCACCTTCAGCACCGTCACCGCAAATTCGAGCGCGGCCGAGACGCCGTGAGCGCCTTCGTCAGGCTGATAAGTCGGCACCAGATTGGCAATGTTGCGGACGACGAAGAGCTCGCCCGGCCCCGCGTCGAAGATCACCTCGGGCGAGACCCGGGAGTCGCAGCAGCCGATCACCATGGTCTCGGGCGACTGCCCTTTCACCGACAGCTCGCGGTAGCGGTTCTGCTCGGTCGGCAGCCGCTGGGTGGCGAAGGCCTTGTAGCCTTCCAGCAAATGCGTCGGGAATGTCGTCATGGCCCATGCCTAATCACATACCGCCAAGGCCGACAAGCCTTTCGAATGGGCAGGCCAAATGCTATCGGCTGGGGGGACGACAGACCAGGAAGGAACGCCCGCATGACCCGCCCGCGCCGCAGCCATCTGTTCATGCCTGGCTCCAACCCGCGCGCGCTGGAAAAGGCGCGCAATCTGGCCGCTGACGGCCTGATTCTCGACCTCGAGGATTCCGTCGCCCCGGAGGCCAAGGCGGCGGCGCGGGACGGCATTGCGGCGGCGATCGCCGCCAAGGGCTTTGGCCGGCGCGAGATCCTGATCCGGACCAACGGCCTCGACACGCCGTGGTGGCCGGACGACGTCGCCATGGCCGCCAAGGCCTCGCCGGACGGCATCCTGGTTCCAAAAGTCTCGAGCGTCGAGGATCTCCAGACCATCGGCCATCACCTCGCCGAGCTCGGTGCCGGGCCGACCGTGAAAGTCTGGGCCATGATCGAGACGGCGCGCTCGGTGCTGCACGCCGAGGAGCTGGCGACCGCCGCCCGCGATCCGAAGACGCGCCTCACCGGTTTCGTGTTCGGCCCCAACGACATCTCGCGTGAGACGCGGATCCGGATGCTGCCGGGCCGCGCCGCGATGATCCCGATGATCACCCATTGCATCCTGGCGAGCCGCGCCCACGGCCTCGAGATCCTCGACGGCCCCTACAGCGACATCGCCAATTCCGATGGTTTCGCCACCGAATGCGCGCAAGGCCGCGACCTCGGCTTCGACGGCAAGACCCTGATCCACCCTTCCCAGATCGAGGCCTGCAACGCCATCTTCACCCCGCCGGAGGAGGAAGTGGCCCGCGCGCGAAAGATCATCGCGGCGTTCGAACTGCCGGAGAACGCCGCGCGCGGCGCGATCCGCCTGGATGGTGCGATGGTGGAACGCCTGCACGCCGACATGGCCCGGCGCACGATCGCGATTGCCGACGCGATCGCGGCGATGGGGAAGGGCTGAGGGCAGGGCCATCGCATATGGTGCACACGGTGCGGCGGCATCGGCACTGGGCTCCCTCCCCGGCTTGCGGGGGAGGGTTGGGGAGAGGGCTTCTTCCGCGTCGGGATTGCGGAAGATTTCCCTGCGTGGCGAGAGCCTTCACCCGCAGCACTCAGATCGTCTGGCCGCCGGACACCTCGATCCGCTGCCCCGTGACCCAGCGATTGTCCGGACCGAGCAGGCTTGCGACCATCGGTCCGATGTCGTCGGGCACACCGACGCGGCCAAGCGCGGTCATTTGCGCGAACTGCTTGTTCAAATCCGGCATGTCGCGGACGGCGCCGCCGAGGAAGTCGGTCTCGATCGCGCCCGGCGCGACGACGTTGGCGGTGATGCCGCGCGCGCCGAATTCTCTTGCCATGTAGACGGTCAGGACCTCGACGGCGCCCTTGGCGGCGGAATAGGCCGAGAAGCCGGGGAAAGACACGCGCGTCAGCCCGCTCGAGAAGTTGACGATCCGGCCATTGTCGCCGAGCAGCGGCAGCAAGGCCTGGGTCAGGAAGAACGGCCCCTTGACATGGGTGTCGAACAGCGCGTCGAACTGCTGCTCGGTCGTCTCGGCAATGGCGGCCATTTCGCCCTGGCCGGCATTGTTGACGAGATGATCGAACCTCTCGGTGTGCCAGTGCTCCGCCAGCACCGACCGGACTTTTGCGGCGAACGCCGGAAAGCTCGATACGGCGGTGACGTCGAGCTGGAGCGCGACCGCTTTTCGGCCGAGCGCCTCGATCTCGGTGACGACCTCGCGGGCGGCGGCGGCGCCGCTGCGATAGGTCACGATGACGTCGCCGCCGTGACGCGCGATGGCGATTGCGGTATTGCGGCCAAGGCCCCGGCTGGCGCCGGTGACGAGCGAAATGGTGGGCATTTGCGGCTTCCTCATGAAGTTTCAGTGGGGCCTTTCTGCCTGTGATCGCGCATCCGATGTTGCCGGATCCTGTGATCGTCTTGCCTAATCCTCCAGGACTGCGGCCGGCGACAGGTGCGACCCACCTCAGACTTGCCTGGAGCTCTCGACTTCTTGCCCGATCGCCCCTCGGCAATTGCCCGCGTGCCTGGCTCGGCCTAGATTGGGCCCGTGACCGAAACACTGCTCCAGATCGCCAGCAATTACGCCGCAGCTCGCGCCGACGACAAAGGCGTTGCGTCCACGCCGTTCGCCGGCATCTCGATCATCCGTGAGACCGCGCCGAGCGCGCTCCAATTTGCGATCTGCAAGCCCCTGGTCGCCCTGGTGCTGCAAGGCGCCAAGCGTGTTGCGGTCGGTGCGACGTCGTTCGACCTCGGTGCGGGCGATTCGCTGGTGATCTCGAGCGACGTGCCGACGGTCAGCCAGATCACGCGCGCCACAGCCGCGGTGCCCTATCTGTCGCTCGTCGTCGAGCTCGATCCCATCGTCATCGAGGGGCTGGTCGTCGAGATGGGGGCGGCGCCTTATGTTCCGTCCCAACCGCTGCGGGTCGAGCCGACGGAGCCGGATGTGCGCGACGCGGCGCTGCGGTTGTTGCGCCTGATCGACCGGCCCTCGTCCGCCTCGATCCTCCAGAGCCAGGTGCTGCGGGAGCTGCACTATTGGCTGCTGGCCGGTCGGCACGGTGGCGCCATCAGGGCGCTCGGTATCGCCGACAGCCATGCGCAGCGGATCGGCCGTGCGGTTGCGGTCATTCGCACCGATTATGCCAGGCCTTTGCGTGTCGACCGGCTCGCCAAGGCCGCGGGCATGAGCCAGTCGGCCTTTCACCTGCATTTCCGCAGCATCACGTCGCTGACCCCGCTTCAGTTCCAGAAGCAGCTTCGTCTGATCGAGGCGCGCCGCACCATGCTGGCCGATGGCGCGAGCATCGCAGTCGCCTCGCATCGGGTCGGTTACGAAAGCGTCACGCAGTTCACGCGGGAATATTGCCGGTTGTTCGGCATGCCGCCCGGGCGCGACATGCGCGAGGCGAAGCGGCGCGTCGAATCGGCGGCCTGAAGAGTTCTGAAATGGCGACAATCGACAGGATCTACATCCTCGACGGAGGCATTGCCGAGGTCGAAGACGGTTCGATCTATTCTCCCGGCATCAATGTCGGCATTCCCATGACGCTGAGCTGCAATGCCTATCTCATCCGTCACCGCGGTGAGTGGCTGATCTGGGATACGGGAATAGCGGATGAGCTGGTGCAGTATCCGGAAGGGCGGATCATCGCACACGGCATCCGCGGCATCGTGCGCCGCCCTCTCGCGGATCAATTGGATGAAATCGGGGTGCGGCCCCGCGATATCGGCACGATCCTCCTCTCTCACGCGCATTTCGATCACGTCGGCAATGTCCACCTGTTCGAAAACGCAAGATGGATCGCTCAAGCCGCCGAGTTCGGAGCCATGTTCGGGCCGGAACCTGACGAGTTCGGCTACTCGCTTCAGCACTACAGGATGTTGAAGGAACGGCCTTACGAGATCGTCGATGGTGATCACGACATATTTGGCGACGGCGCAGTGCGCATGATTTTCACGCCGGGCCATACGCTGGGGCATTGCTCGCTGATGGCAAGGCTGCCGCGGCGCGGCGCCGTGCTGCTGAGCGGCGACGTCGCGCACAACCGGGACAACCTCCGGCACATGCGCGTGCCCTCGTTCAATGCCGACCCGCAGGCGACGGTTGCGTCGATGGCCAAGGTGGTCGGGCTGCTACGCGCCGAGAACGCCGAAATCTGGATCAATCACGATACGGCGCAAAGCCAGGGGATGGCTTACGCGCCGAAGTGGATCGAGTAACGCAGGTGCCTCACCGCGGCGCGAGGTCGGTACGCTCGAGCGTCTCCAGCGTCGAGGCGTTGGCGCAATAGCCGTGGTAGTTCTCCGCGGCGGTGCCGTCGGCGAGATCGCGGTCGCACCGTCCCTTGCTAATGCAGAGCGCGCAGGTCCGCTCCATGTCGCGCAGCAGCAGGGGCTGCGCGCGGCCGAGCGCCTCAGTGCTGATGCCGAGCTGCTCGAGCATCTTCGGCAGCTCGTCGGCGGCGTGCCGGCCGTGACGGACCAGCTCCTCCAGATCGTCGGGCGCGATCCTGAGATCATTGGCGATCCGGTCGAAATCGGTGCGGTCGAGCTGCCGCATCTCGTTGATCTCGCGGCGGTGCTTCAGCCAGTTGGCAAAGGACTCGATGAGATCCTGGACGATGGGATAGGGCCTGGTTGCGGTGCTCATGGAAAGCTCCATTCGGACGAGCGGAATTGAAGCGAGATAAGCACAATGATGCAGACGCGCGTTGCGCTGGATCAAATGGGAAATGCGGTCAGGACATGGCTCTCGTGCCCCGGACGCGGCGCAGCACGGAGTGGTGCGCCGCTGAGCCGGGGCCCATCGCGCCGCTTGCTGGGTCCCGGCTCAGCGGAGCAGCGTTACACGCTGCACCGCGTCCGGGACACGAGCGAAAGCTTATCTGAACCGCTCCGCCGCCCAGGCATACAGGCTGCCCGGTATCGGCTTCTCGCCGCCGCGTCCCTTGGGCGAGATGTGCAGGCCGATGATGGCGGGGTCGGTGACGAGCCCGAGATAACTCGACGGATCGAAGAACAGCGTTGGCTCGGCGTGCACGGCGTAGAACGACTGCTTCGGCAACGCGTTCTGCAATTCACCGGTGCGGCGCGCCAGCGCGGTGAGCGCCGCGGGCCCGTAGATCGCGACGCGAATATCCGCGAGCCGGTTCGAGCCGCCGCGCAGGCGGCGCATCATGAAGGTGATGCGGTGGCGCAGCGACAGCCAGTCCGGCGTCAGCTCCTCCTGCTCCATCAGCTCCGCGAAGGCGGCAACGATGCCGTGCGCGGGCGGCAGATAGAGCACGGAATTGCCGAGCTGGCGCGGCCGCTCCCAGGCGAAATAGGGCTTGGCCGGATCGATCTCGACGGGCCTCAGCAGCAGCACGTCGGCGTCCAACCAGAGGCCGAGGCCCTTTGCCATCAGCTTCATGCGGAAGAAGTCGCTGAACTGCAGAATGGTCCAGTCGCGCCAGCTGCCGTTTGGCTGCGGCGGCCGCAGGCGCTCGGAGAAGGCGTGCGGCAGGATCGCCTCGGCCTCCGCGTTCGCGACGCCTGCGGGCAATCCGGGAATGGGATCGAAGCTGTAGACCGTGACCTTGTGGCCGGCAGCCAATTGCGAGCGCAGACAGGTCTGGCGCAGCGCGTCCATCGGGCCATGCCAAAAGGTGACGATCTCGGGCAGCATGCGTGCAGCTATACGGGATAAGCCAGGCAAACAAAAAGCCCCGGCGCTTGCGGCACCGGGGCTCGAACGGAAATCTGATATCAGGCCCAGGCGCGCTCGCGCTTGAGCTTGTCCTCGTAGGAGTCGATCGAGGCCTTCTTCTCCATGGTGAGACCGATGTCGTCGAGGCCGTTGATCAGGCAGTGCTTGCGGAACGGATCGATCTCGAACTTGACCTTGCCGCCGTCGGGACCGCGGATCTCCTGGTTCGGCAGGTCGATCGTCAGCGTCGCATTGGCACCGCGCTCGGCGTCGTCGAACAGCTTGTCGAGGTCCTCTTGGCTGACGCGGATCGGCAGAATGCCGTTCTTGAAGCAATTGTTGTAGAAGATGTCGCCGAACGAGGTCGAGATCACGCAGCGGATGCCGAAGTCGAGCAGCGCCCAGGGCGCATGCTCGCGGCTGGAGCCGCAGCCGAAATTGTCGCCGGCGACCAGCACCTTCGCATTGCGATAGGCGGGTTGGTTGAGCACGAAGTCCGGGTTCTCGCTGCCGTCATCCTTGTAGCGCTGCTCGGAGAAGAGCCCCTTGCCAAGGCCGGTGCGCTTGATGGTCTTGAGGTACTGCTTCGGAATGATCATGTCGGTGTCGACATTGATGATCTTCAGCGGCGCCGCGACGCCTTCCAGCGTGGTGAACTTGTCCATGGTTGCGCTTTCTGGTTCAGGGAACCGGCTATTTATCGCGATCGAGGGGCGAATCCTAGGCCGAATTCGGCAGGTCTCGTCTGCCTTGAGAGATCAAGCCACGGGATGATGCGCTCCCTCCCCCGCGCGCGGGGGAGGGAGCGCACCGCCGCTGTGGCGTTACTCCGCCTTTGCCTCCATCGCCTCCATATCGCCGTCCGACAGGCCAAAATGGTGGCCGATCTCGTGGATCAGGACGTGGCGGATGATGTGGCCGAGGCTTTCGTCGTGTTCGGCCCAATAGTCCAGGATCGGGCGGCGGTAGAGCCAGACCATGTTGGGCAGCCGTGCCACGTCGCCGAAGCTCTGCTGCGGCAGGCCGACGCCCTGGAACAGGCCGAGCAGGTCGAACTCGCTCTCGCATTCCATCTCGTCCAGGACCTCCTCGGTCGGGAAGTCCTCGACGCGGACGATCACGCCCTCGCAGAGTTTACGAAATTCCGCCGGCAGGCGCTCGAACACATCGTGAGCCATCGCTTCCATCTCGGCGAGCGAAGGCGCTTTCAATTCCGTCCACATGAGCACCTCTTAGCGCGGGTTTCCCGCTGATGCATCTGGCTTTATAAGCGCGGCGAGGTTGACGGGCGCCGCCAAAACGGGGAGCGTGGGGCGATCGATGGGACGGTTCAGGGTGGGCGGAAAAATGCGAGTGAAAACAGCGCTGACTCTACTGTGCATGGGGTTGTTTTCGCAGTTTTGCGCCGGTGCCGAGGCGCAGGCCGCCAGTTCCGAAATCCGTATGGCCCAACTGGTCGCGCCGGACGATGTCCCCCCGCCGCGCAAGCGGCCGCGCCTGCGCGTCACGCCCTATTACAGCCCGGACGGGGTCTATCCCCGCTACAATCCCGGCCCCGACGCGGTTCGGGTCTGCAACGCCACCTATGTGCAGGAGTACCGGCCGAGCGGCACGGTGATCGTGCCGCGCGTGAGCTGCTACTGGCGCCGGGGCTGACGTCGCGGCGACCTCGTGAGGGTGTGATGGCGAGATGGATCGCATTGGCAATTGCCGTCGCGCTGGCCGCCGGACTGCCTCGCGCATCCGCCGCGCCAAGGGCGATCATCCCGGAGGCATCGGCAAGGATCGCGGTTTTCGATGTGCGACGACACGGGCGGACATACGACATCGCACGGCCTGCCGTGCGCCGCGATCCGCGCTACTACGTGCGGCCTGTCCACTATCGTCCCTATCCCTACGGCGTCCCCGCACCGTTCGTCTTCACCTACGGGCCCTTCTGGTAAGACGCCGCGCCGGCTTTGCGATCGCGCGAGGCACGGCGTCGCATCGCGGCGCTGCGCTCGTTCATTCATGGCGCGTTCACATCGATGTCCGCAACTTGGCCCCGGGAGCGACGGCAATTGAACGGCAATGCCGCGGCGCGAGGCGTCGCAGCTCTGCCGTCCGGATTCAGGGAGGATTCCATGCTGAGGATGTTTGGCCGCCGGGCTGTCCCGATGCGCCTGCTCGGGCTTGCGGCCGCCGCGACGCTGATGCTGTCGGCCGGCACCGCGCGTCGCGCTGAAGCGCTGAGCTTGATCAATCCGGCGACGTCACCCGCGGCGAAGGCCGCGACCGACGATCTCGTCACGCAGGTTCGCCGTGGCGGGCACGGCGGACATGGCTTTCACGGCGGAGGTTTCCGTGGAGGAGGCTTCCATCGCGGCGGCTTCCGCGCCGGGCCGGCCTTCCATCACAGGCATGTCGGTTATCGCCATCACGGCTTCCGCTACGCTGGGCATGGCGGCTATCACCGTCACTGGCACCATCACCGCCCGTATGTCCGCCATCGCCACTTCTACCGGCCATATTATGTCGGCGGCTATTATCCCAGGTCCTATTATCCGCGCCGCTGCCGGATCATCTGGACCTATTACGGCCCCCGCCGCGTCTGCCACTGGCCCCGCTGGCACTATCCGCGCCGCTACTATTGGTGATGTGAGCTAGTCGAGACGCGTCATGGCCGGGCATAGCCGTCCGAAGGACGGCGTCGCTTCCGCTCGCCTATGTCCCGGCCATCCACGTTCTTGGAGCGGCATAGGTCCCGTGGATGTCCGGGGCAGTTGAACCGGCTCAGCGCCAGTCCCTGACGTCGACGAAATGACCCGCGATCGCCGCCGCCGCCGCCATCGCCGGCGACACCAGATGGGTGCGGCCCTTGAAGCCCTGGCGGCCCTCGAAATTGCGGTTCGAGGTCGAGGCGCAGCGTTCTTCCGGCCTCAGCTTGTCCGGGTTCATGGCAAGGCACATCGAGCAGCCCGGCTCGCGCCATTCGAAGCCGGCCTTGATGAAGATCTTGTCGAGGCCCTCGGCCTCGGCCTGCTCCTTCACGATGCCGGAGCCCGGCACGACCATGGCGTTGACGTTGGCATTGACGGTCTTGCCCTCGGCAATCTTCGCCGCGGCCCGCAAGTCCTCGATGCGGCCGTTGGTGCAGGAGCCGATGAAGACGCGGTCGAGCTTGATGTCGGTGATCTTGGTCCCCGCGGTGAGGCCCATGTATTTCAGCGCGCGATGCTTGGAGATCCGCTTGGCCTCGTCCGCGATCTTGTCGGGGTCGGGCACGATGCCGGTCACCGAGATCACGTCCTCAGGGCTCGTGCCCCAGGTCACGATCGGCGGCAGCTTTGCAGCATCGAGGCGCAGCTCGTGGTCGAAATGCGCGCCCTCGTCGGAGCGCAGTTTCTCCCAATAGCGCATCGCCGCGTCCCAGTCCGCGCCCTTCGGCGCCTTGGGACGATCGCGCAGGAAGTCGAACGCCTTCTGGTCGGGCGCAACGAGGCCGGCGCGCGCGCCGCCTTCGATCGACATGTTGCAGACCGTCATGCGGCCTTCCATCGAGAGCGCGCGGATCGCCTCGCCGGCATATTCCAGCACGTAGCCGGTGCCGCCGGCGGTGCCGATCTCGCCGATGATGGCCAGGATGATGTCCTTGCCCGTCACGCCATCAGGCAACTTGCCGTCGACCGTGACGCGCATGTTCTTCGCCTTCTTCTGGATCAGCGTCTGCGTCGCCAGCACATGCTCGACCTCGGACGTGCCGATGCCGTGCGCGAGCGCGCCGAACGCGCCATGCGTCGAGGTGTGGCTGTCTCCGCAGACGATGGTGGTGCCGGGCAGGGTAAAGCCCTGCTCGGGGCCGATGACGTGGACGATGCCCTGGCGCTTGTCGAACTCGTTGTAATATTCGATGCCGAATTCCTTGGCGTTCTCGGCCAGCGCCTTGATCTGCTCGATGCTTTCAGGGTCGGGATTAGGCTTGGTGCGGTCGGTGGTCGGCACGTTGTGGTCGACGACGGCGAGCGTCTTCTCGGGCGCGTGGACCTTGCGCCCCGTGGCGCGCAGGCCTTCGAACGCCTGCGGCGAGGTCACCTCGTGCACCAGGTGGCGATCGATGTAGAGCAGGCAGGTGCCGTCCTCGGCTTCGTGCACCAGATGGTCGTTCCAGATCTTGTCGTACAGGGTGGTCGGCTTGGACATGAGCGTCAGCTCCGGAGAATGTGTGTCAGCGATGAGCGCGGCAGGCCGCGCGGGCAACAAAATCGTCAGCGCAGCTTTCAGGCTGCGCAGCTAAGCTCTGACGTTGCCGAGGTCGCGAAGCGTCCGAAGAACCGGCCAGGCAGCCGCGAGCGATCGTCGATGACGATGCGCTGGATGGGGGCGAAGCTGGTCGGATCTGGAAACATTCTAGGAATATATAGCAGGCCGAATTGGAAGCGCGAGAGCTTTGACATGCACGGCTGACGCAACAAAAAAGCGCGGAGCCGAGCCCCGCGCTTTCGAAAGCTTGCCTGGTGGCGGAGCTTACTCGCCGACGGCGGCCTGGCGGTCCTGCTTCTCGACGATGCGGGCCGACTTGCCGCGCAGGTTGCGGAGATAATAGAGCTTGGCGCGACGCACCTTGCCGCGGCGCACCACCTTGATCGAGTCGATCATCGGGGAGAGGAGCGGGAACACGCGCTCGACGCCCTCGCCATAGGAGATCTTGCGGACGGTGAAGCTCTCGTTGAGGCCACCGCCGGACCGGCCGATGCAGACGCCTTCATAGGCCTGCACGCGGGTGCGGTCGCCTTCGACGACCTTCACGTTGACGATCACGGTGTCGCCGGGGGCGAATTCCGGGATGTCCTTGCCGGCGGACAGCTTGTCGAATTGCTCCTGCTCGAGCTGCTTGATCAGGTTCATGGGTAAATCTCCATCGGCGCGCCCAGCCCTGGAAACGGGGGGCTGCGCAAAATTCGTCTATCCAGCCATTGCGGATTTGGCCGCTCCTATAAGGCAAGCCGGAGCGTTTGTCACCCGTCTGTCTTGGTTTTTGGCGTTTTTTGGCCGCTTCCCCGATTCGCGGCCTTTTCCCACAAATCCGGGCGCCGGGCGGCCGTCAGGGCCTCGGATTCGGCCCGCCGCCACGCCGCCACCTTGGCGTGGTCGCCGGAGGTGAGGACGGCAGGGATCGGAACCCCCTCGAACAGCTGCGGGCGGGTGTATTGGGGGTACTCCAGCAGGCCGTCCGAGAAACTTTCCTCGGTTCCCGAGGCCTCCTTGCCCATCACCCCCGGCAGCAGCCGGACGCAGGCGTCGATCAGAGCCAGCGCCGCGATTTCGCCCCCGGACAGCACGTAATCGCCGATCGAGACCTCCTCCAGGCCCCGTCCGTCGATCACCCGCTGATCGATGCCCTCGAACCGCCCGCAGACGATGAGCGGGCCGGGACCCTGGGCGAGCTCTGTAACGCGAGCCTGGGTCAATGGCCGACCCCTCGGACTCATCAGCAGCCGCGGCCGATCAGGGGCGATCTCGGCGGCATCGATCGCCGCCGCCAGAACGTCCGCCCGCAGCACCATACCCGGGCCACCGCCGGCCGGCGTGTCATCGACGCTGCGGTGGCGGTCGGTCGCGGAGGCCCGGATGTCCCGCGCCTCGATCTGCCAGAGCCCGGACGCGAGCGCCCGCCCCGCCAGGCTCACGCCGAGCGGCCCCGGAAACATCTCCGGAAACAGCGTCAGCACCGTCGCGCGCCAGGGTGAGGGGTTGGTCATTCGATCTCGGTTCTCGTCGTCCCGGACAAGCGCGCCTCAACCGCGCGCAGATCCGGGACCCATAACCACCGCAGCCCGTTTTGCGATGGCTGGAGCGATCAGCTTAGCGAAAAATTCCGGCCTGTGGTTATGGGTCCCGGCCTTCGGCGGGACGATTCGCGGAGGGATCTTCGTCCCGATCGCCCTCGATCTCCTGCGGCAGCGCGATCACGACGCGGCCGCCCTTAAGATCGACCTCCGGCACCACCGCATTCGAGAACGGCAGCAGCATCGTCGGGCCGTTGAGGGGCGCGATTTCGATGATGTCGCCGGCGCCGAAATTATGGATCGCGACGACGCGGCCGAGCGCATCGCCATCTGTGGTGACGGCGGCGAGCCCGATCAGATCGGTGTGGTAATATTCGTCCTCGTCCGTCGCGGGCAGTTTTTCGCGCGCGACGTAGAGCTCGATGCCGTTGAGACGCTCGGCCTCATCGCGGGTCGCGACACCCTTGAACGTCGCGACCAGATGATCTTTGGCCTCGCGCACCGCTGCGATCTCGAACTGGCGCCTGCCGTCCTTGGACGACAGCGGACCGTAGCGTCTGATGGCAAAGGGATCCTCGGTGAAGGTCCACAGCTTGACCGCACCGCGCACCCCATGCGCGGCGCCGATCCGCGCGACGCAGACCAGCGCCGACATGATCTAGCCTTAGCCCTTGGCGGCGGCTTCGGCCTGCGCCTTGCGCTCCTTGCGCGGCACGGCCTTCTCGGGGTTGTTGCGGGCTTCGCGCTTCTTGACGCCGGCAGCGTCGAGGAAACGCGCGACGCGATCGGACGGCTGCGCGCCCTTGGCGAGCCAGGCCTTCACCTTGTCCATGTCGAGCTTGAGGCGGGTCTCGTTGTCCTTCGGCAGCAGCGGGTTGAAATGGCCAAGACGCTCGATGAAGCGGCCATCGCGCGGAAAGCGCGAATCGGCGACGACGACGTGATAGACGGGACGCTTCTTGGTGCCTGCGCGGGCGAGGCGGATAACGACGGACATTCAGTTCTCCTTGAAAGTGTGGTTTGCAAAGTACGTTTTGTTCGGTTGATTGGTATTCCGCGTTGCACGAGATGCTGACGATCCCGTGCGACGAATTCCTCATTTCTTTTTGCCGGGAAAACCGCCCAGACCCGGAAGAGTCGGCTTGCCGCTGAGGCCCGTAAGCCCCGGCAAATTCGGTAGGCCCGAGCGAAGCCCAGGCGGCAGATCCTTCGGCAAATTCGGCAGGCCCTGCCCGCCCCCGCTCTGCATCTTTTCCTGCATCGCCTTCATCTCTTCGGGCGAGGGCATCTTCATGCCGCCGCCAAAGCCCATCGCCTGCGCGATGCCGGCGAGCGGGCCGCGCTTGCCTGAGCCCATGGCCTTCATCATGTCGGCCATGTTCCGGTGCATCTTCAAGAGCTTGTTGACCTGCTCGACGCTCTGGCCGGAACCTGCCGCGATGCGCTTCTTGCGGCTCGCTTTCAGCAGGTCCGGATGACGGCGCTCGTCGCGCGTCATGGAATCGATGATCGCGACCTGGCGTTTCAGAATCTTGTCGTCGATGCCGGCCGCCGCGATCTGGTTCTTCATCTTGGAGATGCCGGGCATCATGCCCATCAGCCCGCTGATGCCGCCCATATTGGCCATCTGCAGCAGTTGCTCGCGCATGTCATTGAGGTCGAACTGACCCTTGCGCATGCGCTCGGCGGTGCGCGCGGCCTTCTCGGCGTCGATATTGGCGGCGGCGCGCTCGACCAGCGAGACCACGTCGCCCATGCCGAGGATGCGGCCGGCGATACGGTCGGGGTGGAAGTCCTCCAGCGCGTCGGTCTTTTCGCCGGTGCCGATCAGCTTGATCGGCTTGCCGGTGACGGCGCGCATCGACAGCGCGGCGCCGCCGCGGCCGTCGCCGTCAACGCGTGTGAGCACGATGCCGGTGAGGCCGACGCGCTGATCGAACGAGCGCGCCAGATTCACCGCGTCCTGGCCGGTGAGCGAGTCCGCAACCAGCAGCACCTCATGCGGATTGGCCGCGGCTTTGATTGCAGCCGCCTCCGCCATCATCTCTTCGTCGAGCGTGGTGCGGCCGGCGGTGTCGAGCAGCACGATGTCGTAGCCGCCGAGCTTGCCGGCTTCCAGCGCGCGTTTCGCAATTTGCGGCGGCTGCTGGCCCGCCACGATCGGCAGCGTCGGAATGTCGAGGTCGCGGCCGAGCACGGCCAGCTGCTCCATCGCCGCCGGGCGGTAGACGTCGAGCGAGGCCATCAAGACCTTGCGCTTGTCGCGCTGGACCAGGCGGCGGGCGAGCTTGGCGGTGGTGGTGGTCTTACCGGAGCCCTGCAGGCCGACCATCATGATCGGCACCGGCGGCACGGAATTGACGTCGATGGTCTGGCCTTCGCTGCCGAGCGTGCTGACCAGCTCGTCATGAACGATCTTGACCACCATCTGGCCGGGGGTGACCGACTTGACGACGGTGGCGCCGATCGCCTGCTCGCGCACGCGCTCGGTGAAGCTGCGCACGACTTCGAGCGCGACATCAGCCTCCAGCAGCGCGCGGCGCACCTCGCGCATCGCGGCGTCGACGTCCTTTTCGGTCAGCGCACCGCGCCCCGTCAGACGATCGAGAATGCCACCAAGCCGTTCCGACAGATTGTCGAACAATGCCGTTGTCCTTTTTTACCTCTCCCCGCCTGCGGGGAGAGGTCGCCGCCCTCTTGGGCGGCGGGTGAGGGGGTACGGGACCATCGACGCGCACCCTGCGCGGAGAGAGCCCCTCACCCCGACCCTCTCCCCGCAAGAGCGGGGCGAGGAAGAAGAAATCCAAACACCTTTGCGCCCGAGGGCGCACAGCGCTGTCGGGCGTTGACCTCCGGCCCTAAGGCCGGTCGGCGGGTCGAAAAGAAAGCCTTTCCGAGAAAGTGGCGGGGTTAAACGCCGCTCCCGCCCAAAAGTCAAGGAAAGTTAGGGCGCCGGCTCGCCCTTGGTAAGGCAAGGTTTTGAAAACGTGATCCTTTTGTCGCGGTTCCTTTTCCGCCCGCCCCGCCCATATAGGCGGTGATGTCTTACCACCTCCACCATCCCTAGAAGCCCGCCGTGCCGATCACCCGCCGCCGCCTGTTCGGATTGCTTGCCGGAGCCGGTGCGCTGGTCGCCGTCCCCTCCCTCTGGATATCCCGCATGAAAACCTATGACGGTCCCGTCTCCGACCATTTCGACGGCATGACCTTCTTCGATCCGGACGGGTCCCCGCCGAAATCGCTGCGCGAGGTGCTGCGTTGGCAGCTCGGCGGCAGGCGGAAGCGCGCCGAATGGCCCGACTGGGCGCCCAGCCCCCATGCCGATACCCCGCCGGCGCGGGTCGATGGCGACAAGGTGCGGCTCTCCTTCGTCGGCCACGCCAGCTGGCTGATCCAGACCGGCGGCCTCAACATCCTCATCGATCCGGTCTGGTCGGAGCGGGTCTCGCCGGTCGCCTTCGCCGGGCCGAAGCGGCACAATGACCCCGGCATCGCCTTCGAGAAGCTGCCGAAGATCGATGTCGTGCTGGTCTCGCACGGCCACTACGACCATCTCGATATCGCGACGCTGTCGCGGCTCACCAAGAATTTCGCCCCGCGCGTCGTCACCCCGCTCGGCAACGACGTCACCATGCGCAGCTGGGATTCCACGATCAAGGTGGAAGCGTTCGACTGGCACGATCGCGTCGAGCTCGGCCAAGGCGTCGCGGTGCATCTGGTGCCGACAAGGCATTGGACTGCGCGCGGCCTGTTCGACCGCAACAAGGCGCTGTGGGCGAGCTTTGTCCTGGAGACGCCGGCCGGAAAGATCTACGTGGTCTGCGATTCCGGCTACGGCGATGGCCGCCATTTCCGCCGCGTCGCCGAGAAGCACGGCAAGCTGCGCCTGGCGATCCTTCCCATCGGCGCCTACGAGCCGCGCTGGTTCATGCGCGACCAGCACATGAATCCGGAAGACGCGGTGAAGGCGTTGGCCGATTGCGGCGCGGAAGCCGCACTCGGGCATCATCACTTCACGTTCCAGCTGACGGACGAAGCGATCGACGCGCCGGCCAAAGCGCTGGTGGAAGCGCTCGATGCGGCGAAGATTCCGCAGGAAAGATTCGTCGCGATGCTGCCGGGGCAGGTGGTGGAGATTTAGGTCTCGCCGCGCACGCCGCTCGTGCCCCGGACGCAGCGCAGCGTCACTTTGACGGTGCGCTGCAGAGCCGGGGCCCATGTCGCCGTGTCGCACCGTGCAATATTCTGGGTCCCGGCTCTGCGCAGCAGCGTTTCACGCTGCAGCGCGTCCGGGACACGAGACCTATTGCTCTTTCGGCTTGATCGCCCAGCTCACATTCACCGTCACCGTCAGCGTCTCCTCGCCCGGCGCGACCGCGGCCTGCGGGGCTGCGGCCATTGGTGCTGCCATGCGGCCCTTGAACAGCGGCACAGGGCCGCCGCCCTCGGTGACGCTGAGCGGCGCGCCCAGCGTCACACCGGCCGCCTTGGCGTAGATCTCCGCCTTTCGTCGCGCATCCGCCACCGCCTGCTCGCGCGCATCATCCAGCAGCTTCGAGGCCTGCGTCACCTCGAACGAGATATTGCCGATGTCGTTGGCGCCGGCGCTGACCAGCGTGTCGATGATGCCGGCGACCTTTGTCACGTCGCGGATCTTGACGGTGACGCGGTTGCTGGCGCGGAAGCCGACCACCGGCGAGGCGCCGGTGGATTTGTTCTGGCCGTATTGCGGCTGCAGCGACAGCCGCGAGGTCTGGTAATCCTTCTCGGCGATGCCTGCGCCCTTCAGCGCCAGCAGCACCTTGCCCATCGCGGCGTTGTTGGCATCGGAAGCCTCCTTCGCCGTCTTGGCGTCGCTGGCGACGCCGGCATCGATCTGCGCGAGATCGGGCGCCGCGGACACCGAGGCTTCGCCGCTCACCGAGATCGCGGAAGGAAAATCCTCGGCGCGCGCGGGCGCGGCGAGCAGCGTGGCGGCGAGGACGGCGGCAAGCAGGGCAGGCTTTTTCATCAGTTTCACTTCAGTGGCACGAAAACATTGATCACGAGCTTGTCCTCGGCCGTCTTCAGGGGATCGGTGAGGTACTCCTCGATGAAGGTGTCCTTGGCTTCCAGCCTCTTGTCATCGAGGTGGTTGGTGATCGCCTCATAGGTGTTGTCCATGTTGTCGTAGGAGCCGCGATGGACGAATTTCAGCGCCTTGCCTTCCGGCGATTTGCCGATGCTCATGTCCTTGGACAGGTTCTTCGGGTCCTGATCGACCGGAATCTCGGCAAGGAAGGTGAAGCCGGTATCGTCGGTCGAGGTGTAGACGATCATCGAATTGCCCGATGGCTTGATGCCCTGCTTGTCCAGCAGCGCGTTCAACGCCTTGAAGGCATCGATCAGCGTGTCGAAGGCGGAGTCCCAATTGGCGGTGCCCTTGACCATCACGACCTTCTTCGGCTCGAGCGTGGTCTCGAGGCCGAAGGGATCGGCGGTCTGAACCGGGGCCGGGGTCGCGGCGGCCGCCGGCGGCGGGCTAGGCGAGGCACTGGCGGCGGGCGCTGGCGATGCTGCAGGAGCGGGTGAGGCGCTCGCGGCAGGCGAGGGGGTTGCCGCGGGAGCGGGCGAGGCACTTGCAGCCGGAACGGGCGAAGCCGACGGGGCCGGCGACGGACTTGCCGATGCGGCCGGCGCCGGGCTCGCGGTCTGCGCCAACGCACCGGATAGCCCATGCGACAAGGCCGCAGCCGGGATCAGCGCGGCCAGCACAAGACGACGAAAAGTGTTCATTTTATTCTCCCCGAGGCCCGGCGTCGTCGGGCCTCAATTCATCAAGGCCTTACCCACCAAGGCCTTAACCCGGCCGCGCGTCCCGGTTCGCGCGATCCGCGCCGTTCTAACACGCGAGCGCCGAATTCGTCCCATGACAGATGCGTCATGGCACGTTCCCTTGGCAGGCACGTTGGCCCATGTCCCGGTCCGTGGCGGCAAATCACTGGCCAAGCGGCCGAGGATCGCCATATAAGGCAGGCGAAATTCGGGAATTTTCATGAGCGCGCTGGCCAACCACGCATTTGCCAAGATGAACGGCATCGGCAACGAGATCGTCGTCGTCGACTTGCGCGATTCGGCGGCCAAGGTCACCCCCGACGACGCCCGCGCCGTGGCGTCCCCGAACGGCGGCGTGGCTTACGACCAGCTCATGGTGCTGCAAAAGCCCCGGCTCGACGGCACCGAGGCCTTCATCAGCATCTACAACAATGACGGCTCGGAGGCCGGCGCCTGCGGCAACGGCATGCGCTGCGTCGTGCGCCGCATCTTCGAGAAGACCGGGCAGACCAGTGCGACCTTCGAGACCGCCGCCGGCCTGCTCAATGCCTGGCAGGGTCCGGCTCCCGATCTCTACACCGTCGATATGGGCGCGCCGAAATTCGGCTGGCAGGACATTCCGCTGGCGGAAGAGTTTCGCGACACCCGCTACATCGAATTGCAGATCGGGCCGATCGACAATCCGATCCTGCATTCGCCCTCGGTGGTGAGCATGGGCAATCCGCACGCGGTGTTCTGGGTCGACAACGTCAACGCCTACGATCTCGGCCGCTTCGGTCCGCTCCTGGAAAACCATCCGATCTTCCCCGAGCGCGCCAACATCACTCTCGCCCACATCGTCGATCGCGAACACATCACGATCCGGACCTGGGAGCGCGGTGCCGGCCTGACCAAGGCCTGCGGGTCGGCCGCCTGCGCCACGGCGGTCGCCGCCGCGCGGCTGAAGCGCGCCGAGCGCAAGGTCGAGATCACCTTGCCCGGCGGCAAGCTCGGCATCGAATGGCGCGAGCGCGACGACCACGTGCTGATGACGGGCACCGCGACCTTCGAATATGAGGGCAGCTTCGATCCGGCGCTGTTCGCGCCGGTGGCCTGATGGCCGTCGACATCGTCACCTTCGGCTGCCGCCTCAACGCCTTCGAGGCCGAGGTGATCCGCAGCAAGGCGGAAGCCGCGGGTCTTTCCGACACGATCGTCATCAACAGCTGCGCCGTCACCAACGAGGCGGTGGCGCAGGCGCGCCAGTCGATTCGCAAGCTGAAGCGCGAGCGCCCCGAAGCGCGCATCGTCGTCACCGGCTGCGCGGCGCAGACCCAGGCTGCGATGTTCGCCGACATGGCCGAGGTCGATCGCGTCGTCGGCAATGACGACAAGATGCGCGGCGAAGCGTGGCAGGAGACGCGCGACGCTTTCGATCTTGGCGCCAGCGAGAAGATCGCCGTCAGCGACATCATGGCCGTGAATGAGATGGCGCCGCATCTCGCTGGCGGCTATGCGAGCGGCCTGCCGCGCGTCTTCGTGCAGGTGCAAAACGGCTGCGACCATCGCTGCACCTTCTGCATCATCCCGTTCGGCCGCGGCAATTCGCGCTCGGTGCCGATGGGCGCGGTGGTCGAACAGGTGCGCACCCTGGTCGAGCGCGGCCATGCCGAGATCGTGCTCACCGGCGTCGATCTCACCAGCTACGGCGCGGACCTGCCCGGCGCGCCGAAGCTCGGCCTGTTGACGAAGCAGATCCTGCGCCATGTGCCCGAGCTGAGGCGCCTGCGTATCTCCTCGATCGATTCGATCGAGGCGGATGACGACCTGCTCGATGCCATCGCCGAGGATGCGCGGCTGATGCCGCATCTGCACCTGTCGCTGCAGTCGGGCGACGACATGATCCTGAAGCGCATGAAGCGGCGGCATTCGCGCAGGGACGCCATCGCGTTCTGCGAGCAGGTGCGCCGGCTGCGTCCCGATGTCGTCTTCGGCGCCGACATCATCGCGGGCTTCCCGACCGAGACCGAGGAGATGTTCTCGCGCTCGCTCGACCTCGTCGAGCAATGCGACCTGACCTTCCTCCACGTCTTCCCCTATTCCCCGCGGCCCGGCACGCCGGCCGCACGGATGCCGCAGGTGGCGGGAGGCCTGATCAAGGAGCGTGCGCGACGGCTGCGTGCGGCCGGCGCAGCGGCGTTGCGGCAGCGCCTGCAAGCCGAGATCGGCGCGATGCGCGAGGTGCTGATCGAGAGCGACGGGCAGGGCCGCACGGAGCACTATCTGCCGGTGGCGATTGCGGGCGAGCAGGTCGGAAGCATCGTGCCACGATTGATTGCCGGCGTTAATCGCGAGCGGCTGACGACGTAAGCAGCTGCTCTTTTCCTTCTCCCCTTGTGGGAGAAGGTGGCGCGAAGCGCCGGATGAGGGGTTGCTTCAGCGTACTCAAACTGGAGTGTGGACTGGCGGACAGAGACCCCTCACCCGGCTCGCCGCTATCGCGGCGAGCCACCCTCTCCCACAAGGGGAGCGGGAAAAACTACAGCGCCCTTACCTGCCAGAACCGCAGCGTCCTCTTGGCGTTCTCCGCCGTCATTCTCGCAAAATGCTCCTGCGCCCTGGCGATGTCCGCGGGCTTCATCGCGCCTGTCGCGAAACGGCATTCGAGCACGGCCATGGTGGTCTCCCAGCTGAGCTGTGCGGCCTTGCACGGTACCAGCAGGCCGTCCTCGCGGAGGCTCTGCATCAGCGGTCGGATCACTTCGACCGTCGACCCTGATAATGCCGCCAGCGCCGCCGCCGTCTCCTCATAGCGCCGCTGTCTGGCGAAGCCGAGCAGCGTCGCCTCGTGGAGCTGACCGGTGGCTTTGAGGCCCGCAATAGCGCGTTTGGCACCTTCGAAATCGCGCGCCGCCGACATTTCGCGCTCGGCGCCGATGGCGACGGCGGCGATCGCGCTCTGGATCTCCTCGAACAGATGCGGCGGGGCGCGCGACAACAGGCGTGTGCGCACGGCGTCCGTCGCCGAGCGCAGCAATTGGCGGCGCAGCTCCGAGGGCAAGTCGACGCGGACGCCGACGCTGACCGCGAGCTCCGGATCGCTTTCGGCCTGGCCGATGATGATGGCAAATCCCTTTGCGGAGACGCGCGCGCCGGGATTGGCGGCCAGCCGCCGGCTGACGCTGGGATAGCGGCGCGCCAGCAGCGCGTCGGTGACGATTTCCTTCAGCCACCAGCGGCCGGCGACCGCGAGCAGATGCGGCTCGCCCTTGGCTGATGCGATCTTCACCAGCTCGCCGTCGTCGAGGCGTGCGGATTCCTGCAGCACGGGTCCGGCGATGCGGATCTCGTCATTGTTGGCGAGGCGGCGGATCACCGACGGCGGCGCCTGCGCGATCGGCGCCAGCTGCGCGCTGATCTCGGCCAGCGCGACGCGCGCGGCCACGTCGGCGATGGCGCGCAGCTCGATGGTGCCGATCAGGCGCTCGAGCACGTCGTCGAACAGCGCGATCTGCTCGTCGTCGAAATTGCCGGCGGAGGAGAGGAACAGCTCGGTGACGCGCCGGGCCGTCGCCAGGCCCCTTTCCGGCGAGCCGATCCGCAGTGCGGATTCGACCTCGTCGACGATCGATAGCCCGGCCTTGGTCATCGCGCGCGGCTCGTCCTGAGCGGTTACGGAAGCTTTTTCTAAGCAACCGTTATCATTAGAGACGAGCGCTGAAGGTTTGGTAAACCATGGGCGGGACGCGTCATTGCAGCGAGATGCCGCTGCGAATGCGGTGCGCTCCCGCCCCCGCCTGCGCAGGAGGGCTGGGGAGAGGGTGTCTCCACAACGGGACAATCCCCCAGAGGAGAGAGCCCTCACCCGCGCCGGAGCCTGTCATCGGGCGCGCCTTCGGCGCGACCCGGTGGGCGCGACCTCTCCCGCAAGCGGGAGAGGTGAACAGCGCCTACTCCCCATTCCACCCGCAGGCCCGGAGCTTCTCATGCATGTGCGGCGGGGCCGGCGCCACCACGCGGACCGGCTCCTTGTTCCGGGAGATCGGCACCACGATCTCGCGCGAATGCAGGTGCAGGCGCGGCTCGCCGAAGCGTGGGCCGTTGCCGTAAATGTTGTCGCCGAAGATCGGCCAGCCGCTCGCGGCCGCATGCACCCGCAATTGATGGGTCCGCCCGGTCACCGGTTCCATGGCAAGCCAGGTGAAATCGTCGCCCCGGCCCATCACCTTCCAGTTCGTAATCGCCTTCTGCCCTTCCGGATCCGGCTTCTGCCACCAGCCGCGCTCTGCGTTGAGCCGGCCGAGCGGCATGTCGATGGTGCCTTCTTCCTCGGCAGGCCCGCCTTCGACAACGGTCCAGTAGGTCTTGCCGATCTTTCCGTGCTTGAACAAAAGGCCCAGCGATGCCGTCGCCTTGCGGTGGCGGCCGAGCACGAGGCAGCCCGAGGTGTCCTTGTCCAGCCGGTGGGCCAGCACCGGCGGCCGCGGCAGGCCGAAACGCAGCGCGTCGAAGCAATCCTCCAGATTGGGGCCACCCTTGGGGCCGCGATGCACCGGCAGGCCGGCGGGCTTGTCGATCACCAGCATCAGTCCGTCGCGGTGGAGCACGCGGCCCAGGATTTCATCGGCGGTCAATTGGGGAACATCGAGCAATCGCAGGACTTTCGGTCAAGGCTTTCGTTTACGGGCCGGAACGGCTAACACGCCACCATGAATGATACCACCTCCGAGACCCCCAAGCTGAGCTGGTGGCGCCGCCTGTCCAACGGGCTGAAGCGCACCTCGTCCTCGCTCGGGACCGCGGTCGCCGACCTCGTCACCAAGCGCAAGCTCGACCGCGCCATGCTCGACGACATCGAGGACGTGCTGCTGCGCGCCGACCTCGGCACGTCAGTCGCGGTGCGCATTGCCGATGCCGTCGGCGCCGGGCGCTACGACAAGGCGATCTCGGCGGACGAGGTCAAGGACGTCGTTGCGACGGAGGTCGAGAAGGTGCTGTCGCCGGTGGCAAAACCGCTCGTGATCGATGCGGCCAGGAAGCCGTTCGTGATCCTCGTCGTCGGCGTCAACGGCTCCGGCAAGACCACCACGATCGGCAAGCTGTCGCAGAAATTCGCCTCCGAAGGCCGCAAGGTGATGCTGGCCGCCGGAGACACGTTTCGCGCCGCCGCCATCGAGCAGCTCAAGGTCTGGGGCGAGCGGACGAAGACGCCCGTCATCGCGGGCGCGCAGGGCTCGGATTCGGCGAGCCTTGCCTTCAACGCGCTCACCGCGGCGAAGGAGCAGGCCATCGACGTGCTGCTGATCGACACGGCCGGCCGCTTGCAGAACAAGGCCGAGCTGATGAACGAGCTCGAGAAGGTCGTGCGCGTGATCCGCAAGGTGGATGACACTGCGCCGCATGCCGTGCTGCTGGTGCTGGATGCGACCGTCGGTCAGAATGCGCTGTCGCAGGTCGAGGCCTTCCATCGCACCGCAGGGGTCACCGGCCTCGTGATGACCAAGCTCGACGGCACCGCGCGCGGCGGCATCCTGGTGGCGCTCGCGGAGAAGTTCAAGCTGCCGGTGCACTTCATCGGCGTCGGCGAAGGCGTCGACGATCTCGCGCCCTTCACCGCGCGCGACTTCGCCCGCGCCATCGCCGGAATCGAATAGCGTCATCCTTCGAGACGCCGCTTGCGCGGCTCCTCAGGATGAGGTCGTGCCACACCTAAGGTCCTCATCCTGAGGAGACCGCGAAGCGGTCGTCTCGAAGGATGGGAGAGACGGAAGAGAGAATGGACAAGACCCAGCCGCATCCGCTGTTCAAGCTCGCGACCGAGCTCGGTCCGCTGCTCGTGTTCTTCTTCGTCAACGCAAAGTTCAATCTGTTCGCCGCGACCGGTGCCTTCATGGTCGCGATCGCGGTCGCGATGGCCGCCTCCTACATTGTGACGCGTCACATCCCGATCATGGCGATCGTCACGGGCGTGATCGTGCTGGTGTTCGGCACGCTGACCCTGGTGCTGCACGACGAGACCTTCATCAAGCTCAAGCCGACCATCATCTACGGCCTGTTCGCCGCAATCCTCGGCGGCGGCCTGTTGTTCGGCCGCTCCTTCATCGCCGTCATGTTCGACCAGGTGTTCAACCTGACGCCGCAGGGCTGGCGTATCCTCACCTTGCGCTGGGCGCTGTTCTTCGCCGGCATGGCGGTGCTGAACGAGATCGTCTGGCGCACGCAGAGCACGGACTTCTGGGTGAACTTCAAGGTGTTCGGCGTCACCCCGATCACGATGATCTTCGCCATCGCCCAGATGCCGCTGACCAAGCGCTATCATCTCGCGCCGGCCTCGCTGGAGAGAAGCGAGGCCGAGGCGGGGGATGTGAGCAAGGGATAGAGCGTTTTCGAGCGAAGTGGACGCCGGTTCGCGTCAAGAAAACGCGTCAAGACAGGAATCTAGAGCCCCGTTCCGATTCCATCGGAACGGGGCTCTAGTCGCCGGGGCGGCACCTGCCGCATCGCCTATTCACGCTAACGTGCACTCCGCGCCGCTGCCGGTCGGATCGCGCGCCGAAGCCGGACCGGCTACTTCATTGCTCCGTAACCGCAAGCCGAGATTATTCAGCGCTTTACCTTGCTGAAAGGTCGAGGGCGATAGCCTTTCCCCGTGAAGAGAGGATGGCACGCCGGAGGGCCCGGTGGTGAGCGCAAGACAGGACCAGACCGCTGAACACCTGATTCAGTATCTCCGGCAACTCGCGCCGCAGGTTCGGCGCCGCCTGCTTGCCGAGCTGGAGCGGCTGCATCTCCTCGGCGAGGACATTCCGCATTCCGAGCCGTTGATTGCGGCGCTGCGTGCCGAGTTTCGCAACACCGGCCAAAATCACTATCGCGTCGGAAACCCGTCACGCTACTTCTTCGAGCCGCTCGAGCCGGTGCTGGTGGACAGCGCACCGGAGCGCGCCAATAGCGGGCAGATCGCCCGCGGATCACTCGCACCGATCTGGAGCCTCGTGACGGAGCAATTGCTGCGCAGCATGGCGGCCGACTACATCGCCAATGCGACCAAGGCCATCTCTGCCGACAAGCAGGCCGAGGCGCGGCAGATGGCCCAAGCCTTCCAGAAGAAGGTCCTGACCTCGCTCAACGGCCAGCTCGGGTCCGCCGAGGGCGCAGCCCGCATCCACGATGGGCTGATGGCCTATACCAGCGCGCATGCGACGTTCGACGACCTGAAGAAGATGCTGCGCTACCTCGACATGCAGCGGGAGCTCGACGATTTCGGCCGTGCGCTCGCACCGAAGATCGCCCGGCTCGAGGGCGCGAGCCTCGACAAGGTCCTCGGCCAGTTGAGCACGCTGAGGGCCAAGCGTCCCGATGCCGTGCCGTTCGCGCTCACGATCCTGGCAAAGCATCTGGAGACCCCCTGGGAGCTGCTGTCCGTCGCGATCGCTCCCGTCGACGACCGGGCTGCGGCGCGGGTCGCGGCGGGCCCCTTCGCGATCGCGGTGCCGATGGTGCTCGATCAGATCGAGGAGAACCATCACCTCTTGCTCTTTGCGCTCAGGAACAACCGTCCGGTGCGAGCCAAGGAGATCGTCGGCGAGATCTACCGGATCGAGCAGGCGCTGAGAGCTCAGATCGAGCTCAAGGGGTCGGGCTGGGCGCAGCGCCTGGATGACCTGATGACGGAAGTCCACGCCGCCGTCGCGGCGGAGGTCAGCACGATCCCCGGCGATCACCGCCACTTGACGCACATTCTGGAATCGCCGCGGCTGCGCCCGGACGATTCCTTCGGCCACAAGGTCGGCCAAATGTTCGGGAAGGGCTGGGATGCCGTCGCGGGCTTGCTCGCTGGCCACGCCGACACGACCAATCGCGGCGACGGCGCTTCGTGACTTCGCTCCGTGGCGCGGCTCGTGCGCAGCAGATCAGCTTCCTGCCTTCAGCGCCTTCTCCAGCTCCGGCATCAGCACGGCCTTGAGATTTTGCGGCGTGATCGGCCCGACCAGCTTGTAGACGATGGTGCCCTCGCGCCCGACGACGAAGGTCTCCGGCACGCCATAGACGCCCCATTCGATCGAGGCGCGGCCGTTGGCGTCCACGCCGACGTGGCCGAACGGGTTGCCGTAGCGGCCGAGGAAGCGGCGCGCATTGTCGGCCGCGTCCTTGTAGTTGATGCCGACCAGCTGGAAGCGCTTGTCTTTTGCCAGTTCGGTCAAAAGCGGCGCTTCGTCATGGCAGGGCACGCACCAGGACGCCCAGACGTTGACGAGGCTGATTTGGCCCTTGAAGGCGGCGGGATCGAGTCCCGGCACCTGCGCGCCGTTGTCCTGCAACCCCTGGAGCGGCGGCAGCACGGTCTGCGGTGCGGGCCGGCCGATCAGCGCGGAGGGAATCCGCGAGGGATCGCCGCTGCCAAGCCGGAACCAGAACAGAAGCGCAAGGCCGATGAAGACGATCAGCGGCAGCATCACCAGGAAGGTGCGGCGCTGCGGCGGAGCGGTGGCAGGTTGGTCGCTCATCGCGGCTTCGTCGCGCTGCGGACCGACCGGCGGGTGATGCCGCGCTGCTCCAGCTCGCGCAGGCGCTGCGTCTGGCTGCGGTAATCGAGCATGACCCAGCCGATCAGGATCGCAACCACGAGGGCGGCAGCTGCGTAAGACGCCACGATGAAAGAGGCATAAGGACCGAGCGACATCGTCATGCAGCCCCAGCTTCTTTTGACGCGGTTTCCACTTCGCTCGAAAACGCCATGCGACTGGCCTGCATCATCTGCAGCGAGCGGACACGGCGGCGCAAGATTTCGTTGCGCATCGCGGCGAGGTGCAGCGTGACGAACAGCAGCGTGAAGGCGACCGCCATCACCAGCAGCGGAATCAGGAACGACTTGTCCAGCGCCGAGCCGCCCATGCGCATCACCGAGGCGGGCTGGTGCAGCGTGTTCCACCAATCGACCGAGAACTTGATGATCGGCAGGTTGATGGCGCCGACCAGGGTCAGCACCGCGGCGGCGCGCGCCGCACGCGAGGGATCGTCGACGGCGCGCCACAGCGCCATCAGGCCGAGATACATCAGGAACAGGATCAGCACCGAGGTCAGCCGCGCGTCCCATTCCCAATAGGTGCCCCACATCGGCCGGCCCCAGAGTGAGCCCGTGAGCAGCGCGAGGAAGGTGAAGGCGGCGCCGATCGGCGCTGCGGCCTTGGCGGCGACGTCGGCGAGCGGATGGCGCCACACCAGCGTGCCCAACGATGCGATGCTCATCACGCCCCACACGAACATCGCGAGCCAGGCATTGGGAACGTGGATGAACATGATCTTGACGGTGGCGCCCTGCTGATAGTCGTCGGGCGCGAGCGCAGCTTGATAGAGACCGATCGTGAGCAGGATGATTGTCGCGGCCGTCAGCCACGGCAACACCCGCGTTGTCAGCGCGAGGAACCGCGTGGGGTTGGCGAGGTCGATCAGCGTCATGGTATCCTGATAATCACCGGGGGCCGCTCAGGCAATCAGCACGAAAGTCCGTGGCGAAAGTTGATCGGGGTCAAGGCCGGCCCGGTCCATTTCAATCGAGACCATGCCGCAGGCTCGCTGCCGCCGCGAACGGGCCGATCACGAGGCTGACCAGCGACAGCGCGCACAGGATCGAGAACGGGGCGCCGAAGGTCAGGGGGCCGACGATCACCGCCTGCGAGGCCGCAACCCCGAAAATCAGCACGGGAATCGACAGCGGCAGCACCAGCACCGCCATCAACAGGCCGCCGCGATGCAGCGTCACCGCCAGTGCCGCGCCGATCATGCCGGTGAAGGTTAGCGCCGGCGTGCCTGCCAGCAGCGTCAGCGCCACCGCGGCCGTGGCGACCATGTCGAGGTTGAGCAACAGGCCGAGCACGGGGGTTGCGACAATCAGCGGCAGGCCGGCGGCGAGCCAATGCGCCAGCGCCTTGGCGGCGCAGGCGAGTTCGAGCGGCGTCCGGCTCATCGTGATCAGGTCGAGCGAGCCGTCCTCATGGTCGGCCATGAACAGCCGGTCGAGGGTCAAAAGGCTCGCCAGCAGCGCGCCGAGCCAAAGGATCGCAGGTCCCAGCCGCGATAGCAGCGCCAGATCCGGCCCGACCGCGAACGGCATCAGCACCACCACGGTCAGGAAGAACAAGACCCCGATCAGCGCTCCGCCGCCGACGCGAAGCGCAATCCTGATGTCCCGGCGGATGAGGGCGGCAAGGGCGGTCATGGGGGGCTCCCCTTGTGCCTCGAAGGCGGTGCGCTCCCTCCCCCGCTTGCGGGGGAGGGCGGGGGAGAGGATCTCTCGACGACGAAGAGTCCCCCAGACGAGAGAACCCTCACCCGGCGCCATAGCCGATGCAAAGCATCGGCGCTTTTAAGGGACGGCGGCCGAGGGCCGTCTATGCCGGCCTCTCCCGCAAGCGGGAGCGAGGGAGCCCGCGGCACTGGCTGCGCACTGTATATGAGAGCCGCGCGCGGCCGCTTGGAAAGCTGAGGGTGCAGCGGAATCACGCCGCACCCCCGATCCGCAGCTCCCGCGATTCGATCCCGAGCGGGGCATGCGTCGCCGCGACGATCATGCCGCCGGCGGCCAGATGCGCGCGCATCAGGCCGGCGAACATGTCCTGACCGGCGACGTCAAGCGCATTGGTCGGCTCGTCCAGGAGCCAGACCGGGCGGCGGACGGTCAGCAGCCGCGCCAGCGAGAGCCGGCGGCGCTGTCCCGCGGACAGGAATCCGGCGGGCAGATGGGTGGCGTGGTCGAGGCCGACCTCGGCGAGGCTCTCGGCCGCGTCGAAACGCTCCCCGCCGAGAAAATCAGCCCAAAACGTCAGGTTTTCGGCCACGCTCAGCGCCGGCTTCAGGGCATCGCGATGGCCGAGATAGTGGCACTGCTCGGCCAGGGTCAGCTCACTATGGCCCCCCTCCAGCGTGATCGTCCCGTCGGCCGGCACGAGCAGGCCCGCGATCAGCCGCAGCAGCGAGGTCTTGCCCGATCCATTGCGCCCCATCACCGCCACCGCCTCGCCCGAGTCGGCCGCGAAATCGAGCCCGGCGAACACCTCGCGCCCGCCCCGCACGCATCTCAGCCCGTGACCTGACAGCCGCATCTCGCCTTGGTTCAGTCCGCTCACAGCCGGGCCTCAGGAAATCTTGGGGTAGCGCATGGGAATTTTTGGCTCGCGAATTGCTGCGGCACGATAGTGGCTGTGGCGGCGCGGTTAGAAAGCTTCTATAAGCCCGGAACTACTTGATGCAGCAACTCAACCTGCCCCCTGCAAGCGGCCCAGCCTGATACGCTAACGGTGTTAAAATACCCTGCCGGGTATAACTAACAATTGGGATCTCCTACATGACCTCGCTCGACAGCTTCAAATGCAAAAAGACTCTCAAGGTCGGCGCCAAGACCTATGTCTATTACAGCCTGCCCACCGCCGAGAAGAATGGTCTGAAGGGAATTTCGAAACTTCCCTATTCGATGAAGGTCCTGCTCGAGAATTTGCTGCGCAACGAGGACGGCCGCTCGGTCAAGAAGGAAGACATCGTCGCGGTGTCGAAATGGCTGCGCAAGAAGTCGCTGGAGCATGAGATCGCCTTCCGCCCGGCGCGGGTGCTGATGCAGGACTTCACCGGCGTGCCCGCGGTGGTCGACCTCGCCGCGATGCGCAACGCGATGCAGAAGCTCGGCGGCGAGCCTGAGAAGATCAACCCCTTGGTGCCGGTCGACCTCGTCATCGACCACTCCGTGATCGTGAACTTCTTCGGCGACAACAAGGCCTTCGGCAAGAACGTCACCGAGGAATACAAGCAGAACCAGGAGCGCTACGAGTTCCTGAAGTGGGGCCAGAAGGCCTTCTCGAACTTCTCCGTCGTGCCGCCCGGCACCGGCATCTGCCACCAGGTCAATCTCGAATATCTGGCCCAAACCGTCTGGACCAAGAAGGAGAAGATGACGGTCGGCAAGAAGACCGGCACCTTCGAGGTGGCCTATCCCGATTCGCTGGTCGGCACCGATTCGCACACCACCATGGTGAACGGCCTTGCCGTGCTCGGCTGGGGCGTCGGCGGCATCGAGGCGGAAGCCTGCATGCTCGGCCAGCCGCTGTCGATGCTGCTGCCCAACGTCGTCGGCTTCAAGCTGAAGGGCGCGCTGAAGGAAGGCGTCACCGCGACCGACCTCGTGCTCACCGTGACGCAGATGCTGCGCAAGCTCGGGGTGGTCGGCAAGTTCGTCGAGTTCTTCGGCCCCGGCCTCGACCACCTCTCGGTCGCCGACAAGGCGACGATCGCCAACATGGCGCCCGAATACGGCGCGACCTGCGGCTTCTTCCCGGTCGATGCCGCCGCGCTCGATTATCTCAAGACCTCCGGCCGTGCCTCGGCCCGCGTTGCGCTGGTGCAGGCCTATGCCAAGGCCCAGGGCCTGTTCCGCACCGCCAAGTCGCCCGACCCCGTGTTCACGGAAACGCTGACGCTGGACCTCGGCGACGTCGTGCCGTCGATGGCCGGACCGAAGCGCCCCGAGGGGCGCATCGCGCTGCCCACCGTCGCGGACGGCTTCTCGCTCGCGCTCGCCAGCGAGTACAAGAAGGCCGAGGAGCCGGCCAAGCGCTTCCCCGTCGAAGGCAAGAACTTCGACATCGGCCACGGCGACGTCGTGATCGCCGCGATCACCTCCTGCACCAACACCTCGAACCCGAGCGTCCTCATCGGCGCCGGCCTGCTCGCGCGCAATGCGGCTGCGAAGGGCCTCAAGGCCAAGCCGTGGGTGAAGACCTCGCTCGCCCCGGGCAGCCAGGTGGTCGCCGAATATCTCGCCAATTCCGGTCTGCAGCCCGATCTCGACAAGGTCGGATTCAACCTGGTCGGCTTCGGCTGCACCACCTGCATCGGCAATTCCGGTCCGCTGCCCGAGGAGATCTCGAAGTCGATCAACGACAACGGCGTCGTCGCGGCCGCCGTGCTCTCCGGCAACCGCAACTTCGAGGGCCGCGTCTCGCCGGACGTGCAGGCGAACTATCTGGCCTCGCCGCCGCTGGTGGTCGCCTACGCGCTCGCGGGCAGCGTCACCAAGAACCTCGCCACCGAGCCGCTCGGCGAGGGCAAGGACGGCAAGCCGGTGTATCTGAAGGACATCTGGCCGACGACCAAGGAGATCAACGCCTTCATGAAGAAGTTCGTGACCGCGTCGATCTTCAAGAAGAAATATGCCGACGTGTTCAAGGGCGACACCAACTGGCGCAAGATCAAGACGGTCGAGAGCGAGACCTATCGCTGGAACATGTCTTCGACCTATGTGCAGAACCCGCCCTATTTCGAAGGCATGAAGAAGGAGCCGGAGCCGGTCACCGACATCGTCGAGGCGCGCATCCTCGCCATGTTCGGCGACAAGATCACCACCGACCACATCTCGCCGGCCGGCTCGATCAAGCTCACCTCGCCCGCCGGCAAATATCTCAGCGAGCACCAGGTGCGCCCCGCAGACTTCAATCAGTACGGCACGCGCCGCGGCAACCATGAAGTGATGATGCGCGGCACCTTCGCCAACATTCGCATCAAGAACTTCATGCTGAAGGGCGCGGACGGAAACATCCCCGAGGGCGGCCTGACCAAGCACTGGCCCGACGGCGAGCAGATGTCGATCTACGACGCCGCGATGAAGTACCAGGAAGAGAAGGTGCCGCTGGTGGTGTTCGCCGGTGCCGAGTACGGCAACGGCTCCTCGCGCGATTGGGCCGCCAAGGGCACGCGCCTGCTCGGCGTGCGCGCCGTGATCTGCCAGAGCTTCGAGCGCATCCACCGCTCCAACCTGGTCGGCATGGGCGTGCTGCCGCTGACCTTCGAGGAAGGCACCTCCTGGCAGTCGCTGGGGCTGAAGGGCGACGAGAAGGTGACCATCCGCGGCCTCGTCGGCGACCTCAAGCCGCGCCAGAAGCTGACCGCGGAGATCGTCTCCGGCGACGGTTCGCTGCAGCGCGTTTCGCTGCTCTGCCGCATCGATACGCTGGACGAGCTCGACTACTACCGCAACGGCGGCATCCTGCACTACGTGCTGCGCAAGCTCGCGGCGTAAACGCGGATTTGTGAATGATGGCTCACTGCGAAGTGAGTAGAAGCCTTAACGAAGGCGGCCTATCAAAGGCCGCCTTCGCGCGTTTGCGGTACGCTTCAGATGGGCCCGCCCGGCGGAAAACCTCCCTTTGGACGGTGGCCCGGATGGATGAATGTACCGCGCCCCGTAAGACTACGGTGACCATCCGGCGATAAGATTCCCCTCGATAGCAACGGTGTGCGGCGTTCGACATGACGACAATGACGGCTTCCCCTCTGATTCCACGTTGGTCCGGTGCCCTCTGGTCGGGAGCTCTCGGCATATGTGCGATCATCGCCGTCATTCGTCCTGCCGAGGCTGAACCCCGCGCCGTTGTCGAATTGTTCACCTCGCAGGGCTGCTCCTCCTGCCCGCCCGCCGACCAGATCATCGGCGATCTCTCCAAGGATCCCTCCGTCATCGCGCTGAGCATGCCGATCGATTATTGGGACTATCTCGGCTGGAAGGACACGCTGGCGGATTCGCGCTTCTCTGCACGGCAGCGTGCCTATTCGCGCATGCGTGGCGACCGCGAGGTCTACACGCCGCAGGTCGTGGTCAACGGCTCCAAACACGTCGTCGGCAGCGACCGTGCCGGCATCGAGCGCGCTATTGGCGCGGCCGACAAGGGTGCCGGCGTGATGAGCGTGCCGGTGACGATGTCGCTCTCGGGCAAGCAGATCAACGTGTCGGTGGCCGCAAGCAAGGAGCCCACGGTCTCGCGCGGCGAGGTCTGGATCTGCTCGATCGCGAAGTCGGTGCCGATCGCGATCACCCGCGGCGAGAACAAGGGACAGCAGGTCACCTATCACAACGTGGTGCGCAGCCTGCTCAAGGTCGGCGACTGGACCGGCCGTCCGGAGAGCTGGACGGTGCCGATCGAGAACCTCACGCGCGACGGCGTCGACGGCGCGGTGGTCTATGTCCAGGACGGCAGCCGGGAGAAACCGGGCCCGATGCTGGGTGCGGCGTACACGTCGCTGCACTGAAGCAAGCAGAACGTATCAGCGATTGATGCTCGTCATTCCGGGGCGCGCCTCTTGGCGCGAACTATGGTGCGCAATTGCGCACCTGAGAATCCATGGCTTAGCTTGTAAAATGGATGGATGGATTCCGGGCTCGCGCTTCGCGCGCCCCGGAATGACAGCGCGCCGGAAACATCGTGGCACAAACAAAAAAGGACCAACTTGCGTTGGCCCTCCTTGTCGTGCGTACAGACCCGATCCTGTTCGACCCCGGGGGGCTGGGGGCTGAGGAATCCGGAACCGAAAGGACCGGGTCAACGCACGTCAGTCTTTTCGCAGCGCAGGGCGGCAGGCGGTTGGCGGAAAAGCGGCGATACTATGATTCCTGCTAACGATCCCGTGACGGTTTGCCGCGACGGAGTTCCACCCCTGCGTGTGCCTCGATGCGCTTTCGATTCGATGGGTCGAGCCCCCTTGCGATGCGGAACGGTTGGCGCAATCATGCAATTGTCATGAACGCGGTTCCGGGGACGGTCTTTGCGGACGCGGGTCATAGCCGTGCGATGAGGAGGCGCTTCCCATGAGTCTGACGTCGGAGGATGCCGACCCGAGCGAGCAGCGCGCGGCGGCGCGTCCCGCCGCGGCGCATGCGCAGCCGAACCGGGTGACGTTCGACCGGCTCGAGCTGCACCGGATTCTCAATCTCTACGGCCGGATGGTCGCCGACGGCGAGTGGCGCGACTATGCCATCGACTTCCTGAAGGACCGCGCCGTGTTCTCGGTCTATCGCCGCGCCTCGGAAGTGCCGATCTATCGCATCGAGAAGGACCCGCGCCTCGCGCGCAAGCAGGGCATGTACAGCGTGATCTCGGCGACCGGCCTGATCCTGCGCCGCGGCCACGAGCTCGAGCGGGTGCTGCTGGTGATCGATCGGAAATTGGCGGTGGTGTAGCGACACGAGCGGTGCCGTAGGGTGGGCAAAGCGAAGCGTGCCCACCACCAGAGATCGGAAACAGATCGTGGGCACGGCGCGTTGCGCCTTCGCCCACCCTACGAGACTGACTATTTCCCCGGCACCGTTCTCGCGCCCTCGCCGAGGTCGCGCTGCATCATCACCGTGTCCAGCCAGCGGCCGAATTTCAGCCCGACACTGGGATGCGTGCCGATCATCTTGAAGCCGCACCTTGTGTGCACGCCGATCGATCCGGCATTGGCGGAATCGCCGATGACAGCGATCATCTGGCGAAAGCCGCGCGCCTCGCATTCGGCGATCAGCCGTTCCAGCAGCTTCGAGCCGACGCCGCGGCGGTGGAAGGAGGGATCGAGATAGATCGAGTTCTCCACCGTGAAGCGATAGGCCGGCCGCGGCCGGTAGGCGCCGGCATAGGCATAGCCGGCCACGCGCCCGTCCAGCATGGCGATGAAATAGGGGTAGCCGCCGTCGATCAGCGCGCGATAGCGGCGCGTCATCTCGGTGAGGTCGGGCGGCTCCAGCTCGAACGTCGCCGTGCCCTCGCGGACGGCCTGCTGGTAGATGGCGGTGATGGCGGGGAGGTCGGCCTCGGTGGTGGGCCTGATATCGGGTGCAGACATGGCGGGGAAGATTAGAGGCTTCGCGAGGCCGCTGGAAGGGGGACTCGGCGCATCCCACATCCTCCGTCCTAGCGAGGAGCCCTTGCGACGAAGCAATCCAGAAATGCATCCGCGGAGGGACTCTGGATTGCTTCGCTGCGCTCGCAATGACGGTTTGCGGCCGTCACCGCGTCCCAAACAAAAACCCCGGCCTCTCGGCCGGGGTTCGTGTCCGTTCTCTCGTCTCAGAGCTTACTCGCGCTGGCCGAGGAGCTGCAGCAGCAGCGTGAACAGGTTGATGAAGTTCAGGTACAGCGACAATGCACCGGTGATGGCCGAACGCTCTGCGATGTCACCGCCGGCCGAGGCATAGCCGTAGATGTAGTCGTTCTTCAGCCGCTGGGTGTCCCAGGCGGTGAGGCCCGAGAACACCAGCACGCCGACCACCGACACGATGAACTGCAGCATCGAAGAGGCCAGGAACAGGTTCACCAGGCTGGCAAGAACGATGCCGATCAGGCCCATGAACAGGAACGAGCCCATCCCGGTCAGGTCACGCTTGGTGGTGTAGCCGTAGAGGCTCAGCGCACCGAAGGTCGCCGCGGTGATGAAGAACACCCGCACGATCGAGGTGTGCGTGAACACCAGGAAGATCGACGACAGCGAGATGCCCATCAGCGCCGCGAACACCCAGAACAGGATCTGGGCGGTCGAGGGGGCCAGACGGTTGATGCCCGCCGAGATCGCGAACACCATCGCGAGCGGCGCCAGGATGAACAGCCACTTCAGGGGGCTGACGAACATGGCGTAGCCGAACGGCGTCAGGAACACCTTGCCGACGCGGACGGCGTCCGCCGTCGGAACGTCGGTCACGGCGGCCATGTAGACGCCGAGCGCGGCAAGGCCGGTGATCGCCAGGCCAATGGTCATGTAGTTGTAGATGCGCAGCATATAGGCGCGCAGGCCGGCATCGACCGTCGCGGCGTCAACACGCCCGGCGGCCCTGCCGAAAGGAGAAGCGTAGTTACGGTCTAGGTCCGACATGGTCGAATTCCCGTTGGTTGGTCCGGTCCGGCAAGAGGGTCGCCATGCCGCCCGGTTCGTCAAATTCTATCTCGGAGACCGCTGCCAGCCGACTTAACTTTGGCTCACAATCGGGACTCCGAACCCATCCGATATGTGGGAAACTAACACATTCGCCGCAACCTTCCACGCGCGGCTGAATGTCGCCCTCGGCGTCAATCCTGACGCGAAGCTGACGTGCGACGTGGTTAATCGCGGAAACCGGGCCGATTCCGGCCGGCCCGATCGGCCGCTACATTTTGTCACAAATTTCGCAACACCGTGGCGGGCTTTTTGTTCAATGCCAGCAGCGTGCCGGCAAGCCCCAGCCCGACGGTGACGACCAGCGCGGCGGCGACCACGCCGGCGGCGCTGCCGGCCTGCCAGACGAAGCTCAGCGTCATCAGCCGCGTCACGATCAGCCAGGCAGCTAAGCTGCCCGCGATCACCCCGAACACTGCGGTGGCAAGGCCGATCAGCAGGTATTCGAGGGCATAGGCGCCGAGCAGCCGCAGCCGCGTCGCGCCCAGGGTCTTCAGGATCACCGCGTCATAGACCCGGTGGCGGTGGCCGGCGGCGAGCGCCCCGCCCAGCACCAGGATCGCCGAGATCAGCGTCACGGCGCTGGCGCCGCGGATCGCCAGGGCCAGATTGGTCACCACGGAGCCGACCGTCTCCATCACCTCGCGCACGCGCACGCTCGTCACCATCGGATAGGCGTCAGCGACCTCCTTGATGATCTTGCCGTCGCCCGCCTTTCCGCCCCCTTCCGTCAGCGTCGCGATGTGGGTGTGCGGCGCGCCCTTGAAGGCGTTGGGCGAGAACACCAGGACGAAATTGATGCCGAGCCCCTGCCAGTCGATCGTGCGCAAATTGCTGATCCTCGCCGGGATGTCGCGGCCGAGCACGTTGACCACCACCTCGTCGCCGAGCTTGAGGCCGAGCCCGTCGGCGATCTTCTTCTCCATCGAGACCAGCGGCGGGCCGGAATAATCGGCGCGCCACCATTCGCCCTCGACCACCTTGGAGCCCTTCGGCAGCTCGGCGGTGTAGGTCAGGCCGCGGTCGCTCTGCAGCACCCATTCGGAATCCGTGGTCGGCTTGAGCTCCTCGGCGCGCACCCCGCGCGCGGCGACGATGCGCCCGCGCAGCATCGGCACGTCCTCGATCCTGGCGCCGGGGGCGATCTGGCGCAAATACGCGTCGAACTGCTCGGCCTGCGCGCTCGGAATGTCGATGAAGAAGAACGATGGCGCCTGGTCGGGAAGCGCCGCCAGGAACTGCCGGCGCAGATTGCCGTCGATCTGGGTGATGGTGACGAGCACGGCGAGCCCTAGGCCCAGCGACAGCACGACGGATGGCGTCAGCGCGCCCGGCCGGTGAATGTTGGCGATCGCAAGCCGCAGCATCGGCAGCCGCGTGCGCGGCAGCCGTCGTGCGATCGTCATCAGCAGAGCGGCGATGCCGCGCAGCAAGGCGAACACGACCACTGAGGACGCCACGAACACCGCGGCGATGCGCCGGTCGAACGACAGGCCGATCACGACCGCGATGAGAAGTGCGATCACGACGGCCATGAACACGAGATAGCTCGCGCGTGGCCGGTGCCATTCGGAGCTGACGGTGTCGCGGAACAGGGCCGCCACCGGCACGTCGTGCGCGCGCGCGAGCGGCCACAGGCCGAAGGCGAGCGCGGTGAGGAGGCCGTAGAGGAAGGACAGCGCGAGCTCGTCGGCATGCACGGCCGGCACCACCGGCAGCGGCAACAGCTTGCCGAACAGGCCGACGATGGCAAAGGGCATCGCGGCGCCGAGCGCCAGGCCGATCACGGACCCGATCGCGGCCAGCAGGACCACCTGCGCCAGGTAGATGCCGAACACGTCCCGGCCGGTGGCGCCGACGGCCTTGAAGGCGGCGATCACCTCGAGCTTGCGGTCGATGTGACTCTTGACGGCATTGGCGACGCCGACGCCGCCGACCAGCAGCGCGGCAAGGCCGACCAGGGTCAGGAACTGCGTGAAGCGGCTGATGTTGCGTTCGAGCTGCGGCGAGGCGTTGGAGCGGCTGCGGATCTCCCAGCCGGCCTGCGGCGCGGCGCTGCGCGCATCCGCGATGAAGGTTTCGGTGGCGCGCTCGTTGTTCGCGGCCTCCGGCAGCTTGACCCGGTAGACCCAGCGCACCAGGCTACCCGGCTGGATCAGGCCGGTGGCGCGCAAGGCCGCCTCGCTGATCAGAAAGCGCGGCCCGAAGCCGATGCCGCCGGCGAGCTTGTCGGGCTCGGCCTCGACGGTGGAGCGGATCTGGAACGTCGCCGACCCGATGGTGACGCGGTCGCCGGTCTTGAGAGAGAGCCGCGCCAGCAGCGTCGGATCGGCGGCGGCGCCGAACGCGCCGTCACGTTCCGCGAGCAGATCGGTCATCGGCAGCTTTGGTGCCAGCGTCAGCTGTCCCAGCATCGGATAGGTGTTGTCGACCGCCTTCATCTCGACCAGCGCCAGCTTGCCGTCAGCCGAACGTGCCATGCCGCGCAAGGTCGCGGCGGCCGACAGCGTGCCGCGCGAGCGCAGGAACGCGACCTCTTCCGGCTTGGCCTCGCGCTGGAACAGCACGAAGGAGACGTCGCCGCCGAGCAGCGTGCGGCCTTCGCGCGCGAGACCGTCGCTCAGGCTCGCGGACACCGAGCCGACGCCGGCGATCGCCATCACGCCGAGCGCGATGCAGGCGATGAAGACGTAGAAGCCGCGCAGGCCGCCGCGCAATTCACGCAAGGCATAGCGCAGCGACAGCGCGACGGCGTTCGGCTTCGCGAACGATTCGGCCACGGCGCTCATGCCGGTGCGGACTGGGTGTCGATGCGCCCGGAGCGCAGGCGGATGACGCGATCGCAGCGATGCGCGAGCGAGGAATCGTGCGTCACCAGCACCAATGTCATGCCGCGCTCGGCGTGCTTGCTGAACAACAGATCGACGATCTGCTTTCCGGTCGCTTCGTCGAGATTGCCGGTCGGCTCGTCGGCGACGAGGATCGCGGGATCGGGTGCCAGCGCCCGTGCGAGGGCGACGCGCTGCTGCTCGCCGCCGGACAGCTGCGTCGGATAATGATGCAGGCGGTCGCCGAGCCCGACCGATTGCAGCTCCTCTGCCGCGCGCTTGGCGGCATCGGGGTTGCCGGCGAGCTCGAGCGGCACCGCGACGTTCTCCAGCGCCGTCATGGTCGGGATCAGGTGGAAGGACTGGAAGACGATGCCGACCTGGCGGCCGCGGAAGCGCGCCAGCGCGTCCTCGTCGAGGGCATTGAAAGGCGTGCCATTCACCACCACCTCTCCGCTATCAGGACGCTCCAGCCCCGCCATCACCATCAGCAGCGTGGATTTGCCCGAGCCTGACGGGCCGATCAGGCCGATCGTCTCGCTCCGGCCGACCCGCAGGCTGATATCCTTGAGGATGTGAACGCGTGCCGCGCCCGTGCCCAATGAGAGGTTGACGTTGGAGATGGCGATGGTGTCCGCGGTAGCGGCGAGCGAAGAGGGATCGATGCGAGTGTCCATGGTCCGGTCATATGGCAAGTCCGCACGCGGGGTCGAGAGGCGTTACGGATTGTTCATGCACATAGCCGTGTTGATGCTCGCCGTCATGACGATGGCGAACTCGGCTTGGGCTGGCGCGACAAAACCGGTCAAGCTCGTCGTCCTCGGCGATTCCCTGAGCGCGGGCCTTGGCCTTCCGGCCCAGCAGGCGTTCCCCCAAAAGCTTCAAAAAGCCTTGCAAGCCAAAGGCATAGAGGTCGACATGACCAATGCCGGGGTGTCCGGCGACACCACCTCGGGCGGCCGCGACCGGCTCGACTGGTCGGTGCCCGATGGAACTGACGGCGTCATCGTCGAGCTCGGCGCCAACGACGCGCTGCGCGGCATCGATCCCGACGTGGCACGCGCCGCGCTGACCGACATCGTCCAGCGGCTCAAGGCGCGAAAGATTGCAGTCATGCTCTGCGGCATGCTGGCGCCGCCGAATTACGGCGCCGAATATGCCGCGCGCTTCAATTCGATTTATCCGGATCTGGCCAAGACATTCGACGTGCCGCTCTATCCGTTCTTCCTCGAGGGCGTCGCGGCCGAGGCCAAGCTCAACCAGGCCGACGGCATTCATCCGACCGCTGAAGGCGTCGACATCATCGTCGGCAGGATCATGCCCATGGTGGAGGCATTCATTGGCACGATCGCTGAGCAACGGCGTTGAAAACCAGGCAACGCCAACCCTAATTCCCAGGGTTTTACCGGGGTGAGGCGCGGTGCGCTTCGCAGGGTCACACAACTGCGATAGGAATCAGGGTACCGGTGATTCGTCGCCGGCTCTAATTTGGATATGATCCTGCTCTAAGGATCGTAGCCAAGCATCGGGAGTGCGAAACGATGCCGCGTTTGTTCACGGGTCTGGAAATTCCGGCCGAGATCGGCCAGTCGCTTTCCAACTTGAGGGGCGGCCTCCCCGGCGCCCGCTGGATCGATCCCGAAAATTATCACGTCACCCTGCGCTTCATCGGCGATATCGACGGCGCTTCCGCCAACGAGATCGCCTCGATGCTGTTTCGCGTCGACCGCAAGCCGTTCGAGGTGAAGGTGCAGGGGCTCACCAGCTTCGGCGGCCGCAAGCCGCGCGCAGTGGTCGCCACCATCGCGCCGAGCAAGCCGCTGATGGAATTGCAGGCCGAGCTCGAGCGCATGATGCAGCGGATCGGCCTCGACCCGGAGGGACGCAAGTTCATCCCGCACGTCACGCTCGCGCGGCTGCACGACGCCTCCGATCGCGACGTCGCCGACTATCTCTCGCTGCGCGGCTATTTCCCGAGCAAGGCGTTCATGGCCGAACGCTTCGTGCTGTTCTCCTCGCGCGCATCGACGGGCGGCGGCCCGTATGTGGTCGAGGACGCCTACGAGCTGTGTGAGTAGCACCGCTCTCGTGCCCCGGCCGACGAGCCGGGGCCCAGCGTTCCGCGATGAACGAAATGGTGGGTCCCGGCTCTGCGCAGCAGCGTTGCACGCTGCAGCGCGTCCGGGACACGAAACCGCATACCTCTGACCTCATTTCACGGCTTGCAATTTCCGCCCGTCTCTGGCGGTAAAGGGCCATGCTCTCGACCCCCGGTTCCCCCTTCAGCGAGGCCTACCAGGCCCAGATCGCCTCCGGCGCGATCGAGCCCGATGCCGCGCAGGCCGAGGTCGCCGCAGCCTATGCGGCGCTGGACCAGCGGCTGGCCACTTACAAGCCCGCCCGCAAGCAGGGCCTGCTGAGCCGCCTGTTCAGCTCCGGCGACAAGGACGAGGTGCCGCGCGGGCTCTACATCCATGGCGAGGTCGGCCGCGGCAAGACCATGCTGATGGATCTGTTCTTCCAGCACTCGTCGGTCGAGCACAAGCGCCGCGCGCATTTCCACGAGTTCATGGCCGACGTGCACGAGCGCATCTACGATTATCGCCAGAGCATCGCGCGCGGCGAGATCGCAGACAGCGACGTCATCGCGTTGACCGCCACGGCGATCTTCGAGGAGAGCTGGCTGCTCTGCTTCGACGAATTCCACGTCACTGACATCGCGGATGCGATGATCCTGGGACGGCTGTTCGCGAAACTGTTCGAGTTCGGCACCGTCGTCGTCGCGACCTCCAACGTCGCGCCCGACGATCTCTACAAGGGCGGGCTGAACCGTTCGCTGTTCCTGCCCTTCATCAAGCAGATCACCGACCACATGGACGTCGCGCGGCTCGATGCGCGCACCGACTTCCGCCTGGAGAAGCTGCAGGGCGTGCCGATGTGGCTGACACCGGCCGATGGCGACGCGGACGCCGCGCTCGATCGCGCCTGGAAGCGGATGACGGGCGGCGCCAAATGCCGCTCGCGCGACATTTCGATCAAGGGCCGCATCCTGCACGTGCCGTGCTCGGCCCATGGCGTGGCGCGTTTCTCGTTCGCCGACCTCTGCGAGCAGCCGCTCGGTGCATCCGACTACCTCAGGCTGGCGCACGACTATCACACCATCCTGGTCGACCATATTCCAGTGATGGACCTCTCCCAGCGCAACGCGGCCAAGCGTTTCATCACCCTGATCGATACGCTCTATGACAACGCCGTGAAGCTGATGGCCTCGGCCGACGCCAATCCGATCTCGCTCTACCTCGCGACCGATGGCGTTGAGGCCATGGAATTCAAGCGGACCGCCTCGCGCCTGATCGAAATGAGCTCGGAATCCTACCTGGCGCTGGCTCACGGCCGCAAGGATTCCACCGCCAGCGGCTCAACCAAGGGCCTGGTGGAGACTTAAGTCCTATCTCTGCAGTCATTCTGGGGGCGCGTGCCAGCGCGAGCCCGGAATCCATCGTGCCTCCAACTCTGTCGCCCGATGGATTCCGGGCTCGCGACGTTCGTCGCGCCCCGGAATGACAGGGCTGTGTGCCCGAGGCCGCGCCAAGCCCGACAATTGGGCATTGGGCGACTTGAACGGGGGAGGCGAAAGGGATAACCACCCGTCTCAGTTTTCCCCTCCTTACGTGTCTAAAGGACAGGTTCACATGGCGCGCGACAAGATTGCTTTGATTGGCTCCGGTCAGATCGGCGGAACGCTGGCTCACCTCATCGGCCTGAAAGAACTGGGCGACGTCGTGATGTTCGACATCGCCGAGGGCGTGCCGCAGGGCAAGGCGCTCGACATCGCGCAGTCCTCGCCGGTCGACGGCTTCGACGCCCACTACACCGGCGCGAATTCCTACGAGGCGCTGGACAACGCCAAGGTCTGCATCGTCACCGCCGGCGTGCCGCGCAAGCCCGGCATGAGCCGCGACGACCTCCTCTCCATCAACCTCAAGGTCATGGAGCAGGTCGGCGCCGGCATCAAGAAGTACGCCCCCGACGCCTTCGTCATCTGCATCACCAACCCGCTCGACGCCATGGTCTGGGCCCTGCAGAAGGCGTCCGGCCTGCCGCACAAGAAGGTGGTCGGCATGGCCGGCGTGCTGGATTCGGCCCGCTTCCGCTACTTCCTTGCCGACGAGTTCAACGTCTCCGTTGAAGACGTCACCGCCTTCGTGCTCGGCGGCCACGGCGACACCATGGTGCCGCTGGTGAAGTACTCCACCGTCGCCGGCATCCCGCTGCCCGACCTCGTCAAGATGGGCTGGACCTCGCAGGCGCGCCTCGACGAGATCGTCGACCGCACCCGCAACGGCGGCGCCGAGATCGTCAACCTGCTCAAGACCGGCTCGGCCTTCTACGCCCCGGCGGCCTCGGCGATCGCCATGGCCGAGAGCTATCTGAAGGACAAGAAGCGCGTGCTGCCCTGCGCCGCCTATCTCAACGGCGAATACAGCGTGAAGGACATGTATGTCGGCGTGCCCGTCGTGATCGGCTCCAAGGGCGTCGAGCGCGTGGTCGAGATCGAGCTCGCCGGCAAGGACCGCGAGGCCTTCGACAAGTCGGTCGGTGCCGTGCAGGGCCTGGTCGATGCCTGCAAGAAGATCGCACCCGATCTTCTCGGCCGCTAAAGGCAAAGCATTACCCGCCGAAGATCGAAACCCGGTCTTCGGCGGTTTCACTTCCGGACCCGGCTGACCGGGGTGGGGTTCCGGTTCGGCAGAGATCTCGAAGTGAAAGAATCCGGGTTGCAGTTCCTGTGGTATATGGTATGCCAGCCACAAGACTGAGGTGGGCCCATGAGGTCACCGCCCGCGGGTTCAGGGAGCGACCATATGAATATCCATGAATATCAGGCCAAAGCGCTGCTGCATGAATTCGGCGTTCCGATTTCGCGCGGCGTAGCGGTTCTCAAGGCCTCGGACTCCGACGCCGCCGCACGACAGCTTCCGGGCCCGGTCTGGGTGGTGAAGAGCCAGATCCACGCCGGCGGCCGCGGCAAGGGCAAGTTCAAGGAGGCCTCGGCCGGCGACAAGGGCGGCGTCCGCATCGCCAAGTCGGTGGAAGAGGTCAACGAATTCGCCAAGCAGATGCTGGGCGCGACGCTGGTGACCGTGCAGACCGGACCTGCCGGCAAGCAGGTCAACCGCCTCTACATCGAGGACGGCTCCGACATCGACAAGGAATTCTACCTCTCGATCCTGGTCGACCGCGAGACCTCGCGCGTCTCCTTCGTGGTGTCGACCGAAGGCGGCGTCAACATCGAGGACGTCGCGCACAACACGCCCGAGAAGATCGTCACCTTCTCGGTCGATCCTGCGACCGGCATCATGGGCCATCACGGCCGCACCGTCGCGAAGGCGCTGAACCTGTCCGGCGACCTCGCCAAGCAGGCCGAGAAGCTCACCGCCCAGCTCTACGCGGCCTTCGTCGCCAAGGACATGTCGATGCTGGAGATCAATCCGCTGGTCGTCACCAAGCAGGGCGAGCTCCGCGTGCTCGATGCCAAGGTGTCGTTCGACGACAACGCCCTGTTCCGCCATCCCGAGATCGCGGTGTCGCTACGCGATCTGACCGAGGAAGACGCCAAGGAAATCGAGGCGTCGAAATACGATCTCAACTACGTCACGCTCGACGGCAATATCGGCTGCATGGTCAACGGTGCCGGTCTCGCCATGGCGACGATGGACATCATCAAGCTCTACGGCATGGCGCCGGCGAACTTCCTCGACGTCGGCGGCAGCGCCAGCAAGGAGAAGGTCGCGGCCGCGTTCAAGATCATCACCGCCGATCCGAACGTGAAGGGCATCCTGGTCAACATCTTCGGCGGCATCATGAAGTGCGACGTGATCGCCGAAGGCGTCACGGCTGCGGTTCGCGAGGTCGGCCTCAGCGTGCCGCTGGTGGTCCGCCTCGAAGGCACCAATGTCGAGCTCGGCAAGAAGATCATCCGCGAATCCGGCCTCAACGTGGTGCCCGCCGACAATCTCGACGACGCCGCGCAGAAGATCGTCAAGGCCGTCAAGGGAGGCTGACGCCATGGCCCAGGACCATCTCGCCGCATCATCTCCGCTCCCCGAGCACGCGCGTCTTTCCGCGTTCGCCGGCGAATGGGATGGTGAGGAGATGGTCTTCCCGTCGCGCTGGACGGCGGGCGGGCCGGCGACCTCGCGCACCGTCGCGCGCATGGATCTCAACGGGTTCTATCTGATCCAGGACTCGGTCCAGATGCGCGATGGCAAGCAGGTCTTCGCCACCCACGGCCTCTTCACCTTCGACCGCGACGACCGGACCTACAAATTGTTCTGGTACGATTCGCTCGGCTACACGCCGCCCTCGCCCGCCTCGGGCGGGTGGGTCGGCAAGACCCTGACGCTGGTGCGCGGCTCGCTCCGCGGCAATGCGCGCCACGTCTACGAGATCCTCAATGAGGATTCCTACTCGTTGAAGATCCAGTTCTCGCCGGACGCGGAAGGCTGGGCCGACGTCCTCACCGGCGTCTACCGCCGCATCCACTGACCCTCTCACTCTGTTAGTTCGCGAAAGCAGACCTCATGTCCATCCTGATCGACAAGAACACCAAGGTCATCTGCCAGGGCTTCACCGGCAAGAACGGCACCTTCCATTCCGAGGCTGCGATCGCCTACGGCACCAAGATGGTCGGCGGCACCTCGCCGGGCAAAGGCGGCTCGACGCATCTGGGGCTGCCGGTGTTCGATACCGTGCGCGAGGCGCGTGAGAAGACCGGCGCCGACGCGTCGGTGATCTACGTGCCGCCGCCGGGCGCGGCCGACGCGATCTGCGAAGCCATCGACGCCGAGGTGCCGCTGATCGTCTGCATCACCGAGGGCATTCCTGTCATCGATATGGTCCGCGTGAAGCGCTCGCTGGCCGGCTCCAAGTCGCGCCTGATCGGGCCGAACTGCCCGGGCGTCATGACCGCCGGCGAGTGCAAGATCGGCATCATGCCCGCCAACATCTTCAAGACCGGCTCGGTCGGCATCGTCTCCCGCTCGGGCACGCTGACCTATGAAGCGGTGTTCCAGACCTCCCAGGAAGGCCTCGGCCAGACCACTGCGGTCGGCATCGGCGGCGACCCGGTCAAGGGCACCGAGTTCATCGACGTCCTCGAAATGCTCCTGGCCGACCCCAAGACCGAATCGATCATCATGATCGGCGAGATCGGCGGTTCCGCCGAGGAGGACGCAGCCCAGTTCCTCAAGGACGAGGCCAAGCGCGGCCGCAAGAAGCCGATGGTCGGCTTCATCGCCGGCGTCACCGCCCCTCCCGGCCGCCGCATGGGCCATGCCGGCGCGATCATCTCGGGCGGCAAGGGCGATGCCGGTTCCAAGACCGAGGCGATGAAATCCGCAGGGATTACAGTGTCCCCGTCGCCTGCCCGCCTCGGCCACACCCTTGCCGAAAAGTTGAAAGGCTAATTCACTTCTTCGTGCTTTTCCGGGCGAAGTTTCGCAGCAAATAGGGTAAAGGGTGCCTGTCGCGTCGAGCCCTGTCGGGGGAGCTCGGCGTCAGCGCCGTTTGTTATGCGCGAACCGAAATCGCCAGGAACTCAAGTATGTCTCGCCAGGACGCGAACGCAGCCTTTGCCTTGTCATCCTTTTTGCAGGGCACCAACGCCACCTACATCGACGAAATCTACGCCCGCTACCAGAAGGACCCGTCCTCGGTCGACGCCGAGTGGCAGGAGTTCTTCAAGAGCCTGAACGACGCGCCCGCCGACATCAGCAAGAACGCGGAAGGGCCGTCCTGGGAGCGCGACAACTGGCCGCTGACCCCGAAGGATGATCTGACCTCCGCCCTCGACGGCAATTGGGCCGAGGCCGAGAAGACGGTCGGTGCCAAGATCGCCGCCAAGGCGCAGGCCAAAGGCGCCGACATCTCCTCAGCCGACCTGCTTCAGGCCACGCGCGACTCCGTTCGCGCCCTGATGCTGATCCGCTCCTACCGCATGCGCGGCCACTTCCACGCCAAGCTCGACCCGCTCGGCATCGAAGCCCAGCGCAACCGCGAAGAGCTCGATCCGCGCACCTACGGCTTTTCCGAGGCCGATTTCGACCGCAAGATCTTCCTCGATCACGTGCTCGGACTCGAATACGGCACGATCCGCGAGATCACCGCGATCTGCGAGCGCACCTACTGCCAGACGCTCGGCGTCGAGTTCATGCATATCAGCAACGCCGCGCAGAAGGCCTGGATCCAGGAGCGCATCGAGGGACCCGACAAGGAGATCTCGTTCACGCGCGAAGGCCGCAGGGCCATCCTGCAGAAGCTGATCGAAGCCGAAGGCTTCGAGAAGTTCTGCGACACCAAGTTCACCGGCACCAAGCGCTTCGGCCTCGATGGCGGCGAAGCGCTGATCCCCGCGCTCGAGCAGATCATCAAGCGCGGCGGCAATCTCGGCGTGAAGGAAATCGTGCTGGGCATGCCGCATCGCGGCCGCCTCAACGTGCTCACCCAGGTGATGGGCAAGGCGCACCGCGCGCTGTTCCACGAGTTCAAGGGCGGCTCGGCCAATCCCGACGCGGTCGAAGGCTCGGGCGACGTCAAGTATCACCTCGGCGCCTCCTCGGACCGCGAGTTCGACGGCAACCGCATCCATCTGTCGCTGACCGCCAACCCCTCGCATCTCGAGATCGTCGATCCCGTGGTGCTCGGCAAGGTCCGCGCCAAGCAGGACCAGCACGGCGATCCCCCTGATATGCGCATCTCCGTGATGCCGCTCCTGATGCACGGCGACGCCGCGTTCGCGGGTCAAGGCGTGGTGGCGGAGTGCTTCGGCCTGTCGGACCTGAAGGGCTACCGCACCGGCGGCTCCGTGCACTTCATCGTCAACAACCAGATCGGCTTCACCACCTATCCGCGTTACTCCCGCTCCTCGCCCTATCCATCGGACGTGGCGAAGATGATCGACGCGCCGATCTTCCACGTGAACGGCGACGATCCGGAAGCCGTCGTGTTCGCGGCCAAGGTCGCGACCGAATTCCGGCAGAAGTTCCACAAGCCGGTCGTCATCGACATGTGGTGCTACCGCCGCTACGGCCACAACGAGGGCGACGAGCCGGCCTTCACCCAGCCGGTGATGTACAAGCGCATCGCGGCCCATCCCTCGACCCTGACGCTCTACTCCAAGCGCCTGATCGCGGAAGGCGTCGTCACCGAGGGCGAGGTCGAGAAGCTGAAGGCGGATTGGCGCGCCCGGCTTGATGCCGAGTTCGAGGCCGGCACCTCCTACAAGCCGAACAAGGCCGACTGGCTCGACGGCAAGTGGGCGGGCTTCAAGATCGCCGATCAGGAAGAGGACGCGCGGCGCGGCGTCACCGGCGTCGACATCGCCACGCTGAAGGACATCGGCCGCAAGATCACCAAGGTGCCGGACGGCTTCCGCGTTCACCGCACCATCCAGCGTTTCCTCGATAACCGCGCCAAGGCGATCGACACCGGTACCGGCATCGACTGGGCGACCGGCGAGGCGCTGGCGTTCTGCTCGCTGCTCAACGAAAACCACCACGTCCGGCTATCCGGACAGGATTCGGAGCGCGGCACCTTCTCGCAGCGCCATTCGGTCCTGATCGACCAGGAGGACGAGAGCCGCTACACGCCGTTCAACCACCTCGGCCACGAGCAAGGCCATTACGAGGTCATCAACTCGCTGCTGTCGGAAGAGGCCGTGCTTGGCTTCGAATACGGCTATTCGCTCGCCGAGCCGAACACGCTGACGCTGTGGGAAGCCCAGTTCGGCGACTTCGCCAACGGCGCGCAGGTCGTGTTCGACCAGTTCATCTCCTCGGGCGAGCGCAAATGGCTGCGCATGTCCGGTCTCGTCTGCCTCCTGCCGCACGGCTATGAGGGCCAGGGTCCGGAGCACTCCTCGGCGCGCCTCGAGCGGTACCTGCAGATGTGCGCGGAAGACAACATGCAGGTGGTCTATCCGACCACGCCGGCGAACTACTTCCACGTGCTGCGCCGGCAGCTGCATCGCGAGATCCGCAAGCCGCTGATCATGATGACGCCGAAGTCGCTGCTGCGCCACAAGCGGGCGGTGTCGCGGCTCGAAGAGCTGGCCAAGGGCACGACCTTCCACCGCATCCTCTACGATGACGCCCAGATGCTGCCGAACGAGGCGATCAAGCTCGTCCCCGACGAGAAGATCCGCCGCATCGTGCTCTGCTCCGGCAAGGTCTATTACGACCTCTACGAGGAGCGCGAGAAGCGCGGCATCGACGACATCTACCTGATGCGTGTCGAGCAGCTCTATCCGGTGCCGCTGAAGGCGTTGGTGGCCGAGCTGTCGCGCTTCAAGAAGGCCGAGATGGTGTGGTGCCAGGAAGAGCCCCGCAACATGGGTGCCTGGCACTTCATCGAGCCCTATCTGGAATGGGTGCTGAACCAGGTGAACGGTGTGAGCCGGCGTCCGCGTTATGTCGGCCGCGCCGCCTCCGCCGCGACCGCAACGGGTCTGATGTCCAAGCATCAGGCTCAGCTGAAGGCGTTCCTGGACGAAGCACTGAGCTGACAAGTTTTTATGACGCTGTCGTGCCCCGCGAAGGTGGGGCATCCAGTACTCCGCGGCGCTCGTTCTTGTCACGAAGGCCTCGGCGTACTGGATTGCCCGCCTTCGCGGGCAATGACGGTTTAATTCATGACCGCGACCTGCGATCCCTTGAGGAAAAGACCATGACTGAAATTCGTGTGCCGACGCTCGGCGAATCCGTCACCGAGGCCACCATCGGCCGCTGGTTCAAGAAGGCCGGCGACCCCGTCGCCGTCGACGAGCCCCTGGTGGAGCTAGAGACCGACAAGGTCACCATCGAAGTCCCCGCGCCGTCCGCGGGCACGCTGAGCGAGATCATCGCTGCCGATGGTGCGACCGTTGCCGTGGGCGCGCTGCTCGGTCAGATCACCGAAGGTGCCGGCGCAGCCAAGCCCGCCGCCGCGCCGGCCAAGGCTGTTGCGCCTGCCGCTGCCGCCGCTGCGCCAGCGCCGGCTCCCGCGGCCGCGAAGGCGCCGCCGGCCGATGCGCCGCTCGCACCGTCGGTGCGTAAGCTCTCGGCCGAGACCGGCATCGACGCCTCGACCGTTCCGGGCTCGGGCAAGGACGGCCGCGTCACCAAGGGCGACATGCTCGCCGCGATCGAGCGCGCCGCCTCCGCGCCGACCCCGGTCAACCAGCCCGCCGCTGCCGTGCAGGTCCGCAGCCCCTCGCCGGCCGATGACGCCGCCCGCGAAGAGCGCGTCAAGATGACTCGGCTGCGCCAGACCATCGCACGCCGCCTCAAGGACGTGCAGAACACCGCGGCCATGCTCACGACCTTCAACGAGGTCGACATGACCAACGTGATGGCGCTGCGCGCGCACTACAAGGATGCGTTCGAGAAGAAGCACGGCTCCAAGCTCGGCTTCATGGGCTTCTTCACCAAGGCCGTCGTGCAGGCGCTCAAGGACATCCCGGCCGTCAACGCCGAGATCGACGGCACCGATCTGATCTACAAGAACTATTACCACATCGGCGTTGCCGTCGGCACCGACAAGGGCCTCGTCGTGCCCGTGGTGCGCGACTGCGACCACAAGTCGATCGCCGACATCGAGAAGGGCATCGCCGATTTCGGCCGCCGCGCCCGTGACGGCCAGCTCAAGATCGACGAGATGCAGGGCGGCACCTTCACCATCACCAATGGCGGCATCTACGGCTCGCTGATGTCGACCCCGATCCTGAACGCGCCGCAGTCCGGCATCCTCGGCATGCACAAGATCCAGGAGCGGCCGATGGTCGTCGGCGGCAAGATCGAGGTGCGCCCGATGATGTATCTGGCGCTGTCCTACGATCACCGCGTCATCGACGGCAAGGAAGCCGTCACCTTCCTGGTCCGCGTCAAGGAGAGCCTGGAAGATCCGGCGCGCCTGGTGCTCGATCTCTGATCCCCGATGCTTTGCGAGCGCCGTCGCGACTGATGCGACGGCGCGTGTCGAACCATGGAGGCGCGCGTGACGGATAAAGTCGTTGTCATCACCGGCGGCAGCCGCGGCATCGGGCGGGCGACCGCGCTTGCGGCGGCCGCGCGCGGCTACCGCGTCGTGGTCGGCTATGCCAGCAACAAGAAGGCCGCCGACGAGGTGGTGGCGCAGATCGCGGCCAGCAACGGCAATGCCATCGCGGTGAAATGCGATGTCGCCGAGGAAAGCGACATCCTCAATCTGTTCAAGGAGGCCGACAAGTTCGGCACCCTCGGCGCGCTCGTCAACAATGGCGGCATCGTCGGCACGAGCGGCGTGCGCGTCGACGAGATGTCGGCCGAGCGCATCCAGCGCGTGCTGGCAGTCAACGTCACCGGCTCGATCCTTTGTGCGCGCGAAGCGGTGAAGCGGATGTCGACCAAGCATGGCGGCCAGGGCGGCGTCATCGTCAATCTGTCGTCGGTTGCGGCCAGGCTCGGCGCACCCAACACCTATGTCGATTATGCCGCGTCCAAGGGCGCCATCGATTCCTTCACCACCGGCCTCGGCTATGAGGTCGCAAACGAAGGCATCCGCGTCGCGGGCATTCGCCCCGGCCTGATCGATACGGAAATCCACGCCTCGGGCGGCGAGCCCGACCGGCACCACCGGCTGGCTCATATGGTGCCGATGAAGCGCGTCGGCACAGCCGATGAAATCGCCAACGCCATCCTCTGGCTGATGTCGGACGAGGCCTCCTACATCACCGCCGCTACTCTCGATGTGTCCGGCGGCCGCTGACGGACCGGCGGCCGCATCTCCTCACGCCTAACCTTACGGGACTTTCTCTCATGGCTACCTACGATCTCGTCGTCATCGGCACCGGACCTGGCGGTTATGTCTGCGCGGTACGCGCGAGCCAGCTCGGCATGAAAGTCGCCGTGGTCGAAAAGAACGCAACGCTCGGCGGCACCTGCCTCAACGTCGGCTGCATGCCGTCGAAGGCGCTGCTGCACGCCTCCGAGATGTTCGAGGAAGCCGGCCATTCCTTCGCCAAGATGGGCGTCAGCGTTTCCGCGCCGAAGCTCGATCTGCCCGCGATGATGAACTTCAAGCAGCAGGGCATCGACGGCAACGTCAAGGGCGTCGAGTTCCTGATGAAGAAGAACAAGGTCGACGTGCTCAAGGGCACCGGCAAGATTCTCGGCTCCGGCAAGGTCGAGGTCTCCGCCGACGGCAAGTCGCAAGTGGTCGAGACCAGGAACATCGTGATTGCCACCGGCTCCGACATCGCGCGCCTCAAGGGCATCGAGATCGACGAGAAGCGCATCGTATCCTCGACCGGCGCGCTGTCGCTCGACAAGGTCCCCGGCAAGCTGCTGATCGTCGGCGCCGGCGTGATCGGCCTCGAGCTCGGTTCGGTGTGGAAGCGACTCGGCGCTGAAGTCGTCGTCGTCGAATTCCTCGACCGCATCCTGCCCGGCATGGACGGCGAAATTGCCAAGCAATTCCAGCGCATCCTGGAAAAGCAGGGCTTTGCGTTCAAGCTCGGCGCCAAGGTCACCGCGGTCGACACCTCGGGCAAGACGCTGAAGGCGACGATCGAGCCCGCCGCCGGCGGCACCGCGGAGACGCTGGAAGCCGACGTCGTGCTCGTCTGCATCGGCCGCGTGCCCTACACCGATGGCCTTGGTCTCAAGGAAGCCGGCGTCGCGCTGGACGCGCGCGGCCGGGTGCAGATCGATCCGCATTTCGCCACCAGCCTGAAGGGCGTCTATGCCATCGGCGACGTCGTTGCAGGCCCGATGCTCGCGCACAAGGCCGAGGACGAAGGCGTTGCGGTCGCCGAGATCATCGCAGGGCAAGCCGGCCACGTGAATTACGACGTCATCCCGGGCGTCGTGTATACCACGCCGGAAGTGTCCTCCGTCGGCAAGACCGAGGAGGAGCTGAAGCAGGCGGGCGTGGCTTATACGGTCGGAAAATTTCCCTTCACCGCCAACGGCCGCTCCAAGGTCAATCAGACCACTGACGGCTTCGTGAAGATTCTCGCAGACGCGAAGACCGATCGCGTGCTCGGCGTGCACATCATCGGCATTGAGGCCGGTGAGATGATCCACGAGGCGGCCGTTCTGATGGAGTTTGGCGGCAGTGCGGAAGATCTCGCGCGCACCTGCCACGCTCATCCGACCCGCTCGGAGGCCGTCAAGGAAGCCGCGCTTGCGGTCGGCAAGCGGGCCATCCATATGTAGCCACGCGCCCAGCGCCAAACCGGGCGGGAAACACATGCTGCGCCGCCTTCTTCAACCGGTCTGGGTCCTGCTTGCGATCATCTTCCTGATCGAAGCCTGGCTGTGGGACCATCTCGAGCCGATCGTCGCCAAGGTCGTCGCGGCCATCCCGCTCGCGCGATTCAAGCAGTGGCTGACGGCGCGCGTCGATGCGCTGTCGCCGGCCATGACGCTGGTCGTGTTCGCGGTGCCCGTCGTCCCGCTGTTTCCGCTCAAGCTGGTCGGCCTGTGGCTGCTCGCGCACGAATACTGGACCGGCGCGTTGTTCACGATCGTGTTCGGAAAGCTCGTCGGCGTCGGCGTCACCGCCTTCGTGTTCGACGTCACGCGCGCCAAGCTTCTGGAGATGCACTGGTTCGAGCGGATCTACGATCTGGTGCTGAGGGTTCGCGCCAAGGCCGCGGAGCTGGTCGACCCGATCAAGCGCCGCATCCGCGGGCTGCTCGCCGGCGACGGCGAAGGCTGGTCCTATCGCACGCTGCGCATGATCCAGCGCTTCAGGAAGAGCGTGCACCAGGCGCGGTGAGCTTGAGTGGGCTCGCTTTTTCCTCCGTCATTGCGAGCGAAGCGAAGCAATCCAGAAACTTTCTCCGGAGGCAGTCTGGATTGCTTCGTCGCTTCGCTCCTCGCAATGACGCGGAAAGAGCAAACGCTCGCTACCCTCAATGCAAATGCAGCAGATGCGGCCACCACAGGCCGAGCGCGGTCATGATCAGGCCGGCGATCGTCAGCACGCCGCTGACATAGGCGAGCGCCAGCATGCCGGTGATGATGGTGGCCGAGGCCAGCACGATGCCGATCTGGAAGGCGGCCGAGGCCAGCTCGAAATGATGGTATTTCGCGGTCGCCTCGTCGCGCGCGTGCTCGGCCTGCTTGGCCTTCGCCGCGAGCTGTTCGGTACCCTCGCCGGTCTCGGGCTCGGAGCGGTAGCGCTGCGCCGTCTTGGTCCAGTCGTCGATCTGCTTCTGCACTGTGGGCTTCTGCGCCTCGCTTGCCTCGGCCAGCGTCAGCTTGCCCTGTTCGGCCGCGGTCACCACCACGGTGCGGCGGATGCTCTTGGCCTGGAAGAATGCCCAGAGATTGGCGGCTTCGACGTTCTTGCTGATCGATTCGGTCTGGGACGCCTTGCCAAGAGTCTCCGAGATCGCCAGGAACAGCGCCAGCACCGCGATCAGAAGCGCGATCTTCTTGTTCGAGCCGGACGCGTGTTCGGCGTGCTCGGCATGCTCCATGCTTTCATGTGCGCCCATAGATCTCTCCTACATCTTTACCAACGATTGACCGAACCTCGCGACCGGCGCAAGTACCAACCTCCGTGGCGATTGCAATTAATGGTTTTGCGTCCAGGACCATTCTAGTCCTGTGGCATGACCACAGCGGAATTCATTGCAGCCTGCTTCTGGCCTTTCGTCGTCATCGCGGTGCTGACGCTGTTGAAGGTCCGCAACACTGATGTCTCGTGGTTTGTTGCATGGCTCGTAGTCGCTGTTGGCATCATCTATGCCGTCCTGCTGGTATTTTATGACAAGAGTTCGATGATTGCGGTCAACGACGTCCATATTGGCGGAGTCGTTCTTGGCTTGGCCATCGTGTGCCATCGGCTTCTCGTGCTCGATCTTCAAGGGTCATTGCAAGACAGGATGAAAGCGCTTGGCGTGACGATCTTGGCTATCGCGCTTGGTAGCGGGTTAGCCTGGATGACCGGGCGGATGCTCTATCTGGACTACTTCTCGCCCCGGCTCGTGATCGAAGGCCGCGTCGACAAACCAAGGACGTCGGGTGGCCGCAGAACCGACTACCTCGTCGACATCGGAGGGCGAACAGTGAAAGTCACGGCGCCGCTCTATGAACGCCTCGAGAAATTCAGGCCGATGGTCCGCGTCGAAGTCGGACGCGGATCGGACTACGTCTACGATATCGAATATCTCGCCAACTAACCATCAGCGCCGCGGATGGGCGCTGGCATACACTTCCAGCAAGCGCTCCGAATCGATTCCGGTATAGACCTGCGTGGTCGAGAGCGAGGAATGGCCGAGCAATTCCTGGATGGCGCGCAAGTCCCCGCCGCGCGAAAGCAGATGCGTGGCGAAGGAATGGCGGAGCGCGTGCGGCGTGGCGCTGTCGGGCAGTCCGAGCGCGCCGCGCAGCCGCTCCATCGCGAGCTGGATGATGCGCGGGCTGAGCGGCCCGCCGCGCGCGCCGACGAAGATCGGGCCATCCGCCGGCAGCGGATAGGGGCACATCGAAACGTACTCCTGCACCAGCGCGAGCACGTTCTGCAGTACCGGCACCATGCGGGTCTTGTTGCCTTTGCCGGTCACGACCAGCACGTCGCCTTCGCCGGGACGCGGCACCTCGCGGCGCTTCAAGGAGAGCGCTTCGGAGATGCGCAGGCCCGAGCCGTAGAGCAGCGCCATCACCGCGGCATCGCGCGCCAGGATCCACGTCTCGCGCTCCTCGCCGGCGCGCTCGTCGGCATCTGCAAGGCGTTTCGCCGATGCCATCGGCAGCGGCTTCGGCAGGCTCTTGGCGACCTTGGGCGCACGGATCGCCGACAACGCGCCGACCTTGCCTTTGCCCTCGCGCTCCAGAAAACGTCCGAACGAGCGCAGGCCCGCCAGCGCGCGCATCAGGCTGCGGCCGGCAATGTCGTCGGCCCGGCGCATCGCCATGAAGGCGCGCACGTCGGTCGCCTCCAGCGCCGCGAAGCGCTCGAGCGTGACGCGCTCGCCCCAATGCGCACAGAGGAAATCCAGGCATTGCCTTAAGTCGCGGCCATAGGCCTCCAGCGTCTTCGGCGACAGCCGCCGCTCGGCGCCGAGATGCGCCAGCCAGCGCGCCATCTCCTGCGCGATCGAGGGATCGGCGCTGGCGAGCTCGATTGGTGGGGCGGCCGCTTTGCTCATGCGCTCTGGACGTGGTGATTCCGCACAGTATATCGCATCACACCAGTTTACTGTTCGCTAAGGCCGCCGCGCGGCGCTAGCCTCGAGGCCTCAAGGTTCCGATTCCCCCGCTCATGGACCAATCGCCGCGCAACACCACCGCCCCCGCCACTCGCATGGTCGACGTGCTGGTGCCGGTCGCGCTCGACCAGACCTATTCCTACAAGGTGCCGCGCGGCATGGAGCTGAAGGCGGGCGACCTCGTCGGTGTGCCGCTCGGTCCGCGCGAGGTGCTGGCCGTGGTCTGGGGCGAGAACGCCAATCCCGATCCGCGCCTGCACAACCGCCTCAAGGAGGTCAGCGAGAAGCTCGACCTTCCGCCGCTCAGGCCGGAGCTGCGCCAGGTGGTGGACTGGGTCGCCAATTACACGCTGAGCCCGCGCGGCATGGTGCTGCGCATGTGCCTGCGCATGGGCGAGAATCTCGGCCCGGAGCGGGTGCGCGCCGGCGTGCGCCTGACCGGCGATCCGCCGAAGCGTCTGACGCCGGCGCGCCAGCGCGTCATCGCTCTGCTGTCGGACCGGCTGCTGCACGGCAAGTCCGAGGCGGCCAAGGAAGCCGGCGTCTCCGCGGGCGTCATCGACGGCCTCGTCGATGAAGGCACGCTCACGGTGGAGCCGATGCCGCCGCCACCACCCCCGCCGGCGCCCGATCCGGAATTCGGCCGGCCGGATTTTTCGCCGCTGCAGCGTGCCGGCGTGGATGCGATGCGCGCACTCGCGGCCAACGGCACCTTCCACGTCGCGCTGCTCGACGGCGTCACCGGCTCGGGCAAGACCGAGGTCTATTTCGAGGCCGTCGCCGAGGTGGTCCGCCGCGGCAAGCAGGCGCTGATCCTGATGCCGGAGATCGCGCTGACCGGCCAGTTCCTCGACCGCTTCGCGCAGCGCTTTGGCGTGCGGCCGATCGAATGGCACTCCGAACTCACCCCGCGCACCCGCGCGCGCAATTGGGCCGCGATCTCCGAAGGTTCGGCGCCGGTCGTGGTCGGCGCGCGCTCGGCGCTGTTTCTCCCTTACGCCAATCTCGGCCTCATCGTCGTCGATGAGGAGCACGACCAGGCCTACAAGCAGGACGATGGCGTGCACTACCACGCCCGCGACATGGCTGTGGTGCGCGGGCACATCGCAAAAATCCCGGTCGTGCTGGCCTCCGCGACGCCGTCGGTGGAATCCGAGGTCAATGCGCGCAAGAGCCGCTATCAGCGCATCGCGCTACCCTCGCGCTTCGGCGGCCAGCACATGCCGCATATCGAGGCCATCGACCTGCGCCGCGAGCCGCCCGCGCGCGGCCGCTTCATCTCGCCGCGGCTTGCCGGAGAGATCCGGACTGCGATCGAGCGGCGCGAGCAGGCGCTGCTGTTCCTCAATCGCCGCGGCTATGCGCCGCTGACGCTGTGCCGGGCCTGCGGCCATCGCTTCGCCTGCACCATCTGCGATGCCTGGCTGGTCGATCATCGTTTCCGCCAGCGCCTGGTCTGCCACCATTGCGGCTTCTCGATGCCGCGCCCGCATATCTGCCCGAACTGTTCGGCCGAGGAATCGCTGGTCGCGGTCGGCCCCGGCGTCGAACGCCTGCAGGAGGAGGCGGCCGCGCTGTTCCCGCAAGCGCGCACCATGGTGCTGTCAAGCGATCTCATCACCTCGATCGAGACGATGCGAAGCGAGCTGGCCGAGATCGCGGAGGGCCGCGTCGACATCATCATCGGCACGCAGCTCGTCGCGAAAGGTCACAACTTCCCGCGGCTCAATCTGGTCGGCGTGGTCGATGCCGATCTCGGCCTTTCCAACGGCGATCCGCGCGCGGCCGAGCGCACCTGGCAATTGCTCAACCAGGTGATCGGCCGCGCCGGCCGCGAGCAGGGCCGCGGCATCGGCTATCTCCAGACCCATCAGCCCGATCATCCCGTGATGCGGGCGCTCGTCGCCCGCGACCGCGAGGCCTTCTACGACAGCGAGATCGAGCTGCGCGAGAAGACGCTCTATCCGCCGTTCGGTCGGCTCGCCAGCCTGATCATCTCCGCCGGCGACCGCCCGGGCGCCGAGGGCTTCGGCCGCAAGCTCGTCGCGCTCGCGCCGCGCGACGAGCGCGTCGTCGTGCTCGGCCCCGCCGAAGCGCCGCTCGCAGTCATCAAGGGCCGCTATCGCTTCCGCATCCTGGTGAAATCGGCGCGCGGTTTCGACCTGTCGGACTATTTGCGCAATTGGCTCGCGGTCTGCCCGAAGCCGACGGGCAACCTGAAGCTGGAAGTGGACGTCGATCCGCAGAGCTTTTTGTAGGGCACTGTCATTCCAGGGCACGCGAAGCGTGAACCCGGAATCCGTTCAACCACCAACTCTGCCGCCCGGTGGATTCCGGGCTCGCGCTGCGCGCGCCCCGGAATGACGGCGGACCAAACAAAAAAGCCCGCGGTCCCCCAAGACCGCGGGCTTGTCTCGTTCGCGCAGCAAACTGATGAAAACTGCGCGTCGCTTCGTGGCGCTCGAAGGCGCCTTTAGGAGACGACTTCCGCGGTGACGCGGCCGACGCCGCGACTGGTGAGGCCGATGGCGCGGGCGGCACCCGTGGAGAGGTCGAGCACACGCCCGCGAATGAACGGGCCGCGGTCGTTGATGGTGACGACGACGCTCTGGCTGCCATGGGTGACGCGCAGCTTGGTGCCGAAGGGCAGCGAACGGTGCGCCGCGGTCATGGCGTTCTGGTTGAAGCGCTGGCCCGAGGCGGTCTTGCTGCCGGACTCATTGCCGTAAAAGGACGCCATGCCGGAGAAGCTGCGGCCCGTGCCGGAGGTCGGCGTCATCGACGCATTGGCATTGCGCCAATCGGTGGTCGTGTTGGCCTCGGTCTGGGCGTGGTGGCGGTGGTGATGCCGGTGATGCCGGGATTTGGCGGAAGCTTCGGTGGCAGTTCCACCGACGAGGAGAGTTGCGGCGACGAAAGCAATCGCCGTACGCGGCCGGGTCACAAAGCCCAGCGTCTTCAAAGACAGCATTTATTGGTCCCTAAGCTAGTATTGCCACATATGTGGCAAGTGGAGCCCCCATCAGTTTGTGAGCGGGTTGGCGTTTCGATTCCCAATGAGGCGTGAATTGGGCAGTAAATCCGGTATGTGTCGTCATGAAATATCTTGTTACCGTCTCGGGATATTCGGCCGATGTTCCGTAATCTTCGCCTTTAACGATTTATTAACCTATCTATTACTTGCGAATACCGTAGAGCGAAGTCATCGCCCCCAGCATTTAGAATTCGATAAGTATTCGGCACCTGGAACTGGCGGGAACGGATTCACGCCTCAGCGATCCGTGTTCATGGCCGCCATGCGCTGGGGGCAGGAACCAATGGAGGGTGCCGCGGCACGACCGGCGCTGATTTCCGCCATGTGGCAGGTCGCCGCCTCGGCCCGCCCCTCAACGCGCGATGTGTCGCGCGGCTGCGACGAACTGGCGACAGAACCTCATGCCTTTAATTTGGCGTCATGTTGCACCTGCGCGCCTGCTATGTTAGCAAAGCCGCGATTTTAACGAGCCCGGCACCTCCCGTGCTGGTCGAAAATCGAAGTCCCGCTTGAATTCCAAGGGCTTGGATCGCTAGGCGCCGCTTCGTGGCGACGGTTTTTCCCTTGCGAGTTTGACAGCAAAAAGAGCGCGTCTGTGGCTGCAGAAGATACGTCCGTTTCAGGTGTGTCCGGCCGTTATGCAACGGCCTTGTTTGAACTGGCCCGCGACCAGAACGTGGTCGACGCGGTCAAAGCCGATCTCGACAAATTCGATGCCCTGTTGAACGAGAGCGCCGATCTGAAGCGCCTCGTCCGCAGCCCGGTGTTCGCGGCCGACGCCCAGTCCAAGGCCCTCTCGGCCGTGCTGGACAAGGCCGGGATCGCCGGCATCGCCGCCAACTTCCTGAAAGTGCTGACGGCCAACCGTCGCCTGTTCGCGGTGGCCGACGTCATCCGCGCCTACCGCGCGCTCGTCGCCAGGTTCAAGGGCGAGACGACGGCCGACGTCACCGTGGCGGAAGCGCTCTCGGACAAGAATCTCGATGCCCTCAAGGTCGCCCTGAAATCGGTGACCGGCAAGGATGTCGCGCTGAACGTGAAGGTTGATCCCTCGATCATCGGTGGCCTCGTCGTCAAGCTGGGCAGCCGCATGGTGGATGGTTCGCTTCGCACCAAACTCAATTCGATCAAGCACGCGATGAAAGAGGCAGGCTGATGGACATCCGCGCCGCGGAAATTTCCGCGATCCTCAAGGACCAGATCAAGAATTTCGGCCAGGAAGCTGAAGTCTCCGAAGTCGGACAGGTGCTGTCCGTCGGCGACGGTATCGCCCGCGTCTACGGTCTGGACAACGTCCAGGCCGGTGAAATGGTCGAGTTCGAGAACGGCACCCGCGGCATGGCGCTGAACCTCGAGACCGACAACGTCGGTGTCGTTATTTTCGGCGCCGACCGCGAGATCAAGGAAGGCCAGACCGTCAAGCGCACCCGCGCCATCGTGGACGCGCCGGTCGGCAAGGGCCTGCTCGGCCGCGTCGTCGACGCGCTCGGCAATCCCATCGACGGCAAGGGCCCGATCCAGGCCGACAAGCGCATGCGCGTCGACGTCAAGGCCCCCGGCATCATTCCGCGCAAGTCGGTGAGCGAGCCGATGGCGACCGGCCTCAAGGCCATCGACGCCCTGATCCCGATCGGCCGCGGCCAGCGCGAGCTGATCATCGGCGACCGCCAGACCGGCAAGACCGCGATCGCGCTCGACACCATCCTGAACCAGAAGCCGCTCAACGCGCAGCCGGACGAGAGCATCAAGCTGTACTGCGTCTACGTCGCAGTCGGCCAGAAGCGTTCGACCGTCGCCCAGTTCGTGAAGGTGCTGGAAGAGCAGGGCGCGCTCGAATATTCGATCGTCGTCGCCGCCACCGCCTCCGATCCGGCGCCGATGCAGTACATCGCGCCGTTTACCGCCTGCACCATGGGCGAATTCTTCCGCGACAACGGCATGCACGCGGTCATCATCTATGACGATCTGTCCAAGCAGGCCGTCGCTTACCGCCAGATGTCACTGCTGCTGCGCCGCCCGCCGGGCCGCGAAGCCTATCCGGGCGACGTGTTCTATCTGCATTCACGTCTGCTCGAACGCGCGGCCAAGCTCAGCAAGGATCACGGCTCGGGATCGCTGACCGCGCTGCCCGTCATCGAAACCCAGGCCAACGACGTGTCGGCCTACATTCCGACCAACGTCATCTCGATCACCGACGGCCAGATCTTCCTGGAAACCGACCTGTTCTTCCAGGGCATCCGTCCCGCGGTGAACGTCGGTCTGTCGGTGTCGCGCGTCGGCTCGTCCGCGCAGACCAAGGCTACCAAGAAGGTCGCCGGCAAGATCAAGGGCGAGCTCGCGCAGTACCGCGAAATGGCGGCGTTCGCGCAATTCGGCTCCGACCTCGACGCCTCGACCCAGCGCCTGCTCAACCGCGGTTCGCGCCTCACCGAGCTGTTGAAGCAGCCGCAGTTCTCGCCGCTGAAGATGGAAGAGCAGGTCTGCGTGATCTGGGCCGGCACCAACGGCTACCTCGACCCGCTTCCGGTCAACAAGGTGCGCGCGTTCGAGGACGGCCTGCTCTCGCTGCTGCGCGGCAAGCACGTCGACATCCTCAATGCGATCCGCGACAGCCGCGATCTCTCCGACGACACCGCCGCCAAGCTGAAGTCGGTGGTCGAAGGCTTCGCGAAGTCCTTCGCTTAAACGCCGATATGGCCGGGCTAAAGCGCGAAGCGCGCCTTCGCAACTGATGTCCCGGCCATCCACGTCTAACGGCGTGCGTGGCAGCTACGTGGATGCCCGGGACGAGCCCGGGCATGACGAATGGATAGGGTTGCGGTCGGACCAAAGGGTCAAGCCGCCGGGGTGAACGAAGAATGGCGTCACTTAAAGACATGCGCGTCCGCATCGCCTCCACCAAGGCGACGCAAAAGATCACCAAGGCCATGCAGATGGTCGCCGCCTCCAAGCTGCGCCGCGCGCAGACCGCCGCGGAAGCGGCGCGTCCCTATGCCGACAAGATGAGCGCGGTGATCTCCAACATCGCCAGCGCCGCGGCGGGCTCGCCCGGCGCACCAGTGCTGCTGGCCGGCACCGGCCGGGACCAGGTTCATCTGCTGCTGGTCTGCACCGGCGAGCGTGGCCTCTCCGGCGCCTTCAACTCCTCGATCGTGCGCCTCGCCCGCGAGCGCGCTCTGGCGCTGATCGCGCAGGGCAAGGAAGTGAAATTCTTCTGCGTCGGCCGCAAGGGTTACGAGCAGCTCCGCCGCCAGTTCGACAAGCAGATCGTCGAGCACATGGATCTGCGCAGCGTCCGCCAGCTCGGCTTCGCCAATGCCGAGGAGATCGCCAAGAAGGTGCTGGCGCGGTTCGACAATGGCGAGTTCGACGTCTGCACGCTGTTCTATTCGCGCTTCAAGTCGGTGATCGCGCAGATCCCGACCGCCCAGCAGATCATCCCGCTGGTGGTCGAGGAGGGCGCTGCCGCCAACACGACGTCTTACGAATACGAGCCGGAAGAGGACGAGATCCTCACCCGCCTGCTGCCGCGCAACCTCGCGGTCCAGATCTTCCGCGCGCTGCTCGAGAACAACGCCTCGTTCTACGGCGCGCAGATGAGCGCGATGGACAACGCGACGCGCAACGCCGGTGAGATGATCCGCAAGCAGACGCTGGTCTACAACCGCACGCGTCAGGCGCAGATCACCAAGGAACTGATCGAAATCATCTCGGGTGCCGAGGCCGTCTGATCAAGGCGCTTCAGTACCCACTACACGCAACATCCCGGTCGGATTGACCGTGGTCTAGAAGTTCGGATCGAAGGAGACATTCAATGGCAGCCCAGGTCGGTCGCGTCACCCAGGTCATCGGCGCCGTCGTCGACGTGCAGTTCGAAGGCCACCTCCCGGCCATTCTCAATTCGCTCGAGACCAAGAACGGCGGCAACCGCCTGGTGCTCGAAGTCGCCCAGCATCTTGGCGAGTCCACCGTGCGCACGATCGCCATGGACACCACCGAGGGACTGGTCCGCGGCCAGGAAGTGACCGACACCGGCGCGCCGATCCGCGTTCCCGTCGGCGAGGGCACGCTCGGCCGCATCATCAACGTCATCGGCGAGCCGATCGACGAAGCAGGTCCCGTCAAGACCGAAGGCCTGCGCGCCATCCACCAGGAAGCGCCGACCTACACCGACCAATCCACGGAAGCCGAAATTCTCGTCACGGGCATCAAGGTCGTCGACCTCCTGGCGCCCTATGCCAAGGGCGGCAAGATCGGCCTGTTCGGCGGCGCCGGCGTCGGCAAGACCGTTCTGATTCAGGAGCTGATCAACAACGTCGCGAAGGCGCACGGCGGTTACTCCGTGTTCGCTGGCGTCGGCGAGCGCACCCGCGAGGGCAACGACCTCTATCACGAGTTCATCGAGTCCAAGGTCAACGCCGATCCGAAGAACCCTGACCCGAGCGTGAAGTCGAAGTGCGCGCTGGTGTTCGGCCAGATGAACGAGCCGCCGGGTGCCCGCGCCCGCGTCGCGCTCACGGGTCTGACCATCGCGGAAGACTTCCGCGACAAGGGCCAGGACGTGCTGTTCTTCGTCGACAACATCTTCCGCTTCACCCAGGCCGGCTCGGAAGTGTCGGCGCTGCTCGGCCGTATTCCTTCGGCGGTGGGTTATCAGCCGACGCTCGCCACCGACATGGGCGCGCTGCAGGAGCGCATCACCACGACGCAGAAGGGTTCGATCACCTCGGTGCAGGCGATCTACGTTCCGGCCGACGACTTGACCGACCCGGCGCCGGCGACCTCGTTCGCGCATCTTGACGCGACCACCACGCTGTCGCGCTCGATCGCCGAAAAGGGCATCTACCCGGCGGTGGACCCGCTCGACTCGACCTCGCGCATGCTCTCGCCGCTCGTCGTCGGCGAGGAGCACTACGCGGTCGCCCGTCAGGTCCAGCAGGTGCTGCAGCGTTACAAGGCGCTCCAGGACATCATCGCCATTCTCGGCATGGACGAGCTGTCGGAAGAGGACAAGCTGACGGTGGCTCGCGCCCGCAAGGTCGAGCGCTTCATGTCGCAGCCGTTCCACGTCGCCGAAATCTTCACGGGCTCGCCGGGCAAGTTCGTCGACCTCGCCGACACCATCAAGGGCTTCAAGGGCCTGGTCGAAGGCAAGTACGACCACCTGCCGGAAGCCGCCTTCTACATGGTCGGCACCATCGAAGAAGCCGTCGAGAAGGGCAAGAAGCTCGCCGCTGAAGCGGCTTAATTCTCGGTGTCATTGCCGGGCTTGACCCGGCAATCCATCAAGAAAGAGTTTTGGTGGATGGACCCGCGGGTCAAGCCCGCGGGTGACAAGCGGAAAACAACGGATAGCTCATGGCCACTTTCCATTTCGATCTCGTCTCTCCGGAAAAGCTCGCCTTCTCGGGCGAGGTCGACCAGGTCGACATTCCCGGCGTCGAGGGTGATTTCGGCGTGCTGGCGGGACATGCGCCGGTCGTGGCTGCGATCCGGCCGGGCATTCTCACCGTGACCACCGGCGGCCGCCACGAGAAGATCATCGTGCTCGGCGGCCTTGCCGAAGTCTCCGACAAGGGCCTGACCGTGCTCGCCGACGTCGCGACCTCGCTGGCCGAGCTGGACCGCACCCAGTTCGCCGAGACGATCGCGGAGATGGAAGAGAACCTGAAGGAGCATGAGGGCTCCGAGCTCGATCAGGCCATCGAACGGCTCGATCACTTCAAGAGCATCCAGCACCAGCTCAGCTCCACGGCCATGCACTAAGCCCCGGGGCACCGCTCCGGGGCTCGAACTCCAAATTCCTGAACGGTTTCAGCGCTCGTCACGGTCGTGGCGGGCGCTGAAATCTTCATTGCGCAATCGCTGTCGCCTAATTAATCGCGGCGCGTCGGGCACTTAGCTACTGTGCATGGGGTTGTTTTCGAAAGCTCAGCTTGCGAGGTGCGCAAACTCTCGCGCCACGGCCCGATAGACCTCACGCCGGAACGGCACCACGAGGTCGGCGACGCTGTCGAGATGCTCCCAGCGCCAGGCGTCGAACTCGGCGGGCTGGCCGTTGCGCGGCGTCAGCGGATCGATCTCGTCGTCGTGGCCGGTGAAGCGCAGTGCGAACCATTTCTGGCGCTGGCCGCGAAACTTCGCCAGCCGGTGCGACTGCGGTCCGTCGTAAGGCGGGAATTCATAGGTGAACCAGTCGGTCTCGCCGAGATAGTCGGCGCTGACGACATTGGTCTCCTCCCAGAGCTCGCGCATCGCCGCATCGCGCAGATTCTCGCCCTCGTCGACGCCGCCCTGCGGCATTTGCCAGTCGAGTCCCGGCAGAATGATCTCGGGCCCGTCGCCCTTGAAGCGGTGGCCGATCAGCACGCGGCCGTCGGCGTTGAACAGCGCGATGCCGACGTTCGGGCGGTAGGGTTTCTGATGATCAGTCATGCGGTCGCTTCTTTGGATCGTCATTCCGGGATGGTCCGAAGGACCAGACCCGGAATCTCGAGATTCCGGGTTCGTGCTTTGCACGCCCCGGAATGACGATGCAAATCACCCCTCCGCCAGCGCAGAAAATTCCTGCACCACGCGCTCATAGACCGGGCGCTTGAACGGGATGATCAACTCAGGGAGATTCTTCATCGACTCCCAGCGCCAGCTCACGAATTCCGCCTTGTGGCCGCCGCCGCCGGGATGCTCGACGTCGATCTCGCTGTCCTTGCCAGTGAAGCGCACCGCGTACCATTTCTGGCGCTGGCCGCGGTAGCGGCCCTTCCAGGCGCGCCCGGCAACGGTGCGCGGAATGTCGTAGGTGAGCCAGTCCGGGACCTCGCCGAGCCGCTCGACCGAGCGCACGCTGGTCTCCTCGTAGAGCTCGCGCTTGGCCGCTTCCCAGGTATCCTCGCCGGGATCGACCCCGCCCTGCGGCATCTGCCAGACATGGGTGTCGTCGACATGCTCGATGCCGCCGGCGCGGCGGCCGATGAACACAAGTCCCTTTGGATTGATCAGCATTACACCGACACAGGTCCGGTAGGGCAGATCCTCGTAACGCGCCATTCCGCCAGACCTCTTGCCTGCATCTTGGGAAGGCATGCCGGCCCCGCGAGAGCCCGTGCCGAACCAATTCGTTGATTTAGCTGGATTTTGATTTCAGCATCGCGGTTGTCAATGGCACCAAAAGGATACCTCGGTCGCCCAATGTCTTGCTCCAGGCGCTGATGCGGTCGATCGAGACGGGCAGGGCGGAGGCCGTGCCGACGGCGATGCCGCGCTCGCGCGCCGTCGATTCCAGCTTGTTGAGGGCGCGGTCGATCTCGGTCGCCGTCGGCACCGCATCGATAGCAATGTCGCCCTTGCCGAACGGCACGGCCTGGTTGGCCGCGGCCTGGGGCGCGATGCTGCGCGGCGAGGAGCCGTCGTCGAAGAAGCCGAGGCCGCGCCTGGCCGCCTCGCGGATGATCGGCTGCATTGCCGGCTCCGTCGCGATGAAGCGGGCGCCCATGAAATTGGTGAGGCCGGCATAGCCCTGCATCCGGCTGAGGTGCCAGTACAGGCGGTCCATGTTCTGGTCGGGGCTGAGTGAGGTCAGAAGCGTCTGCGGCCCCGGATCGTTGTCGGGGAAATCATAGGGCTCCATCGGGATCTGGAGGAAGATCTCGTGGCGCTGCGCCCGCGCCCGCTCGGCGAGCTTGCCGGGGTCGGAACCGTAGGGCGTGAAGGCCAGCGTCACCGCCGGCGGCAGCTTCATGATGGCGTCGAGGGTCTTGGCGGCGCCGACGCCGAGGCCGCCGATCACGATGGCGACCACGGGCATCTTGGCGGCCTTGGCGCGGTCGGCGTCCGCCGCATAGACGTTGAACGGCCTCAGCCCGTCGGCCGCCACCGGGATCATGCCGTAGCGCGATTTCTCCAGCAGCTTTGGATTGATCCCGGCCATGACGGGCGGCGGGGAGGAGGCCTCACCCTTGTCAGCAGCATCGCTCCCGCCGATCACCACGTCGTGGCGGGCCCCGGTGGAGCCGTCAATCATGGTGATGGTCTTCTGCTCGCCGGGCGCGGCCTGCTTCGGCGCCTCCTTGGTCTCGTGCTTGCCCTCCGGCTTGCTCTCTGCGCCGTGGCCGGCCGCGGCCGGCTTCTCGTCCGTGGCAGTGGGAGCGCGGATCGCGAGCCTGGCCATCGGCTCGCCGCCGAGCGGATCGGTGTTGAAGATGGCGAAGCCGGCAAAGGTAACCAGGAACAGGCCGAGCACGACGGCGAACAACTGCATGGCAGTGAACGGCAGCCGCAGCCGGCGTTTCCGGCGCGGCTTGTCCTGTCCGAGCGGGGCGCTCAGATCATCGGCCGTCTCAGTCATGCGCGATCCCGAATCACTCGTGCCGACGATACCACGGCGGGGTCAAGCGGCGGCAGGCCGGGAGAGGCCGGAGATCCCTGGAGTTCCAAGCAAAAAGGGCGGCTTCAGGAAGCCGTTCTTTCGAGATCGCGCCTTGCGCCGACTCAATTCGCCGCTTTGGGCTTGTCGGCCGCCGCCTTGTTGTCGCCGCCCGGGGTCGGCGCGGCGGAGGCGCTGTTCTTGATGCCGTGGAGCAGGTCGCCGGCGAGCTTGAGCGCCTTGTCGTCCTTGGCGTCCGGCGGGACGTAGGACTGCGAGCCCGTCTTCTCGTCGCCGTCGTTCTTCAGATGGCCGCGCAGCGAAGCCTCGCCCTTGGTGTCGGTGCGCGACTTCAGCTCGTCCGGCACGTCTTGGAGCACTTCGATGTCGGGCACGATGCCCTTGGCCTGGATCGACTTGCCCGACGGCGTGTAATAGCGCGCGGTGGTCAGCCGCAGCGCGCCGTTGCCGCTGCCGAGCGGAATGATGGTCTGCACCGAGCCCTTGCCGAACGAGCGCGTGCCGACGATGGTCGCGCGCTTGTGGTCTTGCAGCGCGCCGGCGACGATTTCCGACGCCGAGGCCGAGCCGCCATTGACCAGCACGATGACCGGCCTGCCCTTGGTGAGGTCGCCCGCATGCGCGGCGCGGCGCTGGGTCTCCTCGGCATTGCGGCCGCGGGTCGAGACGATCTCGCCCTTCTCGAGGAACGAGTCGGAGACGGTGACCGCTTCCTCGAGCAGGCCGCCCGGATTGTTGCGGAGGTCGATGATGAAGCCCTTGAGCTTGTCGCCGCCGATCTGGTTCGTGAGGTTGCCGATCTCGCGCTTCAGCCCTTCGGTGGTCTGCTCGTTGAAGGTGGTGATGCGGATATAGCCGATGTCATCCTGCTCGACGCGTGCGCGCACCGAGCGGACGCGGATGTTGTCGCGCACCAGCGTGACGTCGAGCGGATTGTCCTGGCCCTTACGCATGATCTTGAGCTTGATCTTGGTATTGACCGGGCCGCGCATCTTCTCGACCGCCTGGTTCAGGGTCAGGCCCTGCACCGCCTCGTCGTCGAGATTGGTAATGATGTCGTTGGCCATGATGCCGGCGCGCGAGGCGGGCGTGTCGTCGATCGGCGAGACCACCTTGATCAGGCCGTCCTCCATCGTGACCTCGATGCCGAGGCCGCCGAACTCGCCGCGGGTCTGCACCTGCATGTCACGGAAGCTCTTGGCGTCCATGTAGCTCGAGTGCGGATCGAGGCCGGTGAGCATGCCGCTGATGGCGGATTCGATCAGCTTGGTGTCGTCGGGCTTCTCGACGTAATCGGAGCGCACGCGCTCGAACACGTCGCCGAACAAATTGAGCTGGCGATAGGTGTCCGCGGTGGCGGCTCGCGCGCTGGAGCCCATGAACACCGCGCGCGGCTGGGTCACGAACAGCGTCAGCGCCGCACCGGTGGCGGCGCTGAGGAGGATTACTGAAGTCTTGCGCATCATCCGCGAACCTTCTCGCCTTCATTTGCGGCCCACCATGGGCCTGGATCGATTGGAGTGCCGTCTTTACGGAACTCGACATACAGCACAGGTTGACTCGCATTGGTGGCGAGAATGGAGGCGACCTGAGAGGTCGACCCCATGGTCGCGACCGGCTCCCCCGTGAGCACAAACTGCCCGATGTTGACCGAAATGCGCTCCATCCCGGCGATCAGGACATGATACCCGCCCCCGGCATTGAGGATCAAGAGTTGTCCATAGCTGCGGAATGGGCCGGCATACACAACCCAGCCATCACACGGCGTCGTGACCTGGGCGCCGGGCTTGGTCGCCAGGGAAATGCCCTTCTGGACGCCGCCGATCCCGTCGGAACCGCCAAAGTCCCTGATCTTGTTACCGTTAACCGGCAGCGGCAGGAGGCCCTTGGCCGAGGCGAAGGCGATCGCCGGGGTGGTGCGGGACTTGTCCTTGAACGCGCCCGGGCCCTGTTTGGCACTGGCGGCCGCGTTTGCCGCCGCCAATTTGGCCTCCTTGGCCTCGGCCTGCCTCGCGGCCTCGGCGGCCTTCTCGGCTGCCTTGGCGGCAGTTTGCAGATCCTGCTCCATCTTGGCGATCAGGCCCTGGAGATCGCCGACCTGCCTTGACAGCGCGATCGCGCGCGCGCTTTCGGCGTCGAGGTCTTTTTCCCGTGCGGACTGCTGACGCTGCCGTTCCTCGATCAGGGCGGTGAGCCGGGTCTGGTCGCTCCTGACCTTGTCGCGGTCGGAGGCGAGCTGATCGCGCTCGGTGGCGATGGTCTTGCGCAAGGCCACGAGCTCGCCGAGCTCGCTTGCGATCTTCTCGGCGCGGCCGCGCAATTCCGGCACGACGGCGCCGAGCAGCATCGCGGTGCGCAAGGATTGCAGCGCATCCTCGGGCCGTACCAGCAGCGCCGGCGGCGTGCGGCGGCCGGCGCGCTGCAAGGCCGCCAGCACCTCGACGATGTCGGCGCGGCGCGAATCCAGCGAAGCGCGCATCTGTTGCTCGCGGCCGTTCAGCGTGCGCAGCCGCGCCTCGGCCTCGTCGATCTTGGTTTCCACGGTGCGCACATTGGCGGCGGTCTCGATCAGCTGCTGATTGAGCTGGGTGCGGTCCTGGCCGAGCGCGGTGATCTCGGCCTTCAGCTTGGCCTGCGCTTCTTCCGCGCTTCGTTGCCTCGCGCGCGCGGCCTCCAGCTCCTGCTCGCGCTGCTTGATCACCTCGGGCGAGACGGCCGCGGTCTGCGGCGGCGGCGCAACTGTCTGACCTTGCGTCTGAGCTTGCGCGAGGCTTTCTTCGGCGAAGAGGCTTGCTTCGGCGAAGAGGCTTGCTTCGGCGAAGAGGCTTGCGCCGGCGAGGCCGGTGATCAGCAGCAGGTTGAGGAGCGGCGCTCGCATCGTGTCGGCAAAGGTGCTCGTTGTGGCGCGCATCATGCGCGGTGATAGGGATGGCCGGCCAGGATGGTGGCGGCCCGATACAGCTGTTCCAGAAGCATGACGCGGACCATTTGGTGCGGCCAGGTCGCAGAGCCGAACGCGATCGCGAGCTTGGCCTTACGGCGCAATTCGGGCGAAAGTCCGTCCGCCCCTCCGATCACGAAGATAGTATGTCCGGCGCCCTCGTCGCGCCAGCGCGCCAGATGCCGTGCGAATACGGTGGACTCGAGATTCTGGCCGCGCTCGTCCAGCGCCACCAGGATCGCCTTGTCAGGAATATGCGCGGAGATCGCCGCGGCCTCTTCGGCCATCCGCGTCGCGGCGTCGCGCGCGCGGCTTTCGGGAATTTCGTGGATGCCGAGCTCGCGGAATCCAAGCTTGCGGCCAGCCTCCTCGAACCGCTCGAAATAGCGGTCTGCAAGCTCCCGTTCGGGGCCCTGCTTCAGCCGGCCCACCGCAATGACAGCAACACGCATGATCTTAGGAGTCGCGTTGACGAGACCGCGCGCAACAGGCGCGCGCACGACGCTAGCATGCGCGTCAGCCGATTCGAAATCGGCCAGTTGAGCCTAGATCGCCTTCGCCGCCCCTGGGCCCTGCGTGTACAACCGCTCGAGGTTGTAGAACTCGCGGACCTCGGGTCTGAACACGTGCACGATCACGTCGCCGGAATCGATCAGCACCCAGTCGCAATTGGGCAAGCCCTCGACATGGATGTTCTTGATGCCGTTTTCCTTGAGGCTCTTGGTGACGTTTTCCGCGATCGCGCCGACGTGCCGGTTCACCCGGCCGGTGGTGACGATCATGTAGTCGGAGTACGCCGATTTGCCGCGAAGGTCGATGGTGACCGTCTCTTCCGCCTTCATGTCCTCGAGGCGGGAGAGGATCAGGCTCAGCGTCTTGTCGGCGTCGGGTTGCGCCTTCAAGGCCGCAGCTTTGGTCGATGTTTTACGCGTAGGCTTGGCAACCTTGGGTAAAACAGGCTTGGACAATACAGATGCGGTCAGGGACCATTCCTTTCACTGTATCGCGAACGCCGAATCCGGCGCCCACTGGTTACACTACATCATGTGGGGTTAAGGGTTTCAATATGCCAGAGAGACCGAAATCCCCACCAGGTCCGCACACTTCGTCTCACTTCGTACCTTTCCAGCTTCCGTCCGGGTTCCGTAGGCCGGTCGAGGAGAGATTCAGCTTCAATCCGGTCAGGAACACCCAGGCGGGTGCTGGCCGATCTGCAAGCTGAACTGCCTTGTTCTCGGGCAGGCGGTAGCGCGATAACGCCTGGGCTGCGGGCGAGCCGAGCGCGCGAAAACTCTGCGGGGGGCGATCGATCACAGCCATCGGCACTTGGGCGGCGATGCGCCGCCAGTCCTGCCAGCGATGGAATTGAGCGAGATTGTCGGCGCCCATGATCCAGACAAAGCGCAAGCCCGGGAAGCGGCGGCGCAAGGTGTTGATCGTGTCGATAGTATAGCGGGTGCGAATGACGGATTCGAGACAGCTCACCTCGATGCGCGGATCATCGGCGACCTCGCGCGCGGCCTGCATGCGCTCGCCGAGCTCGTGCAGCGTGCCGTTCTCCTTGAGCGGATTGCCTGGCGTGACCAGCCACCAGACGCGATCGAGCTGCAATCGCTTCAGCGCGAAGCGGCTGATCGCGCGGTGCGCCTGATGCGGCGGGTTGAACGAGCCGCCGAGCAGGCCGATGCGCATGCCCGGCGTCGAGGGCGGAACCGCTTGCGCCACGAAGCGCGGCACGACGAGATTGTTGCTCAATGCCCGCGCCTCGCGACGTCTACGGCCGGGTCTGTCCGGTGCCGCGGACGCGATATTTGAAGCTCGTCAATTGCTCGGCGCCGACCGGCCCGCGGGCGTGGAAGCGGCCGGTGGCAATCCCGATCTCGGCGCCGAAACCGAACTCGCCGCCATCGGCAAACTGCGTCGAGGCGTTGTGGAGCACGATCGCGGAATCGACCTCGCTCAGGAACTTGTTCGCCGCAGCTTCATCCGCGCTCACGATTGCATCGGTGTGATGCGAGCCGTGGTCCTGGATGTGCGCGATCGCGCCGTCGACGCCGTCCACCACCTTCGCCGCGATGATCGCGTCGAGATATTCGGTGTCCCAATCCTCCTCGCTCGCTGGCTTGACGCGCGCATCGGCCTTCTGTACGGCCTCGTCGCCGCGCACCTCGCAGCCGGCATCGAGCAGCATCTCGACCAGCGGCTTCAGGTTCGCAGCAACGGCGGCACGATCGACCAGCAGCGTCTCGGCCGCACCGCAGACGCCGGTACGTCGCATCTTGGCATTGAGCACGATCGACTTCGCCATGGCGAGGTCGGCGCTGCCATCGACATAGACATGGTTGACGCCTTCGAGATGCGCGAAGACGGGCACCCGCGCCTCCTGCTCGACGCGCGCGACGAGACTCTTGCCGCCGCGCGGCACGATGACGTCGATGGCGCCGCCCAGACCCGACAGCATCATGCCAACCGCGGCGCGGTCGCGCGTCGGCACCAGCGTGATCGCAGCTTCCGGCAGACCGGCTTCGCGCAGGCCCTGCACCAGGCACTCATGGATGGCACGGCAGGAGCGGAAACTGTCGGAGCCGCCGCGCAGGATCACGGCATTGCCCGACTTCAGGCACAGCACGCCGGCATCGGCAGCGACGTTCGGCCGGCTCTCGAAAATCACGCCGACGACGCCGAGCGGCACGCGCACGCGCTCGATGGACATGCCGTTCGGCCGCTGCCAGCGCTCGATGACGACCCCGATGGGATCGGCGATGCCGCGCACGATGCCGATGCCTTCGGCCATGCTCTCGATGCGCGCCGGGGTCAGCGTCAGGCGATCGATGAAGGCGGAGGTGGCATTGCCGGCGGCGCGGGCCTCGGCGACGTCCTCGGCATTGGCGGCCAATATGGCGGCGGCGTTGGCACGGATCGCCCGCTCCATGGCTTCCAGCGCCCGGTTCTTCTGCTCCGGCGGCGCCAGCGCCAGCACGCGCGCGGCAGCGCGGGCACGGGTTCCGAGATCGGACATCAGCGCCAGGAGATCGCCAGCTCGATCGGCATTGCCGTCAACGGCTTTGAGGGGGGCGGCCATGGGAATTCAACCTTCTGCTAAGGCGGTGTCCTAGCACGGAAATCCCGCTTTTGCGAAGGGCGGGGAGGGTATGGCTGGGGTTCGGGTAGCGGGCCGGCTGGGCCTCTGGCCTAGCTCCGGCGTGATGGCCGGGACAAGCCTGGGCATGACGGCTTGTTCGGCCCTACCCGCCCACCACCAGATCGTCCCGGTGGATCATTTCCGCGCGGCCGCTGATGCCGAGGATGGTCATCACGTCGGGGGAGGAGCGGCGCTTGATCCGCTCGGCATCATCGGCGTCATAGGCGACCAGGCCGCGGCCGACCTCGCTGCCGTCGGGGCCGCGCACGATCACGGCATCGCCGCGGGCGAACTGGCCCTCGACCTTGACCACGCCGGCCGGCAGCAGGCTGGCGCCGGCGCGGAGCGCCGTCACGGCACCGGCGTCGATGGTCAGCGTGCCCCTCGGCTCCAGCGTGCCTGCGATCCAGCGCTTTCGCGAGGTGATGGGATTGGCCGGCGTCAGGAACCAGGTGCAGCGGCCGCCATCGGCGATCGCCTGCAAGGGATGCTCGATCTTGCCGGAGGCGATCAGCATATGCGTGCCGCCGGTCGTGGCGATCTTGGCGGCCTCGACCTTGGTGCGCATGCCGCCACGCGACAGCTCGGACTCGGCATCGCCCGCCACCGCCTCGATTTCCGAGGAGATGCCGTCGACGACGGGAATGAGCTTTGCGTTCGGGTTGTTCTTCGGCGGGGCGTCGTAGAGCCCGTCGATGTCGGACAGCAGCACCAGCAGGTCTGCGCTCGCCATGGTCGCGACCCGCGCGGCGAGGCGATCATTGTCGCCATAGCGGATCTCGGTGGTCGCCACCGTGTCGTTCTCGTTGATCACGGGGATCGCGCGCCATTCCAGCAGCTTGCCGATGGTGGAGCGGGCGTTGAGATAGCGGCGGCGCTCCTCGGTGTCCTGGAGCGTCACCAGGATCTGGCCGGCGCCGATGCCGTGCGCCCCGAGCACCTCCGACCAGATCCGCGCCAGCGCGATCTGACCGACCGCGGCCGCGGCCTGGCTCTCTTCAAGCTTCAGCGGGCCGCGCGGCAATTTCAGCCGGCTGCGGCCGAGCGCGATCGAGCCGGAGGAGACGACGAGGACGTCGCGTCCTTCCTGGTGCAGCTTGGCCATGTCGTCGGCGAGCGCGGCGAGCCAGGATGCGCGCACCTCGCCCTTGTCGGAATCCACCAGCAGCGCGGAGCCGACCTTGACGACGATGCGGCGGAATTGACTGAGTTCGGGGCTGGCCATGTAAATATGTGGGTTGGCGCGCTTGGGCGATCTGCTCTTGCATTGGAAACGGCGGAGCGAGAGGGCGGCGCCGGTGAGGCCTGCTTTTGCAGCAGGACGAGGGCCGGCGCAAGGCGGCCGGAATGGTAAACGGCGCGGTCCGATCTCGTGTTTGGCCTTGTTTCGGACGCCAGTGCGGTTCTAATGCCGGCAATGAAATGGTCGGGAGGGAAAAGCATGGATCGCCGCACATTCATGGCCGGATGCCTCGGCCTGCCGCTGTTCGCGCCGGCGGGCGGGGCGCAAGCGCAGGCGGGGCTGACGAAGATCATCTTCCCGTTCGCGGCCGGAGCCGGTGGCGACACGCTGTGCCGGCTGCTCGCGCAGGAGATGGCGCCGGTGCTGCAACGGACCGTGGTGGTCGAGAACCGCACCGGCGGCGACGGCCTGATCGGCATCAAGGCGGTGAAGGGCGCAAGCCCCGACGGCAGCATGGTGCTGGTGACGACAGGGCCTACGATGTACCTGCTGCCCATGGTCGAGGCGACGCCGAGCTTCGACACGGCCAGGGATTTCATGCCGGTCTCGTTGCTGGCACGGTTCGAATTCGCGCTGGTGATCGGCCCCGGCATCGATGCTGCCGATCTCAAGGCGTTCGTGGCGTGGTTGAAGTCGCATCCGGACAAGTCGTCGTTCGGCGTGCCCAGCAACGGCACGATTCCGCATTTCATGGGCTCCAGGCTCGAGAAGGATTTTGCCATTCCCCTGACCCGCGTGCCCTATCGCGGCAGCGCGCCGATCCTCAACGATCTCGTCGGCGGCCACATCTCGTTCGGGATCACCACGCTGGCGGACGCGCTGCCGCAGCATCGCGCCAAGGGCGTGAAGATCATCGCGGTCGCGAGCGCGGAGCGTTCGCCGTTTGCGCCCGACGTGCCGACGCTGAGGGAGAGTGGCATCGATCTCGTTGCTGACGCCTGGTACGGCATGTGGCTTCCCGCTGGCAGCCCGCCGGAGTTTGCGAGCAAGCTCGGGGCCGCCGCCGCAACGGCGCTTGCCAAGCCGGAGGTGAAGGAGAAGCTGACGGCGATCGGGATGATTCCGGTCGGCAGCAATGCGGATGGATTAAAGAAGGAGCTCGCCGCGAACATCGCGCTGTGGCAGCCGATCGTGAAGGCGACGGGCTACAAGATCGAGAATTGAATCTCCGCCGCGCCTGTACTCCATCGTCATGGCCGGGCTTGACCCGGCCATCCACGTGCGTCCGCGCTCGCCGTAAGACGTGGATGCCCGGGTCAAGCCCGGGCATGACGAGCTGAGAGAACTGCGCTCCGGACTCACATCTTCGCGCGCTGGGCGATGCCGTCCTTGATCGCGGCAAGCTCTTTCTCATCCCAGATGCCGATCAGGACGCCGTTCTTCACCTGCAGCTGATTGTCCGCATAGGCCGCGATCTTCTCGCGCGGCGTGGTGATATGGCCGCTGGGATGCAGCGCCCAGTCGAACAGCTCGGCCTGCAGCCGCGCGATGATGTCGGCGCAATCGGGGTCGTCACCGCGATCGACATATTCCTCCGGATCGGTTTCGAGGTCGTACAGCATCGGGCGAAAGCCGGAGGCGTGGATGTATTTCCAGCGGCCGTCGAACACCATGAACAGGCGGCAGCGTTCGATCGGCTGGTTCAGCTTCAGCCGCACGTCCTGCATGGAATAGTCATACTCGGAGAACGCCACCTTGCGCCAATCCGGCGGCGTGGGCCCGCGCAGCAGCGGCAGCAATGACCGTCCTTCGAGGATGTGGCCCGGCACCTTGCCGCCGAAATAATCGACGAAGGTCGGCGCGAGATCGATTCCCTCGACCAGTGCGTCGCTGCGCGTGCCGCGCGTGGCGTCGGCTTCCTTTGAGGGATCGATGATGATCAGCGGGATCTTCGCCGATTGTTCGTGGAACAGGTCCTTCTCGCCCATCCAGTGATCGCCGAGATAGTCGCCATGATCGGAGGTGAACACGATCATCGTGGTGTCCAGGAGATCGCGTTCCTCCAGAAACTTCATCAGCACGCCCATCTGGTCGTCGATCTGGGTGATCAGGCCCATATAGGTCGGGATCACCTTCTCGCGAGCATCGTCGCGCGCCATGTTGCGGGAGTAGCGCATGTCCATGTAGGCGCCGAACACCGGATGCGGATTCTGCCGCTCGCGCATCGAACGGATCGCCGGGATCATGTCGGCGGTCGAATACATGCTGGCATAGGGCTCGGGCGCGATATAGGGCCAGTGCGGCTTGATGTAGGAGAGATGCAAACACCAGGGACGGCCGTCGGTCTCGGCCTCGCTGATGAAGTCCATCGCGCGCCGCGTCATGTAGGGCGTCTCGGAGTGCTCATCGGGCACGCGCGCGGCCTTGTCGGCATGCACCAGCAGCCAGCCGTTCTGCAATGAGCCGTCTTCCGCCGCGCCGGAATTGGCCCAATGCTCCCAGGGATTGGTGGCTTCAAAACCGTGCTTACGCAGATACTCGTCGTATTTCGGCCGGGGCCGCCCGGTCGGATGCAGGCCGTCGTCGCGCTCATAGGGCTCGAATCCGCATTCGGCGACATGCACGCCGATGACGGATTCCGGCGGGATGCCGAGCGCCTTCATGCCTTCGATATCGGGGGCCATGTGGGTCTTGCCGACCAGCACGTTGCGCACGCCGATCTTGTTGAGATGATCGCCGAGCGTGGGCTCACCGACCCGCAGCGGCCAGCCGTTCCAGTGCGAGCCGTGCGAGCGCATGTAGCGGCCGGTGTAGAACGACATCCGCGACGGACCGCAGATCGGCGATTGCACATAGGCCTTCGTGAACAGCACGCCGCGCTTTGCCATGGCGTCGATGTTCGGCGTCTTCAGCGTGGGATGTCCGGTGCAGCCGAGATAGTCATAGCGAAGCTGGTCGCACATGATCCAGAGAACGTTCTTCGCGCGCGCCATGCGTCATCCCTGCAGTTTCTTGATTGTTCGATGCTGCGCTATCGCGGGCGCGAAGACAAGCCAGCGCTCAAGTTCGGCTGTGCCACCAGGACCGAACCTCATCCTGCGGAGCCCGCGCAGCGGGCGTCTCGAAGGACGGCCGCAGGTGAGGGCCGGGCCATCATGGTCCGAGACGCGGGTTCCGCGCTCCTCACCATGAGGGTCTCTCAGCGATCTATTAAGCCGACCAGGGCTCCGCTTCCGCCGCGCTCTTTGCTTTCGCCGACACCGGGCTCTCGCCGATGACGTCGGCCAGCGCGCGCAACGCTTCCTTGACGCCCTGGCCGGTCGCGCCTGACAGCAGCAGCGGCGTCTTCTTGGCGGCGCGCTTCAGGCGGTCCTTCTGCTTCTTGAGCTCGTCCGGCTCGACCGCGTCGATCTTGTTCAGCGCCACGATCTCGAGCTTGTCGGTGAGCTGGCCGCCATAGGCATCGAGCTCGGTCCGCACCGTCTTGTAGGCCTTGCCGGCATGCTCGCAGGTGGCGTCGACGAGATGCAAGAGCACGCGGCAGCGCTCGACATGGCCGAGGAAGCGGTCGCCGAGGCCGGTGCCTTCATGCGCGCCTTCGATCAGTCCGGGAATGTCGGCCAGCACGAATTCGCGGCCGTCGGCATTCACGACGCCGAGCTGCGGATGCAGCGTGGTGAAGGGATAGTCGGCAATCTTCGGCTTTGCGGCGCTGACTTTGGAGAGGAAGGTTGACTTGCCGGCATTGGGCATGCCGACAAGGCCAGCATCCGCGATCAGCTTCAGCCGCAGCCAGATCCAGCGCTCTTCGCCGGGCTGGCCGGGATTGGCATTGCGCGGTGCGCGATTGGTCGAGGACTTGAAATGCGCGTTGCCGAAGCCGCCATTGCCGCCTTCGGCCAGCACGAACTTTTCGCCGACCTTGGTGAAGTCGTGGATCAGCGTCTCGCGGTCCTCGTCGAAGATCTGCGTGCCCACGGGAACCTTCAGCACGATGTTCTTGCCGTTGGCGCCGTGGCGGTCCGAGCCCGAGCCGTTCTCGCCCTTTTGGGCCTTGAAATGCTGCTGGTAGCGGTAGTCGATCAGCGTGTTGAGGCCGTCGGCGACCTCGATGATGACATTACCGCCGCGGCCGCCATTGCCGCCGGAGGGGCCGCCGAATTCGATGAACTTCTCGCGGCGGAACGCCACGCAGCCGTTCCCGCCGTCACCGGAGCGGATATAGACCTTTGCTTCGTCGAGGAATTTCATGGGCCATAGGTAGGCCAGCCGGCCCCCTGCGGCAACCCGGATTGGTGCGCAAATCGGCCGAAATTCCGCGAATTGGGGCCCTTGCTTAACCCGTCGGCCGCCGCCGGATCAGGAATTTCTGCGTGCCCTCGAGCACCAGCTCCTTGCGCTGGTTGAACACGGTGCTGCGCAGCGTCACCACGCCGGTGGTGCGCCCCGGCACGAGCTCAATGACTTCCAGGGCAGGATAGAGGGTGTCGTCGGCGAACACCGGTTTGAGGAACCGGCTCGACTGCTCGAGGAAGCCGACCAGGGAGTCCTCGACCATGAACGGAAACAGGCCGGCGCCGGGCGCGGTGTGGATCAGGGTCTGGAAGCCGTGGGCGAGCAGATGCGGCATGCCGCGGGCGCGGCAATATTCCACGTCGTAGTGCACGGGATGGGTGTCGCCGCTCGCGGTCTGGAATGCGGCGAATACCGCCGAAGTCTGGGTGCGGCTCGGCAGCACGAAGCGTTCGCCGACGACGAAATCCTCAAACCAGCGTTGCGTCGGGATCATGCGATGCAGGGCCGGATCGAAATCGGTCATGGCTTAGCTCTCTTCTTGGCTCTCTCGTCGATATGGCCGGTATCGCTACCGCGATGCGAAGAGTGCGACAATCCGTTCAATTCGGCGTTGTGGGCTTGTCCCGGCGGCTCACGTCATTAAAACGACCGCAAGCGACACTATGCGCCGATTTCCTGATGCTCTCTCCGCGTCATTGCGAGCGCAGCGAAGCAATCCAGACTGCCGCCGCGGAAAGATTCTGGATTGCTTCGCTGCGCTCGCAATGACGAGATCTCGGATCCAGACTCATTCAATGCCCCTGTTCAAGAATCTCTCCGCCTATGACGATCGCTCCGCGCGCCTGGCCGGCATCGGACTCATGGTGCTGTCGATCTTCATGTTCTCGTTCGGCGATGCCATGGGCAAGTTCCTGGTCGGGACCTATTCGGTGGGGCAGCTCTTGTTCCTGCGCGCCTGCGCGGCGCTGTTGCTGCTGTCGCCGCTGATCTGGAAGCAGCGTCACCAGTTTCTGCATCTGGAGCGGCCGGGGCTGCAGCTGGTTCGCGTCGTGCTGTCGACGCTGGAGGTCGCGGCCTTCTTCCTCGCCACCGTCTATCTGCCGCTCGCCGACGTCATCACCTATTATCTCGCCGGCCCGATCTTCGTCACCGCGATGTCGGCGATCTTTCTGGGCGAGAAGGTCGGCTGGCGGCGCTGGACCGCGATCCTGATCGGGTTCTGCGGTGTGCTGATCGCACTCCGCCCCTCGGCGCAGACGGTCAGCCTGCCGGCGCTGATCGCGCTCGGTGGCAGTCTTTCCTTCGCAACCCTGATGCTGATCACGCGCAGCCTGCGCAAGACGCCCGACATCGTGATGGCGTCCTCGCAATTCGTCGGCACGTTTTCGCTGGGCGCGGTGCTGTCGGCGTTCAATTGGGTGCCGCCGACGCCCGGCAGCCTCGTGATCTTCGCGCTCGCCGGATGCGTTTCGGTGACGGCGCTGTTTTGCGTCAACCGTTCGCTCAAGCTCGCCCCGGCCAGCGTCGTGGTGCCCTATCAATATTCGATGATCGTCTGGGCCGTGATCTTCGGCTTCGTCGTGTTCGGCGACGTGCCGTCGATCGCGACACTCGTCGGCGCCGCAATCATCATCGGCGCCGGGTTCTACATTTACCTGCGCGAGCGCGATCTGGGACGTGAGAGCGACGAGGTCAATCCGCCGGCGTAACTCTTACCCTCCCCCTCCAGGGGAGGGTAAGTTACCGCACCCTCCTCGCACTGCTCCAGCTCTTCAGCGAGGCCCACACGCCGCGCGAGAGGCGGAAGCAGTCGACGGGCGTCGAGGATCCCAGCGCCAGGAAGCGGTGCAGCTGCACGCCGGTCCACTGGAAGCCGCACTTCTCCAGCACCTTGCGCGAGGCCGGATTGGTGACGCGCGCGCCGGCGTAGAGGTGCTCGTCCTCGAACTCCTCGAAGAAGAAATCGATCGCGCCGCGCGCGGCCTCGGTGGCGAAGCCCCGGCCCCAATGCTCGACGCCGAGCCAGTAGCCGAGCTCGGCATTGCCGGGCCTGGAGCAATCGACACCGACCATGCCGACCGGCCCGCTATCGTGCTCGATCAGGAACACCGTCTCGCTGCCGAGCCCGGCGGTGGCGCGGATGAATTCGGCGGCGTCGTCCTGCGAATAGGGATGCGGCAGGCGGCGCGTGTTCTCGGCGACGCGGCGGTCGTTGGCGAGCCGGACGATGGCCCTGACGTCGGCCAGCGTCGGTTGCCGCAAGGTCAGCCGCTCGGTGGCGACGACGCCGGGTCTCGCCTCGGCCAAGGTCACGCTCGAGAAATCCTGCAACATGTCCGGCTCCGTGAAAGTCACTAATTCAAAGTGAGCAAAGAAAAGGGGAGGCCGGTTTCCCGCCTCCCCTTGGAGCCTTCGATCTCTTGCGATCTCTAGGACTCCGCCGGTTCAGTCGGGACCGGCGGATTCCAATTTGATCCACCGTCTATTCAGCAGCCTCGGCAATCGGGAGCACCGATACGAAGGTGCGGCCGCCTGCTTTGGCCTGGAACGCAACGCGGCCCTCGATCTTGGCGAACAGAGTGTGGTCCGTACCCATGCCGACATTGAGGCCGGGATGCCAGGTCGTGCCGCGCTGACGCGCAATGATGTTGCCGGGCGTGACGATCTCGCCGCCGAACGCCTTGATACCGAGGCGTTTGCCCTTGGAATCGCGACCGTTGCGCGATGAACCGCCTGCTTTTTTGTGAGCCATGGCTCGTCTCCGAAATCCTGCGTAGTTCTAGGTCAATTCCTTGACGGAATCATTTCAAAATCTCTCACGCATCAATTCGTGAATTGGCGTGATCGGTTCTGCGTTACTCGGCGGCTTCCGCTGCCGGCGCCGCCTTCTCCTTCTTCGGACGCGGCCCCTTGGTGGGCTTGGCGCCGTCGGTGAGAATCTCGCTGACGCGCAGCACGGTGATCTCGTCGCGATAGCCGCGCTTGCGGCGCGAATTCTTGCGGCGGCGCTTCTTGAAGGCGATGACCTTGGGGCCGCGCTTGTGATCGAGCACCTCGACCGCGACGGACGCGCCTGCGACCGTCGGAACGCCCAGCACCGGCGTGTCGCCGCCGACCACCAGAACTTCATTCAACTGCACGATCGAGCCGACTTCGCCTTCGATCTTGCCAACTTCGAGAACATCATCCGGCACGACGCGGTATTGCTTGCCGCCGGTTTTGATGACTGCGAACATCGTTCTTTCTCCGTGTTCAATCCCGGCCTCGGGACGCCAAGCGTCCGGGTCGGCTTTTTGTCAGTCGCTATGGGTTTATCTGCGTTTTGTGCGGGTGGGAGTTATCCCTTTGAAAACCCACGCAAAAACAAGCGGCGCGAGAAACGCCCCGCGCCGGCTGTGGGATTTATAGCGGCCGAGCGCGCCAAGTCAAGGACAACCGCCGGAAAAGGCCCGGATTTGAAGGCTTTGGCCGCGCTGAAAGCGCGCAGCCGAATCTCGGGCGGGCTTTGCAACAAACGGGTTCCCACGCAGTTGTCTCGGCCGGAACAGGCAAGCGGGCAAGGGCTCTCATGGCAACAGACGAACTGGTCAAAACAACGGGCATTGCCCAGCATGGCGCCGAGCGGCTGCCGTCGGTCGATGTCGACAGCTTCAACATCGAGATCAAGGACGAGGACGGCTTTCTCGGCGACCGCGCCAGCAAGGGCGCGTTCCGGGAGGTCCTCGAGCGCTGGCGCAAGCCGCTGCGCAAGACGGGGGAGGACCCGTTCGGCAAGATGCCGACGGAGGAGATCAACAAGAAGACGCTGGACGCCATCCTGGTCGGCGACGACACCGAGGCCTCGGCCGTGGTGCACAGCGCGATCGAGGATTTCTCCCAGGAGCTCGCCTATGTCACCCGCCGCTTTCTCAAGACCAAGGCCTGGGCCAAGACCGAGCGCATCGTCGTTGGCGGCGGCTTTCGCGATTCCAGGCTCGGCGAGCTCGTGATCGCCCGCGCCGAGATCATCCTGAAATCCGAGGATTTCAAGATCGACCTGCAGCCGATCCGCCATCACCCTGACGAAGCCGGCCTGATCGGCGCGCTGCACCTCGCGCCGTCCTGGATCTTCGAGGCCCATGACAGCATCCTCGCCGTCGACATCGGCGGCACCAACATCCGCTGCGGCGTGGTGGAAACCGGCTGGAAGAAGGCCAAGGATCTGTCCAAGGCCAAGGTGGTCCATGCGGAGCTGTGGCGTCACGCCGACGACGAGCCGACGCGCGAAGGCGCGGTGAAGCGGCTGACCAAGATGCTGAAAGGGCTGATCACGGAAGCCGAGAACGAAGGCTACAAGCTCGCGCCGTTCATCGGCATCGCCTGTCCCGGCGTGATCAACCCGGACGGCTCGATCGAGAAGGGCGCGCAGAACCTGCCCGGCAATTGGGAAAGCAGCAAGTTCAACCTGCCGGCGAGCCTGATCGAGGGGATTCCTGAGATCGGCGAGCACGACACCGCGATCCTGATGCACAATGACGGCGTGGTGCAGGGTCTCTCCGAAGTGCCGTTCATGCAGGACGTCGACCGCTGGGGCGTGCTCACCATCGGCACGGGCCTCGGCAATGCCCGCTTCACCAACCGCCGCAAGGAGAGCGGAAAGGACAAAGACCGGGATTCCACGGAGAACGGCAAGAAAAAGGGTAAGGCGGACAAGGAGTAACCTTGACCGGTTAGGTTAAGGGACGGATTGCGTTGCGGGCCGGCTGCCGCACGCTAGGGTCGAATCGTCGCTTCCACTCGGCCGGCGAAGCCGCCCTTCACGGCCAGTATTTCAACGAGCGGCACGGGACCGCCAGTGTTTACCGCGTCTGGCGGTCCCACCCCCTGTTTCCGAACGTGATTTGAATCCCAGAAGGGCGCCCGAGACAAGCGCGCCAAAGCCGCAACTGGCCGCCCATTCCCTGCGATCATGACGGAAAGCCGGGACAGCGGGCGAAAACAGGCAGCGGATTTTCCCTTTCGCGCCTTGTCTGGCCCGCCATCCTCGCCTATTAACGCCCCCAACCACAGGGGCCCGGCTCCTATATGGCGCCTTCAGGAGAGGTGGCAGAGTGGTTGAATGCACCGCACTCGAAATGCGGCATAGGTGCAAGCCTATCGGGGGTTCGAATCCCTCCCTCTCCGCCAGTTAACCATCAGCTTCTCGATAGCTCCGCAAAATCAGCCTGATGCCTGCGCTCCTCGCGCCGCCAGCACCATCCGCGCCGTCGCCACGAAGGCCTGCGCCGCCGGCGACAACGTTCGGCCCTGGCGCTGCAGCAGCGACACGGGCCGGGTGAGGGCGGGGCGCACCAGCGGTCTTGCGATCAGTGTCGGGAACTGGTCGGCCGGCAGCATCGTCGCGGGCAGGATGGCGAGACCGAGGCCCTGCGCCGTCATGGCGAGGGCGGTGTTGATCAGGGTCACTTCGTAAGTCGGATCGAGGCGCTTGCCCTGCGCGCTCAGGGCCTGATCGATCTGCATGCGGATGCGTGTCTCGCTGCGCATCGCAATCGTCGGCAGTTGCACCAGCTCGTCCCAGGTCAGGGACCGCCGCGCGGCGAAGTCCGCGGTGCGGCGGCCGATCGCGCTCAGGCGGCCGCTCGTCAGCGTCTCGATCGTCATGTCCGCGAATTCGCCCTCCGCGCTGCCGATCGCGAACTCGGCATCGGTCGTGCTCAGGCGCGGGACGAGATCGTCGGCGGCGACATCGCGCATGTCGATCTCGATGTCGGGATGGCCAGCGCGGAATTTCGCCAGCACCATGGGCAGCAGCGCCGACGCGGTGCCGGCCGAGGCGAGAAACACGACCCGGCCGGCGCGGGCCTGCGCGAGATCACGCATGCGGCGCGACAGGCCTTGCGCATCGCTCAGCATGCGCTCGGCCGCGGCGAACGCTTCGCCCGCGGCCAGCGTCGGCTGCACCGAACGCGTGGAGCGGTCGAACAGCTTGACGCCGAGCTGGGCCTCGAGCTGCTGGATCAACAGGCTCGCCGCCGATTGCGTGATGCCGAGCTCGCGGGCGGCCCGCGTGATGCTGCGCGTCCGGTACACCCCGGTGAAGACCCGCAACTGGCGCAAGGTGACATTCATAGCGAACGCTCATGAATTGATGAGTTCTTTCCGACTTATCGCATGAACGGACCTGCAATAAAATGCAGGTTGTGCGGGGCAACGAATCCCGCGGCGATGAAGGAAACGAGCATGAGAGCACAAGTGCTGGTGGTGGGGGCCGGGCCCGTCGGATTGACCGCGGCGATGGACCTCGCTTCGCGCGGAATCGATGTCGTCGTCGCGGAAATCCGTCACGCCGGCGATCCGCCCAGCGTCAAGTGCAATCACGTGTCGGCGCGCTCCATGGAGATTTTCAGGCGGCTCGGCGTCGCCGCTCGCTTGCGCGATGCGGGGCTCCCTGCGGACTTTCCCAACGATTGCTCCTATCGGACCACGGCGACCGGGATCGAGCTTTGTCGCATCGACATTCCCTCGCGCGCGCGCCGCTACAGCGCGACCGGTGGCCCCGACACCTGGTGGCCGACGCCCGAGCCGCCGCACCGGATCAACCAGGTCTATCTCGAGCCGATCCTGTTCAGCCATGCCGCGGCACAGCCGCGCATCAAGATCCTGGCGCGCACGGAAATCACCGACATCGCGCAGCACGACGATCATGTCGTCGCGCTGGCGCGCGATCTCGACAGCGGAGATTCGCTCCGCATCGAAGCCGGCTTCGTGATCGGCTGCGACGGCAGCCGATCCCTCGTCCGCAAAGCGATCGGTGCCAGCCTGTCCGGCACGCCGGTGATCCAGCGCGTGCAGTCGACCTTCATCGAAGCGCCGCAGCTGAAGGAGCTAATGGGAGCGCACAAGCCGGCCTGGATGGTGCTCTCGCTCAATCCGCGCCGCTCCGGCACCGTGGTTGCGATCGACGGCCACGACCGCTGGCTGATCCACAATCATCTCAAGCCCGACGAGCCCGAGTTCGACTCGGTCGATCGCGACTGGGCCATCCGTGTCATCCTCGGCGTCGACGAGCGCTTCGAGTATCGCGTGCTCAGCAAGGAGGATTGGGTCGGACGGCGCCTCGTGGCCGATCGCTTCCGCGATCGCAGGGTCTTCATCTGCGGCGACGCCGCGCATCTGTGGATGCCCTATGCCGGCTACGGCATGAATGCCGGCATTGCGGACGCCGTCGATCTCTGCTGGCAATTGGCGGCGCATCTGAACGGCTGGGCGCCGGCTGCGATCCTCGATGCCTACGAGGCGGAGCGACAGCCCATCACCGAGCAGGTGTCGCGCTTTGCGATGGATCATGCGATGAAGATGATGGCGCAGCGCGGCGACGTACCTTCGGAGATCGAGGACGACACGCCGCGCGGCCACGCGGCGCGCGCGGCGCTGGCGAAAGCGGCCTACGATCTCAACGTGCAGCAATATTGCTGCGCCGGCCTCAACTTCGGCTATTATTACGACGCCTCGCCGATCATCGCCTATGACGGCGAGACGCCGCCACCGTATGCGATGGGCAGCTTCACGCCCTCCACCGTGCCGGGCGCCCGCGCGCCGCATCTGTTCCTGCGCGACGGACGCTCGCTCTACGATGCCTTCGGCCCCGGCTACACCTTGCTGCGGTTCGACCCGGCCATCGACGTGACGCGGCTGCAGGACGCCGCCAAGGCGCGTGGCGTGCCGCTCGCGCTGGTCGACGTCGCGCCGGAGGAGGCGAACGGCGCCTACGCCGAAAAGCTCGTGCTGGCGCGGCCCGACCAGCACATCGCCTGGCGCGGGCAATCCGCGCCGGAGAATCCGCTGGGCCTGCTGGCACGTATCACCGGCGCTGCGGCGTAACACGACGAACAAACCGACTTTCAAGAACAGAACGCAAGGAGGAGACCGTGTTTCACGTCGCAAGGCGCCACATCCTGGCCGCGCTGACGGCCGCTGCTTTCGTAGTGTTGCCGCCGGCGGCGGCCCGCGCCGCCTATCCCGAGCAATTGATCAAGATCATCGTGACCTTCCCGCCCGGCGGCAGCGCCGACACGGTCATCCGCGCGCTCGAGCCGCTGGTCACCGCCGAGCTCAAGCAAGGCCTCGTGATCGAGAACCGCGCCGGCGCCGGCGGCAACATCGGCATGGCCGCGGTCGCGCAGGCCAAGCCCGACGGCTACACGCTCGGCGTGGCGCCGGCCGGCGCGCTGACGGTGAATCCGCACCTCAACGCCGCGATGCCGTTCGCGCTGAAGGATCTCGCGCCCATCACCTTGCTCGCGGAAATCCCCTTCGTGCTGGTCGCATCCGCGAATGTCCCCGCGCGCACACCAGCGGAGACCATCGCGCTCGCCAAGGCGAAGCCGGGTGGGCTCTCGATCGGGCATGGCGGCAATTCGACGGCGATGCATCTGACCGCCGCGCTGTTCACGCAGAGAAGCGGGATCGCGATGGAGCTGGTGCCGTATCGCGGCACGGCGCCGGCGGCGGTCGACGTTCTCGCAGGCCATGTCCCGTTCGCGGTGCTGGATATTCCGGCATCGCGGCAATTGATCCTCGAGGGCAAGCTCAACGCGATCGGCGTCTCCTCCGCGCGCCGCCTGGCGTCGCTCCCCGATGTGCCGACGCTGGCCGAGAGCGGCATGGCCGGTTTCGAATCCGTCGGCTGGTTCGGGCTCGTCGCTCCCGCCGGCACGCCCGCGGATGTCATCGCCCGGCTGAACGAGGCCTTCACCAAGGCGCTGAAGGATCCTGCCGTGGCCGAGAAGATCCGCACCCTCGGCGCCGAGCCTGCGCCGACCTCGCCCGAGCAGTTCGGCCGCTTCATCGACAGCGAAAGCACGAAATGGGGCAAGCTGATCAGCGAGGCCGGCATCAAGGCAAACTAGAGCGGAATGGCTTCAGGTCGAATCGATTGTCGCGGCTCGTGATGGGCAGAAATGCCGCGGCATCGGCAGTGTGCCTCCCCCGCTTGCGGGCAGGGCTATCGCATTTGAAAGTTTTCCCTGCGGCCATCCTTCGAGACGCCCGCTTTAGGCGGGCTCCTCAGGATGAGGGCGGAGTGCGCGGCAGCAGTTTCAGCGGGCACTGACGCTGATTAGCCTCATCTTGAGGAGGCGCGTCAGCGCCGTCTCGAAGGACGAGGCGTGCGCTCCGCTCGCGCAAAGCCCACATGCGTTTCGCCCCCACCGCGCGTGGTTGAACCCACGCCCCGCGCGATCCGACCAAGCCATGTCCCGCGCTCCTGCGGGCCAGGTGATTCCACGACGATGTTCGACAAATCCTACCGGCAGCGCCTCGACGCCGATCTTGCGCGATGGGAGGCCGACGGCGTGATCGCGCCGCAGGCGGCCGCCGCCATCCGCACTGCACTGCCGCCGCTTCCGCCCGGCATCGGCATCGCCGTGGTCGTCGGCATCCTCGGCGGCCTCCTGATCGCGGCCGCGTTCCTCGCCTTCGTGGCGGCGCACTGGACCGAGATCGCGCGCCTGGCGCGGTTTGCGATCCTGCTCGCGGGCCTCGCCGCCGCCGGCGGTCTCGGCGCCTGGTTTGCCGCGCGCGGCCGCGACGTTCTCGCCGATCTCTGCGCCAGCGTCGGTGCGATCATCTTCGGTGCCGGCATCGCGCTGGTCGGCCAGATGTATCATCTCGGCGAGGACTTTGCCGGCGGCATGCTGCTGTGGTCGATCGGCGCGTTTGCCGCGGCGCTTCTCACCGGCTCGCGCGGCGCGCTCGCGGTCGGTCTCGTCGCCGCCTCGATCTGGACCTGCATGCGGACCACCGATACGCCTGACATCCTGCATCTTCCGCTCCTCATCGTCTGGCTCGTCGCCGCCGCACTCGCCTTCGCCTGGAATTCGCGTGTCGCCGCTCATCTCGTCGCGCTCGCGCTGCTGCCGTGGTGGATCGCGACCGCGCTCCGCTTCGAATTCGAGGGCACGCAGCCGTCCTTCGTGCTCGCGAGCGGTGCGGCGCTGCTGTTCGGCGCCGGCCTCGCGATCGCCGCCGCGCCGTCGCCGCGCGCGCTCCGGCTAGGCACTGTCCTGTCGACTTACGGCGCGTTTTCACTCGCCATCGCCGCGTTCCTGGAGGTGACGACGGTCGACGATCTCGTCCGCTTTCGCGAAGGGTCCGTTGCGGGCCAGCCGCTTTGGGCGATCGCGTGCGGAAATGCCGGCGTGATCCTCGCGTTGACGTCGGCTGCAATCACCCGGCGCAAGGGTGAACTCCTCGCAGCAGCTGCGATCGCCCTGGTCCTGCTCGCGGCGCCGGTCTGGCCGGCATCCATGGCCGGCGAATCCTGGCTCGCCTATGCCGCGCTGCTCTGCGCCATGCTGTGCCTCGTCGTATCAGGCATGCTCGACGATGTGCGCCCGCGCATCGTCGCCGGCTGGCTCGGCATCGCCGGCGTGATCGCCGGCATCACCTGGGCCGTGAAGGGCTCGCTGCTGCGCCGCTCGGCCTTCCTGGCCGTCGCGGGCGTCGCGGCCGTCGCCTTTGCCACGGCGCTTAACCGCATGCTGCCGAGGGCCGCGCGATGAAAGGGCTGATCACGTCGCTGACCGCGTTCTGGCAGCGCATCCCCAAAGCCGTGCTGTTCGGCATCGCCGTCCTGCTGCAATCAGCGCTCCTGGTGCTGATGGTGGCCGACCGCATGCAGATCCTGCGCGAAGGCGTCGAGGTCACCCTGCAGACGCAGCCGGTCGATCCCCGCGATCTCCTGCGCGGCGACTATGTCGTGCTCAGCTACGAGATCTCGCAAGTGCCGGCAGGCAGCCTCAAAGGCAAGGTAGCCGATGCGCGCCACCCCAACGTCTTCGTCAAGCTCGCGCCCAATGCGAACGGCCTCTATCAGGCGGTCTCGGTGCACGCCGAGCCTGTCCCTGTCACCGCGCCCGAAGTGCTGATCCGCGGCCGCGTCGGAAATTACGGCGGATCCTGCGGCGACGACCGCCGCCGCTTCTGCGACAAGCTGCCGATCAAATACGGCCTCGAAAGCTATTTCGTGCCCGAAGGCGAGGGCAAAAAGCTCGAGGACGCCCGCAACCAGCAGAAGCTCCGAATCGTCGCCGCCGTGCTGCCCTCGGGACGGGCGGCGATCAAGCGGCTGCTGCTGGATGGAGAGAAGGTGTACGAGGAGCCGTTGTATTAGGGGGGAGTGACGTTGGGACGATCGATTGCCGCGGCGCTCGCTCTCCTCTCCCGCTTGCGAGCGACTTGCGTACTGGCCTTTAGTGTCCCTGTGTCTTGCCACGCTTCTTCGGCACTATTTTCGCGGCAGTAATGAAAAGTCGGTGCAGCCTGCCGTCCTTCATCGTCGGTTGAGCCAGAACGCGGAGAACGGCCCCCTCGTCGAGCGCCTTCGTATAGACATTGTGAGGTGCATCGAGAGTGGCATCGGCGATCTTTCCAGAAACGATCTTGTTTTGGTCAAGAATCTCAATTCGGCAAGCGCCGTTTGTCTTGAAAACGCCTTGGATTTTCACGTCGTAGGTGACCGGATCACCTAGTGTAAGTTGCTCCGGTGAGCGCAGTACTTCGGCCGCTGGCTCGTCGATGACCGCTGAGCTGCGGCTGCTGCCGATTTGCAGCGACCGCACCGTTCTTCCGACTGGCTCGGGTATTTGTCTTAACGACGCTCTATTCTCCCGATGAAGTTCGTTAATGATCTTCATCAGCGCTGCTTTGTCGCGCATCTGTCCGCGTAAAACCTGCTGGGCAAAATCGTTGTGTGCCATCGCTAGTTCGTGAATCTTATCGACAGCGTTGTTGGCATCCTTCTTCTTCCCAAGGGCCTTCTCGATTACAGCGCCCACCAAAAGCTCAGTAAGCTTCTTTCCGACGGTCAATAAGATTGGGGTATAGAGCGGCATCTGGCCGGAAGTAACGACGGCGAATATCTCCTGGACGAGACCATTCTCCTTGCTGGGCCCCACGCAAAATCGGATTTGGTATGACCGCGGATCATGGGTGATCTCTTCGTGAAATATCTCGTGACAAACGCTGTTAGCGAGCTTAGTCACCCCAATCAGCGACTTGCCGAATTGCTGCGCGTCAACGAGATGCTGATCCGCGAGAAGACCCCGGTAAGTTACAGGTATCGCGTCGAAGATTGGCCCCTGCATTCCTTGTATGCCCCCCGTCGGACAATGATAGTTGCCGCTGCGACTTTCGTCTACCTTGAGATGATTGTACTTTGAGTTGGAGCGAGAATCGCTGCAATGCAGAAGCGGTGCTATTGCTATAGGGACTTAGGGGCGAATACCTTGGGAGTATGGGGCAACAGGTGATTGACGGTGCGAAGCTAGAAGCGTTGATCGCTGCGGCGAGTGCGTCCGGTGGAGCGGAGAGAGCTAATTATCAGCTTTTTATTGAGCGGTTGTGCGGTGCGCTCGGCCTGCCTGGCCCCGATCTGGCCAGGGAGGAGAACTCCTTAAATGACTACGTCTTCGAACGTCGCGTTGACTTCAAGCATCCGGATGGGACCACTACCTCCGGCTTTATAGATTGCTATCGCAAGAATAGCTTCGTGCTTGAAGCAAAGCAATCTCGGAAGCGCCAAAAGGCTAGGCTCGCGGCTGACCAATTGCTGCTTCTTGGTGAAGACGAGCAGCAATTCAAGTCAGGGCACGCTCTGCGTGGGACACGCGGTTGGGACCAAGTGATGCTTGCTGCTCGCAAGCAGGCAGAGGATTATGCTCGCGCTCTTCCTGTCGAGCACGGTTACCCACCATTTCTGCTCGTCGTGGACGTAGGTCATGTGATCGAAGTCTATGCTGACTTCTCCGGCCAAGGGAAGAACTACGCACACTTCCCGGACCGCCAATCCTACCGGATCAGCATGGCGGATTTGCGCGATCCCAGCGTTCAAGCGCGCTTGCAGGCAATCTGGAACGACCCTCGGTCACTCGATCCAACGCGGATTTCAGCAGAGGTCACGAGGGACATTGCCGAGCGTCTCGCCAAGATCGCGAAGCGGTTGGAAGAGAAGTACGACGCTAAGGACGTGGCGGAGTTCTTGATGCGCTGCCTGTTCACCATGTTCGCAGAGGACGCCAAACTCATACCCGAGAAAGGGTTTCACAAGCTGCTCGGGCAAATGAGAGACACGCCCAAGCATTTCGTCGCGGCGCTGGAGAGCCTTTGGGCCGTGATGGACCAAGGTGGCTATGCCCCGCACCTCAATGTCACTCTGAAAAAGTTCAACGGCTCACTGTTTAAGAAAAGATCGGCATTTCCTCTCGATAAGGAGGACATCAACGAACTTTGGATTGCTGCTAGCAAGGATTGGTCGAATGTCGAGCCGGCGATCTTCGGTACGCTGCTAGAACGTGCGTTGAATGCACGTGAGCGATCCAAATTAGGAGCGCACTACACACCGCGAGCCTATGTTGAGCGCCTCGTCGTCCCAACGATCATCGAGCCGCTGCGCGCCGACTGGGAGCTTGTTCAGGGCCAAGTAAAGGAATTACTGGACCAAGGGAATCATCGTGGGGCTCTGGCCACCGTGCTCAAGTTTCATCGCAAACTGTGCACGACGCGTGTTCTCGATCCGGCTTGCGGCACAGGCAACTTCTTATACGTTAGCCTTGAGCTAATGAAGAGGCTCGAAGGCGAAGTGTTGGAAGCCATAACGAGTCTCGGCGGACAACCAGATCGCTACGGTGACTTTCCGGAAGACGCTGGTAAAGACCTCGTCGGGCAGCGTCTAGCAAGAACTGGTGGCCGTTTCACCGTCGATCCTCATCAGTTTTATGGCCTTGAAATCAACCCGCGCGCTGTGGTTATCGCCGATCTCGTGCTTTGGATTGGTTACTTGAAATGGCAGCTCAAGACGGGCGGGCCAGATGCCATCCAAGAACCAGTCTTAGACGTATATGGGACCATCAGGGAACAGGACGCCGTCATCGCCTACGATCGGCAGGAGTTGCTGCGCGACGCTAGCGGGCGGCCGTTGTCACGATGGGACGGAACTACCAAGAAGTATCACCCGATCACAGGCGAGGAAATTCCCGATCCTGATGCAAGAGTGCCAGTATACACTTATGTAAATCCAAGGCGCGCTTCGTGGCCGGAGGTTGAATTCATTGTTGGCAATCCGCCCTTCATCGGCGGCAAGGACATGCGTGCGGAGCTTGGTGGCGGGTATGCCGAAGCCTGCTGGGCAGCGCGTCCGCATCTTTCCGGGGGAGCCGATTTCGTCTTGCACTTCTGGGACGAGGCTGCGACCCGGCTGTTACGCAAGCCACTGCAGGGTCAGTTGAATCCATTGCGGCGCTTTGGCTTCATCACAACAAACTCGATCACGCAAACGTTTTCTCGTCGTGCGATTGAGCGGAGCATGGCGGCGAAGGAGCCTTTGTCCTTGGTATTCGCTGTGCCCAACCATCCTTGGATGAAGGCGTCCGATCGAGCAGCCGTACGCATCGCTATGACCGTTGCGGAGAAAGGAGAGCGGGAAGGAGTGTTGGCGGAAGTTGTGTCTGAAGCGGGGTTAAGTACAGACACTCCCCAGGTTGGATTGGAGACGCGTGCCGGAAAAATTCGAGCCAATCTCTCCGTAGGAGCAGACCTCGCGTCCGCGAGAGCTCTTCTTGCCAACGACCTATTGTCTAGTCCGGGTGTAAAGCTCCATGGAGCGGGCTTCATCGTCACACCAACGCAGGCGAAAGCGTTAGGGCTTGGAACAGTTAACGGCTTGGAGAGCCACATCCTCAACTATCGCAATGGGCGTGACGTTGCGCAGCGTCCACGCGGCGTAATGGTAATCGACTTATACCCGCTGGAAGCGGAGGAAGTCCGCACGCGTTTTCCGGCTGTCTATCAACACGTACTGGACAATGTGAAACCAGAGCGCGATCACAACAACCGAGCTAGCTACCGCGATCTGTGGTGGATTTTTGGTGAACCGCGAAGGGATTTCCGTCCGGCACTAGTAGGTTTGCGGCGATACATCGTGACCGTCGAGACGACCCGGCACAGGACATTTCAATTTCTCGATGCCAGTATCAGGCCGGACAATATGCTTGTTTGCGTCAGTCTAGACACGGCAGAGCACTTGGCTGTTTTGTCGTCACGACTGAACGTGGCCTGGGCTATCGCAACGGGCGGGTGGCTCGGGGTGGGTAACGATCCACGATACTCAAAGTCGCGGACCTTTGATCCGTTTCCATTTCCACTCGCGGTTGATCCGACACTTTCATCGGCCAATCCGCTATTCGCCCAACAGGAACGGCTAAGGGGGCTTGGCGAGCGCTTAGATAGCTTCCGCAAGCAGCGACTAGCTGAGCATTCTTTCCTCACGATGACCGATCTCTACAACGCGCTGGAACGATTGCGTGAAGTGGAAAACGGCTGCACCGTGCCTCCGCTGACCGACGCAGAGCGCGACATGCACCAGGCTGGCCTAATATCGGTTCTGAAAGAAATTCATGACGATATCGACCGAGCCGTGCTGACATCCTACGCTTGGGAAGATCTAATCCCGTTGCTGGTCGGTCGGCCCGGTGCAACGCTACCCTCGCTTCACAAATTACCGGAACAAGAGAAGGCAGAGGAAGAACTTCTGACTCGGCTTGTAGAGCTCAATCAACAGCGAGCAGCCGAAGAGAAGCGTGGGTTGGTTCGGTGGTTAAGACCGGAGTATCAGATAGCAAAGCTTGGCGTGAAGGCATCCAAACAGGAGAGCGAACACGTCGGAATGCTGGACATCGAACTGCCAGACGCGGCCGAGCGACCGAAATGGCCGGCGGACGGTCTGGAACAGCTTAGGTTCGTGCGAGACTTCCTCTTTAAGGCGCCAGCACCCATTCTACCAGCCGCTATAGCAAGCGGATTGGAGGGAAAGAATACGGCCAAGCGTCGGCAGCGCATCGCGGAGGTCTTGGAAACGCTGGTTGCTACGGGTCTAGCACGGGTTGGCGAGTACGAGGGACAGCGAAGATACTTCTTGCCGAGATAAATCGAAGAAAGGACAGGCGCGTGGGCAATGGGGACGCTAGGTGACGTCCTGCCGATTGAGGGCAGCCTGAAAACGCCTAACCATCCGCTCAAAGATATCCTTAGACACCTTGAGCTCGTCCTGCGCATTTCCGAGGACGTAAGCATCCTTCAGCCGCCGGAACGCGGCGTCGCCCCCACTCTTCCAAGGAACACGTACTCCAATGTTCAATGCCATGTTCGGCATGTAGAGAACCTGGTCGCCCAAACGTTGCTTTGCAGCGCCGGTACCAACGATCACCATTGCGCGGATCTCGGCAGCCGGAAACTTTGTATGGAGGAATTGAATTGCTTCCGACATGGCGCCGCCGCTGCGAGCAATATCGTCCACGACTACGATTTTCCCGGGCGCGGCTTTTCTTGTTCTAACATCGGAGAATTGCCAACCGTGAAGCCTGCGGACCAGCGCATGGTCAAATTTCAGATCACTTCCAAATTCAGCGTCGAGGAGTTTGCCCACGACTTCGCCACCACGATCCAGGCTAACGAGAAGGTCTGGCTTGTAGTCGATGAGACGACTGCCGAGTAATGCAAGCCCATCGATCGCCCGCGTTTCGACAACGACGTCCTCATGTTCTGCCAACAAATGGGGATCGTAAATGGAGGGTTTGTGAATGATCTCGTTTCGAACTTCTCGCATTATCGCATGGAATTGAGCCTCTAGGACCAGAGATTCGGCGTCCACTCTTTTCCACTGGCGCTCCAAAAGGAGATCCCAGGATTCAAGCAACATGGACGTCGTACGCGCTCTCAGAAACGATCGAAAGAGTTTCGTGTGTACTGACGATTCTAGAAACTCCAAGAACCGTCCTCGGATCAATCCCGCATTGCCGATTGTTGCCTCTATATCGGAGAGGCACTCGACCAACAGAGCGCCCAATCGAGTTGCCGCAACTTCAATTAGTTGTTCGGATACTCGCATTTCCGACGGATTAGCACCCGCTCTTTCCCGAGTAGGCGCAAATGGTGCTTCCCAGCCTGTATGCACTACAGGCCGCAACGGCGAGGCCTCTTCCACTTTCTTGGAATTTTGGCGGGCAAGAACCCTTCGGTTCGCTTCGGCAAGCATATCTTTAGCTTCACGGATCGAAGCCGTCCCTTTCGCTAGAGCAGCCTGCGCCATCGATTCGGATACGCCTTCTCCGAGCAACTTCTTGGCGTGAGCCGCCGCATCTGCGACGTCCGTTGCAAGCGAGGAGAGTTGTCCTTCCGATAAATTTTCGAGGTTCTGACGCGCCTTGTCATCAAGTCGACGTGTTGCCGGCACGTACGCAAGGATGCTGTCTATTAGATCAGACTTTGACATGCGTCAGTGCCTAACGTCCCCGACAGCGGAAAATAACCCTTCGATTAGTCCCTTCAACGCCTGGGCCATGCGCGAAGTGCCTTCCAAAACCAGGTCTCGTTCGTCGCTTTCCAGCAGTCTATCTTCAAATTCTAGTTTTACGTTACCAACGGCCTCCCGGGCAGCCTCACTTATTGCCGCATCGGCTTCTTTCGCTAACCCCGAAAGCTCTTCGAGTCGCTTCTCAAGAACGATCCCGGCGATGGCCGGCCCTTCGAGGGCCTCGATCAATCCCTCAAGCTCGGCATGCAATTCTTGATCCTGATCGGCTCCGATGAGCAAAAGCAGAGAAAGAGCACGTTTCATAGCCTTGAGGGAGTCTGGGGACCCGCGGCCGACACCGCTTGCGGCATACTTCGCCGTCTCTCCCTTTAGGAACCTAAGATAGAGGTGAATTTCCTCGGCCGCAAATAAGTTGCGGGGAGGTCCGGACGCTGAAATGACTGCTTCTTGATGAACAAAGCTGCGCGCCAGCGCGGGGCCCGTCATATTTTCTTTTACTTTCAATATCATAGTTGTGGTCGGCATAAGCCCGAATCTGGGAACCTTCCAGAGAAAATCAAGCTTCACGTAGGTCACGGTGTCGTTGGCGGACTGTGAAAGAGAGGCCACGAGGTCATTAAAGGGCGCATTGTACCGAGTGCCGTTCCAATTCACGCGAACAAGAAGGCGCTCCACGCTCGTCCCCAGACGTTGCGCAATCAAATCTGGCAGTAAAGTAATGGCCAACGGATAATATTCGCAAAAATCCAAGTCGGAGATAGGAACGGACTTGCCTAAGAACGTGGCGCTTCCGCTTAGACAGATCGGGTGACCATCCTGGATGCGAATATCTGTCGCTGTCGCAACCATGTCGTCGAGTTCATCCCGTCCCGGAAAAACGCTAACCAGATTAAAAGGAACGTAGACGCCCAAACTGCCGATCGAACGTTTCAAGTATCCGACATTTTCCGGGTCTATTTCGAATGCCTCGTCTACGTCAGTGCGTTGCGCGAGCTGCGCGCGAATACGCACAATGGACTCCACGAGCTTCCGATCATCCGGCGTAGGATCGGATTTGAGAACGGCTCTGAGGAAGGCAAGTGGTGGTATCGGGCTAAGTTCGTCGTTTTTTGGAGACACTTGGCAATTTTCCGCGAAGACGTTCAAGAATGGTTTTGAATATAGGTCGCCGGATGGCCCGGCCTCGAGTTGACGTGGGGAAGTCTTGGAAGAGACGAACAAGGTCGAAGAGCCCGTCCGTGACGCCATAATACCTACAACTTTAGGTTCGAAAAAGCCCTATCTGAACCTGCCCCGAGACGTCCAAAAGTCTATCCTAATGGCTTTCCCGCCGTACTACGGGGCGCATCGCGGACCCGTTGTAAAGCGCCGGCCCTGTTGCTTTGAACGCCCGTCATAGCTCCAAAAAGCGAGTGGATGCGCGCGACGAAGATGGCATACGACGTGCTCCCGCAAACCTTGCAAACCCGCGACATCATCACGATGATCTCCGCATCGTAGCATCGCTCGCGAGGCCTTCATGCGAAAATGCGAAGTCGCCGTGCTGGGTCTGGGGCTCATGGGCGGAGCCGCGCTGGGCGCATTGCTGGATGCCGGCGTCGATGCGCTCGGCTTCGACCCTGTCGCAGCAGGTTCGGATCGCGGCTCGTCACATGGGTCATGTCGCATTTTCCGTCGCTTCAATTTCGAAAACCCCAACTACACCAGCCTGAGCGACGAGGCTCATGCCGGCTGGATCCGGCTGCAGAGCGAAAGCGGTCAAACAATTCTGACGGAAACCCCTGTTCTGGAGGCCGGCCGCCCCGGCTCCGTCATGGTGGCGTCCTCGCGCGCGGCCGCGATCGCGAAAGGGCGCCCGGACCCGATGTTGACCGCGGCTCAAGCGAACAAGGAATTTCCGGCTTTCACCCTGCCGGGCGACTGGGACGTCGTCGTGCAGGACGGTGGCGCGATCCTGCGGACCGAGGTCGTCATGAAGCTGATGCGCGCACGCGCGGGGAACCGCGTGATTGCGGAACGCGCGAGCTTCATGCCGCACCACGACGGCGTGTCGATCCGCACTGATACCGAAGAGTTCTTCGCTGAGCGCGCGATTCTGGCGCTTGGCCCATGGCTCGGTCGCGCACTCCCGCCACTCGCCGCGCTGCTGAACGTGACCCGACAGGCGGTCGGCTGGTTCGCACCTAGCAGCCCTGACAGCGTGGCGCTCGGTCGTTTCCCGATCTTCATTCTGGACCGAGGTCCGAACGATACGGTCTACGGCTTTCCGGACTTCGAACAGCGCGGCGTCAAAGCTGCGCCTCACAACCACGGGCCCGTGGTCGGCCCCGACGATTGGGGTCCGCAGGCCTCCGATGCCGAGCTCCGCCCGATCGGCGAAGCATTGGCCGCCCTCGTCCCCGGCGCGGCCGGGCCGATCATCGATCGCGACGTTTGCCTCTACACCAACACCGCACCCGCCGACCGCCGGCTAGACGCGGGCGAGGAATTCATCATCGATCGCTGGCCGGAGTCCCGCCTGATCGTCTGCTCCGCGTGTTCGGGCCACGGTGCGAAGTTCGCGCCGGCCATCGGGCAAAGGCTTGCTCGCCTTGCCACCGATCCGTCCTATCAGGCCGAACCCTTCTTTCAGCTTTCGCGCTATTCTCAATTCGCCTGAGCGGGTGCTGGATGTTGCGGTGACAGTGCACGAAACGCGCACCGTCCGGCGACAGGCGCCTTCAAGAGACCCGGGCCAAAGCCCTGCCTGTCCGACCTCCTGCGATGATGCCACTATGCTCCTGTTTTGCCCGACGAAGCAAATGACAGGAGACGTCATTCGGAATGGGCGATACCGCTCGCGCCAATCTCGTCGGCTCGAAGGCGCGCCGGACAAGCGCGTCAAACCACGCTCCCCCGACTTTTTGGCTCCCGAAACCCCGCCCGACCCGCACTCAGCCCAGCCCCCCACCTAACCCATTGATCTTGCAACCCCCGTCTACTGTGCATGGGGTTGTTTTCGAACTTTTGTTGTTCCATGCCATCACGCGAGGCGTTCAACCGCCCCGGCAACCGATCCGCCGTTCCCACCAAGCGAGACCAACATGCACTCTTCCGCCAGCGGCTGGGGCAACGGGCTTCTCGGCGTCGTCATCTTCAGCGGCTCGCTGCCGGCGACGCGCGTGGCGGTCGGCGGCTTCTCGGCGCTGTTCCTGACCTCGGCGCGCGCGGTCATCGCCGCGCTGATCGGGGCTTTGGTGCTCGCCGTGCTCAGGCAGGCGCGGCCGCAGCGCCGTGATCTCGCCTCGCTCGCCATCGTCGCCATCGGCGTCGTGGTCGGCTTTCCCTTGCTGACGGCGCTCGCGCTGCAGCACGTCACCTCCGCGCGCTCCATCGTCTTCATCGGCCTGCTGCCGCTGTCGACTGCGATCTTCGGCGTGCTGCGCGGCGGCGAGCGGCCGCGGCCGCTGTTCTGGCTGTTCGCTGGTCTCGGCAGCGCCACGGTGGCCGGCTTTGCCCTCACCGGTGACGGCGCGGCCTCGCTCAAAGGCGATCTCTTGATGGTCGCGGCGATCGTGCTGTGCGGCCTCGGCTATGCCGAGGGCGCCGCGCTGTCGCGCCGGCTCGGCGGCTGGCAGGTGATCTCCTGGGCGCTGCTGCTCGCGCTGCCCCTGATGCTGGTGCTCGCGGTGTTGACCTGGCCGCCGGCCTGGAGCGGCATCTCCATGCCCGCCTGGATCGGGCTCGCCTATGTCTCCGTCTTCAGCATGTTCGTCGGCTTCATCTTCTGGTACCGCGGGCTCGCCCTCGGCGGCATCGCCCGCGTCGGCCAGCTGCAGCAGCTGCAGCCGTTCTTTGGCCTCGCGCTCGCCGGCCTCCTGCTCGGTGAGCCGGTCGCGGGGAGCATGATCGCCGCGACGGCCATCGTGGTCGCCTGCGTCTTCTTCGCACGGCGCTATGCCTGAGCCTGTCGCTTCACGCCCGCCGCCCTTGTCATGCGACCGCCAAACCTTGATCTAGATCAACGCCTGTCCCGGCGCGGTGTCCGCCTCTAGATGCATCAAAAGCGAGGGAGGACGTCATGCGACAGGGTACCAGATTGTGGTTGGCGGGCGCCGTTGTCGTCTGCGCAGCATTGACCTCGGTGCAGTGGTCGGCAGAGGACGGGCTTTCAGTCGCGATCCAGAGCGCGGAAGCCCGCGTCGGGCGGCCGGCGACGCCGGCGAGTGTCGCGGGCGTCGCGCGTCGAACGACGCGCCGTGCCGTGGTCGGGGGAGCGGCCGTCGGTGCAGCCGCCGCCGGAGCCGCCGTCGTGGCGCCGGCCTGCGTCCGCGTGCTGGTCAACGGCGTCTGGGTCTGCCGCTAGCGTAAGGGCAGCGCCTCACGCCTGGCCCATCACGGTGCGCGTCAGCACGGCCTTCGCGAACTTCTTCAGCGGCATCGGCTTGCCGAACAGAAAGCCCTGCACGACGTCGAAGCCGATCTCGCTCGCCGCGACGAGGTCGGCGCGGCTCTCGACGCCCTGCGCCACCGCGCGCGCGCCAAAAGTCTGCGCCAGCTCGACGATGTGACGGCACACCGTGCGCTTCAGCCGGTCGCCGCCGCTGCCGGTGACGAAGTGCCGGTCGGCCTTCAGCTTGACGAAGGGAATCTTGTCGAGGTCCATCAGCTGTGGCCAGTTGGCGCCGAGATTGTCGATCGACAGGCCGATATTGTGCAGGCCGACCTCGCGCGCGACCTCGGCCAGCAGATCGAGCTCGCGGATCGCCTCCTCGCTGTCGATCTCGACCGTCAGCCCGCCGAAGGCCGGATGCGTCGGCACGCGGCGGCAGAGATCGCGCACCGCCTGCGGCTCCCTGAGATAGGCGGCGGGAAGATTGATCGACAGGTCGACCGGGCTTTGTTGCTCCAGAAGATAGTGCCAGTCCTGCACGGCGCGATCGATCACGAATTCCGACAGCTCGCGAAAATGCGGATCGTGCGGCTCCGGGATGAAATAGGCCGGCGGCACCACGCCCCAGGTCGGATGCCGCATCCGCACCAATGCCTCGGCGCCGCTGCGCACCAGCGTGCGCGCGTCGATCTTGGGCTGGTACCAGAGCTCGAGCCAGCCGGCATGCAAGGCCTCGCCGACATGCACGGCCGGGCTCGGCGCCGGCTCCTCCGGCAGCAGCATCGCAACGCGCTCGCGCAGCGTCTCCGCGGCAAAGGGCGTCGTCAGCGGCGGCAGCATGGCAAGGCCATATTCGTCGCCGACCTGCCGCACGGCTTTGACGATGATCGAATCGCGGGCGCCGACGGCGAGAACCCGGCCGGCGAATGCCTCGCGCACGAGGATCTCGAGGAAACGTCCCGGCTCGATGCCGTCGGCGGCGACGCCGAGCAGGATCAGGTCCGGCAATTCGCTCGCGAGCACCGTCTTCAGCTCCTCCGCGCTGGCGCATTCGCAGGTGACGAAGCCGAGATCCTCGAGGATCTCGCTGAGGAACGCGCGCAGGTGACGCTTGCTGTCGGCCACGCAGGCGCGCGGCGTCACCTTTCGCCGTCCGAAGGTCACAGGCCTTCGTCCGGCGAGCTCAACCATCCCATCGTTCATCCTACACCACTCCCGTTCCGTGACGGTTTCTTAAACGCGGAGCGTGGGTTCAAATAAGGAGAGCTTCACATCGTTCTTGAATTATCTGAGTAACGTTAAGCGCTGCAATTCGAGCTAATTTGTCGATGAAATCTTCGATGCGCGCGCGGTTGTCCCGCGGCGGCGATGAAGCCGGCGCAGCGTCGATCGGCGGCGGCCTTCATGTTGCGACCACCCGCGGTGCGCGCATCGCCGCCTTGCGCTCGTGACGGTTCTGCGACAACGAATCCGTGTCGGCGGCCAAGAATGTGAAGCACCTCACACGCGCATTGCCGCACTCGCGCTAAAGCTCCCCCGAGCTGGTGGAGGGCTGTCGAGGATACAGCTATGTCGATGCGGCGAATGATGTATTGGTGGTTCAGGTTCGTGCTGTCAGGGCGATTCATCGATCGCTTCCTGTGCCTGCCGCGCTAGCCGCGGCCTAGGTCTGCCCGATCAATTTGCGGAACGCCGCCGCACCGTCCTGCACCACGTCGCGTCCCTTCCAGGCCAGATAGGACAGCTTGCCGCCGAGCGTGTCGTGGCTGCGCAGCCGCCGCGAGCCGAGAATGTGGCCGACATTGGCAGGGAAGCGGCTCACCTCGGCGGAGACCAGCGCCGCGATCGCGTCCATCAATTGCTGGAGGCGGACGCCCCATTCGCATTGCTCGATGCCGTCGATGCGGACCTTGAGCGCATATTCGGTGTCGTAGATCTCGGTGAGCAGGTCGCGGGCGATCAGCACCCGGTTGTGCCGGAGCGCGACACGAAGCGCGAGGCGCTTGTCGTCGAGCCGGTCGAGGACCATGTGAACGACGCACGCATAGGGGGCGGCGGCGACGTCTGCGGCGGCCTTGCTCGCAGCCGCCTTGGTGGCAAGCCGCACCAATTGCCAGGACGTCCTCAGGCGTCGCGCCACCAGGGTCAGCGCGAAGGGCAGCGCCTGGGGATGGGCCTTCTTGAGGGCGTCGAGCTGCGCGGTGATCTGGACGACCTGGCCGTCGTCGAACTTGGCGATCTTGTCGGGCAGCTTCGCGTTGAACTTCGGCAGTGCATCGCCGGCGCGCAACACATGCAGCATCTTCACGACGTCGTCGAAGGCGGTGCGCGAGGCCGTATATTGCCCGAGCTTGGCGCGCGCGGATTCGGCGCTCTCGGGCGAGGCGAGGGTGCTCTCGAGGACCTTGACGACCTTGATCTGGAAGGTCGAGGCGATCTTCTGGACTTCCTTCGGGTTGTTGGCCGCGACCTGGTCGTTGATCGCCTTGATGTAGTCGCGCGCCATCGTCGGCAAAAGGTCGCGGCAGATCCATTCCCAGATCGGGGTGAGGGTGTTGCGCGAGATCCGCCCCATGTTGGCATGCTCGGGCGCGCCGTCGATCAGCAGCAGCTCGAGCGGCGCGAAGAAATAGCGCGACGGGTTGGTGGCGCGCCCCTGGGTCGAACCGTCCTTGCGGAATTCGGCGCGCAAGCGGCTCTGGATGTCGGCCGAACCCGGCATCTCGATGCCGCACAGCTCGAGCCGTTCGAGCTCGCTGAGCAGACAGCTGCGCGACAGCGGCGTCAGCCTCTGCAGAAATTCCGATAGCCGATCGATCTCGTCCATGGCACGCAATCTTTCGCAGCGGGGCCCGCGGGCTTGCGGGCCCAATGCGTGGAGGCATTTGCGCGCTCTCAACCTCCCTAGAGAAGCAAGTCACCGTTAATTAATCCGTAAAATCCGGGGGCGGACGTCGGAGCAAGGCGTCCGCCGAGGAGCTTTCCCCTTCGCAGCCCAGGATTTCGGCAGAAAACTCAACCGCTGCATGGTCGCGTGCGGCATCGCGCAAGCACAAATTGTGCCTAAGCCGCTATTTTATCGCAATACAGCCTAAATCACCGTAGTCTTACGGAGCAGAAAGTTAACCACAGACCCGTCCCGGTTCCGCTAAACGAGTGACATGGGGTCACAGAATGATACGGCCACCGATTCGCGGCCGTCGGCATGGCACGAAAGCAGCGCTGCTTCAGCCGAAGAGCCCGATTTCGCCCGCCTGAGCGCCTTGCGTGCCAAGGCGGCCGACGAAATGGCGGCTGCCATCGCCCGCGAGCTCAACGGCCCCCTGACTGCGCTGCTGCTCTACATGGGCGAGATCAAGCATCACAGCGATCAGCTCGTCCCCGTGACCGGCGATCGCGCCTATTTGCAGCGGGTGGTGGAGAACGCGCTGGCCCAGACCGAGCGCGTTTGCGGCCTGGTCAAGCAGCTCGCCGGCCCGCCCAAGGGCGGCTCCAAGGGCGGCTCCAACAGCGGCTTGCCGAGCCCGTCCGAAGAGGCAGAATCGAAGGCCGCCCGCATGCTGCAGCCACCGCGGCCGCCGAGCGCCGATCTGCTCGGCCCGTCGGGCCAGAAGCGGCTGACCAAGCGCGAGCGCGAGGTGCTGAGGCTGATCAGCGAAGGCTACTCGAACAAGCAGGGTGCGCTTCGCATGCAGATCAGTCCGCGCACCTTCGAGAGCCATCGCGCCGAGGCGATGCGCAAGCTCGGTGCGCGCAACACCGCGGACCTCGTCCGTGCGGCGCTGCTGCATTCGATCGACTGAGCCGGGCCGGTTGCCCGCCGTCGGGCGAGACCCGAAAATTTGGAATTCCGTGGCGCTCAGAAATAATCTTCGGCGAACGGACGTGCGCGCGAGACGGGACGCAGCGGCTTGATCTCTTCCTTCGGCGCGCTCGGAATGATGGTGATGGTCCAGCGGGGAGGCATGCTCGATTCCTGCTCCAGCACCGAGCGCACGAAACCGGTCACCGTCGACTCGCCGGCCTTCACCGTCGCCATCCGGCCGTTGAACTGTGCGATGCGGAAGCGACGAACCTCCTTCTGGTCTGCGGTCTCGTAGGTGAACATGGAAAACCCTCCTGGTTTTCCGGGACTATCGCCAGCTATGATTAGCCATCCATGAAAATCGCAAACCGTAGAAGTACGGCGGGAATGCACGCCCGGGTAGTTCGGAGCGTCTTCTCGCGAGGTCGTACGACGAGGCGCAAGAAAAAGGGGCTAGCCTTGCGGCTCCTGCGCGTGCGCGGCGGCATAGGCCGCATCCATCAGGTCCAGGAGCGCGCGGAATTCGGCATCGCCGAGGCTCTCCACCGTCTTCTCCAGCCGCAGCGACAGTGCGGCGAGCCTGAGATAGCCGAACGTTCCGGCCGCGCTCTTCAACGAATGCGCTTCGCGCGCGATCCTGGCGTGGTGCTGCGCGGGCGACAGCGTTCGGAACGATTGCAGGCGCGCGCAGGTCTCGCTCCAAAACACGTCGCGCACTTCACCGGCACCGTCCTCGCCGATCTCGCGCACCAGCGCTTCATATGCGCGCGGCTCGCGCGCGGGTTCGGCATCGAGTGCCTTCGCAAGCGCGACGGTGTCGTCAAACATGGCCTTGCCTGCCTTGATCCCGGTTCATTGTCGCGCGGCACGTCACGGCGCGAGGCATGTCGCGTGTGTACGGCCTTCGAATTTCAGTTCCGGTAGCAGGATGGCCGGTGTTTGCAGGCCGCCATTAGCCCGCGGTTTACCAAGCGAGCGCGGCGTTCAGTGCGGGCCGAGCAGCCGGTCGTACTGGGCCTTCACGGCGGCGTAGCATTCGCATGCCGTCTGGCGCAGCCCGTCGAGGTTGGTGATCTGGATGTGTCCGCGGCTGTAGTGGATGAAATTGGCCTGCTGCAAGGAGTTGGCGACCAGCGACACGCTGTTGCGCCGAGCCCCGATCATCTGGGCCATGGTCTCCTGGGTCAGCAGCAGGCGCGACTCGCCCGACAGGTCATGAGCGTGCAACAGGCAGCGCGAAAGCCGCGACTCCACCGGATGGGCGGCGTTGCAGCCGGCGGTCTGCTGCACCTGGGCGTAGACCGCCAGCCCGTGACGCGTGAGCTGCGTGCGCAGGACGCTGCTCTGGTCGGCGGCCATGCGCAGGCGGTCCAGATCCATCACCGAGGCAACGCCGGGAACCAGCACGATGGCGGTGTTCAACGCACATGCATCGCCTACGATGGCGAGCGTTCCGAGCAGGCTGGCGCGGCCGATCATGGCGACTTGCACATGCTCGCCCTTGGCCAGTTCAACCACCAGCGAGATGACGCCGCGGTGAGGAAAATACGCGCGCCTGAGCGTCTCTCCGGTCTCAACCAGCACCGTCCCGTGGGGCAGATCCACGGTTCGCAGGTGCGGTCGGATCATTTCATAATCGTCCGCCGACAATGCGGACAGGAAACCGTTGGACGGACGCGCCATGCTTTCCAAAGCTGCCTCCTCCGTAACCCTGCACCTGCGAATCCCAACGCCCGTGTTCACGTCGTGCGCGAGTAATTCCATCATCTTCGCGGCGGGATATATTGGCAATTGAGACAAGTTGTCCGGCCCAGGCGAAGCATCGCCGCTGCGTGCACGTCGGCATACCGGGATCGCATCGTGCTTCCCGTCACGCCCCGGCTCCCATCAGGCGCAGGTGGTGGGCCTTCACCGCCGAATAGCAGCCGCAGGACGTCGTCAGCAGCGCCTTGGCATCGACGATCTCGATCTGGCCGCGGCGGTAGCGAATGATGCCGGCACGCTGCAGCGCATGCGCGACCAGCGAGATCGCGTTGCGGCGGACGCCGATCATCTGCGCCAGCGCCTCCTGGGTCAGCGGCAGGACTTGGCCGTCGGAAAGGTCGCGGGCGCGGAGCAGCCAGCGCGCGAGCCGCGCCTCGACCGGATGCGACGCATTGCAGAGCAGCGATTGCTGCGCCTGCGCAAGCATGACCTGCTCGTGGCGGACCATCAGCTGGCGAAAGCGTGCGCTTGCCGTCGCGACCGCGCGGAAAACCCCGCTCTCGATGATGGAAGCAGCTTCTGGGAACAGCACGAGCGCATCGATCGGCGAGATGCCGTCGGCAAGGGCTGCACCGGCCCCACCACGCTGTCGCGGCCCGGCATCGCAATTCCGATCGTCTGTCCCTCGGACAGGCTCACCCTGACCGAAACCGATCCACCATGCGGGAAGTAGACGTGTCTCGGCGCAATGCCGACCTCGCCCACGACAGACTTGCTGACCATTTCAACCGTCGCGAGGTGCGGAAGCAGCCGATCGAAATCCGCCGCATCGAGCAGGTTCAGCAGCTGGTTGGGCGGGCGGCCGCTCACGGTCATTCAAGTCATCCGGAAGGTTCGATGGACGCTGGGCGGCGCGGCCTTCGTCACTCAGTTGCACGGTGGGCAAATACTAACCTGAAGGTTGTGGCATCGTCCATATACCCGTTAGAGGGCAGACAGCCTGTCTCATTTGCGGCGGAATTAAGAAGAGCACACTGATTCGTTGACGAGGCGGCCGTCCTGCAACCATTGCGCAGGAAAAAGCGGTAAGGGGGCCTCAGGAGTCGGAAGGCATTGCAGTCGCGCTGGTCATCGGGCCGGCTCGCGTCGCCTCGACCGCTTCCGCAAGAATGTAGGTTTCATCTCTCATCGAAGGTAAAGGAGAAAGGCGTGCCCCACGGTTCGATTATTGAATCGCCGGAACGGGAAGCTCACTTGGGGCGAGACGATCTGCGCCATATTCTCGTCGTCGACGATGACCCGATGGTGTGCATGGCCATCGAGGTTTACCTCCAGCGCAACAATTTTCGGGTGACGATCGCCGAGGGCGGTGAAGCCGGATTGCGCGCCCTCGAGCACCAGCAGTTCGATCTGATGATCATCGACATTTTCATGCCGCACATGCGCGGGTTCGAATCGATCCGGATTTTCCACGAGCAGGCGCCGGTCATTCCGCTGATCGCGATGTCCGGCTACGCTTTCGCGAATTTGAACTCGCCCGCGCCCGATTTCCTGCGGATGGCGCTGGAGCTCGGCGCCGCGCGCTGTCTGCGCAAGCCGTTCACGCCGCACGCGCTGCTCGCCGCCATCAACGATTGCCTGGCAGAGCATCGCCCCCGCTCCGACATCGCCACGGCCGTGCAGCTCGGTTAGCGCGGCACAAGCGGCTTCGGCCGCTGGGTAACGCTTCGTTTACCTCAAGCGTGGACCGCGTAGATCGCGGCAACGCCCGAGAGCACGCGCGACGGGCGTGCGGCCAGCTGCGGCCGGCTCGCCTCAACCGCCGCTATCGTTCTTCACGAGCAGGCCTTTCCCACACGCCTCGTCGCGCAATTATCGGCTCGTTTACCGCCCGACTCCCGGGGTTGCGGCGCGCAGGAGGCTTTGCCGAAAAGCGCTGCGGTATGCAGCAGAACCGCAAACTTCGCTTCAATATCCGTAGTAGCACGGAGGATGAAATTAACGGGACTGTGAAAGGGGATGTCTAACGATCCAGGATAGGGCGTCCGTCCGTGCCAGGATGGCTCAGGCGTCGGGTTTAGGCCCAGGTCAGTAAGGCGTAGCTCATGGATGATCTGTTGCGGGAGTTTCTGACGGAGACCAGCGAGAGCCTGGACACCGTGGACAATCAGCTGGTGAAGTTCGAGCAGGAGCCGAACAACG
>NZ_JBYGYN010000006.1:0-485220 GCF_057651995.1 Bradyrhizobium sp. USDA3516 | reverse complement strand
CAGCAAGCCGCGCCCGCGGCTCCGCCGCCCGCCCCGGCCGCAGCTGCGGCTCCGCCGGCCCCGCCACCGCCTCCAGCCCCCGCTCCCGTGAAGGCCGCCGCAGCCGCGCCCGCCCCTGCAGCTGCGCCGACGCGCGATCTCAATTCACCGCTCGGCGTCTGGCTCACCGAGGAGAAGGAAGGCAAGGTCCGCATCGAGCAATGCGGCACCAACCTCTGCGGCTATTCGGTCGACAGCAAATCGAACCAGAACGGCGAGCAGGTGCTGATCAACATGAAGCCGGGCAAGGACCAGAAATGGTCGGGCCGCATCCTCGACCCCAACTCGGGCTCGACCTACGATTCGACGATCGCCATGAAGGGCACCGACCGGCTGCGTGTGCAGGGCTGCGCCTTCGGCGGCATGTTCTGCGGCGGCCAGACCTGGACGCGGGTGAACTAAATTTGGCGCCGTCGCGCTGACCAAAAATCAGGGCTGAGGGCCAAGGCTCTCTCCCCGTCATTGCGACTTATGGGGGCCCGCGATCCGGGCCCTTTGCTTTGTCCGCGGCGACGTGCGCTATCTCACAGAGCCTGCTGCTCGCGTGAGCCCCCTCACATCGCCGGTTCCTCGCCGATGTCACGATCCCCGCATCTTCAACCACAGGGGCGTGTCATGAACGTGTTTCGCAAGAGCCTTTTCGCCACCATTGTCGCCATCGCCTTCCCGCTCACGCAGGCAGGCGCCGCGACGAGCAGCTTCGACGGCGCATGGAATGTCCGCATTGCCTCTTCGAGCCAGGCTTGCGGCAACGGCGCGACCGTCGCGATCGGGATCAACAACGGTCAGATCGCCTCGAGCAGCGCTGCAGTGTCGGCGTCGGGCCGCGTCGCCGAGGCCGGCAAGGTCAACGTCACCTTGAGCACTGGCATCAAGCGTGCCGTCGGCTTCGGCCGGCTCAGCGGCGCGTCCGGCTCCGGCACCTGGCGCGGCGCGATGTGCAAGGGCACGTGGACCGCGGAACGGATGTAGGCGCCGTGTCCCCGACGCGGTGCAGCGTGTAACGCTGCGCCGCTGAGCCGGGGACCCAGCTCTGTCCGTTGGTCGGGAGGTTCTGGGCCCCGGCTCGGCGACGCATCGCCTCGAGGCGATGCGTCTTGTCCGGGGCACGAGAGCGTCAGCCCACCGCCGCGCCATACTCCGCGTCCGTGACCGGCTCCAGCCAGGTCGAATAGACGCCGTCGAGCGCTTCCTGCATGGCGATGTGGCACATGCCGTTGGTCGGTGACGCCCCGTGCCAGTGCACTTCACCCGGCGGAATCCAGACGGTGTCGCCGGGACGGATTTCCTGGACCGGACCGCCCTTGGTCTGAACGCGACCGACGCCCGAGATGACGTAGAGCGTCTGCCCGAGCGGATGATGGTGCCAGTTGGTGCGCGAGCCCGGCTCGAATGCGACGCGCGAGACGTTCAGCCGCGCGGGCGCCGGCGCCATGTTGATGGGGTCCTGCCACACGGTGCCGGTGAAGTGTTCCTTCGGCGCGCGGCGGGTCGGCCGCGTGCCAGCGAGCGTGATGTCCATGAGGGTCCTCGTTCCTTGTCCGTTACTTCTTGCTGGCGGCGTAGCGTGCCTTGGTTTCCGCGTTCATGGGATAGAGGCCAGGCAGCACCGCGCCGTTGTTCACCTCATTGACGATCCAGGCTTCCATCCGCTCCTGCTCGACGCCCTCATTGAGGACGTGGTCGAGCATCGCCTGCGGAATCAGCACGCAGCCGTCCTGGTCGGCGACCACGATGTCGTTCGGGAAGACGGCAACGCCGCCGCAGCCGATCGGCTCACCCCAGCCGACGAAGGTGAGGCCCGCAACCGACGGCGGCGCGGCATAGCCGTCGCACCACACCGGCAAATTGGTGCCGAGCACGCCCTCGACGTCACGCACGACGCCGTCGGTGACGAGCGCGGTGACGCCGCGCTTGACCATGCGTGCGCAAAGGATGTCGCCGAAGATTCCGGCATCGGTGATGCCCATGGCATCGACCACGGCGATGCAGCCCTCCGGCATCGCCTCGATCGCGGTGCGGGTCGAGATCGGCGACGACCAGGATTCCGGCGTCGCCAGATCCTCGCGCGCCGGCACGAAGCGCAGCGTGAAGGCCGGTCCCACCAGCCGCGGCAAACCAGGGCGCAGCGGACGCGCGCCGCGCATCCACACATTGCGCAGGCCCTTCTTCAGCAGGACCGTGGTGATGGTGGCGGTGGTGATGCCGGCGAGGGTCTTGCGGGCTTCGGGGGACAGCGACATGGACGAGAACGAGCTCCGGGGTGCGGGACAGAACGCGCGCATCTTGCGAGCCGGGCGGTTTCCGTCAAGGGCCAAGAGGCTAGCAATTACGCAGGGCCGCCGGGCTGTTATGCGACGCGATAACAAGGGTTTATCGCGGGCCCTTGGATTAATTTATTGGACTTGCGGGCACATTTACGCGAAGCAGGGACACGCGGAACTCAAGGTCGAGCCCGCATTCCGAGAAGCCCGATACCGACAGCGCTCTGACAGCTCAATGGCCGCGACGCTTCCCCCGCCCCGCCTTCTGCCCAGTGGCGACAGTGCCGTCACGGTCGAGTTCAGCCGTACCATCGACGACGAAGCCAACCAGCGCGTGCTGGCGCTCGACAAGGCGCTGCTGGCTGCGCCCATCGACGGCATCACCGAGACGGTGCCGACCTATCGCTCGCTGCTGGTCCATTACGATCCCGGCAAGATCGGCTTCGATGCGCTCGGCGAAAAGATCCTCCCCATCGCCACCCGTCCACTGCCGCCGGTCACCAAAGCGCGCCGCTGGCGCGTTCCCGTCGCCTATGGCGGCGAGCACGGCATCGACCTCGAGGACGTCGCCAAGACCCTGGGCACCACGCCGGATGACATCGTCAGCAGGCATTCGGGCGGCGACTACAAGGTCGCCATGATCGGCTTCACGCCGGGTTGGTCCTATCTCAGCGGCCTCGACAAATTCCTGCACATGTCGCGAAGGCAATCGCCACGGCTGCTGACGCCATCGGGCACGATCTCGATCGGCGGCATCCAGGCCGGCATCCAGTGCCTGGCCGCCCCGAGCGGCTGGCACCTGCTCGGCCGCACCCCGGTGCGAACCTATCAGCTCCACCGCAATCCGACATTCCTCACCGAGCCCGGCGACCGCGTCACGTTCTACGCCATCGACCACAACACATTCGAGGACATGGATCGCGCCGCGGAGGCCGGCGAGATCGTCGCCGAGCAGGTGGACGCATGAGCCGCCTCGTCGTTGCCAGCATCGGCCCTGCCAGCTCGGTCCAGGACGGCGGCCGCCACGGCGCCCAGCGCTACGGCTTGACGGTGAGCGGAGCGATGGACCGGCTGTCGCTTGCGGCGGCGAACACCTTGGTCGGCAACGAGCCCTTCGCGGCCGCCATCGAGATCGGCCCGTTCGGCGCCTCCTTCACCGCCCGCGACGGCGCCGTGCGTGTCGCGATATCAGGCGCGCCGCGCAACGCGGACCTCGCCGGCAGCCCGGTCGCGATGGACAGCTCGGTGACGCTGAAGGACGGCCAGACGCTGACGCTCGGCTTTGCCCGCGGCGGCGCCTTCACCTATCTCGCGATCGAAGGCGCCATCAAGGGTGAGGCGGTGTTCGGCAGTCTCGCCGTGAACGCGCGCGCCGGCCTCGGCAGCCCGTACCCGCGCCCACTCCAGGCCGGCGACGAGTTCACTGTCGATGCCGCCAGCGGTGCAGCGGAGCTGCGCATCGAACTCCCGAAGCCGGCGACAGGTCCGATCCGGGTGCTGCTGGGTCCGCAGGACGACGAGTTCGACGACGCCAACAAGGCGCTGTTTCTGGACAGCGAATGGAGGATCTCGGCGACCTCCGACCGCATGGGCTACCGGCTCGAGGGCCCCGCGATCAAGCATCTGCATGGCCACAACATCGTCTCCGACGGCACGGTCAACGGCAGCATCCAGGTGCCCGGTAACGGCGCGCCGATCGCGCTGATGATGGATCGCGGCACCTCCGGCGGTTATCCGAAGATCGCAACCGTGATCACGGCCGACCTCGGCCGCCTCGCCCAGACCTCGGCAGGCACCGCGTTCCGCTTCAAGGCGGTCAGCATGGCTGAAGCGCAGGACGAGGCGCGCAAGTTCGCGCAAGCGATCCGCAGCCTGCCCGATCGCCTGCGCTCCTCCGACATCGTCGCCCTCAACATCGAGGCGCTCAGCGATGCTAACGTGGCGGGCTATGCGGTCAGCGCGGTCGATGCCGGGACGTGGCAGGTCACGGCGGAGCCGCAAGCGACAACAAGACCAGAGGCGGAGAGCAACCCATGAAGACAGTCGATCTGAATTGCGACCTCGGCGAAGGTTTTGGCGCGTGGGAGATGGGCAACGACGCCGCCATGATCGAGCTCGCAAGCTCGGTCAACGTCGCCTGCGGCTTCCATGCCGGTGACCCCGACATCATGCGCCGGACGGTGGAGCTTGCGAAGGCGCGCGGCGTCTCGGTCGGCGCGCATCCCGGCTATCGCGACCTGCACGGCTTCGGCCGGCATCCGATCGCGGGGCTCAAGGCATCCGAGATCGAGAATCTCGTCGCCTATCAGATCGGCGCCTTGCAGGCGATCGCGACTGCGGCCGGACACAAGGTCACCCATGTGAAGGCGCACGGCGCGCTCTCCAACGTCGCCTGCGAGGACGACATGACGGCGAAAGCGATCGCCGCCGGCATCAAGGCGGTGGATCCCAGCCTGATCTTCGTCGTGCTCGCCAATTCGAAGCTGGTGAAGGCGGGCGAAGAGGCCAACCTGCCGATGGTGCATGAGGTGTTCGCCGACCGCGCCTATGAGGACGACGGCAACCTCGTCTCGCGCAAGAAGCCCGGCGCGGTGCTGCACGATGCCAACGCGATCGCCGAGCGCGTGGTGCGCATGGTGCAGGACGGCGCGGTGGTGTCGGTATCAGGCAAGGTCATCGAGATGCGCACGGACACGGTGTGCATCCATGGCGACACGCCCGGCGCGGTCGAGATCGCGCGGACGTTGCGTCAGGCGTTGAAGTCTGCGGGGATCGAGGTGGCGCCGTTCAAGCGCGGGTGACGCACATCAGGTGTCGTAGGGTGGGCAAGGCGCAACGCGCCGTGCCCACCATCTCGTCGTGACCGAGACAGGTGGTGGGCACGCTTCGCTTTGCCCACACTACGCAGACTACGAGACCTTCAAAACGGATGCACCGACAGCGTCCCGAACACGATCGCCGCGATCACCGCAAACGCGCTGTACATCGCAACGTGGTGCAGGCTCGCCCCGGTCCGGCGCGAGAGCGAGCGCGCGTAGAAGTGCAGCCTGGCTTCCGCCGATAGTTCGCGCATGGTCGATCTCCAACGCCCCATTTGCGGGAGTATGAAGGATCAACCCGGGCGGGAGGCAAGACGGTGGCGGAAATAGCGATGAGGGTCCTCTGGAGGGCCCACATCGCAGGAGCAAAATCCTCTTCACCGCCGGGTTCCGAGAATCTTATTCGTTAAAATCCGAGCCAGCTGGAACCGGCACGGATGATGGTGGGATGACGGCTAAGCCAAAGGGCGAGTCATCCAACGTCCCGCCGGCTTAGTAAACGTCAGCCTGGAAGCGGCCGGTCTTCTTGAGCTCGGCGACGAAGCTGACGGCCTCATCGGTCGAACGTGCCCCGAACTGGGCGACGATGTCGACCAGTGCGCGCTCGACGTCCTTGGCCATGCGCTTGGCATCGCCGCAGATGTAGAGATGCGCGCCCTCGGCGAGCCAGGTCCACAATTCGCGGCCGACCTCGCGCATGCGATCCTGCACGTAGAACTTCTTCTCGCCGTCGCGCGACCAGGCCAGCGACAGACGCGTCAGAAGTCCGGAGGTCTTCATGGCGTTGAGCTCGTCCTGATAGAAGAAATCGCAATCGCTGCGCTGATGGCCGAAGAACAGCCAGTTCTTGCCGGGCGCGCCGGTCGCCTTGCGGTCGAGCAGGAAGGCGCGGAACGGCGCGATGCCGGTGCCGGGACCGACCATGATGATCGGCGTCTTCGGATCCTGCGGCAGGCCGAAATTGTGCGCCTTCTGCACATAGACCTTGAGCTTATCGCCCTCCTTGATCCGCTCGCCGAGGAAGGTCGAGGCGACGCCGAGCCGCCTGCGCTTGCCGATGACGTAGCGCACGGAGTCCACCGTCAATGACAGCTTTCCCGGCGTCGCATTGTGCGAGGACGAGATCGAGTAGAGCCGCGGCTGCAGCGGCTCCAGCGCCTCGACGAAGGCTTCGGGATGCGGCCGCGTGCCGGAAAACTTCTGCAGCGCCGCCATCACGTCGAGGGTCGCGGCATCGCCGTCGGGATCCTCGCCCTGCGCCAGCGCCCGCGCCTTCTCCCGGGCCGCGCCGCCGGTGATGAAGGAGATCAGCTCGAACAGCGTGTCGGGCGCCGGCGACAGCGAGACGTCGTCGATCAGCACCTCGCGCAGCGTCTTGCCGTTGACCTTGGTCGTGTGGGAGGCGCCGAGCAGCGCGATGATCTGGTCGACGAGGCCGACGTCGTTGCGCGGGAAGACGCCGAAACTGTCACCAACGACATAGTCGAGCTTGCCCTCGGAGAGATCGAACTCGATGTGATAGGTCTCCTTCTCCGACTCGCCCTTGTTGAGAAGACGGCGCGACAGGAAGGTCGCCTGGATCGGATTGTCGCGCGAGCGGCCGGGCTCTGCGATCGTCACGGTCACGGCCGGCGCCGGAGCGTCGGCCTTGTCGGTGGTCTTGTCCGTGATCTTGACCGCGGGCGCCTTGTCGAGCTCCTCGTACAGCGACTTCAGCATCCGCGCGGTTTCCTTGCCGCCGGGGACGCAGAGATTGAGCCGCGCTTCGCTGCGGCTCGCGATCGCCTCCGAATAATCGTGGCAATTGTAGCCGCACTGACCGCAATCCTGCTGTGCCATCGCCGCCATCATCTTGCGGCGCAGGGGACGGCCTTCGGCAAGCTTCATCCGCTCGGCGATCGGCATGGTCTGGTCATGCCACGGCGCTTCGCCGTCGTCGCCGTCACCGGCCTGCATGACCGCGGCGCCCTGCTCTGCCGACAGCGGCGTCGCGACATCGGGCGAGAGCAGTCCGGCAAAGAAGCCGTTCAGCCATGAGCGCTGCGCGTCGGAGAACGGCGCGCTGGCGGGGATGATGTCGAGCTTGGGCGGAGGCGTGATCTGGTTCATGCGGACACCTGTGCATCGGCAAGCTTGCGCAGCGTTTCGCCGTCATGGCGGCGCGCGAAGGAGAGGAAGGTTTCATCGGGCGAGGCGCGATGGGCGAGATAGGCCTTGAGCAACGCTTCGACCGTCTTCGGCGCGTCCTCGGCCTTGAGATCGTGATAGACCTCCTGCCCGACATCCGCGTCGGGACCGAACCCGCCGCCGGTGAAGAGGTGATAGCCCTCGACCGTGTCCTCCTCGTTCACGGGTACGCGCGCGCCGATCAGGCCGATATCGCTGATATAATGCTGCGCGCAGGAATGATGACAGCCGGTCAGGTGGATATTCACGGGCTTGTCCATCGCGACGCGCGGCTCGCACCAGTCGCCGATCTCTTCGGCATTGCGCTTGGTGTTGGACGCCGCGAAACGGCAGCCGGCATTGCCGGTGCACGCGATCAGGCCGGCGCGGATGTGCGAGGCCTCGACCGCGAGGCCGATCTGCTTGATCGCGGCAATGGCGAGCTCGACATTCGCGTCGCGCACGCCCGAGATCAACAGGTTCTGCCAGACCGTGAGCCGGATCTCGCCGTCACCGAGATCCTGCGCAACCTTGGCGAGACCCCGCATCTGATCGGAGCTGAGCTTGCCGAGCGTCAGCGATACGCCGATCCAGTTGAGGCCGTCCTGCTTCTGCTTGTGCACGCCGATATGGGCCATGCGATCCGCCGCGGGCCGCGGCGCGAACGCCTCTTCCGGCACGCGCGTGAACGGCGTCTTCAACCGCTCCTCGACCAGCTTGAGGAAGCCGTCGTGCCCCATCGCGTCGAGCACGTATTTCAGCCGCGCCTTGTTGCGGTTGGTGCGGTCGCCATGTTCGATGAACACCCGCACGATGGCGTCGGCAATTGCGGTCGCCTGCTCCGGCTTGACGATGATTCCGGAATATTTCGCAAAATCCTTGTGGCCCGTGATGCCGCCGAGGCCGAGTCGGAACCAGACCCCCGGCTCGACGCCGAAACCGTCCTTTACCTCGTAGGCCGTGAAGGCGATGTCGTTGGTTTCTTCCAGCACCGCGATCCGGCCGGCGCCGTCGAAGGCGACGTTGAACTTGCGCGGCAGGCCGTAGAGCGAGCGGTCGTTGAGGATGTGGTAGTGCCACTCGCGCGCGTAAGGCCGGGTGTCGATGATCTCCTGGGGATCGATGCCGGCGGTCGGCGTCCCCGTTACGTTGCGGATGTTGTCGGCGCCGGAGCCGCGCGAGCACAGGCCGAGATCCTGGATGCCCTCGATCATTCTGATCGCATGCTTCGGCGGGATCTCGCGCAGCTGGAGATTCGCGCGCGTGGTGACGTGGCTGTAGGGTCCGCAGAGCTCGTCGGCGAGATCCGCCAAGCCCGACAGCTGCCAATGCTTCATGATGCCGTTCGGGATGCGCAGACGGCACATGTAGGAATCCTGCGTCGGCGCGACGTAGAAGATGCCGTAATAGCGCCAGCGGAAATTGTCCGCCGGGCTCGGCGGGGTGTTGTCGAGCGCCTGCTGGCGCAGCCGCGGATAGGCATCGAAGGGATGCTCGTCGCGCTTGAACTTCTCCTGGTCGGCGAGCTTCTTGCCCGACGCAATCACCTTGTCCTGCGCCTTGATGTGCACGGCGTCGGGACCGGTTGGCTCGGCATTCGCCTTGCCGCTGCCGCCGCCAAGGCCGCGGCCGACGCGACTGATCTGCAGGCCGGTCGTGAAGCCTTCGAGATAGCGTTTCTGCTCGTCGGTAAAGTCGACTGAGAGCGTATCGATTTTCATGGTCGGTAACGAAGCTCCTGCGGCCACCTCGGTGGCATCGACGGAAAATTGTGCGACCCGCGGGGAACTCAGCTGGCTCTGACGCCTGCTTCGCTACCCGACGGTCCACTCAGCTTCGTTGCTGTGGACTCGGCTCAGCAGGCACCAATGACAAGCTGGCCGCAGCGCAATATTCAAGTTGCGTGCCAGCTTGGTGAAAAAAGAAAATCGTGAATTTTCAGAGAGTTGAAACAAGGCCTCGAGCATCTCACCCGGGAACTCTCCCGAAATTCAAGCAGCGCGCTCAAACATTAGCCAACCAACTAACGTGCTCAAAACCAAAGCAATTTCGAATCAGGCCTTCCAGCGTCCGACCCCGAAGGCCCTCAGATGTCCGCCGATATCGGCGGGGTCGAAAGTTGGGCCGGTGAAGGCGCCGAACGCTGCGGGCGCCTCGGTGGGCGGCTGCCGGCTAACCGCCGCGTCGTAGAGATCGGGCCTGAATACCGCCATCGCAGTCTTGACCCCGTCAGGGGTGAGCGCCGTCTGGCCCCAGCGCACCATCTGCGCATAGAGCCAGGCGGCCTGGACCGGATCGGGCCGCCCTGCCCCTTCCCGTCCAACCAAAAGGTAGCGGCCGCTTTCGCGGAAGGTGCCATCAGGCGAGATCTTCAGGCGCCCGGTGAGGGTGCGCTGGATGACCTCGGCATCGACGCCGATCCGTTCCGGTTGCGCCAGGATCTGCGCCGCCTCGGTCCGGTTCTCGGGATGCTCGATGAACTCGGCAGCCTTCACCGCCGCCCGCACCAGGGCTGCGACCACATCCGGATTCTTGTCGGCCCAGGACTGCCGCACAGCGAGCACCTTCTCGGCCGCACGGATCAGGATGTCGGCGACGAAATGCAGGATGTGCCCGATGCCGAGATCGACCGCGACCGAGTTCCAGGGGGCCCCGACGCAGAACGCATCGACATGGCCGTTCTTGAGACTGTCGACCATATAGGGCGGTGGCAACACCACGAGGCGCACGTCCTCGTCGGGATCGACGCCCGCCGCCGCCATCCAGAACCGCAATTGATAATTGTGGGTGGAGAACGGGAAGGTCATGCCGAAGGTGAGCGGCTCGGCCCCTGCCTTGCGCCTGATGGCAACGACCTTCGCCAGCGCTTTCGCCGTCGCCATCGGGTCGAAGCGATCGCCGTCGATCTGCTCCATCAGCGCGGCATGGAGCGCCGGCGACACCGTGATGGCGTTGCCGTTGATGCCCAGGTTGAAGGGCGCCGCGATCGGCACCTTGACGTGACCGAGCCCGAGCGAGGACGCGATCGCAACAGGCGCCAACAGATGCGCCGCGTCGAACAGGCCGATATTGAGCTTGTCGCGGACGTTCGACCAGGAGACCTCGCGCACCAGCTCGACCTCGAGCCCCTCGGCGGCGGCAAAGCCCTTGTCGACCGCGACGATCAGCGCGGCGGCATCAACCAGCGGAATGAACCCGATGCGGAGGGGGACGGTCATTTCAGCATCTCCGACGCGGTGATGATCGACTGCGCGATCTCGCCGATTTTCTTCTTCTCGCGCATCGCGGTGGAACGCAGCAGCACATAGGCCTCGTCCTCGGTCAGGCCTTTCACCTTCATCAGGATGCCCTTGGCACGCTCGATGACCTTGCGGTCCTCGAGCTGCGACTTGGTCCGCTCCAGCTCCTCCTGGAGTTTTGCGAAGGCATTGAAGCGGGACACGCAGAGGTCGAGGATGGGCTTGATGCGCTCCTTCTTCAGCCCGTCGACGATATAGGCCGACACCCCCGCCTCGACCGACGCCTGGATCGAGGCTGAATCGCTCTGGTCGACGAACATGGCGACCGGTCGCTTGACCGCGCGGCTGACCTGGAACATCGCCTCCAGCACGTCGCGGCTGGGGTTTTCGAGATCGATCACGATGATGTCGGGGTCCGCCGCGTAGATCCGGGCCAGCAGACTCTGCATCTCGCTGATATGGACGACTTGGGTAAACCCGGCCTCACGCAGGCCCTCCTCCAGGATCGCGGCCCTGACCGGGCTTTCGTCGACGATCACGATTTTGGGCGACTGTTCGGCGCTCATGGCTCACTCACGGCAGGTGATTCATCCATAGCACGCCCGAACGCCATGCAAAGGGTTGTAATTATGGGCAATTGGAACTAGCCGAGGCCGGTCAATCAGGCAGATCAGATATGGATGAGACGGCTGCACCCAAGGTCAGCTTCGTGCTCTCACGGAATCTTCGCGCCAACGATCATCTTTTCGAGGAGTGGCACGGCCGCCAGCACTGCCGCCTCATTGCGGCCGGAGGCCGCTAGCCGCACGACGTAGGAATTGCCGTCCTTGTCGAGATCGGCGTAATGCGCGATCACTTCAATCGGCTGGTCCTTCAGGGATGGATTGTCGTAGCGGTTGATGATGACCTTGGGGCTCACCGAGGAAAGCGTGCTGATCTTGGCATTCTCGCCCGATGTCGCCGCCCAATCCCGATCGCTGGCGGCAATCCATTGAAGCAATTCGGTGCGATCGCTGTTGTAGCGGCCTTCGGCATAGATGATCACTTCGGCCTTGCCGAAACTCTTCCCCTTGGGCACCAACATCGAGACACCGTACTTGAGGCTCGCGGCCTCGTCCCTCGCCCACCCATCGGGTGCCTTCACGCGTGGCCTGAATTCCGGGCACAATCGTTCTTGCCGATCGCAGACATGGATGATCTTGTCGACTTCAGCTCGCGCCGGGAACATCTCACCATAGCAAACGGCAACGAAAGCCAAGCCAAAAATAAAACGGCGCATCGCGGTTTAACTCCCTCGGATCAAGGCCGAAACCTGCTGTTTCAGCACCGCACCGCATACGTTAGTTGTTGAATTTTTTCATAGGTTCAATTACTTGGGCTGCAAATCCTGACAATTCAGATGTAGACCCCAGGCGATTACATGGACAGAGCGCCGCGCATATCATTCACGTCACTCGGGTGTCCCAAGGCGTTGGTGGATTCCGAGCGCATCATCACGCGCCTGCGCGCGGAAGGGTACGAGCTCGCCCGCAAGCATGACGGGGCCGACATCGTCATCGTCAACACCTGCGGCTTCCTCGACAGCGCCAAGCAGGAATCGCTCTCGGCGATCGGCGACGCCATGGCCGAGAACGGCAAGGTGATCGTAACAGGCTGCATGGGCGCGGAACCGGAAGCGATCGAGCAGGCCTATCCGGGCGTGCTCTCCATCACCGGCCCGCAGCAATATGAGAGCGTGCTCGATGCCGTGCACCGCGCGCTGCCGCCCGCGCACAATCCGCATCTCGACCTGGTGCCGCCGCAGGGCATCAAGCTGACGCCGCGCCACTACGCCTATTTGAAGATCTCCGAGGGCTGCAACAACCGCTGTACCTTCTGTATTATCCCCAAGCTCCGCGGCGACCTGGTCTCGCGCCCGGCCAACGACGTGCTGCGCGAGGCCGAGCGCCTGGTCGGCGCCGGCGTCAAGGAGCTGCTGGTGATCTCGCAGGACACCTCGGCCTATGGCGTCGATCTCAAATATGCCGAGAGCCCGTGGCAGGACCGCCAGGTCCGCGCCAAATTCCTCGACCTCGCGCGCGAGCTCGGCGAGTTAGGCGCCTGGGTCCGGCTGCAATATGTCTACCCCTACCCGCATGTCGACGAGGTCATCGCGCTGATGACGCAAGGCAAGGTGCTGCCCTATCTCGACATCCCGTTCCAGCATGCGAGCCCCGAGGTGCTGAAGGCGATGAAGCGTCCGGCCGCGCAGGACAAGACGCTGGCGCGGATCAAGCGCTGGCGCGAGGAATGTCCCGACCTCGCCTTGCGCTCGACCTTCATCGTCGGCTTCCCCGGCGAGACCGATGCCGATTTCGCCTATCTGCTCGACTGGCTCGACGAGGCCGAGATCGACCGCGTCGGCTGCTTCAAATACGAGCCGGTCGCCGGCGCCACCTCGAACGCGATCGAGAACCCCGTGCCTGAAGAGGTCAAGCAGGAGCGCTACAACGCGCTGATGGCCCGGCAGCAGAAGATCTCGGCGCGCCGGCTGAAACGCAAGGTCGGCACGCGGCAGCAGGTCATCATCGACGAGGTCGGCCCGACCGTCGCCAAGGGGCGCTCCAAGGCCGATGCGCCCGAGATCGACGGTGCGGTGTACTTGACGAGCCGCCGCCCGCTCCGAGTCGGCGAGATCGTCACCGCCAAGATCGAGCGCGCCGACGCGTACGACCTTCATGGCAGCGTCGCGGGATTCTGAGGTCCTCAGCCCGCCTGACGGGTGGGCGCCGTCAGGCTTTGTCAGCCAACGCGGTCAGCTCTGCGCCGGTGATCCGGAAAAACAGTTTCGCCGGTAGCGCCTGCCCGCCGAGCATCCCGTAGAAGCGCTGAAGCCTCAGATCGTCAGCATCGGCCGTCCAATCGATGCGACCATGCCCGTCCTGCCGTGCGATGACGGCCAGGCGTGACATCAGCTTTTTGCCCAGGCCGCTTCCGCGCCAATTCTCGCGCACAAAGAGTTCCTTCAAAAAGAGACCCGGGGTCAGACCGGGCCCAGGATAGATGGCGCTAAAGCAGGCAAAGCCGGCGAGCTTGTCGTGCTCATAGGCCAGCAGGATACGTGATCCTGCAGGGCTTGAGTTCAACCCGGCGATGATCGCATCGCGCGGTGGACAAGGGGCGCGATAGTACGCCTGCATTTCAATCAAGGCGTCGGCCATCGCCTCGAGATCGGCATCTTCAATCTCTCGCAGTGTGGTCACGATTCATGGCTCATTCGCGCACCGACGCTCGTGGTCGGCCGCGCTTCAGCCGCCACAGCGCGGAAGTTTGACATAGACGGCCTTGGTCAGGAAGAGACGAACCATCTTCAGCTTAACGTCGCCCGATAAATGCCGTCCGCGCTGAAATGCAAATTCACCCCTGATGCCGCCGAGCTGCCCGAAGCAGCATCGCCAAGCGCGCGTCGGACGCAAGCGCGAAGGCGCGATCAGGCTTCCACAAGCCAGTTCGGCACCTTGCGCTCTGGTTCGTCATATCGCTTCTCCCGACGCCTTCCGTCCATCCTGCGCGGAAAACACCTCCTTGGCTGCGAACAGCCCGTTCACAGCGGCCGGGAAGCCCGCATACACCGCCATCTGCATGATGATCTCCACGATCTCGTCGCGGGACAGCCCGACATTCAGGCCCGCCTCGATATGCACTTTCAGCTGAGGCGCGGCATTTCCGATCGCCGTCAACGCGGCGATCGTCGCGATCTCTCGATCGCGCAGGCCGAGGTCCGGGCGGCTGTAAATGTCGCCGAAGGGAAATTCGATCACGTATCGTGCGAAATCCGGAGCGATGTCGGCGAGTGAGGCGACCACCTTTTCGCCGGCTGTGCCGTCAATGCGCGACAGGGCCCGCTGGCCGCGGTCGAAGCGGCTTTCGGCTTGTGGTTGGGCGTGCGTCATTTTCCTTCGTCCTTTGTTCATCGCTGGCATAGCCGGCGATCTTGGTATCAAGGACGAGCAGGCATTCGCTGAGTTCGGCAAGCTGTGCGCGGACCCGTTCCCGGTGGATTTCCAGCATCTGCCGTCGGGCTGCCCCGGTGGCTTCGCCTTCATCACGCAACGCCGCATAACGCAACATGTCCCGGATCGGCATTCCCGTGGTCTTGAGCCGACCGATGAATGTGATCCATGTGAGGATCGATGCGTCAAAGTCGCGCTGGCCGGAACGATCCCGGTCTGCGTATGGCAGCAGCCCGATGCGCTCGTAATAGCGCAGCGTGTGAGCCGACAAGCCGGTTCGCTTTGCGAGGTCGCCGATCTTCATGAGTGCCCGTTCTCGTACTGACGCACCTACAGATACCCCTTCGAGCGCACTCTAAGTCAAGGGGGATCGCAATCGGCATCGAAGATGCCGTTCCCGCGCGGTGAAGACAGCACGATAGCAGAAGTTTTCGGCGCACCGGCTGCAAGCAGCGCAGCGTTTCAGGCTTCAGGCTTCAGGCTTCCGCCAGCCATTTCGGCACCCAGCGCTCCGGGCGCGGAGCGCGGGCGAGATCGGCTTTTGCCTCGGCAAGCAAGGCCGGTTCGCCGTCGATGGTCGGGCGCCTATCGTATTCGAAGCTCGGCATGACGCGGCCGTCGGCGTAGAGGCCGAACCTCATCGCATACCACAACCCGAGCTCGGGCTGAGCCTTCCACATCTGTTCGCGCAGCTCTCGCAGCAGGGATTCGATCGATGCAGCTTCCTCGAACGGCTGCGGTCCGTGCTTGAGAATTCGCGCCTGGTATTGCTTGCCGACGATCGCGACCTCGAAACGCGTATCATCCCAGGCATTCTTGCCCTTGGGCAGATGGGCGGCCAGCCGCCAGCCGAGTTCGGCCATCATGCGGTGGTTAGCCCAATAGTCCTCGCGGTTCCGGCTCCATTTTTCCATGAAGCCGCGGAAGTCGGGCAGTTCCGGGGGCCCGTCGTCACACGACCCCTTGTCGCCAGCGGGCTGTCCGGCGAGCCATTGCGCAAGTTCGACGGTCTGAGGCTCGACATCGTCATGCGGCTTCAGATCGCTCCAGGCCCTGTCGAATTGCTGCGACGTCAGCCTCGTCAGCAGCGCATCGAGGCTCGGCGCCAGCAGCTCGTAATCGCCCTCGGAGCCCAGACCGACGATCGGCGGATTGTCGCGATCGAGACCCGCGCCATACCAGCCGCCGACGACCGAGCCGTCAGGCAGGCGCATGAACAGCGAGAACCTGTCGCGCAAGGGACTGCCGTCGACGATCGGCGCGGAGTCGGAGAATTGGCCCTCTAGCGAGAAGCAGCCGACGCTGCCCCAGGGACGCCCCTCGAGCCAGGCGGCAAAGTCGACCAGCAGCGGCGGCGCCTCGATGCCGGGCGGAAACGCGCCGCGAATGCTGTCGAGGTCGATCGGATAGGGCGTCTCGGACAAGGCTTTGAGCTATCTGGTTGGTCCCGCCTTCTTGGTCTGGGCGGTGATGCTTTCGGTTCGAACCAAGTCGCGTCCTTCGATCACAAACGCGCTAGAGGCGCAATGGTTTCGACGCGGCAAAACAATGAAACACGATGAAACGTCAGGGATTCTCCTCAAGCTGTTCGCAATTGGCCTGACGACGGCCCTGCTCGCACTGCCGGCCGCCGCCGACGCGCGATCGCCTTCGGCCGCGCAGGCCCGCCAATGGTGCTTTGCCGACGATGGTAGAGGCAGCGACGACCGGCGTTTCGCCGGCTGCTCGGCCCTGCTCAAAGCCAATCCCGACGACGTGCATGCGCTCGCCAATCGCGGGGAAATGTTTCGGCGGCGCGGCGAGGCCGAGCGCGCCGTCGCGGACTTCAGCCGCGCCATCGACCTCGGTGCCAGGGATCCCGACCTCCTGTACAATCGCGGCATCGCCTATGACGATCTCGGCGACGCCGACCGCGCCATTGCCGACTACACGCGCGCCATTCGGCTGAACCCCCGTGACCCGCGCTATTTCAACAACCGCGGTAATTCCTACATTCACAAGGGGGCGTACGAGGTCGCGATGACCGACTACGATCAGGCCATCAAGCTCGATCCGAAATTCGCGCTCGCTTACTTCAATCGCGGCACCGCCTACAGCAATCGCGGCGACCAGGCGCGCGCACTTGCGGACTTCGATCTGTCGATCAAGTTCGACCCGAACTACGGGCCGGCCTACGGCAACCGCGCCCGCATCCATCGCGACCGGGGCGACCGCCCCCGAGCGCTGGCCGATTTCGCCAGGTCGGTCGATCTCAGTCCGGACAACGATCGCGACTTCTATGCGCGCGCGAACATGTATTTCGATACGCACGATTATGCGCTGGCGCTCGACGATTACGACCGTTCCATCAGGGCGAATGCGAGCCGTGCGGACGTGTTCAACTCGCGCTGCTTCACCCGCGCGATCGTCGGCCGCCTGCAGGAGGCGCTGGCCGATTGCGAGCAGTCGCTCAAGATGGTTCCCAACGATGCCTACACGCTGGACAGCCGCGCCCTCGCCCATCTCAAGCTCGGTAACATCGAGGCGGCGATCGCCGATTACGATGCCGCGCTGAGCATCAAGCCGGGGCTCGACGGCTCGCTCTACGGCCGCGGACTGGCAAAGCGCAAGAAGGGTGACAGCGAAGGCGCCGAGCGCGACATCGCGGCCGCCAAGGCAATCAATGCCGGCATCGCCGACGTGTTCTCGCATTACGACGTCGAGTAATCGTCACGCGGGAATATGACACTATAATGCATTCACGCAGCGGTCACGGACTCGGCCTAACTCTGCTCGCGTTTTCAACGCGAGCGAGGAACGAGGATGAGCCGCCTCTCGGACATGCTGCGCACGCAGCGCTTCGACGATTACCGCTTCTACCACCAGAGCACGGTCAACCAGACGCTGCACCTGATCAGCGCCGTCATCTTCCTCGGCTGCTACGCCCTGCTGTTCAAGGCCCCCGCGCTCGCCGGCATCGTCGGCTGGCTCGCGATGCTGACACGGCAGACCGGGCATTTCTTCTTCGAGCCGAACGGCTATGACGCCGTCAACGACGTCAGTAACGACTACAAGGAATCGATCAAGGTCGGCTACAACCAGGCCCGCAAGATCGTGCTGCTGCTGGTCTGGGGCAGTGCGCCGCTCGCGCTGCTCGCTTTTCCGACGCTGTTCGGATTGTTCGATGCGCCGGCGTCCCGCCTCGATTTCGTCCGGCATGTCGGCGCGCTCTGGCTCGCCATCGGCATCGGCGGCGGACTTGTGCGCATGCTGCAGCTCTTCGTTACCCGCGACGTCACGACGGGCCTGGTCTGGGTGTTCAAGGTGCTGACCGACCCCTTCCACAACATCGCGCTGTACTGGAATTCTCCGCTCAAGCTACTGCGCGGCGAGCTGATGGACACCGCGATTGCGGAAGCGGATTGGGGCGGCGACGAGGCCGAGGAAGCCGCTCACCCGACCTGACCGACGCACGCTCGGCGTGCATCCTGAAAAGCCTGCTTGACAAGTCCTGCCGTTCGGCTGTAGGGACGCGCCCCATGATCAACGGCCGGACCAACCAGCGCACCGAAATGCTCCGCCGTCGCTCCCGCGACGACGAGAGGGTGCGCCATGTCCGAGGATGCCGCTGAACCACTGAATTCAGCCAGTTTTCGAGAAAGGCCGCACCCGCAAGGTGCGGCCTTTCTGCTTTTACGTCCCTTTTTCCACCCCGCCTCCAGAGGAGTACGACATGACCACGCATCCGTATGACGCGCTGATGGACATCACCGCACGGCCGAAAACCGTGTTCGTCCGCGGCGCCGGCTCCTACCTCTGGGACGACAGCCGCAAGCGCTATCTCGATTTCGTGCAGGGCTGGGCCGTGAACTGCCTCGGCCACTCTCCGCCCGCGATCGCCGACGCGCTCGCAGCTCAGGCCCAGCGGTTGCTGACGCCGAGCCCGGCCTTCTACAACGAGCCGAGCCTCAAGCTGGCGCAGGCGCTGATCGAGAACAGCGCGTTCGATCAGGTGTTCTTTGCCAATTCGGGCGCGGAAGCCAACGAGGGTGCGATCAAGCTCGCGCGCAAATATGGCAGCCTGCACAAAGGCGGCGCGTTCGAGATCATCAGCTTCGAGGGCGGCTTCCACGGCCGAACGCTGGCGACGATGTCGGCTTCGGGCAAGAAGGCGTTCGAGCCGCTGTTCGAGCCGAAGGTGGCCGGCTTCAAGAAGGCGAAGCTCAACGACATTGCCTCGGTGGAAAAGCTGATCAACGCCAACACCGTCGCCGTGATGCTCGAGCCGATCCAGGGTGAATCCGGCGTGTGGCCGGCGACCGATCAGTTCCTGCAGGAGCTGCGCGCGCTGACGGAGGCGCATGGCCTCTTGCTCATTTTCGACGAGATCCAGACCGGCATGGGCCGGACCGGAAAGCTCTTCCATTATGAGCATACGGGGATTGCGCCCGACATCATGACGCTCGGCAAGGGCATCGGCGGCGGCGTGCCGCTCGCGGCCTTGCTCGCGACCGAGCGCGCGTCATGTTTCGAGCACGGCGACCAGGGCGGCACGTTCAACGGCAATCCGATCATGTGCGCGGCGGGGCTGGCGGTGCTCGAGGAGGTCGGCAAGCCGGACTTCCTGAAGCAGGTCACCGAGACCGGCCTGCTGCTCGAAAGCGAGTTACAGAAGGTCTCGGCCAGGCATGGCCTCGGCGGCGTGCGGGGGCGCGGCCTTCTGCTCGCGCTGGACCTCAAGCTGCCGATCGCGCCCGGCATCGTCGCACAGGCGTTCGAGGCCGGTGTGCTTCTGAACGCGCCCCAGGCCGACACGCTGCGCTTCATGCCGGCGTTGAACGTCGCGAAGACAGAGATCGCCGAGATGATCGATTGTCTTGACGGGATCTTGACCAAAGCCGGCGCGGCAAGACGCGTCGCGTAATGCCGTAGGGTGGGCAAAGCGAAGCATGCCCACCATCAAAAAGTCGTTGCGAATTGGTGGGCACGGCGCGTTGCGCCTTTGCCCACCCTACGACAGCCAGTTCGAAGGTGACAGGGTTTCGTAGCTCAATGGAGAGAGCACCGCGTTGCGGACGGGGAGGTTCGAGGTTCGAGTCCTCGCGGGACCACCATCTACGGCTTCAGGATCGACGCGCCCGTGGTCTTGCGGCTTTCGAGGTCGACATGCGCTCTCGCAGCGTCCTTGAGCGCGTAGGCGTGGTTGATCGGGACGTGCAGCTTGCCGTTGATGACGGCGGCGAACAGCGTGTCGGCGCCCTCCAGCAGCTCCTTGCGCGTGCCGACATAGTCGTTGAGCTTCGGCCGCGTCGCGAACAGCGAGCCGTGATTGTTGAGCTCGGCGATCGCGAACGGCGGCACCGGGCCGGAGGCGTTGCCGAACGAGACGAACATGCCGCGCGGCTTCAGGCAGGCCAGCGAGCCCGGGAAGGTTGCCTTGCCGACGCCGTCATAGACGACGTCGCAGCCTTCGTTGCGGCTGATCTGCTTCACGCGCGCGACGAAATCCTCCTCGTTGTAGAGGATGACGTGGTCGCAACCGTTGGCCTCCGCAAGCTCGGCCTTCTCACGTGAGCCGACCGTGCCGATGACATGCGCGCCGAGCGCCCTCGCCCATTGGCAGGCGAGCAGGCCGATGCCGCCGGCGGCGGCATGGACCAGCACGCGATGATGCGGCTCGACCTTGAAGGTCTTGTGCAGGAGGTACCAGACCGTCAGCCCCTTCAACATCAGCACGGCGCCCTGCTCGTAGGTGATGTGATCGGGCAGCTTGACCAGCTTCTCCCAGGGGATGGTGCGCTCGCCGGTATAGGCGCCGAGATTGTGGTAGTAGGCGACGCGATCGCCGGGATGAAAATTCGTGACGCCTGGCCCGACCGCTGTGACCTCGCCCGAGGCCTCGTTGCCGGCGATGAAGGGCAGCCCCGGCGCCTTGTAGAGCCCGGTGCGATAATAGACGTCGATGAAGTTGAGGCCGACCGCATGCTGGCGGATGCGCACCTCGCCGGGCCCGGGCGCCGGCACGTCGACGCTCTCATAGACCAGGGCTTCGGGGCCTCCGACCTTGTGCACGCGGATGGCTTTCGTCATCACCTGACCTCCTCTTCATGCGGCTGAGCGAAAGCCATCGCGCCCGCCTTGTCAACTCGACGCCGACTGGAACGGCCCAACGCGACTATTTGGCGGCTTTCCGGCGGTTGCGCCTGGCCAGCACGTTGAAGAACTCCACCGCCGCCGAGAACGCTATCGCGAAATAGATGTAGCCACGCGGAATGTGGAAGTGGAATCCGTCCGCAACCAGCGCGACGCCGATCAGCACCAGGAAGGCCAGTGCCAGCATCTTGGTGGTCGGATGCTCCGCGACGAATCGCGCCACCGGCCCCGCCGAAACGTACATCACCGCGCAGGCGATCACGACCGCCGCGATCATGATCCTGATGTCCTCGGCCATGCCGATCGCGGTGATGATCGAGTCCAGCGAGAACACGATATCGATGATCACGATCTGGACGATCACCCAGAAGAAGGCGCTGCCTGTGGAGTCCTTCTCGCTCCCATCATGATCGGATTCGACCTCGCCGTGAATCTCATGCGTGGCCTTGGCGATCAGGAAGAGGCCGCCGCCGATCAGGATGAGGTCGCGCCAGGAAAAGGCATAGCCCTGAATCGAGAGCACCGGGGCGGTCAGGCCGATCAGCCAGACCAGGAGACTGAGCAGGATGAGGCGGAAGACCAGTGCCAGCGCAAGCCCGATCTGGCGGGCGCGGTGCGCCGGTTTCTCGGGAAGGCGCGAGACGAGCACCGAGATGAAGATGACGTTGTCGATGCCGAGCACGATTTCGAGCGCCGTCAAGGTGAGCAGCGCGGCCCACGCTTCCGGGCTGGCGAGAAGCGCCATCATGCGAACGATTTCCCCAGCCGGATCAAGGCGTCGCTGAAACTGATCCAAAGCGCGATGGCGCAAAGCACGACGGTCACCCCGGCGCCGACGCGAAAATCCATCTGCAGCGTGTAGAAGGCGAGCACCGCCCAGATCGCGATCAGCGACATCGTCAGCCAGCGCAGCCGCACGACCCTGACGGGGTGAAGCACATGGAACGGCACGAAGGTCAGCACAACCAGCGCGGCGACCAGCAGCGTCGACCACAGCGGCGGCCAATGCAGCAGGAACAGATAGAACGCGGCCGCGTTCCACAGCGCCGGGAAGCCGCGGAAATGATTATCGTCGGCCTTCATGCGCTGGTCGGCGAAGTACAATGCGCTGGTGACGATGATGGCGATGCCCAGCAAGGGAGCCGCGACCGGCAGCAGCATGCCGCTCGCGACGATCGCATAGGCCGGCACGAAGACATAGGTGACGAAGTCGACCACGAGATCGAGCACGTCGCCCGACCAGTTCGGCTGCACGTTCTTGACGTCGAGCCGGCGCGCGATCGGCCCATCGATCGCGTCGATGATCAGGGCGACGCCCAGCCATTGGAACATCGCCGCCCAGTGCTCGCGCACCGCCTCCAGCATCGCCAGGAGCGCGATCGCCGCGCCGAACGCGGTGAAGATGTGCACCGAGAAGGCCGCGGCGCGGACCGCCGGTCTCGGCTTCAGGGAATCCTGCTGAATATCCATGGCTTCTGCTATCAGAATGCGACCGGTTTGCACATCCGCCATTGCGGCGCACGATCGCACAATTCGCCATGAAATCAGGGAAATATAGGTGGGCTTGAATTTGCCGCCCGGCGTGTCAAATGTCGTTCCATGACAGACGCATCGACACTCCATGACGCGGCGGTGATCGGCGGCGGACCGGCCGGCCTTGCCGCGGCGATCGCCCTGGCGCAGGCCGGTGCCCGGACCGCATTGGTGGCGCGCCGCGTTCCCTATGCCGACAATCGCACCACCGCATTGCTCGGCACCTCCATCGATCTATTGGAAAGCCTCGAGGTCTGGTCGCGCTGCAGGGACCAGGCGGCCGCGCTGGAAGTCATGCGCCTCGTCGACGACACCGGCCGGCTGTTTCGCAGCCCCGAGGTGCGCTTCTCCTGTCACGAAATCGGCCTCGACGCGTTCGGCTACAACATCGACAATCGCTCGCTGATGCTTGCACTGGAAGCGCGCGCGTCCGAGCTGCCCGGTCTCGCCCGTTTCGACGACGAGGCCGAAAGCGTCGTCATCGAAGCCGACGACGTCGCGCTGCGCACGGCGTCCGGACAGTTTCTCTCGGCCCGCCTCGTGGTCGGCGCCGACGGCCGGCACTCGCTGTGCCGCGAGGCGGCCGGCATCGCCGTGACGCGGCGCGAGCTGAACCAGACAGCGCTGACCTTCAACGTCGGCCATAGCCGACCGCATCGCAGCGTCTCGACCGAGTTCCACACGCCGCACGGGCCTTGTGTGTTCGTGCCCCTGCCCGGCGACCGCTCCAGCATCGTCTGGGTCGCGGCACCCGCGGAGGCCGAACGGCTGCGCGGCTTGAGCGACGAGGCGCTTTCGGCCGCGATCGAGAAGCAGTCGCATTCGATCCTGGGACGCATGGCGGTCGAGCCCGGACGCAACCTGTTCCCGCTCGCGATCGAACGTCCAAAATCCTTCGGCCGCGACCGCATCGCGCTGGTCGGCGAAGCCGCCCATGTGGTTCCGCCGATCGGTGCCCAGGGCCTCAATCTCGGCCTGCGCGATGCCGCCGACATTGCGCGGCTCGCGAACGACGCCATTGCAGCGGGTCAGGATCCCGGGGCGAGCGAAGTGCTCACGCGCTACGACCGCGCCCGCCGGCCGGACATCCTGAGTCGCACCTTTGCGATCGACATCGCCAACCGCTCTTTGCTCAACGACTTCCTGCCGCTGCAGCCGGTCCGCGCCGTCGGCATGCACCTCCTCGGCGCCATCGGCCCGCTCCGCCGCTTTGCGATGCGCGAAGGCCTGACGCCGACCTGGCGACGGTAAGCCTCCTTACGGAAACGCCAGCCGTCCCGTCTGGATCGCCCACATCACGCTGGTCAGCGTGACCACCGACGCGAAGGTGCCGAGCAGCACCGCGACGGAGGCGGATTCGATCCAGGCATCGTTCTGCCGGGCGATCACGAACACGTTGAGCGCCGGCGGCAGCGCGGCCATCAACACGGCGGTGGCGGCCCAGGGCTGCGCGAACGGGCCGAACGCCAGCATCAGGGCGAACGCCGCGAGCGGATGGATCAGCAGCTTGACCGCGATCACCCCCGGCACCTCCCACGGCACCCGATCGAACGGACGGAGCGCCACGGTCACGCCGAGCACGAACAGCGCGGTCGGCGCCGCCGCGTTTTGCAGGAAGGTGATGGTGCGGTCGAGCGCGACCGGCAGCTCGATATGCAATGCGGCCACCGCCGCGCCGAAGCAGGCCGACATGATCAGCGGATTGAGCACGATCTGCTTCAGCACGACGCCGAAAGCATGGACGAGCGAGGGATGGTCGCGGTCGGAAAGCTCGATCAAGAGCGGCACGATCGTGAACAAGAAGATGCTGTCGCAGCAAAAGATCAGCGCGGTCGGCGCAGCCGCCTTCGGCCCCAGCACCGCGAGCGCGAGGCCCGGGCCCATATAGCCGATATTGCCGTAGCCGCCAGAGAGGCCCGCGAGCGTCGCTTCGCGCAGCGTCAGCCGTCCGAGCAGCTTGCCGACCACCAGCGCCAGCGTGAATGCCGCGACCGTCGAGAGCGTCGTCGCCACCAGGAACGGCGGGTTATTCAATTCCGAAAACGGCGTCTTCGACATGATCGCAAACAGCAGCGCCGGCAGCGACACGTAGAGCAGGAAGAAGTTCATCCAGGCGAGCCCCGATTCCGGGATGGACTTGACCTTGCCGCAGGCGAAACCGACGAAGATCAAGCCGAAATAAGGCAGCGCCAGATTGAGGATATCGGCCATTGCTGAAGTTTTTTCTGAGGGCTTGAGGGCTATCCGCCCCGGAAACGAAGGTTAATTCCAGCCATGGGCACTAGCATCGGCCACAATCCTGGTCTATCGACGGGGAATGATTAAAGCGCGGACCGCCAAATTCCAGATCGGACAGGTCGTTCGCCACCGGATCTTCTCGTTCCGGGGGGTGATCTTCGACATCGATCCGGAATTCAACAACACCGAGGAATGGTGGTTGTCGATCCCTGAGGAGGTGCGGCCCCACAAGGACCAGCCGTTCTATCACCTGCTCGCGGAGAACGCGGAGTCCGAATACGTCGCCTACGTCTCCGAGCAGAACCTGTTGCCCGACGATTCCGGCGAGCCGGTCCGGCATTCCCAGGTCGCCGAGATCTTCATCAAGGACAAGGCCGGCGGCTACCGCCCGCGCAATCCTTCCCTGAACTAGAAGCTTCAGAGACCCGACCAGCGCCTCGGCTCCACCTCTCCCCGACGGGAGAGGTGAACGGAGCCCTACAATCGGCACCGCGTCCGTCGAGAATTGCATACGAGCGGCCTGCAAAAAAGGCGCTCGAACCGAGCGCCTTTTTCACGTCCGGGATTTGGCCCCCGATTACTTCTGACCAGCTGGAGCCGCGCCGGGCGACGTGCCCTGCTGCTCGAGCTTCTTGCGTTGCTCCTCGGCCTTCTTCTGCAGCTCTTCCTGCAGCTTCTTCTGGGTTTCCTCGAACACCTTCGGATCGGTCGGCGGACCGTCATAGGCCTTCTGGAATTCGCCGGCGAGCGGCAGCGGCAGGGTCAGCGGCGCGCCGTTGGCGTTGATCGCCTGGACAACGAGGTTCTGGCCCTTCTTCATGTTGTTGATGAGCTCGGGCGTGGCCTCGTAGTCGGACATGCAGCCGTTCTGGAAGCAGATCACGTAGGGCTGCTGCAGCGGCGCGTTGCTGTCGACGATGATGCGGGTGCCGTGCACGAGCTGCATGCCCAGCGGCAGCGTCACGCGCAGGATCTTCTTCGGCTCGCCTTCCGGCTCGATGATCACGGCCGCAATGACCGGCTGGCCCGACTCGATGCGGCCGTCCTTGCCGGTGAAGCAGACCTGCTTGGCGTTGGCGTCCTGGCCCTTGAGGCAGAACTTGGTCCAGGGCGCATAGATCAGCTGGATCTGCTGATCGGCGGGCTGGGCTGCGCCCTGCTGCGGGGCGCCTTGTGCCGGAGCCTGCGGGGATGCTGCGGGCGCCGGAGCCTTCGGCGCCGGAGCCTTGGGAGCCGCCTTCGGGGCCGGGGCCGGAGAGGCCTTGGGCGCGGCGGGAGCGCCGGGGGCCGGCGCGGGGGTCTGGGCCTCGGCGGCAAACGGAACGGCCAACGCCGTCGCCGTCAACAGGGCGAGAAGTCGCCCGCGCGGCCGGACGGACGCGGCCAAGTAACGGAAATTCATTGCGGAAAACCCTTTCTGAACGGGAAGTGCCCGAACCGCTCCGAAGCGCCGAACCTGGCCGCCTTGGGCGCGGCTCTCTCCCCGTCAATTGAGGCGGATAAGTGACGGGCTCGACGCTCTTGCGCGATTGGGTGCCTTCTTAACGTGGCCGACGAAAAGATCAATGCCGACAAGCGCCTTTGGCCAGTCCGGTGCGAAAGCCCCATCAAACTCCCTGTGATAGGATTCAGGCCCGCCGGTCCTCGAATCACTGTGTGCCGATGTTCATGTTCCAGCGCCTCTTCGAGGGCCCCGGCCGCCGCTTCTATGCGATTGTCCTTGCGCTTGCCGGGATGCTGTCGGCGGGCGCTGCCGGGGCCGAGGAGGCCCATGCGATCGCCATGCACGGCAAGCCGGCGATGCGTGCGGACTTCAGCCACATGCCCTACGCCAACCCCGATGCCCCCAAGGGCGGCCGCCTGACCTGGGGCATTCTCGGCACCTTCGACAGCCTCAATCCCTTCATCGTGAGGGGATTGGCGGTGCAGCCGGTCCGCAGCTACGTGGTCGAGAGCCTGCTGGCGCGCGGGCAGGACGAGCCGTTCACGCTTTACGGCCTGCTCGCCAGGACCGTCGAAACCGATGACGAGCGAAGCTTCGTCACCTTCCGCCTCGATCCCCGCGCGCGCTTCTCCGACGGCAAGCCCGTCACGGCCGAGGACGTGCTGTTCTCCTGGCAGCTGCTGCGCGTCCACGGCCGCCCCAATCACCGGCAGTACTACGGCAAGGTCGCCAAGGCCGAAGCGCCCGATCCCCTCACCGTCCGATTCGACCTGACAGGCGCCAACGACCGCGAGCTGCCGCTGATTCTCGGCCTGATGCCGATCCTGCCGAGGCACGCCATCGATGTCGCGACCTTCGAGGAGACGACGTTGGCCGCGCCGCTCGGCTCGGGCCCCTATCGCGTCACCGCGGTGAAGCCTGGCGCGAGCGTAACCCTCACGCGCAGTCCCGATTATTGGGGCCGCGACCTCGCCATCAATCGCGGGCTCTACAATTTCGACGAGATCCGGCTCGACTATTTTCGCGAGGCCAACGGGCAGTTCGAGGCGTTCAAGCGCGGCCTCTACGATTTCCGCGTCGAGCACGAGCCGCTGCGCTGGCACGACGGCTATGATTTTCCGGCCGCCAAGAGCGGCGAGGTGATCCGCGACACCGTCAAGCCCGGCCTTCCGCAGCCGTCCGAGTTCCTGGTGTTCAACACCCGCCGTCCTGTCTTCGCCGACATCCGCGTGCGGCAGGCCCTGACGCTGCTGTTCGATTTCGAGCTGGTGAACCGCAGCTACTTCTTCGGGCTCTATTCGCGCGTGGCCGGCTATTTCGCCGGCTCGGAGCTGTCGGCCTATGGCAAGCCTGCGGATGCGCGCGAGCGCGAGCTGCTCAACCCCTTCGCCGCACGGATCCCGCCCGACATCATGGAAGGCGGCTACCGCCTGCCGGTCACCGACGGATCAGGCCGCGACCGCACCACGCTGCGCGCCGCGCTGAAGCTGCTGTCGGAGGCCGGCTACGATCTCGACGGCACCGTGCTGCGCAATCGCGCGACCAAGAACCCCTTCACCTTCGAGATCATGGTCACGACGCGCGACCAGGAGCGCATCGCGCTCGCCTTCCAGCGCGACCTCAGGCGCGCCGGCATCGAGGCCAGCGTGCGCTCGGTCGATCCCGTGCAATTCGACCAGCGCCGGCTCGCCTACGAGTTCGACATGATCCAGAACCGCTGGGACCAGTCGCTGTCACCCGGCAACGAGCAATATTTCTATTGGGGCAGTGCGGCCGCGGACAATCCGGGCACCCGCAACTACATGGGCGCCAGGGATCCCGCCGTCGATGCCATGATCGCCGCCCTGCTCGAGGCCCGTGAACATACGGATTTCGTTTCGGCGGTGCGCGCGCTCGACCGCGCCCTGATCGCGGGCTTCTACACAATCCCGCTGTTTAACGTATCGGAGCAATGGATCGCGCGCTGGAATCGGATAGAACGGCCCAAGACCACCTCGCTCTCGGGTCATTTGCCGGAGACCTGGTGGTCGCAGGGGCAGCCGCAAGCTCATCAAGCGAAGTGACGCCGTGAACCAGCCAGCAATATCGCCGACGCTCGACACATTGTTTCAGCGCACGCTGATGCGGCAGCCGCACGCGACCGCCCTGCTCGACCCGCTCAACAAGGCGCGCATCACCGGGCACCAGCCGCGGCGGATGACCTATGCCGAGGTCGATACCGCCATCGAGGCGCTGTCGGCGCATTTCGTCGAATCGGGCCTGCCGGCCAATTCCGTGATCGCGATCCAGCTGCCTGCGACGGTCGAGTTCGTGCTGACCGTGCTCGCCGCCCATCGCGCCGGCCTCGTCGTCGCTGTGCTGCCGCTGCTGTGGCGCCATGCGGAACTGACCGCCGCGCTCAACCGCACCGCCGCGCGCGCCATCGTCACCATGAGCACGGTCGACGGCGTCAGCTATGCCGATCTCGCCATGCACGCTGCGGCCGAGGCGTTCTCGATCCGGCACGTGTTCGGCTTCGGAAGTGACCTTCCCGAAGGCATGGCTTCGCTCGACGACGTCCTGGCACGCCCGCCCGGCACCACGCGCGCCGTGATCCAGGACGGCCGCAAGGCGGCCATGATCTCCTTCGACGTCACGGCCGAGGGCTTCCGGCCGGTGCCGCGGCCGCATTTCAGCCTGATCGCGGGCGGCCTTGCGATGTCGCTCGAGGCCGACATCAAGCAGGGCGCGACAGTGATGGCGGCGTTCACGCCGATGTCGTTCGCAGGGCTCGCCTCCTCGCTCGCGGTGTGGCTGCTCTCGGGCGGCACCCTGGCGCTGCATCACCCGTTCGAGAACGACGTGCTGGAACAGCAGATCAACGAGCACGAATGCGAGGTGCTGATCGCGCCGGCGCAGCTCGCGCTGCGGCTCGGCGATGCCGACCTGGCGGCGCGGATGCCCACATTGCGCAACGTCATCGGCCTGTGGCGCGCGCCCGAGCAGGTCGCAGCGAGCGATGCCTGGATCGCGCCGCATGCGCCGCTGACCGACATCTACCTGTTCGGCGAGGCCGGATTGTTCGGCGCCCGCCGCGGCGAGGACGGCATGCCGGTGCCGGTGATGCCGGGGCCGCACGGCGCTCCGCGCGAGCAATCCAGCTCCTCCATCGCGGGCGAGATCCTGCTGACGCCGAAGGGCACGCTCGGCCTGCGCGGCGCGATGGTGCCGATCGCAGCCTACGCCCCGCCGCAGCCGGTCGGCGAGCCGCTGACGGCGCAGCCGCCGCGCGACTATGTCGACACCGGCTATGCCGCGCGGCTCGACCGCCCGAGCGGCGCGATCTGCATCACCGCGCCGCCCTCCGGCATCATGGCCGTCGGCGGCTATCGCTTCCTCTCGAACGATTTGCAGGAATGGGCGCGCCGGCTCGGCCAGGGCGCGCTGCTCACGGCGCTGCCCGACCGCCTCTCCGGCCACCGGCTCGCCGGGCGCGCCCAGGACAATGCCCGCGCCCGCGAGGCGCTCAGCGAGCTCGGGCTTAACCCCCTGATGGTCGAGGCTTTTCGCGACCGCTCCGGGCCGGTCTAGGCGCGGTTTCAGCGCCTGCGTTGACGCAGCATTAAGGCGGCCAAACTAGATTGCGGCGGCAAATTGTTGCGCGATCAGAGTTTTCTCATGTCCCAGGCGGGCCCGATCCTGTTTGTGTCCGATGCCAAACGCCCCGCCTTCGTGGCGGCGCTGGACGAGGCCCGGCTCTTTCCCGTCGTCGACACCGACTGGGCCAGCGCGACGCGCGCGGTCGAGGAGGTGCAGCCGGCGGCGGTTCTCGCTGCGGTGCATGCCGGACAGGAGGCGCATGTGACGCGGCTTGCAAAGAAGATTGCCGATCAATCGCCCTATCTGCCCTTCGTGACCCTGGATGCGGCGGGCGCGCTGCCGCACAACGCCCTGCCCTTCTCCTCGCGCGGCGGCAATCCCGAGCGGCTGATCGCGCGGCTCCGGGCCGCGCTGCGCGTGCGGACATTGCACGCAACGGTTCTGCGCCGGCTGCCCGAAGTCAAGGTCGCGCTGCCGCAAGGCGATCCCACACGCGATGCCACCGTCCTCCTGATCGGCCGCGGCGCGGCTTACCCTGCGCTCTCCGTCGCGCTCGGCGAACGCGTCGGCGTGGTCGGAGCGCTTTCGATCGAGGCCGCCGCGAAACACCTCAACACCCGCGACCTCGACGGCGTCGTGCTCGCCGAGGGTTTTACCGCGCGCGTGACCGACGCCTTCCTCACGGTGCTGACCGAGGACGCTCGATTCCGCAACCTGCCCGTGGTCGTCACCGCCCACCAGCTCACCCAGAACTACGACCTGCCCAATCTCGAGCTGATCACCGGCGAGCCGCCGAGGATCGCGGCCAACGCGCTGCCCCTGATCCGCCAGCACGCCATGGAAGCGCAGCTGAGCCGCACCTTGCGCTCGATCGATGCCGGCGGCTGGCTCGATCCGCGCAGCGGCCTGCTCACGGTGGAAGCCTTCGCCCGCGATTTCGCCAAGGCGGTCGAGCAGACGCTCGCCCGCGGCGGCGGCCTGTCGGTCGCCCGTTTCGCCTTCGATCCCAACAATCCCCGCGCTCAGCTCGACGCCGCCCGCATCCTCAGCCGCCTGATGCGGCAGATGGATTTCGGCGCGGCGCAGAAGGACGGCTCGGTCATCGTCGTGTTCGCCGAGACCGACTTCCGCACCGCGCATATGATCGCCCGCCGCCTGTCGGCGGTGATGCGGCACACTTCGAACGGCAAGCACGAGATGCGCAGCGATCCGGTCGTCAGTGTGGACTCGCTGTCGCCGTCGGATACGGCAAGGTCCTTGCTGGCGCGGCTGTCGGCGGACGCGTCACGGGCGGCGTCGTAAATGCTGTCGCGCGCTATCGCAACAACCACCGTCATCGCGAGCCACCGGGTCCGCGCGAAGCGCGGCCCGATGACAGGCTCCGCGAAGCAATCCAGGCTCTCTCCGCGCAAAGATTCTGGATTGCTTCGTCGCAAGGGCTCCTCGCAATGACGCGGTGAAGCCGGTGCCTCACGCCGCCTTCTTGCTCTCGGCGAGCTGCGCCAGCTGCCGCATGATCTCCGTCGTGCCGGCGAGCCGCTCTTCGGGCGTCTCCCAGTCCTGCAGGAACACCACTTTCATGTCGGGGCGTACCTTGGCGGCCTGGCCGTAGCTGCGGATGAAGGTGACGAGCCGATCGGGATAGGCGAAGGAATTGTCGCGGAAGACGATGACGGCGCCCTTCGGGCCGGCGTCGATCTTCTCGACATTGGCCCGGCGGCAGAACGCCTTGATCGCGGCGACCTTGAACAGATAGCGCACCTCGTCCGGCAGCACGCCGAAGCGGTCGCGCATCTCGGCGCCGAAATTCTCGATTTCCTCCTCGGTGTCGAGATCGGCAAGGCGCCGGTACAGCGACAGCCGCACCGAGAGATCGCTGACATAGTCCTCCGGAATCAGCACGGGCATGCCGATGGTGATCTGCGGCGACCAGCGATCGGCGGCGGGCTCGGACACGCCGGCCTTGAGGTTGACGATCGCCTCCTCCAGCATCGACTGATAGAGCTCGAAGCCGACCTCCTTGATGTGGCCGGACTGCTCCTCGCCGAGCAAATTGCCGGCGCCGCGGATATCGAGGTCGTGCGAGGCGAGCTGGAAGCCGGCGCCCAGCGTCTCCAGCGATTGCAGCACGGTGAGCCGGCGCTCGGCCTGCGCGGTGATCTTCTGCTGCGAAGGCAGCGTGAACAGCGCGTAGGCCCGCAGCTTGGAGCGGCCGACGCGGCCGCGCAGCTGATAGAGCTGGGCAAGGCCGAACATGTCGGCGCGGTGCACGATCAGCGTGTTGGCGTTGGGGATGTCGAGGCCGGACTCGACGATCGTGGTCGACAACAGAACGTCGAACTTGCCGTCGTAGAACGCGGTCATGATGTCCTCGATCACGGCCGGCGGCATCTGGCCGTGCGCGACCGCGACCTTCATCTCGGGCACGTTCTTGTCGAGGAAATCCTTGACCTCGGCGAGGTCGTCGATGCGCGGCACGACGTAGAACGCCTGGCCACCGCGATAGCGCTCGCGGAGCAGCGCCTCGCGGATCATCAGGGGATCGTGCGGGGCGACGAAGGTGCGCACCGCCAGGCGATCCACCGGGGGCGATGCGATGATAGAGAGCTCGCGGACGCCGGTCAGCGCCAATTGCAGCGTGCGCGGGATTGGGGTTGCCGACAGCGTCAGCACATGCACCTCGGCGCGCAGCGCCTTCAGCCGCTCCTTGTGGCTGACGCCGAAATGCTGCTCCTCGTCGACGATGAGCAGGCCGAGGTCGCGGAATTTGATCGCCTTGCCGAGCAGCGCATGGGTGCCGACGACGATGTCGACCGAGCCGTCGGCGATGCCCTTCTTGACCTCGTTCAGCTGTTTTGTCGGGATCAGGCGCGAGGCCTGCGCGACATTGACCGGGAAGCCTTTGAAGCGCTCGCTGAAGGTCCGGTAATGCTGGCGTGCCAAGAGCGTGGTCGGCACCACGACCGCGACCTGCTTGCCGTCGAGTGCCACGGCAAAGGCGGCACGCAGCGCCACCTCGGTCTTGCCGAAGCCGACGTCGCCGCAGATCAGGCGATCCATCGGGCGGCCCTTTTCGAGATCCTTCAGCGTCGACTCGATCGCACCCAGCTGGTCTTCGGTCTCGTCATAGGGGAAGCGTGCGCAGAACTCGTCGTAGAGGCCCTGCTGCACCGGCAGCTTCGGCGCCTCGTGCAGCATGCGCTCGGCCGCGATCTTGATCAGCTCACCCGCGATCTCGCGAATGCGGTTCTTCAGTTTTGCTTTTCGGGTCTGCCAGCCCGAGCCACCGAGGCGGTCGAGCTCGACCGTGGTTTGATCAGAGCCGTAACGCGACAGCAGCTCGATGTTCTCGACCGGCAGGAACAGTTTCGTCTCGGCGGCATAGTGCAGCTCGAGGCAGTCATGCGGCGCGCCGGCAACGTCCAGCGTCTGCAGGCCGATGAAGCGGCCGATGCCGTGGTCGACGTGGACGACGATGTCGCCGGCGGTGAGGCTCGTCACCTCCGAGATGAAATTGTCGAGCTTGCGGCTGGCCTTGCGCGGCCGCACCAGGCGGTCGCCGAGGATGTCCTGCTCGCTGATGAGCGCGATCTCGTCGGTCTCGAAGCCGCTCTCGAGGCCGAGCACCGCGAGCATGGTCTCGTTGCGCGGCGTCGCCTGCACCGTCCGCCAGGAATTGACGCTGGTGGTGTGGGCGAGTTTGTGATCGCGCAGCATCGAAGTCATGCGGTCGCGCGAGCCCTCCGTCCACAGCGCGATCACGACCTTCTTGCGGCTAGCCTGCAGCGCCATGACGTGGCTGACCACGGACTCGAACACGTTGACATTGCTGTCGTTGCGCTCCGGCGCAAAATCGCGGCCCTTGCGCGCGCCGGCATCGACGACGCTCGTTCCATCGGTCGGCACGGAGAACGGCGTCAGCCGCGCCAGCGGGATATCGCCGAGGCGCTTGCTCCATTCCTCCTCGGTCAGATACAGCCGGTCGGGCGGCAGCGGCTTGTAGATGGCGCCGCCGCCGGGATGCTCCATCGCCTCGCGCCTGGCCTCGTAATAATCGAGGATCTGCTTGAAGCGCTCGCGCACGGCGTCCTCGGCCTGCGGCTCGATCGCGATCGCAGCGCCTTGCAGATAGTCGAACAGCGTGTCCATCCGGTCCTGGAACAGCGGCAGCCAGTGCTCCATGCCGGGATGGCGGCGGCCTTCGCTGACCGCTTCATACAGCGCATCGTCGCGCTCGGGCGCGCCGAACTCGGCGACATAGCCCATGCGGAATCTGCGGATGGTGTCGGTGACGAGCTGGAACTCCGAGACCGGCACGAGGTCGAGCGAGCGCATATCGAGCAGCGTGCGCTGGGTTTCCGCGTCGAAGGATCGGATCGATTCCAGGCTGTCGCCGAAGAAGTCGAAGCGCACCGGCTGCTCGAGGCCGGCCGGAAACAGGTCCAGAATGCCGCCGCGCACGGCATATTCGCCGGGCTCGCGCACGGTCGAGGAACGGTTGTAGCCGTTGTGCTCCAGCCAGGCGACCACGGTGTCCATCGGCACAACGTTGCCCGGCGCGACCGACAGCGCCTGCGCGCCGACCAGCTCGCGCGCGGGCACGCGCTGCACCACCGCGTTCACCGTGGTCAGCACGATCAGCGGCTTGTCGCTGCCGGTGAGCGAGGCCAGCCGCGCCAGCGTGGTCAGGCGCTGCGCGAGAACACCGCCATGCGGCGAGACGCGGTCGTAAGGTTGGCAATCCCAGGCCGGAAAGGTCAGCACCGGCAGATCGGGCGCGAAGAACCTAAGTGCGCGTTCGAGCGACTGCATGCGCCCGCCGTCGCGGCAGACCACGGCGAGGCTGACGGCTGGCTTCTTCGGCCGCGCCGCGATGGCGCGCGCGAGATCGGAGACGACGAGGCCTTCGGCACCCTCCGCGACATTGGCAAGCGTCAGCGCGCGGCCGGGCGCGAGCAGCTCGGCCGGAGACTTCATGCCCTGCTTCATACGCTGCCGTCCGCGATCGGAAACGCCTTGATGCGGGCAAACAGCGCGCCGGCGACGCCCTTCGGCAGCACCTTGTCGCCGGTGATGGCGGCATAGAGATCGGGATCGTTGACCTCGAGCAAGGTCTCGAGCTGGCTCAGCTCGCCATCGGACAGATTGCCGATCTCGGCATCCGCGAAGCGGCCGAGGATCAGGTCCATCTCACGCGTGCCGCGGTGCCAGCAGCGGAACAGAAGCCGCTTGCGGCGGTCGTCCAGCCCCTCGCTCGATCGTGTCGTTCCCGTCATGTCTCAGATCCCAGTCAACGCAGAAAGCCCGGACGTGCCGGGCGGGGCTGATATAGGCGGTGGGCCTCCAAATGTCAGCAGCCTTTTGTCGCCGGAAGCACATCGCCTGTGGCTTGCGGCTTCTCGCTTTCGCCGCTATGTGTCTGCCCCGATCCGGCGCCACCTGGCGCGATCATCAGGGAGAAGGCTCGATGACGTTCATGTCTCGCCGCCCCGTCGAGGGCATCGCCTAAACTGCGCGTGCGTTGGCCGGGCCGTTAGGGAAACCACGCGCCTTGCGCGTGTCGACGACCCCTATTGTGCTGAGAGCTTCTCAATGGGCAATTCTGCCAACGTGGACGGCCGCGCGCCGATCCACATCTTCGCCTCGTCCAGTTCATGGATCGAAGGCAACGCTACGCTACAATTGGAACACGTCGCCGGGCTGCCTGGAGTCCGGGCGGTCGCTGCCATGCCCGATCTGCATCCGGGCAAATATGGACCCGTCGGCTGCGCCATCCTGTCGGACCGGATTCATCCCCAGCTGGTCGGCTCCGACATCGGCTGCGGTATGGGGCTTTTCGAGCTGGATATCGCGGCACGCAAGCTGCGGCTCGATCATCTCGCCGAGCGCATGCACGCGCTCGACCAGCCCTGGGACGGTGGCGTGGAAAACGCATTGGCCGACGCGGGCATCGGCGCAAGCCCGTTCGATGCCGCGCTCGGCAGCATCGGTGGCGGCAACCATTTCTGCGAAGTCCAGGCGATCGACGAGATCCTCGTGCCCGAGGCGGCGGCGCGGGCCGGCCTCGACCGGAATCTGGCCTATGTCCTGGTTCACTCGGGCTCGCGGGGCCTCGGCTTCTCGATCCTGGAAGGCGTCCTGCGGGATGGATCTGAGTCGTTGTCTATCGGCAGCGACGCAGCACATGCTTATCTGGCGGACCACGATTGCGCCGTGAGATGGGCGAAGCTCAATCGCCGCATCATCGCAGAGCGGACCGGAGCCGCCGCGCGCGCGGCTCTGCGTCCGGTGAGCGACCTCGCCCACAACATGGTCGAGAGCCGGCCCAGCGCCACCGGCGATGTGCTGGCGCTCCATCGCAAGGGCGCGGCGGCGGCCGATCGCGGACTGGTGCCGGTGCCGGGGTCGCGCGGAACGCTGTCATATCTGGTCGAGCCTCTGGCGGACATGCAACCCGAAGCGCTGGCATCGCTCGCGCACGGCGCGGGCCGCAAATACGACCGAGCGTCCATGCACGGCCGCGTCCGGGTCAAGAAGTCGGACGTTGCCAGGCTGGAACGCAACCCGTTCGGCGGCATCGTCGTCTGCGGCGATCGCGGCCTGCTCGCGGAGGAAGCGCCCGACGCCTACAAGAGCATCGAGCGCGTCATCGCCGATCTCGTGGAGTTCGGCCTCGTACGCGTGGTGGCCACCTTCCGGCCATTGCTGACGTTCAAGAAAGGCGGGTCCTCCGCCGCGACAAGCGGCAACCGCGACAAGCGCTGGAAGGAGCATCGCCGATGATCCGGCTCCTGTTCACCAGCGGACGCGGTCCGGCGGAATGCCGGATCGCGGTCGCGAACGCCGTTGCGACGATCGTGAAAGAGGCGACCGCACTCGGCTTGGATACCGACTGTCTTGAGGGGCCGAGCCCCGATAGGCACGGTCCGGCGTCCTCGCTCGTTGTGGTTCATGGCGATGGCGCGGCTGCCTTTGCGCGGCCGTGGGTCGGCGCAATCCAATGGACCGCGCAGAGCCCGCTCAGGCCACATCACAAGCGCAAGAACTGGTTCATCGGCGTCGTTGAGCTTCCTGCGTTGCCCGAGACGTCGAACGCCGTCAACGCCGGAGATGTTCGCTTTGAAGCGTTCCGTGCCGGTGGCCCCGGCGGACAGCACCAGAACAAGACCGAAAGCGCCGTGCGCGCCATCCACGTTCCAAGTGGGCTTGCGGTCGTGGCGCGGGAGGAACGATCGCAGCATCGGAACAAGGCGCTTGCATTGGAGCGCCTGGCGGCGTTGCTCAGGCTGCAAGGCGAGCTCGCCGTGATCGCCGCCCGGCACGAAGCGCACGCGGCACACGATCAACTCGAACGGGGCCGGCCGGTCAAGCGGTTCAAGGGCGCAGTGTTCCGGGCGAATTAGTGTAGGTTGGCGACAGTGCGCGCGGCACTTCATGGTTCACCGCGCCTGTCGCTATAGCGACAGTGGCACTGCCCTGAACGCAGGATTGTACGATGACGAACGTGGTACAGGTTTACGACTATCGGTTTCCCAACCCCGAATATGAGATTATGCGCTTTCAAGTGCGCATTTCCGAAATTGCAAAGTCCATTGGGTCTGAGGTCAAGAGCTTGGATGATCAATTGGGTCCAGCTCGTAGCATGTGTCTCCGGCTTCCCTCGGGACGGGTGGTCGTGTTTTTTGAACTCCAACACTCGATCAATCAACATGGCGAAAAGGGGCCATACGTCCAGGTCGATGCCGCCTTGGTCGCGGAGTTCGGCGTTGAATTCTTGATAGACGAAGTTTTGACGAGTCTCGGCTTATCGGACAAACTGGTTGATTGGCGCGCAACAAGTGAGCAGCAGCAGTATGCGATTGATTCCATGAAACGGGCGGCAGCTTACAGACTTCAGAAGGACTAACCCTGATGCAGTCTGCACCTATGCCGCGCTAGATTGCCATAATGCGCCCCAGCCTGCTCAATCCGCTGTTTGCTCCCGTGACCAGCCTGCCCGGGGTCGGTCCGAAGCAGGACAAGCTGCTGCAGTACCTGCTCAGCCGCAGCGAGACGCCGCGGCTGGTCGATCTGCTCCTGCATCTGCCGAGCCAGGTGATCGACCGCCGGGCGCGGCCGAAGATCCGCGACGCAGCCGTTGGAACCATGGTGACGCTGGAGGTCACCGTCGATCGCCACCGCCCGCCGCCGCCGCGCAATTCGCGCGCGCCGTATCTGGTCTACGCGAGCGACGACACCGGCGACGTGGTGCTGACCTTCTTTCGCGCCAAGCCGGGCTATGTCGAGAAGCTGCTGCCGATGGGGGAGAAGCGCTACGTCTCCGGCACGCTGCAGATGTACGACGGCATCCCGCAGATCGTGCATCCCGATCGCGTGCTCGACGAGGAGGCGATCGCAAAGCTGTCCGGGATCGACCCGGTCTATCCGCTGACGGAAGGCCTCGCGCTGGGCTCGCTCCGCCGCGCGATCGCGCAGGCGCTGCAAAAGCTTCCCGCATTGCCGGAATGGATCAGCCCGGAGGTGCTGCGCCGCTGCGACTTCCCGCCGATCGCGGAAGCGCTCAATCGCGTGCACCAGCCGGTCGAGCTGACCGACATCCTGCCCGACAGGCCGTTCTGGTCGCGCCTCGCCTTCGACGAGCTCTTGGCCGGCCAGCTCGCGCTTGCCCTGATCCGCGCGCAGCTGCGCCGCCCCGCCGGCGTGCGCAATGCCGGCGACGGCCATCTGCGCAACAAGATCATCGACGCCCTGCCGTACGCGCTCACGCCGTCACAGCGCGCCGCTGCGGCCGCGATCGCCGAAGATCTCAAGCAGCCCGTGCGCATGCTGCGCCTGCTGCAGGGTGACGTCGGCTCCGGCAAGACGGTCGTGGCGCTGCTCGCGGCCGCCGCGGTCGCCGAGGTCGGCAAGCAGGCCGCGCTGATGGCTCCGACCGAGATCCTGGCGCGCCAGCACATCAAGACCATCGCCCCGCTTGCCGAGCGCGCTGGCATGCGCGTTGCCATCCTCACCGGCCGCGAGAAAGGCAAGGAGCGGCGCGAGATCATCGCTGAGCTCGCCGAGGGCGAGATCGACCTCCTCGTCGGCACCCATGCGCTGATCCAGGACGATGTCGTGTTCAGGGATCTCGCGCTCGCCATCGTCGACGAGCAGCACCGTTTCGGCGTGCGCGAGCGCCTCGCGCTGACGTCCAAGGGCGAGGCCGTCGACGTGCTGGTGCTGAGCGCGACCCCGATCCCGCGCACGCTGGTGCTGACCTATTTCGGCGACATGGACATTTCCGAGCTGCGCGAAAAGCCGGCCGGCCGCCAGCCGATCGATACCCGTGCCGTGCCGATGAGCCGCATCAGCGAGGTCATGGAAGGCGTCGGCCGCGCGCTCGAAGCCGGCAAGCTGGTCTACTGGATCTGCCCGCTGGTCGAGGAATCCGAAGCCGAAGGTACCGAGCACCTCACCAACGCGACCAAGCGGTTCGAGACCCTGCAAAAGCGCTTCGGCGACCGCGTCGGCCTCGTCCACGGCCAGATGAAGGGCACCGAGAAGGACCGCGTGATGGGCCAGTTCGCTGCCCACGAGATCGGGCTGCTGGTGGCGACGACGGTCGTGGAGGTCGGCGTCGACGTGCCCGCCGCCACCATCATGGTGATCGAGAACGCTGAGCGCTTCGGCCTTGCCCAGCTGCACCAGCTCCGCGGCCGCATCGGACGCGGTTCGGAGGCCTCGACCTGCATCCTGCTCTATGGCGAGCCGCTCGGCGAAATGTCGAAGGCCCGGCTGAAAGTGATCCGCGAGACCACTGACGGTTTTCGCATCGCCGAGGAAGATCTGAAGCTGCGCGGCGAAGGCGACGTGCTCGGCGTGCGCCAGAGCGGCCTGCCCGGCTACCGCATCGCGCGCCCGGAGGTGCACGGCCAGCTGATCGCCCAGGCCAGAGACCAGGCACTGCAGATTCTCAAGGAGGATCCCAAGCTGAAAGGCGAGCGCGGCGAGGCGCTGCGGTGCCTGCTGTATCTGTATGAGCGGGACGAGGCGATCCCGCTGATCGGGGCGGGATAGCTTTGAGGCAGTGCCGCAAGGTTCGTAACAGACGCAAGGGCACCGGACCCTCCACGTCATTGCGAGCGCAGCGAAGCAATCCAGAATCTTTCCGCGGAGGCAGTCTGGATTGCTTCGCTGCGCTCGCAATGACGTTTTGAGGCAGCGAGAATGCGCGCGATCAGGATTTTGTTCCCGCGATGCTCGCCGCAAACGCCTTCATCAATTCCGCGTCCGCCGCCTCTCCCTTCGCGTCCTCGGCGAGGTGCTCGAACCACCGCGCAAAGCCCTCGTAGATCTGGCACGCCGGATGATCCGAGCCCAGGAAACCTGCAATCTCCCTCATCTCCGCAACCCAGCGATAGGCCTTCGGGATCATGTCAGGCAGCGCAACCTCGAGCCGGGCGAGGATCGCCGGCTGGCTCAGCGCGAGCTCGTCGCGGAGCGCATCGGCCGCTCCTGCCTTGGTGGCCGCGATCACCATCGCCGAGCCGATGCCGGCGAGGCCCTTGACGATACCGGCATAGGACATTTTCAGCGCCGATGCTGCGCCGACCGGGCCTTCGACGATCCGCACGTCGAGGCCGAAATCCCTGAGCACCGCGACATCCTTGGCGTACTCGCCCGACATGTAGAAGGCCGGGCCCTTGCCGCCCGGCTGCGGCGGAAAGCCGATGATGCCGGCATCGACGAACGGCGCCTGCGCCGAGCCGATGATCTCCTCGATTCTTTGCACGGTATCGACATTGACGGCGTTGCAATCGACCACGACCGGTTTCTTCTCGCGCCTGACGATCAGCGCGGCCAGCCGTTCGGCCAGCGCCACGGCTTCGCCCGGCGGCACGATCGAGAGGATGATGTCGGCCTCCGCGATCGCGTCGTCCTGGGCGCCGATCATGCCGGCGTCCGCGGCGCGTTTGCACGTCGCCTCGCTCCGTCCCTGCAGCGACGTCAGCACGCGCGCACCGTTCTCGCTGAGGCGGCGGGCCACCGCGCTGCCCATGGCGCCGGGCGCGAGGATCGCAATGGTTTTGGACATCGTGCACTCCAGGTCGAATTCCGAGCGGTGCGCTCGGTTCAACCGGAGACTAGCAGAGGACGAACGCGCCGGCGTGAACGCGACCATCCCGCGGCGGAATGGCCCTACTCCGCCTTCGCAGGCTCGGGCCGGAGCGTGGAGGCGTTGGCGATACGCGCGGCATTCGCCATCCCCGCAAGCGCGGCCGCCTTCTTCGGATCGGGCGCCGAGCCCGGCTGCACCACGCCGGCCGACATGATCAGCGTCGCGGCGTCCTCGGCGGTGAGATCGACCTCGATGATCTTGCTCTTGGGGACATAGAAGAAGAAGCCGGTTGTCGGGTTCGGCGAGCACGGCAGGAACACCGAGACGTGCTCCTCCTGCCCCGGCAGGCTGCGCGAGATGTCCTCGTTCGGCGACTGCGAGATCAGCACGATCGACCACATGCCCGGCGACGGAAACTCGACCAGGCCCACTTTCCGGAAGCTCGAGCCTTTGCCCGAGAACAGCGTCTCGAAAACCTGCTTCAGGCCGCGATAGATCGCGCGCACCGCGGGGATCCGGCCGAGAAAGGTCTCGCCGACATCGACCAGCGTGCGGCCGATCAGATTGGCCGCGAGGAAGCCGACCAGCGTCAGCGTGAAGAATGCGACAATCAGTCCCCAGCCCGGAATGACGTAGGGAAGATAGGTTTCGGGCCGATAGGCCAACGGCACAAACGGTCGCACCACGCCGTCGACCCAGGTGACGAACCACCAGACGAGATAAAGCGTGATTGCGATCGGCCCGGTCACCACGAGGCCGGTCAGGAAATAATTACGGAAACGGCCCATCAGGCCGGTATGCGGTTCCGGAACGGGATCAAGAGGCGCAGGCGCGTCGTCGCGGGGGGTCATTCGGGTTCCAGGTCGGTCGCTACCAACAAGCTAAGGTCTTCTAGCAGGTTTTGGAAGACTACGACCGATATCCCGATTGCCTATTCCACGGTCACCGATTTCGCGAGGTTGCGCGGCTGGTCGACGTCGGTCCCCATCACGACAGCCGTGTGATAGGCGAGCAGCTGCACCGGGACGGCGTAGACCATCGGCGTGAAGGCTGCCGCCATATCGGGCATGACGATGGTGACGAGGGACTCGACGGTCGCCTCCGCCGCACCCTTGGCATCGGTCATCAGGATGATGTTGCCGCCGCGCGCGGCGACCTCCTGCATGTTGGAGACGGTCTTCTCGAACACGCGATCGTGGGGTGCGATGACGACGACCGGCATGGTCTCGTCGATCAGCGCGATCGGGCCGTGCTTGAGCTCGCCGGCGGCATAGCCCTCGGCGTGGATGTAGGAGATCTCTTTCAGCTTCAGCGCGCCTTCGAGCGCCAACGGGAAGCTGGTGCCGCGGCCGAGATAGAGCACGTCGCGCGACTTGGCGATCCGGTGCGCCAGCTTCTCGATCTGGAGCTCGCTCGTGAGCGCATCGGCCATCAGGCGCGGAACCTCGACGAGCCCGTGGACCAGCTTGGTCTCGTCCTCGTCCGACAATTCGCCGCGCGCCTTGCCGGCCGCGATCGCAAGGTTTGCCAGCACCATGAGCTGGCACGTGAACGCCTTGGTCGAGGCGACGCCGATCTCGGGTCCCGCCAGCGTCTGCAGCACCGTCTCGCTCTCGCGCGCGATCGTCGAGGTCGGCACGTTGACGACCGCGATCGTGTGCACGCCCTCGGCCTTGGCATAGCGCAGCGCCGCCAGCGTGTCGGCGGTCTCGCCGGACTGCGAGATGAAGATCGCAAGATCGCCCTTGCGCAAGGGCGCCTCGCGGTAGCGGAATTCGGAGGCGACGTCGACCTCGACCGGCAGGCGCGCAAAGCGCTCGAACCAGTATTTGGCGACGTATCCGGCGTAGCTGGCGGTGCCGCAAGCGGTGATGTTGATGCGGCGGATGTCGTTGAAATCGAACGGCAGCGCGACCGGCAGCGCGACGCGCTCGGTTGCCATGTCGACGTAGCGCGCCAGCGTGTGGCCGACCACCTCCGGCTGCTCGTGGATCTCCTTGGCCATGAAGTGACGGTAATTGGCCTTGTCGACCAGCGAGGTCGAGGCGGCGTGCCTGATCTTGTCGCGCTGGGCGGCATGGCCGTCCTTGTCGAAGATCGCGGCGCTGTTGCGGGTCAGCACCACCCAGTCGCCGTCCTCGAGATAGCTGATCGTGTCGGTGAAGGGACCGAGGGCGATGGCGTCCGAGCCGAGATACATCTCGCCGTCGCCATAGCCGATCGCCAGCGGCGGGCCGTTGCGGGCGCCGATCATGAGGTCGTTGTCGCCGGCGAAGATGAAGCCGAGCGCGAAGGCGCCGCGCAGGCGCGCCAGCGTCAGCTTCACCGCTTCCACGGGCTTGTTGCCGCGCGTGAGCAAATCGTCGACGAGATGCAGCACGATCTCGGTGTCGGTCTCGGTGTGAAACACCGTGCCCTTGTTTTCGAGCTCCTCGCGCAGCTCGCGGAAATTCTCGATGATGCCGTTGTGGACCACGGCGACGCGCTCGGTCGCGTGCGGGTGGGCGTTGTTGACTGTCGGCTTGCCGTGGGTGGCCCAGCGGGTGTGACCGATGCCGGTAGTGCCCAGAAGCGGCTCGGCCTCCAGCCGCTTCTCCAGATTCTTCAGCTTGCCCTCGGCGCGGCGGCGCTCCAGCTGCTTGCCTTCGAGCGTGGCCACGCCCGCGGAATCGTAGCCGCGATATTCGAGCCGTTTGAGCGAATCCACCAATTGCTCTGCAACCGGCTCGCGCCCGAGAATGCCGACAATCCCGCACATGCGGATCACTATCCCCCAAATCGTCGAAAAATCGCCTAAACGACGCGCCCGGTTTTTAGCGAAAATCGCAGGGAACCAGATACTCAATAATTATTGCTGATTGAGACAGCACGGGTCCGCGCCCGCTGCTTCGCCTGCGTCGAATTGGCCGGCCTTAAACCGCGCGCGTTAACTTGTTGTCAATACATTTGACCAACGATTCTGGTCAGGAGAACCAGGCCATGAAGGGCTCATCCGACCGCAAGGGTCCCTCGTCGATGCATCTGCGCGCCAGCGAGACCACGGGCACGCACCTTGCGCATTGGCCGCCGCCGCTGCGCGGCAAGGAGAACAAGCCCGTCTTCATCAAGCATCCCGAAGGCGAGCCGGTGAAGCGCGCCAAGCCGCGCGGCTGGCGCCTGACCCGCGCGATCTTCTCCGAATTCGCCGACGAAGAATAGCGCGGTTCACGTCTCCGGCTTCTTGCCGCCTGTCTTCATCTCGCGATAGCGCGCCGCGCCGCCTTCCCGGATGGTCTGCGGACTGCGCTCCAGCGCCATCGCGTCGTCGGGTACGTCCTTGGTGATCACCGAGCCCGAGCCGATATAGGCGCCGGCGCCGATCGTCACGGGGGCGACCAGCGAGGAATTGGTGCCGACGAAGGCACCCTGCCCGATCACCGTCTTGTGCTTCTTGAAGCCGTCGTAGTTGCAGGTGATGGTGCCGGCGCCGATGTTGGAATTGGCGCCAACAGTGGCGTCGCCGATATAGGAGAGATGGTTGACCTTGACGCCGGCCTCCAGCGTCGCCGCCTTGGTCTCGACGAAATTGCCGATGCGCGCGCCGTCGCCGAGCGAGGTGCCGGGACGCAGCCGCGCATAGGGTCCGATCGAGACCTTCCTGCCGAGCGTGGTCTCGACGATGTGCGAGAACGAATGGATCACCGTGCCGTCCGCGATCGACACGCCGGGGCCGATCACCACGAACGGCTCGATCGTCACGTCCTTGCCGAACACGGTGTCAGTGGACAGATACACCGTCTCCGGCGCGATCAGCGTGACGCCGGCCTCCATCGCCGCCTTGCGCAAGCGCGCCTGCATTACGGCCTCGGCCTCGGCGAGCTGCGCCTTGGTGTTGATGCCGCGCACCTCGTCCTCGCTGGTTTCGATCACCACCGACTCCCATCCCTGCCTGCGGACGATTTCGACCGCATCCGTCAGATAATATTCGCCCTTGGAATTGGCATTGCCGATCCGCCCGAGAATGTCGAGCGCACGGCGGCCGTCGATCGCCATCACGCCGGCATTGCACAGATCGATCTTGCGCTCGTCCGCGCTGGCGTCGGCTTGCTCGCGGATCGCAACCAGGCGGTCGCCCTCGACGATGAAGCGGCCGTAGCCGGTCGGATCGGCGGCGCGAAAGCCGAGCGCGGCAATGGCGGCGCCGCGTGCGAGCGGCGCGCGCAGCCGCGCAAAGGTCCCGGCCGAGATCAGCGGCGTGTCGCCGAACGCGATCAGGAGATCGTCGGCGCCGCGTGCGATCGCCTCGCGCGCCGCCAGCACCGCATGCGCGGTGCCGAGCCGCTCGGCTTGCACGAAGGTCAGCGCGTCGGGGCGGATGCGCTTGGCCTCGTCGGCGACCGCCTGATGATCGGGACCGATCACGACCGCGAGCGAGGTGCCGGTTCCCTTGGGTGCAGCGGCCAGCACGTGGGCGAGCAGCGACTGGTGCGCGACCGGATGCAGCACCTTCGGCAGGCTCGATCGCATGCGCGTGCCTTCGCCGGCGGCGAGCACGATCGTAAGGCTGGAGCGGGCGGTCATCGAAATCCTGACAGCTATGGCCGAATTGGCGCGGACGGGCGGCAACGCCCTCGGAACTATCGCCTTGCTACCCCCGCAAACGCCCGGAATTCAAGTGCGGTGCGCTTTTCCTGTTAATGTTCCCTGATTGATTCGGGGAAGCCGGACGGGGCTGGGCGCTTAACATTCATGGCAAAGGATTCCGACCCACTGGCGGACGCCTTCTCCACCAAGGAGACCGGCGGGCTGTTCTCCGGACTTTTGGCCGAGGAAAGCGCCTTCGACCGCCGCATGATGTGGCGGCTGGGCTCGTGGGGCGTGGCGGCCGTCGGCGCCGTCGTCTTGGCCGTGATGGCCAACCAGGCCCAGCTCGGCTGGCGCCGCGACCAGGTTGCGTCCGCCGATCTCGCGCGCCAGGCCGACCGGCTGCAGCTGCTGACCAAGGAGAGCCAGAACGAAGCGCGCCGGCTCGCCGCCGCGATCGAGACGCTGAACAGCGACCGCGACCGGCTGTATTCGCGCGTCACGGTGCTGGAGCAAGGGCTCGATTCCGTGACAGGCGCCATCGCCAAGCAAGCCGCGACGCCGCCGTCAGGCGCGAAGCCGCAGGACGCAGCACCCGCGGCCGCAGCTCCCAGCATCGCGCCGGTCGCCTCGACGGCGACGAGCGAGAGGCCGCGCAGCGAAGCCGCCAAGGATGGTCAAAAGGATGGTCCGAAGGACGCTCAGAAGGAAACGTTGAAGGAGCCGCCGAGCCCGCCGCCGCAGACCGCGGCCGCCGCCTCGCTCGTGCAACAGAATCCGGCCATGACTTCAACGTTGCCGGCGATTCCGCTGGTGCCCGCCAAGTCGCTGATGGCGCCGCCGGATCCGGCCGCGTCGAAGCTGATTCAACCCGAAGCGGTTGAGCAGGCCGCCGAGAAGAAGGCCGAGCCGGCGCCCGCCGCGGTTGAAATCGTGGCAGCAGCAACCAAGCCGCCGGAGCCAGCCGAGAACGACCCCCCTGCCATCGCTGTTCAGCAGACGCGCTTTGCGATCGATCTCGGCGGCGCCAACTCGATCGACGGCCTGCGCGCGCTCTGGCGCGGCGTGACCAAGTCCAACCCGGAGATCGCAGCGCTGCGGCCGATCATCATGATCAAGGAAGGCAACACCGGCCTCGGCATGCAGCTCCGCCTGGGCGCCGGCCCCCTGGTCAATGCCGCCGCCGCCGCAAAATTCTGCGCGAGCCTCGCCGAGAGCAATCGACACTGCGAGACCACCGTATTCGATGGCCAGCGCCTATCGATGCGTGGCGGTCCGGACAAGACGCAAGAGAAGACTCAGGACAGAGTCCCGGGCAAGGGTTCGGAGACGAGCCAGGACGCTGGCCCTGCAGCCGAAACGGCGCCTGTGTCGAGCGCGAAGCCTGAAAAGCCGCAACGCCGCCGCAGCTACTCCTCAAAACGCACCAAGCGCGAGGAGCCCGCCCCCGCTCCCGCCGCGCAGCCGGCACCAGCGCCGGCGAAACCGGAGGCGGCAGCGTCGTCCGCGGGATCGACGCTGTCGTCGTTCTTCAGGCGGCCATGACGCCTCGATCCCTGCGCGCACGCAGCCAGCATGCGACCAACGGACGCTTGGACCTCGGCCGCGCTTGGCAGCAAGTTCGCAGGTCCATGTCCGACGTGCGCGAAGCGTCGTCCCTCCAGAAACGCGGGTCTTGATGAACGAACTGGATGATGTGCTGAGGCTACTCGTCGCGGCGGCTACGGGCCTCGTGATCGGCATCGACCGCGACATGAACGACAAGCCGGTGGGCATGCGCACCCTGGCGCTGGTGGCCTTGGGCTCTGCGCTGATCTCGATTTCCGTGATCGAGTTTCAGAATTTGCGCGACCACCCGGATGCAGTCTCGAGGGTGGTCCAAGGCATTGTTACCGGCGTGCTGAGCGGCGTCGGCTTCATCGGTGCGGGCGTCATCCTGCACGACGTCAAGGCCAAGACGGTTCATGGCCTCACTACGGCGGCGACTGTCTGGATCGCTGCCGGTCTTGGCATCGCCTGCGCGCTGGGCGCCTGGCTGCTGGTGGGCGCCGCCATCGCAGTCACGTTATTCGTGCTGTTTGCGCTCAGCTGGCTCGAACGTCGCCTGGGGTTGAAGTAAGTCTGGTAGTCGCACACGGCCGGTGAGCGGCTTCATGCCTCCCCCAAGTACCAAATGATACGAACGAGACCAACCTGACACGGCACACTCCGCACCGGACTCGATTCGGAGCGGAGATGACGGACGCGAACTTTCTGCGGGAGCAACTCGCGTTGATCCGCGAACTGGCCGACCGCGCCGATCCCCACATCAGGAAGCGACTGCTCGCCTTGGCTGAAAAATACGAGCGCCGGCTCGCGGAGCAGAGCCGGGAGACGCAAAGTCGCGCCTGATCGCCGTTGATGCCCTTTGATCGCCCTTTTCATCCCCTTGGCGCAGGCGATGACCTATTCCATGCGTGCCTTTTCCTTCAGATCGCGGATGCGCATCTCCGCCTCCTCCTTGGACCGGACGATGTCCGACCAGTCCTCAACCCGCGCCTCCTTGCTCAGCCTCTTGAGCTCGCTGAGCTGCTCCTGCGTCGGCTTGTCCATGGCTCACTCCTCGACGGCAATGTGTTTGGCAACACATGTTGAGAACCAGCGGGAGGCTCGCGTGTTCCTGGACGGTGCCCGGGCAGATCAACAGAAACCTCGCCTGCCCTGTTGCCTGGCCGCGCCTTCCCGACCATATTGCCGCCATGACAAAGAAGCCCTTCCGCCTCACGCCCTACCAGGTGCAGTTCCTGCTCGTGGTCGGTTTCGTCACCGTCGGCTGCGCGCTCTACGTGCGCTATCTCGCGATCGAGTTTTCGCAGGTCGCGCTCGCCTGCGACGCCGGGCTTCAGACCCTGGTCTGCAAGTCGCGGTCGGTCGCGACCGTGCTGTTCAAGAATTCGGTGTTCGGCATCGTGGCGCTGGTGGTGGCGACACTGAACCTGATGCGGCCCTCGATCGTACTGCTCACGGTCGGCCTCATCGCCGCCGGCCTCGGCATCGTGCTCTACAATGTCGTGCTGTCGGGCCTGGCGATCGGCCTGCTCATTCTTGGCTTTGCTCGGCCCGCGCCCGCCACAGCGTGAGGGCGAACAACAGATAGATCGCGCAGGTCCACAGCGACTGCCAATTGTCGCGGCCTTCGTTGAACAGCACGTACACGGCCGACAGCGCCAGCACCCCCGCGAACACCGCTTCGGCGATCGGACGCTGGCCGATCTGCGGCCGGTTCAGCATCAGAAGCGCGAACGGCACCACCGCCATCGTCAGCGCGGCGTAGGGAAAATCCTTGTAGCGCGGGTCGAACACGAAGCCGAGCGCGGTCGCGGAAGCGATCACCGCCGTCACCGCCAGCGTCAGGCCGAGCACCGCGGTGAGCTTCGACCATTTCCTCCCCTCGCGCGGGCCGAGCAGGTCGAGGAAGGTCGGCAGGCTGCGGCCGATCACCATCGCCTGCGCGCAGAAGATCGGGGACAGGATGCCGGCCAGCAGCAACGCGCCCCAGAGCAGCCAGCCGCCGATCCCGTAGCTCTCGTAATACATCTTGTCGGCGCCGATCCCGAGCAGGATTCCGGCGGTCGTCGCCGAGATGCCGACGCCGAGCCAGGCCGGGAAGCGCGGCGTCCACGGCCGGCGGCGCAACGTGATCAGCGCGACCGCGAACACCAGCACGGACAGCCCCATGCCGGCGCCCATGTACCATTTCCAGTACGGGAAATTGCTGATCGGCTCGCCGGGCGGATATTTCAGGGTCCGGCGCACCGAATCGTACAGGCCCCAATAGCCGCCGACGGTGCCTTCCAGCTTGCGCTTCCAAGGCTGGTCGTAGGACTCGATCAGGTTGACGCGAAACTTCTGCGCCTTCGCAAGGCTCAGGATTTCCGAGACGACACGCGCCTGGTTGGTGCGCGAGGGCAGTGCGCCGTCGCGCATGCGGCCCGCGCTCGGCCAGCCGGTTTCGCCGATCAGGATCTCCTTGCCGGGAAACGCCACCGCCATGCGCTCGCGGATCTGTTCGACATGGGCGGCGGCGAACTTCGCCCGGATGGGGAGATCCTCCCAGTAAGGCAGGATGTGGATCGTGACGAAATCGACCGCGTCATAGACCTCGCGATTCTTCAGCCAATATTCCCACACATCGGCATAGGTGACGGGCACGCCGACCTGCGTCTTCACCAGGCGGATGAGAGCGACGAGGTCCGCCGTCGTCATCTCACCGCGCAGCAGCACCTCGTTGCCGACGATGACCGAGGTGATGACGTCAGGGAATTGCTTGATGAGGCGAATGGCGAGCCCGACCTGCTCGTAATTCTTGGTGCGGTTGCTCGAGAGCCAGATGCCCTGCAGCACCTTCATCCCGCCGACCTTGGCGGCGATCGCCGGCACCTGGTCGAGCCCGTTCTCCAGCGAATAGGTGCGGACGCAGCCGGTGATCTCCTTGAGCTGGCGCAGATCCTGCTCAATCTGGTCGGCCTCGATATGGGTCCATGCGTCCAGCGGCGACTGCTCGCCGCGGAACGGCGCGTAGGAGACGCATTGAACCTTGTCGGCGGGATCGATCGGGGCGCGCGCGAGCGTGATCGGCGTGGCAAGCCACCACCACACGGCAGCGATCGCACCCAATGAGACGAGCAGAAGCGCCAGTGGCGTACGAAGAGAAATCGGTTCCGTCCTCCGCGAAGGGCCGTCGATTACCTTCTCGCACGCCATCTGCCAAGGGGGCACGCCCGATGGATCCCTTGCGCCCCCAAGGAATTCCCCCAGGGAGTTTACCTGCGGCCGTTCGACCGTGATCTAGGATCGTGACTTTGCTGGACAAAATTCGAAATACAGGTCATGGACTCCGAAAGACTTTTCCGCCGCATTGGAGACCCATTTGGACGCCATCAGCTGGCGCGTCCGCGGGGCTCCTGACGCGGACGGCCAGCGGATACATTGGGGAATTCATGCGGCAACGGGTGTTCGAGTTACGAAATGCGGTCCTGCGGCAGTTCGCCGCCACCTTGGCCGTCTCCTGCCTGCTCGCTCTGACCGGTATCGGCGGTGCCCTCGCCCAGAGCGGCGCGCCGGGCCCCGACCAGGGCAAGGCGGCCGCCCAGCCCGCCGATGCCGCCAAGGACGCCGCCCAGAATCAGCGCCGCACCGACGAATTCGCGGAAGCCGCCCAGGTCATCAACGGCCCGGCCGGCAATCCCGAATGCGTCTGGCTCGGCCGGCGCGTGGTGCGGCTGATGTGGCGGGATGACCTCGATACTGCGTTCCGCCATCTCGACCTTTATGACCGCTTCGGCTGCCCCGGCGGCCACATCCAGGCCGCGTTCCGCTGCCTGACCCGCTTCGGCGGCCAGATCGATCCCAAGGTGGCCGAAACCCTGGATAGCCGCGTGCACGCATGCTGGATCAACCCGGCCGCCCAGCCGCAGCAGGCCGCGGCCGCCGCTTCCCAGTCGGCAGCCCCGGCCGCTAACGCGCAGCCGCAGCCGGCCGCGAGCCCCTCGCCCGCGGCAAGCCCGTCCCCGACCCCGGCGAAATAGCTCGACTTCCAGAATAGGTCTGCCCGTTTCAGCTGCCGTTCAGGAACGATCGGCCATAGAGACGGTTGGCACTGCCGCGCGTTCGTTCGAAAAGGCCATGCCCTCATACGGACATGAGGCCATGACAGTTGTGAAACCGCGTGGCAGAGATATGCTTCCTTTGCCGCGGACACGGTCGGATCTCGGGGTCGGATCCGCTTCCCTGCCACCTCAGCCCCTATTGGTTTAGCCGCGATGCGCGTTGTCGCCGCCGTTCTGTTGCTCGTGTCTGCGCTCCACGCAGGCATCTGGGGAGTCCTGCGCGACAGGGAACCCGCGCCTGACTTCAAGGGCCTGGTGCCGAGCCTGTCCTATACGCCGTTCGAACCGGGCCATGTCGTCGACCTCAACGTCGACCCCGACAAGATTCGCGCGGACTTGAAGAAGCTCTCGACCCTCACCCGAGCGATCCGGTCCTACACCGCGACGGAAGGCAGCGAGCTGGTGCCGCCGATCGCGGCCGAGTTCGGCCTCAAGGTCACGGTCGGCGCGTGGATCGACAAGGACGAGGATCGCAACGAGCGGGAGATCAAAGCCGCCATCGAGCTCGCCCGCAAGAACAGCAACGTGATCGGCATCGTGGTCGGCAACGAGGTGATCTACCGCGGCGAGCTGAAGGTCGAGGACCTCATCACCAAGATCAAGAAGGTCAAGAGCGCGGTCCGTGTTCCCGTGACGACGGGCGAAATCTGGAACATCTGGCGCGATTTTCCGGACCTCGCCTCCAGCGTCGACTTCATCGCCGCGCACGTGCTGCCCTATTGGGAAAACTTCCGTTCGGATCAGGCCGTCGACCAGGCCGTGGACCGCTACAACCTGCTGCGCAATCAGTTCCCGGGCAAGCGCATCGTGATCGCCGAGTTCGGCTGGCCGAGCGCAGGCTATAATTTGCGCAACGCAGACCCAGGTCCGTTCCAGCAGGCGCTGACCTTGCGCAACTTCGTCACCCGCGCCGAAGCGCTCGGCATGGACTACAACATCGTCGAAGCCATCGATCGGCCCTGGAAGTTCTTCGAAGGCGGCGTCGGTCCGTATTGGGGCGTCCTCAATGCCAGCGGCGAGGCGAAATTCGCCTGGACCGGCCCGGTCGAGAACCCCGACTACTGGAAGCTGATGGGCATCGCGCTGCTGGTCGGCGTGCTGCTGTCGCTGCCGATCCTGCGGATAGAAAAGGCGACCGCGAGGCAAGCCTTCCTGCTGTCGGCGACCGCCAACGGCGTCGGCGCCTGGGCCGCGACCGTGTTCGCCTATTGGAACGGCCACTACTTCCTGTTCGGCTCGGCCTTCGCGCTGGCGCTCGGCATGATCCTCCTTGTTCCGCTGGTCCTCATCGCCATGGCGCGCATCGACGAGATCGCAGCGGTCGCCTTCGGCCGGCCGCCGCAGCGGCTGATCACGAAGCACAAGCCGGTCGAGAGCGTGCCCGAGGATTACTGCCCGAAGGTCTCGATCCACATCCCCGCTTATTTCGAGCCGGTCGAGATGCTGAAGCAGACGCTGGATGCGCTGTCGCGGCTGAACTATCCGAATTACGAATGCGTGGTGATCATCAACAACACGCCGGATCCCGCCTTCTGGCAGCCGATCCAGGACCATTGCCGCGCGCTCGGTGAACGCTTCAAATTCATCAACGCCGAGAAGGTGCAGGGCTTCAAGGCCGGCGCGCTGCGGATCGCGATGGACCGCACTGCGGCGGATGCCGAGATCATCGGCATCCTCGATGCCGACTATGTCGTCGAGCCCGATTGGCTGAAGGACCTCGTGCCTGCTTTTGCCGACCCGCGCGTCGGCCTCGTGCAGGCGCCGCAGGAGCACCGCGACGGCGATCTGTCGATCATGCACTACATCATGAACGGCGAATATGCCGGCTTCTTCGACATCGGCATGGTCCAGCGCAACGAAGCCAACGCCATCATCGTGCACGGCACGATGTGCCTGATCCGCCGCGCCGCGATGGACATGGCCGGCGGCTGGTCGAGCGACACGATCTGCGAGGATTCCGATCTTGGCCTTGCCATCCAGGAGCTCGGCTGGACCACCCACTACACCAACACCCGCTACGGCGCGGGCCTGCTGCCGGATACCTATGAAGCCTTCAAGAAGCAGCGGCACCGCTGGGCCTATGGCGGCCTCCAGATCGTCAAGAAGCACTGGCGCCGCTTCCTGCCCGGTGCGAGCCGGCTGACCCCCGACCAGAAGCGCGAGTATAGCCTCGGCTGGCTGAACTGGCTGGGCGCCGAAAGCCTCGGCGTGGTCGTGGCGCTGCTCAACCTCATCTGGGTGCCGATCGTCGCCTTCGCCGACATCGCCATTCCCGACAAGATCCTGACGCTGCCGATCATCGGCGCCTTCATCGTCTCGCTGGTGCACTTCCTGTCGATGTACCGCGCCCGCGTCGCCATCAAGCCCGGCCAGATGCTGGGCGCCATGATCGCTGCGATGAGCGTGCAATGGACGGTGTCGCGCGCGGTGGCGCAGGGCCTGATCACCGAGCACATCGCCTTCGCCCGCACCTCCAAGGGCGGCCTCAGCCGGATGTCGATCGAGTTCCAGGCGTTCTGGGAAGCCGTGATCGGCACCCTCCTTCTGATCGGCGCCGGCGTGCTGATCGCCACCAACAGCTACAAGCAGATCACCGAGATCTACATCTTCGCCGGCGTCCTGATGCTGCAGAGCCTGCCGTTCCTCGCCGCGGTCGCCATCGCCATCCTCGAGCTCAGCCGCATCAACTCGTTCCAGTTCTGGCGCGACAGCGCCATCCGCACCGCCGAGCTGATCGGCCTGCGCCCGGTCGCGCTGCCCCACCCGACCGGCACGCCGCAAGCCGTGCCGAGCGAGGTCCGGCGGGAGACGAGCTGATCCTGCTCCACGCCGGTGTTCGGACCTCTTGCCCAAGCTCTTGCCCAAGGTCTTGCGCAAGCGTCACGAGGTCTTCGGCGTGGATGACCGGCCGCCAATTGAGATGAGAATTCCGGCCTAAGCGACGGATAGCCCGAGCAAATCCCCGCTGCTGCCGGGATCTTTGGCAACCACCCGCACTATTGACCTCCGCAGCCACTCCCCCTACACAGCGCGGGCCGACGGCATGATCCGGAAACAGCCGGTTTTCCCCGCAACGCGATCTCTAGGCGAAGCGGCAAGACATGCCTCTCCGAATGTCCGAACACGATGGCGATCTCTTATCTTAGCCATCAGCGGCCATGGGAGCGCGTAGCTCAGCCGGTAGAGCACGTGACTTTTAATCACGGGGTCCTGGGTTCGAGCCCCAGCGCGCTCACCAATAAAATCAGGTAGCAAAAAATTAAATGCCGTCCGGCTCAGCAGGTGGGCAGGAACAAAGGCCCCTGCTCTAGCTTGTTAGTCTCGCTGGCTCGTCGGCCGAGTTGGCGGAGGCGGCCCCGACCAGCCGACACCACGCTTTCTGCGCATGGTCCTCACGTCGCGGACGAAGAGCGCGACTGGAGGACGACTTGCGGGTTCTTGTAGCCGAAGACGAAGACCTGATCCGAGACGTGGTGGTCGACATCCTGGAGACGCACGGGCACGAGGTCATGCAAGCTGCCAGCGGTGAGCGTGCGCTTCAACTATGTGCCGAAGCCGCGCCTGATCTCTTGTTCACTGACATCAGGTTGGCAGGTTCGCTGACGGGCTGGGATGTTGCCATCCAGTGCAGGCAATCCAATCCGCGCATGCCTGTGATCTACGCGACCGGCTACACGCACGCCGCTCCGCGTCCGGTGTCCGGGAGCATCATGCTCCAGAAGCCGTTCGGTCTTGAACGCCTTTTGGAAGCGATGCAGTCGCTCGCGGGCGATTAGCTGCAGCCAGCCGCGGTCAATGCTCCGCTGGGCCGCTGTTCCAGAGCGGCCCTTGTTCTGGAGCGTGAACCGGGGGCCGCGCCTAGCGCCTCTTTGGCCGATCGGTTTCTGCTGATCGCGATTTGGGGTTGCCACCCTTGCGAATTTTCGGGGGCGGCTTGCCCTCGTGACTATGCCTCTCTTGCATTTGCTCGGCTGCGACTACGCGCGAGCGCAGGTCTTCCAGTTCGGAAAGCCCAGAAGCAAGCTCATCGAAACGCTGCTTCAGAACAGCGGTGTGATCGAAAGTGCCCATGTACGCCCCTCCGTCACCCGAGCCGACCGACAAGTGGGAAAATCATGCAATCGAGGAATGCAGAGGCGTGGAGCCAGTTCCTTTGAAGAGTGACGCGCCGTTGTCGCAGTTCGTGCGATGCGACTCGGCTCCTCCATCCGCGAACGCTCAGAGGCAGGCGTCACCGCTACGATCGCAAATCGCCCCCAGCGCCAGTGACGGCCCCGACCGTGGGGGGCTTTTGGGGTGTGAGGCCGGGGCCGCTGGAGGTGCTTGGACCTTTGGGGAAGGCCAAAGCCACCGAAGACTAGGAAAAATCGGCAATTACTTCTGCTCGCTTTCGCACATTGCTTGTACGTTTCGTTTGCGCAGAACGGAGCCAGTTGCCAATGAAGGACTATCTGGCGCAGATCGAGAAACTTCGCAAAGATGCGGCCGAACGCGCCTTGATCCGCGACTTGGCTACTGATCCAGCCAAGCGCGAAGTGTTCGACAGTTCGGAGCCACAGTGGTGGTCGACATGCTGAGCGGAGCTGCAGAGATGCCGATGCACCGCCAATCCAGATCAGCATGGGAACGTTTCGATCGGCGGTGAGTCCTACAGGCGCAATCCATCCCGTTTCCTCGTGGATCGAACGATGGAAAAAGCACTCGCCTATGCCATCTCGGCGGCCCTTGTGGGCTTCGGTCTCTTGATCTTTTTCGCCGGCCTGTCGTCCAGCTCGCCCGCCTTATGGACGATCGTCGCGCTGGTCCCGATCACGATCGGGATCGTGAGCGCCTTCGGTCCTGTGTGACTTCATGTGGAAACCAGGCTTTAGGTCAGCCCGTCTGTATTTTCCGAATCGGGAACCCGTGTCGCTCTCTCGTAGCTTCCAACCGCTGGTGACGCGCGTGAGCCATTTCGTCTCGATGCTTCTGCTTGCGACGGCCCTGGTCCTGACGTTGTGCTTCGGAGTGGCGGCCTGGCGCCTCTCCGCAGACAAAGAGGCCGACATCACTGCCACGATTTCCCATCAGGAATACGGTTGGAGGCCAAGGCCCAGCAACTGAAACTTTGACAAACCCGCTGACATCGCGCCGGAAACGTGTAGGATTCCCCAAAACCGGAGGAACGGCATGTTTGAAATCAACGGTTTCGACACGGCGGGCGTCGTCAATCTCAAGCGGTCCTCGCTCGCCGCGGCTCTCAAAAAGGCCAGGGAGCTGGTCGAGGACGGGTGCTGGGACGTTCAGGTCGTTGATCCCACAGGCCGGGTCTATACTTCGTTCGAGGAGAAAGCGGCCTAGCTAGGACGCATCCTCAGCTCTCCGGCCCCGCCGCCGCAGCCGGCACGCTCAACGGCGCCCCTCCGATCGACACCGGGCCCAGAGGCCCCAGCGGCTTGGGCTCGCGCACCAGCCGCTTGCGCATCGCGGCGGACAGTCCGTAGCGCGCATTCGCTCGGCGAACGGACGACGTCACGTCCGACATCATCACATTCTGCAGCGAGTCGACCTTCGCGATCAGCGTCGACAGCTGCGAGGAGATCTTCTTCACGTCGACCCGCTCGTCGGTGATGCTCTGCCGTAGCGACAGCAGCAACAGCGAATCCTGCTGCAGCAGAGCCGAGTTCTGATCCGCCGTCTGGCTGTTCTGCTGCAGCAACGCGGTGTGTTGCTGCTGCGCCGCCTGAATGTCCTTCAACGCAGCGATGACGGGGTCCGGCTTCGGCTCGGGCGCTTCCGGGCGCGGAAGCAGCTCGGCCAGGCGAGCGACGTTCAGCGAGGAAAAATCCGCCGGCGAGGTGTAGACGGCCGCCGCGCCGTTGATGGCCAGCGCACAAAGTGCAAAGGCCATGATCGATTTGCGGCTGGATCGCTTGATCGGCTCCGGAATGGAGGGAGTTTCGGCTTGCTGCGCTGCCGCGGCATCTGCCAACGCGACTGCGTCGAGTTCCTCGGCGAAGCTGGCCGTATCCATGGTCGCGGTCATCTGCGTTGACCCCAATGAGCGAGCAACAGGCAGCCGCCCTGGAACGTCCTCGCGACGCGTCCTTGTACGCAGCACCCTTACACAACTGCCTCAAATTGTGAGCATTTTGAATTAATTCCAGGTTAGCGTCGCGGCCGGCGGACCGTCTCGGCGGTCCCGTCCGATTACGGATTCAGCCCCAGCGCACACCGGGATCGGCCGGCACGCCGCGGCGACGGAAGGCGATCCTCGCGGATTTCCCGAAGACGAGACGAAGCGCCACGACGGCTGGGCAAGCGTCCGATCCGTCCGAAAACCCCAAATCTATCCGGATTTGAGAGTCTCAAAGACGCGCTTCAGCCTCGACAAAACCTATTTTCGCGATAAGGTTGAGACATTTCATATATTCTTTTTTTGAGGGAAGCATGAGCAGAATCTTGGCGGCGAACGGACCGTTGCGCGTCCGCGCCATTGCAGGCTCGCAAGTTGTTTTGATGGCTCTGGATATGGAGCCCGAAGCTCGAAAAGGGCTGCGCGGCTTCGCGTTTCAGGTTTCGCACAGCGGCCGCCCTGCCCGCTGGCTCAAAGGCACCAAATATTTCGAAAGCGTCGTCGAAAATCCGGTCAAGGGCGCGAAATACTCGACGCTAGAGCATCCGGTGCAGAGCTTCCTGTGGTCGGACTACGAGGCCGATCCCGAGATCAACTATGAATATACGATCATTGCGCTGTATGGCGAGCCCGGAGCCATGGAGCAGCGTCACAGGATTACGTTCCAAATCCGAACAGAGCCCGAAAACGATGGCAAGCATGGTGTTTGGTTCAACCGCGGCGTGGTGGCCAGCCGCGCGTATTCGGTCGACCTGCAAAACACGAAGCTGACGGAGGAGATGTACAACCAGGTCGACGACGAGTTTCGAGTGACGGAGAAGCACTCCGTCTGGCTGTCGCGAGGCCTGCAGGAGGCATGCGTAAACTATATCAACTCCGTGCCGCCGGGTGACAAGCTGCGCGTCTGCGCTTACGAATTCACGTATGACCCTCTGTTGAAGTCGCTCAAGGCAGCGATCAAACGCGGAGTCGACGTCAACATCATCTATCACAAGACCAACGAAAACGATAAGGCGATTCAGCGGGTCAAGCTGCCAGCGTCCAAGTTGATCGAACGGACGCGCCCTCCGATACCCCACAACAAGTTCATCGTTTGGCTCGACAACAAGAGCAAGCCGCTATCCGTCTGGACCGGATCAACCAACTTCACGCCTTCGGGCTTTATGGGGCAGACCAACGTTGGGCACCTCGTGACGGACGACAGCGGCGAAGATGGCGCCATCCCTGTCAAATTCTTCGAATATTGGAAGGTGCTTTCCGGCAATCCCACCGCCAAGCCCGCACGGCTGGCGGCGGTCGCACTCACCCCGAACCCGCCGAACGTCGTGCCGGAAGAGCCGGTCACGGCGATCTTCTCTCCGCGGGTGGCCAACAACCTGCTCGATTGGTACGGAAAACGAATCGAGGATGCACAAACCTCGTCGATGTTCACGGCTGCGTTTACGGTCGATCCCATTCTGCTTCGTTCGCTCGGCAAGGCAAAAGACTCGATGCGGTTTGTGCTTCTCGAGAAGCCTGCGACCGCCGACGCTCGCCGGGCTGAACGCGCCAGCCGCGGTCGATTGATCATGTCGAACGGCTCCGTGCTGGGCAAGGTGACCAAGACCTCTTTCAAAAATGAAACGGGAAAGGGCGGAACGAAACTCGTTCCTATTCCGAATTTTCCGCTCGAAGAGTGGTTCGTGGAAGAGGAGCTCGCCCGCAAGGACGGCAAGGGCTTCGTCTTCTTTGTTCACACGAAGTTCCTGCTCGTCGACCCGTTGTCGGACGACCCATTGGTGTGCACGGGCTCGGCCAACTTCTCGGGCAATTCGCTGACTGCGAATGACGAGAACATGCTTCTGATCCGCGGCGACAAGCGCGTTGCCGATATCTACCTCACCGAGTTCGATCGCATTTTCCGCCATTTCTTCTTTCGAATGACGGCCAATCGAGCCGCCATTGCCGGACAGAACGAGGAAGAGGCCGCCAGGAAAGCAGCCTTGCTGGATCCGGGGGCAGAATGGATCGAGCCGTTCTTCCAGGATGGAAACTTCAAGAGCACGCGCAGGATCATGTTCTTCGCGGACACGGCGCTGAACTGGTCCACGCGGGCTGCAAAGGATCCTGATGTCTTCAAGGACGAGGAAGCACGCGCCAAGGAAAAGCGCGCCAAGGCGAACGCTGCGCGAAAGGGCGCCGCGGGATCGAAGAAGGCGGCTACCAAGCGGTCGAAGGGGCAGCCCGCAAAGAAGGCCGCCAAGAGCAAGTCGGCAAAGGGAGCCAAGAGCACAAAAAAGAAAGCGAAGAGAAAAAGGCCGCGAAGCTAGCGGGTAACTTTTCCTCGCCGCCAATGACGGGGTGCCGCCTGGGCCGCGAGGTTCACGCTTCTCGGCCGTCTTTTTTTGACCATCATGACTTTTGAAGCGGATCGCTTTTCGCCTCAGGAGGGCAAAACCATGCCTGCCATCCAGCCGGAGACAGATATTGCGCTCGATATCAGCTCCAGCCTCATTCGGTTTGCCACGGAAAACAAGGCCGGCCTGGCGACTGACGTCATTTCGAAGATCGAAGCCGCCCTCGACGCGCGCGCCACAAACACATGGACATTGGCCGTCGCTACGGACTTCTGGACGGCTTACGACAGGCTTTGCTCTCACCTGAAGCCTGTCACGGCCGATACATTCCGAGGCTCCGTGATACAGCCCCATGCGTCGTTTTGGGGGATCGGACCCACCTACTTATCGTCGTGGCCTCTGCGGTGCGCGCGACGATTTTCATACGCCTTGTTCGCGCTCCTCATCGCGACAGCTCTTTCGCTGTTTGTCACCGCTGCGGGCGATACACTCGTCAAGGAAATCGACGATCTGGGCAGACAAGGCGACATGATCGTCAAAAATATCCGCAATCTTCTCATCGATACGCCGAACGGCATATCGTCAGATACAACTCTCTCCGATCTGTCGCTGCCAAAGGCCACGAAACAATGGGCCCACGACCTGAATGAGAACGTGCTTAAATTGTTTCTGACGTCAGACCAGCTTTATGAAAAGGCCAATGCCACGGTGTTTCGGATGTTGTTCGTCAGCGTCTATCCTGACTGCCCCCGACCGCCATCATCGTCAGATGGTTGTTATGACAAAGGCGGCTTGAACGATCAGACGAAGATGAAGGATCTGCAGGAGAACCTCGTCAATTTCTTCAACTATTTCGAGACGCGGCGCGAAGTCGAAAGGCGGAGAGATCAGGCTGCCACCCGGCTTCAAATGTTGAAAGTGTGCTTCTTGCCGGCCCTGCTCGGCATGCTCGGAGCCTGCACGTATGTCGTCAGAATGATCTCCGAACAAGTCCGCGAAAGCACCTTCACGAGCACCTCTGGCTTGCGGCACCTTCTCAGGGTTGTGCTTGGTTCAATCGTGGGCATCGTCATCACCGTGCTCTGGACGAAGGGCGCACCGGAAGGAATCTCCGTCTCGGCCCTTTCGTTCATCGCCGGCTATTCCATTGAGCCGGTCTTCGCGACTATCGATGCCATCGCGGAGAAGTTTCGAACGTAGGACTTGGATGCCCAAGGCCGTTCGTAGCGGTTCAGCTGGGTTTGATGCCCTTCCGTGAGCACTTCCGGCACATCGCCTTGGGCAGGACCACCGGCTATCGCAAGCCGGCCAGCCGGCCCCCCAGAGAACGCGTTAAGCCGCCGCCAGTCACGCCATGCCGCGGGCACGATTGAGGCGAACGCAAAACTTCTTATGCCGGAAGCACTTAGCTACTGTGCATGGGGTTGTTTTCGCGACTTGATGTGCCTACCCCTCGTCCAGCAGCTCGAACAGCTCCTCCACCCGCTCGAACGGCGCATCGCGCATCGGGCTGTGATAGACGACGCGGTCGCCGTCGCGTTGCAGCGACTTGCCCCGCGACTTGCGCAGGCGTCCGGGCAGGAACGTCACCGCCGCAGCTTCCGGGCCGACGTCGAGGCGGATGATGCCGCGTCGCTTGCATTCGATCCTGAGCTTGGCCGCGGCGAAGAAATCGCGCGCGAGCTTGGGCAAGGGTCCGAAGCGGCGGGAGGTTTCCTCCTCGAGGTCGTCGAGGTCGTCCTCGTCGTTGCATCGTGCGGCGCGGGCATAGAGCTCGAGCCGCACCGGCTCGGACTGCACATAGCTCTCGGGCAGCATGTCCCCGACCGGCAGGTTGAGATCGGGCACCCACAGCTGCTCGTCGCTCTTCTCCGAGGCCATCTTCAGCAAATGGCTGTAGAGCACCGGCCCGAACACCTGGACGTGGCCGGATTGCTGCTCCGAGAACAAATCGCCGGCGCCGCGCAGGTCGAGGTCACGCTCGCTGATGGCAAAGCCCGCGCCCGGCCGGCTGAACTCCTCGAGCACGGCGAGGCGCTTCTCGGATTGCCCGGACTCGGTCTCGGTGAGCAGATGCGCGAAGGCACGGATGCCGCTGCGGCCGACCCGTCCGCGCAGCTGGTGCAGCTGGGCGAGGCCGAACTTTTCCGGCCAGCACACCACGATGGTATTGGCGCGGGGGATGTCGAGGCCGCTCTCGACAATGTTGGTCGCGAGCAGGACGTCGGCATGGCCTTCGACGAAGTTCATCATGCGGTCGTCGATCTCGTCCGCCGCCAGCCTGCCGTGCAGGCAGACGATGCGCAGGTCCGGCGCCACGGCCCGCACCCGCGCCAGCATGGGATCGAGATCCTGGATGCGCGGGCAGATCAGGAAGCTTTGGCCGTGGCGGCGTTGCTCGCGCAGCAGCGCCGAGGCGATCGCCGCATCCGACAGCGGCGCGATCCTCGTTGCGACCGGAAGCCGGTGCACCGGGGGCGAAGCGATCACGCTGAGATCGCGGAAACCGGCGAGGCCCGCGGCGAGCGTGCGCGGGATCGGCGTCGCGCTCATCATCAGCACATGGACGTTCCTGGCGAGGCCGGCGAGCTTGGCCTTCTCCGCCGCGCCAAAATGCTGCTCCTCGTCGACGATGACGAGGCCGAGATCGTCGAACCTGACGTCCTTGCCGGTGAGCGCCTGCGTGCCGATCACGACCTTGATCCGGCCGCTGCGCAGGCCCTCCCTGGTCTCCCGCAGCGCCGCGCCCGAGGTCGCGCGCGATAGGTTGCCGACCTCGATGCCGAACGGGGCAAAGCGCTTCTGGAACGTCGCGACGTGCTGGCGGGCCAGCACCGTCGTCGGCACCGCGACCGCCACCTGCTTGCCCGACAGCACCACCGCGGCCGCCGCGCGCAACGCGACCTCGGTCTTGCCGAAGCCGACATCGCCGCAGATCACCCGGTCCATCGGATGGCCGGATGCGAGATCATCCAGCACGTCCCGGATCGCCTGGGCCTGGTCGATCGTCGTGAAGTAGGGAAAGCGCGCGACGAATTTCTCGTAGGCCGATCCCGGCGGCACCAGCTTCTCCCCGCGCCGCCGCCGGCGCTGGCTGATGTGCTTGGCGAGCGCCTTGCCGGCGATCTGGATCTCGCGCTCGGCCTCGCTGCGACGCGCCCACCATGTGCTGCCGTCCGCCTTGTCGAGCGAAACCTTGCCGAGCTCGGCGGCGTAAGGCCACATCAAGGCGAGATCGGGCGGCGGCACCAGCACCGCATTGTCGCCGGCGAACTTCAGCCGGATCATCTCGCGCATCGCGCCGCCGCCGGTGTTGACGGTCTGCAGCCCGTCGAGCACGGCAAGGCCGCGCTGGAGATGAACGACCACCGTGCCCTGCTCCGGCGCATCGGCGTGGTCGAAGGCCGCGCTCCAGGCGCGTGCCATCGGCTGCGGATGATGCGCGCGGCTGCCGAGCACGTCGGACGCCGTCACCACGACCAGAGGCTTCTTCGCCGGCACGACGAAGCCGGCATCGAGATCGGCGAGCAGCGCCGCCTCGCCGCCCCGCCCGCGCGCCGCCTCCTCCCAGTCTTCGCAACGCTCCGCCTTGACGCCGCTCATCCGCTCCATCACGCGCAGATCGTCCTCGTGCGCGGCGACGAGGATCAGCCGCGCCCCCGCCCGGCGCGTCTCCTCGACGAAGCCGCGCAGCGCCTTGCGGGAGGATGTCAGCTTCGAAAACTCGGGGATGGCCTGGACCGGCGCCGTTCGCGGCAGCACCTTGATGCCCTTGGAGAGCCGCTTCCAATCGCTGCGCCCGAGATATTCGCGCTGGCGCTCGCTGCGGGGCGCGGCCTCCTCGATCGTGTCGAGCCATCCCTCGGCATGCGAGGGGACGCTCGCATCGGCGATCCATTTGGCGCCCGCGCAATAATCGAACAGGGTCGCGCGCTTGCCGCCCTTGCCGGCAAGGCCGAGCCGTTCCGACATGGGATCGACAAGCAGCTCCCTGGTCTCGAAGATGATCCTGTGCTCATGCGGGTCGAACGCCACGATCCGTTTGATCGTGTGCTGCGAATGCTCGATCCGGAACGGCCCCAGCGCGCCCGCGGGAAATATCTCGAAGGTCTGGCCGTGGAACAGCGCACCGCCCGGATAGTCCGGCTCATCGTCGAGATCGTAACCGAGGGATTGGAGGCGGGACTCCAGCTCGTGCTCGGAGAACGCGCCTCCCACCTTCAAGCTCAGGCTCAGGCGTGACAGGCTGGCCGGCGGCGGCATCCGCTCCATCACCGCTTCCGCCGTCGATACGAGAAACACCGGCTTCTTGGATTTCGCGAGGCGCCTCAGCACGGAGGCCCTGCGCCCCGCGAGCTCGTGCGAGGGCTCCAGCTGATCGAACGGCAAGGTGTTCAGGCGCGGAAACACCAGCACCTCGCAGGCGGGGTCGAGCGCGTGAATGACGCTCCCGAGCCGCTCTGCCCTGTTCTCGCTCTCGGCGAGAAACACGATGCCGCCGCGTCCGGACTGCTTCCATTGTCCAAGCAGATGAAGGGCCATCATGCCGAGGGGCGACGAAGACGAGATCGTGGCGCGCTGCGATCCTTTGCTCTTCTTCGGCGGCTTCTTGGCCACCCTTGCCTTCCTGGAAAGCCTCACTTGGACCCGCTTCTGCTCTCGAACTGCCGCAACTGAATGCGAGCCGCCTTGCCCTCGAATCGGCAGCTCGGCGCCATGCATATGGGATTTGCCCTGCGAACGCACCCCTCCTCGACAACGTTCGAGGCGGCGGCGCGATCCCTTTCGATCTGGCTCTTGGCGCAAGAATGGAGACACGAAAAAGCCCCAGCGCTTGGAGCCACGCTGGGGCGTTTCGTTCAAAATGAATCGGTCAAGCAATGACGTCTTCATAGCAGCGGTTGCACCGCGCGCTTGTGAACTGGTTCACACCCCTTGTTGGCTCGCGATGTCCGGCGGCATCCAGCCAGGGCCGGCATTCAAGCTTTCTTCAGACATTTCGGATCAGCTGACGATCCATTTCAAAGCGATTGTCATCCGCGCATGAGTTCGGTCCAGGTTCAGTGCACGCGGTGCAAGAACGTGTTTCGCGATCGCGCCAACCGGTTGCAGGACGGCTATTCCAGGCAATGTCCGAGCTGCGAAATCGTGCTGTTCTTCGCCGAGGACTCGCAGCATCCTTTCATCAAGCGGGCGATGCGTAGCGCGCGCCAGGTCCGCAAGCAGATGCGGGAGCTCCAGGCTGCGAAGCTTGCCGCACCCGAGCCGGAGGTGGCGCAGTCGAGGAGATTTGCCGGACGGATGCGATCGGCGGCGCGGGAGGACTAACGCGCGATGCGATGAGGATGAACCGTCATCGCGCCTTAGGTTATTGTTTGAGCATGGTCTTTTCGGAAAACCGCTTCACGCTTTTCCGGATCATGCTCTAGCGGCTTAGCTTCGCCGCCGCTTGCGCGGAAACAGGCGGTCCCGGATGTAGCGCGAGGTCGCCGTCAGTCGGATGCCGCGGGGCTTGTGCCAGGCGGCGCGGTCGATTTCCTTCTTGTCGCCGATCGCCAGCCTGCCCTTGGCGGACTTGGCGATGAAGATCGCGTCGCTCATCTTGCGGCCGGAGCGCTTGTTCCTCGCCTTCACTTCCTTCCAGAGGCTGATCCGGCCGAGCTTCAGCTTGGGCAATTCCTCCTTGATCTCCCGCCGCAGGCAGTCCTTATCCGACTCGCGCGCACGCTTGCGGCCGCCCGGAAACATCCACAGGCCGTCCGACCGACGTCTGACCAACAATACCTTGCCGCGCCTGGCGGCAACCAGCTTGGAAGACTTTGCCATTGCTGCCGTTGTCGAAAACAGAATCGACCCAATGGTAACTTGTCTAGTCGAACAGACAAGTTAGCGGCGCGCCTTGATCACAGGCCGAACCGACCCGATCGCGGAGCGGCATGACGGGCAGACCGCACGCTGGCGGGCGCGAGGTCACCCCTTCCCCGCCTCCGCCCGGTCCTCGGTCCTGATCCAGGCCATCATCATTTCCCAGGCCACCGACAGGATGATCGGCCCGATGAACAGTCCGACGATGCCATGGGCCAGCGTGCCGCCGATCACGCCGACGAAGATCACGATGGTCGGGGTGGTCAGGCCGCGTCCCATGACCAGCGGCTTCAGCATGGTATCGATGAAACCGACGATGACGAGAAACACGGTGAGCAGCAGCGCCGTGGTGACGTCCTTGGCGGTCCAGATCCAGATGATGACAGGCAGCAGCACTAGGAAGGCGCCGATCTGCACGATCGAGAGCAGCAGCACGATGAAGGCAAGAAGGCCCGCGCTCGGCACCGAGGCTAGCTTGAAGCCGATGCCGGCGAGCAGCGCCTGGACGATCGCGACGCCGATCACGCCCTGCGCCACCGCGCGAATGGTCGCACCGGCGAGCGAGAGGAAATGCTCGCTTTGCTCCGGCACGATGCGAAACAGGAAGTTGCGGCCGGCCGCGACCAGGCGCGGCCCATGCGGAAACAGGAAGCCGGCCACGAACACGGAGACGAGAAACTGGAGCGTGCCAAGGCCGGCGTCGCCCGCGAGCGAGAGCAGCGGGCCGGCCAGCGGCTGGAGATACGGTGCCACCTCGCGCACCGCCGTCCGAACGTTGTTGTAGGCCTGATCCCAGAGCTCGTAGAGCCAGGGGCCGACCAGAGGCCAGGTCTTGAGCTGCTCCGGGGCCGATTGCAGCACAAGATCGCCGGTGCCGAGCTGGTGCGCCAGCTCACGCACGCCGTCCACCGCGCTGATGCCGAGCCAAGTCGCCGGACCGATGACGATACCCAGCGTGATCAGGGTCAGAATTGCTGCTGCGGTTTTGGGCCGGCCGCCCAGGATCTTGGCGACCCAGCTGAACGCCGGATAGAACGCGACCGCCAGCACGCCGCTCCAAGCCAGGATCGGCACGAATGGGCGGATGATCAGGAAGGTCCAGATGATCAGCAGGGCAAGCAGGCCGAGCCGGATCACGAGCTGGACGACGTCCTCGCCCGTCAGCAGCTGACGGAGGCTTTTCACGGGCACAGCTTTCCTTGCGGCATGAACGCAACTTCCGCGCTTGCGGGCCCAGCCGTTATTGCCAGCAATGCATCTGGCGTCAAGACGACCTGCTGCCGGATGCCGCATCGTCCGCCCCCCAACCCGGCTTGGCTAACGCGGGTTAACCGGATTTCCCGGCGCCGGTTTACGCCGCCGCAAACGCTGGTGACTACCCTTCCGTTTCGTAGTCACCGAAACGCATTCTGGATCATGGCCAACAGCATCTGGACGATCGAACAATTCACCTGTGCGAGTTGCGGCATGAACTACACCGCGACCAGAGAGGAGCACGGCGAGGTCCACAGCGGCAGCTTCAAATGCGGCATCTGCAGCGGCGTCGTGCATGCCTGGTCCGGCAAGCACCACTTCTTCGGCTGGCAGGCCGTGAAGACCAGACCGCCCGTGTTCGGGCGACGCTGGGCCGGCGTCGAATGGTAAGCCGCCTGCGGTGACGCCGGATCCGCCGAATTGCGCCGGCCTCGTTTGGACTCCGTTCACCGATCGCGGCTAGATCAGGACGGATCCTCCGCTTCGAATGCCATGGCCGACCTCAACGCCGTCCTGACCAGGTTAAACGACCGCCTGCTCCGCCTCGAGGGCGAGCTGTTCGTGCTGCGTTCGCTGGCGCGTGCGACATTGACCGCGGGCGACGACCATGCCGTACGTATGCGCAAGCTGGTCGAGGCCGCGAAAGTCGCGCTCGACGACGAGGCCAAGCGCCCTCTCGACAAGCCGACCCGGAAATATGTCGATGCGGCAACCGCACTGGTGGAGGAATTGCTGGTCGAGCCGACGCCGGCGCGACCGCTGTTCACGGTGATCGACGGCGGCCGGCGCGACTGAGCGCGCCCACTTCAGCACGACGGTGAGTTACCGCCCATACAGGCCCGGCGCACGTGCCCCGTTCGGGTAGCACTGTCCCTGCGAGTAATTGTAATCATAGCCGTGCGGACAGAGCCCGCCGCGTTGTCCGTAATATTGGGGGCGACCGTAAGCGCCGGGCGCGCGCGCACCATTCGGATAGCACTCGCCTGTCGAGTAATTATAGTCGTAGCCATGCGGGCACAGGCCGCCGCGGCGGCCATAGCCCGGGCCGTGACTCCCGGTGTAGACGCCTGGCGCGTGACGGTCGTTAGGATAGCAGCGGCCATTCGAGTGGTTGTAGTCGTAGCCGTGTGGACATTGGCCGCCCGGGCCGCCCCTGAACTGTACTTGCTGCACCATGGGCGCCGTCGGCTCCGCAGGCACCGTTGCAAACGCAAGCAAGCCGGCCAGCGCAAGTTCGATCATGACGATTCCTCCAAATCACTGGGACAAGCCTATCAGGATTCGCGTCCCACGAAACGACGTGGCAATTGAGGCATGGCCGGCCTGAACCCTGTATGAACCGGGCTCGGACTGCGACAATGCGTCAACGCCAAGCCCACGCGCGATACGGACGGCTAGATCGTGGAATTGTCCGCCTTGAGCCGGCTGAGCCCCGCCTCGATGATCGCGATCTCCTCGTCGATCTGACCGATCGGCAGGCTGAAATCATAGCCGGACCGGCTCTTCAGATCGACCGCGAGCCGCTGCCTGTGCATCATCAGCTCGTCGAGTCCACGGCGGTTCTTCAGACGCACATAGGCGTCGACGATCTGCTCGATCGCGCTTGGCATGAAATCTGTCCCGGCGAAAAGGCCCGGCGGCGCGCCCACGCCGGCGGACGATTTCGGTGTCGCGGTACGCAATACAAATCCGCGACGGATTCGTCGATACGCCAAGCTGGTTGAGATCGTGTTACCGTCCGATGATTTCGTGGCGCGTGGCTTGAAAAGGCCGCCGGCGATCACGCCAGCGGCCACAACCGGGTTCGAAAACGGATGCGGGTTGAAATGTCGCCAGCCCCGGGTGGGCGCACCCTTATCAGCTAATTCGGGGCATCTCTGTTAAGAACGAAACACAGGAACCCGCCTACATGTGCGCGTCGACGACGCAGAAATAGGTGCGCGGCAATTTGCGATAGGCGCGGTAACGGTAATGCGGCCGGTAGGCGTAGCCGCGATAGAGCGCCGGCGGCTCCTCGCCGTAATAGGCGCCATGATAGAAATTGATCACCGGGCCGTGGGCGCAACGGTAGGCGTCCCAGAGCGGCCCCACTGATGGTGCGACGCCGGTCTCGGGCGGGACCGCCGGGTAAGGCCCACCAGCTTGGGCCGAAGTGGCCGCCAGCAGGATCGCGACAACGAAAAACCCGATGCTGCGCATGCCTCCACTCCCCGGCCGGTGTCATGCCCGCATGGAAGCACCGGACAGCCCGACGGTGCAATCCCGCAGTTCAGGCAGCGGCGCCCGGCGCATTGTTGATAACCCGGGCAAATGCGGGGCGGGTGGTGACAGGGCATGCGGACGTGTTATCGGGGGATGACGCAGTTGCGAGACGGATCGGACACCCATGCGCATTACCCTCGTCGGCTCCCGCCATTTCGGCGTGACCACCCTGAACATGCTCCGGGAGCACGGCGTCTCGGTCGTCCGGGTCGTGGTGGCCGATACCGACGACCGCCTCGCCGCGGCGGCCAAGGCAGTGGGGATCGAGGTGCAGGTGCAAGCCAATCCCAAGCTGGTGGTGGCCTCCGAGATCGCCCCGGACACCGATCTGATCATCACAGCACACAGCCATGCCAGGATCGGCAAGGATGCGCTTGCCGCCGCAAGGCTCGGCGGGATCGGCTATCATCCGTCGCTGCTGCCGCGCCACCGCGGCAAGGCGGCGGTGGAATGGACCATCAAGGAAGGCGACCCGATCGCCGGCGGCACGATTTACCATCTCGCCGACCGCATGGACGCCGGGGCGATCGCCGCTCAGGACTGGTGCTTCGTCAAGAAGGGCGAGACCGCACGGGAGCTTTGGGAGCGCGCGCTGGCGCCGCTCGGGCTCAAGCTGCTGGCCGACGTGATCGATTACGCCAAGGTCCACAAGGCGCTACCCGCCAAAGCCCAGGACGAACAGTTCGCGACCTCCGCGCCGAGCCTCTCCTAAGCCCGGCCGTCCGAGCCACGCCCCTCTGAACCAGGCCTTTTTCCGAGTCGTCCCCGACGTTTACCCTTAACGTGAGGCGGCCTTGATTCTGCTTCGGAAATCGAAGTCAAAAGCGCAAATAAACCATTGTTCCCACAGGAACAATTTTCGCTTTGGCATCGCAACAAATTTCCGTCACATTTCGTCCGAATAAGCGTCAGCATCTCAGACACATTCAAGGACGAAATTCATGCGTTTTGGTCGCATTGCGGTGTTCTGTGCCGCCCCAGTTCTCGCTGGCACCCTCGCCGCCCCCGCCTTTGCCCAAAATCCCTATGACGGCAATTGGCAAGTCACGATCGTGACCAAGAGCGGTTCGTGCGAGCCGACCGCAAGCTCCATGCTGACGGTTGCCGACGGCAAGATCACCGCGCCCGGCGCTAACGTTTCCGGCACCATCGGCAGCGGGGGACTTGTGAAAGTTTCGATCAATGGTGCATATGCCAACGGTCAACTCAGCGGCAACGCCGGATCGGGGAAGTGGAATGGAGCATCTGCAGGCATACCGTGCAGCGGGCGATGGGAAGCATCGCGCCAATAAATCAATTGAGGCTCGCGCCCGGAACCGGCGGCTGCTGATCGCTGCCGCCGTCTTGTTGGCGGCGGGGACCGCCACCACCCAAAGCAAGGCCCAATCCGGCCCGTTCGCGCCGCTGGCGGGCAGCTGGAGCGGCAGTGGCACGGTCACGCTGGATGACGGCTCGACCGAACGGCTCCGCTGCCGGGCCAAATATGCTCCGATCGGACCGACCATGGAGATGTCGCTGACCTGCGCCACCGACGCGTTCAAGTTGAACCTCGGTGCCAACCTCAAGGCCGAAGGCAACGCCATTGCAGGCAGTTGGTCCGAGACCAGCCGCAACATCTCCGGCTCGCTACAAGGACGCGCCTCGGGCGGACACTACGAGCTGGTCGTGTCGGCCGCTGGCTTCAACGCCAACGTGTCGCTCAAGACGAGCGGCAACAAGCAGAGTGTCTCGTTGCGCGCGGACAGCCAGTTCCGCGGCGCCAATATCTCGCTGTCGAAGTAGAACACCACGCGACGCGACAATCGATCCGGCGACCACGCCGGGTCGATTTTTTATGCGCCGGGCACGAACGCCGTGACCTCGATCTCCACCTTGGCACGCTCGTCCACGAGGCCTCCGATATAGAGCAGCGTCGACGGCGGGAAGTTGCGCCCGAGCGTTTCCTTCCAGGCCGCGCCGATGCCGGCACCTGCCGCTTCGTATTCGGCGCGGCTGGTCAGGTACCAGGTCAGGCGGACGATATGCTCGGGGCCGGCGCCGGCCTCGCCCAGTAGCTTGACGATCCGCTTCAGCGCCGTCGCGACCTGGGCCGCCATGTCGGGATCGTAGCTGCCAGCCTCGTCGCCCCCGGTTTGGCCGGCGAGAACCACCCACCGGCCCGGCCCTTCGACCACGATGCCATGGGAAAAGCCGCGCGGTTTCTTCCATTCGGCCGGCTGCAAGATCCGCATGGGCAATGTCTCCCGATTTTTGCCGTTCTTCACCGATGCCTTAGCATGCCGCCCAGCATCGCTGCATCCGCAGATTTGGCCGTTGCAAACGGCGGCAAGGTCGCCGATACCGGCCGCCCCTTCTTGGTCCATCCCTTCCGCATCCGCCGCAGATGAGCACCACACCGTCGAAAATGATGGCTGCACTGTGGATGGCCGGCTGGCTGTCGCTGATGCTGGTCATGGCGGTGGCCGGGCGCGAGACCACGCGCGAGCTGAATGTTTTTCAGATCATGGAAGTGAGGTCGCTGGCCGGCTTCGTGTTGCTGGCACCGATCATCTACCGCGCCGGCGGCTTGAAGGTGCTCAAGACATCGCGCCTGCCGCAGCATGTCGGCCGCAACTTGGTGCACTATGTTGCCCAGCTCGGCTGGTTCTTCGCGCTGACGCTGATCCCGATCGGCCAGGTCGTTGCCATCGAGTTCACCATGCCGATCTGGACGGCCGTCCTTGCGGCGACCTTTCTGTCCGAGCGGATGACAGCGTGGAAGATCGCCGCCATCGTGCTCGGCCTCGTCGGCGTGATCGTCATTGTCCGACCCGCGACCGGAGAGATCAATCCGGGCCAGTTGATCGCGCTCGGCGCGGCGATGGGATTCGGCGTCTCCATGGCGCAGGTCAAATCGCTGACCCGCACCGAAAGCGCGCTCTCGATCCTGTTCTGGATGCTGGTGGTGCAGTCGGTTGCGGGCTTCATTCCGACGCTGTTGGTCTGGACCTGGCCGTCGCTTTATGTCTGGGCCTGGGTCGGCGTGATCGCCGTCTGCGGCACGTTCTCACATTATTGCCTGGCCAGTGCGATGCGCTACGCCGATGCGACGATCGTGGTTCCGATGGACTTCCTGCGGGTTCCACTGACTGCAACGGCCGGTTGGCTGTTGTATTCCGAGCGGCTCGACGTCTGGACCGTGCTTGGCGCCGCGCTGATCCTATTCGGAAATCTGCTCAATTTGAAGCCCGCTTCGTCGGTTCCCCGCCCGGGCTAGGTGAACCTCGCGCCGCCTCGCGCGACAAAACCAAGTGGCCGTGTGATTTGGATCACGTTGGAGCGACCCTCCATCGTGCACATTCGGCCACACAGCAGCGGGTTGAACGCAACGGACTGCCGTTTTGGTGGCGCGAAGTCGGGCACTTCGTGTAGGTTCGTGGCCGATTTGTTGCTGCCTGCAATTCGATTCTGGGGATTTCAGAATGCGCTATCTCACCCTCCTCGCTTCGCTGATGTGCATGGCGCTGTCGATCAGTGCCGCCAAGGCCGACCGCCGCGTCGCCTTCGTGGTCGGCAACGGCTCCTACAAGAACGTCGCGCAATTGCCGAACCCACCGATCGACGCCAAAGCGATGGCGGCCACGCTGCGCAACGTCGGCTTCGAGGTGATCGAAGGCTCCAATCTCAGCCGCGACCAGATGACGGAGAAGCTGCTCGATTTCGGCCGCAAGGCGCAGGGCTCCGACATCGCGCTGTTCTATTATGCCGGCCACGGCATCGCCGTCAGCGGCACCAATTACCTGCTGCCCGTCGACGCCGACATCAAGTCGGAGATGGACGTCAAGCTCGGCGCCGCCATCAACATCGACCTGACGCTCGAGCAGACCATGGGCGATGCCAAGGTCAAGCTCGTCTTCCTCGACGCCTGCCGCGACAATCCGTTCGCCGCCAAGATCAAGTCGAATTCGGCGACCCGCAGCGTCAACGTCCAGAGCGGCCTTGCCGAGATGAAGTCCGGCGAAGGCACCCTGATCGCGTTCGCCACCGGTCCCGGCCAGACCGCACTCGACGGCCAGGAGGGTAACAACAGCCCGTTCACCCGTGCGCTGATCGACAACATCACCAAGCCCGGCGTCGAGATCCAGCAGGCGATGACCTCGGTGCGCGCCCAGGTCAATGAAGAGACCCGCAAAGGCCAGCTGCCCTGGGGCCACACCAACCTGACCGGCTCCGTCTATCTCAATCAGGCCCCGGCCGCCCAGGTCGCCGCCGCCGCCCCGACCGCGACCGGCATCTTGCCGGCGGCGACCGGAAGCTCGGACGGTGTCGAGCTCGAATACTGGCGCTCGGTCAAGGAGTCCAACAAGGCCGAGGAGCTCAACGCCTACCTCACCGCTTACCCGAACGGCCAGTTCAAGGCGCTGGCGCTGGCACGGCTTGCGGCGATCAAGAGCGGCCCCTCGACCGCCACGCGCACACTCAACGCCGGCGTCGATCCTGCGACCTTCACTGACGAGGCCACGCAAGTCACCGAGGACCAGATCGGCCTCGACAAGAACAAGCGCCGCGACGTGCAGCGTCGACTGACGGCGCTAGGGTTCGACACCAATCAGACCGGCGTATTCAACGACGAGACGCGCTCCGTGCTCAAGCGCTGGCAGACCGCGCGCGGCTATCCCTCGTCGGGTTATCTCAACAAGAACCAGCACAAGGCCCTGCTCGCGGAGATCGTCGCTGCCCCGGCGACCGCCAGCGACACCAGCCAGAAGCCGCCTCGTCGCGCTGCCACCGCCCCGGCTCAGAGCAGCGCGCCAGCACCGGCTCACCAGCCACGCAGCAATCCCGGCGATGCTGCCGGTGCGGCCTTCGTCGGCGGTGTCGTCGGCGGCATGATGGGCGGCATGTTCCGCCGCTGAGCGCGAGGTGGATCCCAGACACAAAAGCCCGGCTCGCGCCGGGCTTTTGCTATTCTCGTGCAGACAAAAAGGAAGGACGGTGCTGCCGCACATTCCGTCATTGCGATACAGATACGAGGCAGAGACGTCCCAGCCTGCCGACCGCTCCCCTACTTCCCCGCGGCTTTCCGCAGCGCCTCGTTGATGCGGTCCTGCCAGCCGGGACCGCCCTCCTGGAAGAACTCCAGCACGTCCTGATCGATGCGCAGCGTGACCTGCTCCTTGACGCCGGGAACAGCGTTCGGCTTGGGCGGCGCTGCGGCGACCTTCGCCGTCACCTTCTTGAACGCCGCCTCGGCCTCGGTCCTGGCATCGCCCAGCGTGCGCGGCCGTCTTGGTTGATCCGCCATGTCCTAGATCCCCTCGAACAGAGCCGTCGAAAGATACCGCTCGGAGAAGGACGGCACGATCGCCAGGATGGTCTTCCCGGAAGCTTCCGGCCGCTTGCCGATCTCAAGCGCAGCGGCGATCGCGGCGCCCGAGGAGATCCCGCCCGGAATGCCCTCATGCCGCGCCAGCGCCCGCGAGGTCTCGATCGCCGTCGTCGAGTTGATCTTCACGATCTCATCGATCACGGAGCGGTCGAGGATGTCGGGGACGAAGCCGGCACCGATGCCTTGGATTTTGTGCGGAGTATGCTGTCCCCCCGACAGAACCGGGCTCTCCTCCGGCTCGACCGCGACAACGCGCAAGCCCGGCTTGCGCGGCTTGAGCACCTGGCCGACGCCGGTGATCGTGCCGCCGGTGCCGACACCGGCGACGAAGAAGTCGATGTTACCGCCTGTGTCGTTCCAGATCTCCTCCGCGGTGGTACGGCGGTGCACCTCTGGATTGGCGAGGTTCTTGAACTGCTGCGGCATCACCGAGTTCGGCGTCGTCTTCAAGAGCTCCTCGGCGGCCGCGATTGCGCCCTTCATGCCCTGCGCCGCCGGCGTCAGCACCAGCTCCGCACCGAGAAAGGCCAGCATCTTGCGTCGCTCAATCGACATCGATTCCGGCATCACCAGCTTGAGCCGGTAGCCGCGCGAAGCCGCGACGAAGGCGAGCGCAATACCGGTATTGCCGGAGGTCGGCTCGATCAGCACCGTGTCGGGCTTGACGATGCCCGCCTTCTCCATCGCGATGATCATGGCGGCGCCGATGCGGTCTTTGACGCTTGCGGCAGGATTGAAATATTCAAGTTTTGCCAAAATGGTCGCGTTCACGTCGTGCATACCGGGCAGCCGGCGCAAGCGCACGATGGGCGTGTTGCCGAAGGCATCGACGATCGAGTCGTAGATCCGGCCGCGGCCGGGTTGGTGCGCTGCACCCGTGTTGGACATTGCGTCCATGATGAACTCCCTGTGGCGACGATCTGCACGTCTGTCGCGGCCTCGCGCAGTTACGGACAGCTTGCGGCGACACGCAAGCGGCAATGCAGCACATGTTAAATACGCTGCATCGCAAAATCACGTGAGCTCTAATTAGCAGAAAACCAACGCATTTGTGTTGCGACCTCGTCAACTGCTTCTGCCTATGTTAGACTTAGGTATCAAAGTAGGGAGGTCACCACGATGTCAGCGGTTGCTGAAGTGATGTCGACCGTAACGCTAAGGCGCGATCCGCGTTGCAGCGAGTTGCCGACCTGTCCCGTCTGCGCCGACTCCATGGTCGCCGCCGAAGCTTCTGCTTACGTGTCGGACCACGTGATCAGCTATCTCTGGACTTGCGATAATTGCGGCTACGGCTTCGTGACCAAGCATGCCGTGAAGCGGCGGATCGCGTGCAACTGAGTTTGGACAGATGATCTAGCGCGGGGCGATATCGCCCCTCGCCCAGTCCGCGCGCGTACGCTGGTAGAACTCCTCGAAATCTCCCTGTGCGATCGCGTCCCTGATGCCCTGCATCAGCGACTGGTAATAAGCGACATTGATCTCGGACAGCAGCATCGCCCCCAGCGTCTCGCCTGCCTTGACGAGATGATGCAGATAGGCGCGCGCGCAGGTCCGTGTCGACGGCCATGAGCTCTCTTCATCGAGCGGGCGCGGATCGTCGGCATGGCGCGCGTTGCGCAGATTGACCTGGCCGTAGCGCGTGAAGGCGACGCCATGCCGGCCGTTGCGGGTCGGCATCACGCAGTCGAACATGTCGATGCCGCGCTTCACCGCCTCGAGGATGTCGTCGGGCGTGCCGACCCCCATGAGATAGCGTGGCCGCTCCTTCGGCAGCAGCGGCGCGGTCTCGTCGATCATCGCCAGCATCACTGCCTGCGGCTCGCCGACGGCGAGCCCGCCGATGGCATAGCCGTGGAAGCCGATCTCGACCAGGCCCTGCGCGCTCGCATGGCGCAACTCGGGCACATCGCCGCCCTGCACGATGCCGAACAGCATGTAGCCGTCCGGGGCATTCGCAAAGGCGCGCTTCGAGCGCTCGGCCCAGCGCAGCGACAATTGCATCGCGCGCTCGATGTCGGCCCGCTCGGCGGGCAGTCGCACGCATTCGTCCATCTGCATGGCGATGTCGGAGCCGAGCAAACGCTGCACCTCGATCGACCGCTCCGGCGACAGCTCGACCTTGGCACCGTCGATATGCGAGCGGAACGTGACGGCGTGCTCGCTGACCTTGCGCAAATCCGCCAGCGACATCACCTGGAAGCCGCCGGAATCGGTCAGCATCGGTCCGTTCCAGCCTGTGAACGTCTGCAAGCCGCCGAGCCCCGCGATCCGCTCGGCGGTCGGACGCAGCATCAGATGGTAGGTGTTGCCGAGCACGATGTCGGCGCCGGCCTCGCGCACCTCGCGCCAGTGCATGCCCTTCATGGCACCGGCGGTGCCGACCGGCATGAAGGCCGGCGTCCGCACCACGCCGTGCGGCGTGGTCAGCCGCCCGGTGCGCGCGGCTCCGTCGGTGGCGAGCAACTCAAAGTGATTGGGAAGGTCATTGCCGGGATTCATGGCCGTGCTTATTGCGTGTCGGAGCAAGCCGATCAACCCGCCGGGCCGCGCTCCGCCGATTCGTGCGTCAGACTGGGACATCGACCGACATGGGGATTGTGTGCCGCGCCTTGCCAAACGAAACGATACAGTGTAGTTTTTAACCTGGGCTGGACGAGATGCCGCGGCGAACTTGCCGGCGGCGGTAGATGCGTGATCGCCAGCCACCGACAATGCCGTACCCTTCGTGTTCGACCGACGCATCCATCTCCTCGCGTGACCGGATCAGGCAGACTGGTGTCGGCCTGATCGGATTGGTGGTCCTGATCTGCTGCCTGGCGCTCGGCGCCTGCACCTCCCTGCCCCGCACGCCCTATACCGCCGCGGAGGCCAGCACGTCGCGCGTGCTCGATATCGATGGCCTGCGGCGCTATGCCGACGAGCCCATCACGAAATTCAGCTTCGAGAAGGACAACGCCACCGCGACGAGATCCTATCTGGCGCTGTCGGGCGGCGGTGCCGATGGCGCGTACGGCGTCGGCGTGCTCAACGGCTGGACCGCGGCCAGAACCCGCCCTACCTTCTCGGTCGTCTCGGGCGTCAGCACCGGCGGCCTGATCGCGCCGTTCGCGTTTCTCGGACCGCAATATGACGACACGCTGAAGGAGGTCTACACCAGCGGCATCGCGGAGAGCCTCCTCAACGATCCCAGCATCATGCGCGTGCTGTTCGGATCCGGTCTGTTCGGCAATACCAGGCTGCGCGAGCTCGTCGCGCGCTATGTCGGGCCCGAGATCATGGCGCAGGTCGCGCGCGAGCACGCCAAGGGCCGCAGGCTGCTCGTGGTGACGACCGACCTCGACACCCAGCGCACCGCGATCTGGGACATGGGTAAAATTGCCGCCGTCGGAACGCCCGAGGCGCTCAAGCTGTTTCGCGACGTGATGGCGGCCTCCGCCAGCATCCCCCTGGTGTTTCCGCCCATCATGATCGACGCCGAAGGCGGGGGCCGCAAGTTTCAGGAGATGCATGTCGACGGCGGCGTGACGGCGCCGGTGCTGACCGTGCCGGAAGCTCTGCTGTTCCAGAGCGGCCGTCTGCCCGGCAATGTGAGGATGGACATCTACATTCTCGTCAACAAGAAGATCGAACGCAATTTCGAGCTGGTATCCAATGGCACCATCGACGTCGCTTCACGCAGCCTGTCGGCGATCACCCAATCGCAGACGCGCTCGATCATCTTCTCGACCTACGATTTCGCCAAGCGCAACCGGCTGGGCTTCCATCTTTCCTACATCGCGCGCGACTATCCTGCCCCGCCGTCGGAAGGATTCGATACCGCCTACATGCGGGCGCTGTATCAGTACGGATACGAGAAGGCTGCATCCGGCCAGGCCTGGTCCTCGACCCTGCCGTGATCCCTCGTGACGGAACGAGCCGATACCGAAACACGTTGACGATATGGCCAATTCGGCCAGATTCGCGATGACGCCTCCGCTCCTGCGCGATATAGAGCGAATGACCGATATCACGACCGCGCAGGAATCATTGGGCATGGGATTGACTGCGACCAGGACAAGACCGGCAGCGCCACGGCGCGAGGTACCGAAATCGCGCGGCGGCCGGCCGACGAAGACCGCTGCGATCGAGCGCGATCAGCGCCTGATCGAGGTCGCAACCCGCCTGTTCCTGGACCGCGGCTTCGATGCGACCTCGCTCGATGCGGTCGCGGAAGCTGCGCGGGTCAGCAAGCCCACCGTCTATTCCCGCTATGGCGACAAGCGCGGCCTGTTCGCGGCCGTGCTGAGGCGCGAGATCGAGCGCTGGCTTGCGCCGCTGTCGGCGGCGGCGGAGACGCAGCTCTCCAGCGCCTCGAACATCCCGGTCGAGCAGCGGCTGGTCGAGATCGGACGCGAGATGCTGACCTTCACCTGCGGCCCCGATGCCGTCGCCTTCAGCCGCATGATGACGGCGCAGGCCATCAACTTCCCCGACGTCGCCAAGCTCGGCAAGGAGGAAGGCTGGCTGAAGGCGGTCGCCACCACGGCGCGCTTCTTCGACCATCTGGTGGCGCAAGGCGCCCTCGATGTCGACGACACCAATATCGCAGCCGAGGTGTTCCTCGACGTCGTCGTCGGCCACACCCACCGCATGGCGACGTTCGGAACGGCGCTGGAGCCGAAGGCCGCCGAGAAGCGCACGCGCGCGGCGATCAAGCTGTTCCTGGCCGGCGCGCTGGGACCTGCCGACCGCGTCCAGGACGCCGCCAAGGGCACGCGACGCCGTCGCCCCTCGCGCTGACAATTCTGTGAGCACCCGCTCTATCCCCATGGGGATGATCGCCGTGCCGTTGACCAAAATAAAACGAAACGGTATGGTTTCGTTATAAGGCGATGCGGACCGCTTTTTTCACCAGCCCCAAAGGAGGCCCGTATCACCCAGATCGCCGCGGCGGGTCTAGCCGGCCACGGCGCTCCGCGGCCGGCCTTTGCCCAAGGCTGGCCGCGAATTCTTTACGATCATCCGGCACACTCGCTGGCCGAGGGTTTCGAGCATGACGACTGCCAAACGATGGACCTCGCACCTGCTTGCGATCGCAATGCCCGCGCTGCTCATCGCCGCGCCGGCACAGGCCATCGTGACCGCGAGCACGCCGACCGCGCTTCACAGCGACACAGATGGTGATACTGAGGCGGACCGCCAGGCAGTCAGCCGCGAAATAGAGCGATTCCGCAGCTCGTCGATCACGATCAGCCAGGCCATGGCGATTGCCGAAGCCCGCCATGCCGGCGCCACCACCGCCGATGTGAGCTTCGACGGCGGCTCAGGCGTGCCGGTCTACCGGGTGAAGACCCTGCACAACGACCGGATCTGGCGCCACACCATCAATGCTTCGACCGGCGAACTGGTCGGCGGGGAAGCCGCCCTGCCCCTCACCGAGCTCGACCGCGAGGACCGCAGCAACCTCGCAGCTTTGGGTGCGATCAGGCACCGCCTCTCCGATGCCGTGCGCGTCGCCGAGCGTGCCGCCGCGGGCAAGGCCATCAGCGGCGGGCTGGTCCGCGAACGCGGCCGGCTGAACTTCTCGATCGTCGTCGTCAGCGGCGACGACCTGAAGGAGGTCACCCTGGAGCCGCCGGGCGCCAAGGGGAAATAGCGGGTGCCGCCCCCGGCATCGTCCGGACCGAAAAGCCATTGACGGGGGCAAGACTCTCCCGCATAAGTCGCCGCCATGTTCACGACCACCAAACGCACGACCAAAACCACCACGGCCGAAGGGGCCCGGGGAGGCGTGCGCGCGTAGGTCGTCGACTTAAACGCATCAGCTCTACGGCAAGCCCCGCCCTCGATGGTCCGGGGCTTTTTTGTTGTCTAAAACTCAATGGAGGACAAAGTGAGTAACGATCCCGTCGTCGCGATTGTCGGCGTCACCGGCGCGGTGGGCGCCGAATTCATCGCCACCATGGACAAGCGCGGCTTTCGCGTCGGCAAGCTCAAGGCGCTGGCGAGCGCCCGCTCGGCCGGCAAGACGGTGTCGTTCCGCGGGCAGAGCGTGGCCATCGAGGAATTGACCGAGCGCTCCTTCGACGGCGTCGACATCGCCCTGTTCTCCGCCGGCGGCAGCATCTCCAGGAAGTTCGCCCCCATCGCGGTCAAGGCCGGTGCCGTCGTGGTCGACAACTCCTCGGCCTTCCGCATGGATCCGAACGTGCCGCTGGTGATCCCCGAGATCAACGCGAGCCGCATCCGCGACCACAAGGGCATCATTGCGAACCCGAACTGCGCCGCGATCACCGCGCTGGTGCCGCTGTGGCCGATCCACCAGAAGAACCGCATCAAGCGCGTGATCATCTCGACCTATCAGGCGGCCAGCGGCGCCGGCGCCGCCGCGATGGAGGAGTTGGTCGAATCCACCCGCGCCAACCTCAATGGGCAGGTCTATACGCCCAAGGTGATGCCGCACCCCTACGCCTTCAACCTGTTCAACCACAACACCGCCATCGACCCCGAGACCGGCTACAACGACGAAGAGACCAAGGTCATCAAGGAGACCCGCAAGATCTTCGAAGACGAGAAGATCGCCGTCGGCGTCACCTGCGTGCGCGTGCCGGTGCTGCGCGCCCATTGCGAGGCCATCACCTTCGAATGCGAGAAGCCGATCAGCGAGGACCAGGTCCGCGCCATCATGGCGCAGGCGCCCGGCGTGAAGGTGGTCGATGACCGCGCCAAGAACTACTTCCCGATGCCGATCGACGCCTCGGGCCAGGACGACGTCCTGGTCGGTCGCATCCGCAAGGATCTCAGCGATCCCACCGGCCATTCGATCTCGATGTTCGTGGCGGCGGATCAGTTGCTCAAGGGCGCGGCGCTGAATGCGGTGCAAATCGCGGAGCTCTTGCCGCAGCGGGTGATGGCGTAACAGTTGCCGCAGGAGCAGGTATCGTAGGGTGGGCAAAGGCGCGCAAGCGTCGTGCCCACCGTTCTTCCCTGCATTCAAGAAAGACGTGGGCACGCTTCGCTTTGCCCACCCTACGGCTCTGCCCTGAACAGCAAACATGCATCGCCATAGGAATAGAATCGGTATCCGCTTGCGATCGCGTGCGCGTAGGCCTGCTTCATCGTGTCCAGCCCCGAAAAGGCCGACACCAGCATGAACAGCGTCGACCTCGGCAGGTGGAAATTCGTCATCAGGATATCCACCGCGCGGAAGCGATAGCCGGGGGTGATGAAGATCGACGTCTCGGCGGCGAATGGCTGGATCGTGCCGTCCTCGCTCGCTGCGCTTTCGAGCAGCCGCAATGACGTGGTGCCGACGGCGACGACACGGCCGCCGGTCTTTCGCGCGGCGTTGAGCCGCTCCGCCGTTTCGGCCGAGATCGTGCCCCACTCGGCGTGCATCTTGTGGCCGTCGGTGTCGTCGACCTTCACCGGCAGGAACGTCCCTGCCCCAACATGCAGCGTCACGCGGTTGAGGCCGACACCGCGGTCGCGCAGCGCCTGCTCCAGCGCCGGCGTGAAATGCAGCCCTGCGGTCGGCGCTGCAACTGCGCCCTCGTTCGCCGCGAACATGGTCTGGTAATCGGCGAGATCCTTGTCGTCGGGCGTGCGCTTGGAGGCGATGTAGGGCGGCAGCGGCGGGCTGCCGAGATCGGCGATGGCCTGGTCAAGCGCCGGGCCGTGGAACGAGAACCACAACGTCACTTCGCCCTCGGTGCCCTTGGCTTCGACCTCGGCGTCGAGGTGGCCGAGCAGGCAGACCTTGCCGTCATTGCCGAAGCGGATGCGGTCGCCGGGGGCGAGCTTCTTGGCCGGCTTCACCAGCGCCTGCCAGCGCGAGCCGTCGAGCCGCTTGATCAGCGTCGCCTCGATCTTCGGCTCGGTCTCGCGGCCGATGCGGCGGCCCTTCAATTGCGCCGCGATCACCTTGGTGTCGTTGACGACGAGCTGGTCGCCCGGCCTCAGCCATTGCGGCAGGTCGGCGACCACCTGGTCGCGCAACGCACCGTTCTCCACGACCAGCATTTTTGCGGAGTCACGCGGGCTCGCCGGGCGCAACGCGACGCGCTCGGGGGGCAGGTCGAAATCGAACAGGTCGGTGCGCATGTCGGTTCAGCGCGACAAAAGTCATTCCTCATCCTGAGGAGCGCGGAACGCGCGTCTCGAAGGATGAAAGCCCTGCTGCTGCAGCTCGGCCTTCATGGTTCGAGACGGCGCTGCGCGCCTCCTCACCATGAGGGGACGGACTTATTCCTTGTCCGCGGCCATCCGCGCCTTGACGATCTTGTCGGGATTCTGCACCGGCTCGCCGCGCTTGATCTTGTCGACGTTCTCCATGCCCTCGGTGACCTTGCCCCAAACCGTGTACTGGTTGTCGAGGAAGCGGGCGTCGTCGAAGCAGATGAAGAACTGGCTGTCGCCGGAGTCAGGGTTGGCGGCGCGGGCCATCGAGGCGGTGCCGCGCACATGCGGCTCCTTGTTGAACTCGGCCTTCAGCTTCTTGCCGGAGCCGCCGGTGCCGGTGCCGTGCGGGCAGCCGGTCTGCGCCATGAAGCCCTCGATCACGCGGTGGAACACGATGCCGTCATAGAAGCCCTCGCGGACCAGCTCCTTGATGCGCGCGACATGGCCGGGCGCGAGGTCTGGGCGCATCTCGATGGTGACGGGGCCCTGCGTGGTCTCGAGGATCAGGGTGTTTTCGGTGACGCTCATGCTCGTCTCTCTTGCGTTGGGGGTGAAGTCTTGTCGGGTGACGTCTTGCGGCTACGGAACTGGATCGCGAACGGACGTCCCGCGGCGGCGCCGGCCATTGCATCGGTAAATGGCACCGGCGTGCAGCGTTGCAACGCATCCATCACCGCGATCCGGTATTGCAGCCGGTCCTTGTCGGAGGCCTCCGCGGATTCATAGGTAATCCTCGGATGGCCCAGAATGTTTCCGGCCCGGTTAAAGCTCACCAGGACGGTGATGTCGAGTGGCCGGGCCCTCGCCGGCGACGGCGGTCTCCAGCAGGTGTGAAGGTGCCGGAAGATGTCCTGGATCGTGTCGACCTCCGCGGCCTCCACGGCCGCATGGGAGGTGCCGAGCAGCAGGACCGCGGCAACCAGCACGATCCTGCCACCGCGGCGCGCCATGGCCGCGCCTATTTGATGTCGGAGGCGACCTGCACCTTCACCATTTTGTCGGGATCGGTGACGGAGCCGCCGGGCGAGCCGGGGGGCGCCTTCTTGAGCTTGTCGACGACATCCATGCCCTGCACCACCTCGCCGATCACGGTGTACTGGCCGTCGAGGCTGCCGCCGTCGGCGAACATGATGAAGAACTGCGAGTTGGCGCTGTCGACGCTGTCGCCGCGCCGGGCCATGCCGACGATGCCGCGGGCAAAATGCACCTTGGAGAATTCCTGCTTCAGGTTCGGGTATTTCGAGCCGCCGGTGCCGTTGCCGTTCTGGCCGTCGCCGGTCTGCGCCATGAAGCCGTCCATGACGCGGTGGAACGGCACGTTGTTGTAGAAGCCCTCGCGCGCGAGCTGCTTGATGCGTTCGGCATGCTGCGGCGCGATGTCGGTCCTGAGCTTGATGACGATGCGGCCCTTGGTGCTGTCGATGACGATGGCGTTTGCCTTGTCGAGATTTGCCGGCAATTGCTGCGCCACCGCCGGCACCGCGAACAGAAGCGCGGCAAGAACTGCGAAAATTCGGATCATGACAACTCCGGATCAGAGAGAAGAGGAAGCGCCGTTATCCGGCGAATTTGGCCTTGAGCTGGGCCGCGACCTGCGGCGGGACGAAGGCCGAGACGTCTCCGCCCATGCCGGCGATCTGGCGCACCAAAGTGGCGGTGATCGGGCGGACCATGGGAGAGGCCGGCAGGAAGACCGTATGCACCTCGGCAGCCATGGCCTCGTTCATGCCGGCGAGCTGCATCTCGTAATCGAGGTCGGTGCCGTCGCGCAGGCCCCGGATCATGATGGTCGCGCCGTGCTTGCGCGCCGCGGTGACCGACAGATCGTCAAACGTCGTCGCCTCGAGCACACAGCCGGCCTGGGCCGCGATCGGACCACAGACATCATGAAGCATCTCGAGCCGCTCTTCTGTCGAGAACAGCGGCTTCTTGCCGGGGTGCACCCCGATCGCGACCACGAGCCTGTCGCACAGCGCCGCGCTGTGCCGGACCACGTCCAGATGGCCGTTGGTGATGGGATCGAAGGAACCGGGATAAAAGGCGATACGCGGCATGGCTCCCTCCTACCGCGCCCGGCCCCGCCCGGCAAGCCAGACGGGTTCCCTGGTCATTTCCAGCAAAGTAACCCGTCGGCGTCGGCCACGGCCGGTTTGTTTCGTCCTGAGGGCGCCCCACGAAACATTGGGGCACCGCGATGAAACCATTTCCCGCATCGGCGAAGACGTCCGGAAACTGGCCATGGTTACTAATCCAACCAACGAACACCGGGCCGCTTACTGGGCGTAGGCGGCAGCATCACAGGGGACCGTCAATGATCAAAGCTCTCTCAGCGATCGCTATCTCTGCGTTTATGGCCGCGGCCCTCACCCTCCTGCCCGGCTTTGCCCCGACCGTCGAAGCCAGCGTGCCGCAGCCGCTGGCCAAGAGCGACCGGCTCGATATCCGCACCGTCGGCCGTGACTGCTCGCAGCAGGCCTGGCCGAATTTCGAGGCGTCCTGCCTGCGCCGCGCCGGCAGCAAGGCCAATGTCCGCGAGGCGCGCCTCGTGACCGCCGACCGCACGCCGTAGTCGGGGCTGTCAGACCGGCGAATGGTCAGAGGCGAATAGCGAATATGGAGCGGCAACGCCTACGCTGCTCACTATTCGCCTCCCTACTCCCCGTTCGTCCCGTTCCCGTTCTCGGCCTCTTCGGTGATGTGCTCGACCGACACCACGTGCTCGTCCTCGGCGGTATCGAACACGATCACGCCTTGCGTCGAGCGGCCGGCGATGCGGATGCCTTCGACCGGGCAGCGGATCAGCTGGCCCTTGTCGGTCACCAGCATGATCTGATCGGCATCCTCCACCGGGAACGACGCGACCAGGTTGCCGTTGCGGTTGTTGACGCTCATGGCGACGATGCCTTTGCCGCCGCGGCCGGTGGTGCGGTACTCGTAGGACGAGGTCCGCTTGCCATAGCCGTTGACGGAGACGGTGAGCACGACCTGCTCCTGCGCCGACATCTCCACATAGCGCTCCTGCGGGAGCTGGAAGCTGCCCGAAATCTCCTCGGCCTCGGCATCGGCCGGCGCCTCTTCCGCGGCGGCCTCGCCCGCAACCGCGCGTCGCATCTTCAAATAGGCCGAACGCTCGTCCGAGCTGGTGTCGACGTGGCGCAGGATCGCCAGCGAAATCACCTTGTCGCCTTCGCCGAGCGCGATCCCGCGCACGCCCATCGAGGTGCGCCCGGTGAACACGCGCACGTCGGTGACGGGGAAGCGGATGCACTGGCCGCCGGCCGCGGTCAGCAGTACGTCGTCGCGCTCGGTGCAGATCTGCACGTCGACGATCGCCTCGTTGTCGTCGAGCTTCATGGCGATGATGCCGGAGCGGCGGACGTCGACGAAGTCGGACAGCTTGTTGCGGCGGACGTTGCCGCCCGTGGTCGCGAACATCACGTCGAGCTGGCCCCAGGTCGATTCATCTTCGGGCAGCGGCATGATGGTGGTGATGCGCTCGCCCTGCTCCAGCGGCAGGATGTTGATCAGCGCCTTGCCGCGCGCGTTCGGCGCCGCCATCGGCAGCCGCCAGACCTTTTCCTTGTAGACTTGGCCGCGCGAGGAGAAGAACAGCACCGGCGTATGGGTCGAGGCGACAAAGAGCCGGCTGACGAAGTCCTCGTCGCGGGTCTGCATGCCCGAGCGGCCCTTGCCGCCGCGGCGCTGGGCGCGATAGGCCGACAGCGGCACGCGCTTGACGTAGCCGGCATGCGAGACCGTGACCACCATGTCCTCGCGCTGGATCAGGTCCTCGTCCTCGACCTCGCCCTCCTGCTCCATGATCACGGTGCGGCGCGGCGTGGCAAACTCCGCCTTCACCTCGGCAAGCTCGGTCTTGATGATGTCGAGGATGCGGGCGCGCGAGCGCAGGATCTCGAGATACTCGCCGATCTCGCCGGCGAGTTTCGACAGCTCGCCGCCGATCTCGTCGCGGCCGAGCGCGGTGAGGCGTGCCAGACGCAGCTCGAGGATGGCCCTGGCCTGGTCCAGGGACAGGCGGATCGTGCCGTCCTCGTTGATGCGGTGGCGCGGGTCGTCGATCAGCGTGATGATGTCCTCGACGTCGCGCGCCGGCCAGTCGCGCGTCATCAGGGTATCGCGCGCGGCGGCGGGTGTCGGTGAGGTCCGGATCACCTTGATGATCTCGTCGATATTGGCAACGGCGATGGCGAGGCCGACCTGCTCATGCGCCCGTTCGCGCGCCTTGCGCAGCTTGTACTTGGTCCGGCGCGTGACGACCTGTTCGCGGAAGCCGACGAAGATCGTCAGCATGTCCTTCAGGTTCATCGTCTGCGGACGGCCGCTATCCAGCGCGACGGCGTTGACGCCGAAAGAAGTCTGCAGCGGCGTGAATTTGTAGAGCTGGTTCAGCACGACGTCGGGCACGGCGTCGCGCTTGAGCTCGACGACGACGCGATACCCGTCACGATCGGACTCGTCCCGCAGATCCGAGATGCCCTCGATCTTCTTTTCCTTGTAGAGCTCGGCGATGCGCTCGACCATCGTCGCCTTGTTCACCTGATACGGGATCTCGGTGATGACGATCGCCTCGCGCTCCTTGCGGATGGTCTCGAACGTGACCTTGCCGCGCATCACGATGGAGCCGCGGCCGAGATGATAGGCGCTGCGGATGCCCTGGCGTCCGAGGATGATGCCGCCGGTCGGGAAATCCGGGCCCGGGATGATGTTGTTGAGTTCGTCGATCGTCAGCGACGGGTTGTCGATCAGCGCGATGCATCCGTCGATGACCTCGCCGAGATTGTGCGGCGGGATGTTGGTCGCCATGCCGACGGCAATGCCGCCGGCACCGTTGACCAGCAGGTTCGGGAACCGCGCCGGCAGGACCACCGGCTCCTTCTCCGAACCGTCGTAATTGTCCTGGAAGTCGACGGTGTCGCCGTCGATGTCCTCGAGCAGCTTCAGCGCGATCTTGGTCAGGCGGGATTCGGTGTAGCGCATGGCCGCCGCCGGATCGCCGTCGACCGAGCCGAAATTGCCCTGCCCGTCCACCAGCAGCGCGCGCATCGAGAAGTCCTGAGCCATGCGCACCAGCGCGTCATAAATCGCCTGGTCGCCATGCGGGTGATATTTACCCATGACGTCACCGACGATACCGGCGGACTTCTTGTGCTTCTTGTCGGGCGTGAAGCCCTGCTCGTTCATCGAGAACAGGATGCGGCGATGCACCGGCTTGAGGCCGTCGCGCGCATCGGGCAGCGCGCGCGATACGATCACGCTCATGGCGTAATCGAGGTAGGACTTCTTCATCTCGTCGAGGATGGAGACGGGGCGAATGTCCGAGGGTTGCGCCGGCTGGTCGCCGGGCTTGTTGTCGTCGTCAGCCAAGGGGGAATCCGGTGAGTTTTTGTCTGGGAATCATATAGCGCATCGCACCCCTGATAACCACCCTTGGCGGGCCTCAGGAAGCGCTTTTTCCGTTCGTTTTTTCATGGACTTACCGCCACGACTGGAAGTTATTTCCGGACCGCTTTTGGGGGTCGGCGCTCCTGCGCCGGAGAGTGAATTTCGCCCCTGCTCAAGGTCCGAAAACCGCCGCGTGCATGAGCCGGCCGGGCATGAAGGTGAACAGCCCGGCAATGACGAGTGCGCCGAAGAAGATCGAGGCCATCGTGATCTTGTGGCGGCGAACATTGTGAGCTCTTGCAGCCATCACCCCAAGCACGAGCATCGCCAAAGAGAAGATCGAGAGCAGATGGATCGGGCTCCATGGACCGACCAGACGGATCTCGTGGATCCAAAACGAGCTGAGCGCCACGACGAGCATCAGCGCCACCCAGACCCAGCCCAGAGTCCGATGCGGAAGGGTGCCTTTGGGGGCGATGAACTGAACAATCCCGAGGACGAATGCAGCCATTGCGGCGAAGGCATGCAGCGGGATCGCCGGCGCAGCAGCAAGAAGCGGTCCAAGACTCATGCAGCAGCCCCCGATCGGCAGCGGCTCGCCGTCTGACGCACAACATGAGGCAAGCTCAGAAAATCAAGCTTTGCCCGTTGATTGACGAGAAATCCAAGCGCGGCACGCGAGCACACCGCTGCAAAGGACGAGCGCCCGCTGGTTGGCCTCAGAACGGGATATCGTCATCCATGTCGCTGTTGCGGCCGCCGCCGGCGGCAACGGGACGGCGCGGTGCGCTGCTGACGGGGCCGGAGGAGCCGAAATCGCCGCCCGGCTCGTCGCCGAAGCTGCCGCCTCCGCCGCCACCTCCGCGACCATCCAGCATCGTCAGCGTCGAGTTGAAGCCCTGCAGCACGACCTCGGTCGAGTATTTCTCGACGCCGCTCTGGTCGGTGTACTTGCGGGTCTGGAGCGCGCCTTCGACGTAAACCTTTGCGCCCTTCTTCAGATATTGTTCGACGATCTTGCACAGCGGCTCGGAGAAGATCACCACGCGATGCCACTCGGTCTTCTCTTTGCGCTCGCCGGTGTTCTTGTCGCGCCAGGTCTCCGAGGTCGCGATGCTCAAATTCGCGATCGGCCGCCCGTCCTGGGTGCGGCGGATTTCGGGATCCTTGCCGAGATTTCCAACCAGAATGACCTTGTTGACGCTTCCCGCCATCGCCGCTCTCCACTCCGAATGCCACTGAATTTCAAAAGGGCGAATCCGCTGCCCGCGTTCCTCCGCGCCCGCTAGGGCGACCCTATACGCTTGCGCGCACCGATCAGCCTGCCACTGCCAGGGTTATCCCCACATATAGCATCGCCTTCCATTTTGTTCCAGATTTGTTCCTCGCCGCAATGGGGCAACGATTCTGGCCCATTGCCAAAATAATGAGCGCACTCCAATGGAACTTTTTTGGGTTCCCGTGAACGAGGAAAACCGATTAAAATTCAGTAAGTTGTTCCATTTCATTTGGGCGGCAAGTGTGGCATTCCGGAGACGGACTCTGCCCTTTCCTTAGGCTACCTTTGCCTCGGAATTGATTCATACGAGCGTCGCATCTGGTCAGCCGCTTCGGGGACTTCATGAAGCGGACGAAACTTTGGGGAGACTGCAATGAATAAGATTCTGTTTGGTGCAATCAGTGCAATGGCTTTGGGGCTATCGGCTCCGGCAGGCGCGGCGGACATGGCCGCGCGTCCCTACACCAAGGCTCCGGCTCCGGCCGTCGCGGCGGTTTACGACTGGAGCGGCTTCTACATCGGCATCAACGGCGGCGGCGGCACCAGCCGCAAGTGCTGGGACTTCGTCACGCCAGCCACGGGCGTTCTGGTGGCTGAAGGCTGTCACAATGCGACCGGCGGCACGGTCGGTGGCCAGATCGGCTATCGCTGGCAGTCGGCCAATTGGGTGTTCGGCCTCGAGGGCCAGGGCAACTGGGCTGACTTCTCGGGTGACAACGTCAGCACCCTCTTCCCTGGAACCCCTTTGGTCACTGGTAGTCGTAACCGCTCCCACATCGATGCTTTTGGCCTGATCACGGGCCAGGTGGGCTACGCCTGGAACAACGTGCTGCTCTATGTGAAGGGCGGCGGCGCCGTGGTCGGAGACAAGTACGACGTCTATGCCGCGGCCGGCACGCCGGGCGCCGGCGCGCTGCTGGCGTCGGCTCGGGAGACCCGCTGGGGCGGCAGCGTTGGCGCCGGCCTGGAATTCGGATTTGCTCCGAACTGGACGCTCGGCGTCGAGTACAACCATATCTTCCTCGGCGACCGCACGATCACCTTCACGACGCCTGCGGGCGGTTTCTTCGGGAGCGATCGCATCCGCCAAGACGTCGACATGGGTCTGGTGCGCTTGAACTATCGCTTCGGCGGCCCGCTGGTCGCGAGGTACTGATATCCCTCTGATCTTGCGAGCGAATGGAGGGCCGGCCCCAGCGCCGGCCCTTCTTTTTTTGCGCCCCGATTCCCGGACGCAAATAAGCCAGTTACCATCACCTTTTCGGCTGTTGTGGCTTTTCGGAGACACAACTTGCGGCTTTGCTGGTGTAGAGACACGTCAGTTGGGCCGTCGAGTCCGATACCCTTCCGTGACGGAAGGCAACAACAGAAACTGGGACTGGGATTAAGTTGAAAATGAAAAAGGTTTTGTTGGCTTCGGCCTGTTTGTTCGCTCTTGCGGCCCCCGCTTCGGCTGCTGATCTCGCGGCTCGCCCGTACACCAAGGCTCCCCCGCCTGTCGCCGCGGTGTACAACTGGACCGGCTTCTACCTCGGTATCGTCGGCGGCGGCGCCTGGGAAAACAGCTCTGGCGACCCGCGCATGCAGGGCGGATTCGTCGGCGGCACCGCCGGCTACAACTGGCAGGCCTCCAACGTCGTGTTCGGTATCGAAGCTGACGGCGCTTGGGCTGACGTGAACGCCTCGGCGACCGTCCCAGGTCTCTTCGGCGGCGCCGTCCTTCCCGTGACCACCACCTCGCGCATCGACGCGCTGGGCACCGTGCGTGGCCGCATCGGCTGGCTCGCTTCCCCGAGCGTCCTGCTGTACGCCACGGGTGGTTACGCCTGGATCGACAACAAGATCACCGTCAGCTCCCCGATCGCAAGCATCTCCGACAGCAAGTGGCATTCGGGATGGACCGTTGGTGCGGGTGTCGAGGCCTTCTTCGCTCCGCAGTGGTCGGTCAAGGGCGAGTACCTCTATCGCAGCCTCGGCGGCGAGACCTACTTCTCCGGCATCGGCCTTCCGGTCAACACCGGCACCCTCGACCTCCACACCGTGCAGGTCGGCGTGAACTATCACTTCGGCGGCCCGGTCGTCGCGAAGTACTGAGCTTCGTCTCTGACGCACCCCGCGTTACGAAAGGCCGGCCTCGTGCCGGCCTTTTTGGTTTGGCTTGCGCGTTCCCGGAGCGGTTCCGAACGCTCCTGCTGCCAGATCCCGCCAGCACGCCAACAATCCGTTGACGATTCGCAAGTCCCACTGGAAATCCGCCGCCGTTCTTCCTACGTTCGCTGCCATACCCATCGGCGCCGATCCCGGTTCCGGGCGATGCGTGCCTTGACGTTGGCGCGATCGCGCACCTTTGGGCTTCCTTGAGGGCAACTCGGATGGATGAAGTGATCAAGGCGAAGCGCCAACAACAGAACGCGGGCTCGAGCCTGCGCGCAATTACGATCCGCGGCGCGCGCGAGCACAACCTCAAGAACATCGACGTCGAGATTCCCCGCGACAAGCTGGTGGTGTTCACTGGCCTCTCCGGCTCCGGCAAATCCTCGCTCGCCTTCGACACCATCTATGCCGAGGGCCAGCGCCGCTACGTCGAATCGCTATCGGCCTATGCGCGCCAGTTCCTGGAGATGATGCAGAAGCCCGACGTCGACCAGATCGACGGCCTCTCGCCGGCAATCTCGATCGAGCAGAAAACGACGTCGAAGAACCCGCGCTCCACGGTCGGCACCGTCACCGAGATCTACGACTACATGCGCCTCTTGTGGGCTCGCGTCGGCGTGCCCTATTCGCCGGCCACGGGCCTGCCGATCGAGAGCCAGACCGTCTCGCAGATGGTCGACCGCGTGCTGGCGCTGCCCGAGGGCACCCGCCTCTATCTGCTCGCCCCCGTCGTGCGCGGCCGCAAGGGCGAGTACAGGAAGGAGCTCGCCGAATGGCTCAAGAAGGGCTTTCAGCGCGTCAAGATCGACGGCACCTTCCATGAGCTGGCGGAAGCGCCCAGCCTCGACAAAAAATTTCCGCACGACATCGACGTGGTCGTCGACCGCATCGTGGTGCGTGCCGACATCGGCCAGCGCCTCGCCGAGAGCTTCGAGACCGCGCTGAAGCTCGCCGAAGGCCTCGCCGTCGTCGAGTTCGCCGATGCGCCCGCGGCTTCTGCGCCTGCGGAGGAAAAGAAGAAAACGGCAAAAATCCACGACAAGAGCGGGCCCGAGCGCATCCTGTTCTCGGAAAAGTTCGCCTGCCCGGTCTCCGGCTTCACCATCCCCGAGATCGAGCCGCGCCTGTTCTCTTTCAACAATCCCTACGGCGCCTGCCCCGCCTGCGGCGGCCTCGGTGTCGAGCAGCATGTCGACGAGGACCTCGTCATCCCCGAGAAGGACCTGACGCTGCGCAAGGGCGCGATCGCGCCCTGGGCCAAGTCGTCATCGCCCTATTACGTGCAGACGCTGACCGCGCTCGGCAAGCACTACAAGTTCACGCTCGACACCAAGTGGAAGGACTTGCCGAAGAAGACGCAGAACGCGATCCTCTACGGCTCGGGCGAGGACGAGATCAAGTTCTCCTACGAGGACGGGGTGCGCTCCTACGACACCAAGAAGCCGTTCGAAGGCGTCATCACCAACATCAACCGCCGCTATCGCGAGACCGAGAGCGAATGGGCGCGCGAAGAGCTGGCGAAGTATTTCCACGACGTCCCCTGCGAGGGCTGCAAGGGCTTTCGACTCAAGCCCGAGGCGCTCTCCGTCAAGGTCGGCGGCAAGCACATCGGCGAAATCTCGGAGCTGTCCGTGAAGGGCGCCGGCGCATGGTTCGAGACCGTGCCGGAGGCGCTGAACGCCCAGCAGAACGAGATTGCGGGTCGTATCCTGAAAGAGATCCGCGAGCGCCTCACCTTCCTGCTCGACGTCGGCCTCAACTATCTGACGCTGTCCCGCTCCTCCGGCACGCTGTCCGGCGGCGAGAGCCAGCGCATTCGCCTCGCCTCGCAAATCGGCTCGGGGCTGACGGGCGTGCTCTACGTGCTGGACGAGCCTTCGATCGGCCTGCACCAGCGCGACAACGCCCGCCTGCTCGACACCCTCAAGAGACTTCGCGACCTCGGCAACACCGTGGTCGTGGTCGAGCATGACGAGGATGCCATCCGCCTCGCCGACTACGTGCTCGACATCGGCCCCGGCGCCGGCATGCATGGCGGCAACATCGTCGCCGAAGGCACGCCCGCCGAGATCATGCGCAACCCGAAATCGCTGACCGGCAAGTACCTGACCGGCGAGCTCGAGGTCGAGGTGCCGGAACGGCGCCCGCCGAACCATCGCCGCACCATCAAGGTGGTGAACGCGCGCGGCAATAACCTCAAGAACGTCACGGCGGAGATTCCGCTCGGCCTGTTCACCTGCGTCACCGGCGTCTCCGGCGGCGGCAAGTCGACGCTCTTGATCGACACGCTCTACCGCGCCATCGCGCGCAAGCTCAACAATGCCAGCGAGGGCGCCGCCCCGCACGACCGCATCGAGGGTCTCGAGCACATCGACAAGATCATCGACATCGACCAGTCGCCGATCGGCCGCACCCCGCGCTCGAACCCGGCGACCTATACCGGCGCCTTCACGCCGATCCGCGAATGGTTCGCCGGCCTGCCCGAAGCCAAGGCGCGCGGCTACGAGCCCGGCCGCTTCTCCTTCAACGTCAAGGGCGGCCGCTGCGAGGCCTGCCAGGGCGACGGCGTCATCAAGATCGAGATGCACTTTTTGCCGGACGTCTACGTCACCTGCGACGTCTGCAAGGGCAAGCGCTACAACCGCGAGACGCTGGAGGTGCTGTTCAAGGGCAAGAGCATCGCCGACGTGCTCGACATGACCGTCGAGGAAGCCGCCGAGTTCTTCAAGGCGGTGCCGCGCGTGCGCGAGACCTTCCAGACCCTGCACCGCGTCGGCCTCGATTACATCCATGTCGGCCAACAAGCGACGACGCTCTCGGGCGGCGAAGCCCAGCGCGTCAAGCTCGCCAAGGAATTGTCAAAACGCGCCACCGGCCGCACGCTCTACATCCTGGACGAGCCCACCACCGGCCTGCACTTCCACGACGTCAAGAAGCTGCTGGAGGTGCTGCACGAGCTGGTCGCGCAAGGCAACACGGTCGTCGTCATCGAGCACAATCTCGAAGTCATCAAGACCGCCGACTGGGTCATCGACCTCGGCCCCGAAGGCGGCGACGGCGGCGGCGAGATCGTCGCCTGGGGCCCGCCGGAGGACATCGCCAAGGCGCCGCGGAGCTATACGGGGAAATTCCTGGCTCCGGTGCTGGAGAAGGCGCGGAAGCCGAAGCGGAGGCGCGCGGCGAGCGAGGCGGCGGAGTAGAATCTCTATTGCAGGGCTTTCATGAACGACGGAGCGGCTAAACAGGTCGATCTCGACGAGCGTCTTGCGTCAATGCAAGAGCCGTCTTCCAATTCAGATTGCCTGTATCATGCGATTACGCTGACAGCTGACGACAACTTGAACGTAGTCTTTGGCACTCAGACTGAATGGGTGGGGTGGACAGACGATCGCCGACATGAGATTCGAAGAAGCCGTCTTGTCTACGCAACTTTTGCCGACATCTGGAAAACTTTAGAGCTGCCGTATTGCTACGTTCACACAGTTGACGACTTGACTATCTTCCTGGTGGCGGGCGGAAACGCGCTTGTGGAGCACAAGCTTGCAGAGCGGATATTTCCGAATCAGTTGCGTCCTCATCCAACAATTGCCCACGGCCCTTTCGGGTTTCAAGGGCCCGAAATGTTCGATGCTACCGCGTTCCGACGCGCGCCTACACCAAAGCTACGAATGCGAATATTCGACCGAGATGGACGGAGATGCAGAATCTGCGGACGTCGTCCGGACGACAATACGGATGTAGTCTTGCATGTTCATCATATACGCCCGTGGGAAAAGGGCGGGGTCACGGATCCAAAGAACCTGATAACTCTATGTCACACCTGCCATGCTGGTTTAGATCCTCATCACGATCCTCGTTTGTTTTCGTATATCTCTGAAAAGGCAAGCGATCAAAACAGCTATGACCAACTAGAATTTTTCCGCTCTGTAGCGAACTATCGGAAGGCTGGATTTCTCGGCCTGGCCAAGCAAGAGCTTTCCCCTACAAAGAGGCGGGGAAACCGAACACGAAAGACCCACACATAAGCCGCTGTCTGAGAATTGGCACTGCACGCAAACTTAGAGCATTCGCACATCACGCTCACCAGCGGCGAATAACGTATTCCTCGAACTCCACGAATATTAGCACGCGACCTCACGCTTGTCAGCGAGCTCAAAACCCGGCCTCATGCCCTACACCCTCGCCATCTTCGACCTCGACGGCACGCTGGCCGACAGCTTCCCCTGGTTCTTGCGCACCATCAACGATGTCGCCGACCGCTTCGGCTTTCGCCGCGTAAAGGATGCGGAGATCGAAGAGCTGCGCCGTGCCTCGAGCCGCGAGATCCTCAGCCACCTCGAAGTGCCTTTGTGGAAACTGCCGGCGATCGCGCGGCATGCGCGGCGGCTGAAGGCGGAGGCGGCAGCTGAAATTCCGCTGTTCGCCGGCGTCGAGGCCATGCTGCGAACGCTGACTGATAACGGCGTGCAGCTCGCGCTGGTGACCTCCGACAGCGAAACCAATGCGCGCGAGAAGCTTGGCCCTGCCGCGGCGTTGTTCGCGCATTTCGACTGCGCTGCCTCGCTGTTCGGCAAGGCCGCAAAATTCCGCCGGGTCATCCGCCGTGCCGGCGTCGCGCCGGCCAAGGTGATTTCGATCGGCGACGAGGTTCGTGACATCGACGCGGCGCGGGCGGTCGGGATCGCCTGCGGCGCGGTGTGCTGGGGCTATGCCCCAGTGGCGCTGCGGGCGCTTCGGCCCGACCATGTGTTCGAGCACATCAGCGACATCGCGCCGGCGCTGATCGGCCTCACGGCACCGATACGGGCCTAGCTGCCGTGCGGCCGTCGGGCTTCTCCACCGACAGCGTCACCCGCCTCTCACCTCACTCCCCGGCTCGGCCGACAGCCTTACGCGAGGACGCCGCTCCGATTTCCCGGCCCAGGCAGGCAAACGCCTCCTTCACGTGGACAGCCAAAGGCCGCTTGCCCTGGTCGCGATTCCAATTGTCGATCGCAAGACGCAGCGCTCCGACCGACATCATGGCGACCACGCGCAGCGCCGCCTGCCGATGCGGCTGCGGCCACATCTGGGAGAGCGCCTCGAACACGGCTGCTTCCTTCTCGACGTACTTTGCCTGCTGCCGGATGCGAAGCGACTCGTTCGCGGACATCAGGCGTTCGACCACCTTGGTTTGCTTGTAATCGACCTGAAAGCGGGCCGTCAGCTCCTCCAAGGCGTTCTTGACCGCATCGAGTGGCGACTGCCTGGTCGATTGCTCGAGCAGGGCGGCACGCAAAGTCTCGTTGAAGCCGCCGTCCTGCCACGCCAGGAGAATCTCTTCTTTGGACTTGAAGTAGTAGAAAAACGTCCGCCGCGAGATCCCCGCCGCCTCCGCGATCGCGTCGAGCGTGGTGGCGTCATAGCCCTTGGTCAGAAACAATTTCAGGCCTTGCTCGGCAATACGATGCAACGTTTCGCGCCGCTTCCGTTCGCGCAGGCCTTCCTCCTTTCGGGATGAACTTTTCATGACCCGTTCTGCCATGAAATCGACTAGTTTGCAAAATTACACTAAGTGCAATGTATCGATGACACTCGGTGCGACTTCATGCAAGGGGCCTTCATGGTGAACGGGTTGAACGGCGACACTTCCCCTCGGCACGTTCGATCCGCCGTCAACGCAAGCGGACAGACAAGCTTGACCCGGCGGCGCTTCGGTGCCGCGCTGCTGGCGGTCGCCGTCACGGCCACGCTCGCCGCGCCTCCAGCCCGGGCGCAGTCCGCTCCCCCTGCGGTCATCGACTTCGACTGGGTCGATCCGGCGCGTTCGCGGCCCGTTCCGGCGCGCCTGCACTGGCCGATGGATGTTGCGCCGGGATCGCGCGTGCCGCTCATCGTGTTCTCCCATGGGCTCGGCGGCTCTCGTCGGGGCTACAGCTATCTGGGGCGATATTGGTCGGCCCGCGGCATCGCCAGCTTGCATGTCCAGCATGCCGGCAGCGATTCCTCGCTCTGGGCGGGCAACCCCCTCGCGGTCGTGGACCGCCTGCAGCGCGCCGCTCACGAAAGCGAAGCGCTGGCGCGAGCCGTGGATCTGCGCTTCGCGCTGGATCGCATGCTGTCGAGTCCCCAGGGCACCCAGATCGACCGCCGGCGCATCATGGCGGCGGGGCATTCCTATGGGGCGAACACGGCACTCGTTGCCGTCGGCGCCCGCGTGATGCGCGACGGCAGGTGGGTCGAGGCGCGCGATCCGCGCTTTGGCGCCGCCATCGTCATCTCGGCCCCTCCATTCTATGGCGAACCCGATCTTGCCTCGGTGTTGAGCAGGATCACCGTTCCAACCCTGCACGTGACGGCGACGAAAGACGTCATCCAGATCCCGGGCTACTACTCACCGGCTGCCGACCGTCTCGAGGTGTTCAACGCCATGGCCACACCGCGCAAGCTGTTGGCCGTGTTCGAAGGCGGCTCGCATAGCATCTTCACCGATCGCTCCTTCACCGGCGGTCCCGCACTCAACCCGAAGGTGAAGCTCGCGACGGCCGAGCTCACCCTGGCGTTTCTCGACCTGGTCTTCGATGGCAACGGCGCAACGCTGGCGCGCTGGAACGTGACCTGGCAGCCCATCCTGGCCTCGGCGCCGGGCGCGGCACCTTCGCCCCTGCCCGTCGCGCAGTCCCGGCGCGTGGCCCAGGGAGCGGCGACCGGTCTCGTTCCCTCGCCATGAGATGGCTTGCCATGGCGGCCTTGAGCTCGGTGGCCGCCGGTTGCGCGGCGGCCCCGCTGGAACGCGCGGGATCGCTTGCCTCCTACGACAATCTCACGCCCTCCGATGGTCTCTTGACCAAGTCGCAGCTCCGGATCAGCAAGGCTGATGTTCTCGCCGCGAAGACCGCCCGCATCGAGCCGACCGCGTTCACGGCGACCGCGGCCAACCAGCCGTTCACGTCGCAGCAACGCCGGCTGATCAATAATGCGGTCAACAGGGCGATGTGTCTGGCACTGAGCGAGCGTTTCCGGATTGTAGCCGCGACGGAGGCGGCGGACTTGAATGTTCGCGCCGTCATCACACAGATTGCGCCGACGGATGCGGCGGCAGCCGGCGTCTCCAAGGTGGCGAGCGTCGTACCGTCCATCGTTGCTCCCGGCGTGCCCATTCCGGTGCCGCGGCTCCCGATCGGACTTGGAAGCCTGTCCGTCGAGGCCGAGGCCCGAGACCCCAGCGGCAAGCAACAGGCCGCCATGATCTGGGCGCGCGGAGCGAACTCCTTCACCAGCGCTCCGCGTGTATCGAGCGATGGCGATGCTTATGACCTGGCCGAGAGTTTCGGAAGCGATTTCGGGAGATTTCTCGTTGCCGCGGAGAGTCCGTTCGGGAAGGTCCCCGCGCCGCCCTCCGTCGACAGATTGAGCGCCTCTCTCGGTGGTGCGCCCAAGGAAGCGATCTGCGAAGCATTCGGCCGGGCACCGGGACTGGCGGGACTGGCCGGGGAAAGAATCGGCTTGCCGCCGGACTGGACCGACCGAGGTGCGCCGGACAACACGATGCTGGAAACACAGAACGTCAACTGAACCCTACGGACCGTTGAGTTCGGCCAGCGGCAGGAAGCCGCCCCTCATCCGGCAGACTACTCCGTCCTGCGCAGGAACGCCCCGAACGCCCGTGGGCCATCGCCGGTTCTGATCTCGCCGATGACCTTGAGCTCGGCCGCATCGATGATGCCAAGCGTGTTGCTCTCCCAGCAGGCGACGACGACGCGCTTGCCGTCGGCGGTTGCCGCGATGCCTTCGGGATAGTCGCCGACATTGATGCGCTTGATCGGCTTCAGGCTCGCCAGATCGAACACGCTGACGGTGCCACCATATTGGTCGGTGACGAAGCCGCGCCCCAAAGTCAGCGCCACCGCATAAGGCCGCATGCCGACCTTCACACGGCCGATCTCGCGCCCCTCAGCGATGTCGATCACGGAGACGTCGTCGGAGCCGACATTGGCGGTGTAGGCGCGCTTGCCGTCGGCATCGATGGTGACGCCGAATGGACGAGTGCCGACCTTGATCACGGCCTTGCGCTGGCGCGTCGCCGTGTCCACCACCGAGACGCTGTCGTCGTCGCGGTCAGCAGAGATCAGCAGCTTGCCGTCGGGCGTCACCGCAAGGCCCGACGGCGAGGCGCCGACCGCGATGCTGGCGACAACGCTGCGCGAGGCCGTATCGATCGCCCGCACCGCAGCCGCGTACCAATCGGCGACATAGACCGCCTTGCCGTCGGGCGCCACGGCAATGCCGAGCGGCCCGCCGCCAACCTCGACGCGGCCGGCGATCTGCCGCGTGGCAGCGTCGACCACCGTCACCGCCTTGGCATCCGGGCTCGTGACATAGGCAAAGCGCCCGTCCGCGCTGACGGCGATTCCCGCCGGCCTGCCGCCGATCGGGATCGTCGCAACCGCGCGCGCGGTGGCGAGGTCCACGACCATCAGATCGTCGCTGAGCTGGTTGGTGACGAACGCCTCCTCGGCGACTACGCTGCCGAGGCCCGCATGCCAAAGGCTGGCGGCGAGCGCCGCCAGAACCAGCGCCCGCACGGTCAGCTACCGCTCTCGATCTTCTTCTTGAGGGCCTCGAGCCCGGCCTTGTAGAGCCCGCTCACCGCCTTGATCGCGGCCTCGTCGCTCAGCTCCGGCGGCGGATCGTTGTTGGGATAGCCGCGATAGAAAGCGCCGGCCCATTCCAGCTTGGCCTTGCCGTCGGGTGCGGGCGAGACGGTCAGGGTCGAAGAATAATTGGTCACCGGCAGCACCTTTACGTCCACTTTGGTGATCCGGTACGAATAGCTCTGCATGTCGGGCTCGTATTTGTAGAGCTCCTCGTCGACCGTCGCGCCGCCCGTCAAGGTGAGTTTTCGCGTCGCGCCGATCTCGTTGCCCTTCTCGCCTTCGGTCTTGGTGACCGGCTGGAGCCAGCTCATGTCCTGGAAATTGGAGATTGCGGCCCAGACCTTGGCCGGGGCCGCGTTGATCTCGATGGATTCCCGCACCTTCTGCCGCGTCGGTCCGTGGGCTCGGACCGGCTCGAAGGCGGTCATCAGAGCCATCCCCGCCAGCGCCGCCACCCCGGCGATCGCCGGTCCGCTTCTCGTCTTCATCTCGTGTTTCCTCACCCTTGAATCTGCGCGGCTTGAGGCGCGCTGGGATCATCGTAGCGCATTTTTGGACGGCGGGGAGACCTGTTCGTGGCACGCATGTGGCGGGGATCTTGCAGGCCACCACACAATCCGTTGCGGGGCCCGACGGGCAAAACACCCACGCCGTGGTCAACGGACCGGTCGCGAAATAATTCGCTTTACTCGAATTCGGAATTATAGCATCTTCTGCGCACCCCAACCCGGGCCGAGGGGCGCATCGCGATCGTCACGAACGCGGGTTGGGAATGTGGTGGACGCAGGCAGCGTCGCGCGCAGGCGGTTTGCAGGGCGGGTCACTCCGTGAGCGAGCGAGGCGCGCACACGACGGGCGCGGCCTCGCGTACGGCAAAATCGTGTGGTCCTGGCGCCCGGGGTCTGTGCGCCAAGGCTTGCGGTGGTGCATGCAGCCCGACCGGGCTCACGCGCCAGTCATCCGCAAGGCGACGGGGGCAATAGTGCATCGCTCCCCGAGGAGAGCGCGACATAAGCCGTCAAACCACTGCGCAGGGAAGGCCGGATGTTTGGCTTCACCTGTATGCCGCTGTGCAGCTTTTTCAAGCACACGCTTCGCACAGTGGACCGCGGGTGCCAGCCGGCACCCGGCCTTCCCTGCGCCCTCGGCACTTCTGGGGGCGGCGATCAACGCAAAGCTCGGGCACGATGTGCCGCGAGAACGCGAATCCATGCGTGACATCTAGATTCGAGTCTACAGATGAACACCGGTTTCGTGCCCCGGACGCAGCGCAGCGCCCCTTCGGCGATGCGCTGCTGAGCCGGGGCCCACGCGGCAGCCGACGCGCGAGTTCCTGGATCCCGGCTCTGCGCCGCAACGCTCACGCGTTGCAGCTTGTCCGGGACACGCGTGCGGGCGTCGGGTGTGCCCCTACTCCCCCAACGTCGCCTCCACGAACCCGCGCGGATCGGCGCAAAACTCGCACATCAGCCGGTAATGATCGGTCTGCTCCACCGTGACAGGCTCCAGGCCGTATTTGCCGAGCCGCAGCAGCCGCGCGTTGGGATAGGCCATCAGCACCGGCGAATGCGTTGCCATGATGACCTGGCAGATGCGGGACTCGTCCATGCGCCGCAGCAGCTTCAGGAACTCGATCTGACGCGCCGGCGACAGCGCCGATTCCGGCTCGTCGAAGATGAAGATGCCCTGGCGCTGGCAACGTTCCTCGAAGAAGCGCAGAAAACCTTCGCCGTGTGAGTGCGACAGGAAATCGGGGCCGACCTGGCCGGCGTCGCGCGCGGCCTTGTCCAGATATCGCGCGACCGAGAAAAAGCTCTCCGCACGAAAGAACCAACCGTTCGTAATCTTCGGCAGCCAGCTTGCGCGCAGCGCGGTGGAGAGTTGGCCGCCCATCTCCTCGCGCGCCTCGGAATGATCGACCGGCCTGTAGCCCTTCCCGCCCCCGGCATCGTCGTAGCCGGCGAGCGCTGCGATGCCTTCGAGGATCGTCGACTTCCCGGTGCCGTTCTCTCCAACGATGATCGTGATGGGGGCATCGAAGCTGAGTTCGAAATCATCAGGAAAGATGGGCAAGCAAAACGGATAGGCCTCGCGATCGCGAACCTGCGACGGGTCGAGCCATACCCGCTTCAGGTACGGCGCTGGCAGGTTGATCGTTCGATTGCCTCTTCGTGCCATGGCTTCCTGCCGCTGCTCGCACCTGAGATGGAACATAACAGGAACGATTGGATTGCAAAAGCGCGATCTTGCGCCCACCACGTCACGGCTCGCGAGCTAGTCCTCTGCCTCCAGCACCAGCTCCATCGTCATCAGCACCGGATTGTCGCCACGGATCAGGCGGCCCTCGGCGATGCCGCCGGTGTAGTCGATCAGGGCAACATCGAGCGCAGCTTCCAGCGCGCCGGATATGCCGGGCGCGATTGTCCCTGCCGTGATCGCCAGCTCCGTCGCAAACGGCTCAGTCACGCCGCCATGGGTGAAGCGAGCGCCGATGGTCGAGCCGACGCCGCCATGAATCTTCGCACGCGCAATGCCGTGCGCGCGGCAGAACGCCTCGAGGCCGCCCGCAAGATCCTGGTTCGGGCGCAGGCGGAGCGCGAAGGCGCGGCTCGTCGTTCGCGCGCCGGTGCGCGCGGCCGCGACCGGTCCGAACAGCTTGAAATTAGTCTCCGGATCGGGCTCGGCCGTGAACATCGCACCATCGAGACCGAACGCCCCGACCTCGAACGGCTCGGCGACGACGGTCTCGTCCGGCATCATGTGGCCCCCGCTCGTCTTGCCGTCAGCCTCCGTCCACAGTCCGTGGCAATGAAAGAACGGCGCGCCGTCGCGCATGCCGAGCGTCATGCTGCCGAGCCTTGGGCGCGTCACGCCGGCGGGCCGGAACGTATCGCTGTAGAACGCCGCGTTCTCGCCGGTCTTCGACAGCGCCGGCATGACATAGGCGAACGGACCCAGCGCGCCGCGGCGAAAACTCAGTACGCCGCCGGCGAAGCCCTCCGCGGCAAAGCCGCGCCGCGCTGCCTCCAGCAGCGGCACACCGGCCTGAAGCGCGAACGTGAAAGCACGTCCCCTCGCCTCCACCCATTGAATGCGCTCGGGGAGCGGCGGGCCCGGCTGCTTGATGCTCCGCATCTCGTACGCTCAGCCCGTCTTCGCCTTGTCGAGGTCGAGCAGCCCGCGCGCCTCGAGCTCGTCGCGCACCATGCGCTTCGGCACCTTGCCGTAACCCGATTTCGGCAGCGCATCCCAGAAGAAGAAGCGCTTCGGCATCTTGTAGCGCGGCACTTTCGGCGACAGGAACGCCGCCATCTCGGCTTCGGTCACCGCCTTCGCGCCTTCACGGACGACGCAGACGGCGACGCCGACCTCGCCCCAGGTCGCGTCGGGCACGCCGAGCACGGCGACCTCGCCAATCCCGGGATGGGTCAGGATCTTCTCCTCGATCTCGCGCGGATAGATATTGGAGCCGCCGGAGATGTACATGTCGGAGGCGCGTCCCGTGATGTACACAAAACCCTCCTCGTCCATGTGGCCGAGGTCGCCGGTGCGGAACCAGCCGTTGCGGAACGCCTTCGCATTGGCTTCGGGGTTGTCGTAGTAGCCGGCGAACACCGCAGGCCCGATCACGCAGATCTCGCCGCTCTGGTTGGCCTTGAGCTCGCGGCCCTCGTCGTCCTGGATCGACACCTGCATGCCGGTACGCTCGAAGCCGCAGGTGCCGATCTTGGCGTGCGGGCCGTCCTCCGGATCGTGCAGTGCCGCCGGCAGCACGGTGATGTTGCCGGTAACCTCGCCGAGGCCGAAATACTGCACGATCACCTTGCCGAGCTTCCTCAGCGCCGCCTTCTGGTCCTCGCGATACATCGGCGCGCCGGCATAGATGACGTAGCGCAGCGAGGAATGGTCGAATTTTTCGGCGGCGGGATGCTCGACCATCATCTTCAGGATGGTCGGCACCGTAAAGAGATTGCTGACGCGATGCGCCTCGATCAGGCGGAACGCCTCGTTGATGTCGAATTTCTCGCTCGGCAGCAGCACGGTGCGCGCGCCGCGCGCGGTCTGCATCAGCTGGTGCACGCCGGCGCCGTGCGACAATGGCGCCACCACCAGCGAGGCATCCTGCTCGGTCGTGCCGGGCGTCAGATCGGCGAGATGATTGGTGACGACGAATCCCATCTGGCCGTGGGTGAGCACGGCCGCCTTGGAGCGTCCCGTGGTGCCGGAGGTGAAGAAGAACCAGCAGGGATCGTCGTGCTCGACGGCGATGTTCTCCACGGCTGCGCCAGCCTGCGAAGCGATGGCATCGGCCACCGAGCGCTCGCCGAAGGCAGCCTTGCCGTCGATGCTCCAGGTGAACTCCAGCGCACCGCTCTTCACCGCCGCGGCATGCTCGGGGAAATCGACATGGCACAGAAACCCCTTGGCGCCGGAGGCCTGCGCGAGATAACTGACCTCGTCCGGCATCAGACGGAAATTGGTGGGCACCCAGACCGCGCCGAGGCGAAACGCGGCGAACATCGAGAAAAACATCTCGTCGCCATTCTTGGAATGGACCAGGATGCGGTCGCCCTTGACAATACCCCGCGCGGCGAGTGCCGCGGCCAGGGCCGAGACCTGCGCATCGATCTGGCGCCAGGTCCAGGACTTATCCCCCCAGACGAAACCGCGACGCGCGCCATGCCGCCGCGCATTCTGGGTCAGCATATGGGCGAGATTCATGACGCGGCGGGACATGCGCAGGGGCTGCATCGGGCTTCCTCTTCGAGGACGGGCGGCACGCAAGCCGTCCGTTCATTGCGGCCCATTTATCGCCAACGCCAGCGACCCCGCAAGGCCGGTTGCCGCGGGCCTGCCCTAGGGCTGCTTGAACGCAAACGGCGTCGCCGTGATAGCCTTGGTCTTCGAGCAGGGTTGCGGACCAAAGCCGCCGCAGAAGCTGCCATGCAGATCGAAGCGGACAGCGCGCGCGGCGCCGCGCTTCACCGGTGGGGCCATGATCTTGTAACGGAGGACGTAGCCGTCGAACACCTCGCGCACGCTGCCATCGGCCAGCGTCACCAGGATCTTCATGACGCAGCCGCCGGTTCCGCAATAGGTGGTCTCGCGATCGCCGCATTTGGTGTCCTGGAAATCGACGATGTAGTCCTCGCGACCGTCACCAGTCAGGTCGATCTTGCGCACCGTGTTGGGCGCGAAGGTCACCGCGCCGCCCTCCTGGTTCGTGCATTCCTCATTGGCGAAGCGGACCGCCTTCTGCACGCCGGGCGGATAGTCGGCCGGATTGAACGGCTTTGCGTCGTCGGCACGCGCAGCCGAGGCGAACAGAGCGAGCATGAGCATGAGATAACGCATGCGCGTTTGTCGTCGGCGCAGCCACAGTCGTTCAGGGAAATTTAAACATGATCGGCGCAACGTTGATCTGTTGTCGCGTACAGAGTACTCCATCATGGTCAAAGCGCCTGCCTTCCTCCTGTTGTCCCTGGCGCTTGCCGGATGTGTCGCGACTCAGCAAGCGCATCTTGCGTCCGAACCAGCCTTCAAGCCTGCGCGCTATGCCTGGGATGGCGCCGGCGAGAATCCCAATCAGCCCCGTTCGGCCTCGCGTGCGGCGCGCGCCGCCGCGGCAGCCGAGCGCAACCGATCTCAGGCCGGCCTTGCCCCTTATTCGAAGGAATGGTGGCAGGCACAGGACGGCATCGAGGCCGAGCAGGACGCCAGGGTCAACCGCTCGCTGTTCATCTGCCAGGGCTGCCTCCGCCCACAGCCACAGGCCGAGGATTCCAGGCTGGCCAAAGCGACCGATTGAACCGAACAGCTTTGGGGCGGAAACCCGCCGAGGGGCCGTGCGTTACCATCGTGCGCGAGGCTGGCAGCTGCAAGGCAACGATATGAGCGACGTCATCAACAATAAGGCCCATCACCGCTATGAGCTCGACGTGGAAGGTCATCTTGCGACCGAGCACTACCGGCTCGACGGCGATGTCATCGTCTTTGAACATACCGACGTGCCGAAGGAGCTTGGCGGCAAGGGCATCGGCTCGAAGCTGGTGCAAGGCGCGCTCGACCAGGTCCGCGCCGACGGCTTCAAGCTGATCCCGCAATGCCCATTCGTGAAGGCGTGGATCGACAAGCACCCGGACTATGCGGATCTCGTGACACGGTGAGTGCACAGGCCCGCCGCTCGTGGCCGGCGGGCCTGCAGTAACTTTCGGCCTATTGTCCGTGCTTGAGCAAGTCCTGGTCACTCCTATCCCAGTCCTGCCATAGCTGGAGAATGCCGAGCAGCACCACCACCGCACCGAGGCTCGTGTGATAGATGCGGAGAAATCCCTCACCGGAATAGCCGATCACGTATGGCGAGGAGATCAGCCACAGTCCGACCAGGATCGTCGTCACCTCCTGCCAGCGCTGCAAGGCGACGTATTCGAGCTGGCTGATGCCAAATACGACCAGACCGATCGCAACGGTATTCAGGATGACCGTCTGGTGACCGGCGATCGCTTCATCCTGGACCGGGAACCACGGCGAGGCCACGATCACCGCGCCCAGCAGCATCCCGCACCAGTCTTCCCATGTTCGATGAGTATTCAAAAAACCAGAGTCCGACATCGCAACCTCCTGCAAAAGAGGCATACGTCTGCGGCTGGCGATGATGACACTCCGAATGTCTAGCGACCCTGCCGGCCGCATTCGGGCGTATGTCCTCTCCAGGACGTGGGAACCGAAGTGCGGCTTGCAAGGGCGGTATCGGAGATTATTTGCGGAGCCGTGGGACCTGCTCGCCGAGCGCCATGGCCATACCGCAGTGCGGTCAGGGCGGCGCGCGTTTGCAGATATCTCGTCTGCGCCAATCTCCCTGGTCTCACCTTGGCAAGGGCTATGTCAGTCTCCTAGATCAGGAGGCATCTGCAGTTCGGAGGGATCCCGCATGGCGGCTTTGGTACGCGACAACAAGGACAGGAGCCGCTTCGAGCTCGATGTCGGCAACGACATCGCCTTCGCCAATTACCGGCTGACGCCGTCGGCCGTGATCATCACCCACACCGAGACGCCGCGCGCGTTGCGCGGGCGCGGCATCGGCTCCGAGCTGGTCAAGGGCGCGCTCGACCTGATCCGGCGCGACGGCAAGAAGGTGATCGCCGGCTGCGGCTTCGTCGTCGACTATCTCGACCGGCATCCGGAGGATGCGGATCTGGTCGCCTGAATGCAAAAGGGCCCGCGCGATCGCGGGCCCCTGCGGCACGACCCCAAGGCGGGTCGGTGCGGCGGGTCAGTGCTTGATCTCCGGCGGCAGCTTGCCGCCGTTGGCGGCGAGCTTGGACATCACCTGCTTGTGCAGCCAGACGTTCATGCTCGCCGAGTCGTTCATGTCGCCGCTGTAGCCCAGCTCCTTGGCGAGATCCTTGCGCGCAGCGAGGCTGGAATCGATATCGAGCGCCTTCATGAGGTCGACGATGGAGGTGCGCCATTCCAGCTTCTCGCCCTTGTGCGCGGCAGCCGCCTTGTCGACGATCGCCGCCACGTCGACCGTGGCCATGGGCGCGGCGGCCGGCGCCGAAGGACTTGCCGACCCTGCGGGCGCGCCCGGCGAAGCGGCGCCACCGGCCGGCGCAGCGGAGGCCGGCTGGCCGCCGAAGATCGCGCTGATGATTTTCCCGAAAATGCTCATGTCTGCTCCCCGAAAAGGAATCCGTTGGAAGGGCCTTGCGTGGCACTTATAGACGAAGTTGGTGCGTCGCGCCCGCGAAGTCCCGCGAGCGAATAGCAGCATCAGCTTATCTGCGGCGAAATGACGACAGAATGACGCCGCATTGGTTGCGCCGCGGCATCGAATTTCACCCAAGCGTGAGGGACAGGACCCGGACTTGGGAGTATGCTTGCCGTTCAGCTCGCGATGCCATCCGGAATTCGCGTCTGGTCGGGATCGCGGGATTTCAAGAGTTGGGCGGCCGCTTGCGCCGTTTGCCGGCGCCGGACGCAGCCGCTTGGCAAGGGAGCTAGCGACCATGGCCACACTCTACCAGGGCAATGTCCCCACGATGGCCCAGCCTACGGATGCGGCTGGACCGGTGATCCGAACCATTCAATTGTCCGATCTGCACGACTCGCTCAGGCGCGGCTGGGAGGATTTCAAGGCCATTCCGAGCCACGCCATCATCCTCTGCGTGATCTACCCGGTGCTCGGCCTCGTCATCGCCCGCGTGGTGATGGGCTATTCGGTACTGCCGCTGCTGTTTCCGCTCGCCGCGGGCTTCGCCCTGATCGGGCCATTCGCCGCGCTCGGGCTCTACGAGCTTTCCAGCCGGCGCGAGCGCTATGAGCCGGCCAGCGCCTGGGATGCCATGGAGGTCCTGCGCTCGCCGTCGTTCGGCGCGATGCTCGGCCTCGGCACCTTGCTGCTCGCCCTGTTCGTCACCTGGGTGGCGACCGCACAGGCGATCTATGTCGCGGCGTTCGGCTACGAGGGCGTCACCGGATTCTCGCACTTCATCGAACGTGTGTTGACGACGCAGCAAGGCTGGTGGCTGATCGTGGTTGGCTGCGGCACCGGATTCCTGTTCGCGCTCGCCGCGCTATGTCTCAGTGCCGTGTCGTTCCCCCTGATGCTGGACCGCCACGCCGGTGCGTTCGAGGCGATGAGCACCTCGCTGCGCGTCGTCGCGAAAAACCCGGTGCCGATGGCGGCCTGGGGCCTGATCGTGGCGGTGCTGCTCGCGCTCGGCACGCTGCCGGCCTTCCTCGGCCTCGCCATTGTGGTCCCGCTGCTCGGGCACGCGACGTGGCACCTTTACCGCAAGGTGATCGCGTCCGATCCGGGCGCACGTTCGGTGCCGCCTCCGCCGCATCGGCCGCGCAAGCCGGCCGCCGACTTCCCGGCCAACCTGTTCCCGTGGCGGAATCGGACGGACGTCTGACGATCTCGTGACGTGCGGCCCTGGCCGGTTCGGACAGGGCTGCACGCCTTGCTTTGGCCGCGGTTACAGTCGAGATTATGCTGCCGGTCAGGTCAATTCACGGAAATCCATTTCATCTGATGACTCCGACGATTTCTCGTCTTGCTATCGCAGCCTTGGCCGTCTCCGCGTCCCTTCTCTCAGTCCAGCCAGCGCCTGCCGCGGTTGCCTGCGACACGGGCAATTTCGACGCCTGGCTGGCTGATTTCAAAGCCGACGCTGCGGCGAAGGGCATCTCGCAGCAGACCATCACCGCCGGGCTTGCCGGTGTCACGCTCGACCAGAGCGTGCTCAACCGCGACCGTTCGCAAAAGGTCTTCACCCAGAGCTTTGAGGAGTTCTCCGGCCGCATGGTGCCGCCGCGCTTGGAGCGCGGTTCCAACAGGATGAAGCAATACGGCTCGGTGCTGTCGCGCATCGAGCAGGCCTATGGCGTGCCGGGCGAAGTTCTGGTCGCGATCTGGGGCCTGGAGACGGATTTCGGCGTCAACACCGGCAAATTCGCAACCATCCGCTCGCTTGCAACGCTCGCTTACGATTGCCGTCGCTCCGAGCAGTTTCGCGCCGAGCTGCTGGATGCGCTGCGCATCGTCCAGCGCGGTGATCTTGCGCCCGCCGACATGAAAGGCGCCTGGGCCGGGGAGCTCGGCCAGACCCAATTCATGCCGTCATCCTGGATGAAATACGCCATCGACTTCGACGGCAACGGCAAGCGCGATCTTCTGCATAACGTGTCCGACGTGCTCGCCTCAACGGCCAATTATCTGGTCGGCTATGGCTGGCAGAGGGGCAAGGACTGGCAGCCGGGCAGTCCGAATTTTGAGGTCCTCAAGCAGTGGAACAAGAGCGAGGTCTACTCCAAGACCGTGGCCTATTTTGCCGCCCAGCTCGCGCGCGCCCCTTAGATCTCAATCAGCGCGCCGAATCGCGAAACCCGGCGAGCCTGCCTCACCCTGTACCGACGCGCCGGCACCTCTCACGGGGCACATTCTCGGTGCTCAAATGGATTTCAAATGAATCCATATTCACATAATCGCAGCGCGTCCTATGCGAATCGGGCAGGCACGACTTGAGTCTAGAAGCTGCCGAATTGCACCTACTGGCCGGTTACGGGCAGCTTATTCCCGCAATGACCCAGATCAATTTGTAACATAAACCCGTTATTTCACGGGTACTTATACCCAATTCCAGACGGCCTTGGCCAAACTCTTGGCGGGAGCGCCTTCCAGTTAATCATCCGTTACGCGCGCTATGCACCCTACGCTTAGCTGCATCGCAACATCGGAACTTTCGCACTGCACCACTCTCACCTATATTCATTTCAACGATAAGGCCTCAAGCAAAGGCTGAATCGAACTACAGGAGACTACCAATGCTGCTCTCGCTCATCCGCATGATCCAGGCCTTCCGGGACTATCAGCGCAATGTTGCCGAGCTGTCCCAGCTCAGTGATCGCGAACTGGCCGATATCGGCCTTGATCGCTCGGACATCCCGCGCGTTGCCGCCGGCCAGTATCAGGGCTGATATCGTTCAGCCCTTCATCGGAACGGACCGATAGCGCCCGCCTCGTGCGGGCGTTGTCGCATCTGGTGGCCGAAAACTCGATCTCGGCGATTCCACTCTCCGCCGAAAAGCGCTACCTGTCCGCCCCATGACAGGACCCCAATCCAACATCGTCCACGTGATCGGTGCCGGCCTCGCCGGCTCGGAAGCTGCCTGGCAGGTTGCGAAGTCCGGCGTGCCCGTGATGCTGCACGAGATGCGGCCGACCCGAATGACCGAGGCGCACCGCACCGACGGGCTCGCCGAGCTCGTCTGTTCCAACTCGTTCCGCTCGGATGACGCCGCCAACAACGCCGTCGGCTTGCTGCATGCGGAGATGCGCCGCCTCGGCTCGCTGATCATGCGCGCGGCCGACGCCAACCAGGTGCCCGCCGGCGGCGCACTCGCGGTCGATCGCGACGGCTTCTCGGCGGCCGTCACCAAGGCGCTGAACGATCATCCGCTGATCGAGATCGCGCGCGGAGAGATCGCAGGCTTGCCGCCGGCCGCGTGGAGCAACGTCATCGTCGCCACCGGCCCCCTCACCTCCGCGCCGCTGGCCGACGCCATCCGCGAGCTGACCGACGAGAACGCCCTCGCCTTCTTCGACGCCATCGCGCCGATCGTGCACCGCGAATCCATCGACATGTCGGTAGCCTGGTTCCAATCGCGCTACGACAAGGTCGGCCCCGGCGGCAACGGTGCCGACTACATCAACTGCCCCATGACCAAGGAGCAGTATGAGGGCTTCGTCGCCGCGCTGATCGCCGGCGAGAAGACCGAGTTCAAGGAATGGGAGACCAACACGCCCTATTTCGATGGCTGCCTGCCGATCGAGGTGATGGCTGAACGTGGCTCCGAGACGCTGCGCCATGGTCCCATGAAGCCGGTCGGCCTCACCAATCCACACGATCCCACCACGAAACCCTACGCGATCGTTCAGTTGCGCCAGGACAACAAGCTCGGCACTCTCTACAACATCGTCGGCTTCCAGACGAAGCTGAAGTATGGCGAGCAGCAGCGCATCTTCCGTACCATTCCGGGTCTGGAAAACGCCGAGTTCGCCCGCCTCGGCGGCCTGCACCGCAACACCTTCCTGAACTCGCCGAAGCTGCTCGACGGCCAGCTGCGGCTGCGCGCACAGACGCGGTTGCGCTTCGCCGGCCAGATGACGGGCTGCGAGGGCTATGTGGAATCCGCCAGTGTCGGCTTGATCGCGGGTCTCTATGCAGCCGCGGACGCGCGCGGCGAGACGCTTGTCAGCCCGCCGGCGACGACCGCACTGGGATCGCTGCTCGGTCACATCACGGGCGGCCATATCGAGACCATCGAGCCGGGCACGCGCTCGTTCCAGCCTATGAACGTCAATTTCGGCCTGTTCCCGCCGCTCGCGAGCCTGCCAACGAAGAAGCCCGACGGCACGCGACTGCGCGGCAACGAGAAGACCGTGGCCAAGAAGCAGGCGCTGAGCGCACGGGCGCTCGCCGATCTCGACCGCTGGATCGCCGATCACCTGCGCATTGCCGCCGCCGCGTGAGATTGCGATGAGCTTGCCCAAAGACGACGCCGCAGAGCTGTCGGCGCGCTGGACCGAAGGCGTCCTGCTCAAGCGCGATGTATTCTCGGCCGTCGAGCGCGGCCGTTTCCGCAACGAAGGCGGCGAGATCGACGCGGTGCTGCGCCGGCTCGACGAGGTGCCGTGGTGGTCGTTTCTGCTGGCGCGCCACCTGTTCGCCCGCGAGAAGCAGGCCCTGGTGCGCGCCAAAGGCCTCGACGTCGGTCCCGAGCTGCTATGGGCCGGGCGCCGCGCCCTGGTGCGGGGCTTCGTCGACGGCGTCGCGCTGCATCTGGCAAAGCCTCATGGCGATCTCGCCTATTTCCGTTCGGCCAAGGCCGCACTGCGCCGACTGCGCCGCGCCGGCATCTGCCACAACGATCTCGCCAAGGAGCAGAACTGGCTGGTCGGCCGCGACGGCCGCGCCTATGTGACCGACTTCCAGCTCGCCGCGTGCTTCAAGCGCCGCGGCCGGCTCTATCGCATCCTCGCCTATGAAGACCTCCGGCATCTGCTCAAGCACAAGCGCTCCTACGCGCCGGAGGCGCTGACGCCGCGCGAGCGAAAGATCCTGGCGAGGAAGTCGTTCGCCGCGAGCCTGTGGCTCGCCACCGGCAAGAAGGTCTATCGCGCCATCACCCGCGGCCTGTTCAATTTCACCGACCGCGAGGGCGGCGGGCGCCGGCTCGTCAACGACGCGCCGGTGCTGGCCGAGCTGATCCGCCGCAATCCCGCCGTGCGCGACGCCGCCATCGTCGCCTTTGCTGACCGCCGCTCCGGGGTCGGGCTGTACGCGTTCGTCGAATCCGATCAGGCTGCGCTCGAGGGCCAGCTCCGCAGCGAGCTTGCCGCCGCCAAGGGACCGAAGCCGCCCGAGCACATCCAGGTCGTGCACGCCCTGCCACGCAACAGCAGCGGCAAGCCGCGCACCGAGGTCCTGCAACTGGTCGCCATGAACCAACTCGACCTGATCGAGCCGATGATGAAGAACGATCAGGACCGCGCCTTTCTGAAGGACATCCTGGAACAGCGCAAGAACCTGCGCGACCGCTTCAATTTCGAGGCGAAGCTCCCAACGAGCTAACGCGGAATCTGCGCCTTGAAGCCTCCACAATGGCGATCGAGAAGCGCTGGATCGCGCAGGATTGGCAGAGATTATGGGCGCTCGGGAGACCATGATGCATCGTATGGTTGGCGGAACGATCGCTGGCCTTGTGCTGCTGGCAGGCGCGCCCGCGCTGGCCGACTCATCGGCGGAGCTGATCTCCAGCTTCCGTCTCAAGCATGGGGAGGCCCGCGTCGTCCGCGACGCCACCCTCGATCGCATCGCCATGGATCAGGCGCGCGCGATGGCGGCGAAGGATGATCTCAGCCACGACGCGCTCGGCCCGTTCAACCGCCGCGTCGCACCGGCCCGCGCGGGCCGCGCCGCCGAGAACATCGCCTACGGCTACGACAGCTTCGAGAAGACGCTGGGCCAGTGGATCGACTCCTCCGGGCACCGCAAGAACCTGTTGCTGCACAACGCCTCGCGCGTCGGCATTGCCAGCGCCAAGAATGCGAGTGGCAAGCGCACCTATTGGGCCATGGTCATCGCGGGCGACTACGAGAAGGGCAAAGGCAAGAAAAAGGACAAGGAGCCCGTCGTTGCCGTGAAGCGCGAGCCCGCGCCCGCAAGCAAGCCGAAGACCAGCAATTGTCACGTCAAGCTGCTCGGCCTCTGCATCTGAGGCGCGACCGTCTCAGCCGCGGCGCGCGGCCTCGATCGCGGCGACGTCGATCTTCGTCATCCCCATCATCGCATCGAAGGCGCGCTTGGCCTCCGTGCCACCGGCGGCCAACGCCTCAGTCAGCACCCGCGGCGTGATCTGCCAGGAGACGCCCCATCTGTCCTTGCACCAGCCGCACGCACTCTCCTGCCCGCCATTGCCGACGATGGCGTTCCAGTAGCGGTCGGTCTCCGCCTGATCGTCGGTGGCGATCTGGAACGAGAAGGCCTCGTTGTGCTTGAAGACGGGTCCGCCATTGAGGCCGAGACAGGCAACGCCGGCTACCGTGAACTCGACGGTCAGGACATCGCCTGCCTTGCCAGACGGATAGTCGCTGGGCGCGCGATGGACCGCACTCACCGCGCTGTCGGGAAACGTCTCGGCATAGAAGCGGGCCGCGGCTTCAGCATCCTTGTCGTACCAGAGGCAGATCGTGTTCTTTGCCATTGGGTATTCCCCGTGGTTCCGTGCCAGATTGCGCTTCCGATCAGCATAGGCATCCCGATCCGCATGCTCCAGCTGGAACAGTCGATTGCCCGAGCTTGCTCACGTGCGTCATTGTGTCTACCAGGAACCTGACGATGGAGGCTCTGACGTGATCGACATCAATCAGATTCGTGCCGACACGCCTGCTGCCTCCCGGCTCGCGTATCTCCACAATGCCGGTGCGGCTCTCATGCCCGCGCCCGTCGTCGCGGCGATGAAGGGACATATCGATCTCGAGAGCGAGATCGGCGGCTATGCCGCAGCCGATCGCGCGTCAGATCGGCTCGAAGCCGTTTACGGCTCAGTGGCCCGGCTCCTGAACGCATCACCGGATGAAATCGCCCTGGTCGAGAACGCGACGGTTGCCTGGCAGATGGCGTTCTATTCGCTTCCATTTCGAGAGGGCGACCGGATCCTGACGGCCGAAGCGGAGTACGCCGCCAATTACGTTGCGTTTCTTCAGGTCGCCAAACGCACAGGCGCGGTCATCGATGTGGTGCCGAGCGATGCGACGGGCGAGTTCGATGTCGGCGCACTCGAACGCATGATCGACGAACGCGTGAAGCTGATCGCCGTCACCTGGGTTCCGACCAATGGCGGGCTGGTCAATCCTGCAGCGGCCATCGGCAGGATCGCGCGGGCACATGGCATTCCCTATCTGCTCGACGCCTGCCAGGCGGTCGGGCAGATGGCGGTCGACGTCAAAGCCATCGGCTGCGACATGCTGTCAGCCACGGGACGCAAATTCCTGCGGGGGCCGCGTGGTACCGGCTTTCTCTATGTGCGCGGGGCACTGCTGCAGCAGCTCGAGCCACCGATGATCGACCATTTTGCAGCGCCCTGGGTCTCGCGCGATGAGTATCGGCTCCGCGACGATGCCCGCCGCTTCGAGACCTGGGAGAACAATTACGCGGCCCGCCTTGGGCTCGGTGCTGCCATCGATTATGCGCTCGACATCGGCATGGACGCCATCGAGGAGCGCTGCCGGCTGCTAGCAGGCCGCCTTCGCAGCGGGCTCGCCTCCATTGGCGGCATCACCATGCGCGACCTCGGCCGCTCGCCTGGCGCCATCGTCAGCTTCACCTTGGATGGATACGAGGCGGAGGCCATTGTCAGCAGCGCCGCGGCGGCGGGCATCACGATCGGCGCTTCGGACCCGTCGAGCACGCGCATCGATGCCGAGATCCGTGCGCTGCCCCATCTCGTGCGGGCTTCCCCCCACTACTACAACACCGAAGCCGAGATCGACCGGCTGATCGACCACGTCGCGGATTTGGCGTCACGTTAGCGCGCTCAGGTGCAGCGCGCGCTCAGTCCGGATGCGTTGAGCCTCGCCATCACCTCGTCGAGATGGGCGGCATCGCGTGTCTCGATGACGAGCTGCAGAAGCGTCGCCTTGGCCGGCAGGTCGGAGAAGGTCCGCTGGTGCGAGACCTCGATGATGTTCGCACCCGCCTCGGCCAGCAACGCCGCGACCGCGGCGAGCTGCCCGGGCCTGTCCGGGATATCGAGCGACAATTGCGTCAGCCGTCCCTCGCGCGCCAGCTCGCGGGTGAGCACGGAGGCGATCAGCCGCGTGTCGATATTGCCTCCGCTCAGCACGAGGCCGACCTTCTCGCCGGCAAAGCGGGACGGATCGGACATCAGCGCCGCGAGGCCGGCGGCGCCGGCGCCCTCGACGACCGTCTTCTCGATCGAGATCAGGGTCGCGACTGCGCGCTCGAGCTCGGCTTCGTTGACGAGCGCAATGTCGTCGACGAGGCGGCGGACGATCTCGGTGGTGATCTTGCCCGGTGATTTCACCGCGATGCCCTCGGCGAGCGTGTCGCCGCGCGCCGGCAGATTGCCGTCGTGGATGGCGTTGTACATCGAGGGATACAGCCAGGCCTCGACGCCCAATATCCGCAGCGACGGCTTGATCGACTTCGCGGCAATGGCAATCCCGCTGATCAGACCGCCGCCGCCGATCGGGACGACGAGCGTGTCGAGCTCCGGGACCGCCTGCAGCACTTCCAGCCCGATCGTGCCCTGCCCGGCGATGACGAGCGGATCGTCGTAAGGATGGACGAAGACCATGTGGTGCGCTTCGCCGTGGCTTCGCGCAAAGGCGGCCGCCTCTTCCAATGTCGCGCCGGTGACCACAACCTCGGCGCCGTGATGCCTGGTGTTCTCGATCTTCACCATGGGCGTGCCGATCGGCATCACGATGGTGGCGGGAATGCCGAGCCGCCTGGCGTGGTAGGCAACGCCTTGCGCGTGGTTGCCCGCGGACATCGCGATCACGCCCCGCGCGCGCTCCTCCGCCGTCAGCGCGGTGAGCCGGTTGAGCGCACCGCGCTCCTTGAACGAGGAGGTGAACTGGAGGTTCTCGAATTTCAGCCAGATGTCGCAGCCGCAGATGCTGCTCAGCGTGCGGCTATGGCTACAAGGCGTCTCGACGACGGCGCCTTTGATAGTCTTGGCGGCGGCGTGAATGTCTTCAGGTGCGACCGGAAGGCCGCCGAGATCGAACGAGCTTTGGGATATGTCAGCCATAGGACAGCATAGAGCATTTGGCCGGGCCAGGCGATAAGCCGGCGTCTATTTGGTAAATTCACGCGATCGCGAGGCGCGCCACAGCGTCCAGAGCGTGCGCAGCCGCGAGGTCGGCTGCAACGTAAACGGATTGCGTCCCGGGTGCGACAAGCGCTCGAGATCGGCCTGCGCCTGGCGCAGCGGCAGAAACGCCGGCCGCACCGGCGGCGCCACCTGCGCCAGCAGCGATGAGGCCGCGCTCACATGCTGCCGGGCTTCACCCGCGAGCTGCTCCAGCACCGCATGGAGATTGGGTGTCTCCTTGCCGGCGAAGACATCCTCCATGCTGCAATCGTGCTTCTCGAGCACCTGCTGCGGCACGAACAATTGCCGGTGCGCGGCATCGCGCGGCAGATTGGCGATGACCTGCACGATACCCTGCGCCAGCCCGGCATGGCGGGCGAGATGCTCGGCCGCCTCCGACGACGGTCCCAAGACCTGCGCTGCCAGGGCGAACAGCGCCGATGAGGTCGCCGCGAGGTAACCTTCCAGCGCTGCCATGGTCGGCATCGGGTCGTTGTAGAGATCGAACTGGTGCTCCTCGGCAAGCCGCGACAGCGGCTCGACCGGCAGGTCGAAATCGCGGATCGCGCGAAGCAGCTCGGCCGCCACCGGATTGCCCTCGGCGCTGCCATGGACATGGCCCGAAAGCATGTCGGTCCACCATTGCAGGCGGATCTCGCCGGGCAAGGGTTGGCTCACCTGGTCGCGAACGCGGACGATCTCGACGTTGAAGGCATAGAGCGCCAGCAAAGCGCGGCGCTCGGCGGCCGGCGCGAACAGGGTCGCGGCGTAGCGCGGAAAATCATGACTGCGCACGAGATCGGCGCAAAAAGCAACGGAGTCGGGCGGCGGCGGCGCGTTGCTCATGGCACGGCGATCAGCGCGGCGGCAACCCGCCGCCGTTCGCCGATCATGATGTTGTAGGTGCGTACGGCCGGGCCGGTCTGCATCGTGTCCAGCACCACCCTCACCGCCTTGAGCGCCTGGCGCAGCTCCGGCGGCGGCAGCCACAGCCCCGTTCCGGTGCCGACCAGGAGTGTGTCGATGCTGTTGGCGGCCGTGAACACCCGATCCAGCGAGTAGCGGTCGATCTTGGCCGGATCGACCACATCCCAGGCCCAGATCGCGTCGGGCAGGCAGAGCAGCGAGCCGCGATGGGACATGCCGGCAAAGGCGAAGCCGCCCTTGCCATAGGCATCGATCGGCGCCGAGCGCGGGAAATGCGGAGCGTTGAGATCGCCGGCCATGAGCCTCGTCCGAATGGGCTTACTGCCCTCGCAAACGCCTGCGAGGGCATGAGGTTCGGATCATGCCTTGCTTTTCTTCGCTGGCGTCGCCGTGTCGGGCGCATCCTCGCGATGCTCGCCGACACCGAGATAGATCAGGATCGGGGCTGCAATGAAGATCGAGGTGTAGGTGCCGACCAGCACAACGCCGAACATCATCACCGCGGTGAAGCTGTGGATGGCATGGCCGCCGAACAAGAGCAGCGCGAGCAACGCCAGCGTCACCGTGACGTGGGTGATGATCGAGCGTGACAGCGTCGAGTTGATGGATTCATTCAGCAGCTGCGGCATCGGCATCTTCTTGTAGCGCCGCAGCATTTCACGGATGCGGTCGTAAATGACGACGGTGTCGTTGAGCGAATAGCCCAGAATCGTCAGCAGCGCTGCGATGCTGGTCAGGTCGAAATCCACCTGGCTGATCGACATGAAGCCGATCGTGAGCACGATGTCGTGCACGTTGGCGATCATGGCGCCGAGCGCGAACTGCCATTCGAACCGGAACCAGAGATAGATCAGGATCCCAACGATCGCGAGCATCAGGCCGAGCATGCCGTAGGCCAGGAGCTCGCCGGCGACGCGCGGACCGAGCACTTCGGTGCGCTGAATGTCGACGCTGTCGCCAAGCGCGCCACGAAGCTTCTGCAGGGCTGCCTGCTGGGCGGCGTCGCCGCCCGGCTGCTCGGCAACGCGGATCAGGACGTTCTCGGGACCGCCGAACTGTTGCAGCTGGACCTCGCCGAGGCCGAGGCCGTCGAGCGAGGTACGCATCGCCGCGATGTCGGCGGTGCCGGACTTCGCCTTCACCTCGAGCAGCGTGCCGCCCTTGAAGTCGATACCGAGGTTCAGGCCGTGGGTGAAGAACAGCACGATCGCGACGATCGACAGCGCGGCCGAGATCGGAAAGCTGATGCGACGGAAACGCGTGAAGTCGAAATGCGTATCGTCCGGGACGATGCGCAGCGACGGCAGCAGGCCGAGGGCCGCGACCACGGTGAGGATGGCGATGAGAACGCCGAGCCCGATGAGAACGGTCTGAGTCACGATCAGGCTCCTAGATCGGCACGCTCTGCGGCCGCTTCCACCGCACCCACCACGCCACGATCAGCCGGGTCAGGGTGAAGGCGGTGAACACCGTGGTGATGATGCCGATGCCGAGCGTCACGGCGAAGCCGCGCACCGGACCGGTGCCGATGTAGAACAGCACCGCGGCGGCAATGAAGGTGGTGATGTTGGAATCGAGGATGGTGGCGAGCGCCCGCTTGAAGCCGGCGTCGATGGCCGAGATCGCGTTGCGGCCGCTGCGCAGCTCCTCGCGGATGCGCTCGTAGATCAGCACGTTGGAATCGACGGCGATGCCGACTGTGAGCACGATGCCGGCGATGCCGGGCAGCGTCAGCGTGGCATTGAGCAGCGACAGCAGGCCGAAGATCATGGCGACGTTGATGGCCACCGCGATATTGGCGAACACGCCGAACAGGCGGTAGGTCACGAGCATGAAGATGATGACGAGAATCGAGCCGACATAGGCCGCAAGCTCGCCCTTTTCGATCGAGTCCTGGCCGAGGCCGGGACCGACGGTGCGCTCCTCGACCACCGTGAGCGGCGCCGGCAGCGCGCCGGCACGCAGGAGAATTGCGAGGTCGTTGGCCGATTGCACGGTGAAATTGCCGGAGATCTGGCCCTGGCCGCCAGTGATGGGCTCGCGGATGACCGGTGCCGAGATCACCTTGTTGTCGAGCACGATCGCGAAAGGCAGTCCGACGTTCTCGGTCGTGGCCTGCGAGAACTTGCGGGCGCCCGACGTGTTGAACTTGAAGCTGACGACCGGCTCGCCGGTGCGCTGGTCGAAGGTCGCCTGGGCGTCGGTCAAATCGCCGCCGGCAACCAGCACCTGCTTCTTGATCACGTAGGGCGTGGGCGGCGGCGACGCGCTCATGAGCAGCTCGGATTCCGGCGGCAACCTGCCCGCTTGCGCCTGATCCGGCGGCACGGAGCTGTCGACCATGCGGAATTCCATCTTCGCGGTCTTGCCCAGCAGCTCCTTCAGGCGGGTCGGATCCTGAAGGCCGGGGACCTGCACCAGGATGCGGTCGTTGCCCTGGCGCTGGATCACGGGCTCGACGGTACCGAGCTCGTTGACGCGGCGCTCGACGATCTGGATCGACTGCTCGATGGTCTTTCGCAGGCGATCGAGTATCGCCGGCTGCGGAACGCTCAGGCGGATCACACCGCCGGCCGCATCGGCCACCTCGAGGTCGCGCTGACCGCTGGAGCCCATCAATCCGCCGAGTGGCTGGGACAGCTCGCGCAGCTTGGCGAGCGCCGGCTGCACGTCGGTTTCCTTGGTGATGCGAACCTCGACCGCGTCATTGCGCACGGTGACGCCGCCGGTGAAGCCGATCTTGGCGTCGCGCAACGTCCGGCGAACCTCGTCGCGGATCTGATCGAGCCGTTCCTTCTTCACGTAGTTGGAATCGACCTCGAGCAGCAGATAGGAGCCGCCCTGGAGGTCGAGTCCGAGCACGAGACGGCGCTGCGCCCAGGCCGGCCAGGTCTTGACCTGGGCCTCGGGGAAGAAGTTCGGGACCGCGCAGAGGCACACGATCAGCGCCGTCAGGATAATCCCGAGCGCCTTCCACCGCGTGAAATACAACATCGACTGGACCTGTCAGATCAGGAGACTTGAAGGGACTCGCGGTGAAGCGTTCACTTCGCCGCGGTGTCGTCCTTGGCGCTCTCTTTGGCGCTTTCCTTGGCCGGCTCGCCCTTGGCGCGAACGCCCGAAATCATCTGGCGCATCTGCCTTACGCGCACGCCGTCGGAAATCTCGAACTCGATCTGGTCGTCGTCGACCACCTTGGTGACCTTGCCGACGAGGCCGCCCGAGGTCACCACAGTGTCGCCGCGGCGGATGTTCTTCACGAGCTCGGCGTGGTCGCGGACCTTCTTCTGCTGCGGGCGCAGAATCAGGAAGTACATGATCACGAAGATCAGGGCGAACGGCAGCAGCGACATCAACATGCTGTTGGTGTCGCCAGCGGCCGCGGCCTGGGCATACGCAGGGGTAATCAGCATTCGGACGATCCTCGTGAGAACGGGGGACAGCCGGTCAGGCCCTCGAAGGCGACCGGTTCGGTCAAATTCGCGCGGACTATAGCGGCCATTGCCCCAATTGCAACGCTGCCAGACCGCCCTTTTGGGCCACCTTGCGGCGGCCCGTGAGGCCCGATAAGGCTGCGTTCTCAGGAACTTCGGACATGCCCAAAAACCATAGCAAAAGCCCGGCCGGCAAAGGCCCCCGCACCCCTGCCAACAAGCCCAGCCGCGTCGCGGCAAAACGCCCCACGGCGGCGGTCATCAAGGCAGGCCCAGACCTCGCCCAGGAGCGCATCGTCCGCGCCCTGGAGACCATTGCGGCGCACCTCTCCGCGCAGGGCAAGCCGGCGGTCGAGGCCGAGTCGTTCAAGCGGGCGGATGCCTATGTCTGGCATCCCGACGGGCGCCTCTCGGCGGTGCCGCGCGTGAGCCGCGTCGAGCTGTTCCTGCTCAAGGGCGTCGACCGGATGCGCGACATCCTGATGGAGAACACCGAGCGCTTCGCCAATGGCCTGCCGGCCAACAACGCCCTGCTCTGGGGCGCACGCGGCATGGGCAAGTCGTCCCTGGTGAAGGCGGCGCATGCCAGCATCAACGCGGAGCGCAAACCGTCCGACAAGCTCAAGCTGATCGAGATCCACCGCGAGGACATCGAGAGCCTGCCGGCCCTGATGGAGCAGCTGCGGGCCTCCTCCTTCCGCTTCATCGTGTTCTGCGACGATCTCTCCTTCGACGGCAACGATGCCTCCTACAAGTCGCTCAAGGCGGTGCTCGAAGGCGGTATCGAGGGCCGGCCCGAGAACGTCATTCTCTACGCCACCTCCAACCGGCGCCATCTGCTGGCGCGCGAGATGATCGAGAACGAGCGCTCGACCGCGATCAATCCGGGCGAAGCAGTCGAGGAGAAGGTCTCGCTGTCGGATCGCTTCGGCCTCTGGCTCGGCTTCCACCGCTGCAGCCAGGACGAATATCTCGCCATGGTGCGCGGCTATTGCAGCCATTTCGGCATCGCGATCGACGACGAGGCGCTCGAGCGCGAGGCACTCGAATGGTCCACGACGCGCGGCTCGCGCTCGGGCCGCGTCGCCTGGCAGTTCGTGCAGGAGCTGGCGGGACGACTGGGTGTGAAGCTGACAGCGTAGTAAGGCTGGCTTTCACCCACCCTCAACTGTCATTCCCCCCGAAGGCGGGGAATCCAGTACGCCGCGGCCAATCGGCTCAACAACCGGTGCTTCCGGAATACTGGATCGTCCGCCCCAGTGCGCGAGTGCGCACAAGGCGGACGATGACAGCGTGTATTGACGAAGGGGTGCCCGACCGAAGCGGCGCGCCTCACGCCCCGTTCAGGAATTGAAGCGGGTCAACCGGGCTCGATCCCTTGCGGATCTCAAAGTGGAGCTGCGGCGACGCCACCTCCCCGGATTGACCCGACTTGGCAATGACCTGGCCGCGCTTGATGGTATCGCCGCGCTTCACCAACAGCTCACTCGCATGGGCATATGCGGTGACGTAGCCGTTGGAGTGCCGAACCAGAACCAGATTGCCGTAACCCTTCAGCTCGTTGCCGGAATAGGCGACGACGCCATCTTCGGCCGCCTTGACCGGCGTCCCCTCGGGCACCGCGAGGTTGATGCCGTCGTTGGACTTGCCATTGGTCTTGGCACCGTAGCTCGTGACCACCTTGCCGCGGACGGGCCAGCGGAAGGTTGGCAGCGCGCCGGTGGCCTCCGCAGCCTTCGCCGTCGTCTCGGCGGGCTTCTCTTCGACATTGCTCGTGGCCTGGGCGAGCCGCGCACTCTGCACGGGTGCGGCGGCAGTAGCCACCTTGGTCGCAGGCGCCGGAGCAGCCGCGACGGGCTGGAGCGTTCCGGCCACCGGTGCAGCCGCGACCGGAGCCGCAGCAACCGGCGCCGCAACGGCGGCGGTCTTGGCGCCGGGCACCGTCAGCTTGGTGCCCAGCTTGAGCTTTGCCGACGGATCGAGGCCGTTGGCACGGGCGAGCTCTGCCGCCGATATGTGGTTCTTGCGCGCGATGCTGGCGAGCGTGTCGCCACGATTGACGAAGTGCGTGCTCGGCGGTGCCGCGACGACAGCAACCGGCTTCGCCGCAGGCGCTGCCGCGACAGGGGCCATCGCAGGCGCCGGTGCAGCTGCCGTCGCCGGAGACCGAATGATCAATTGCTGGCCGGGCGAGAGCGCCCGCGGACCCTTGTAGCCGTTGGCGGCAAGGATCGCCTGCGGCGTGACGCGATAACGCTTGGCGAGCACGTCGAGGGTGTCGCTGGTGCCGACGATGATCTTGGTCCCGCCGGCCGGCTGGGCGGCCGCGACCGACCGCGGCGGGACGGTCGCCGTGGTCTCCAGGTGCGGTTGCGCCGGAGGCGCATATGAGCTGACGCCGCGTCCGCCGCCCGACACCCCGCCCCCGGAGGCAACGGGATAGGATTGCGGGGCAGATACCGCGGGCGGAGGCAAAGCCTGCGATTGGTAGTAACCGGGCTGCGTCTGCGGCCGCGCATATTGCGGCAGCTCACGCTGCGGCGGCGGCGCCTGCTGCACCGAACCGGTCTGCTCGGAGGCGAAAGGATTGGAGAAGTTGGTCTGGGACAGCCGCGACGACATGTCGGCGCTGCACCCTGCAAAGCTGAAGGAAATCAGCGCCAGCACCGCGACCTGCGGCACGCGGCGCGAGTAAAGCAACTCGGCGACAGCGGACATGGTTACTCACTCGTACGCAACAGAACTGGTGTTTTAAGTAAACACGCGGCGAGTAAATAACGGCTTAACCCTCACAATAAGATGTTGGCGGCACTGCCGATCCGGGATTCTACAGCTCCCGCGCCACCCCGGGCAGTGCCGGCACGAAGCGGACCTCAACGAGTTCCTTGCGCTCGATTCCGGTTTCGCTGCGGGCCAGGCGGGTCAGCGTCTGCACGCCCTGATGCGGGCCGACCGGGGCGATCAGGATGCCCCCAACCTCCAGCCGCTCGACCAGGTTCTCCGGTATCTGCTCCATCGCCGCGGTGACGATGATGCGGTCGAACGGGCCGATGTTGGGAGGCAGATTGAGACCGTCACCGAGCATCACCTCGACATTGTGACAATCGAGCTTCTCAAACCGGGCGCGTGCCGTGTCGGCGAGCTTGCGATAGCGCTCGACGGTCAGCACCTGGCCGGCGAGCCGCGACAGCACGGCGGCCTGGTAGCCGGAGCCGGTGCCAATTTCGAGCACCCGGTGCTGCTTCTGGAGCTGGAGTTGCTCGGTCATGTAGGCAACGACGAAGGGCTGGCTGATGGTCTGCCCGCAGGCAATCGGCAGCGCGCTGTCACGATAGGCGCCCTCGCGATCGGCCTCGTCGACGAAAAGCTCGCGCGGCACCTCTTCCATGGTCCGCAGCACGGCCTGATCGCTGATGCCCCGACGCCTCAGCGTGAGCTGAAACATCATCTTTTCCGGCGGGTGCTGGTGGGGCGTCATTGCTGCTATTGCTCATCTCGTCCGGCGGAGCGCGGCACTGCACCGCAAGAACCCGAGACGGGAATCTTGTTCCGGCTCAGGAACTCATGATAGGTTTCAGTGCAGCATTTGACCACAACAAGGCTTTCAAAGCGCTAAGCCATTTGCGGGATTTGCGTTCGCCGAAACGCGCATTGCGTCGCCTATCGTTATCTGCGAACGTTCGCGAGAATGGGCAAGGACTCAACCATGACTGCGACAGGGCTTTCGGGCCGCTCTGTTTTCCTCGTCGAGGACGAGGTCATGATCAGAATGATGGTCGCGGACATGCTGGAGGAGCTCGGCTACAAGGTTGCCGCCGAAGCGGGCGACATCGCGGAAGCCATGCGGCTCGCGCAATCCACCGAGTTCGATCTCGCCATTCTCGACGTCAACGTCAACGGCAAGGTCATTTCGCCGGTCGCCGATGTCATCATGGCCAAGGGCTGCCCGTTCATCTTCGCCACCGGTTACGGCTCCTCCGGCCTGCCCGAGCAATATCGCGACCGGCCGGCGCTGCAGAAGCCGTTTCAGCTCGACGCGCTCGGCAAGACCATCGAGGCCGTGCTTCGCCGCGGCTAACCTTATTCCAGCGCGAGGCCCAGCGCTTCCGAAAACGCCTCGTCGGTGCGGTCGAGCCTGAGCGGGGTGACCGAGACGTAGCGCTCACGCAGCGCCGCGAGATCGGTGCCATCGGCGGGCGTGTCGAGCATCGCGGTCCGTTCGAAGCCGATCCAGAAATAGGGATTGCCGCGGCCGTCCCTGCGCTCGTCGATCCTGAGGAAGCCGAGATTGCGCTTGCCTTGCCGCGTGACGCGAATGCCCAGCACCTCCTCCGGCGCGCAGGACGGGAAGTTGATGTTGATGACGGTGTCCTTCGGAACGCCGGCGGCGATCACCTTGCGCACGATATCGGGCCCGAATTTGCGCGCCGTGTCCCACGGCGGCCGTTCGCGCGTCTCGACGCTGAACTCCTGCGACAATGCGAATGACGGCAACCCCAGGATGGTGCCTTCCAATGCGCCGGCAATGGTGCCGGAATAGACCACGTCTTCGGCGACGTTGCGGCCCTTGTTGACGCCGGAGAGGACGACATCGGGCAGCTTGGCACCCAGGATATGGCGTGCCCCCATGATGACGCAGTCGGTCGGCGTGCCGCGCACGGCGAAGTGCCGCGGGCCGACCTCGCGCAGACGCAAGGGATCGTTCAGCGATAGCGAGTGCGACACGCCGGATTGGTCGAGCTCGGGCGCCACCACCCAGACATCGTCGGATAAAGCGCGCGCGATCTCCTCCACGACCTCGAGGCCGGGAGCATGGATGCCGTCGTCATTGGTGCAGAGGATGCGCATGCGGAAGGTTCGATTCCTGAAATAGGGTCTGAGCCGTCTTATCCGGCCAGGGCCGATCAGGCAAACCGGACGATTGCGGTCCGGCGGCTGGTTCCCCGGTTGATCCCGCTAGCGGCGAACGCGCCATTGCGGCAGGAAGCGCGCAAGCCGGCCTTCCGCACGCAATTGCATCGCCGGCACGACCGGGTTCACGACGGAAGCCTCGATGACGCCGAGCTCCATCAGCTGCGCGACGAACGGGTCGGACGTCGGCTCCTGCGGAAAGCGTTCGCGTGCCAAGCTCAGCGCTTTGTCGAAATCCGCAGTGTTGACCCCGGGCTTGGCCCGCCGGCTCTGCACGAGATCGTCGTCCCAGAGCCGCGCGACCTCGATGTCGAGAACGCCGCGGAGGCGCTGGTCGATGGCCTGGATTCCGGCCCCCGTCACCGCCCATTGTCTTCCGACCCAGAAGATGTCGCGGTGCAAGGCCATGAACGGATAGGTTCGCGTGGACGGGCCGGCAGGATAGCGAGCCGCCCGATCTTCGCAACGCGATTCTCGTCATCCCACGTTTTCGGATGCGAACCGGCGCCCACGTCGCGGGACAACGCTTAGTCGCGTGCGATCACCTTCAGCCCACCCATATAGGGCTGCAGCACGTCCGGAACCGCGATCGAGCCGTCCTCCTGCTGATAGGTTTCCATCACGGCGATCAGCGCGCGGCCGACTGCGGTGCCGGAGCCGTTCAGCGTGTGCACGAAGCGCGGCTTGCCGTCGGGCCCACGCGAGCGCGCATCCATCCGCCGTGCCTGGAAGTCGCCGCAGACCGAGCAGCTCGAGATCTCGCGGAACATGCCGCCATCGCCCTGCCCGGGCATCCAGACCTCGATGTCGTAGGTTTTTTGCGCCGAGAAGCCCATATCTCCTGCGCAGAGCGTCATCACACGGTAATGCAGGTCGAGCTTCTGCAGCACCTGCTCGGCACAGGACAGCATCCGCTCCAGCTCATCCTTGCTCACTTCCGGCGTCGTGATCGAGACCAGCTCGACCTTGGTGAACTGGTGCTGGCGGATCATGCCGCGGGTGTCGCGCCCGGCCGCACCCGCCTCGGCGCGGAAGCATGGCGTCAGCGCGGTCAGCCGCATCGGCAACTGCTTCTCGTCGAGGATCGACTCGCGCGCGAGATTGGTGAGCGACACTTCGGCGGTGGGGATCAGACCGAGGCGCTCGGTCTTCAGCCGCTCATGGTTCGGCGCGGCGAGCAGCTCGCCCTTGATCGCCCAGAATTGATCGTCCTCGAATTTCGGCAGTTGTCCGGTGCCGAACATCACCTCGTTGCGCACCAAGAGCGGCGGGTTGATCTCGGTGTAGCCGTGCTCGGTGGTGTGCAGATCGAGCATGAACTGGCCGATGGCACGTTCGAGCCGCGCCAGCCCCTTCTTCAGCACGACGAAACGCGCGCCGGAGAGCTTTGCCGCCGCTTCGAAATCCATGTAGCCGAGCGCGGTGCCGAGATCGTCATGCAGCTTCGGCGCAAAGCCATAATTGCGCTTGTTGCCGAACACGTGATGCTGAACGTTGCCGTGCTCGTCGACGCCCTCGGGCACGTCATCGAACGGGATGTTCGGGATCGCGGCCAGCTCTTTGTTCAGCTCGTCGTCGGCGGCTTTCGCAGCCGCTTCGAGCTCCGGCATCGTGGTCTTGAGCTCGGCGACCTCGGCCATCAGCTTGGCTGCGCGCGCCTCGTCCTTGGCCTTCTTGGCATCGCCGATTTCCTTCGAAGCTGCATTGCGCCGCGCCTGCGCCTGCTCGGACGCCAGGATCGCCGCACGCCGCTTCTCGTCGATCGCGAGCAGCGAGGCCGACATCGGCTTCAGACCACGCCTCGCGAGGCCGGCGTCGAAGGCTTGCGGATTGTCGCGGATCGCTTTGATGTCGTGCATGGCTGTCTTCCCGTCATGGCCGGGCTTGTCCCGGCCATCCACGTATCTGCCGCCTTAGATCAAGTCGTGGATGCCCGGGTCAAGCCCGGGCATGACGAATCATGGGCTGGACAGCGACATGATAGTGCGAAAGTGCCCTACTCCGCCGGATTGGCGGGCGTCGACACGTCGGTGCCGGTAGCTTGCGACGAAGCCGCCGCCTTCCTCTCCACCATCCCAACCGCGATGATCGAGCCCTCGTACAGCGCCATCAGGGGGATCGCGAGCGAGCACTGGCTGAGCACGTCGGGCGGCGTCAGCACGGCTGCGATCACGAAGGCGAGGACGATGAAGTAGCGGCGCTTCTCGCGCAGCATCGTCGAGCTGACGATGCCGATCCGCCCGAGCAGCGTCAGGATCACCGGCAACTGGAAGGCGATGCCGAAGGCGAAGATCAGCGACATCATCAGCGACAGATATTCGCCGACCTTGGGCAACAGCTGGATCTGCGCGGTCTCGTCGCCGCCGGCCTGCTGCATGCCGAGCGAGAAGCGCACCAGCATCGGCAGCACGACGAAATAGACCAGCGCCGCGCCGAGCACGAAGAAGAACGGGGTTGCGACCAGATACGGCAGGAAGGCCTGCTTCTCGTGCTTGTAGAGCCCGGGCGCGACGAACTTGTAGATCTGCGTCGCCACGATCGGGAACGAGATGAAGCCGGCACCGAACAGCGCGAGCTTGAGCTGGGTGATGAAATATTCGAGCAGCGCCGTGTAGATGAATTTCGAGTTCTCGGGGCCCGCGATCCACACGAACGGCCAGACCAGCACGTTGTAGATCTGCTTGGCGAAGAAGAAGCAGAAGATGAAAGCAATGCCAAAGCCGAGCAGCGCCTTGATCAGCCGCGAGCGCAGCTCGATCAAATGGTCCATCAGCGGGGCTTTGCTGGCCTCGATATCGGCGTCGGTCATGACGCTTTGGCGTCCTTGATCGCCTCGGATGGCGCGGTGTCCTGCGCAACCTTTGCCGGCTCGACCTCACGGGTGATCGCAAGCGGCTCGTTGGCGGCCGCATGCGCTTCGGCTTCCATGAAGGTCGAAGGCGTCGGGGTCTCCGGTGTCGTGGGCGTGACGGGCGGATCGACGGCAGTGGCGGTCGGCGCCTCGGCCGGCTTGTCCAGCGCATCGATGCGAAGCGCGTCGCTGACGTCCTTCTGGAGCGAAGTCATCGGATTGAAACCCGTGGCGGCTTCCTTGACCTCGTCGAAGCTCTTCTTGAGGTCGGCCATCTCCGCCTCACGCATCGCTTCCTGGAACTGGCCCTGGAATTCGGCGGCCATCTTGCGCGCCTTGCCCATCCATTGTCCGACCATGCGCAGCACGCCCGGCAGCTCTTTCGGGCCGATGGCGATCAGGGCCACGACCCCGATGAGGACCAGTTCACTCCACCCGATGTCAAACATGAGGTCTTCCGTTCACGCCAGCCGCAGCCGGCCCAACCCTCGCGCGCAGGATAGGGGCGCTGGCCGCGTCTCGCGTGCTTCTTTCGGCTCAGACGGCCTTGCTGCCGACGTCGGACCGTGCCGCGGTCGGCGCGGCGTTATTGTGCTCGATGGACTTGGCCGGCTCGGGCTTGTCACCGGACTTGTCGTCGTCCTGCATGCCCTTCTTGAACGCCTTGATGCCCTGCGCCACGTCGCCCATCAGATCCGAAATCTTGCCGCGGCCGAACAGCAGCAGGACCACTGCGATCACCAGGATCCAGTGCCAAATGCTGAGTGAACCCATCCTGCAACCCTCCAAACGCGCATGGCCGGGGGACCCGGCCGATCTTCACCGAAACCTAGGCTTGGCAGGGCTCAAAAACAAGGACCAAGGCAGCGCCAATTCGCTGTCGGCGCTACGCAATCTTGCTAGTGTTAACTGGTCGCAGGGGCCCGTAATTCGCCGGGGCGTCACTCTTCGGTGCCGCCCTCGCCGCTCCCCTCATTGCCGCCTTCCGGCGGGCTCTCGGGCTCGACCGCAGGCGCAAGGGCGAGATCGAGGTCATCGCCCGGTTCCAGCGGATCCTCGTCCTCCCGCAGGGCCGGATCATCCGACGGCGTCGGCACGCTGAACCCGGTCGGCAGGCGCGAATCCAGCAGGCCCGTGCCCTTGAGCTCTTCCAGGCCCGGCAGATCGCCGAGCTGTTCCAGGGTGAACTGCGACAGGAACTCCTCGGTGGTTCCGAAGGTCAAGGGCCGGCCCGGCGTCTTGCGCCGGCCGCGCGGCTTGATCCATCCGGTCTCCAGCAGCACGTCGAGCGTCCCCTTCGACGTGATGACGCCGCGGATCTCCTCGATCTCGGCCCGCGTCACGGGCTGGTGATAGGCGATGATCGCCAGCACCTCGATCGCGGCCCGCGACAGGCGGCGGGTCTCGGTGCTCTCCCGCGTCATCAACCAGGCCAGATCGCCGGCGGTGCGGAACGTCCATTTGTTGGCGACGCGGACCAGATTGACGCCGCGCGAAGCATAATCGGCCTGCAACTGCTGGAGCGCAGCCTTGACGTCGACGCCTTCGGGCATGCGCTTGGCCAGCGTCGCGGTGTCCAGCGGTTCACTCGAGGCGAACAGCAGCGCCTCCAACAGCCGCAATTCCTCGGGGCGCGCCTGGGATTCGCTCTCCATCGGCTCGGCCTCTTCTACCCGCACTTCAGCCAGGCTTGCCATGGCAGATTCTCCTTCTTGCACTTAAGCGACCGGCGCATCAGGCGCAGGAGCTGCGTCCGGGACCGGTTTTGGGCGCCCCTTCCGGAAATAGATCGGCGCAAACGCCTCTTTCTGATTCAGCTCCAACTGACCTTCGCGCACCAATTCGAGCGCGGCGGCAAAGCTCGAGGCGAACACCGTTGCGCGCTGCGTCGGGTCGGCGACATGCCGGATCAGGAAGTCGTCGAGAACACCCCAATCGTCCTGTTCGGTGATGCTGCCGACCAGTCGCTCCAGCGTGGCGCGGGCTTCGGCGAGCGACCACACCGTGCGCTTGGCCAGATGCACGCTCGCCAGCACGCGCGACTGGCGCTGCGCGGCATAGGCGGTGAGCAGGTCATAGAGCGTTGCGGTATATTTCGGGTGCTTGATCTCGGCGATGTGCTCGGGCTCGCCTCGCGCGAAGATGTCGCGCTGCAATTGCGGCCTGTTCATCAGCCGGTTGGCGGCTTCGCGAATGGCTTCCAGGCGGCGCAGCCGGTTGGCGAGCGCCGTCGCCATCTGCTCGGCGCTCGGGCCTTCCGCGCTCGGCGGCTCCGGCAGCAGCAGACGCGACTTCAGGAAGGCGAGCCACGCCGCCATCACCAGATAGTCCGCGGCGAGCTCCAGCCGGATCTTTCGCGCGGCTTCGATGAAATGCAGGTACTGGTCGGCGAGCGCGAGGATCGAAATCTTGGCGAGATCGACCTTCTGCTGCCGCGCCAGCGCGAGCAACAAGTCGAGCGGGCCCTCATAGCCCTCGACGTCCACCACCAACGCCGGCTCACCCTCGGCGAGCTCTGCGGGCCGCCCGGTTTCGAACGATAGGATTTCTGCGGTCATGCCGATGCCGTGTTTGCCCGTGCGATCAATGCATCCAATTCGGCGCGTGCGGCCACGCGGTCGAACGGCTGCGGCGGCTTGCGTGCGGCGAGCGCGGCGTTCGCCCGCTCCAGCGCCCTGCCGGCCAGTTCAGGTGTCTCCCCGGCGACGTCGCGCATCTCCTCGATGTTGCCGTTGCAATGCAGGGCCACGTCGCAGCCGCCCGCGAAGATAGCGCGAGTCCGCTCGGCGATATTTCCCGACAGCGCGTTCATCGACACGTCATCACTCATTAACAAACCCTGGAACCCGATTGCGCCGCGAATCACGTCAGCAATCATTGTCGCAGATGTCGTCGCCGGATGGACGGGGTCGAAGGCGCTAAACACAACATGTGCAGTCATGGCCATCGACAGATCAGCGAGCGGCTTAAAGGCAGCGAAATCGGTCCGCTCCAGCTCGTCTCGGGCCGTGTCGACGGTCGGTAGCTTGAAATGGGTGTCGGCGGTGGCGCGGCCATGCCCGGGAATGTGCTTGAGCACGGGCAACACACCGCCCTGCTCCAGGCCCTCGGTGACCGCGCGGGCAATCGCCGCGACCTTGCTGGGCTCGGTGCCGTAGGCCCGGTTGCCGATGACCGCGTCGGCGCCCGCCACCGGCACGTCAGCCAACGGCAGGCAATCCACGGTAATACCGAGATCGGCAAGATCGGCCGCGATCAGCCGGGCGCTGAGGCGGGCCGCGGCGAGCCCGAGAGCCGAATCAGTGTCGTACAAATTCGCAAATACGGCCCCCGGCGGATAAACCGGCCAGTGCGGCGGTCCCAGCCGCTGCACCCGTCCACCCTCCTGGTCGATCAGGACCGGCGCGTCGGGAGCATTCGCCACCGAGCGCAATTCCGCAACCAACGCAGCAACTTGTGCCGGTGTTGCGACATTGCGCTTGAACAGGATGAAGCCCCATGGGCGTTCGGCACGGATAAACCCCCGCTCGGCGGCGGTCAGTTCCGTTCCGGATACGCCGGTAATGAAGGCCCGCGTGCTCATAACGGCCGATTAACCCTGCCCCGTCAGGGGGTCAAGGAAACCGCGGTTAATTCCTCTGGATGAAGCAGGTCGGCAGGCCGGCGGCCTTCAGGCTGTTGCAGGCCTGAGTCGCTTCTTCGGCCGACGCATAGGGACCAGCGAACGCGCGGTAGACGATGCCCTTGCCCTTGTCGGTCAGGTCGACCCGCTTGATCACTGGGGAGCGCGAGCCGAGCACGCTGCCATACTTGCTCTGAAGCACTCGATAGGACGCGGCGGCGCTGTCCTCGCTCTGCTGCGAGGAGACTTGCACGATGTAGCCGCCGCTGCTGCTGCTGGTCGGCGCGATCTGCGTCGGGCTGGTCGCAGCCATCCGCTGCGGCGGCTCGGCCGCGGGGGATGATTGCGGCGCCAGCGACATCGGCTGGTTGGCGCTGGCATTGGCCGAGGTCGGCGGATTGCGCGGCGCGGCGGGCGCAACGGGCGGGGCAACAGGCTTCGGCGCCGCGGCCGTCGGCTTAGCGGCCGATTGCGGCACGGCGCTATCGGTCTGGTCACCCTTCACCGCCACCGTCCTGATCGGGCGCGGCGAATTGTTCGGCAGGGTGCCGTTGCTGGGGTTGGGGCTCGACCCCGCGCTCGGCGGCGGCACGTTGGACGGCGACACGCTCGCCACCGACGGCGGGTTCGCATTCTGGTTCAGCGGCGGGAACACCACGCGCGGCCCGCCTGCCTTGGCGTTGACGTCGACGGGCGCCTCCTCGCGCGGCACGATCTTTTCGGTGCCGTCACCGCTGACCATGCGGTCCGGCACCTTGGCCGCGGAGTCAGTCGGCGCCGGCACGATCTTGGTCGGCGTGTTGTCGGCCTTGATGATCGGCGGCTCGCCGCTGCGAGGCGAGCCGATATAGGTCTTGTAGGCGAACGCGGCTCCGGTGCCGACCACGGCAAGCGCCAGGATCGCCGCGACCGTCATCATGCCGCCGCGCTGCTTCTTCGGCTGCTCGACCTCGTCCTCGGGATAGTCGCTCTGGTAGGCGTAAGGGTCGTCGGGATAGGCCGGCTCGCGCTGATAGTCCTGCTCGCCGGTCTCCAGTCGACCATAGAGCGCATCGTCGTAGCGCGACGGATCGGGCTGCGCATACGGCTCCGGATAGGACTGCTCCTGGTAGGCCTGACCATGCTGCTGATAGGCCTGCTCCGGATGGGCCTGATCTTGATAGGTGTTCTGATATGCCTGGGGCTGATGAACGACAGGCTCGGGCGCAGCAGGCCTGGCCGCGTAGCGATGCAGCGGATGAACTGGGCTTACGGTGACCGGGTAGTCAGGCTCCGGCGCGGGTGCCGGCTGCGGTTGCACGTTGGCACGCCGCATCCACGAGGGCGGCGACGGTGTCTCCTCGGCATAGTCCTGCTGATCATCGCCCCGGCGGTAATCGTCGTCCTGATAGCTCTGGGCGGGCGCCGCCGGCGGACGCGACTGCGCTGCGAAGGGATCGGTCTGCCCGATCAGACGGGCGAGCTCGGCCAAGGGATCGCTATCCGCCTTCCCATGCTGGTCGCCGCCGCGACCATAGTCATCGGAAGGAAACGGTCTGTCCTGATATCGTTCGGCCATCGTGATGATGCGTCCCTTCGGGAAAGCCGCGCGCCCCTCGACCAAGGCACGGCTTTCGACCCACAAGGCTTTCAACCAAGTCTAAGCGATCCGGCTTCTGCCGGTTACCCCCGAATTCCCCTTAAGTAGTTCGCCCCAAACTACCGCATCTCGTCCGGGGCATGGACGCCGAGGATGGCGAGGCCCGATGCCAGGACCGAGACGACGCCCTGGACCATTGCCAATCGCGCCTTTGTAAGATCTGCATCATTATTGATAATGAAGCGTAAATAGGGCAAATCGCGCCCTCTCGTCCAAAGTGCATGAAATTCGCTGGCTAAATCATAGAGATAAAAGGCAATTCGGTGCGGCTCATGGGCCGCGGCGGCGGCTTCCAGCATGCGCGGATAAATTGCGAGCTGCTTAAGAAGATCGAGCTCGACCGGGTCCGACAGCCGTTCCACCGCCGACTCAGCGAGCCAGGCGATGCGCGCGCCGGTATCCTCCGGCAGTTCCGGGAACACCTCCGCCCGCGCGTTGCGAAAGATCGAGTGGCCACGAGCGTGGCCGTACTGGACGTAGAACACCGGGTTGTCGCGCGACTGTTCCATGACCTTGGCGAGGTCGAAGTCGAGCACCGCGTCGTTCTTCCGGTACAGCATCATGAAGCGGACGGCGTCCTGGCCGACTTCATCCACCACTTCACGCAAGGTGACGAAGTCCCCGCTCCGCTTGGACATCTTCACCGGCTCGCCGTTGCGCAAGAGCTTCACCAGCTGGACGATCTTGACGTCGAGCGATCCCTTGCCCGACGTCGTCGCTTTCACCGCCGCCTGCATGCGCTTGATGTAGCCGCCGTGGTCGGCGCCCCAGACGTCGATCATCTCGGCAAAGCCGCGGTCGAACTTATTCTTGTGATAGGCGATGTCGGAGGCGAAGTAGGTGTAGGAATTGTCCGACTTAATCAGCGGACGGTCGACGTCGTCGCCGTAAGCGGTCGCCCTGAACAGCAGCTGCTCGCGGTCTTCCCAATCCTCGACCGGCGCGCCCTTCGGCGGCGGCAGGCGGCCTTCGTAGATGTCGCCCTTGGCCTTCAGGAAGTCGATGGTCTCGGCAACCTTGTTGTTGCCGGTCTCGATCAGGGAGCGCTCGGAGAAGAACACGTCGTGGCGGATGTTGAGGGCGGCGAGATCGTCCTTGATCTCGTCCATCATCATCGCGATCGCCTTGGCGCGCACGGTCGGTAGCCACTGGGCCTCGCTCATCGCGAGCAGCTTGTCGCCATGCTCCGTCGCGAGCGCCTGCCCGACCGGCCTGAGGTAGTCGCCGGGATAGAGCCCTTCCGGGATCGCGCCGATGTCCTCGCCGAGCGCTTCGCGATACCTCAGGAAGGCTGAGCGCGCGAGCACGTCGACCTGGGCACCGGCGTCATTGATGTAATATTCGCGCGTGACGTCGTGGCCGGCGAACTGGAGCAGGCTCGCCAGCGCGTCGCCGAACACGGCGCCGCGGCAATGGCCGACATGCATCGGCCCGGTCGGATTGGCCGAGACGTATTCGACATTGACCTTGGCGCCGCCCCGGATGCGGCCGTAATCCGCGCCTTCGCGCAGCACCGTCCGCAGCGCCTCGGCCCAGGCGGCCGGCTTCAAGGTCAGATTGATGAAGCCGGGGCCGGCGACATCGACCTTGGCGATCAGCGCATCCGTGCGCAGCCGTTCGGCGATCTGCTCGGCGAGATCGCGCGGCTTTGCCTTTGCCTCTTTCGCAAGCACCATCGCGGCGTTGGTCGCCATGTCGCCATGGGAGGCATCGCGCGGGGGCTCGACCACGACGCGGGAGAAATCGATGCCCTCGGGCCAGCTGGACTCCGCCGCGAGCGCGCGGCAGGCGTCGTGCACGCGTGCGAGCACGTCAGCGAACAGATGCAGCGATGAGGATGTCTGGGGCATGGCCGCCGCCTAACGCAAATCCGGGGTCGAGTCAAAGAGCCGCTGGTGCTCGGTCAGGGCGAAGCGGTCGGTCATTCCGGCAATGAAATTGCCGATCCGGCGGGCCCGGTCGCCCTCATCGTCCGCCTCCGACCCCAGCCGCCATTCCGGCGGCAGCTCGCCGGGGGATTTCAGGTATTTTGCGAACAGGTCGAACAGGATCTGCTCGGCCTCGCCCATCACCCGCATCACCCGCTCGTGGCGGTACATGTGCTGGTACAGGAAGCGTTTGATGGCGGCCTCCTCCTCGGCAACCTCGGCCGGGAACGCGATCAGCGCCCGGCTCTGCTGCCGGACGTCCTGGGCCGATTGCGGCTTGACCGTCGCGAGGTTCTTCTGGGCCTCCGCGAACACCGCGCCGATCAGGTGCGAGATCAACTCGCGCACCAGCTCGGCGCCGCGCCGGACGTCTTCGAGATCGGGATATTGCGCCGAGGTCTCGGCGATGATCTCCGCCGTCAGCGGCATCACCTTGAGATCGTCGAGCTGGAACAGGCCGGCGCGCAGGCCATCGTCGATGTCGTGGGCATCATAGGCGATGTCGTCGGCGATCGCGGCGACCTGCGCCTCCAGCGAGGCGAAGCTCCACAGTTCGAGATCGTAGGACTTGATGTAGTCGGCGATCCCGACGGGAACGCCGTGCTCGCGGTAGCGCCCGACCGGGGCGCCGCTGCGATCGGTCAGCGGCCCGTTGTGCTTGACGATGCCCTCCAGCGACTCCCAGGTCAGGTTGAGCCCGTCGAACTCGGGATAGCGGTGCTCGAGCGAAGCCACGACGCGCAGCGTCTGGGCGTTGTGGTCGAAGCCGCCGAACTCCTTCAGGCAGGCGTCCAGGGCCCTCTCGCCGGCATGCCCGAACGGGGGATGGCCGAGATCGTGCGCGAGCGCGAGGGTTTCAGTGAGGTCCTCGTCGAGCCCAAGCTGCCGGGCCAGCGCCCGGGCGATCTGGGCCACCTCCAGCGAATGGGTCAGCCGGGTGCGGTAATGGTCGCCCTCGTGGAACACGAACACCTGGGTCTTGTACTTGAGGCGGCGGAAGGCGGTGGAATGGATCACCCGGTCGCAATCCCGCCGGAACGGGCTGCGGGTCCGGCTCGGGGGCTCGGCGACCAGCCGGCCGCGGCTGCAATCGGGGTCACAGGCATAGCGCGCGCGGGGGGCTGCCATTCCGACGGACACGGCGAATTTAGTCCCTATCCATTTGATTCTGCGTATGGTGGCACTTAACTATGTCGGGCGCGGGATACCAAATGAAATGGGTATGACGCGGGACAACGGGACTATCGGAGACCAGCAATGACGACTGCCGTGACCATCAGCGACCGGGCCGCACGCCGGATTGGGGAGATCCTCAAGGGCGAAGGTTCTGGCGCGATGCTGCGCATCTCGGTCGAGGGCGGCGGCTGCTCCGGCTTCCAGTACAAGTTCGACATCGACCGCGCCCGCACCGACGACGATCTCGTGATCGAGCAGGACAATGCGGTGGTGCTGGTCGATTCCGCCTCGCAGCCCTTCCTGGCGGGATCGCAGGTCGATTTCGTCGATGACCTGATCGGCGCCTCGTTCCGCGTCAACAATCCCAATGCCACCGCGTCCTGCGGCTGTGGCACGAGCTTCTCGATCTGACCGATTCAAAACCTGAAAAACAACCCCATGCACAGTAGCGAGGGGATTGTTCGGACTGAGTTGTTTTCGATTACCCGAATCTGCCTTGCTCCGTCGGGCAAAACAGGGGTAAGATGTCAAAATCGCGAGGTCTCGAGGGGCCGAGCTTTCAGCGCATACTGACGTCGCCCTCCGATGCGCCGATGACGCATTGCTTGGGCCCCTCACCCAAGTTGCGTGCGTTGCGGTGGGCAACGTACCAAGACCAGCGAGCGGTTCAGCGGCTCACGGCCACGATGCCGGCAAGCGCGATCTGTTCGCGCCGGTCAAACCGCATCCGGAATCCGGCTCGGTCGAGCGCCCGAAGGTGATCGCCGCGCGCGTCTATGGAAACTTTAGCGGCGCACCGCGAAAAAAATGCTGCGCTCTTCGAGTCAATCGACCTTCAACTCCGTGATCTCACTCGCATTGCGGAGAATATGTTCGATAACTTCGGTAACAACGTGCTCGGTCGCGCCACCAATGCCCGTCACGAGCAATACGAACAGCGTCTCATCGCCAGGACTCGCCCCGAGGATGCAAAGTACGAAGGGGCCGCCACCCTGCGGAATCGAGAACAACCAACCGCCTTCATCGAGCTCCGGGTCATTCAGCGCCAACCCTCTGCTGACCATTGCGGACTTCAGCCAAAAAGCGAGCTTCCTGGTCCTCGCACCCGCTTCAGCAGCGCCGGGCGCATCGTGCAGTGCCTCTTTTTCAGTGACCTTCGCCGATGGGTCAAAAAGGGTCTGCGCCCTGAATTGGAATTCCTTGCTCAGAATCTCCTCCAATATTTCAGCCGGTCAACTCTAGGGTTCGTCCCCGCCGGAGCGCTTTCAAGCCCCTGTTATCTGCCTTTCCTCGTCCGTCCACGCCACCTCGGCCGGCATCAGCACCGGCTGCAGCGGTGCGTCCTCCGGCATGACGTGGCCGTCCAGCGCCTGTAGCAGCGCTCCGACAAGTTCCGGCTTGCGCAGCGGCTTTGCCAGGAAATCCGACATGCCGGCTTCGCGGCAGATCCTGATGTCCTCGGGGAAGGCATTGGCGGTCAGCGCGATGATCGGCAAGGCTTCGAAACGCCCGCCTTGCGCGCGGATCGCGCGGGTTGCGGCAAGGCCGTCCATCTCCGGCATGCGCACATCCATCAGGACCAGGTCGTAGTCGCCCTCGGACACAGCCGCGACCGCCTCGATCCCGTCGGTGACGACACGCAGCTCGACGTCGAAAGCCCCCAGCATCTTGCTCACGACCATGCGGTTGACCGCATCATCCTCCGCGACCAGCACCTTCAGCGGCCGGTCGAGGCCGGCGATCCGGGCTTTCAGATCATCGGCTTCGTCGCGGCCGCCAGCCTGATCGGACGCCAGCGCCTGGCTCCAGGGCAGCACCAGCGTGAAGCGGAAGGTCGAGCCCTCGCCCGGCGTCGAGGTCACGCCGATCGTGCCGCCCATCTGCTCGATGATGCGCCTTGAGATCGCAAGGCCGAGGCCGGTGCCGCCGAAGCGGCGGCTGATCGAGGCATCGGCCTGGGCGAAGTCGCTGAACAGCAGGGCGAGCTTGTCGGGCGCGATGCCGATGCCGCTGTCGGTCACCGTCCATTCCACCGTCGCCAGCAGGTCGCGCCGCGCCTGGCAAATCGCCGATATCGTGACCTCGCCTTCGTCCGTGAACTTCACCGCGTTGGAGGCGAGATTGAGCAGCACCTGGCGGATGCGCGCGACGTCGCCGCGAAGCGTCGGCGGCAGGTTTGGATCGAGCTCGACCTTGACCGCGAGCCCCCTGCTCCTGGCGCCCGCGCGCACCACGGCCGCGACCGTCTCGACCAGCGCCTGCGGCGCGAAGTCGATCGCCTCGAACTGGAAGCGGCCGGCTTCGAGCTTGGAGAGGTCGAGAATGTCGTTGAGGATGCGCTGGAGGTTGTCGCCGGAGTCGCGGATCGTGGTGACGGCCTCGCGCTGCTCCGGATCGAGATTGGTTTCGAGCAGCATGCTGGCGAGCCCGAGCACGCCGTTCATGGGGGTGCGGATCTCGTGGCTCATCACCGCCAGGAAGTCGGACTTGGCGCGGCTTTCGGCCTCGGCCTTTTCCGCACGCCAGCGCTCGGTGACGTCGCGTCCGAAGCCGCGATAGCCGAGGAAATGACCGTCACGGTCATGGGCCGGCTTGGCCGTCAGCGACCACAGCCGGGCCTCGCCGCCTGCGACGACCTTGAGGTTCATCTCATGCAGCGGCTCGGCCTGCTCCATCAGGCCGACGATGTTATAGGCGGCGCTCTTGTCCTCGGGGCAGAGCATGTCGAGCACATCGGCGAAATGCGATCCCTTCAGCAGCGTAAGGGGCAGCTGCGCGACGTCGGCGAAGCGTTGCGGCACGTCGACGAGGCGTCCCTCGGCATCGGTCCGCCACAGCCAGTCGCTGGCGTTCTCCTGAAAATCCTTCAGCAGCAGCGAGATGATCTCGGTCTGCCGCTCGAGCTCGAGCCGGGCCTTGAGATTGCCGAGGAAGAGGTTGCCCTGGGAGACGATGTTGCGCGCCATGAAGAACGCGAACAGCAGCAGGAACACCGCGGTCACCAGATATGGCCCGGTGCCGCACAGGAGCAGCGCGCCGGCGCAGGCGATCGTCATGGTGGCGAGATAGACGAGGCCCGCGCGCGGGAAGGTCGAGAGCGTGAAGGCGCCGCCCGACATCATGCCGACCATCAGGCAGGCCAGGAGCAATTGGCTGGTCGGCTCGATGCGGCTGAACAGAGCGAGCGGAAGCGCGCCCCAGATCGCGGCGAGAAAAAACGCCTGCCGCAGCGTCTGCCGCGCCGCGCGGGGCGAAGCCTCCTGCGGCGGGTTCTGGTACGCCTTGTGCCATGCGCGCACCGCGAGCGAGGCGGTGGCGGCGAGCGTCAGGCCCCAGATCGCGAGGAAGTCGTTCCAGCCCCTGCCCCAGAACAGGATCAGCGCGATGGCGACGTTCAGCATCGTCACCGCCATCGTCACCGGGATCAGCTGGGTCACCGCGTCGATCTGCTTGGCGCGGATGCGGCGGATCTCCCGCTCGCTGAGATCGGCAGTCAGACCGTCCTCGATCTCGAACCCACCGAGCCAATACAGGAACGCGCCGATCAGGCCGTCACGCGACTGAGTTCGCTTCATCGCCTTGTCCGGCCATCCATCCGCGGAACCTCTTGACGATCAATGGCCTGCGGCCTGCTTAAGCCGGGTTAATTTTGTGGGAGATTTTGCGGCCGTCTTGACGGGCGCGTTTGCATTTTGTTCTAACCAAGACCCCCTGCCCGGAGCCCTCCCAATGCCCATCAGAGTAGCCACCTGGAACGTGAACTCGGTCCGGCAGCGGATCGATCTGCTCCTGACCTGGCTGAAGGAGTGCCAGCCGGACATCGTCTGCCTGCAGGAGATCAAGTGCGTCGACGAGGCCTTTCCGCGGCTGGAGATCGAGGCGCTCGGCTACAACGTGGTGACGCACGGGCAGAAGACGTTCAACGGCGTCGCCCTGCTCTCCAAGCTCCGGTTCGACGAGACCAAGTCGGGCCTTGCCGGCGACGACGAGGATAGCCATGCCCGCTTCCTCGAAGGCGTGGTGACGCTGAAGCGAGGGGTGCTGCGCATCGCCTGCCTCTATCTGCCCAATGGCAATCCGGTCGGGACCGAGAAATATCCCTACAAGCTCAAATGGATGTCGCGGCTTCTTGATTATTCGAAAGAGCGACTTCGGGAGGAGGTCCCGCTGATCCTGGCAGGCGACTTCAACGTCATCCCGCATGCCCGCGACGTGCACAATCCGGCCGCATGGACCGAGGACGCCCTGTTCAAGACCGAGACGCGCGAGAGCTTCCAGTCCCTGCTCGGCCTCGGCCTCACCGACGCCTTGCGCGCGGTCACCGACGAGGGCGGGCTCTACACGTTCTGGGACTACCAGGCCGGGGCCTGGCAGAAGAACCAGGGGCTGCGGATCGACCACCTGCTGCTGTCGCCGCAGGCCAGCGACAGGCTCGCCAATGTCGGCATCGACAGCTACGTGCGCGGCTGGGAGAAGCCTTCGGACCACGTGCCGGTGTGGGCGGATCTGGATCTGGAGGCGGCTTAGGCTTAGCGACGTCATTCCGGGGCGATGCGAAGCATCGAGCCCGGAATCTCGCGATTCTCAGGTGCGCAGTTGCGCACCGGAGTTCGGCTCTTCGAGCCGCCCCGGAATGACGGTGTCAGGCGCCTATTCCCGACGCCCCTGCACCCATTGCTCCAGCATTTGCAGGGCCATGGCGCGGTCGTCGTCGGAGGCCTTGGCGAAGGCGCGGTTGTAGCTTTCCTTGATCCAGACCTCGTCGGCACTTGCGCTGTCGCGCGCCAGCGTCAGCCACATCAGGCCGCGCGCGGCCTGCCGCGGCAGGCGGTCGCCGTTGAACAGCATCTGGCCGAGCAAGGCCTGAGCCTGATGCTGGCCCTTCTGCGCGGCGAGGCCAAGCCAGCGCGCGCCATAGCGGTAGTCCTCGCGCGAGGCGTCCGGGGTCTTCAGGTACAGACGGGCGAGGTCGTATTGCGCGTCCGCATTGCCGAAATAGGATGCGGCATAGGAGAACATCTCCCGGGCCCGGTCCGGGTCGGCCTTGACCTTCGAATTCGGGATGCCGGCCAGATAGTAGCGGCCGAGCGCGACGAAGGCGTTGGCCACGATCTGCGCCTGCGGCGCCGACGGGCTGTCCTCGGCATGCGCATTGGCGATCCGGCTGAAATATTCGAAGGCACGCAGATCGTCCTGGGCGACGCCGTCGCCGTTGGCGTACATGCGGCCGAGCTTCCACTGCGCGATGGGGTGACCGCCCTCGGCGGCATATTGCAAGGCGCTGAGCGAGGTTTCCTGGGTTGCGACCTGCGGCGGAACCTTGGTGCGGACCGCCCCCGCAACGCCGGGCAAGGTCGTCACGACCGGGATGGTGGCGTCCTTGGGGTTGACCGGCGCACCGTCGAAGGCGAACGCCGGCGCGGCCAGCGCAGCCGCCCCCAACACAAACGCAACCGTGGTACGCCTAAATGTCCGCATAGCACTGTTTCTCGTGCGCGCCGCCCGGATGGGTCACTGCCCCTCCGACCGCCGGTCCAACCTGCTGAGCATATTTCCAGAGCGCACCCGACGTGTGGTTAGTCGCGCGAGCGCTCCATTTGGTTCTGCGCTGGGCGAGCTCGGCGTCGCTCAATTTTACGTTAAGGGTCCCGTTGACCGCGTCGATCTCGATGATGTCGCCGTCCTCGAGCAGCCCGATCGGGCCGCCGACCGCCGCCTCCGGCCCGACATGGCCGATGCAGAAGCCGCGGGTGGCGCCGGAGAAGCGGCCGTCGGTGATGAGCGCGATCTTGCCGCCCATGCCCTGGCCGGTCAGCGCTGCCGTGGTCTGGAGCATTTCCCGCATGCCGGGACCGCCCTTCGGCCCCTCGTAGCGGATCACGATGACTTCGCCTTCGCGGTAGGTGCGATTCTGGACCGCCTCGAACGCATCCTCCTCACGGTCGAAGCACCTGGCCGGACCGGTGAACCTGAGGTTGGACATTCCCGCGACTTTCACGATCGCACCTTCTGGCGCCAAATTGCCCTTCAGACCGACCACACCGCCTGTCACGGTGATGGGCTTGTCTGCCGGGTGCACCACGTCCTGGTGCGGATTCCATTTCACGCTCTTGAGGTTTTCGGCGATCGTGCGGCCCGTGACGGTAAGGCAATCACCGTGCAGGAAGCCGTTGTCGAGCAGCGTCTTCATCAGAAGCGGTATGCCACCTACTTCAAACATGTCTTTGGCGACATAACGGCCACCCGGCTTCAAATCCGCGACATAAGGTGTCTTTTTGAAGATTTCGGCGACGTCGAACAGGTCGAACTTGATGCCGCATTCATGCGCGATCGCCGGCAGGTGCAGCGCAGCATTGGTCGAGCCGCCGGACGCTGCGACCACGGCGGCCGCGTTCTCCAGCGCCTTGCGGGTGACGATGTCACGCGGCCGGATGTTCTGGGCGATCAGGTCCATGACCTTCTCGCCCGCAGTCATGCAGAAGGCGTCGCGGATTTCATACGGTGCCGGCGCACCGGCCGAGTAAGGCAGCGCGAGGCCGATCGCCTCGGACACGGTCGCCATGGTGTTGGCGGTGAACTGCGCGCCGCAGGCGCCGGCGGAGGGACAGGCCACGCGCTCGATCTCGTCGAGGTCTTCGTCCGACATGGCGCCGACCGAATGCTTGCCGACCGCCTCGAACATGTCCTGCACGGTGACCTGCTGCCCGCGGAAATTGCCGGGCAGGATCGAGCCGCCATAGATGAAAATCGAGGGCACGTTGAGGCGGACCATCGCCATCATCATGCCCGGCAGCGACTTGTCGCAGCCGGCGAGCCCGACGAGCGCGTCATAGGCATGGCCGCGCACGGTCAGTTCGACCGAATCGGCGATGCATTCGCGCGACGGCAGCGAGGAGCGCATGCCGTCATGGCCCATCGCGATGCCGTCGGTCACGGTGATGGTGCAGAATTCGCGCGGCGTGCCGCCGGCGGACGCGACGCCCTTCTTCACCGCCTGCGCCTGACGCATCAGCGCGATGTTGCAGGGAGCGGCTTCGTTCCAGCATGAGGCGACGCCCACGAAGGGCTGGTGGATCTGCTCGGTGGTCAGACCCATGGCGTAGAAATAGGACCGATGCGGCGCGCGCGCAGGGCCTTCCGTCACGTGACGGCTCGGCAGGCTCTGCTTGTCAATCTTCGCGCCCATCGCAACCAGCTTCCCCGGCCAACCCTTTCAGACCCGAAAAATCAGAGCCAAGATTTGAATCGACCTTGGGATTTTCTCGTCGCCTTCTAAGACCGCCACTGCCCTTAAAACATTAGAGCGATTTTATTCATGTTCGGGTGTGGCCAAAAAGCGGCGGTGATGCGAACCGCCGGTGATGAGGGTTAAATCCGGGGTGGGTGTTGCGCACACAGCACAATCGTTACCGGGAAGACACGGGCTTGCTTACGCAGATACCGTCCCGAAGATGACAAGCCACAATTGAAATCTTGGGGGAGGCACAGAACATCCGCTCGGGAACGACGGACGGGCGCACACCGGAAGTGAGTCGCCCTCGCCCCCTAGCGAACCGGCAGGCGGGGAATCCAATACGCCGCGGCCCCTCGATTCAATCACTGGCGACTCGGAGTGCTCAATCGCCTGCCTTCGCGGGCGATGACAACCGAAGGTGTTGTCCACCGCAAGCCCGGCTCGCGACAATGACGACCGCATGATCGCCCTCGAGACTGAGCCGGGATAGGCGGCACATGCGATATTTCCGAATTTCTGTAAAGCGGAATATGTTAGCTCGAGCGGATTGACGGCCCGACGACACATCCGCGGTCCGGTCGCCCGGCTGGAGCGCCAGCATCATCCTGGACAGTGCAAGATGCCTGGCGAGCGGCCGACGGCGGCAGCTCTCACCTGGAGCTCCGACGACCCGGCGGCGCCGAACATCAGGACCGCCCGCGCGAGCGCTGCGCCTGGGCCCAGGCGACAGCGACGTCACGTGGCGGGACATCGACGCGCCTGATGGGAGTCAATTCGCCGGAGGCCGAAACGATCGCCGTTTCTTCGCGGCGGCAACGCGTGCAGACGAAGCGGACCTCGTGTGGGGACGCCGACCAGCTCGACCGTTTCACATTGGCTGCCATCGGCCAGGCATCGCAATGCGAGCACGACACCAGAAATCGACCGGGATCGAGCATACCCATTCCATTGGACTCCGCGTCCTGCCGCCTCTCCTTCAATGATCAATGCATGTGAATCGTTCCGGTGCTCCAGCACCGCCGGCCTTGGCGGGTGAGCGCTTGCGGTTCCCCACGCAAGGTGGCGACGGCGTTGTGAAGAAGACGATCCCGCTCAGCGAGCGCCCTTAAGGGTGCAGGAGGTCGTGCAGGTGACCGTCGTGCCACGGTCGCACGCTTTGCAGGCGCTGACGCACTGGTTCATGTCGCGTGGATTGTAGCTGGAGTTGCGCAACGCACAGGCCGGCGTCGTCGAGCCGGTGATGTCCTGCTCCTGATTGCAGGCCGCCGTCATGAGCGCGAATATGATCACTGCAACGAGGCGCATGGGATTGCCCTGTCGGACATGGCAAATCACGATCACGAGGTGCGCTGCGTTGCAGCGAACCCCGGCCTTCCCACCACGGGCGTCGCCGATCAGCGGCGCTCGCTTGCTCCAAGGATGCGCGCCAAACGTTAAGAACGGATTTCAGCGGGCTCAGGCCGCAGCCGTCATCGCGATCGCCTGCCGGATATCGACGGCCAGCTGACGGTACTCTTCCCCCAGCTTCAAATAGAACTCGCGCTTGCTGTTGTCGGTGGCGAGCTTGGCGATCAGCTCGCATTCGGCGGTGAGCGTCTCGAACCGCTCCAGCCTGTCTTCGAGATGTGTCATCGGCGTGTCCCCATCAGACGCCTCAGGGACATCCAACCTAAGCCCGGGAAATAGGTCACGGCGAACATCGTTATGGAGTAGCATCTTTTTTTCCGGCGCGGCGTGCCCAACCGCAAAGGCGCGCCTATTTCTGCTCCAGCCGCCAGACGCCGTCCCAATCGGGATCCGGCGGATTGGCCGCAAATTGAGCGATGCGGCCGAGCATCGTGCGCGAGGGGCCGTCGCCGGGGACCGCCTCGAGCGCCGCGTTGAAAGCGGCGCGGGCCTCGTCGAAGCGCCGCGCACGATAGGCGGCGAGACCATCGGCATAATGCGTGCGCAAGCTCACTTGCGCATCGCTGAGCGCGCCCGCTCTCGCCATCACCTCGAAGATCGCCTGCGGCGCGCTTTGGCCCGCGACCGCCAGACGATCGATCTCGCGCAATTCCAGGCGCGACCCGATGCCGTCCGCGGTCGCCTGCGAGATCAGGATGCGGGTGCCGTAGACCTTGTTGACGGCCTCCAGCCGCGAGGCGAGGTTCACGGCATCGCCCATCACGGTGAAGCTCATCATCAGCTCGGAACCGATACTGCCGGTCAGGACCTCGCCCGTGGCGATGCCGACGCGCAGATCGCACGGCGCCGGCATGGCGCGGATGCCGAGCAGGTCCGGCAGCTGCTTCTGCAGCGCGGGCACCTGATCGGTCATCTCGACGGCGGCAAGCCCGGCGAGCAGGCCCTGCTCATCCTCCTCGATGAAGGGCGGCCCCCAATAGGACATGATGGCGTCGCCGATATATTTGTCGATGATACCGCGATTGTTCCTGATCGGAGCGGACATCACGGTGAAGTAGTGGTTCATCACCTTGACGAGGCCGCGCGGCGTCATGCCCTCGCTCATCGAGGTGAAGCCGCTCATGTCGCAGAACATGATGGTCATCACCCGCCGCTCACCGTCGACGGCGACCTCCGGCCGGTCGATCAGGCCCTGCACCACCTTCGGATCGATGTAACGGCCGAAGGTCTCGCGAATGCGCTCGTTGTGCCTGAGCTGCTCGATCATGCGGTTGAAGGCGGCAGCGAGCTCGCCGATCTCGTCCTGCGTCGAGACTGTGATGGGCTTGTCGAAACGGCCCGCCTCGACCTCGCGGGCGCCGGCCAGCAGCAGCCGCACCGGACGCGTGATGCCGCTACTCACCAACAACGCAAACACGAAGCCGACGATCGCCGCGAGCAGGGTTACGACCCCCGAGACGATCATCGCCTGGTGCTGGCGGCCGATCACCTGAGACGTCGAGAAATAGACCTGCGTCAGCATGTCGGCGCGGATCCCATCGACCTTCCGGTTGAACGCATCGCGCAGCGTGTCGATGTGTTCCAGCGTGCCGCGGGCTGCGGCCATATCCCTGGCCCCGACCTGCTTGAGCAGTTTCGCATTGCCCTCGTCCAGATCGCGCCGCAGCTCGGTGACGGCGCTCTCGATCCGGACGTCGAGCCGGGCCAGCGCGGCGTTGTCGGAATACGTCCTGGGGTCGTCGATGATCGCGTTGATGAGCTTGCGAGCGGCCTCGGCCTCCTGCTCGAACTGGCGGTCCAGCACCTCGAAGTCGCGACGCCGCGCCGCATAGGCCTCCTCGTCCGAGGGCGACTCCATCCTGGTCATCACCATCCGCCGCAGCGCCAGCGCCCGTTCCAGCGAGCGGATGTTCGCACGCGCCAGATGGCTGTAGGCCGGGATGTAGCGGTTGGTCAGCTCGTCGAGCAGAATGCCGACCTGGCTGGACATCACCATCGACAGGATCGAGGTGACCAGCATCAGGACGATCAATCCGAGCGCGATGCCGACGATCTTGCGCCGGATCGACTGGTTGAAAATCGGCATAGGTGCAGGGCAAAGGTTGAAAGGATGAAGCGAGGGAACTCATACACCGGATTAGCCGAGGGAACACGCGCAATCTGGCCGTTCCGGCGTCCGGTACCGTGCGCAATCGTCGCGCGAGTCCCGATCGTTAACAAAGGTTAAAGCCACCGTCTCTTCCGTCGTTTCGGAAGTTCCCCAGTTCCAATCCGTATTTTGCCGCATTGTTGCGACAGCCTGAGGATGCGACACGATGCCGACGCATCGTTCGGTGCTTCGATTCGCAAGCCGCATGTTGCGGACCTTGGTTTGTAGTGGTTTTCGCAGGGGGGACCATCGGATGAACCAGTGCCTACGCTCGCTCGCGTGTGTCGTTGCCGTGGCCGCAATGGCCCTCCTTCCCACCGAGCTGGCGGCGAAGAGCAGTCACAAATCATCCGCACCGAAGAAGACGCATGAGGCGAAGGCAGGCAAGCACCGCCACGCCTCCGCCGGCAAAGCGCGACACGGCAAGCACGCCGATGCCAAGCGCAAAACGAAGAAGGCGGTCGAGCAGCCCGCGGCCAAGCCGTCGTCTCCGCCCCTGACCGGCGATCTCGCCGCGCTGAAGGACGCCATCGACCTGACGCGCAAGGGCAAGACCGAAGACGCGAGCGCTGCGCGCGACCGCATCGCGGACCCCGCCGGCCAGAAGCTCGCCGACTGGTTCATGCTGCGCCATCCCGAGAGCACCGCGAATTTCAAGCGCTACGCCGCCTTCCTCGCCGCCAATCCCGGCTGGCCGAGCAGCGCCCTGCTCCGCCGCCGCGCCGAGGCACGGCTGTGGCAGGAGAAGGCCGACGCGGCCATCGTGCACAAGTTCACGATGGATCGACCGACCAGCGCCAAGGGCAAGTTCGCACTCGCGCGCGGGCTGCTCACTGAGGGCGAGACCGACAGGGCCGCGCGGCTGGTCCGGGAAACCTGGCGCGCGGAGGAACTGTCCGAGCGGAGCGAGGAGGATTCCTACCAGGCCTTCCGTGATCTGCTCACGGCGGACGATCATCGCGCCCGCATGGACAAGCGTCTCGGCGCCAAGGACTATGACGGCGCAAGGCGCGCGGCCAAACGGCTCGGCGAGGATGCGCTTGCCATCGTCAAGGCCTGCGCCGCCGTCACCGGCAAGGCGAGCAAGGCCAAGGACTATCTCGAGGACGTGCCGGCCGAAGCGCGCCGCGATCTCGGCTACGTGCTGTGCCGCGCGCAATGGCACCTGCAGAAGGATCGCATCGACGACGCCGCCGAGGTGATCCTCGCCGCCGCGCCCGAGACCATGGCGGCCCAGGACACCGACGCGTGGTGGCGCGAGCGCCGCATGCTCGCACGCAAGCTGCTCGACCAGGGAAAGTCGAGGACCGCCTATGACGTGGTGCGCACGGCCGCGGTGCCGGAAAAGGAAGTCTACCGCGTCGACCATCACTTCATGTGCGGCTGGATCGCGCTGCGCTTTCTGAACGATCCCGAAACGGCGATGATGCACTTCGCCGCGATCGACGCTGGCTCATCCAATCCGATCGCGTTGTCCCGGGCGCATTACTGGCGTGGCCGCGCGGCCGAAGCCATGGGCGCGTCGGCCGATGCGCGCATGAGCTATCGGGCGGCGGCGCGCTATCACACCGCCTATTACGGCCAGCTCGCCCGCGCCAAGCTCGGCCTCGACGGCATCGAGCTGCGTCCGCCCTCCCCCGTGCTGGCCTCGGCGGATGCGCAGCTTGCGGACGAGCGCGTGCGCGCCGCCGACATGCTCTACAGCATCGGCGAGCGCGACATGGTGTTCTATTACGCCGAGGATTTCGCCAAGGAGAGTACCGACGTCGCCGCGCTGGAAGCGCTCGGCGAGCTTGCCGGCCGGCACAACGATGCGCGCGTGATGCTGGAAGTCGGCAAGACCGCGCTGGCGCGCGGGCTCGCGCTCGACCACTACGCCTTCCCGACCATCGGCATCCCCGAGCACAAGCAGGTCGCGCCCGCGATCGAGACCAGCGTGATCTATTCGGTGGCACGCACCGAGAGCTCGTTCGAGCAACGCGACAAGTCGCATGCCAACGCGGTCGGGCTGATGCAGGTGACGCCGGAAGCGGGACGCGACACCGCGAAGCGCTTCGGCCTGACTTACGACTGGGACAGGATGGTCTCCGATCCCGTCTACAACACGCAGATGGGCGCCGCCGAGCTCAGCGCGCTGTTCTCGGAATATCGCGGCAACCAGATCATGACCTTCGCCGGCTACAATGCCGGCCGCGGCCGCGTGCGCGAATGGGTGCAGAAGCGCGGTGATCCCCGCGACCCCAACGTCGATCCGGTCGACTGGGTCGAGCGCATCCCGCTGTCCGAGACGCGCAACTACGTCCAGCGCGTGATGGAGAACGTGCTGGTCTACCGGGCAAGGTTCGAGGGCAGCAGCATGATCGCCGGCAAGAGCGACCAGCGCGTGGTGACGCACGAGGCCAGCGCAACGGAGCCAGCGGCGGCCGCAGCACCCATTCCCTGATCGACGCCGCCGGGGCTGGACGCGGCGCTTCAAGGATACGGTGCTGCGGCTTCCACGCGCGTGCAGTCGCGCAGCTAACGCGCGACGCGATTGGGATCAATCGTCATCGCGCTTTAGGTGATTGTTTGAGCATGATCTCTGAAAACCGCTTCACACTTTTCCGGATCATGCTCTAGGTGTCGCCTCCTTCCATCGTGATCAGGTCGCGACCGTCCAAATATGCGCCGGTCAAAGCTCTCGCGACGGTCCAGGCGGTGATCGTGCAGCTCCAGCACCAGACGGCACTCATGACCGTCAACGTCCCGATCATGCTGCCAGCGGCGAGCTCGACCTTGCCGGCAATTGGTTCCGTCCGCCCAGGCAACGGCCAGTGCATGAACAGCGTGGAGAATTCGCCGCGCCGGTAACAATGGTCATCACAGTAACGGCGCTGCGTCCGCGCATGCCGGACATAGCCGGAGCGGAGCGGCCGCGAGCATGTGCTGCACGCGGCCGCGTGCGACGGCGGCTCGTGATTGACCACCACGAATTTCATGAAGCCGCTCTCACGCCATCTTTCGCGAGCGTCTCGCAAGACAGCGCGTAGCACTGATGATCGCAGTAATGCAGACGGGTCGCAATCTCGCGCAAATAGCTGCCGCTGATCGGCTCGCAGCATTGCACGCACGAGGTCTGCCGGAACGGGGTCCGGCCGTTGACCAGCACGAACGCGAATCTCATGTGGCACCTCCCAAAGCGAAGCAGTAAACGCTGTCGAGCGGAGACAGTGCGGGCGGTGGAGCGCACAGGTGGTTCCGGCCGTCCGGATTATCCCTGTTTCGCTCCACCTTTTGCGGTGGGATCAGAATGTATCTCCCGTCCTCCCGGCGCCGCGCATAGATCTGGCCGTCGATGTACTTGATGTCGGTCGGATAGCAGTCGGCGCTGTTGCAGCAACTGACGCCCGGATTGTCCGGCATGCGCCAGGTCGAATAGAACTTTTCGTGCAGCGCCTGGTCCTGGGGCGGGTGCTGGCGATGAACGGCACCGTGTCCCGTCTCCTGTGCCTGCCCGGCCGCGATGGGGGCGATGAGAACGATCCAGCAGAAGAGCTTGCATAAGGGATTCAAACGCACGGCCTCCCGGATCAACTCTCCAATCCAGCCTTATGCGACCTGGGCCCGAAACAACCACCGGCGGTCGCGTTCGCTTCGCGTGCGGAAACGATCGACGCACTTCTTGGAGCAGAGCGCCGTCCGCCAGGAATAGTAGCGGATCAGGCCAAACTTGCCGCCGCACACCGCGCAGCCATTGACCGAGGAGCAACTTTCGGACGCCGATAGGCGACGCTCGGGACGTACCGACATATCGCACATTGTTGTCTCCCTCCGTTGCTTGCGCTTTTCCCCGGCTGTTCGCTTCGACTCTCCCGATGGTCGAGAGGCTAGTCCGCGGGGCACGAAACGCTCAATTGTACGGAGGTAAAATGGCCGACATGACTAGGCATGAAGGAGCTATACCTAAGTTTGTCCCGTATTCGCCCGGGCCCACGCTGCTCGAGTTCAACGAGACGGCGCACGACGCACCGGCTGCACGGTCACCGTGAACCTCGGCCGGCACGGTGTCCTTCAGGCGCCGCAATGGACCTGGCGGTGAGCGGACGGTCCAAAGGCGAACGTCATGACGGCCGACCCGACTTTGGCTGGAATTGCTCCTCTCGCCGCAACGTGCTCTACTCCTGTTCACGCAGAGAGTGCCGGGAGCGTCAGCGATGAAGCCTGGCCGGGCAGCGACGTTCGGAAAGTCAGCCGCGCAATTCCTCGTCGGCTGCCTGAGGCAAACTGTTCCCGCCAAGCAGCGCACCGATGCCAATGCCGCCGACTTGCCCGAGGCGGTCAAGCAATGGCAGCAGGTCTTCGAGCACACGCCGGTCATGTACTTCATGGTCGATTCGGCCGGTACCGTGATCAACGTGAACACATTCGGCGCCGAGCAGCTGGGCTACACGCCGGCGGAGTTGATCGGCCGATCCGTGCTGGATGTCTTCCTCGCGGAAGATCGCGCCACTGTCCGCGCCTGTGTCGCGTTGTGCCTCAAGACCCTTGATCAGTCACACACCTGGGAGATCCGGAAGGTTCGCAAGGACGGCTCGATGTTATGGGTGCGCGAGAACGCCAAGGCCATGCTGCGAGCCAATGGTGGGCCGATCGTGCTGGTCGCCTGCGAGAACATCACCGAACGCAAGGAGGCAGAGAACGCGCTGCGACAGAGCGAGGCTTACCTCGCCCAGGCGCAGGAATTGAGCCACACAGGTAGTTTCGGCTGGAAGGCCGCAACCCGCGAGATCACCTGGTCCAGGGAGACCTATCGCATCTTCGAATGCGAAGAGGGGACGAAGCCCTCGATCCCCTTCATGCTGCAGCGGATCCATCCGGAGGACCGGCTCGCCGTGCAGCAGACGACGGGCCGCGCGGCGCGCGAGGGCAAGGACTACGATCACGAATACCGGCTGGTGATGCCCGACGGTTCCATCAAATACGTAAGGGCGGTGGCACGGGCGACGCGAGATGCGAGCGGCTACGTTGAGTTCGTCGGATCGGTCAGCGACATCACGGCGGCCAAAGAGGCAGAACGCAGGCTCCGCGACAGCGAGCAGCGCTTTCGCGATTATGCCGAAACTGCCTCTGACTGGTTCTGGGAAACCGGGCCGGACCACCGGGTCACCCAGGTATCGGAACACTCGGATACCAACACTGTTCCCGCGGGCCTAATCGGGCTCACACGCTGGGACATTGCTCCCGACGCCGCTCTCGAGCCCGAGAAATGGCGGCAACATCGAGCGGCGCTCGATGCCCACGTCCCGTTCCGCGACCTGGTGTATCGCAGCAAGGACCGCAATGGGCAGCCGATCTACGTGCGGACCAGCGGCAAGCCGTACTTCGACGCGGACGGCGCTTTCCTGGGCTACCGTGGCGTTTGCACGGACGTAACCGCGGCCATCCGGGCCAACCAAGCCGAAGACGCGCTGCGCAAGGCCCAGGCCGAGCTCGCCCATGTGACACGTGTCACGACACTGGGCGAGCTGACCGCTTCGATTGCCCACGAAATCAATCAGCCGCTCGCTGCAGTGATCGCAAACGCCGACGCGTGCCTCGCCTGGTTGCAGCGCAGTCCGCCGGATCTCAAAGCGGCCCGCCGCTCCGTCGAGTGGATCATCGAGGACGGCAGGCGTGCCGGCGACGTGATCCGTCACGTTCGGGCGCTCGCCAAGCGTTCTGACATCGAGATGGTTCCGCTCGACGCCAATGCGGTCGTGCGGGAGGCCGTCGCGCTGGTTCAGCGCGAGATGGCCAGCCAGGCCGTGTCCGTCCGCATGGAGCTGTCGTCGGCACTGCCGAGGATCTTTGGCGATCGCATCCAATTGCAGCAGGTCCTGATCAACCTGATCATGAACGGGATCGAGGCCATGGCGGACGTCCACGATCGCCCGCGCGAGCTGGCGATCCGCTCACAGGCGAGCGGCGATGGCGCGATGCAGGTGAGCGTTTCCGACTGCGGAACCGGCATCAGCGAACAGGCGATAGACCGCCTGTTCACGCCGTTCTTCACCACGAAGTCGTCCGGCATGGGCATGGGCCTGTCGATCTGTCGATCGATCATCGAGGCCCATGGCGGGCGACTTTCCGCCATACCAAATCAGGAGCGCGGCGCGACTTTTCAGATCGCCTTGCCCCTCTACCGAGAGGAAGCATCGTGACCGAGCGCGCGGACTCTTCGCCGCCGCAGAAGGACGGCGACCAGCCCCTTGTCCTCATCGTCGATGACGACGCGTCCATGCGCCGTGCGCTCACCAATCTGTTCGAGTCGGTCGGTCTCAAGGTCGAAGCATTCGGCTCGGCGCCGCAGCTCCTCCAGGCCAAGCCGCCAGACGTCCCGAGCTGCCTGGTGCTCGACATCCGCCTGCCCGGAACGAGCGGCCTCGAGCTGCAGGCCGACCTTGCCAAGGCAAATATCCACACGCCTATCATCTTCATTACCGGTCATGGCGATATCCCCATGACGGTTCGGGCCATGAAGAGCGGGGCGATCGACTTCTTGACCAAGCCGGTCCGCGATCAAGACATTCTCGACGCAGTCCAGGCCGCGATCGAGCGAGACCGCAAGCGCCGCGATCTCAACAGGACGGTCTCGACGGTCAGATCACGCTTCGAGTCACTGTCCTCGCGGGAGCGAGACGTATTGTCACTGGTGACGTCCGGCCTGATGAACAAGCAGGTGGCGGCCCAGCTCGGATTGGCCGAAATCACCGTCAAGATCTACCGCGGGCAGATCATGCGCAAAATGGGCGCGAAGTCACTGGCCGATCTGGTGAGAATGAGCGAGGCGCTCGGGATCGGGCCGAACAAGCCCGATGCACAAACCTAAGTATGAGTTTCCAATCGTGACCGGCAGGTCCACCTTATCCCCTTATGTTCTAGCCGCGGCGACGGCAAGCGCAATTCCCGGCGAGGAGCGGACGTCTTGTCAGTGGCTTCGGTCATCTCGGTGCTTGACGACGACCCTTACGTTCGGGCCGCGATCAACAATCTCTTGGAATCGCGCGGATACAACGTCCACACATTCGCCTCGGCGGAAGAGTTCCTGAGCTCGACCGATTCGAGCGACACCTCGTGCGTGATCGCCGACGTGCAGATGCCGCTGATGAGTGGAATCGATCTGTTGACGAAGATGCGGTCGCAGGGTTCGGCTACGCCATTCATATTCATCACAGCTTTCCCGGATGAGGGCGTGCGTGCGCGGGCGCTCGATGCGGGCGCAATCTGTTTTCTCGGTAAGCCGTTCGCCGCCTCGGACCTGATGCAATGCCTGGACCGTGCGCTGGCACCAGGTCACCAAGCCACGTCGTGAGCGCCCCCGCCGCGAGCAAACGCGGCGGTGACCGAGATGGCCGCCCTGGCGGCCTGCCCAGAAGCATCGCGCAATCTCGCCACACCGCGAGCCTGTGCCGCCCGGCGCTCAATCCACCTTGATGTTGGCCGCCTTGATGATCGGCCACCATTTGGCGATCTCGGCCTTTTGCCGCGTGCCGAGCGCTTCGGGCGTGAGCTGATCCTTGGGCGTCATCTCGAGCCCCTGGCTTTCGAGCTGCTTCCTCACCGCAGGATCGTTCAGCGCCTCCACGGCCGCAGCGTTGAGCTTTGCGACGATCTCCTTCGGCGTGCCTTTCGGTACCCACATGCCCGACCACAGCGTCATGTTGAACCCTTTCAGGCCCGCCTCGTCCGCGGTTGGGATCTCGGGCGCGGAGGCGAGGCGTTTGTCGTCGGTGACGGCGTAGGCGCGGATAGTGCCGGCGCGGACCTGGCTGATGGAATTGGAGGTCTGGTCGACGATGATGTCGATCTGGCCGGCGATGAGATCGTTCAATGCCGGCGCAGTGCCGCGATACGGCACGTATTGCAGCTTGATGCCGGAGACGCTCTCAAAATAGACGCCGGCGATGTGGCTGCCGGAGCCCGCACCGGCCGTGCCGGCGGTCGGCGGCGACGGCCGCGACTTCAGCCAATCGATCAGCTCCTTCAGCGAGGTCGCGGGCACTGCATTCTTGCTGACCACGATCATCGGGTTGCTCGGCAGCAGCACTACCGGCTCGAGATCGGCGACGAGGTCGAATTTGAGCTTGTAGACGGCGCCATTGGCGACATGGGTGCCGAGATGGCCGAACGAGATGGTGTAACCGTCCGGCGGCGATTGCACGGCACGGCCGACACCGATGGAGCCGCCTGCTCCGGTGACGTTCTCGACCACGACCGGCTGGCCGAGCGACACCCGCATACGCTCGGCGAGCACCCGCGCCATTGCGTCCGAAGGGCCCCCGGCCGCGAACGGCACGATGATGGTAATGGGATGGGAGGGATAGTCTTGGGCGCGCGCGGCGCCTGCAACAGCGAGAACAGCAATCAGCGCAGCCCAGACGGCTTTCTTCATTCTCTTCTCCCCAGCGATGTCTTTTTTCTTCACCTCGTCCCGCTTGCGGGGAGAGGTCGAATTGCGAAGCAATTCGGGTGAGGAGGAGTCTCCGCGAACTCAACTGTCACTGTGTTTGCGGAAGCAGCCCCTCACCCCGACCCTCTCCCCGTAAGAACGGGGAGAGGGAGAAGTAAGTTAGAACTGCGAATAATCGATCGGCTTGTGGCGATCGAGCGTGCGCGTGACCGGCGGCAGCGGATATTTCAGGCCGGTCGCGCAGTTGAACAGCATGACGCGATCGGTCTTGCTGACGCGACCGTCGGCGAGACTTTCCTTGTAGGCGGCGTAGGTCGCGGCGCCCTCGGGGCAGAGCAGGAGCCCCTCCTCGCGCGCGACCTCGCTCAGCGCCGCCGAGATCTTGTCGTCGTCGACCGCGATGGCAAAGCCCTTGCTCTCGCGCACCGCGCGCAGGATCAGGAAATCGCCGATCGCCTGCGGCACGCGAATGCCCGAGGCGATGGTGTGGGCGTCCTCCCAGCGCGTCGCATGTTCGGTCCCGGCCTCATAGGCGCGCACCATCGGCGCGCAGCCGGAGGCCTGCACCGCGACCATGCGTGGCCGCTTTGAGCCGATGAAGCCGATCTTCTCGAGCTCGTCGAACGCCTTCCACATGCCGATCAGGCCGGTGCCGCCGCCGGTCGGATAGAAGATCACGTCGGGCACGTCCCAGCCGAGCTGCTCGGCGAGTTCGAGGCCCATCGTCTTCTTGCCCTCGATGCGGTACGGCTCCTTCAAGGTCGAGGTGTCGAACCAGCCGACCTTGGCCTTGCCCTCGCCGACGATCTTGCCGCAATCGTCGATATAGCCGTTGACGCGGTAGACGGTCGCGCCCTGCAGCTCGATCTCGCTGACGTTGACTTCGGGCGTGTCGGCCGGGCAGAAGACCGTGGTCTTGATGCCGCAGCTCGTGGCGTAGGCCGCCAGCGCCGCGCCGGCATTGCCGTTGGTCGGCATCGCCATATGCTTGATGCCGAGCGCCTTGCCCATCGACACCGCCATCACGAGCCCGCGCGCCTTGAACGAGCCGGTCGGCAGCCGTCCCTCGTCCTTGACGATGATCTCGCCGCCGCCGAGCTTTGCGCCGAGCTTCGGCAGCCGGATCAGGGGCGTCGTGACTTCGCCGAGCGAGACAATGTCCTTGCATTTGCGCACCGGCAGCAGCTCGCGATAGCGCCACATGTCGCCGGGGCGTTGCGCCAGCGCGTCTTTCGTCAGCGCCTTCTTCACACCCGCGAGGTCGTAGCGCACCAGCAGCGGCTTGCCGGCCTTGGAGAGGTTGTGGACCTGGTCGGCGGCGTAATGATCGCCCTCCATCGCGCATTCGAGATGGGTGACGAAGGTCGGGCGCTCGATGGTGAGATTGTCGTTGTCGTGCATGGCTCGATTCTTTCTTCTTCCTTGTTGCCAGTTTCTTGCCTCCGTCATTGCCGGGCTTGACCGGCAATCCATCTCACGAAAAACGCTTCGCTGGATGGATGCGCGGGTCAAGCCCGCGCATGACGAGCCGTCAAATATTCAGCACCCGTCCATAGGCATCCAGCACGGCTTCCTTCATCATCTCCGACAGCGTCGGATGCGGGAACACCGTGTGCATCAGCTCTTCTTCCGTCGTCTCCAGGTTCATGGCGACGACGTAGCCCTGGATCAGCTCGGTGACCTCCGCGCCGACCATGTGGGCCCCGAGCAGTTGACCGGTCTTCTTGTCGAAGATGACCTTGACCAGGCCCTGGTCCTCGCCGAGTGCGATCGCCTTGCCGTTGCCGACGAAGGGGAAGCGGCCGACGCGGATCTCGCGGCCATTCTCCTTGGCCTTGGCTTCGGTCAAGCCGACGGATGCAACCTGCGGATGGCAATAGGTGCAACCCGGGATCATGTTCTTGTCCATGGGATGCGGATTGAGGCCCTTGATCGCCTCGACGCAGATCACGCCCTCATGCTCGGCCTTGTGCGCCAGCATCGGGGGGCCTGCGACGTCGCCGATGGCGTAGATGCCGGGGACGTTGGTCTTGCCGTAGCCGTCGACCACGATGATGCCGCGGTCGGTCTTCACGCCCAGCTTTTCCAGGCCGAGATTCTCGATATTGCCGACGACACCCACCGCCGAGATCACGCGCTCGAACTCTGATGTCACGGGCTTGCCCTTGCCGTCGTCGATGGTGGCGAGGACGCTGTCGGCCTTCTTCTCCAGTTTTGTGACCTTGGTCGAGGACATGATCTTGATGCCCTGCTTCTCCAGCCGCTTGCGGGCGAGACCTGCGATCTCGGCGTCCTCGACGGGGAGGATTTGCGGCAGCACCTCGACCACGGTGACGTCGCTTCCCATGGTGTGGAAGAACGAGGCGAACTCGATGCCGATCGCGCCGGAGCCGACCACCAGCAGCGACTTCGGCATCCGCTCCGGCACCATCGCCTCGAAATAGGTCCAGACCAGCTTCTTGTCGGGCTCGAGGCCAGGCAGCACGCGCGGCCGCGCACCGGTTGCGACGATGATGTGCTTGGCCTGATACGTCCCCTCGCCCAGCGATCCCTTCGGCGCCTCGACGTCGGACTTCTTCACCGTGACCTTGCCGGGCGCATCGATCGAGGCGGCGCCCCAGATCACGCTGACCTTGTTCTTCTTCATCAGGAAGCCGACGCCGTCGTTGAGGCGCTTGGAGACGCCGCGCGAGCGCTGCACCACGGCCTTCGGATCGAACGACACCTTCTCCGCCGACAGGCCATAGTCCTTGGCGTGCTGCATGTAGTGATAGATTTCGGCAGAGCGCAGCAGCGCTTTCGTCGGGATGCAGCCCCAGTTCAGGCAGATGCCGCCGAGATAGGATTTCTCGACGATCGCCGTCTTGAAGCCGAGCTGCGCGGCGCGGATCGCGGTGACATAGCCGCCGGGGCCGGAGCCGATGATGATGACGTCGAAGGATGTGTCGGCCATAGCGGCTCCCGTTCAACTCAAGAAGCGCCGCGGGCGCGGCGCTTGACCAGAAAAGATCTCACCAGCCATTCGAGCACCACCACGAGAACTATGATGGCGAGCGCAGTGAGCACGATCGGCTGGGCGATGTTCCGTGCCAGCTGCTCGCCGGCAAAGAACGCAGAGTGAAGAAAATCGAGCCCGACCGGGTTGAGCGCGACGATGGCTCCGAGCAGCAGCGATATCCATGGCCAGCGGGTCCGGACCTGCAAGGTTGCCCCCTTTGCCGCCGCCTCACACCATCATCATCACGGGGTTTTCGATCAGCTGCTTGAACGCGCCGATCAGCTCGGCACCGAGGGCGCCGTCGATGGCGCGGTGATCGCAGGACAGGGTCACGCTCATCATCTGCGCGATCTCGATCTTGCCGCCGCGCACGACGGGGCGCTCCTCGCTGGTGCCTACGGCCAGAATGGTCGCATGCGGCGGGTTGATCACCGCGGTGAAGTGGCTGATGCCGTACATGCCGAGGTTGGAGACAGCGGTGGTGCCGCCCTGATATTCCTCGGGCTTCAATTTGCGGGAACGAGCCCGCGCGGCAAAGTCCTTCATCTCGTTGGAGATGGTCGACAGCGTCTTGGTCTCCGCTTTGCGGATGATCGGCGTGATCAGGCCGCCGGGCATCGCGACGGCGACGCCGACGTCGGAATGGTGGTGCTTGACCATGCCGCTTTCGGTCCAGCTGACGTTGCAGTTCGGAATCTTCTGCAGCGCCACCGCCATCGCCTTGATGACGAAGTCGTTGACCGAGATCTTGTAGAGCGGCTTCTTCTCCTTGTCCTTGGGAGCGGCCGCATTGATCTCCTCGCGGGCAGTGAGCAGCTTGCCGATGTCGCAGTCGATGGTCAGGTAGAAGTGCGGAACGTTCTGGATCGACGCGGTCAGGCGCTGGGCGATGGTTCGGCGCATGCCGTCATGCGGGACGATGTCGTAGGAGCCGGGCTCGAACAGCGACAGGATCTGCTTGTCCGACATCGTCGGCGCGATCGAGGGCGCACCGCCGGCCGGTGCCGCAGCAGGTGCCTTGAGACCCTTGCCGGACTTGGCCTGCTCGACGTCGCGCGCGACCACGCGGCCGTGCGGGCCGGTGCCGGTGACCATGCCGACATCGATGCCGGCTTCCTTGGCGAGGCGCCGCGCCAGCGGCGACGAGAACACGCGACCGCCGTGGCCATTGGCCTGCGCGGCCGGAGCTGCGGGCTGCGGCGCGGGCGCAACTGCCGGCTGAGGCGCGGCCTTGGGCGCTGCAGGCGCTGGCGCCGGTGCGGCAGGTGCTTCAGCAGCTTTCGGCGGCGCGGCCGACGCGCTGGGCTTGGCGCTACCTGCGGCCTTCACGTCCTCGCCCTCCCCAGCGAGCACCGCGATCACATCGTTGACCGGAACGTCCTGGGTGCCCTCGGGCACCAGGATCTTGGCGATCGTGCCCTCGTCGATCGCCTCGACCTCCATGGTCGCCTTGTCGGTCTCGATCTCGGCGATGACGTCGCCGGACTTGACCTTGTCGCCTTCCTTCTTCAGCCACCTGGCGAGGTTGCCCTTCTCCATCGTCGGCGAGAGAGCGGGCATCAGGATGTTGATGGGCATGCTGACCTCAAGACAAACTTTGCAAAAATTCGTCTTCGACAGCGAAGACGAACAGACCAGGTTTTAGTTGCCGATGTCGCCCTGCCAGAGGCGTTCATTGGCAGGGATGGAACGCCAGTTCTTCATCATGGTGATGGAGCGCTCGTCGGCAAGGTCGATCCAGGGAATGCCGAACTTGTCGAGGATGTCCTTGGAGCCTTCGAAGGTGATGGACTCTCCGATCACCACCAGCTTGACCTTGAACAGCGCGAGCGCGCCGGCGCACATCGAGCATGGCGACAGCGTGGTGTACATGACGGTGTCGTGGAACGAGATCGCGCCAGCCTCGCGCAGGCAGCTCATCTCGCCATGCAGGATCGGATTGTTCTCCTGCACGCGGTTGTTGTGGCCGCGGGCGATGATCTGGTTGTCGCGCGTCAGCACCGCGCCGATCGGCAAGCCTCCTTGCGCGATCGAGGTTTCCGCCTCGCGGATCGCCTCCAGCATGAAATCGTAATGATGGGCTTCGATCGCCATAATCAGTGCCCCTTGCCGCGTGGCGTGGTGGTGCCGGTGTCGGTGGGACGCTCGATCTCGGCCTGGAACATCTCGAGGATCCGGTTCAGCGCGTCCTCCTCGGTATATTCGCTCTCGCGCGCATAGGCGCGCGCGGCGTGGCGTGCGAGATCGACCAGCAGGAGGCCCCACATGTCCGGCTCCTCGAAGGCGCGCTGGAACGCCATCGACAGCCCGCCGTCCAGCACGAACACGCGCAGGATCTCGACCGCGTCGTCGCGGGTCATGACGTCGGGCGGCAGTGGCTGCTCCTTGGGACCTGCCATGGTCTACCTGTAGCAGACGGCTTTGGCGGCCTCGACGACTTCCGCCGCCGAGGGCAGCGCGAGCTTCTCCAGGTTCGCGGCATAGGGCATCGGCACGTCCTTGCCGGACACGCGCGTCACCGGCGCATCGAGATAGTCGAAGGCGTTCTCCATGATGCGCGCGGCGATCTCGGCGCCGACGCCGCTCTGGGCCCAGCCCTCTTCCACGGTGACGGCCCGGCCCGTCTTCTTGACCGAATTGATGATGGTCTCGGTATCCATCGGGCGCAGCGTCCGAAGATCGATCACCTCGGCTTCGATGCCCTCCTTGGCAAGCTCGTCGGCGGCCTTGAGGGCATAGGTCATGCCGTTCGACCAGGAAATGATGGTGACATGGCTGCCGGCGCGAACGATGCGCGCCTTGCCGATCGGGATGATGAAATCATCGAGCTTGGGCACTTCGCCGGTGTGGCCGTACAGCACCTCGTTCTCGAGGAAGATCACCGGATTGGGATCGCGGATCGCGGCCTTCAGAAGACCCTTGGCATCGGCCGCCGAATATGGCGCGACGACCTTCAGGCCGGGAATGTGCGAATACCAGGCCGAATAGTCCTGGCTATGCTGGGCGGCGACGCGCGCGGCCGCGCCGTTGGGGCCGCGGAACACGATCGAGCAGCCCATCTGACCGCCGGACATGTAGAGCGTCTTGGCCGCCGAGTTGATGATCTGGTCGATCGCCTGCATGGCGAAGTTGAAGGTCATGAACTCGACGATCGGCTTGAGGCCGGTCATGGCGGCGCCGACGCCGACGCCGGCGAAGCCGTGCTCGGTGATCGGCGTGTCGATCACGCGCTTAGGCCCGAACTCCTGGAGCAGGCCTTGCGTGACCTTGTAGGCGCCCTGATATTCGGCCACCTCTTCGCCCATCACGAACACGTCCGCGTCGCGGCGCATCTCTTCGGCCATGGCATCGCGCAGCGCTTCGCGGATGGTCTGCGTCACCATTTCGGTGCCGGCGGGGACTTCCGGATCGGGCTCGGCGACGGCCTGCGGAGCAGGCGCGGCTTTCGGCGCGGGCGCCTCGGCCTTGGCTGCGGCCGGCGGCGCGGACTCCGCAGCCTTCGCCGCCGCTGCGGGTGCCTTGGCGAGATCAGCCGCACTCTCGCCGTCGGCGAGGATGGTCGCGATCGGCGTGTTCACCGCGACGTCGGCGGTGCCCTCGGGGATCAGTATCTTGCCGAGCGTGCCCTCGTCGGTCGCCTCGACCTCCATGGTCGCCTTGTCGGTCTCGATCTCGGCGATGACATCGCCGGACTTGATCGTCTCGCCCTCTTTCTTCAGCCATTTGGCGAGGTTGCCCTTCTCCATCGTGGGCGACAACGCGGGCATCAGCACTTGAATTGGCATGTCTTCTCCAAAGAAAGCTTGCGCGCGTTCAGCGGTACACGTCGGTCCAGAGCTCGGCGGCATCCGGCTCGGGATCGTGCTGGGCGAAATCGGCGGAGGCGTTGACGATGTCGCGCACCTCGGCGTCGATCGCCTTGAGATCGGCCTCGCTGACCTTGGCGGCGAGCAGGCGATTACGCACCTGCTCGATCGGGTCCTGGTCGTGGCGAACCTTCTCGACCTCCTCGCGCGTGCGATATTTTGCAGGATCGGACATCGAGTGGCCGCGGTAGCGGTAGGTCTGCATCTCCAGAATGAAGGGACCCTTGCCGGCGCGGCACCAGGCCGCCGCCTCATCGCCCGCGGCCTTCACGGCGCGGACGTCCATGCCGTCGACCTGCTTGCCCGGGATGTTGAATGACGCGCCGCGCTTGGAGAAATCCTGCTGCGCCGAGGCGCGCGAGACCGAGGTGCCCATGGCGTAGCGGTTGTTCTCGATGACGTAGATCACCGGCAGCTTCCAGAGCTCTGCCATATTGAAGCTCTCATAGACCTGGCCCTGGTTGGCCGCGCCGTCGCCGAAATAGGTGACGCTGACATTGTCGTTGCCGCGATAATTGTTGGCAAAGGCGAGGCCAGTGCCGAGCGAGACCTGGGCGCCGACGATGCCGTGACCGCCGTAGAAGTGCTTCTCCTTGCTGAACATGTGCATGGAGCCGCCCTTGCCCTTGGAATAGCCGCCGCGGCGGCCCGTCAGCTCGGCCATCACGCCATTGGCATCCATGCCGGTCGCGAGCATGTGGCCGTGGTCGCGATAGCCGGTGATGACCTGATCGCCCTCCTTCAGGGCCATCTGCATGCCGACCACCACGGCCTCCTGGCCGATATAGAGGTGGCAGAAGCCGCCGATGGCACCCATGCCGTAGAGCTGGCCGGCTTTTTCCTCGAACCGCCGGATCAGGAGCATGTCGCGGAGCGCCTTGAGTTCCTGCTCCTTCGTGAATTCCGGGGGCGAACCGCCGTCGGTCTTGTCCTGTGGAGCGCTTGCGGCGGCTTTCTTGGGTGCGGCCATGGGAATTCCGGGTCAGAGAAAACTTTCGCCCTCTCTAACCCAAGTCAAACGCCCTTGGAAAGCACCGCGGCGGCATGGCACGACTTTCATTATGCCGCACTGCAACGTGATCGAAATATTGCAAAATCTTTGGCGCTGATCGGGCAACAAATCTATGAGCGCCATCGCGCGCGCAGATTCGTGACCGGATCAAGAACTGTGCACGACGCCAATCCCGACATGCGGAGCGGACGGCGCCGAAGCGGCGCCGCCCTCTCCTGCCCAATCAGATCTCGCCCCGATCAGAAGAAGCCGAGCTTCTTCGGGCTGTAGCTGACCAGGAGGTTCTTGGTCTGCTGGTAATGATCGAGCATCATCTTGTGGGTCTCGCGCCCGACGCCCGACTGCTTGTAGCCGCCGAACGCCGCATGGGCGGGATAGGCGTGGTAGCAGTTGGTCCAGACCCGGCCGGCCTGGATCTCACGGCCGAAGCGGTAGCAGCGATTGGCGTCACGGCTCCAGACGCCGGCACCGAGGCCGTAGAGCGTGTCGTTGGCGATCGCCAGCGCCTCGTCATCGGTCTTGAAGGTCGTGACCGAGACGACGGGGCCGAAGATCTCCTCCTGGAAGATTCGCATCTTGTTGTGGCCCTCGAACACGGTCGGCTGGACGTAGAAGCCGCCGCTGAGATCGCCGCCGAGATCGGCGCGTCCGCCGCCGGCCAGCACCTTGGCACCCTCCTGCTTGCCGATGTCGATATAGGAGAGGATCTTGCTGAGCTGCTCGCTGGAGGCCTGGGCCCCGATCATGGTGGTGGGATCGCGCGGATCGCCCTGCTTGATCGCGGCGACGCGCTTGAGCGCCCGCTCTATGAAGCGGTCATAGATGTCGGCGTGGACCAGCGCCCGGCTCGGACAGGTGCAGACCTCGCCCTGGTTCAGCGCGAACATGACGAAGCCCTCGATCGCCTTGTCGAAGAAATCGTCGTCCTCGGCGGTGACGTCCTTGAAGAAGATGTTCGGCGACTTGCCGCCGAGCTCGAGCGTGACCGGAATCAGATTCTGGCTGGCATATTGCATGATCAGCCGGCCCGTCGTGGTCTCCCCGGTGAAGGCGATCTTGGCAATGCGCGGGCTCGACGCAAGCGGCTTGCCGGCTTCGAGGCCAAAGCCGTTGACGATGTTGAGCACGCCAGCCGGCAGCAGGTCGGCGATGATCTCGGCGAAGACCATGATCGAGGCCGGGGTCTGCTCGGCGGGCTTGAGCACCACGCAATTGCCGGCGGCCAGCGCCGGCGCGAGCTTCCAGCAGGCCATCAGCAGCGGGAAGTTCCAGGGAATGATCTGGCCGACCACGCCGAGCGGCTCGTGGAAATGATAGGCGATGGTGTCGTGGTCGATCTCGCCGATCGAGCCTTCCTGGGCGCGGACGACACCGGCGAAATAGCGGAAATGGTCGATCGCGAGCGGCAGGTCGGCGGCGCGCGTCTCGCGGATCGGCTTGCCGTTGTCCCAGGTCTCGGCAATCGCGAGGCGCTCGAGGTTCTCTTCCATGCGGTCGGCGATCCGGTTCAGGACCGCGGCGCGCTCGGCGACGCTGGTGCGGCCCCAGGCGGACTTGGCGGCGTGCGCCGCGTCGAGCGCCGCCTCGATGTCCTGTGCGTCGGACCTCGCGATCTTGCAGACCACCTGGCCGGTCAGGGGCGTGGCATTGTCGAAATATTTCCCGGAGATCGGCGCGACGAACTTGCCTCCGATGAAATTGTCGTAGCGTTCGGCAAAGGGCACTTTGGTGACGCTGAGGAATTCCACCTTGTTCATTGATCACTCCCGATGTTGCTGTTTGCGCTTGTCGTCGCCTGTTCGCGACTTGCGCAGACGATGATGCGGGAGGCGATGTCTGTCAGCCCGGGCGGAGGCGATGGCGGAGCCGACCTGTCGCAGTTCTGCGACAGTCGTGGCGCGGCGCTGCTAGTGGCTCAGCTCGAACCGCTTGAGCTTCCGATGCAGCGTGGCGCGGCTGACGCCGAGGGCCTTGGCGGCGGCGGAGACATTGCCGCCGGCGCGCAGCAGGGCGCGCTGCAGCACCGCACGCTGGCCGCCGGCGAGATGATCGCGCGCGGCATCGCCGCCGAGAAGATCGGCCGCCGGCACCGGCCGCAGCGCACCGCCCGGCGCGATGTCGAGCGCCAGCCGGGCGGAGCGCGTTGCGCCGATCACGAGGTCGTCCGCATCGACCGCAACAAGGCCGCCGCAGCTTCCATCCGCCGCCTGTGTCAGCACGATGCGGGCATGGGCGAAGACCTTGCGAAACAGGTCGGCCTCGATCCGCTTGGCCGCCTCGCCTGCCGCGAGCGCGATCAGGCTGGCGAAGGCGTCGGTACGGTCGGCGCGGCAGGAGGAGACGTCGAGCACGCCCGCGAGCGCCGCTTCGTGATCGTAGATCGGAACGGCGGTGCAGCTCAGAAGCGTGTTGCGGGCAAAGAAGTGCTGGTCGCGATCGATGGTCAGCGGACGCTGCTCGACGAGGCAGGTACCGATGCCGTTGGTGCCCTCGTGCTCCTCGCTCCAGAGCGCACCGGTCCAAAGGCCCCAGGACTGAAACGTCGCGTCGTCCGCCACCGTGCCGCGGCGATCGACCGGCACGCCCTCGCGATCGGCGAGCAGAACGCAGCAACCGGCTGCGCCGACGGCCTGGTAAAGCCGGTCCATCGCGCCCTGCGCCGCAGCCAGAAGCGGCGCGATGCGCTCGCGCGCCTGCTGCAGCTCGGCTTCGGTCAGCCGCATCGGCGTGGCGTGGCCGCCAGGATCGAGATGATGCAATCGGGAGGAACGGCGCCACGATGCCACGAGCGCGGACCGGGCCGCCTGGCCTGACGCGATGGCGGCCTCGACGCGGGCCGCGTGATGCCGGGGCATGGTCCCATTCATCACAGTTTCCTCCGGATAGCAGTGTAGAACGTGCCGGTGCTGCCCGGTTGATCTGCGTCAACTTTCAGCGAGCGCCAGCAAAGGCATGGGCCCGCCGCGGCGCCGCCGTCAAGGCAACCGCCCCGTTCCAGGGTTACGACCTTCGCAGGAGGCCAGGGTCCGGGGGCGAATTTCAGCAGCGACTTTCGCTGCGGCTGCGGATACGCTAGTTCGCCGGGATCATCCGAACGAGATCGCGCGGATGGACATAGTCGAGCTGGAAGCGCGCCCGCTCGTCCAGCATGTCCGGGTCGATCTTCTCGGACCGCAGCAGCGACACCCGTTGTTCGCTCCTGGCGCGCTCGCGCTTGAGCTGGGCCAATTCGCTGGTCAGCGCGATGATCTCCTGGTCGAGCTCCTGGCGGGCGTTGAGGCCGTATTTGCCGGTATAGGCATTGACGCCGAAATAGCCGACGATCGCGGCCGCCATCGCATAGAGGGCAAGACCGGTCAGGATCGATTTCAGGCGCGCGCGGGAGACCATCCTTAGAAGATGGGTCAGGTTGGTTAAGGGAGTGCTAATTCCAGGCCATCGCATCCCCAACCTCATGGTCAGGAGCAGGTCCGATTGTGACGCGGCAAGGCTAACTCAGGCAGCTCTTGCGATATTCTGCGGGCGTGATGTTGAGGTGTCTGCGGAAGATCCGGTTGAGATGGCTCTGATCGGAAAACCCGCTCAAGAGCGCAATCTCCTTCAGAGCAAGCCGGTCCTTGCGCAGGTGTTGGCACGCGCGCTGCACCTTGCGGCTCAGCACATAGGCATGCGGTCGCATGCCGTAGTGCACCTGGAATTTGCGCGCAAACTGCACGGGCGTGCAGTTGCAGATATTGGCGAGTTCCTCGAGCGTGATGTTCCTCGATAGGTTCTGCTCGATATAGTCCTCGATCAGCCGCGCGTGGGCTGGCCTGAAGCGCCCCTGTGCACAGGGCATCCTGAATTGCACGGAGGCGTATCTTCGCAGGAGGTGCACGCTCGCTTGAAGTGCCAGCGCGTCATAGCAGAGCCGCCCGCCCGGAGCTCCTTCGGACACCTCCTGCACCATGCGGTCGCCGATCCAGGTCAGCACCGGATCCTCGATCCTGAGCAGGTCGTGAAGCTCGATGCCGTCCGGATCGCGATCGAACGCTTCGCTCGCAGTCTTCGCCATCAAAGTCGGGGAAATGTAGAAATGGCTGACCTCGATGTCGTGGCTCCAACGCCAGTTCGAAGGCTCCGCACGCGTCAGCAATGTCGTGACGCCGCGGCCGACATGATCCTGTTTCCAGAGGCCGGTCACACGGCGATTCATCGACGTCTTGCCTTCACGATACACCACGATCAGGAAGTTCTCGTTTGGCGGGACCCAGATGTCGGATGGCGCATAGCGGAAGACGCGCAACCGAAAGTCGGATTTGCCCACCGCCGAACTGTCCAGCATCAGCTGGCCGGGCGCGTAGCGTGGCAGCTCCTCGACCGTGATGAATTGGCTCATCGCACGAGCCTCCTCCCTGGGATTTTTGTGGCGCGGTTGCTTCCGCTTCTCGTTGGCCGAACGGCAGGAGCGGAGCATAAGCCGGTTTTGCAGTTTGCCAAGCGAACTGTGTTGAGGTCCGGCGCCAGGCTCCGTTCAAAGGATTGTCGATTCTGTTCAAGCCCCAAGCTCGGCCGCCACGTAGCCTTGCTCGCGTTCCAGGCAGCGCAGGAGAAGCGGCGGAACAGCCGCGGGCGAAACGCGCCCACTCCTTCGCGCTGCCGGACCGAACATGACGCGATGCACCAGCGTCCGATGATCTCGCGGACGGAGGACGGTCGCGTGCGCTCTGGAAACGCGAGGAGGAACCAATATGGAAACCGCAAGCAAGACCAATGGAAGCAACGGCGCGCATGCGACGGCCAGGCTCGATGCCCTCGTGGTGGGAGCAGGCGTCGCCGGGCTCTATCAACTCTATCGTTTGCGCGAGCAGGGATTGAGTGTCAGGGCGACCGACGCGGCGTCCGGCGTCGGAGGCACCTGGTACTGGAATCGCTATCCCGGCGCTCGCTTCGACTCGGAAGCCTACATCTACCAGTACCTGTTCTCCGAGGAGCTCTACAAGGGATGGAGCTGGAGCGAGAAGTTTCCGGGCCAGCCGGAAATCGAGCGTTGGCTCAACTACGTCGCCGACCGTCTCGATCTCCGCAAGGACATCCAGTTCAACACGACGGTCAAAAGCGCACATTTCAACGAAGCAACGGAGCGCTGGCTGGTCACGACCGACAAGGGCGACGTGATCGACACCCAGTTCCTGGTCACCTGCTGCGGCATGCTCTCGGCCCCGTACGTGTCGTTTCCGGGCCAGGAGACTTTCAAGGGACGCCTGTTTCACACGGCGCGCTGGCCGAAGCAGCCGGTCGACCTCGCGGGCAAGCGCGTCGGCATCATCGGCAACGGCGCAACCGGCATCCAGGTCATCCAGACGATCGCGGGCGATGTCCGCCATCTCAAGGTCTTCGTCCGTACGCCGCAATACATCATCCCGATGAAGAATCCCAGGTACAGCGCGGCTGATGCGCAGGCCTACAAGTCCAAGTTCGAGCACTTCACACAGCGATTGCCGCACACTTTCACAGGTTTCGAGTATGACTTCGAGCATGCCTGGGCCGGCCTGTCGCCCGAGAAACGCCGCGAGGTGATCGAGGATTGCTGGAATGACGGCTCGCTGAAGCTATGGATCTCCTCCTTCGCCGAGCTGTTCTTCGAGGAGGCGGTCAACGCCGAGATCTCGGAATTCGTCCGCGAGAAGATGCGCGAGCGGCTCAAGGATCCGAAGCTGTGCGACCTCCTGATCCCCGCGAACTATGGTTTCGGGACGCACCGGGTGCCGCTCGAGCAGAACTTCCTCGAGGCTTTCCATCGGCCCAATGTCGAGATCGTCAGCGTCAAGAACAATCCGATCGAACGCGTCACGCCAAACGGCATCCAGACCGCGGACGGCACGGTCCACGAGCTCGACATCATCATTCTCGCAACCGGATTCGACGCCGGCACCGGCGCCTTGACGCGCATCGACATCAGGGGACGGGGCGGACGATCGCTCAGGGAGGATTGGGGCAAGGACATCCGAACGACGATGGGCCTGCAGGTTCACGGCTATCCCAACCTGTTCACGACCGGCGTGCCGCTCGCCCCATCGGCGGCGCTGTGCAACATGACGACGTGCCTGCAGCAGCAGGTCGAATGGATCGCCGACTGCATCAGGTACATGCAGGCCAAGGACCTGAAGGTGATCGAGCCGACCAAGGACGCGGAAGACGGCTGGGTGGCGCATCACGACGAGATCGCCAACGCCACGCTGATCGCGAAGACCAATTCCTGGTACCTGGGCTCGAACGTCGACGGCAAGCCGCGCCGCGTTCTCTCCTATTGCGGCGGCGTCGGTGCCTATCGCCAGAAATGCGACGAGGTGGCGGCGAGCGGTTACCAGGGCTTCGCCATGAACTGAGCGCGAAACGCGTCGACCAGATAATTCCAATGCAGACGGGAGGACGATCATGATCATGAATTTTGGCGCGACGGCAGACGCCGTTCTCGACGGCGTCGTTACCTCGACGCCGCGCGTGCCGGGCGTCGTCGCGATGGTGACGAACCGCTATCGCAACATCTACGAGGGCGCGGCCGGCAAGCGTCGTCTCGATACCGCCGCCGACATGACGACCGACAGCATCTTCGCCATCTTCTCCACGACGAAAGCGATTACCGGCACGGCCGTCCTGCAGCTTGTCGAGGAGGGCAAGCTCGATCTCGACGCGCCCGCGAAGCGCTACGCGCCAGAGATCGGCAAGCTCCAGGTGATCGATGGCTTCGACGACAAGGGCGAGCCGGTTCTGCGTCCGCCGAAGCGCGATATCACCACCCGCATGCTGATGACGCACACGGCTGGCCTGAGCTACGACTTCATCAACCACACCTATAATCGCCTGGCCCAGGAGAAGAGTCAGCCCAGCGTGATCACCGCGACCAAGGCCTGCCTGATGACCCCGCTCCTGTTCGATCCGGGCGAGCGGTGGGACTATGGAACGAATCTCGATTGGTGCGGCCAGATCGTCGAAGCCATCACGGACCGCCGGCTCGGTGACGTCTTCAAGGCGCGCATCTTCGAACCGCTCGGGATCAAGGACATGACCTTCGAACTGACGGATGCGATGCGCCAAAGGCTGGCCGGTATCCACGCGCGAGGTGCCGACGGCTCGCTGACGCCGATGGATTTCGAACTGCCGGCCAAGCCCGAAGTTCACATGGGCGGTCACGGGCTCTACGGCACGATCGGCGACTACATGCGCTTCATCCGCATGTGGCTGAATGACGGCGTTGGCGAGCACGGCCGCGTGCTCAAGGCCGAAACCGTGCGCATGGCGGAAAAGAACCATCTCGGCGACAAGAAGGTGACGCCGATCACCGGCGTCATTCCCGCGCTGTGCAACGACGCGGAGTTCTTCCCGGGCCAGTCCAAGTCGTGGGCGCTGAGCTTCATGGTCAACGACGAGGAAGCCCCGACGGGACGTCCGGCCGGCGCGCTGGGCTGGGCCGGCCTCGCCAACCTGTTCTACTGGATCGACCGGCAGAACGGGGTCGGCGGGTTCTGGGCCACCCAGATTCTCCCCTTCGGCGATCCAACGTCGTTCATCGGCTACATGAACTTCGAGACCGCGTTCTATCAGAGCCTGAGGCAGCGCATGGCCAGCTAGACTTGCGCGCTCGAAGGTCCAATCGGACAGGCCGATCATTGATCGGCCTTGTCCTTCAGATTGAAGACCTGCTTATGGCCGCTGGGTCGTTCGGCCTCAGCCTTGATTCTTCGCTACATGCGCGGCGTAGGCGTCGATGTACTGCTGCAGCACCGTCTTGAGGGAGTCCTTGGTCAGGTTGCCGTCCGCGTCGAAGGCGTCGCCGACGCCACTGAGGTAAATTTCCGGCTGCTGGAGAACCGGACCGGAAATGCCCGGCAGAATGTTCTGAAGATGCTTGGCCGCGCTGACGCCGCCGAGCAGCCCCGGTGAGTTGGAGATGATGCCGACCGGCTTGCCGAGGAACGAGCTCTTGCCATAGGGCCGCGAGGCGACGTCGATGGCGTTCTTGAGAACGCCCGGGATCGAGCGGTTGTATTCGGGCGTGACGAACAGGACGCCGTTCGACTTCTGGAGCTTTTCGCGCAAGGCAAGCCAGTCCGCGGGCGGCGCGCCCTCGAGGTCCTGGTTGAAGAACGAGATGCCCGCCGGCGTGATCACCTCGAGCTTGAGCGAGGCAGGCGCAAGCTTGGCGAGTGCATTGGCGATCTTGAGCGAGAAGCTGTCCTTGCGCAGGCTGCCAGCGATCGTGACGATGTTATAGGCCATTGGGTGTCCTTGAAGGCTTGAGCGGGAATGTCGGGAAGGCACTTAAGCCATCCGGGCTGATTGATGCAAGTGCATGAACCAGCCCGATTTGGAAACGCTGCGTTTCTCAAAATGGGTCCGCTTGCGCGTCCCATCCGGGCCACGTCAGAAGCAATCAGGCCGCCAAGCGGCGGCCTGATGCGTCCCCATAACCGAGCGCAGCGATCACTTGTTCGGGTTGATGAGGAATTTTTCGCCCGTGGCCCGCTTGGCGTAGACCGCGATATTGGCGGGATCGAGCGCCTCGGCGAGCGACACCACCTTGGTGTAGTGGCTGGCGAAGGTGGTCTTGAGCTCGGATGCCACGCGCTGGCGCAGGCGGCCGATCTCGGCGGGGCCGATGTTCTGAAGGAACGGCGTGAGCAGCCAGCCGCCGACGCCCCAGCTCAGGCCGAACGAGCGGTTCAGTTCCGTGGGCCGGGTGTCGAGGCTGCCATAGATGTAGACCTGCTTGTACACGTTGGAGCCGTAGCGGCTGTATTCCTTCGCGGTCTTGTTGGCTGCGATCTCCATCGCGGTCAGGATCTGGCTCGCCAGCTTGCCGCCGCCGATGGCGTCGAAGGCGATGGTGGCGCCGGTCTCGACCAGCGCGTTGGTGAGATCGTCCATGAAGCTGGGCGCGCTGGAGTCCACGACGTATTTGGCGCCGATCTTGTGCAGGATGTCGGCCTGCTCCTTGTTCCTGACGATGTTGACGAGGCCGATGCCGTCCTTGATGCAGATCTTGTTGAGCATCTGGCCGAGATTGGAGGCCGCGGCCGTGTGCACGAGCGCCTTGTGGTTCTCCCGCCGCATCGTCTCGGTCATGCCGAGTGCGGTCAGCGGATTGACGAACCAGGAGGCGCCGTCCGCCGGCGTAGTGCCCGCAGGCAGCTCCATGACGTCGCGGACCTTGAGCACGCGGTACTGCGTGTACATCCCGCCGCCGATCATCGACACCGTCTTGCCCATCAGGGCCTTGGCCGCGTCCGACGATCCGGTCCGGATCACCGTGCCGGCGCCCTCGTTGCCGACCGGCAGCGACTGATCGAATCTCGCCGCCATCATCCGCATCGCCGCCTCCGGCATCGTGGCGGTGATGACCGGCATCTCCTTGCTGCCGGAGACCTTGGCGGCCGACATGTCGGCCGGCCCGATCAGGAGCCCGAGGTCGGACGGGTTGATCGGGGTGGCCTCGACGCGGACCACGACCTCATCGTCAGCCGGCTCCGGGGTCGGGACCGTCACGAGAGACAATTCCAGCTCACCGCTCTTCTTGAGCAGCGAGCGCAATTCCAGTCCGGTCTTGCCGTCACTCATGTCAGTCCTCCCCTGTCTCTTATGTTCGCGCGGATCGAGACGCCGGCTTACGCCAGCGCCTTCAGTGCCGCCTTGCCGCCATAGAGCGCCTGCTTGCCGAGCTGCTGCTCGATGCGCAGGAGCTGGTTGTATTTGGCGGTCCGGTCGGACCTTGCAAGGGAGCCGGTCTTGATCTGACCGCAATTGGTGGCGACCGCGAGGTCGGCGATGGTGGAATCCTCGGTCTCGCCGGAGCGGTGCGACATCACCGAGGTGTAGCCGGCCTTGTGCGCCATCTCGACCGCGGCGAGCGTCTCGGTCAGCGTGCCGATCTGGTTGACCTTGATCAGGATCGAGTTGGCGCGGCCGGTCTTGATGCCTTCGGCGAGGCGCTTGACGTTGGTGACGAAGAGGTCGTCGCCGACCAGCTGGCACTTCTTGCCGATCAGGTCGGTGAGCTCCTTCCAGCCGTCCATGTCGTCTTCCGACATGCCGTCCTCGATGGTCACGATCGGATAGCGCGCGACGAGGTCTGCAAGATACTTCGCCTGCTCGGAGATCGACCGGGTCTTGCCCTCGCCCTCATAGACGTATTTGCCGTCCTTGAAGAACTCGGTCGAGGCGCAGTCGAGGCCGAGCATGATGTCGGTGCCCGCCTTGAAGCCGGCCTTGCCGATCGCGTTCATGACGAAGTCGAGCGCGGCGTCCGCCGACGGCAGGTTCGGAGCGAAACCGCCCTCGTCGCCGACATTGGTGTTGTGGCCGGCCTTCTTCAATTCGGACTTCAGCGTATGGAAGACTTCCGCCCCGTAGCGCAGGCCCTCGGCAAAGCTCGAGGCGCCGACCGGCAGAATCATGAATTCCTGGAAGTCGATCGGGTTGTCGGCGTGCACGCCGCCGTTGATGATGTTCATCATCGGCACCGGCAGCAGGCGCGCCGAGGTGCCGCCGACGTAGCGATAGAGCGGCATGTCGAGCGAGTTCGCGGCCGCCTTGGCGCAGGCCAGCGAGACGCCGAGAATGGCGTTGGCTCCTAACCGGCTCTTGTTCGGCGTGCCGTCGAGGTCGATCATGATCTGGTCGATCTGGGCCTGCTGCTCGACGTCGAGGCCGCTCAGGGCCTCGAAGATCTCGCCATTGACGGCGCCGACGGCCTTGGTCACGCCCTTGCCGAGATAGCGCGCCTTGTCGCCGTCGCGCAGTTCCACGGCCTCATGGGCGCCCGTGGAGGCGCCGGACGGAACCGCGGCGCGGCCGAGCGCCCCGTCCTCCAGCACGACATCGACCTCGACGGTGGGATTGCCCCGGCTATCGAGAATTTCGCGGCCGATGATGTCGATGATGGCGGTCATGATGTCCACTTCCGTTCGTTGGGGCTGATCGGTGCCGCGGGTCTTACACGGGCCGCAAGCAAATGTGAACGCTTGGACGCACCGCTCCGACTGACGCGCAAGGCGCCTCAGAATATGCTCCACCGCATCTGGTCCGCGTGCCCAACCTCAATCTCAAACAGTCGGGGTAACGCCATGAATCGCCGCCAATTTCTTGCTTCGAGTGCCGCGCTGCTCGCCGCCCGCCCAGGTTTTGCGCAGGAAGGCCCGTTCCGGACGAGATACTACCCCATCAGCCCGGGTATCGGCCTGCACGATCTCACGCCCGCCCCTGACGGCACGATCTGGTTCACGGCGCAGGGCAAGGGTCTGCTCGGCAACCTGGATCCACGCGATGGCCGTTTCAAGACAGTCAGCCTCGGTCAGGGCGCGGCCCCACACGGCGTGACCGTCGGGCCCGACGGCGCGCCCTGGATCACCGAGGGCGGCCAGAACGCGATTGCGCGGGTCGACCCTTCCGATCTCAAGGTGACGCTGTTCCGCCTGCCGGAAAGGTTCGCCTCCGCCAATCTCAACACCGGCGTGTTCGACAAGGACGGCACTTATTGGTTCACCGGGCAATCCGGCTATTACGGCCGGCTGACTCCGAAGACCGGCGAGATGAATGTGTTCAAGGCGCCGAAGGGGGTCGGCCCCTACGGCATCACGGTGACGCCCAAGGGTGATGTCTGGTACGCCTCGCTCGGCGGCAGCCATATCGCGAAGATCGACCGCGCAGGCGGCAATGCGACCGTGGTCGAGCCGCCGACCCCGAACCAGGGTTCGCGGCGCGTGTGGTCGGATTCGAGGGGCCGAATCTGGGTCAGCGAGTGGAACAGCGGCCACGTCTCCGTGCATGATCCCGCCGACGGCTCCTGGAAGACCTGGAAGCTGCCGGGCGAACGTCCCCGCGCCTATGCCGTGTACGTCGATGACAAGGACAAGGTCTGGCTGACCGATTTCTCCGCCAACGCCATCGTCCGCTTCGACCCCGCCACCGAGAAGTTCAACGTCTTCGCCAGCGACAAGGCCAACGCCAATGTCCGCCAGCTCGATGGCCGTCCCGGCGAGCTGTGGGGCTGCGAGTCCGGCAACGACCGGATCGTCATGATCCAGACGATCGCCGCCGGTTGACGGCAGCGGCATTTGCGTCCATCCCGGCGTCCGAAACAGGATGTGACGACGATGGCGAAGAAATCCCTCCAGCTCGGCCGCGCGGTCGAGTGGCCGCACACGCCGGAAGAGGCCCAGCTCGACCGCGTGCCCAATCCGCAAGCCGGCACGGATTATCTGGTGCGCTTCACCGTGCCGGAATTCACCTCGCTCTGCCCGGTCACGGGCCAGCCGGATTTCGCGCATCTGATGATCGATTACGCGCCGGGCGCGTGGCTCCTGGAGTCGAAATCGCTCAAACTCTACATCGCGAGCTTCCGCAATCACGGCGCCTTCCACGAGGATTGCACCGTCATGATCGGCAAGCGCATTGCGTCCGAGATCAAGCCGAAATTCCTGCGCATCGGCGGCTATTGGTATCCGCGCGGCGGCATCCCGATCGACGTGTTCTGGCAGACCGGCCGCGTGCCGAAGGGCCTCTGGTTGCCCGAGCAAGGCGTCGCGCCCTATCGCGGGCGGGGCTAGTTGGAGACGACGACGATGACAGCAATCTCGGCAACATTCCGTAATTTGGCGCTCGGCCTCCTCGGCGTCCTCGTGCTGACCGGCACATCGGATGCCGCCGAGGTGCGGGTGATGATTTCGGGCGGACTGGCGGCCGCCTACAAGGCGCTCGTGCCGGAATTCGAGAAGGCCAGTGGCAACAAGGTGCTCACGGAATATGGGCCGTCGATGGGAACGACCGCGAACGCGATTCCCGTCCGGCTCGAGCGCGGCGAGCCGGCCGACGTCCTGATCATGGTGGGCTATGCCCTGAGCGATCTTGCGAGCAAGGGCAAGGTCGTCGCCGGCAGCCAGGTCGATCTCACGAAGTCGCCGATCGGAATCGCGGTGAAATCGGGCGCATCGAAGCCGGACATCAGCTCGGCCGATGCGGTCAAGCGCGCGCTGCTGGCGGCGAAGACGATTGCCTATTCCGACAGCGCCAGCGGCGTCTACGTCTCGACCGAGATGTTCGACAAGCTCGGCATTACCGAGGCCATGAAGGACAAGGCGCGCAAGATTCCGGCAACGCCGGTCGGCGAGATCGTCGCGCATGGCGAGGCCGAGCTCGGCTTTCAGCAGATCAGCGAATTGAAGCCCGTCAAGGGCATCGACATCGTAGGTCCCCTGCCGGACGAATTGCAGAAGATCACGATCTTCTCGGCTGGGATTGCGACGGGTGCGAAGGAGCCGGAGGCTGGACGCGCCTTGATAAACTTCCTGGCCTCCCCCGCCGCGCGCGAGGCGATCATCGCGAGCGGGATGGAGCCGATTCCGGCTGGTGGGGCGAAGTGAGACAGCCCCGCTCGCGTCCCGGACAAGGTGCAGCGTGAAACGCCGCACCGCACGAACAACAATGTCTCGGTATTGTCAGTAGGCGCTCAGCAAGTCCACCTTCGCATTCGCCGCTACCAACCGCCGCGCCAGGATGGCGGCGAGGTTGCGCATGATCTTCAGCGACGTTTCCGGGTGCAGGCGGCGGTAGTCGGCAAAGCTATCGAGTGGCAGTTCGAGGCAGGTGACGGGCGTGTCGGCGAAGACGTCGGCGCTGCGGCTCTGCTCCAGGATCGCCATCTCGCCGAATTCCATGCCAGGCCCGAGCGAGGCGAGCCGCACGCCGCTGCGCAGCTTCACGCTGACCATCCCGCTTTGGAGAAAGAACAGCGAGTTGGCGAGCTCGCCGGCCGCGATGATGCGCTGGCCCGCCGCGTAATGCCGCGTGGTCGACAGCTCGACGATCGCGGCGATCTCTTCGGCGTCGAGCTCGGCGAGCAGCGCCTGCTCGCCGAGCTGCGCGCTCTCCTTGAGATCGGTGAAGCCGCCGAAGCGGTAGATCACCTGGTCTTCGGCCCATTCGATGGCATCGTCGAGCAGCGCGAAGCGGCGCAGCCGGCGCGGCTCGGCGGTGCGTGCGGCGATCGCGCTCCACACCGCGGAGGTGCCTTCGAAACCGGACAGAATGGTGGTGACGCCGGCATTGCCGAGCGCGGTCAGCGTCTCGCCGAGCAGCGCAGCGCCGGCCGCGGTGATGTCGGGGACGCGGCGGAAGTCGACGATCAGCAGCGGTGCGTTCGGCGGCTGGCCGGTGAGCCTTCGGGTGACGTAGTCGATCGTGGCGAAGTTCATCGCCCCGACCAGCTCGAGCACGCGGATGTCGCTGTGGCGTTCGTCGAGGATCTGCTGCTCGTGCGGCTGGCGGCTGCGACGCGAGGAGATGCCGTAGACGTCGTAATCGGCCATGATGCTGGTGCGGACGTCGGCGTTGCGGTTGAGCATGTGCAGGTCGAACCGCGCCGACAGCGCCTCGCAGACCTTCAGGCCGCGCACGCTGTTGAAATGGTCGTCGAGCAGCGGCGAGAAGGTGCCGAGCCCGAGCTGCGAGGGCAGCGCCGCAACGATGCCGCCGCCGACGCCGCTCTTGGCGGGAATGCCGACGCGATAGGTCCACTCGCCGGCGTAGTCGTACATGCCCGAGCTCGTCATCACCGAGAGCGTGCGCGCGACGATATGCGGCGTGATCACCTGCACGCCCGTCACCGGATTGATGCCGCGATTGGCAAGCGTTGCCGCCATCACCGCGAGATCGCGCGCGGTGACCAGGATCGCGCATTGGCGGAAATAGACCTCGAGCACGGCATCGACGTCGTCGGGCAGCACCGCGTAATTCCGCAGCAGCCAGGCGATCGCCCGATTCCGGTTGCCGGTCGCAGTCTCCGAGGCGTGCACGGCCTCGTCGACGCCGAGCTCGCGGCCGGCGAACGCGCTGAGCTTGGCGCGGACGCGCTCGAAGGCGCCCTTCCCTTCGACCTCGTAGATCAGGCCCGAGCAGGCGATGGCGCCGGCATTGACCATGGGGTTGAAGGGACGGTTGTCGTTGGTGAGCCGGATCGAGTTGAAGGCCTCGCCGCTCGGCTCGACGCCGATCGTGGCCGAGACGCGCGCCTCGCCGACCATCTCCAGCGCCAGCGCGAACACGAAGGCTTTGGACACCGACTGGATCGTGAACGGCACCTCGCTGTCGCCGACCTCGTAGACATGGCCGTCGATGGTGACGAGCGCGATGCCGAAATGATCGGGGTTGGCGCGCTTCAACTCGGGAATGTAGTCGGCAAGCTCGCCGGAATTGTCGGTCCGGAATTCGGCGTGGCAATCGGCGAGGAAACGCCGCAGCGGCGGCTTGGTGAGATATCCGGTCGAACGGTGCGTACCGGCTGCGCTGGCCGAATGGCTGGTTGGGACGTCCACGGTCTCACACCCTCGATTTGCCCAGAATCGAAGCAATTCGTGTGCCATGTATACCGGGCTGGTGGTGTCGTGGTGGGGAGCAATGCCCCGCGATCGCGGACGGGGTGATTGGGCGGCCCTTCGCGTGGTGGGCGGCGACGTCCCGCCCACCCGCTTTCACATCCGCTTCAGGTGATCGCGATCGGACAGCCATTGCTGCCGGTCGCGCCTTTGATCGGCGATGGCGTGAAGCAGTAGACGAACTGGTACTTCTTGTCGGCAATCAGCTCGTCGAAGATCAGGTTCTCGTGGTTGAGAATGCCGTGCTTGGTCTGCAATTCGGCGTGAACCACGAAGGCGAGCGACTTGTCGGGATTGGGCACCACTTCGACCGCCCAGGTGTCGGCCGCAGTCAACGCGAGATCCTTCTCGATGATCCACTTGGCGGCATCGAGGCCGATTCCCGGCTCGCCGCTATTGTAGCGATCATTGTTCTTCATCCACAGGGAGCCCCAGCCGGTGTGGAACATGATCGCATCGCCCGGCTTGATGTCGCTCTCCGCGATGTTTTGCTTTGCGAGCGCCGCCTTGATATCGGCCGAGGTGATCTCCTGGCCCGCATCCATCATGCCGCCCTTCAGCGCGACCATGTCGATCAGGTGGGCGCGTGTGAACAGCGGCTTGAGCTTCTCGGCGCCAAGCTTCTTCAGGCCGTAGGCGTCGCTGATCTCGGCGGCCGTGAAGCCGTTGTAGAAGCGCATCTCGCTCTTGTCGCCGTCCTTGCCCAACTGGATGCCGATATGGCCGAGCCCGTCGAATTGGGTGCCGGTCTGACCGATTTCGGTGGCGAGAAACTCGTCGTGATAGACGAGCTTGTTGTCGCCGAACGGGCCGCCAGTCGGCCCGCCGGGAATGCGCAACGAGAATGCGCGGGCGCCGAACAACGGCATGCCTTGCTCGTAAACGCGACCGATCTTGTAGATCTTGCCATCCTTGATCCATTTCACGGCATCGAGAACCTTCTCCGGCGTGATGTGGTTCGACGCGCCGGCCTCGTCGTCCTTGCCCCATTTCGAGGGCCACCAAGGCTTGTCCACGCCCTTTGGCATCGCCGGGGTTTGAGCCTGCGCCGCTGTGATCGGCGCGAGCGAGAACTTGCCGTGCATCGCACCTGCGAATGCCGCCCCAGCCGCACCAGCAAGGCCTGCCGTGCGGAGCAGCGTCCGCCGATCGGTCGCGGCACCGCCCTTGTCTTCATCGCCTTTGGTGTCGTCCATCGCTTCCTCCCGGGTTGTGCCCGCTGAGATCGGGCTTAAGATCCTGTTTTCGGAATGCTCGTCCTCCATTAGGCTGTTGTCCAGCGACAAAAATAAGACCAGGGTTGAGGACGCCGATGAGCCTGTTCGAGAGCGACAAATCTGCCGAGCGGACTCCGGTGTCACTGATCACCGGCTTTCTTGGCAGCGGCAAGACGACACTGCTCAACCGCTTGCTGCGCCATGACGCGATGAAGGACAGCGCCGTCGTCATCAACGAGTATGGCGAGGTCAGCCTCGACCACCTTCTCGTGGAACGCGTCGACGGCGAGGTTGCCGTGCTTGCGAGCGGTTGTATTTGCTGCACTATTCGCAGCGATCTGGAGGAGACCCTGCGCGCGCTATTGGTGCGCCGCGATCGTGGCGAGGTACCGCCGTTCCGCAGGATTTTGGTCGAGACAACGGGGTTGGCTGATCCCGCTCCCATCGCTCAGTTGCTCTTGAACAACCCTTTGGTCTCGCATTTCCTGCGGCTAGACACCGTGGTGACGACCGTCGACGCAGTCAATGCAGCACGGCAGCTCGACCGCCAATACGAGGCGGTGAAGCAGGTCGCGCTCGCAGACCGGCTGCTGATCACCAAGCGCGATTTAGTCAATGACACTGACGCATTGGACTTGCGGCTTCGTCGGCTCAATCCTGGCGCCAGGATCGAGAGCGTGGTGCACGGCGAGGTCGATCCGGCCCAATTGTTCGGCGCCGCCCTCATCGACCCCGACAAGAAGACAGCCGATATCGAGCGCTGGCTCAACGAGCAGGCGTTCGCCGACCTCCCCAAGGCGGCGCATGACCGCGGCCATCATCACGATGACGGTCATGCCCATCACGAGCATCATGGCCACGATGCGTCGATCCTCAGCTTCATGATCGCATTCGACGATCCCCTCGACTGGATGGCCGTATCGCGCTGGCTCGCGCATCTGCGCGCCACCCGGGGCGAGGATCTCTTGCGCGTCAAGGGCATCTTGAATCTTCGCGATGAAGCGAAGCCGGTCGCGGTCCATGGCGTCCACCACGTCTTCCATCCGCCGGTGGCGCTTGCAAGATGGCCAAATGCCGACCGCCGGTCGCGCATCGTGTTCATCACCCGTGGCATCACGCGTCACGAGGTGCTCGACCTCTGGCAGGAGGCCCATGTGAGCGCCTGAGCGCCACAAAGGGCGCTTCTCCCGGACGCGTCCTCAGACATGGGCATCTGACGGCGCCCGCTGCTTAAGCAGCCGCGCGCAGACGAGGCCGAGCAGCACCATGATCACGGCGCTCGCAGACAGGGTCGCCATCTTACCGGCATGCTGGAGCCCGAAGCCGTAGGCGAGCGGTCCCACCGTCTGTCCCATGAAGAAGAAGAACGAATGCAGCGACATGGCGGTGGCGCGCGCCTCGACCGAGAGCTCGCTGGCGAAGACCTGGAGACAGCCATGGGCGATGTAGAAGCCCCAGCCCATCACGACGAGATTCAGCGCCTGCACTTCCCAGCGTGGACCGAAGGCGACGGCGATGAGCTGTGAGGCCACCAAAGTCATCCCTGCGATCATCATGCCCTTCACGCCGAGCCACGGCAGCAGGCGCGACACCGTGAGCGTGTAGAACAGGCCGCCGACCGCAAAGCCGGCGATGACGAGGCCGGCGATCGACAGCGAGGTCTGGCCGAGCTCGAACAGGAACGAAGCAATGTAGGGAAACAGGCCGAGCACGCAGCAGCCCTCGATGAACACGGCCGAATAGCAGACATAGGCATTCGGGTTGGTGAAGATGGTGCGATAGCCGGCCTTCAGCGCCGACAGGCTCGACCTCGGCGGATGCGTGACCTTGGCGCCACGAAAGCCGGCAGCGACCGCGATCGATGCGACGATCACGAGCGCACCGAGCACCGCCAGCACGCCGCGCCAGCCGAGAAAATCGCCGATCAGACCGGAGGCCGAGGCGCCGAGCAGATTGCCGGTCATGGCGCCGGCGAGCGTGCGGCTGATCGCAACCTGGCGCTTCTCCGGTCCGACGAGATCGCTGGTCAGGCTGAGCGCCACCGGAAATACGCCTCCGGAGCCGATGCCCGCGAGGATGCGGGTCGCAAACAGAACCGAGAACGACGTCGAGAATGCGCCCAGGATGTTGGCGAGGCCGAGCAGCGCGAGGCAGCCGATCATCAGCCGCGTCTTGCCGAACAGGTCGGCGGCGGCGCCGATGATCGGCTGGATGATCGCGAAGGTGAAGGCGAACACCGCGGCAAAGCCCGCGGCGGTCGCAATGCTGACGCCAAAATCCTCGGCGACGTGCGGCAGCACCGGATCGAGCGCGCGCGCCGACAAGGCGGCGGCAAAGCTTGCGCCCGAGATGACGTAGAGCGCCGCCGGCAAGCCGTGATCTTGCGGCCGCGCCTCGCTCTTCTGCATCAGCGCGGATTCTTTGCCAGCGCGTCGAACGCCATCAGCCGCGCGATCAGCCCCTCGAACTCGCGCAGCGGCACCATGTTGGGACCGTCCGACGGCGCGCGATCGGGATCGGGATGGGTCTCGATGAAGACGCCGGCAACGCCGACCGCGACAGCTGCCCGCGCCAGCACCGGGACGAATTCGCGCTCGCCGCCCGAGGACGTCCCCTTCCCGCCCGGCTGCTGCACCGAATGGGTGGCGTCGAAGATCACGGGCGCGCCGGTGGTGCGCGCCAGGATCGGCAGCGCGCGCATGTCGGAGACGAGCGTGTTGTAGCCGAAGGACGCGCCGCGCTCGGTGACGAGCACGTTGGGATTGTTCGCGCTCGTGATCTTGGTCACGACGTTGGCCATGTCCCAGGGTGCCAGGAACTGGCCCTTCTTGACGTTGACGACCTTGCCGGTCGCGGCCGCGGCCAGCAGCAGATCGGTCTGCCGGCACAGGAAGGCTGGAATCTGCAGGATGTCCACGGCCTGCGCCACCTCGGCGCATTGCGTGGCTTCGTGCACGTCGGTCAGGACGGGCAGGCCGAGCGAGGACCGGATCTCGGCGAAGATCGGCAGCGACTGCGCAAGGCCCAGCCCGCGCGCCGCCGCCGCGCTGGTGCGGTTGGCCTTGTCGAACGAGGTCTTGTAGACGAGGCCGATGTTCAGCCGCGCGGCGATCTCCTTCAGCGCGGAGGCGACCTCCAGCGCGTGCTGGCGGCTCTCGAGCTGGCAGGGCCCGGCAATGATCGCGATCGGCAGATCGTTGCCGAATTTGACCCTGCCGATGGTGACGACCGGCGCCGCTGAATTCGAAGAGCTCAAGGCAAATCCCTCGTTTCGGCGCGACCATAGCCGCCACGAGGGTCGGATCAACCCTCTTCCGCCCGGACGGTCCGAATATCAGGGTTGCGCCAGGGTTCCCTGCCCGCTGCCTGCTACTTCACCGCCGAGAAGGCAGTCGGCGCCAGGATCTGGCTGACGATGTTGGCGACGATCTGGCCGTCGGCTTCGCTGTCGGCGCGCGCCTTCATCCAGTCCGGATCGGTCATGAACGCGCCCCACTTCTTCTCGCGCTCGGCAAGCGAGTCCCAGGCGAGGAAATAGGTCAGCTCCTGGTTGGATTGACCGATCAGGGTGGTGAAGAAGCCCGCCTGCTTGATGCCGTGCTTCTCCCAGATCTTCAGCGTGGCGGTCTCGAAGCGCTTCAGCAGCGCCGGCAACCGGCCGGGCAGGCAACGATAGATGCGCATTTCGTAGATCATTCATGGTCCTCCCTGACAGGAGCGGCGGTTATACCTGCTGGCCACAACTCTGTCTTGAGCCCCGGCCGGGCGACCCTCATGGCGGTTCGCGCATAGCTCGATAGCGCGGGGCCGGCGGTCTTGATAATGTGCAGGCTCGGTCCGGCGGAGCAGCCGGCGACGGCCCGAGTAACGACGGAAGCGATCAAAGGGGGCAGAGCCAATGACCTATTTTGATCTCGGACCCTACAGCCGCAAAATCACCACGACTTCGCCCGATGCGCAGCTCTGGTTCGACCGAGGGCTCAACTGGGTGTTCGGATTCAACCACGGCGAGGCGATCAAATGTTTTCGCAAGGCGCTCGAATTCGATAGCAGCTGCGCCATGGCGCATTGGGGCATCGGCTACGCCGCCGGTCCCAACTACAACCTGCCCTGGGTCCGCTACGACGCGCAAGGACGTCAATTGGCGCTCGCGGCGTCATACGATGCGACGCAGGACGCGCTCGCGCAGGCGGACAAGGCGAGCCCGGTCGAGCAAGCGCTGATCCGCGCCTTGTCGGCGCGCTATCCGCAGCGCGAAGCGATCGAGGACATGGCGCCGTGGGACAAGGCCTTCACGCGAGAGATGCGAAAGGTCTTCGCCACGTATCCCGACGATCTCGAGGTCCGAGCCGTCTTTGCCGAAGCGATCATGAACGAGACGCCGTGGATGATGTGGGATCTCTCGTCTGGAGAACCCACCAAGGGCGCCGGCACCGAGGAATGCAGGGCCGTGCTCGAACAAGCTTTCGATCGATGGCCGGCTGCGTGGGATCATCCGGGGTTGCTCCATCTCTACGTCCATCTCATGGAGATGTCGCCCTTCCCGCAACGGGCGATGCGCGCTGGCGACCGGCTACGCGAGATCGCCCCCGATAGCGGCCATCTGATCCACATGCCGACGCATCTCGACGTGCTGTGCGGGCAGTACAACGACGTCCTGCTCTACAATCAGAAGGCGCTGGCGACCGACCGCAGGTTCCTCGCTTATTCGGACGATCCGGGTGTCTATCTGGTCTATGTCATCCACAACTTCCACTTCGCCATCTACGGCGCGATGTTCCTGGGTCAATACGCTCCTGCGATCGCAGCGGCCGAGGAACTCATTGCCACCGTGCCCGAGCCGGTGCTGCGCATTCAGTCGCCTCCCATGGCGGACTTCCTGGAAGGCTATTTGACCATGAAGCAGCACGTTCTCGTGCGTTTCGGCAAATGGCACGACATCATTGCCCAACAGCTGCCGGAGGATCGCGAGCTATACTGCTCTGTGACGGCGATGATCCACTATGCCAAGGCGGTGGCTCATTCGGCGCTTGGCCACGTCGCTGAGGCCGAAACCGAGAAAGCGTTGTTCGCACAGGCGAAGACGCGCGTGCCGGAGAGCCGGCTCGTGCACAACAACAAGGTCGTCGCCCTGCTCGGCGTGGCCGAAGCCATGTTGAATGGCGAACTGGAATATCGCAAAGCCAACTACGACTTCGCGTTCGCTGAGCTGCGCCGATCGGTCGCGCTCAGCGACGCCCTGCCCTATGACGAGCCGTGGGGATGGATGCAGCCGCCGCGTCACGCACTCGGCGCGCTGCTGCTGGAGCAGGGACGGATCGAGGAAGCCGAGGCGGTATACCGTTCCGATCTCGGCCTCGATGGAAAGCTGAGCCGGGCCTGCCAGCATCCCGACAATCTGTGGTCGCTTCACGGCTTGCACGAATGTCTCATGCGGCGTGGCGACAAGGCCGAGAGGCCGCTGATCAAGCAGCGACTTGACCTCGCCCAGTCGCGGGCGGAGGTGCCGATCAAGGCATCTTGCTTCTGCCGCAGGATGGACATCGCGGCCGCCTAAAGCGCGATGAGATTTCGATGAATCGTCATCGCGCTCTAGGTTGTTGATTGCGCATGATCTCTCCGGAAAACCGCTTCGCACTTTTCCGGATCATGCTTTAGCCGGACGTGCGAGCAAGACTTCGGCGGGAAAGACCGAGCCGGCTACACCAGCCGGCTCTGCTTCGCCGCCGCCTCGATGAACGAAGCGAACAGCGGATGCGGCTCGAAGGGGCGCGACTTCAGCTCGGGGTGGAACTGGACGCCGATGAACCAGGGGTGGTCCTCGTACTCGACGATTTCAGGCAGCACGCCGTCGGGCGAGAGGCCTGAGAACTTCAGGCCGTGCTGCTCGAGACGGTCCTTGTAGGCGGTGTTGACCTCGTAGCGATGGCGGTGACGCTCGGAGATTTCGGTGGCGCCGCCATAGACCTGCGAGACGCGGCTGCCGCGGTTGAGCGCGGCGGGATACGCGCCAAGCCGCATCGTGCCGCCGAGGTCGCCCGCCTGCGAGCGCTTCTCGAGCTCGTTGCCGCGCAGCCATTCCGTCATCAGGCCGACCAGCGGCTCCTTGGTCGGGCCGAATTCGGTGGAGTTGGCGTCCTCGATGCCGACGAGGTTTCGCGCGGCCTCGATCACGGCCATCTGCATGCCGAAACAGATGCCGAAATACGGCACGTCGCGCTCGCGCGCGAACTGCGCCGCCTTGATCTTGCCCTCCGCGCCGCGCTGGCCGAAGCCGCCGGGCACCAGGATGCCGTTGACGTGCTCGAGGAACGGCGCCGGATCCTCCTTCTCGAAGATCTCGCTCTCGATCCAGTCGAGATTGACCTTCACCTTGTTGGCGATGCCGCCATGCGAGAGCGCCTCGATCAGCGACTTGTACGCATCCTTCATGCCGGTGTACTTGCCGACGATGGCGATGGTGACGTTGCCCTCGGGATTGCGGATGCGCTCGTTGATCTGCTGCCAGCTGCGCAGCTCCGGCGGAATCCGCGAGGCGATGCCGAAGGCGGCGAGCACTTCGTCGTCGAGGCCCGCATTGTGGTAGGCCTCGGGGACCGCGTAGATATTGTCGACGTCGCGCGCCTCGATCACGGCGCTCTCGCGCACGTTGCAGAACAGCCCGAGCTTGCGCCGCTCTTCCTTCGGGATCTCGCGATCGGTGCGGCAGAGCAGGATGTCCGGCTGGATGCCGATCGAGCGCAGCTCCTTCACCGAGTGCTGCGTCGGCTTGGTCTTCAATTCGCCGGCGCTCGGAATGTAGGGCAGCAGCGTCAGATGGATGTAGACGGCGTGATCGCGCGGCAGCTCGTTCTTGAGCTGGCGGATCGCCTCGAAGAACGGCAGGCCTTCGATGTCGCCGACGGTGCCGCCGATCTCGACCAGCACGAAGTCGTAATCGTCGTTGCCGTCGAGGACGAATTCCTTGATGGCGTTGGTGACGTGCGGAACCACCTGGATGGTCGCGCCGAGATAATCGCCGCGGCGCTCCTTGGAGATGATGTCCTGGTAGATGCGTCCCGTGGTGATGTTGTCGGCCTTGGTCGCGGGACGGCCGGTGAAGCGCTCGTAGTGACCGAGATCGAGATCGGTCTCCGCACCGTCATCGGTCACGAACACTTCGCCGTGCTGATACGGCGACATCGTTCCGGGATCGAGATTGAGATAGGGGTCGAGCTTGCGGAGGCGGACCTTGTAGCCCCGGGCCTGCAGCAGGGCACCCAGTGCCGCCGAAGCCAAACCCTTGCCGAGCGAAGAAACCACGCCGCCGGTGATGAATATGTACCGCGCCATGGGACTTAACCTCTAATCCCCTAAATACGATTCGCCAAAGCGATTCGTATTCCGCCCCAAAGATTTTGCGGGCCTGTGGGTGAGCCGAAACGAAGAGTGATGACAGTGCCTTGATGGGGATTGTTGATGCAGGACGGTAGCCACCGCCCTGCATGGCCCCCCTGCTTTATTGCGAGCGCGGCACCTGCGGACCGGTCGGAGCCGGTGCCTGCTGCTGCTCGTCGGCCTTCTTGAGCGAATCCAGGATACCGCCCGAGGTCGGCGGCGCGATCGGCGATCCGCCGACCGGCTGGGTCTGCGAGGGCTGGCCGATGATCGACGACGGCTTGCGGTCGTAACCGGCATACCAGGACAGGAACAAGCTGGTGAGGAAGAAGCCGACGGCCAGGATCGCGGTGGTCCGCGTCAGAAGGTTCGCCGTGCCGCGGCTCGACATGAAGCCCGCGCCGCCGCCCATGCCGAGGCCGCCGCCTTCCGACTTCTGGAGCAGGACGGCGCCGATCATGACGGCGACGATCATGAGGTGGATGACGATGACAACGGTCTGCATAGTGCCCTTCCGTCACAAGCGGGCGGCGCCTGACGGCGGCCGATCGCGCTTCGCGGGTTTTCCTGAAGTTGCGCGGTGTTACACGATCGGAGGTGGCATTGCCACCCCCGATCGGGCCCGGTCCCGCGGTTTGGACCTAGCTAGGGGCAGCCCTTGGCGATGGCAAGGAAATCGGCCGCTTTCAGGCTGGCGCCCCCGACCAGCGCGCCGTTGACGTTCTTCACCGCCATCAGCTCGGCTGCGTTCGAGGGCTTGACCGAGCCGCCGTAGAGGATTCGCATCTTGGCGCCGTCCGCCTTGAACCTGGTGGTCAGGCGTTCCCGGATAAACCCATGAATCTGCTCGACATCCTTGGCTGTGGGGGTCAGCCCGGTGCCGATCGCCCAGACCGGCTCATAGGCCACGACCAGATTGGCCGCCGTCGAGCCATCCGGCAGCGAGCCGTCGAGCTGGCCGCGCAGGATGTCCAGGGTCTGGCCGGCGTCGCGCTGGCCCTGCGTTTCGCCGATGCAGACGATCGCAACGGCCCCGGCGCGCCAGGCCGCCTCGGCCTTCTGCCGGATCAGCGCGTCGCCCTCGCCGTGGTCGGCGCGGCGCTCGGAATGGCCGACGATGATGGCGGTCGCGCCGGCATCGGCGAGCATTTCGGCGGCGATATCGCCGGTGTGGGCGCCGGAGGCCTTGGGGTGGCAGTCCTGGGCCCCGACCGCGACCTTCTTGCCGCGCGCCTTCTCTGCGAACGCCGCAACCAGGGTCGCCGGCGGGCAGACCAGCAGGTCGGCCTTGCCGGCCACGTCTGCCGCGCCGTTGAGCATGGCGTCGAATTCAGCAGCCTGGGCTTTCAGGCCGTTCATTTTCCAGTTGCCCGCAATCAGCGGTCGGATGGCATCGGTCATGTCAATATCCAGCAGAATGAGGTTTGGTCATGCGCTAGCAGAGGTGCTCCTGCAGTTCCAGAGACCAAAGGCCCTTTAGCCGCAGCTTCAAGGCTTCGCCGGGGGCGAGGTTGCGGGGGGAAAGCCGCCACTTTATGATGATCTATCAATTTGGTGACGCGCTTTTGCGGAATCTGCATTAAGACGCGCTCCGTTCCCCTCCTGACCAAACAAGTTGGACCAAATGCTCCGAGGAATACGCAAGGCCTCATCGAACTGGCTCGGCAAGATCGTGATGGCCGTGGTGATGGGCGTGTTGATCATCAGCTTCGGCATTTGGGGCATCGCCGACATCTTCAAGGGCTTCGGGCAGTCCACGGTCGCCAAGATCGGCAGCACGGAGATCTCGCTCAACGAGTTCCGCCAGATCTACACCGACCGCCTGCAGCAGATCAGCCGCCAGTTCGGCCGTCCGCTGACGCCCGATCAGGCGCGCGCCTTCGGCCTTGACCGCCAGGTGCTGCAGCAGACCATTGCCGAGGCCGCGCTCGATGAAGAGGCGCGTCGGCTCGGCCTCGGCCAGTCCGACGAGCAGATCCGCCACCTGATCATGAACGACCCCAACTTCAAGGGCGTCGGCGGAAACTTCGACGCCAACCGCTTCCAGGCCTTGATCCGCAATTTCGGCTACACCGAGCAGCGCTATGTCGCCGAGCAGCGCAAGGTATCGCTGCGCCGGCAGATCACCGGCACGGTCGGGGCGGGCCTCGAGCCGCCGAAGGCCATGATCGACGTCCTGACGCGCTACCAGAACGAACAACGTTCGATTGAATTCGCCAGGCTCGACGCCGCGCAGGCCGGTCCGATCGACCCACCCTCGCCCGAGGCGCTAGCCGCCTATTTCGAGGATCACAAGGTCCAGTTCCGCGCGCCCGAATATCGCAAGATCTCCTTCGTCGTGGTCTCGCCGGAAGAGATCGGCAAATGGTCCGAGGTCTCGGACGAGGATGCCCGGAAGGCGTTCGAGCAGCGCAAGGATCGGCTGGGCACGCCGGAAAAGCGGCAGATCCAGCAGATCGTGTTTCCGAACGTTACCGAAGCGCAAGCCGCTCGCGAGCGCCTCGTCGGCGGGACCTCGTTCGAGGACATCGGCAAGGAACGCGGGCTGAGCGCTTCCGACGTCGACCTGGGGCTGGTGACAAAGTCTTCGCTCACGCCCGCCCTCGGCGATGCCGCGTTCGCGCTGCCCGCCGGCGAGATCAGCCAGCCGATCCAGAGCGGCCTCGGCGTCGCGATCGTCAGGGTCGACAAGATCGAGCCGGGCGCCGAGGCCGATTACGCCAAGCTCGCCGGCGACATCAAGCGCGAGATCGCGACCGACCGTGCGCGCGTCAAGGTGGCCGACCTCCGCGACAAGATGGAAGACGAGCGCGGCGGCGGCTCCAGCGTGATCGACGCGGCGCAGAAGCTCGGCCTCACCGCCGTGACCATCGAGGCCGTCGACCGCTCCGGTCGCGCGCCGAACGGCCAACCGGTCGCCAGCATCCCGCAGGGCCTCGACGTGGTGTCGCAAGCCTTCAACACCGACGTCGGCGTCGACAACGACGCGATCTCGTTCAAGGGCGGCTATGTCTGGTACGACGTGCTCGCCATCACGCCCTCGCGCGACCGCAATCTCGACGAGGTCCGCGACCAGGTCGAGGCGCGCTGGCGCCAGGACCAGATCGCGGCCAAGCTGAAGGCCAAGGCGACCGAGATGGTGCAGAAGCTCGATGCGGGCGGCAAGCTTGCCGACGAGGCCGCCGCTGTCGGCGCCAAGGTCGAGACCGCGACCGGCTTCAAGCGCGACGACTCGCCCGCCGGCGTGCCCGGCACCGTCGTGGCGGCGGCCTTCCGCACCGCCAAGGACGGCATCGGACAGACGGCCGTGAGCGGCGGCAGCGAGGTGATCGTGTTCCGCGTCACCGACATCGTCGATCCCGCGGTCGACCTTGCCTCCGACGCGGTCAAGAAGCTGAAGGAGAGCCTCGACCGCGCCCAGACCGAGGAGCAGGTCGCTTCCTACGTCAACAAGCTTGAAACCGACATCGGGACCACCATTAATCAGGCCGCCTTCGCGCAGGTGACCGGCGCGAACCAGTGAGTTGAAAGCACGCAATGGACGACCTGAAATCGATCATTGGAAAAGTGGCGACCGGCGCCAGCCTGTCGCGTGACGAAGCCGCCTCCGCCTTCGATGCCATGATGAGCGGCGAGGCCACGCCCTCGCAGATGGGCGGGCTCCTGATGGCGCTGCGGGTGCGCGGCGAGACCGTGGACGAGATCACCGGCGCGGTCGCGGCGATGCGCTCGAAGATGCTGACCGTCAAGGCGCCGCCCGAGGCGGTCGACATCGTCGGCACCGGCGGCGACGGCTCCGGCTCGGTCAACGTCTCGACCTGCGCATCCTTCATCGTCGCGGGCGCCGGCGTGCCCGTGGCCAAGCACGGCAACCGCGCGCTGTCGTCGCGCTCGGGCGCCGCCGACGTGCTGGCCTCGCTCGGGGTGAAGATCGATCTCAAGCCGGACCAGGTCGGCCGCTGCGTGCGCGAATGCGGCATCGGCTTCATGTTCGCCCCCGCCCACCATCCGGCCATGAAGAACGTCGGCCCGACCCGGGTCGAGCTCGCCACGCGCACGATCTTCAATCTGCTCGGCCCCCTGTCCAACCCCGCCGGCGTGAAGCGGCAGATGGTCGGCGTGTTCTCCAGACAATGGGTTCAGCCGCTGGCGCAGGTGCTGAAGAATCTCGGCTCCGACTCCGTCTGGGTGGTGCACGGCTCCGACGGTCTCGACGAGATCACGCTTACCGGCCCGACCTTCGTCTCCGCGCTCAACAACGGCGAGATCCGGAATTTCGAGGTGACGCCGGAGGAAGCCGGGCTCCCGCGTTGCGAGGCCGGTGCGCTCAAAGGCGGTGACGCCGACGCCAATGCGATCGCGTTGCAGAGCGTGCTCGACGGCAAGCCGAGCCCCTATCGTGACGTGGCGCTGCTCAACGCCGCCGCCGCGCTGGTCGTGGCCGGCCGCGCCAAGGACCTCAAGGAGGGCGTCGCGATCGCCGTCCGCTCGATCGACAGCGGCGCAGCCAACGCGAAGCTGAAGCATCTGGTCACGATCTCCAACAGCTGAACTCCCGCATGTCCGACATCCTGACCAAGATCGAGACCTACAAGCGCGACGAGATCGCGGCGGCGAAGCGAGCGCGTCCGCTCTCCACCGTCGAGGCACAAGCCAGGGCCGCCTCCGCACCGCGCGGTTTCCTGCGCGCGATCAAGGCCAAGCACGCCAAGGGCGGCTACGCGCTGATCGCCGAGATCAAGAAGGCCTCACCGTCCAAGGGCCTCATCCGCGCCGATTTCGACCCGCCAGCACTCGCGAAGGCCTATGAGGCCGGCGGTGCCGCCTGCCTCTCAGTGCTGACCGACACGCCCTCGTTCCAGGGCCATCTCGACTTCATGGTGGCCGCGCGCGAAGCAACCTCACTCCCCGTGCTGCGCAAGGATTTCATGTTCGACACCTATCAGGTGGCCGAGGCCCGCGCGCACGGCGCCGACTGCATCCTGATCATCATGGCGGCGCTCGACGACGCCGCCGCCAGGGACATCGAGGACGCGGCCCTCGCCTACGGCATGGACGTCTTGATCGAGATCCATGACCGCGCCGAGCTCGACCGGGCGCTGAGACTTCGCTCGCCGATGATCGGGGTCAACAACCGTAATCTGCGCACCTTCGAGACCACGCTGGCAACGAGCGAATCGCTGGCTCCGCTGATCCCTTCGGATCGGCTGATGGTCGGCGAGAGCGGCATCTTCACGCCCGAGGACCTCGCCCGGCTCGAGCGCGTCGGCATGTCGACGTTCCTGGTCGGCGAGAGCCTGATGCGGCAGGCCGACGTCACGGCGGCGACGCGCGCGCTGCTTGCGCGCGAGGCGACGGCGCGCGCGGCGGGCACGCGCTGACATGGCGCGCCAGCCAGCGAAGGGGTCAGCCAGGGCGAAGCAGGCCAAAGCCCGGCCCGCCCTCACCCATATCGGCGCCTCCGGCGAGGCGCGGATGGTCGACGTATCGGACAAGCCGGCGACGGAGCGGCTTGCGGTCGCCGAGGGACGCGTCGTCATGACCAAGACGACGCTCGATCTGATCGTGTCCGGCAACGCCAAGAAAGGCGATGTGCTCGGCACCGCGCGCATCGCCGGCATCATGGCCGCCAAGCGCACCTCGGAGCTGATCCCGCTCTGTCACCCGCTCGCGCTGTCGAAGGTCATCGTCGATATCGAGCCTGATGCCAGGCTGCCGGGCTGCGTGGTCCGGGCCAGCGTGAAGGTGACGGGTCCGACCGGCGTCGAGATGGAGGCGCTCACGGCCGTGTCGGTCGCCTGCCTCACGATCTACGACATGATCAAGGCAGTCGAGCGCGGCGTGCGCATCGAGGGCATCCATCTCATCGAGAAGCGCGGCGGCAAATCCGGCCACTACCGCGCCTGATCATCGCGCTACTTCAGCGACGTGCTGATCGACGCGAATTTGGTGTTCAGCCGGCTGCCCATTCCGTTGACCACCGTGATGATCGCCAGGGCAATACCGGCCGCGATCAAGCCGTATTCGATCGCGGTTGCGCCACGCTCGTCCGCGATGAAGTCCTTCAGGATGTTCGTCATGGTCGTGTCCCTTTCTGCGTTGTGAGCAGATGGGTTCGCAAATCACGTGCCACTAGGCATTCGAGGTACGCCAAGATGTTAGATGGTTAAGCGTCGGTTGATTGCGGCATAGCCGGCAGGAATTAACCGGCATCGCGGGCGCTTGCGGCAAATTCTGCAGGCTTTGCAACTGTCGCATCGATTGCTTTTGTGCGCGAGCGTTCATGCCGCATTAACCGCGCTTCCTAACTTCGCCTCCACACCGTTCCCGTAAACCAACGGATGTTTTGAGGATCGGGAATTGATCCTGACGTGTGCGCGGCAACGATCCAGCATGAAGATGAAATTCGGCAGTCGTCTCTTTGACCAGGCCTTCGTGCGCAGCGGCCCGATCCGCTGGCTGGTGGTTGGCGGCACGCTGCTGATCGCGGCCATCGCGATAGGCTCGGTGCTGATGGCGCAGAACTTCCGGGAGCGGGCGCTGCGCAATTCCGGCCGCGAGCTGGAAAACACCGTGCTGCTGCTGGCTCATCATTTCGACCAGCAATTGCAGGACTTCGCGGTCATCCAGAAGGATTTCGTCGATCACGTCCGCACCACCGGAATTACGACCGGGGAGGACTATCGCAAGCGCCTCTCGGGCGAGGACGTGCACCGGTTGCTGCGATCGAAGATCGAAGCGCTGCCCTATATGGGCGGCGTCAACATCATCGATGCCGAAGGCAATCTGATCAATTCGTCGACGGCATGGCCGGCCCCCAAGGTGAATGTCGCCGATCGTGCCTACTTCCGCACCTTCAAGTACGATCCCCATGCGCCTGATGTCCTGATCGAGCCGCTGCACAGCCGTATCTCGGGCGCATGGACCATTCTGGTGGCCCGAAGGGTCGTCGGGCCAGGCGGCGAGTTCCTCGGTGTGGTGGGCCGCGGCATCGAGCCCGCCAATTTCGAGAAATTCTTCGCCTCCGTGGTGCTCGGCGAAGGCGCGACGATCTCGATGCTGCATCGCGACGGCACGCTGCTCGCCCGCTATCCGCATTCCGGCGAATTGATGGGACGAAATTTCAAGACCGGTCCGTTCGAGCATCAGCGGGTGTTCGGGCTCGATCATTTCGCCGGCCGGTTCGACAGCCCCGTCGACGGCCAGGACCGGCTGATCTCCTCCCGCGCCCTGCCCCACTTCCCGATCCTGGTGATGGCCACCACGACGCGCGCGGCGGCCCTGGCGGACTGGCGCGAGCAGATCGGCATTCTGATCTCGATCGCAGCCTCTTCGGCGCTCGCGATCGCAGGCGTGCTGATTGCCGTCGTGCGCAAGCTGCTGGAGCAGCACCGCCTTTCGCGCGAACGGCTGACGCTGGAGAAGCAGCGGCTAGACCGCGCCGTCAATAACATGACGCAGGGCCTGTTGCTGTTCGATTCCGAGCAGCGGCTCGTGATCTGCAACCAGCGCTACATCGAGATTTACGGCTTGTCGGCCGAGGTCGTGAAGCCCGGCTGCAGCTTTCGCGACATCATCTCCCATCGCAAGACAACCGGCTCGTTCACCGGCGACGTCGATGCCTACGTCGCGCGCGTTCTGAAGGACATCCATCTGCGCAACTCCATGGTGGTCGATACCGCCGACGGCCGTTCGATCCACATCCTCAACGAGCCGCTCGCGGATGGCGGCTGGGTGGCGACCCACGAGGACATCACGGAGCGCCGGCGCATCGAGGAGCGCATCACCCACCTCGCCCATTACGACGCGCTGACGGATCTGCCCAACCGCACCATGTTCCACGAGCATCTGCGGCAGGAGCTGGCCGCGGTCCGCGACGGCGAGCAGATCGCGGTGCATTACGTCGACATCGACGAGTTCAAGGGCGTCAACGACGCGCTCGGCCATCTCGTCGGCGACGAGCTGTTGAAATCGATCGCGACGAACCTCCGCCGCTGTGCGGGCCCGGCGGACTTCGTGGCGCGCCTCGGCGGCGACGAATTCGCCATCGTGCAGGGCGCGGTGACGTCGTTGGATCAGGTCAACGAGCTCGTCGCGCGGGTCTTCGAAACCATCCGCACGCCGGTCGACTGCATGGGCCATCATCTCACCAGCGACGCCAGCATCGGTATCGCGCTCGCGCCGGAGCACGGCACGGCGCTCGACCAGATCCTGAAGAACGCGGACATGGCGATGTACGCGGCCAAGTCCGCCGGGCGCCGCACCTACCGCTTCTTCGAGCCTGACATGGACGCCAAGGTCCGCGAACGCCGCCAGCTCGAGGGCGACCTGCGCCACGCCATCGCGCAAGGACATCGCGAAGGCGGCCTCGAGGTCTACTACCAGCCCTGCCTCGGCCTGAAGGACGACCGCATCACCGGCTGCGAGGCGCTGGTGCGCTGGCGCCATCCCGAGCGCGGCTGGGTCTCGCCGGCCGATTTCATCCCGATCGCCGAAGACACCGGCCTGATCAACGAGATCGGCGAATGGGTGCTGGCGACGGCGTGCCGGGACGCGGCAAGCTGGCCCGACGACATCCGCCTCGCCGTCAACGTCTCGCCGGTGCAGTTCAAGAGCGGCACGCTGGCGCTGAAGATCATGGCGGCGCTCGCCGCGTCGAACCTGCCGGCGAGCCGGCTCGAGCTCGAGATCACCGAGGCGGTCCTGATCCGCGACGACGATGACGCGCTCGCGATCCTGCACCAGCTCCGCGCCATCGGCGTGCGCATTGCGCTCGACGATTTCGGCACCGGCTACTCGTCGCTGAGCTATCTGCACCGCTTCCCGTTCGACAAGATCAAGATCGACCGCTGCTTCGTCGAGGACATCGCCCGCCCCGACGGCTCCGCCAGCATCGTTCAGGCCGTCGTCAACCTGGCCGCGGCCCGCCGCATGACCACGACGGCCGAGGGCGTCGAGACCGAGGAGCAGCAGCGCCTGCTCCGCACGCTCGGCTGCTCCGAGATGCAGGGCTATCTGTTCAGCGCCGCCAAGCCCGCCGACAAGATGCTGGAGCTGTTCGCGCTGCACCGCAGCCGGCTCGCCCGGCGCGAAGGCAGCGAGAGCCGCCGCCGCGAGGTCGGTTAGGTCGGATCCCCGAAACGGCGCCGCAAACGAAACCGCCCGGAAGCGGTCATCCGCTTCCGGGCGATCCAGTATCCGGCGTCGTGAGGTCTAATTCGGCACTGCAGCCTTCGTCGCAGACTTGGCGGCGACCTCGTTCGCAGGCGCGCCGCGGAGAAAATCGAACGCCGCATGCAGGGCCTTGTCGTCCTTCGCTTCCGGCGGGACGTAGGATTGCGATCCGGTCTGCTCGCCGCCCTCGCCGGCCGACAGATGTCCGCGCATTTGGGATTCCGCCATTGTGTCCATCCGGCCCTTCAGCTCGGGCGGCACGTCCTGGAGGATCTCGATGTCGGGCGCGATGCCCTGGGCCTGGATCGAGCGGCCCGACGGCGTGTAGTAGCGCGCCGTGGTCAGCGCCAGCGCGCCGTTGCTCGAGCCGAGCGGAATGATGGTCTGCACCGAGCCCTTGCCGAACGATCGCGTGCCGATCAACGTCGCGCGCTTATGGTCGTGCAGCGCACCGGCAACGATCTCCGAGGCCGAGGCCGAACCGCCGTTGATCAGCACCACGATCGGCTTGCCCTTGGTGAGGTCGCCGCCATGGGCAGTGAAGCGCTGGGTTTCTTCCGGACTGCGGCCGCGGGTCGAAACGACCTCGCCGCGCTGCAGGAAGGCGCTCGACACCGACACGGCCTGGTCGAGCAGGCCGCCCGGATTGTTGCGCAGATCGACCACGTAGCCGGCAAGCTTCTCCGGCGGGACCTGCCTGGAGACCGAGGCGATCGCCTTCTTCAGGCCGTCGGTGGTCTGCTCGTTGAACGAGGTGATGCGGATATAGCCGATGTCGCCGTTCTCGACGTGGAAGCGCACCGGGCGCACATGGATGATCTCGCGCGTGATCGTAACGTCGAGCGGCGCATCCGCGCCCTTGCGGATGATGGTGAGCTTGGTCTTGGTGTCGACCGGGCCCTTCATCTTGTTCACTGCCTGCTCGAGCGTCATGCCCTGCACGGCCTCGCCGTCGATCTTGCCGATGAGGTCGCCGGACATGATGCCGGCCTTCGAAGCCGGCGTGTCGTCGATCGGCGAGACGACCTTGACGAGGCCATCCTCCATCGTGACCTCGATGCCGAGCCCGCCGAACTCGCCGGAGGTGGTCTCCTGCATCTCGGTCCAGGACTTGGCGTTCATATAGCGCGAATGCGGGTCGAGCGAAGTCACCATGCCGGTGATCGCGCCCTCGATCAGCTTGGCATTGTCCGGCTTCTCGACATAGCTGGCCTTGACCCGCTCGAATACGGCGCCGAACAGATTGAGCTGGGCATAGGCATCATCCGCGCTCACTGCCGCCCGCGCCGCCCATACGCCGCCCTGCGGGCTGGCGATCAAAAGGGTCAGGCACGCTCCCGTGAGCGCGCCCAGGGGGAACAGCAGGGTTTTCCGCATGAAGGTGCCCTTTTGCTTGGCGTTTCTCTTGAGGCCGGCAGACGCCATGCAAATGGCGATCCAGCCCACCTCTCACAATACCATTCCGGTTTCTTCAAGGCCGGGATGCCACGCCGGCGGATACATCGAAGAAATCCCTTCGCCTTGGCCTAAACTTTTGGCAACGTTCCGAAACTGTTTCGAAGCAACACGACACTGGTCGGGCCCCGACGCCTCGCAGCTATGCGATTTTAGGATGGTTTTGGAGGGCCGGACGCGATAGGCGATGGCGACAAGACTTCAAATTCTCGGGAGGACAACAATGAATGAAGCGCCCCGCATCCGGCAGGAACGGAACGTCGAGCTCGGCGCCAGCGACGAGCCGTTCCAGAACCTGCACGAGTTCATCCGGAAGGCGCGCGTCAACCTCAACCAGAATGCCTGGGACTACATCGTCGGCGCCGCCGAGACCGAGACCACGATGCGGCGCAACCGCATGGCGCTCGACGAGATCGCCTTCCGCCCACGCGTGCTGCGCGACGTGCGCAGGGTCGATGGCAGCGTCGAGCAGTTCGGCCGCAAGCTGCGCCTGCCGGTGGTGCTGGCTCCCGTCGGCGCACTCGAGATCTTCGATCCGGATGGCGCGGCGAGCGTCGCGCGCGCTGCAGGCAGGTTCGGCGCGGCGCACATGCTGAGCTCGGTGTCCGAGCCCGGCCTCGAGGCGACCGCCGAGGCTGCCCCCGATGCCTTGCGTCTCTATCAGCTCTATGTCCGCGGCGACGATACCTTCGTCGCCGACGTCGTCAGCCGGGCCGAGAAGAACGCTTACGCCGCCTTCTGCCTGACCGTCGACACCGCCCATTACAGCCGTCGTGAACGTGACATCGCCAAGCGCTACGTTCGCGAGAGCCGCCTGCGCGCCACTGGCGGCGATTTCCAGAAGGGCCTGGAGTGGCGGACCGTGAAGATGATCAAGGACAGCTTCAAAATTCCGCTGATCCTCAAGGGCATCGCCACCGCCGAGGATGCGCAGATCGCGCTCGATCACGGCGTCGAGTGGATCTACGTCTCCAACCATGGCGGACGCCAGCTCGACCACGGCCGCGGCGCCATGCACGTGCTGCCGGAGATCGTCGACGCCGTGAAGGGCCGCGCCAAGATCATGGTCGACGGCGGCTTTTGCCGCGGCACCGACATCGTCAAGGCGATCGCGGCGGGCGCCGACCTCGTCGGCATCGGCCGGCTGCAATGCTGGGCGCTGGCGGCAGCCGGCGAAGCCGGCGTCGCGCGGATGCTGGAGTTGCTCGAAGACGAGGTGCTGCGCTGCCTCGGCCTTCTGGGCGCCACCTCATTCGCCGAGATCGACAAATCCTGCCTACATCCGGCGACCGCCACCAACGCGCCCAGCGTGTTCAGCGCGTTCCCGCTGTTCGATCACGAGCCCTATCGTTACTGACGCGCCACACTGACGTGAAAAGGACGCAATGACATCGCTCTCTCCCGGCAGCGCGGATGCGCTGCTGTTCGACCTCGGGCGCGTGGTGCTCGACATCGACTTTTCCAAGGCGATCGCCTGCTGGGCGGGACATGCCGGCTGCCAGCCCGAGGCCATCATCGCGCGCTATGTGCGTGACGAGGCCTACCGGTTGCACGAGATGGGCAAGATCAGCGATGCGGACTATTTCGCCTCGCTGCGGTCCTCGCTCGGGATCGGCATCTCGGATGCGCAATTCCTGGAAGGCTGGAACGCGATCTTCGCCGGCGAGATGCCTGATATCGCCGAGCTGCTGCCGCGCGCGGCGAAGCAGATGCCGCTCTACGCCTTCTCCAACACCAATCGGCCGCACGTCGACTATTTCTCAAAGGAATATGCCGATCTGCTCGGCCATTTCCGCGAGCTCTATCTGTCCTCCAGCATCGGCCTGCGCAAGCCGGATGCCGAGGCCTTCGACCATGTCGTCGCGGCGATCGGCGTGCCGGCCGAGCGCATCGTATTCTTCGATGACCTCGCCGAGAACATCGAGGGAGCACGGGCGCGCGGCTTGACCGCCGTGCATGTCACCTCGCCGCTCGATGTCGGGAACGCATTGAAGGCGCTGGGCATCTGAGCCGCGGACAGCCCGGAGCGCGATCACTCCCGGAACAAAATTTGCCGAAAATGTGGAACCCGCTCCCTTTGTGCATTTTTATACAGAGTTCCGGGAACGGAATACCACCTTTCGGACTCATGAGTCCGTTGGGGACTTCTACATTGGACTGATCGACGTGCTGGGCAAGACCTATCTCACCAAGCAGGCTTCTCTCCTGCTCGAATTCGCCAGAACCACCTCCGATTCTGACCTCTCCGCCAAGCTGATCAGCAAGGCCGCCGACCTGAAATCCCAGGCCGATCCGCTGCCCGACAAGGATCAGGGTCCCAAGCCGCCCGACGTCGCGGATTTCAGTCCCGGCGATCCGACGGAGCGTTGACCGATGCTGGCCGTGGCGCTCGTCATTGTCGTCCTGGCCATGGCGATCCTAGTTCCGGTCTATCTCGCCTTTCTCATCATGCCGCGGCGGAGTTGAGCTGACCTCCTCCACCCCGCGATCACGCAGGATAGATCATCCCCCGTGCTGCTTTGCCTCACGGCTGCACTCGGCTAGAACTCTCGCCGCCCATTGACTGATGTGCTCAGCAGGAGTTCGCCCGTGGCCCTGATGCCGGTTTCTGACGCGCTCGCCGCGGTGCTGGCCGGCGCAGAGCCGCTGGCTGAAGAGAAGGTTTCGCTCGACGAGGCCTATCATCGTGTGCTCGCCGGCGACATCGCGGCGCGGCGGACGCAGCCACCGGAGGCGATGTCGGCGATGGACGGCTATGCCGTGCGCGCGGCCGACGCGACGATCGATTCCAGGCTGACCGTCGTCGGCGAGGTGGCGGCGGGTCGGCCGTTCGCGGGACGCGTCGGCCCCGGCGAAGCCGTGCGGATCTTCACCGGCGGCGTCGTTCCCGACGGCGCCGATGCCGTCGTGATCCAGGAGGACACGGCTGCCGACGGCAAGCATGTCACGATCAAGGAAGCCGCCATTTTCGGCCGGCACATCCGCGCTGCAGGCATCGACTTCCGTGAAGGCGACGTGCTGCTGCGCAAGGGAATCCGTCTCACCGAGCGCGATCTCGCCCTCGCCGCCGGAATGAACCATCCACATCTCGCCGTCGTCCGCCGCCCGAGGGTCGCGATCCTCGCCACCGGCGACGAGCTCGTGATGCCGGGCACCGCGCCTGGTCCCGGCCAGATCGTCTATTCCAACGGCTATGCCCTGCACGCGCTCGCCCGCAGCGAGGGCGCCGAGACCATCGACCTCGGAATTGCCGCCGATACGCTGGAGGCGACCTCCGCCGGCATCCGCCGCGCGCGCGAGGGCGGCGCCGACATCCTGATCACGACCGGCGGCGCCTCGGTCGGTGACCACGATCTGGTCCAGCAGGCGCTCAAGGGCGAAGGCATCGCGATGGCGTTCTGGAAGATCGCGATCCGGCCCGGCAAGCCGATGATGCACGGGAGGCTCGGCCCGATGCGCGTGATCGGCCTGCCCGGCAATCCCGTGTCGTCATATGTCTGCGCCTTCCTGTTCATGGTGCCCTTGATTCGCGCTCTCGCGGGCCGTTCAGCGATTCATCATCAGCGCGAGCGCGCCGTGCTGGGCCGCGATGTCGCCGCCAACGACCAGCGCGAGGACTATCTGCGTGCGCGGCTGGAGGTGCGCGACGACGGCACGCGCGTCGCCCTTCCCGTCAGCCATCAGGACTCCTCCCTGCTTGCGAATCTCGCTGCGGCACAGGTACTTCTCGTGCGGGCTCCGTTCGCCCCCAAGGCCGAGGCCGGCACGCCTTGCGAGGTGCTGCGGCTCCCGGCCTGAGCTGCGAGCCACACGCATTCCGCGAGCTTGGCCGCGTTCACCGTAAATTAAGCAGTTGCGGAACACATATCGAACATATAGTGTCCGTTCATGATTTGTTTCGAGGATGTAGCGGCCTAGTGCCGACTTCATCGTGTCGGAATCGAACGACATCAACCGGGGGACTTTGGTCGAGATGTTGACGCGCAAACAATACGAGCTTCTGCGGTTCATCAGCGAGCGTCTGAAGGAAAGCGGCGTGCCGCCGTCCTTCGACGAGATGAAGGATGCGCTCGACCTGCGCTCGAAATCAGGCATCCATCGCCTGATCACTGCGCTCGAGGAGCGCGGCTTCATTCGCCGCCTGCCCAACCGTGCCCGTGCCATCGAGGTGATCAAGCTGCCCGAGCTCCAGGCCGCCGCCGGCAATCGCCGCGGCTTCACCCCGAGCGTCATCGAGGGCAATCTCGGCAAGGTGCGCGCGAGCTCCAGCCCGCCCGCGGACGAGGGCGAGCGTCCGGTCGCGGTGCCCGTGATGGGCCGCATCGCCGCCGGCACGCCGATCGAGGCGCTGCAGACCCGCAGCCACACCATCAGCGTACCGCCGGACATGCTCGGCTCGGGCGAGCACTACGCGCTCGAAGTGCGCGGCGATTCGATGGTCGAGGCCGGCATCCTCGACGGCGACATGGCGCTGATCCAGCGCAACGAGACTGCCAATACCGGCGACATCGTGGTGGCATTGATCGACGACGAGGAGGCCACGCTCAAGCGCTTCCGCCGCCGCGGCGCCTCGATCGCGCTCGAGCCCGCCAATGCCGCCTACGAGGTCCGCATTCTTCCGCCGAACCGCGTGAAGATACAGGGCAAGCTGATCGGGCTTTACCGGAAGTACTGATACGGGAAGTCTCAAGCGCCTCGCGCGCTTCGATCGGCATCGTCGATCCAGCATCGGAGCGGATGCTTGTTCGCTCCGGCCGGACGGTTTCTCTGGTTCTGCGCCGACTGTCCGGCCCTCTTCCCGCGCGACATCCGCCGCGCGACATCCGCCCATGCAGGCCCGCAGCCATTTCTGCTTCGCCGGCAGAGTCGTGCCGGCCGTGCCGATAGCTCCGGCCGAATGCAAGGACGCGAGGTTTGTTCCTATTGAATCCGGGAAAGATAATGTGATCGCGCGCTGCGGACGCGAGCCGCAGATTTGCCCATAACCGAGCAGAGCGTTGCAGGCTTCCACTCTGATAGAGGCCTGCGCCTCGAAAGAGACGCGGGTCGCTATTCCAGCATGAGGAGCACCCGATGTGTGACTACAGCCTGCATGCCGTCGCGACGCGCCCCGCCGAGGTCGGCGAGACGATCGTCACGACAACCTTCCGCGGCACCTCGACGCGCGGTTTCGCTTCCGAAGCCGATCTCTCCGTCGCGGTCTGTCTGCTGCCGGGGACGGAGCTCGCTTTCGCCGACAACGTCCGCTACGACAACCGCTGGATCTGGACGCGCACCGTGAACTCCCGCGTCGGCAAGTTCGGCAAGATCGACCCGCACATTCCCGATCGCCATCATGACGCGATCGAATTCCCCGACGGCAAGTACGTGCTGGTGACGCAGCTCGTCGAAGGCCAGCGCGCGACCGTGCTGCAATTGCCGGTGACGCAGCCAGCCCCCGAGCGCGAGCACAAGCCGCAGATCATCGCCGACACGCGGCCCACGATCACGCGCCTGCCGATCGGCTGACGCCCATCGGCCGAAAGGCCGAGCCCGGGATTGAAATTGCCGTCGCCGGCCGAGGCCGGCGAGCCCGGTGGGTTTGTGTTTCAGGACATTCGATCGGTAAGCCCGTCGCCGCACGAAGTTTGGGCCGTCCTGCCTGAATTTTGAACGTCCGCTCCGCAGCCAAATGACCGATGCTGTCGTGGTTCGAGGCGGCGGACACGCTCGATGAAGACCTTTATTCGCGTCGTTGAACTCTGGATACCCGACCGGACGCGCATGCGGCTGGAATTCGGCGGCGGCCTCTACGGTGAAGGGCTGTCCGCGTTCAAGGCCGTCAGCGAAGAGCTGCACTTCGGATACGACGAGGGACTTCCAGGCAAGGCCTGGGCCTGTGGTCACCCCGTCATCCTCACGAAATTCGCCAACTCCTATTTCAAGCGGACCGATCAGGCCGCTGCGGCCGGCCTCACCTGCGGCGTGGCGGTGCCGGTGTTCGCGGGCGAATTCCTGCAAGCCGTGCTGGTGCTGTTCTGCGGCGACGACGAGGCGCATGTCGGCGCGATCGAGCTCTGGCACAACGATCCTGATCTCTCGCACGAGATGGGGCTCGTCGATGGCTATTACGGCACGGCGGACATGTTCGAATTCAACTCCCGCCACACCAGATTTCCGCGCGGCTTCGGCCTGCCCGGACGCACCTGGAAGGCGGGCCTGCCGCTGATCATCAAGGACCTGCACGACGCCAAGAGCTTCCTGCGCTGGGAGGACGCCGCCAAGGTCGGGATCAATCTCGGCGTCGGCGTGCCCTACCGAACCGGCACCGACCAGACCTGGGTTCTGACATTCCTCTCCGCGCAGGCAACGCCGATTGCGCGACGCTTCGAGATCTGGGTCCCGAACGAGGCCCGTTCGGCGCTGGTCTTTCGCGCCGGCGATTGCAGCGCGCAGACCGACCTCGCCGCACGCTATGCGGCGCAGTCCATCGCCAAGGGGGAAGGCAGCATCGGCGGCGCCTGGGCCGTCGGCATGCCCGCGCTCAACGACGATCTCACCAGTGACGGCTCGATCGCCGGCTCCGAAGCCCGCGCAGCCGGGCTGAGCCGAATGGTGGCCCTGCCGGTCATCGGCAACGGAAGGCTTGACGCGGTGCTGGCCTGGTATTTGTGATCCGCGTCAATCGTCGGCCTGCAAGTCGGCCTCCGATGGCGTTGCGTCCCGGTTGCGGGGTACGGCCGCCTTCGGCACGAGGCTGCCGTCGAAATCCCCCTCGCCGGCGCCGGCCGGCAGCCAGGGACGGCTTGCTCCCCTCGCCCTCACCACCTGCACCGAAAACCCCTCTCCGCTGCGCGTCAGAGCCAGTGCGCCCTGACTGGCAAGACGGGCCCGATCGACCACCATCGCCGCGCAATCGGACGGCGCCGGCCGCGCCGTCACCACCAGCGCGGCGCGGCTGCAATCATCGGCCAGCGCGTCGATGCGCGTCGCTAGCGCGATGAGCCGTCCGTCCGCGAGCGGCGCCACGCAGCCGGACTCGTCGCACGACACCCCGCTCGCCAATGAGGCGTTGCCGGCATCGCGCGGATCGGCATCGGCAGCCAACCACTCTTTCAGCAGGAAGCTGTCCTTGCCGGCGCGGATCACATGCAGGCGCCCATCCCCGCCCCGGACCGCGACGCTCGCACCATCCCCGGCAATCAGGATGTCGGGCTGCCGCACCGACAGTCCCCAGAGGATCGCTGCCAGCAGCACGAGGGCGCCGGACCAGCGCAAGGGCGTGCGCAACAGGCCCATAACAATGAGCCCGAGGCTCGCCGCGACCAGCGGCGCGATCCCGAAGGCAGGAATGCGGCCGACCGCGCCCGGCAGGGCCGCCACCCAGCGCGCGACCAGGACCATCCACTCGATGCCGATTCCCATCAACCACCAGAACACGCCGTCGAGCCCGAAGGGCGCCGCGAGCAGTCCGAGCAGCCCGGCCGGCATCACAAGCGCCGAGACCACCGGCATGGCGCCGAGGTTGGCGAGCACGCCGTATGGGGTCACGCGATGGAAGTGGAAGGCGGCGTATGGCGTGGTCGCGAGCCCCGCGATCAGCGAGGCCAGGAACAGCATCGCGATCTCGCGGCCGCCCCACAGCGCGATCCGCGCCGTCGCGGAATGATCGGGCGAGGCGAGCAGGTTCGGCATGCCGATCTGTACCAGGGCCACCAGCCCAAGCGTTGCCGCAAACGACATTTGGAAGCTCGGATGCACCAATGCCTCCGGCGCGACCGCGAGCACGATCAGCGCCGCCACCGCCAGCGTGCGGAAGGTGATGGCGCGGCGGTCGACCATCACGGCGATCAGCACCACCGCCGTCATGAAGAACGATCTTTGCGTCGCGACCTCCGCGCCCGACAGCAACAGGTAGAACGCGGCCGCCACCAGCGCCGCGGCCGCCGACCATTTCTTGATGGCAAAGCCGGCCGCCAGCCCCGGGATCAGGGCCAGCAGCGCGCGCACCGCGAAGAAGACGACGCCGGCGACGACCGCCATGTGATAGCCGGAGATCGACAGCACATGGCCGAGGCCCGAGACGAACATGGCATCGTTCACGGGCGCGGTGATCGCATCGCGCCGCCCCGTGAGCAGCGCCGTTGCGATCGCCCGGTTGTCGCCTTCGAGGGTAGCGCGGATGCGCGCATCGATCGCATCGCGCAGGTCTTGCATGAAGGCGGCATAGCGCAGCCGCAGGCCGCCGGCACCCGGCGGCGTGGACGCCGTGATCGCGCCCATCACGAAGCCGGAGGCGCCGATGCCCTGGAAGAACATGTCGCGCGAGAAATCATAGCTGCCGGGGCGCACCGGCGAGATCGGCGGCATCAGCCGCGCCTTCAATTGCACGAAGCTGCCGACCTCCGGCGCCGTGCCCTTGCGAACCGAGAGGCGAACGCGCTCGAGCTTGACCTCGCTGCGCTGCGCCTCCATCGCGCTGACGCGCAGCACGAAGCGATCGGTACGCTCACGGATGTCGCGCGCTTCGACGAAGCCCGACAGCGACACCGAATAGAGCGGCTTGGCCAGCACGGGATGAGCGATGCGCGCCGTCTTCCAGGTCGCCATCGCAAAGCCGGCGGCGAGCGCCGCGAGCATGATGGCAGGCGCAAACAGCCGGCTCCGCCGCAATAGCACCGCACCGAGCATCAGCGCGACGGCCGTCGCGGCAACCACAGACAGCACCGGCTCATGATCGGCGGAGAAATAAAGCGCAATGCCGCCGCCGAAGGCGACCGGCACCCACGGCAACAACCGGCCAGGCCCGGCCTCGGCACGCGCCCATTGGCGCACCGTTTCGACGATGGCCGGCCAGATGCCAAGGCCCGTCGGCGCAAAGCCGCCGGTCGGGGTAGCGCGGCCGACCGGCCACGTCCCCGCAACTCCCTGGGAGCGTCCTGGCCGCCCCGGCTCCACCATTCCCCTGCACCTTACGATACGCGACGGTTGCGGAGGCTACCGGACCGTGCGGCTGCGCGAATAGCGGTACAGATCGGGAACGAGCGATGGAGCGGTCTACTTTTCCTCTTCCATGGTCACGGCAACGTCCGCCTTGGCGGACAGCCGCACCTTGTTGCCTTCGACATCGGCAACGAGGCCCTTGTCGATAAAATGATGATGGCCCTTGTGGCTGCCCACGCCGCTGTCCTTCTTGGTCAGCTTGATACGGTTGCCTTCGACGCGATCGACCGTGCCGATGTGGACGCCGTCGGCGCCGATCACTTCCATATGCTCTGCGATGTTCTGCATGGCGGAATCCTTGTTTGGAGCCACCTCAACGCTCGGAGAGAGCTTCGGTTCGTATCCTTCCGTCATTTTGGGGCGCGCCACTTGGCGCGAGCTATGATGCGCAATTTGCGCATCTGAGAATCCATAACCACGAACTGGAGTTATGGATTCCGGGCTTGGCCCTTCGGGCCATTACGGAATGACAAAAGCGCCATCAGATCAGCGGCGCCTGCGACGAGGCGTGGTGATTGACGATCTTCCAGTCGCCGTCCTCGCGGATGATGACCCAGCTCATCTTGACGACGAGATCGTCCCGCTCGCCGGCGAGATCGAACGTGATGGTCGCGGCCATGTTGATCAGATCAGGACCTGCCTGCGCGGCGTTGACGTCGGAGAAGGTCGCGCTCGGTCTGCGCCAGCGCGGCAGGCCGTTGAAATAGTCGGCAACGCCCTTCCGGCCGCGATAGAGCTTCGGGTTGGAGCCGAAGAAGAACGCGTTCCTCGCATAGAGCGAGGACAGCGCGGCCGCATCGAGTACAGAGAAGCCGGCGCACCATTTCGCGATGATGGCGGAAACGATGGTGTCGGCCTCGTCGCTCATGCGCTTTGCCTCAGCCCTTCGCGACTTCTTTCGCGAACGTGTCGCGCAGGCCGATGGTGCGCGAGAACACCGGCTTGCCGGGCGTCGAGTCCTTGTCGCGCACGAAATAGCCCTGGCGCTCGAACTGCATCGGCTCGGTCGCATTGCTCTCCGCGACGGACGCCTCGACCCGCGCCTCAGTGAGGATCTCCAGCGAGTTCGGATTGAGATCGGCCGCGAAATTCGAAGCATCCGGGCTGGGACTAGCGAACAGCTGGTTGTAGATGCGGATCTCCGCCGGCTTGGATGCCGCCGCCGGCAGCCAGTGCATGGTCGCCTTGACCTTGCGGCCGTCGGGCGCGTTGCCGCCCTTGGTCGCGGGATCATAGGTGCAGCGCAGCTCCACCACCTCGCCCTTGTCGTTCTTGATCACGCCGGTGCACTTGACGAAATAGGCGTAGCGCAGCCGCACCTCGTTGCCCGGCGACAGGCGGAAGAACTTCTTCGGCGGATCCTCCATGAAGTCATCCTGCTCGATATAGAGCTCGCGGCCGAACGTGATCTTCCGCGTGCCGGCGCTAGCGTCGTCGGGATGGTTGATCGCCTCGAGCTCCTCGGTCTGCCCTTCCGGATAATTTTCGATCACGACCTTCAGCGGCTTCAACACCGCCATGCGCCGCTGCGCCGTGCGGTTCAGCTCTTCGCGGATGCAGAACTCCAGCATGCCGACATCGACGACGCTGTTGGCCTTGGCGACGCCGATGCGCTTGACGAACTCGCGAAGGGCCGCCGGCGGCACGCCGCGCCGGCGCATGCCCGCCATGGTCGGCATGCGCGGATCGTCCCAGCCCGCGACATGGCCGTCGCGCACGAGCTGGGTCAGCACGCGCTTGGACAAGAGCGTGTAGGTCAGGTTCAGCCGCGCGAATTCGTACTGATGCGGCTGTGAGGGCACCGGCAGCTTCTCGATGAACCAGTCGTAGAGCGGCCGGTGGTCCTCGAATTCCAGCGTGCAGATCGAATGGGTGATGCCTTCGATGGCGTCCGACTGGCCGTGGGCATAGTCATAGCTCGGATAGATGCACCATGCGTTACCGGTGCGCGGATGGTGCGCATGCAGGATGCGGTACAACACGGGATCGCGCAGGTTGATGTTGCCCGCGGCCATGTCGATCTTGGCCCGCAGCACGCGCGCGCCGTTGGGGAATTCGCCCGCCTTCATGCGGCGGAACAGGTCGAGATTCTCCTCCACGGAGCGTTCGCGGAACGGCGAATTCTTGCCGGGCTCCGTCAACGTGCCGCGCGAGAGGCGGATCTCCTCCTGGGTCTGGTCGTCGACATAAGCAAGGCCGTCGCGGATCAGCTGCTCCGCCCAATCGTACAGGCGATCGAAATAGTCCGAAGCGAAGAACAGGTTCTTGCCCCAGTCGAAGCCGAGCCAGCGCACGTCGGCCTGGATGGAATCGATATATTCCTGCTCTTCCTTGACCGGATTGGTGTCGTCGAAGCGCAGGTGGCAGCGACCCGGAAACTCCTGGGCGATGCCGAAGTTGAGTGCGATCGACTTGGCATGGCCGATATGCAGATAGCCGTTCGGCTCCGGCGGGAACCGGGTCACGATCTCCTTGTATTTGCCCTGGTCGAGGTCGGCCTGGATGATGTCACGAATGAAATCGCGCCCAACCTCAGCTGCCACCGGTTCTGTCATTTCCGAAAATCCTGTAGCGAAATCAGCGGTCCTTCTGCCAAATTCGCGTGGCCGCGCCAAGAGCTTAAGCTGGGCACACCAGGTCCGCCGTCGCCCTTTAGTTATGTCCCGTTCCTGCTATACACCACCGCCTTCCAATGCATAGGCCCTGCCAAGAATGTCCGATTCCGTCGTCACGCGCTTTGCTCCCTCGCCGACCGGCTTCCTCCATATCGGGGGTGCCCGCACGGCGCTGTTCAACTGGCTCTATGCCAAGAAGCACGGCGGCAAGATGCTGCTGCGGATCGAGGACACCGACCGGGAACGCTCCACGGAGGCCGCGATCGGCGCCATCCTCGACGGGTTGAAGTGGCTCGAGCTCGGCTGGGACGGCGAGGTCATCTACCAGTTCGCCCGCGCCGCCCGGCACCGCGAGGTCGCCGAGCAGCTGCTCGCCGATGGCAAGGCCTACCGCTGCTACGCCACCGCCGAGGAGCTTGCCGCCATGCGCGAGAAGGCGCGCGCCGAAGGCCGCACCCGCCTCTATGACGGCATGTGGCGCGACCGCGACCCGGCGACGGCGCCAAGCGACGTCAAGCCCACCATCCGCCTGCGCGCGCCGCAGACCGGCGAGACCGTGATCGAGGACCAGGTCCAGGGCCGCGTGGTCTGGCAGAACGAGAACCTCGACGATCTCGTCCTGCTGCGCGGTGACGGCAACCCGACCTACATGCTCGCCGTGGTGGTCGACGACCACGACATGGGCGTCACGCACGTGATCCGCGGCGACGATCACCTGATCAACGCCGCCCGCCAGAAGCAGATCTACGATGCGATGGGCTGGGCGCTGCCGAGCATGTCCCACATCCCGCTGATCCACGGCCCGGACGGCTCGAAACTGTCCAAGCGGCATGGCGCGCTCGGCGTCGATGCCTACCGTGCCATGGGGTACCTGCCGGCTGCGCTGCGCAACTACCTCGTCCGGCTCGGCTGGAGCCACGGCGATCAGGAGATCTTCTCGACTGAGGAGATGGTCGACGCATTCGATCTCGCCAGCGTCGGCCGCGCCGCCGCCCGCTTCGATTTTGCCAAGCTGGAAAACCTCAACGGCCACTACATCCGCCATAGCGACGATCACTCGCTCGTGAGGATGTTCGAGGACGTGCTCGACCACATCGTGCCGAGCCGCGACGAGATCAAGGCCAAATTGAACGACACCACGCGCGCGCAGCTCCTCAAGGCCATGCCGGCCCTCAAGGAGCGCGCCAAGACCTTGATCGAGCTGATCGACGGCGCCCATTTCATCTTCGCCGACCGGCCGCTCGCGCCGGATCCCAAGGCGCAGGCGCTGCTGACGCCCGAGAACCGCAAGCTGATCGGCCAGCTACATTCCGCGCTGGAGAAAGTCGAGACGTGGAGCGGCGCCACCACGGAAGCGGCGCTGCGCGCCTTTGCCGAGGAAAATAGTCTCAAGCTCGGCGCGGTTGCCCAGCCGCTTCGGGCGGCGCTCACCGGACGGACGACGTCGCCTGGTATATTTGAGGTTTTGGACGTGCTGGGACGCGAGGAGAGCCTCGGCCGGCTCGGGGATCAGTCTACGACGTAAGTCGACCATGCGTGCGGCGATCTTGCAGCGCACATAGCAATAATATACCCATCTCCCCCACATTCTGGAACATCCGGCCTGCCCCCCATGGTCGCCCTGGGGGTCTCCGGCTCCGGCCCGTTTCACCACACATCGGGGACCTCTGATGGACGCAAAAGAAAGCCCAAAGACCGCGACGCTGACGGTCGGAAACAAGAATTTCGATCTCCCGATCCTCAGCGGCAGCGTCGGGCCTGACGTCATCGATATCGGTAAGCTCTACGGCCAGTCCGGCCTGTTCACCTACGATCCGGGCTTTACCTCGACCGCGAGCTGCCAGTCCAAGATCACCTATATCGACGGCGACGCGGGCGTGCTGGAATACCGCGGCTACCCGATCGAGCAGCTCGCCGAGCACGGCGACTTCCTGGAGACCTGCTACCTCCTGCTCTACGGCAACCTGCCGACCGCCGCGCAGAAGAAGGATTTCGACCACCGCGTGACCCATCATACGATGGTGCACGAGCAGATGGCCCGCTTCTTCCAGGGCTTCCGCCGCGACGCCCATCCGATGGCGATCATGGTGGCGGCCGTCGGCGCGCTTGCCGCGTTCTATCACGACTCTACCGACATCAACGATCCGAAGCAGCGCATGATCGCCTCCATGCGCATGATCGCGAAGATCCCGACGCTGGCGGCGATGGCCTACAAATACACCGTCGGCCAGCCCTTCGTGTATCCGAAGAACTCGCTCGGCTTTGCCGAGAACTTCCTGAACATGTGCTTCGCGGTGCCCTGCGAGGACTACAAGGTCAGTCCGGTGCTCGCCGACGCGCTGGAGAAGATCTTCATCCTGCACGCCGACCACGAGCAGAACGCCTCGACCTCGACGGTGCGTATCGCAGGCTCCTCGGGCGCCAACCCGTTCGCCTGCATCGCGGCCGGCATCGCCTGCCTCTGGGGCCCGGCCCATGGCGGCGCCAACGAAGCCGCGCTGAACATGCTCTATCAGATCGGCACGGTCGACAAGATCCCCGAGTTCATCGCCAAGGTGAAGGACAAGAACTCCGAAGTCCGCCTGATGGGCTTCGGCCACCGGGTCTACAAGAACTACGATCCGCGCGCCAAGATCATGCAGAAGATGTGTCATGCCGTGCTCAAGGAGACCGGCCATGGCGACGATCCGATGCTGAAGGTGGCGATGGAGCTCGAGAAGATCGCGCTCAGCGACCAGTATTTCATCGACCGCAAGCTCTACCCGAACGTCGACTTCTATTCGGGCATCACGCTGAAGGCGATGGGCTTCCCGGTCTCGATGTTCACCGTGCTGTTCGCGGTCGCCCGCACCGTCGGCTGGATCAGCCAGTGGAGCGAGATGATCGAGGATCCCCAGCAGAAGATCGGCCGCCCGCGCCAGCTCTATACCGGCGTCGCCAAGCGCGATTACGTGTCGATCGACAAGCGCTGACGTCAGGCCATCACGGCTTCGAAACGGCGTCATCGAAAGATGGCGCCGTTTTTGTTTTACGCCCGCAGTTTCCTCGTGCTGCCGCGCACAACAACAAGTCCGTGCTCACGGCGGCAAGCGCCTTGACAGTCGAAACGCTCCGCGCGCATTCTTACTCTAAGTAAGAATGACGACAGGGACGGAAATGCCGGAGCAGCCGAGAAGTCGGCGGCAGACGCGCGCTGCCATTTTGACCCATCTGCTTCAGTCCGGCGGCTCGTTTCGTCCGCCACTGGCGAAGGCCGTGCGCCTGTCGGAAGCGAGCCTGTCGCGCATCCTGCTCGACCTGAAGGCCGAGGGCCTGATCGAGGAAATGCGGCGCCCTGCCCCTTACGTCGGCGGACCGACCGGTCTCGTGTCCCTCGACGGCGCAGTGGCGCTGGCAGCCTTCGAGCTGACGGCGCAGCGGCTCAGCGTCGGGGTCGGCGGCCTGTCGGGCGAGCTGCACTACACCGAGCGTGTGCCGCTCCCGAAGACGCCTGACGTCGAGACCGTCGGCCGGGCATTTCGCGAAGCGATGAATTCGTTGCGCGACTGGACGCGGCGCCGCCGGATCACCCTGTCCCAGATCGGCGTCTCGATTCCCGGCCTCGGCCGTCTCAGCATATCGGCCAATCCGATCATTCCCTGCGACGTTGCTCGCATCGGCTACCTGTTCGGCGAGATGTTCGCGGGCGTGCCGCTCGAATTTACCAATTCGGTCGTCGCGCATGCCACCTTTCACCGCTGCCGCACGGAAAACTACCCGTTCAACGACACTCATCTGTTCGTGCTCGTCAGCCACGGCGTCGCCGGCGCCTGGATGGATGATCCGGCCGAGGCAGACTCTCTGCAGCCGATCGAGCTCGGCCACATGGTGTTCGGGCCTGACGGACCGCGCTGCCGCTGCGGACATTACGGCTGCGTCGAGGCCTATGCGTCGATTCCCGCGCTGGCTGAGCTTCTCGGCGTTTCCGAAACCGAGCTGCTGCAGCTCGGCAACGAATGGGTCAACACGGTCCCGATCTCATCGCGCGTGCGGCAGGAGTTGCGCCGGCGGCTGTTCCGGCTCGGGCTTGCGATCGGCAATACGCTGAACGTCAAGCCGTGCGGCGGCGTTGCGATCAGCGGCTGGCCGTCGCTTCTCTCGGAAGAGGATCGGAAAGCACTGGTCGATGGGATCGACGCCTGCCTGCTGGGCGGACGCAAACTGGCGCAGGTCTCGCTCGCCTTCGTGCCGCCGTCGACGGGCAACGACCCGCAGGCTGCGCTCGCCTTCGCCGCCTTTTGTCTCGCCAGCCGTGGCGGCATGCCCGCGGCCTCGACGGAGGCGGCCTGACATGCGCTGAGCCTGAATCGTCCGCAAGGGCGAAAGATTTCACACCGGGAGGAACTGCCATGCCGATCACAACAACAAGGCGTCGTCTGCTCGCTGGATCTGCTGCCGCGCTCGCATTTCCGCACCTTGCTCGCGCGCAAGGCGCGGCCAAGCCGCGACTGACCGCGATCTCGCAATGGTCGGCCGGCAGCGACGGGGCGGCCATTACGGCACTCGGCAAGAAATTCGAGGAGAAGGGCGGGGTCTGGCAGCACTCGCCCGTCCCAGGCTTCACCACGGAGATGATGAACAAGCTGCGGGCCCAGATCATTGCCGGCGATCCGCCGGCCTGTTCACAGCTCAAGGGGCCCGAGATCGCGGCCTGGTCGAAGATTGCTCCGACCGTGGATCTCGACAGCGTTGTCGCCGCCGCCGGATATGAGAAGGTGGTCGCGCCGGACCTTGCAAAATTGCACAAGCCGGGAGGCAAGTGGATCGCCCTGCCGCTCCAGATCTACAGCACCAACATGCTGTTCCTCTCCAAGCGCGGGATGGACAAGGCCAAGGCCGACAAGATTCCCGTCACCTGGGCTGATTTCAACGAGCTTGCCGACAAGATGAAGTCGGCCGGAATGAACTACCCACTCGCCAATGGCGGCACCCGTCCCGATGACGGGCAAAAATTCGAGGCTTCCTTTGCCGGCATCAGCCCGGCCGCATATCGCGCGGCGATCATGAACCTCGACAAGAAGGCGCTGGAGGGGCCCGAGATCAAGGCTGCCTTCGCACAAACCCGCAAGATCGCCGACTGGTGCGACCCCAATGTTGGCGCACAGCCTTATGCCACCAATCTGAAGCGCTTCATCGACGGCGACATGGGCATGATGATCCAGGGCGGATGGGCGCAGGGCGTGTTGCGCAACGCCGGGTTCAAGTTCGACGATTTCATCATCGCGCCCGGACCCAGCGACAACGGCAAGCCGGTCTTCCTCTTGAATGCCGATGCCTTCATCTTCTGGCAGCGCAAGGAGCCTGACTTGCAGGCCGGCCAGATGCTGATGGCCCAGCTCGTCATGGATCCGGCGATCCAGACCATGTATTCGCAGATCACCGGATCGATCCCGGTGCGCACCGATGTCGACCTCTCTGGCGAAGGCTGGTCGGACGGCCAACGGCGGACCGCAGCCGCGCTGAAGGACGCGGTCGCCAACAATCAGGCCGTCCTCAGCCTCGCCCATAACATGGCGCAGCAAAACGGTCTGACCGCCGCGATGATCGACGTGCTCACCGAGTACGTGAAGAACAAGACGATCAAGCCGGAGCAGGCGGTCACTCGTCTTGCCGATGCCGTCGAGGGTGCGCGTTGACCGACGTGGTCGCAACAGCAGCGCGGCCGGCGACGCCCGACTGGGTGCGCCGGCTGCCCGAATATCTGATGATCTGGGTGCCGCTGCTCCTGTCCGCGGCGCATCTCGTGACGTTTTCGCTCTGGACGATCTGGATCTCGTTCACCCCCTCCACCCTGATCCCTGTTACGGGCTGGGTGGGTCTGCGCAACTATTCGGCGGTCCTGGCGAGCCGGAACTGGCAGATCGCCTTCGACAATCTGCTGCTGTTCGGCAGTGCTTTCGTGCTGCTGAGCTTGATGACCGGTCTGCTGCTCGCGATCCTGCTCGATCAGCGCATTCGCGGCGAGAACGTGCTGCGCTCCATCTTCCTCTACCCCCTGGCGGTGTCCTTCGTGGTCACCGGCACGGTCTGGAGCTGGCTGCTCAATCCCGGCATCGGCATCCAGAAGCTCGTTCACGACCTCGGCTGGACATCCTTCAGGTTCGACTGGCTGGTCGACCGCGACATGGCGATCTGGACCATCGTCATCGCCGCGATCTGGCAATCCTCGGGCTTCGCCATGGCGCTCTTTCTCGCCGGTCTCAGATCCGTCGACGCCGACATCATCAAGGCGGCGCAGATCGACGGCGCCGGGCCGATTCGAATCTACCGACGCGTCGTCTTGCCCACACTCTGGCCGATCACGATCACCGTGGTTGTGGTCCAGCTGCAATTTGCGATCTCGGCCTTCGATCTCGTCCGCGCGCTGACCAATGGCGGGCCTGGAATCGCGACCCAGCTGCCGGCGCTCGTCGTCTACGACCTCATGTTCCAACGCAGCCAGCTCGGCCGCGGCGCGGCAGCGGCGGTGCTCATGCTGCTCATTCTGCTCGCGGTGCTGCTGCCTTATGCAGCCTGGCGTTATGTCCGACAAAGGCGGACCACCCATGCGTGAGCGAACCTTCGCGCCGAGCCGGCTTCTGATCTATCTCGTCGTGTCGCTGGTCGCGGCCGCCTATCTCGCGCCATTGGTTGTCGTCGTCCTGAACTCGCTCCGCAGCAACGAGGAGATCGCGCAGGCCTCGATGATCGGCTGGCCGCAACAATGGGCCTGGAGCAACTATGCGAGGGCGTGGAGCGGCTTCTGCGTCGCCGAGACCTGCGCCGGCATCCGGCCCTACATGCTGAATTCCGCGCTCGTCACGATTCCGGCGACGATCATCTCGACCCTGCTCGGCGCAATCGCCGGTTACGCCGTGTCGCTCTGGCGTTTTCGCGGCGACAACTGGATCTATGGCATCGTGACGCTTGGCCTGTTCCTCCCCCAGCAGATGCGCCTGTTGCCCTGGACCATCGTGCTGCGGGACGTCGGCCTCATCAATACGCTGACCGGGCTCGTGCTGATTCACACCATTCAGGGGCTCTCCTTCACCACGCTGTTCTGCCGCAACTATTACGTCGCCGTTCCCCACGAATTGATCAGGGCCGCGCGGATCGACGGCGCCGGGTTCTTCCGCATCTTCTGGCGCATCATCCTGCCCCTCTCCGGGCCGATCCTGATCGTCACGGTGATCTGGCAGTTCACCCACATCTGGAACGAGTTCCTCTATGGCGTGACGTTCACCACCGGCCAGCAGCAACCCGTCACCGCAGCTCTCATCGCGCTGTCCGCCGCAATCGCCGATATCCCGCAGCATGGCGTGCAGAGCGCAGCGGTGATCATCGCCGCGCTGCCCACGCTGTTGATCTACCTGCTCGGCGGCAAGTACTTCGTCCGCGGCCTGACTGCCGGCGCCGTGAAATGATGGAGTTGCCGTCAATGGAGTTGTCATGGCAGCACTGAGCATTCGCGCCCTGTCCAAGCGCTACGCCAATCTGGAGGTGCTGAAGGACATCGCGCTCGACATCGAGAGCGGCGAGTTCACCGTGCTGGTCGGCCCGTCCGGCTGCGGCAAGTCGACCCTGCTCAACATCGTCGCCGGGCTCGACCGCCCGAGCGCGGGAACGATCGAAATCGGCGGACGCGTCGTCAACGACGTCGCGCCGAAAGACCGCGACATCGCCATGGTGTTCCAGTCCTACGCGCTCTATCCCTCGATGACGGTGCGCCAGAACATCACCTTCGGCATGGAATGCCGTCACGTTCCCAAAGCCGAGCAGGACGCTGCGGTCGGCAATGTCGCAAAGCTGCTCCAGATCGAGCCGCTGCTCGGCCGCAAGCCCTCGCAATTATCCGGCGGCCAGCGCCAGCGGGTGGCGATGGGACGCGCGCTGGTGCGCAATCCCCTGCTCTTCCTGTTCGACGAGCCGCTCTCCAATCTCGACGCCAAGCTGCGCGTCGAGATGCGGATGGAGATCAAGCGGCTGCACCAGCGCATCGGCGCCACCATCGTCTACGTCACCCACGACCAGATCGAGGCGATGACGATGGCGACACGGATCGCCGTGATGCATCAGGGCAGCGTGCAGCAATTCGCCGACCCCGATACCGTGTACCGCTATCCCGCCAATCTGTTCGTCGCACGCTTCATGGGCTCGCCGCCGATGAACACCATGCCGGCGCGGCTCGAGGCCGAAAATGACGGGCCGGTCGTCGTGATCGGCGCGGGGCGGCCCGACGAGCTTCGTCTGCGCCTGAGGGGATATGACGCCGCAGCCCCCTTCGTCGGGCGCAAGGTGGTGTTCGGAATCCGGCCGGAATGCATTGCCGAGGGCAGCCGCACGTTTTCCAGCGAAGCGCCCGTCCTCGTCGAGGCGCCGGTGGAATTGGTCGAGCCGACCGGTGCCGAGACCATGGTGTTGCTGCGGCTCGGCGGCGAGCCCGCGATGGCGCGTGTCTCGCCGGATATCCGCCCCGCGCCCGGCACGTCCGCCGCCTTCGCGCTCGACACCCGCCGCATTTGCCTGTTCGACCCCGAGACGGAGCGCCTGATCGCATGACGAAGACGACCTATTCCAGCCTTGCCGGCCGCGTGGTGTTGATCACCGGAGGCGCCAGCGGCATCGGCGCCGCCTTCGTCCGGGCCTTCGCAGGCCAAGGCGCCCGGGTCGCCTTCCTCGACATCGACAAGGACGCCGGCGCAGCCCTGGCGCAGGAAGTTGCGGCCTCGTCCGGGCCCCCGCCGCTGTTCGTGCCCTGCGATCTCCTGGACATCGATGCCCTGCGCAGCGCGATGGCAGCGGCCCAGCGTTCACTCGGCGATGCCGCCGTTCTCGTCAACAACGCCGCCAATGATCAGCGCCAGGTTCTCGCCGAGGTCACGTCAGCCGAGTTCGACTGGATGATCGGCGTCAATCTCAAACACGTCTTCTTCGCCGCGCAAGCGGTGGTGCCGCAGATGCAGGCGCGCGGCGGCGGCTCGATCATCAACATGTCCTCGATCGCCTGGATGCGCGGCGCGCCGGCGCTGCCGGTCTATGCCGCGGCGAAAGCGGCGATCGTCGGCTTCACCAACTCGCTGGCGCGGTCGGTCGGTTCCGACCGCATTCGCGTCAACGCGATCGCGCCGGGCATGGTCATCACCGAACGTCAGCGCCGCCTGTGGTATCCGGACGATCGGGTCATTGCCGAGATACGCTCGCGCCAGGCGGTGCCCGATGCGGTAACGCCCGAGGACATCGCGAACATGGCACTGTTCCTCGCCTCCGACGAAAGCCAGCGCATCACCAGCCAGTGTTTTCGGGTCGATGGCGGCCTTGCCTAGGACGGGCACCGATCGCAAGACGTGATGTTCGACAATCGTGATTGGAACTAGGAAACCTTGGGAGGTTCGCGCGTTTAGGGGCCGGAGCAAGCCGTAGAGGATAAGCATGCGAACAGCAATTCTCGCACTGATTGTAGTTGCCGGAAGCGCAGTGACCTTCCAAGCAACGGCCCAACAGCAAAAGGCCGCACCCAGTGGGCAGACCAAGGAGGAGATGAGCCGCGACGTAGACCAAGAGCTCAAGGCCGGTCAGCCCAACGAGCAGATGCAGCGCGATGCGGACAAAGGAATCAAGACCCGCAACTCCGGAGAGTCAGGATACGTGGCCGATCAGGACAAGCCGGCCGCTTCGGCGCATCCTCCGGGCCGACCGGGAAGTGAGCAGACCACCGGTTCGGGTGGCCAGACCGGAACTCCGAAATAGAACTTGTGGAGTGCCTCACAGGATTGTAGCGGTGAGAATGCTCATGTGAGCTCGTCCAACCACCTCTGAGCCAGTTTCGGCTCACCCGGAGTGTTTGAAAGGCGAGAGCCCGTCTGCAGGAAACGTGCATGAAGCGCGAAGGGCTCCAAACCGCATTTGTCGCGCAGGCGTTCGATTTTTGAGCCCAATTCGAGCAGTTCCTCCCTTGCCGGGCTGCGCAAGCCGACCCGATCATACGAGCCGAAGAGCCCCCATTCTCCCTTGGCGCACGCTTGCAAAGCCAGGAGAAGCAATTCGCCATATGCAGCTTCAAAGGCCGCGAGCTGCCGTTCGTAAGAGGCTCTCATCGGCTCGAACAGGTGGTTGGCGAGCTGAATAAGCTCTGTGAGGGGGCAATGCTTGATCCCAAAGACATAGACCGCATTCTCAACGCCCTGAGCAAAGCAGAAATTTGGATCGAAGGAGACTGAAGTCCGCAATGGGGTCGCAAGCCGGCGATCGCGGCTATCGACCAGGCCGTTTCTGTCGCACGCGCCATAGGCGGTTGCCGTTTTCGCCAGAGAATCGCAACCTGCCTCCTGACCGTATTCACGGGCTGGTTGCGAAAATGAGGATTAGTCTATTTGCGCGAAACAACCGCGGCTTGTGAAACCCGGGAAAACAGGCTTAGCTAAGGGAACAGCGTCCAAACGGCGGCGAGGACCCACGCATCAGAGTGACCAGGGATACACTATGGCCATCCCCCGTGAACCCGATGCCAGCCCGAGACCCGACGCGCTTGTAGGGCCGGGCGCCGTGCAAGAGGTTGCTGCTGGTCAGCGCAAGCTGGTGGCCGTGCTCGCGGCCGACATTGTCGGTTACAGCCGATTAATGGAAGCGGACGAGGAAGATACCCACAAGCGGGTCCTCTCGCTCCGCGCGACAATTATCGACCCGACGATCGCAAAGCACAGGGGGCAAGTGATCAAGAACACCGGAGACGGCTTTCTTGCGGTGTTCGACAGTGCAAATGACGCCTCCCACTGCGCGCTTGCAATTCAGCACGGCGCCAATGCGATGTCGGCGGAAGAACCGGAACATCGCTTCATCAGTCTCCGGATGGGAATCAACGTTGCCGACGCGATCTTTGAACGGGAGGATATTTATGGCGACGGCGTGAACATCGCCGCTCGGCTTCAGACCTACTCCGAGCCCGGCGGCATCGTCGTCTCGGGTGCTGTCGCGGATCAGATCAGTGAACAGGCCGGCGTCTCCGTCGTCGACTTCGGCGAGCTGCATCTTCGGAATCTGTCGCGCCCCGTCAAAGCGTTCGGGCTGCGCATCGAGCGTTCACCGCATCCGGTGGCAGATAGTCCAATCAGAGCGCAGGGCCGGCCATCCATCGTCGTTCTGCCATTCCGCAATCTTGCCAGTCAGGATGACGCCTATTTCGCGGAGGGGATTGTCGACGAGATCATTCACGCGCTTTCCGCGCTGAAGGAGCTGTTCGTGATATCGCGCGGGTCGACGCTGGGTTATGGCAGCGAGATCATCGATGTCCGCGCCATCGGTCGCGAGCTGGGCGTGCGCTATGTGCTCTACGGCAGTGTTCGCCGCTCCGGCGGACGGCTGCGTATCAATACCGAGCTCAACGATACCGAGTCGGGCAACATCATCTACTCCGATCGTCACGAAGGCGAGCTCAGCGAGCTGTTCGCACTGCAGGAGCAAATCTCGACGCGCGTGGTCACGACGATCGCGCCACATGTTCGCGAGTGGGAGCGTGCACGGGCTCTGCGCAAGCATCCGCAGAATCTGACCGCCTACGATCTGGTTCTCCAGGCGCTGAGCTATCTGTACCGCATGGACTATGACTCGTTCTCGCGGGCGCGCGGATTGCTGCAGCAGGCCATCACGCATGACCCCACCTATGCGCCGGCCTATTCCTACCTCGCATACTGGTACATGTTCAGGGTCGGCCAGGGCTGGTCCACCGACGCCGCGGCCGACAGCATGGAGGCGTCGCGCAATGCCGCCAAGGCAATCGAGCGCGATGGCAACGATGCGCTCGCGCTGGCGATCGACGGTCACGTGCATTCGTTTCTGTTCAAGGATTTCGAGACGGCGACCCGCCTGTTGGACCGCGCGATCACGGTCGGTCCCAATTCGGCCATGGCATGGACGATGAGCAGTGCGACCTGCGGCTATCTCGGCGAAGGCTCGACCGCCGTCTTGCGCGCCGAACATGGCTTGCGCTTGTCGCCGCTGGATTCACACGTGTTCTGGCACGAACACCTGCTTTCCCAGGCCCACTACATCAACGGCAATTTCGATGAAGCGGCCGCCTGGGGTTGGCGAGCGGCGAAGCATAATGAGCGCTTCACCTCGAACTTCCGCATCCTCGCAGCCAGCCTGGTGGCCATCGGAAAGTTTGAAGACGCGCGCCAGATCATGCAACGCCATATGCTGGTTGACCCGAATTTCCATTTGCAAGCCTGGGCGGACCGCACGCCGCTCAACGCGGCCACCCGCGACAATCTTCGACAACGACTCAAGGCGGCAGGATTTCCTGACTGAGTTTTTAGCAAGAGATAGGCGGCAAATCATTGGGAGGCTGCGATGGCAGGCAACGCCGGGAATGCGGGAAACGCAGGCAACGCTGGGAATGCTGGAAACGTCGGCAACGCGGCCTCGGGCGGCGGCGGTTGGATCTTTCCGGATCGCGTAGACCTGCCGTTCATTACGGAAACGGGCGTCAGCACCAACCGTACCACCGTCACCGAGTTCCCGGACCGGAGCTGGACCCCGGACTGGTACGCCTGGCGGATGCTTGCCGAATTCGCCATTCACGGCGGGTGGAGCACGATCATGGTTGCCCAACCGAACTATGCGAACACCGGACTTGAGATCGACGCGCTCGTGACAATGGCCAAAGACGAGCGGGCGGACGCGCTCGGCGAGATTTTTGCGCAAAACGACGAGTTTCTGAGCTACTTCATGGCGCTTCTCAACGTCACGCCGAACTCGCATCCAAACACCTGTCGCGTGATGACGACGGCAAGCCTGATCGCGCTCCAGGTCGCGATGCATTGGAAAGCCTACTACAAGCGGCCACGACCGTCGCAAATCTGCCCCGCGCTGTTGCCGCCGATCCAGGTTCCCGGTCACGCGTCCTATCCCAGCGGGCACGCGACTCAGGCGCATTTGGTCGCGCGCTGCCTGACGTCGGTGCTACCAGCGTCGGTGCAGCCGATGGCGAACGATCTCACCGTTCTCGCCGGCCGGATCGCGCGAAACCGCCAGATCGCCGGTCTGCACTACCAGAATGACACGGATGCCGGCGTTCGATTGGCCAGTGATCTCTACAATATCTTGGACAACAAAACGTCCGTGCCAAGTTTCGATGACTTGGTCACAGCTGCCAAGGGGGAGTGGCCGTGAGCGCGCGCGCGAGTGGTGCCGAGCTGAGCAAGCTTCCTACGCGGGACGAATTGAACGCGAGTCTGGGGCGGCAGATATTGTTGCCGCCGCCACCGCCGTCCAAGGACTTCGACGCGCTGAATGCCGATGCGCGGGAGCTCGAATTCTACCGGCTTCCGCCCAAGCCGCCCCCGGGCGCGGGACGCACGGCAGAGGCCTTATGGGCCAAGCTTCTTTCCAAGCCTCTCGAAGTTCTGCCTATGATCTATCCGGGCTCCGCTCCCGACTTTCGGGTCAACCGCGGCCGTTTGGGCGCGGGCTATCCCGGCCGACACGAAACCAGCTTCAACTGGTCGGGCGCATGTATTGCGGCGACGGAGGGCGCCCAGTTCACACAGGTGTGGGGGGCCTGGCAAGTCCCCAAGGCAATGGCCCCCTCAGCCGCGCCGGGCGATTATCGCTGTTCGACCTGGATCGGGATCGATGGTCATCGGCGCTTCGATGTTTCGCTACCGCAGATCGGGACGACGCAAAAGATCGTGGTTGCCGCTGACGGCAGCGTTGGCCCGCCGTCCGCGGAAGCGTGGGTTCAATGGTGGTTTCGCGGTGACCGCGACACTGGTCCATGGATACTCCGCAACTTTCCGGTCCGACCGGAAGACCGCGTCAGATGTGTTCTCACCGTTTTGTCGCAAGACCACGTCCGTTTTTTCATCAAGAACGAAACGCAAGGCGGAAAGTCGCTTTCGGTCGATCTCCTTGCGCCGACGATTCCGAATCCCTACCCGATCGGATTTCCCATCGAATTTCCGGCGCGAGGCCGTACGGCGGAGTGGGTCACGGAGCGGCCCACCGTTTTGCATGCGACCGACCTTTATCGCTTGCCCGACTATGGCGTGACGAAGTTCGAGGACTGCTTCGCGCTCGCGGGCACGGGCGGGATCGGCTTTCAGCCTCAGGATCTGGAGAATGCCAGACTGATCAAGATGATCGAGATCCGCGAAAATCCGCATCGGACCGCACCACTGTCAAAACCGGAAAAACTGGACCAGCAAACCGTACAAACCAGGTTCGTGCGCTGAACAGTCTTTTAGCTCGTTCGCCTACTCTTCCGCATCGTCGCAAGCACGATGTCGGCGGCGAGCACGCTCGGCGATTTGTTGCCGGTCGACATGATCTGATCGAGCCTGGCGAAGGCCTCGACCTGCTGCCGGCGCAGCGGAGACTCCGTCAGCACGTCCCGAAGCGCCGGCACCAGCTTCTCCGGCGTGCATTCCTCCTGCAAATATTCGGGAATGACATCCTTGCCGATCACGAGATTGGCAAGGATCACCGAGGAGACACGGATCGCGCGTCGCAGGATGAACGCCTCGATCGCGCCGACGCGATAGGCCGTCACCATCGGAATGCCGGACAGCGCGAGCTCGAGCGTCACCGTGCCGGATTTCGCCAGCGCGGCGTGGGCGATGCGGAAGGCGGCGCGCCGCTCGTTCTCTCCGATCACGATCCGAGGCTTGACCGGCCAGCTCGCGATCCCTTCGCGGATGGTGGCTTCGAGATGCGGCATGGTCGGCAGCATCAGTTCGAACGCACAGCCCTCACCCCTTAAGCGACCGAGCGTTGCGCCGAACACGTCGAGATGATGCCTGACCTCGCTGCGGCGGCTGCCGGGCAGCACCAGCAGCACCGGCGGCTCATCGTCGCGGCGCGTCTGCTCCTCCGCACTCGGCCGCAGCGAGCCCAATTGCTCGATCAGGGGATGGCCGACATAGCTGCAGGGCGGCCCGCCGAGCTTGCGGTATTCCTCGGGCTCGAACGGCAGCAGGCCGAGCACGTGGTCGACATAGCCGAGCATGGTCCGTGCCCGTCCCGGCCGCCATGCCCAGAGCTGCGGCGAGACGTAGTCGACGATCGGGATCGCGGGATTGCGCGCGCGCACGCGGCGGGCGACGCGATGGGTGAAGTCGGGGCTGTCGATGATGACGAGCACGTCGGGCGCGGCCTCGGTCACCGCGTCGGCGGTTTGCCGGATCAGCCGCAGGATCTTGGGCAATTGCTGCATCACCGCGGCAAACCCGACGATCGACAGCTCCTCGATCGGAAACAGCGATTCCAGGCCCTCGCGCGCCATGGTGCGGCCGCCGACACCGACGAACTGCACACCGTCGCCAAGTCGCTGGCGCAGCACCTTCATCAGGGCGCTGCCGAGCCTGTCGCCGGATTCCTCCGTCGCGATCAGGAAGATCTTGCGCTTGGGATCGCGCGACATCACGCGGGCAGGCCGATGACGAAGAGATATTTGGCATCGGCAAGCGCGATCATCGCCTGCGGCTCGGCGGCGATGGTGTTGCCCGCGATGACGGCGATGCCGGCAAGGCCGGCAGCCGCGACGCCCTCGATGGTGCGCGGACCGATCGTCGGCAGGTCGAAGCGCAGATCCTGGCCGCTCTTCGGCGCCTTCACCAGCACGCCGCGGCCGGTGGCGGCGCGGATGCGGCCCTCCTCGCGCAGCCGCGCGACGCGGGCGAGCAGCGCGTCGGTGCCCTCGATGTCCTCGACCGCCACCACGTGACCGTCGATCACGACCACGGCCTGGCCGATGTCGAACGGACCGAGCGCGGTCAGCACCGCCCGGCCGCGCGCGACGTCGGCCTTGCTGGCATCGCTCGGCCAGGCGCGGCTGATGCAGCCCTCGGGCATCAGCAGATCCGGCGCGACGTCCTTGATGCCGACCATGCGGAAGCCGTCCTGCTCGAGGATGCGGCCGACACCCGACAGCAAATGATCGTCGCCGCCGCGGAAGGCGCGGATGACATTGCCGAGCAGGCGCAGCGTCGTGAAGTCGAACCGGATCTCGGACAGCGAAGGCCGCACCAACGTGCCGATGAAGATCAGGTCGCGGCAGCCCTCCTCGCGGAACAGCCGCATCGCGCGGCCGAGCTGGCCGACCGAGATCCAGCGATGCCGGAACTTCTCCACCCTCTGGGGATCGCAGGCCCCGCGCAGCGGAAACAGCACCGGCGTGATGCCGTGCGCGGCGAGCGACTCGGCAACCGCGAACGGCATGGCACCGCCGCCGGCGACGATGCCGACCGGTGACGAAACCTGCAAAGCCGCCGATGTCGTGCCCGCGGCCATCCCAAGGTCACTCCAAGATCACTTCGCGATGGCGGGGAGACAGAGCGGGCGCTTGCCCTTGCCGATGAAGTCGAGGATTTCGGCAATCGCAGGGTCCTCGCCCGCAAGCGGCCGCGCCGCTTCCAGCCGCTCGGCGAAGGTGCCGGAGCCATGGAAGAGCTTCTGGTAGAACGCGCGGACGGTGGCGAGCTGCTGCTTGGTGAACTTGCGGCGCTTCATGCCGATCAGGTTGAGGCCTTCGAGCACGGCATATTGGCCGTTGACGAGACCGAACGGAATGATGTCGTCGCGCACGCCACACACGCCCCCGACCATGACCTGCGCCCCGATGCGGGTGAACTGGTGCACGGCGGACAGCCCGCCGATGAAGACGAAGTCGCCGATCTCGCAATGGCCGCCAAGCGTTGCCGAGGTCGCGAAGATCACGTCGTTGCCGACATGGCAGTCGTGGCCGACGTGGCTGCAGTTCATGAAATAGCCGCGGTCGCCCACCGAGGTGACGCCCCCTCCGGCGACGGTGCCCGCGTTCATGGTCACGGATTCGCGGATCGTGCAGCCCGAGCCGATCCTGAGCTGCGTCAGCTCGCCGCGATAGCTGAGCGATTGCGGCGGCGTGCCCAGCGAAGCGAACGGATAGATGGTGCAGCCGTCGCCGATCGTGGTCTGCGCCGTGATGTGCACATGCCCGATCAGCTTGCAGTTCGCACCGATGACGACGTTCGGGCCGATGATGCAATAGGGTCCGATCTCGGTACCCTCGCCGATCACGGCGCCGTCCGCGATCCGTGCGGTGGGATCAATCGTGCTCATCAAGCCAATCTTACTCGTCAAGAAGGTCTGGTTATGTATTGAAGTCGCTCGGTTTTCGGCTGGTTAGCGCGACTATGCCCGATCTGTCCAGTGACGTATCATCTCGCCGTGTTTCAAGTGTCGGATGAGACGGCCTTCCCGTCCCCTCGCCAGGTTCATGCGGAGCTTCAACCATCGTGGTCAGGGCCCTGATCTTTCTGCTGGCACAGCTCGCGGGTACACCGGTCGTGTCGGAGGCGGTCGAGACCGGCGAACACCGCCTGGTCGATCTGCGGACATTCGAGTGCCGGGACATCACCCGCAGCACGGTGCTTCAGCGGGTCTGTTACGATCCCGCGCAGCAGGACCTGATCGTCGCGAGCAACGGCGCCTATCACCGCTATTGCGGCGTGACCGCCGACACGGTCGAGCGCCTCCTCGGCGCGCCGTCCATGGGCCAGTTCTTCAACCGGAATATCAAGCGGGAGGCGGCGGGCAGCCGCTACGATTGCACCTGAGGCGGACGCCGGGCGCCGCTCAATCGGTCAACATGGCGCCGACGTCGGCTTCGGCGACCACCTGACCGTTGACCTTGGCATCGCCGTGAAACCACCACATGGTCTTGCGGCGGCCGAGCGAGCGCATGTGATACTCGATCGTATCGCCCGGCAGCACCGGCTTGCGAAACTTGCACTTGTCGATGGTGAGGAAATAGACCGCCCGCGGCTTCTCGGTGCCCTCGACCGACTTGATGCCGATCACGCCCGCGGTCTGCGCCATCGCCTCGATCATCATGACGCCGGGATAGACCGGACGCTCGGGGAAATGCCCCTGGAACGCCGGCTCGTTGAAGGTGACGTTCTTGATGCCGATGCCGCTGTAATCGGCGCGGATGTTGATCACGCGGTCGATCAGCAGCATCGGAAAGCGGTGCGGCAGCGTCTGCAGGATCGCGTTGATGTCCACCAGCTCGAACTTAACAGGTGATTCCGCCGTCATTCCCGTCCCTCGTCCTTCGGATCGGCCTTGCTGTCGCGTACCAGGCGCTCCACCGCGATGATCTCCTTGAACCATTGCTTGGTCGGCTTGGCGAAGTGCCCGCCCCAGCGGCCGCCCGGCGGGATGTCGTCCTTGACCGCGCTCATCGCCGTCACCTGCGCGCCGTCGCCGATCTTGAGGTGGTTATTGATGCCAACCTTCGCTCCCAGCGCCACGTTGTCGCCGATGGTCAAGCTGCCCGCGAGGCCGATCTGGGCCGCGAGCAGGCAATGCCGGCCGATCGTCACATTGTGGCCGATCTGGACCTGATTGTCGATTTTGGTCCCCTCGCCGATCACGGTGTCACGCAAGGACCCCCGGTCGATCGTGGTGTTGGCCCCGACCTCGACGTCGTTCTGGATCAGCACGCGTCCGGTCTGCGGCACCTTCAGATGACCTTCAGGGCCGAAGAAGATGAAGCCGTAGCCGTCCTGGCCGATCGAGCAGCCGGAATGGATCAGCACGTTGTTGCCGATCAGGGCGCACTGGATCGCGGTCCGGGCGCCGACATTGCAATCCCGGCCGATCTTCACGCCAGGGCCGATCACCGCTCCGACGCCGATCACGGTGCCGCTGCCGATCTCGACGTCCGGGCCGATCACTGCCAGGGGATCGACGATCACGCCGTCCTCGAGCCGAGCCGTGGGATCGATGATGGCCGAGGGCGCGATACCGTCGTTGCCGACCCAGGATTGGGGCCGCAGCGCGTCGGCGTGCCATTCCCGCGCGATCCGGACGAAGGCGCGGAACGGCTGCGCCACCCGCAGCGCGGCCACATGTTCGGGCACCTCGGCCTCGAAGCGCGGACTGACCAGACAGGCGCCCGCCTTGGTCGCCCTGAGCTGATCGGCATATTTGAGGTTGTCGAAGAATGCCAGATGCATCGGGCCCGCTTCGTCGAGCGAAGCAAGGCCCGTGATAACGTGGCCGCCCCTCGCGGGATCGACCAACTGCGCCTTGGTCAGCGTGGCAATGTCGGCCAACGCTGCGGCAGGCGGCTTTGTGAAGAAGGTCGGCTGCGCCATTCCACCCCGTCGCGGTCCGGCTTCGGCATGAAGCGGTCAGGCCGCATCATGCCTCATGTCTTGGATCGGCACGATCCCTTTCGGAAACCGGCTCCGGTGATCCGGATCGTGCCGTGCTGATCGAACTAGAACGTGGTGCCCCCGCCGAACCGGAATTCCTGCGTACGGTCGTACTTGCCCTTGCTGAGCGGCACGGCGTAGTCGAAGCGCAGCGGTCCGAACGGCGACTGCCAGATCACGCCAACACCGACCGAGGAGCGAACGACCTTGCTGTCGTCATAGACGAGACCTGTGCAGGTGCCCGTGCTCGCGGGATTGATCGTCGACGGGATACAACCGGGCGCGTTGACTTCGTTGGTGACGGTCCAGCTCGTCGGTCCCCTGTAGTCGTAGAGGCCGCCAGCGTCGGCATAGACCGCGCCCTTCAGACCCACTTCCTTGGGCAGGAACCAGAACGGCATCTGCAATTCGAGCGACGCACCCCAGTACTTGGTGCCGCCGAGCGCATCCTGCGAACCGTACGGATTCAAGTCGCGCGGACCGATTCCGTTCGGGGCGAAGCCGCGGACGAGGTTCGGGCCCATCTGGAAGTGGTCGAGCATGCGCAGATCGCTGCCGATCTTGTTCAGCATGCCGCCTTGCAGGCGAACGAGGCCGACGATGTCGGACACGAGCGGCGTGTAGTACTTCGCGTCGACCACCGACTTCAGATAGGAGACGTCGCCGCCGACACCCGCAAAGTCCTGCCGGAAGTCGACGAGCAGGCCGTCGGTCGGGTTCTTGTTGTTGTCCAGCGTGTTGTAGGTCAGCGTGTAGCCGAGCGCCGAGGTCAGCGTCTTGCCGTTGGCGAGCTCCTTGCGCACCGGCAGCGAGGCTTCGCCATCGTTGTAGCAGCCGAGGCCGTTGGTGGAGGCGAGATCAAGCGGGGGCGTCTGCGCGGCGGCGTAGGCCGGGCTCGGGTTGAAGTTCGGCCCGGGGGTGTTGTTACAGTTCGCCAGGTAGCCCGGCAGGGTGATTTCCTGCCGATAGATCGAGTAGCGCAGCTGGAGCGAAAGATCTTCACGCAAGGAGAAGCCGAGGCGCGGCGAGAAGCCGAGCGTCTTGGTGCCGTAGGAGATGTAGCTGTTGGACTTCTGCTCACGCTGATAGAGGTCAAGGCCCAGCGCGACCCGGTAGTCGAGCAGATACGGCTCGACGAACGACAGCGAGTAGCCGCGCGCATACTGGCCGTAGGTCACCGCAGCCTTGGCGAACAGGCCGCGGCCGAGCAGGTTGCGCTCGGAGACCGAGACTTCGGCCAGCGCGCCGTCGGTGGTGGAGTAACCGCCCGAGACCGAGAAGTCGCCGGTCGATTTTTCTTCCATGTCGACGATCAGGATGACGCGGTCGCTCGACGAGCCCGGCTCGGTCGTGATCTTCACGCTCTTGAAATAGTCGAGGTTCTTCAGGCGCCGCTCGGCACGGTCGACCAGCGCCCGGTTGTAGGCGTCGCCTTCCGAGATGTCGAACTCGCGGCGGATCACGTAGTCGCGCGTGCGGGTGTTGCCGCGCAGGTTGATGCGCTCGATATAGGTGCGCGGGCCCTCGTCGATGTTGAACACGACGGCCACAGTGTGCGCTTCGAAGTTGCGGTCGCCGCCGGGGCGGACCACTGCGAAGGCATAGCCGCGCCGGGAGGCCTCGATCTGCATCTCCTCGACCGACTTCTCGACCAATTCGACGTTGTAGAGCGAGCCGACATTGAGGCGCGAATAGGCGCGCATCGAGCTCGGATCGAAGTTCGGAATAGAGCTGCGGAAATCGACCGCGCCGACGCGGTATTGCTGACCTTCCTCGATCTTGAAGGTGACGTTGAAGCCCTTCTTCTCCGGATCGTACTCGGTGAGCGCCGCGACGACCTGCACGTCGGCGAAGCCGTTCTTGAGATAGAATCGGCGAATCAGGTCGCGATCGGCTTCGACGCGGTCGGGATCGTAGACGTCACCGCTGCCGAGAAAGCTCAGCAGATTTGTCTCGCGCGTCTTGATCACGTCGCGAAGGCGGTAGGACGAGAAGGCATTGTTGCCGACGAACTCGATCGACCGGACGCCGGTCTTGGCGCCCTCCTCGACCGTGAAGATCAGGTCGACGCGGTTGTTCGGCTGCTCGATGATCTCGGGCGTGACGCGCACGTCATAGCGGCCGGAGCGGCGATAGATTTCGGCGATACGGAGCGTGTCCGACTGCACCATGGCGCGGGAGAAGGTACCGCGCGCCTTGGACTGGACTTCAGCGGTGAGCTGCTCGTCCTTGATCTTCTTGTTGCCCTCGAAGGCGACGCGGCCGATCACCGGGTTTTCCACCACGGAGACGATGAGCTGGCCGCCGGAACCGCGGTTGATCCTGACGTCCTGGAACAGGCCGGTCTCGATCAACGCCTTGAGGCCGTCGTCAATGGCGGCCTGATCCAGCCGGCCGCCCGGGCCCGGCTTGAAATAGGAGCGGATCGTCTCCACCTCGACGCGGCGATTCCCCTCGACGGAAATCGACTGAACGGTCTGAGCGAGCGCAGACGAAGACACGAAAACAGCCCCAACCGGGGCCACCACCGGCGCGCCGAACAAGATCAGGGTTGCTAGCAAGCCCCCCCGGAGTCGCAGTCCAAACTTCATCCGCAACGCGCCCTTATCATTCCGTGCCAGACCCAACCCCAACGCCGGTCCGGAGATTCCCCAAGTTCAGGCCGCTTGTAGCCAATTTCGCCGACGCCGCAAACGGCCGAAAGCGCCGTAATTTCAATTTCATTCCAAGACGTTGCTCAACAGCAACGCCACAAAAAAGCCCCTATCAGGAAGCTGCCATCCGCAGGATGTCGTTGTAGGTCGCAAACACCATCAACATCAGCACCAGGCCAAGCCCGATTCGGAACCCCATTTCCTGGGTCCGCTCGGACAAAGGCCGGCCCCGGACCACCTCGGCCGCATAGAACATCAGGTGGCCGCCATCGAGCAGCGGGATCGGGAACAGGTTCAAAAGACCGATCGACACCGACAGCACCGCGCAGAGATTGATCACGAACTGGAACCCGGCGCTGGCCGCCTGCCCCGACATTTTCGCGATTCCCAGGACGCCACTGACCTCGTTCGGATTGCCTTGGCCGACGAACAGCGAGCCCAGGAACTTGAAGGTGCTGGTGATGATGAACCAGACCTGCTCGACGCCGATCTTGAGCGCTTCGCCGACGCCGACCGGGGTGGTCGAGGCCTCCCCGGCCTGCGACTTGTGCTCGATGCCGAGAACGCCGAGACGGTGGCTGTTGCCGAACGGGTCCTTGCGCTCCAGCAGCGCCGGGGTCGCGGTCAGCGAGACGATGGCGCCGTCGCGCCTCACCTGGAAGGCAAGAGCCGAACCGGCGTTCATCGCAACAATTCGCTGCATGTCTGCAAAGCTCTCGATCGGCTTGCCGTCGATCTGCACGACGACGTCGCCCACCTTGAAGCCGGCGGCAGCCGCCGCGCCGTTGGCGACGACACCGTCGACCCGGGCGATCGTGCTCGGCTTGCCGTAATAGAGCGCCATGCCGGCGAAGATCAGCGCGCCCAGGATGAAATTGGCGATCGGTCCGGCCGCGACGATCGCCGCCCGGGGGCCGACCTTCTTGTGGTGGAAGCTGCCGGCGCGCTCCTCGGCCGACATCGCCGCCAGCGTCTGGGCCGACGGGGTCGAGGCCTCGCTCTCGTCGCCGAAGAACTTGACGTAGCCGCCGAGCGGGATCGCCGAGATCTTCCAGCGGGTGCCGCGGCGGTCGTTGAAGCCGGCCAGCTCGGGGCCGAAGCCGAGCGAAAAGGTTAACACGCGCACGCCCGCCCAGCGCGCGACCAGGAAATGGCCGAGCTCATGGAAGAACACGACGATGGTCAGCACGAACAGGAAGGGAACCGCGTAACCAAGGAGCCCATGGCTCAACGTATTGAAACTATGGACGAAAAAGTCAATCATCGAATTCCCTCAGCCAGCACCGCAAGGCGCTGGTCCCGAACCAACTAGGATGCCTTTAAGGCAATTTGAGGCAATAGGGCGGCAGCCCTATTTCGCGCAACATGGTCAACAGAGATTGCATCGTCCGCGGAGGTCAGGGGCGCCTGGTTGCCGCCTTTGACCCAATCCTCGAGGGTCGCCTCGACCAGCCGGGCAATCGCGCCGAACCGGATCTTGCCGGCGATGAAGGCGGCCACGGCGACCTCGTTGGCGGCATTGTAGACGGTGGTCGCGCCCTTCCCGGTCCGGAGCGATTCGTAGGCGAGCCGCAGTCCGGGGAAGCGCTCGAAGTCCGGCGCTTCGAACGTGAGCTGGCCGATCTTGGCCAGGTCGAGCTTGGCTGCCGGGCCCTTGATGCGATCGGGCCAGCCGAGGCAATGGGCGATCGGCGTCCTCATATCGGGCGCGCCGAGCTGGGCCACCACCGAGCGGTCGGAAAACTCGACCATGCCGTGGATGATCGACTGCGGATGAACCAGCACGTCGATCTCGTCCGGCGAGAGCGCGAACAGATAGGACGCCTCGATCACCTCGAGCCCCTTGTTCATCATCGAGGCCGAATCGATCGTGATCTTCTGGCCCATGCTCCAGTTCGGGTGCTTCAGGGCCTGCTCGAGCGTCGCCTGCTCGATATCGACAGGCTTCCAGGTCCGGAACGGGCCGCCGGACGCCGTGATGATGACGCGGACGAGCTCGTCGCGATTGCCTGAGCTCAGCGCCTGAAACAGCGCGTTGTGCTCGGAATCGGCCGGCAGGATGCAGGCGCCCGCCTTTGCCGCACGCTGCATGAAGAAGTCGCCGGCGCAGACCAGGCACTCCTTGTTGGCGAGCGCGACATGCGCGCCGCGATCGACCGCGGCGAGCGCCGGCTTCAGCCCGGCAGCGCCGCTCACCGCCGCCATCACCCAGTCGGCCGGACGCGCGCCGGCCTCGATCACCGCGCTTTCGCCGGCGCCGCATTCGGTGCTGGTGCCCGCGAGCGCAGCCTTGAGCTCGGCGAGCTTGGAGGTGTCGGCGATCGCGACATAGCGCGCGTTGAATTCCCTGGCGAGCTTGGCGAGCGCCGTGACATTGGCGTTCGCCGTCAGCGCCTCGACACGGTAGCGCTCGCGCGAGGCGCGCAAGAGATCCATCGTGCTGTCGCCGATCGAGCCGGTGGCACCGAGGACCGTAACGCTGCGAATGTCGGACGCAGCAAGCCGGTTGTTACGCAAGGGAACGGCGCTCATATCCTCACCAAACCATAAGACCGCTTCCGGCGCTATGCACACCATGGCGGAAATAGCCGATAATCCAGGCCGCCAGGATGGCGGCGACAAAACCGTCCAGACGGTCCATAAGCCCGCCATGGCCGGGAATTAAGTGACTGGAATCCTTGACACCGAAGCGCCGCTTCACGGCGGATTCGAAGAGATCGCCGAGCTGGGATACCGCTGACAGGACGGCGCCGATGAGCAGCAGCGGAACCAGCTTTCCGATCCCGCAGGCGGCGAAGCCGGCCGCGACCGCAAGGCTCGCGGCAAACCCGCCGAGGGCGCCGGCCCAGGTCTTTTTCGGGCTCACGCGCGGCCACAATTTCGGACCGCCAATGCTGCGTCCGGCGAAGTAGCCGCCGATATCGGTCGCCCACACCACGAGCAGCACGAACATCAGCGCCGAGAAGCCGTTGACGAGATCCTTCCGCACCAGGATCGAGGCCAGCAGCGCCGCCGACGCGTAGGCAAATCCGCTCGCCGCCCACAAGAACTTGCCCCGCGCGATCAGCGTCACGATGGCGCCGCCGATGAGGCCGGTGACGATGGAGGTCTTGAGCGCGCCGAACGCGACGGAGGCTCCCATCATGGCGATCACGACCGTCCCTGCCCCGGTCAGCGCGGCCGATGCCGCACCCACCACCATCAGCCATTCCGCGAACAGCCCGATCGAGACCAGGGTGACGAGAAGCGCCCACAACCAGCCGCCGGCATAGGCGATCGCGATGGCTAGCGGTGCCAGCACCAGCGCTGCGAGGACCCGCATCACCAGATTGCTCGGGGCAGGCTTGGCGCCGGCCGGTGCAGGATCGGGTGCGTTCACGAGGCGGTCTTCGCGACCAGGCCGCCGAAGCGGCGCTCGCGCCTGGCAAATTCGGCGATCGCGCTTTCCAGCGCCGCCTTGTCGAAGTCGGGCCAATGGATCGGCACGAACACGAGCTCGCTATAGGCAGCCTGCCACATCAGGAAGTTGGACAGGCGCTGCTCGCCGCTGGTGCGGATGATGAGATCGGGATCCGGAATATCGGGTGCATCGAGATGCGCCCCGAGCGTCTCGGCGTCGATCGTGGCAGGATCCCGCCTGCCCTCCGCGACCTCGCGGGCCAGCTTCTGCGCCGCTTTCGCGATCTCCTGCCGCGAGCCGTAGTTGAAGGCGACGACCAGCGTCAGGCGCGTGTTGTCGCGCGTCAGCTCCTCGGCCTCGTTCAAAAGCGCGCAGATGTCGCTCTCGAGCCCCTCGCGCTCGCCGATGATGCGGACCTTGACGCCATCGCGGTGCAGGCTGGCGAGGTCGTTGCGGATGAAGCGCCGCAGCAGGCCGAACAGGTCGCCGATCTCGCTGGCCGGGCGCGACCAGTTCTCCGAGGAGAACGAGAAGATGGTGAGATAGCGGATGCCGAGCTCGTGCGAGGCGCGCACCACGCGGCGCAGCGCGTCGACGCCGCGGCGATGCCCTTCCGCCCGCGGCAGACCGCGCGCAGCCGCCCAACGCCCGTTGCCGTCCATGATGATGGCGACATGCGCAGGCGCCTCGGACCTGTCGGGTCCTTCCGTTGCGGGCGCGGCGGCGTTGGACATGACGGCGATGCCTTAAAGCATGATCCGGAAAAGTGCGAAGCGGTTGTCCGACGAGATCATGCGCGAACGATACTCTCAAGCGCGATGACGACCGTCATCGCGCTTAGACGGTGAGGATTTCTTTTTCCTTGGCGGCCAGCAACTGGTCGATCTCGGCGATGGTGCCGTCGGTCGCCTTCTGCACCTCGTCGGCGTGACGCTTCTGGTCGTCCTCCGACATCTCGTGATTCTTCTCGAGCTTCTTGAGCACGTCGAGACCGTCGCGGCGCACATGGCGCGCGGCGACCTTGGCGGCTTCGGCATATTTGTGCGCGACCTTCACCAGCTCCTTGCGGCGCTCCTCGTTGAGCTCGGGAATGCGCAGGCGCAGCACCTGGCCCTCGGTCGCGGGCGACAGGCCGAGATTGGAATCCACGATCGCCTTCTCGACGGCCTTGACCATCGACTTGTCCCAGACCTGCACCGAGATCAGCCGCGGCTCCGGCACGCTGACGGTGGCGAGCTGATTGAGCGGCATGTGGCTGCCATAGGCCTCGACCTGCACCGGATCGAGCATCGAGGCGGAGGCGCGTCCCGTGCGCAGGCCGCCGAGCTCGTGCTTGAGCGAGGCGACGGCGCCCTGCATGCGGCGCTTCACTTCGTTGAGATCGAAATTACCCGTGGCCATCACGTTTCTCCTTCAAAATCCCGGCGACCGCTCCGCACCGTCCTTTCGGCGCGTCAGATGAGCCGTCAGCCGGCGACGATGGTTCCGTGGCCGACGCCACGCAGAATCGCGCCGATCGAGCCCGGCTCCGCGATCGAGAATACGATGATAGGCAGCGACGTCTCGCGGGCAAGCGCGAAGGCGGTCGCATCCATCACCTTGTAGCCGCCCTCGATCGCCTGCGAATGCGTCAGGCGGTCGAACCGCGTGGCGGTCGGGTCCTTCTTGGGGTCGGCCGAGTAGACCCCGTCGACATTCGTCGCCTTCAGGACCGCCTGCGCACCGATCTCGGCGGCGCGCAGTACCGCGGTCGTGTCGGTGGTGAAGAACGGGTTGCCGGTCCCGCCGCCAAGCAGCACGATCCGGCCTTCAGCCAGGTATTTGTGTGCCGCAGCGCGGGTGAACAGCTCGGAAATCTCGGGCATGACGAAGGCCGACAGCGTCCGGGCCGGCGTTCCCTTGCGCTCGATCGCCGCTTCCAGCGCGAGGCAATTCATCATGGTGGCGAGCATGCCCATGGTGTCGCCGGTGGTGCGCGACACCCCGCGGGATGAGACCTCGACGCCGCGGACCATGTTGCCGCCGCCGATCACGACCGCGACCTCGGTGCCGAGATGGCGGGCCGCGATCAGATCGTCCGCAACCCGGTCGACGGTCGGCTGATCGATGCCAAAGCCTTGCTGTCCCGCGAGATACTCGCCGGACAGCTTGATCACGACGCGACGATAGACCGGATCAGTCATGAGCACTTTCCTCGTCCGGGCGCCGCTTCCGGCGGCACGCCGGAAGGAACTTCCGGCGCTTACTTCTTGCCGCTGGCCGCGGCGACCTCGGCCGCGAAGTCGCTTTCCTGCTTCTCGATTCCCTCGCCGAGAGCATAGCGCACAAAGCCCGCGATTTTCACAGCGCCGCCGACCTTGCCTTCGGCTTCCTTCACCGCCTGCGCCACCGACTTGCCGGTGTCGTGGATGAAGGCCTGCTCGAGCAGGCAGACTTCCTTGTAGTAGGTCTTGAGGCCGGACTCGACGATCTTCTCGATCACGTTCTCGGGCTTGCCCTGCTGACGGTACTTGTCGGCCAGCACGTCCTTCTCGCGCTTGACCACGGCCGGATCGAGGCCGGACGGATCGAGCGCCAGCGGGTTGGCGGCCGCAACGTGCATCGCGATCTGCCGGCCGAGCGCTGCGAGCTCATCGGCCTTGCCCGGCGATTCCAGCGCCACGATCACGCCCATCTTGCCGGCGCCCTCGATGACCGCCCCGTGGACGTAGTGCGAGACCACACCCTGGCTCACCTCGAGCTGGGCGGCGCGGCGCAGCGTCATGTTCTCGCCGATGGTGGCGATCGCATCATTGATGGCGGTTTCGATCGTGACGTCACCGACCTTGGCAGCCTTGATCTTCTCGACGTCCGCTCCGACGTCGAACGCGACCTGCGCGATCATCTTGACGAGGCCCTGGAACTGGCCGTTGCGCGCGACGAAGTCGGTCTCGGAATTGACCTCGACCACGACGCCCTTGGTGCCCTTGGTGAGCGCGCCGATCAGGCCCTCGGCCGCGACGCGGCCCGACTTCTTGGCGGCCTTGGACAGGCCCTTCTTGCGCAGCCAGTCCTGCGCCGCTTCCATGTTGCCGTCGTTTTCGGTGAGCGCGGCCTTGCAGTCCATCATGCCCGCGCCGGTCGATTCGCGCAGGTCCTTGACCATCGCAGCTGTGATCGTTGCCATCGTTGAAATCCTTTGTGCCTGCCGGTTTGCCGCGGCGTGGCATCGAATCGCCCCGCCGCGGTCCATCTCAGGAATTCGCGTCAACTGAAATGGTGGCCGGATCCTATCCGGCCAACCCATCGCTCTTTTTGACTATTCCGCTTCCGCGGTCAGCGCCTTGGCCTTGGCCACCCAGGCATCGGCGCGGCTCGGCAGACCGACTTCCTCGCCGATCGTGTGCGCGGTGTCGTGGTCGAGCTCGGCGAGCTGCCAATAGTGGAAGATGCCGAGGTCGTTGAACTTCTTCTCGATCGCACCCGACACGCCCGGGAGCTTCTTGAGGTCGTCGGCGGTGCCGCGGGGACCCGCGAGGCCCTGGAAGCCGCTCGAGGACGCCGCCGGCAGCTCTTCGGCGAGCGGCTTGGCCGACGCGCCGATGTCGATGCCCGAATCGCCCTGCGCGCGCGAGATGCCGTCGATCGCCGCACGCGCGACGAGATCGCAGTACAGCGAGATGGCGCGGCCGGCGTCGTCATTGCCCGGCACCACATAGGTGATGCCCTTCGGGTCCGAATTGGTGTCCACGATCGCGGCGACCGGGATGTTGAGGCGCTGGGCCTCCTGGATCGCGATGTCTTCCTTGTTGGTGTCGATCACGAAGATCAGGTCGGGCAGACCGCCCATGTCCTTGATGCCGCCGAGCGAGCGATCGAGCTTGTCGCGCTCGCGCTGCAGCGTCAGGCGCTCCTTCTTCGTGTAGGAATTGGCTTCGCCGCCCGAGAGCACGTCGTCGAGATGACGCAGGCGCTTGATCGAGGCCGAGATCGTCTTCCAGTTGGTCAGCGTGCCGCCCAGCCAACGCGAATTGACGAAGTACTGCGCGCAGCGCTTGGCCGCGTCGGCAACGCCGTCCTGGGCCTGGCGCTTGGTGCCGACGAACAGGATGCGGCCGCCCTTGGCAACCGTGTCGCTGACGGCCTGAAGGGCCTGGTGCAGCATCGGCACGGTTTGGGCGAGGTCAACGATGTGAATGTTGTTCCGGGTGCCGAAAATGAACGGAGCCATTTTCGGATTCCAGCGGTGGGACTGGTGACCAAAGTGCACGCCAGCTTCGAGCAGCTGACGCATGGTGAAATCGGGTAGCGCCATCGTTCTAATTCTCCGGTTGGTTCCTCCGGAAACGTGTGAGCAAAACGGAGCGTTCTCGCCCCGGTTGCCACCGGACGGCCTTGCGAGCCATGTTTCCGTGTGAGATGGCGCGCTATATAGCGCCATTTCGGCCAGAAGCAAGGAAATAACGGCCTTTGGGGACGCCTCTAGGCTGCTGTCCCATCCCAGCGTCCCCTGCCCCCTGAGCCTCCTAGCACCTGGGCTGGCCCGGCGGGCAGCTCTTCGGTGGCGGGCCGGCCGGCCGCGGAGGTGCATGCGGCGCGGCGGCCATCGGCGGCGGCGCCGGTCGGGCGACCGGAGGTGGCGGCGGCGCTGGCCGGGCGATAGGCGGCGGAGGTGGCGCCGGCCGCGCCATCGCTGGCGGAGGTGGCGCCGGCCGGGCAACAGGGGGAGGCGGCGCCGGCCGCGCCACGGCCACGGGCGGAGGCGCTGCGCGTGGCGGCGGGGGCGGCGCAACGCGCGGCGGAGGCGGCGGTGTCGGCCTTGCCAGAGCCTGGGGATGCGACGGCGCAGCGCCGGGCCTGGAGGCCTGCGGCGGCGGTGGCGCGGGCCGATGGTCCTGAGCTCCGGGCGGCGTCCGCGCCGCCACGGGCGGCGGTGGAGGTATCGCGGGCTTGACCGCTGTTGGGGCGGCCGGCTTGCCGGAGGCCGCGCTCGGCGGCGGCAAAGCGCCGGGCTGGGGCCCGCCGGGCCTGCCACGCAGGTCAGGCGCAGGCGGGCTCGTTGTCCCCGGCGGCCTGGGCAGGGCAGCTGGCGGAGACGTCGCGTTTCCGGAAGCCGGGAGGCGATTGGGCGTCGTTGCCGCGTTCGGCTGCGCCGGCGGGACGTTGCCGCTCGGTGCCGTGGCGGTCGCGGCGGGCCTGCCTTGGGACGGGACAGTTCCGGGCGCGCCCCCGGCCCCGGCCGGCGGCGGCCCGCCGGGTGTGCCTGGCACCGGCAGCGTATTGGCCTGCGGCAGCTTGGTCGGCGCCAGTGCTTGCGGGGGTGCCGCGGCGCTGCCGGCGGGAGCGGTCGCGGTCGGACTGGGTGTGCCGCCCGGCGCCCCAACCCCGGGCGCCGCTCCGGCCGGCGGGCTGCCGGGAGCTCCCGGCGGCGGCACGGTATTGGCCTGCGGCAGCTTGGTGCCTGTGGGCGGCGGCGCTGTCGTGCCAGGCGCGACATTGGCCGGAGCTGGCGTCGGGATACCCGGCCTCACCGTCGGCTGGATCGTCGCGCTCGGCGGCATCGGCGCCTTGCCCTGCTGGATCAGCGCGGCGCGCTGGGCGACCGCCTGCGGCACGGCGGGACCTGCCGGCGTGGCGCGGCCGGCAACCGCCGGCGCCAGATTGCCAGGTCCGATCCCAGATCCGATCCCAGGTCCGGGCGCCGGTCCCGCGGCCGGCGGCGCCGGTGGGCGGTTGATGACGGTGTTGATGACGGTCGTATTGTGGATGTTCTGATAGATGATGTTGTTCGGCGGCGGCGCGACATAGATCGGCGGCCTCACGAACACCGGGATCGGCACGAACACCGGCTGCGGCAGCACGAACAGGCCGACCACGGGCAGCGGCGGCGGCAGCACGACGAAATCCGGCGGCGGCGGCGGCAGATAATAGACCGGCGGCGGGGGTGGCGGTGCGAAGCCGAAATCGGGATCGCTGAAATACAGCACGGGACGGTCGACATAGACCACCTCCTCCGGCGGCGGTGGCGGCACGTCGTAGTCGATCATCGCGAAGACCGGTGGCGGCTCGGGCGGCGCGGTGAGGATCGCAAGGCGGCGTCGCGCGTCCGCCGCATGCGGCCCGCGCGGATAGCGGCGCAGATACGACCAATAGGCCTCCGGCGTGTCGGTCCGGTAGGTCCGCCGCCAGGTGATGGCTTCGCGGCGCGCGGCAACGATCGCCATGACGCGCTTGGCGAGGGGATCGTTCGGATAGGCCGCGAGAAACTCCTCATAGGCCGGCAGCGTGTCGCGCTCGAGCGCGGCGGCGTAAGCGTCCTGCACGCCGAGATCGCGGATCGGCTTGCTGCGGATCGCGGCGACCTGGTCGGGCGCAGCCTGCGGCGGCGGCGCATCGGGCGCGCGCTCGAAGAACGAGAATGGCGCCGAGATCTTCTGCTCGTTCCAGGGCACCTGCGCGCCCTTGGAGGCCTCGTTGACGCGCAGGCGGACGCGGTCGAACACCTCGGGCAGCGGCAGGCCGCCGGTGCGGATCATCTCGGCGAGCGACTGCGCGTAGATGCCGTAGGGCCCCGGCTCCTCCGGCGCCACCGTGCCGGGCGCGGCGTTGAAGGCGATCAGCATATTCGCCTCGGGCTCGACCAGCGCCAGACCGCTCGCGATCGGCTGTCCGCCCTCGATGAAAGGCTGGGCCCGGGCCGCATCGAGCACCACGATGTTGGCCTTGAGAGCAATCGATGCGAGCTGGCGCGCATAGTCGCTGATGCGCAGTGCCTCGGTCGGTATGTCGGTGTCGCGGCTGATGTTGGAATCGACCGGGATGAAATAGTTCTCACCGGCGAGCTGCACGCCGTAGCCGGCAAGATAGATCATCGCGACGGTGCCCGGTCCCGAAGCCTGGGCCTTCTGGATGAAATCGCGCAAGCTCTTGCGCAGCGTGTCGCCGTCGAGATCGCGGGCGCCGACCACGTCGAAGCCCGCGGCCTGGAGCGTCTGCGCGATCAGGCCGGCATCGTTCGCAGTGGTCGCCAGCGGCGATTTGGCATAGGCGCCATTGCCGACCACGAGCGCGATGCGCTTTTCCTGCTGCTGGGCACGGGCCTGATGCGGCGCGCCCGCGGCAAGGACCGCCATCGGCAGGAGAAGGCAGAGGAAGACTTTGAGGGTCCCGCGCATGGCTGTGCCCGCTTTTGTTGTTGAGGTGGCCACCGCATATCAGGCGCCCGGCCAGTTGAATGGCACTTGAACGGAAGGCGCGGATTGAGGCGGCGGCATGGCGCCGCTAGCCAAGTCAAACCTCCACGTCAGACGCAAGCCTCGCGACCGCACTGCGGCGCGAGGCTCCTCGGCCCGTTCAGCCCTGGGCGATCAGATCGACCGTGCCCGTCGTCAGCCGGTAGATGCCGCCGACGACCTTCACCTTGCCCTGCTCCACGGCCGCATTGAGGATTGGCGCGGCCGTCTTCAGCTTGGCGATGTTGTCGACCACGTTCTGCCGGATCGCGTTGTTGAGCACGTCCCCACCCTGCTGCATCGCCGCCTTTGCGGCGGGCGCGATCGCATCGACCAGCGAGGGAATGTGGCCAGGCGGCGACGTATTGTCCTTGATCGCCTTCAGCGTCGCGTCCACCGCGCCGCAGGCATCATGGCCGAGCACGAGGATCAGCTGCGTGTTCAGCACCGCCACCGCATATTCCATGCTGGCGATGGTCTCGGTGCCGGCAAAGTTTCCGGCGACGCGACAAACGAACAGGTCGCCGCGACCCGTGTCGAAAGCGTATTCCGGCGCGATGCGCGAGTCGGCGCAGCTCAGCACGGCGGCGAATGGGTTCTGCCCGCCGGCCAGTGCCTCGCGCTCGTGCTTGAAATCGTGGCGGCGCGACACGCCGGCGACGTAGCGCCCATTGCCCTCCATCAGCCGCTTCAGCGACGCGTCGGGCGACAGCACATTCTGCGGCTTCGGCGGCTGCTTGGCGTCCTTGGCCAAGGCACCGCTGGCGAAAGCTCCACCGGCGAAGGCCAGGCCGAGCGCGGCGGCGCCAAACAGCATCGCCGATCGCCGCGACGGCGCGATGTCTTGACGCAGAGCTTGGTGACGCAGAGTGTCAGAACACTTGTCGCACATGTGACGTCTCCTCGGGTCAGTGGACGAATGAAGCGTCGCGAAGATAGGTGCGCCGATATGAAGAAATAGCAAGTGTTAATTTGCGCAACCTATGATTGCTGCACCCGCGCTATGCTGCAAGCCGAAACGCCTGCCCATGGCGCGCCGACGATTGCACAAAGCTGCGTCCGCCTGCAGGCATTCGACATCAGCCCGCCAAAGAGCGATTCGAAAAATCGCGACATTCTTTTTCTCTCGACGAATGCGGCACGCATTCATGCGCTGATCGTGCTCAAGCAACGATCCAAATCACGGTGATGATTCGTCCAGATCTCTTCGCGCTCCAGAGCTGCCGCGCGTCGACAACCTGTGCCCGGCGCGATCAGAGGCACGCCATCGTATCGCGCACCCTACTCGACGGCTTCCAGCTCCGCGAGCTTCGTGCGCGCGGTTGCCTCATCCAGCGCGACGAGCTCGCCCGGCCCGAGATTGGCCTCGCCCGCCGTTGCGACTGACACGACCGCAAGCCCGGCCAAACCGCCGAGCACGGCGCCGCCCATGGCGGCATCGTGCCTGGCGCTGCTCTTGATCAGGTAGAAATGCGTCCGGCCCGCCTCCATGACGATCTCGCGCTTGGTCTCGCCCGGAAACATCAACTCAGTGAGCAGCACGTCGTGACGTCCGGCAGGCCGGTCGGCATAAGCATATTTGCCGGCCACGATTTTTCCGAGCGGCACACCGTCGAGCTTCACCTCGCAGCCGCAAATAGCCATGCTCAGGCCGTTTCTCTTGTCCTGCAGAAACACCACACGCGCGTGCCCCGCGCGCGGAGGACCGACCTTTTTCGACACCGACGCAAAGTCCGTTCCAACCTGATTGCTGACGCACCCCGTCAGCATGGCACAAACGGCCAACAACAACGCCCTCTGTCGCAGCATCACACGCCCCATTCCATTCCCCGGGGCACATGCTAGTCGGAATCAGCGCTGGGTTGCAACCGATGCAGTGCGACCACTTTGTAAAAACCGGAACGCGCGGCGGAGAAGCTAAAGCTGCTGCACGTCGATCACGCCCGCCACCGCCTTGATCGCGCCGGCGATCTGCGGCGAGACCTTGAAGCGGCCGGGCAGCTTCATCTCCACCTCCGTCTCGAGGTCGAGCATCATCACCAGCGAGACCTCGCCGTCGCCGTTTCCGCGCGGTGCGATGCCGGGACTGCCGACCTTGGGCGCGCCGCCGTTGGCGGCCGCCATGTCGGGCCCGGCGAGACGCTTGGCGATCGAATCCAGCGGCTTGGTGTCGCGCAGGAAGATGCGCAGGCCCTTCTGCGTCTTGGCCGCGGCATCGTCGAGCGGCTCGGCGTGCAGCACGCGCGCACGGACATCCTCGCCCTGGAGCTCGGCCCCGAGCTGCAGCAGCACGGCCGCACCCGGCTCCAGCACGTCGCGATATTGCGCAAGGCCTTCCGAGAACAGCACCGCCTCGAAATGACCGGTGGGATCGGACAGGCCCATGATGCCCATCTTGTTGCCGGTCTTGGTGCGCCGCTCCATGCGCGAGACCACGGTGGCCGCGACCTTGCCGGCGGTGGCGCCGGTCTTCACCGCGCGCGAGAATTCGGCCCAGCTCTGCACCCGCAGCCGCTTCAGCACGGTCGCGTAATCGTCGAGCGGATGTCCCGACAGGAAGAAGCCGATGGCGTCGTATTCGCGGCGCAGCCGCTCGGCCGGCAGCCACGGCTCGACCTGCGGCAGCATGATGGTCGGCGCATCCGCCGACATGCCGAACATGTCGTTCTGGCCGATGGTCGCAGCTTCATGCGCGCGCTGGCAGGCGGCGAGGATCGCGTCCGCACCGGCAAAGACGCGCGCCCGGTTCGGCTCCAGCGTGTCGAAGGCGCCGGCGGCGGCGAGACTTTCGATGATGCGCTTGTTGATCGCGCGCGGGCTGACGCGCGTGGCGAAATCGGCGAGCGAGGTGAACAGGCCGCCTCTGCTGCGCTCGGCGATGATCTGCTCGATCGCCTGGATGCCGACGCCCTTGAGCGCTGCGAGCGCGTAGTAGATCGTGTTCTCGCCGACCTCGAAGGTCGCGCCCGACCGGTTGATGTTCGGCGGCTCGACCTTGATGCCGAGGCGCTGCGCCTCGGAGCGGAATTCGGAGAGCTTGTCGGTGTTGTTCAGATCGAGCGTCATGGACGCGGCGATGAACTCCACCGGATAATGCGCCTTCATGTAGGCGGTGTGGTAGGACACCAGCGCATAGGCCGCCGCGTGGCTCTTGTTGAAGCCGTAGTCGGCGAATTTCGCGAGCAGCTCGAAGATGGTCTCGGCCTGCCCCTTCGGCACGCCGTTCTTCACCGCGCCCGCGACGAAGATGTCGCGCTGCTTGTCCATCTCGGCGCGAATCTTCTTGCCCATGGCGCGGCGCAACAGGTCGGCGTCGCCGAGCGAATAGCCCGACATCACCTGCGCGATCTGCATCACCTGCTCCTGGTAGATGATGACGCCGAAGGTCTCCTTCAGGATCGGCTCCAGCACGGGATGCAGATATTCCGGTTGCTCGTCGCCGTGCTTGCGCGCGCAATAGGTCGGGATGTTCGCCATCGGACCCGGCCGATACAGCGCGACCAGCGCGATGATGTCCTCGAAACGGTCGGGGCGCATGTCGATCAGCGCCCGCCGCATGCCCTGGCTTTCAACCTGGAACACGCCGACCACGTCGCCGCGCGCCAGCATCTGATAGCTCTCGGCATCGTCGATCGGCAGCGTGGCGAGGTCGACATGGATGCCGCGCGGCTTCAGCAGCTTGCAGGCGACGTCGAGCACGGTGAGCGTCTTCAGGCCGAGGAAGTCGAACTTCACGAGCCCCGCAGGCTCGACCCATTTCATGTTGAACTGGGTCACCGGCATGTCGGATTTGGGATCGCGGTAGAGCGGCACGAGCTCGCTCAAGGGACGATCGCCGATCACGATGCCGGCCGCGTGGGTCGAGGCGTGGCGGGTCAGGCCTTCGAGACGCTGGGCGATGTCGAAGGCGCGCGCCACCACCGGATCTTCGTCGCGGAACGCCTGCAGTTTCGGCTCGCTCTCGATCGCGGCGGCCAGCGTCACCGGCGCCGCCGGATTCTGCGGCACCAGCTTGGTCAGCTTGTCAACCTGTCCATAGGGCATCTGCAGCACGCGGCCGACGTCGCGCAGCACGCCGCGCGCCTGCAGCGTACCGAAGGTGATGATCTGCGCGACCTGGTCGCGGCCGTAGCGCTGCTGCACGTAACTGATCACCTCGCCGCGGCGGTCCTGGCAGAAGTCGATGTCGAAGTCCGGCATCGAGACACGTTCCGGATTGAGGAAGCGCTCGAACAGCAGTCCGAACCTGATCGGATCGAGGTCGGTGATGGTGAGCGCCCACGCCACCAGCGAGCCCGCGCCGGAGCCGCGGCCCGGCCCGACCGGAATGCCCTGGCTCTTCGCCCACTTGATGAAGTCGGACACGATCAGGAAGTAGCCCGCGTATTTCATGCGGGTGATGACGTCGAGCTCGAAGGCGAGCCGCTTGGCGTAGGTCTCCTCCGTCGTGCCCTGCGACAGGCCATGGACGCGCAAGCGGTTGGCGAGCCCCTCCTCCGCCTGCCGCTTCAGCTCGGCCGCCTCGACCGCGGCCGCATCCGAGCTCGAGGCGGCACCGACGGTGAAGAACGGCAGAATGGGCTTGCGCGTCATCGGCCGGAACGAGCAGCGCTCGGCGATCTCCACCGTCGAAGCCAGCGCCTCCGGAATGTCAGCGAACAGCACCGCCATCTCGGCGCGCGTCTTGAAGCGATGATCCGGCGTCAGCTGCTCGCGTTCCGTCTCGGCGATCAGCCGGCCTCCGGCGATGCAGAGCAGCGCATCATGCGCCTCATAATCGTCGGTGGTCGCGAAATACGGCTCGTTGGTCGCAACCAGCGGCAATCCCTTGGCGTAGGCGATGTCGATCAGGCCGCCTTCGACGCGCCGCTCCTTCTCGGCGTTGTGGCGCTGCAATTCGACGTAGAGACGGTCGCCGAACAGAGCAGCCAGACGCTCGCACCGCACGCCGGCGAGCTCGGACATGCCGCCGGCGAGCGCCAGCGCGATCGGCCCGTCCGGTCCGCCCGTCAGCGCGATCAGGCCCTCGGTCTCGCCCTCGAGCCAGTCGAACTTGATGAACGGAGCATGGCTGTCCGGCGATTCCAGGAACGCACGCGAGTTCAGCCGCATCAGGCTGCGATAGCCGCGCTCCTGCGCGGCGAGCAGCACCACGCGCGAGGGCCCCATGGCATTGCGCGCATTGGGATCCTGATCGCCGAAATCGATGGCGAGCTCGCAGCCGACGATCGGCTGGATGCCGGAGCCCGCCATCTTGTCGGAGAATTCCAGCGCACCGAACAGATTGTCGGTGTCGGTAAGCGCCAGCGCCGGCTGGTGGTCCTTCTTGGCAAGCTCGGCGAGCTTGGCGATCTTGATCGAGCCCTTGAGCAGCGAATAGGCCGAGTGAACGTGAAGGTGAACAAATCCGGCGCTCGGCATGGTCGCGTGACGGCCTCTTGCAACTGAGATGGAGCGGTCGCCGGCGCCTCAAGGCATCATGCACTCCCGGCCGACTCGCCTCTCAATGGTGGGGTCTCACGGCGTCAGAGTCCACGCCCGAGCGGCCGCTTCGCCCCGTCGTCCCGCTTTTCCCCAAGAGGTCAGAGGAAGCCAGCCTAGAGCTGCGGAATGACCTGGGCCCAGATCGCGATCATCCCGACGAACAGTGTGATGGACGCCAGTGCGGCGGCTTCTTCCACGAAAACCCTGAACATGGCCTGCTCCCTTGTTGGAACGTATGAAGAACATAGTTCTCATTTTGTTCTAGGGAGTCAAGCGCTCCGGCCACCGCCGCGACGAGATGGTTAACTCGCTGAGTGCAAACAGAAAAAAAGCCCCGGCCGAGGCCGGGGCTTTCGTCAGCCGCTCCAATGGAGCAGCCAGACTCAGTAGCGGGCAACCATCGGGCCGCCGAACTTGTAGTTCAGGCGGACGAGACCCATGTCGACGTCCTGACGGATGCGATCGGTCGACGGAACCAGGGCGAAGGTGACGTCCTTGTCCGACAGGAAGATGTGGTTGTACTCGACGCCAACCGTCCAGTTCGGTGCGAAGCCGAACTCGAGGCCGGCACCGACCGTGCCGCCCCAGCGGGTCTGGTCGTTCGACGCCAGCAGCGCACCCGAAGCCGTGCTGTATACTTCGTACTTGGCACCGACGACCGCCGCACCGCCCTTGACGTAGAGCAGGACGTTGTTCCAGGCGTAACCGACCTGACCGGTGATCAGACCGAACGAGTCGATCTTCGAGCGGTTGCGGGTCGCGAACAGAGCGCTGGTGTTGTCGCCCGAGAAGTCGGCCCAGTTGCCCTGGCCTTCCACGCCGAACACCCACTGGCCGGACTGGAACCGATAGCCGATCTGGCCACCGACCGTGCCGCCAGTTGCGTCGTGCGATCCTTCGCGACCGCCGCCGACGAGATCCCAAGTGCTGTGAGCAAAACCGCCGCCGCCGTTGACGCCGATGTAGAAGCCGCTCCAGTCGTAAACGGCGGCGATCGCCGGCGGAGCCTTGGTGTAAGGCCGTGCCGCGAGATCGGCAGCCAGCGCCGGCGCAGCCGCGCTGAGCGCGACAAGGCTGACAGCGGCGAGCAACAACTTCTTCTTCATTTGATTCCCGTTCCAGTTTCTTCAGAGGGCCCCCGGGCCGTGGCGTGGTCATAACAGCGAACGACGGAATTGCTGTAACCGCGACGCCACAGTGCGATCGAAAGGACTTTGCTCATTAATGAATGTTAATCGCACACGCACGGAAACCCTTTGAAACAAGGGTTTTCCAGCAATTTCAATGTCGACGACGCGAGGACAATCTGAATGTGCGCGGAACGTCGTCCCGCGCACATTCGCGTGATGGACGAGTCGAAGGCGCAGTCGAGTTCCTCATCCAAATTATCGCCATATTTTCGCTCGCTTTCATCACATTCGCGCTCGTATCAATCACACGCTCGCTCGTTCGCGTACGTTCGAACGATCGTCCCTTCTGCTTCAAGGAGGATGAATGGCCGAGACTGAGCGATTGCAGGTCCGCCACTTACCCGCAGAGATCACCGCGCCCGCACTCATGATCGCCCTCACCTGCATGTACCGGCAAGCGGAGTCGCACGCGAGCCGCTCGGGCGCGCCGCCACCAGCGCCGGGGGATCGAGTTCGCTGCAGCGACGTGCGAACCGAGGCGCCGGAACGTTCTCGAACGCTGATTGCCGCGCTGGCCGGTCGAACAAATGCGCACGGGGCGTCCGACCGCACGTTGTGACCGCACCAGCCATCGTATAGCGTCCGGCCAAGGCTTCCTCCGCGCAGTCGATCCTTCCATGCTCACCCGTATCCTGCTCCTTGCGTCGCTTTTGCTTCCGGGCACCTTGCGTGCCGAAGCAACGCCGACCGAGAAAGCCGGCTTTGCCTCCAAGCTGACGATCTATCTCGCCAAGGGGCCAGCCGACGCATGCGGGCCGGGCTGCGATCGCTGGATCGCCATCGAGGGCGAGATCGATCGGGAGGCTGCGCTGCGCATTCGCCGCTTCCTCGCCGCCGTCAAGGACCTGCAGCGTCCGATCTACCTTCATTCGCCCGGCGGCAACGTCGAGCAGTCCTACGCGATTGCGCGGTTGCTGCGCAGCCGCAAGGCGATTGCCAGGGTCGGCCGGACGATCGCGACCGCCTGCGCCGCGGGCGCGCAGGTGGACGCCGCTTGCCTGAAGCTCAAGAACGCAAGCGGCGAGGTCGAGGCCGAGCTCACCACGAGCCGTGCCATGTGCAACTCGGCCTGCGGATACATGTTTCTCGGAGCGATATCGCGCGAAGTCGCCCCCGACGCCACAATGGCGGTCCATAATAACAAGCTGGTGCTCGCCTTCGACGGACGGCCCGATCCGGCGGCGGTCGCGGAATACAGGCGGCGCCGGCTGTTGGCGGCCGATCGCGATCGCGCCACGTTCATCGCAGCAATGGGAATTGGTCGCGAGCTCGATTCCCTGATCCGGACGGTGAAGTTCGAAAGCCTGCACGTGCTGACGCGATCCGAGCTTTACGGTTTCGGCATCGACGCGAGGCCGCTTGCCGAGACGAACTGGTCGCTGGAGAAGGAGGCCCGGCCGTTCGTCCGCAAGATCGCGACCGCAAGGAAGGAGAACGCCTCCACCTTCCGAACGATGGAGCTGCGCCTGTCTTGCGAAAGCAGCAAGGGCGCGCCGCTGACATTTGTGGCCGAGGCCGACGAAGCGGCCGCCGGCAAGAGCACGATCCTGATCGCGGCGAATGCCGACAAGGGGAAAGCCGCCGGAGGATCTCCGCTGCGGACCGGCAAGTACGAGGTCTGGCGCGGCAACATCGACGCCGACATGATCAAGACGATACTGGCCTCCCGCTCACTGCAGGTCCGCGAAACCACGCCGATAGCAGACGGCAAGACGGAGATCACGACATTCGAGCTCGACCTGACGGACCTGCCGTTACAATGGGCTCGGCTCAAGGCATCCTGCGCATTGCCGGCGCCGGGCCCGACAAGCTCCTGGCCGACGACGGCTCGGCAAGCGGCTCCCTGGCAGGCGGCTCACTGGCCCGAGAGCCCGTGGACGCCCGCCCCCCGGCAGACCGTCAGCACAAACCCTCGGCCCGCTCCGTCGCCTTGAAATGACGTCGGACATCGCCTCAGGAGCGATTCAACGCAACGATTGTTCACCCCTCGTCGAGCAGGGAGCGGACCTTGGCGGCCAGGTCTTCGATCGCAAAGGGCTTAGACAGCAAATGCTTGCCGGCATCGAGCACGCCATTGTGGACGATCGCATTGCGCGTGTAGCCGGTGGTGAACAGCACTTTCAGATCCGGGTATCGTCTCGACAGTTCGGCCGCGAGTTCGGCACCGGTCATGTCGGGCATGACGACGTCGGTGAACAGCAGATCCGGAACGAAACCGCCTTCGATTTTGCCGATCGCCTCCCTCGCGTTCGCGGCCTCGACCACGGTATAGCCGAGCTCGCGCAGGCTTTCGGAGGAGATGCTGCGGACCCGATCGTCGTCCTCGACGACGAGGATGGTCTCGCCCTGCAGGCTGGCACCGGGATTCGGCACGCCTTGCGGCGGGGTTGAGACGGCCTCCTCGCCCGCATAGCGCGGAAGGTAGATCTTCACGGTCGTGCCGACATCCACTTCCGAATAGATTTTGACATGGCCGCCCGACTGCCGCACGAAGCCGTAGACCTGGCTGAGGCCAAGTCCGGTCCCCTTGCCCACGACCTTGGTCGTGAAGAACGGATCGAACACCTTTCCCAGCACGTCCGCCGCGATGCCCGTGCCGTTGTCCGTCACCGCAACGAGAACGTACTGCCCGGGCTGTAGCGCATATTCGCGGGCATATTTTCGATCTATCGAGGCGTTGGCGGTCTCGATCGTCAGCCTGCCACCTTTCGGCATGGCATCGCGTGCATTGACCGCAAGATTGACCAGAGCGCTTTCGAGCTGGGCAGGGTCGACCTTGACGCGCCACAGCCCGGCCGCGAGAACTGCCTCGAGACGGACGAGCTCGCCGAGCGAGCGCTCGAGCAGCTCGCTCATCCCGTCGACCATCTTGTTGATGTCCACGACCTCAGGCGCAAGTGGTTGCTGTCGCGAGAACGCCAGCAATCTTTGCGTTAGCGTGGCGGCACGGTTCGCACCATCCATGGCGCCGTCGAGAAAGCGGTCGATGTTGAGCTCGCCCCTGCCGAGCCGCCGTTTGGCAAGATTCAGGCTGCCGAGGATGACGGCCAGCATGTTGTTGAAGTCGTGGGCGATGCCTCCGGTCAATTGTCCGACGGCTTCCATCTTCTGAGATTGCCGCAATTGCTCCTCGGCCTTCATGCGCTCGGCGATCTCGTCGGCGACACGTTGCTCCAGCCCGGCATTGAGCGCTTCGAGGCTGGTCAAGAGCCGGGCGTTGTCGATGGCCGTTGCAGCGTGACCAGCAATGCCGAGCAATGCGGCCTCGTGCTCTTCGTGGAATCGACCGACCTCCGCATGACCGAAGAAAAGCCCACCGAGCACCTCGCCGCTGCGCGAGATCACGGGGACCGCAAGGTATGACCGGACCGGGAGATGGCCCTCGGGCATGCCCTTCCGCGGCGCATTCTTGCCATAGCGCGGGTCTTGCAGGATGTCGTCCGACCTCACCACGCCCGTGCCCTTGAAGGTCGGCTCGAACACGGCGGTGGCGCGCGGCATCGGGAAGTTTTCGAACGCGGATCGCGGCACGCCGGACAGCGAATACAGCATGTAGCTGCCCCCGTCCGCGGCCAGGACGTTATAGAAGAAGGCTCCGAACTGCGCGCCCGTCAGCTCGACGCCGGCATCCGTCACGATCTGGACGATCCTGTCGAGATCGCGTTCGCGGGCAACCGATGCTCCCGTGTCGTTGAGGATCCGCAGATGACGCTCGGTCTTCTTTTGCGCCGAGATATCCAGCACGGTCCCGATAAACCGGGTGGCCTGACCATTGGAAAAGATCGCGTGACCCGTTGCGGCGATCCAGCGCTCGACGCCATCCTCGATGCCGACGGTCCGGTATTCGATGTTGTAACTTCTCGGAGAATTGGGCTGTAACGCGGTCGAGACGGCCTCGTGGGTGCGCTGCCTGTCGTCGGGATGGATGCCCTTCAGGAATGAGCCCTCATAGCTGACCTCGGCATCCGGTGAGAGACCGAACACCTCCTTGCAGCGGGCGTCCCATCGAAGGATATCGTTGATCGGATCGTAGTCCCATGCGCCGATTCCGGCGGCCTTGTTGGCGAGGACCAGCCGTTCGGCAGCCTCGCGCGCCGCCTGCTCCGATCGGACGCGCTCGATATGCGCCCAGGATCGCTCCGTCACCTCGGTGAGCAAGGCAAGTTCGCGCGGCGTCCAAAGATGCGGGCCGCGATGATGAATGGCCATCAAGGCGGTCAGGCGCCCCTCCTTGACCAAGGGCATGCAGATCGTCGAACCGATCCCGATGCGCTGGAAAGTGGCGGCTTCCTCGGGAGCGATCTCCTTCAGATTGTCGTTGATGATGAGGGGCCGGCCGGCGCCCAGCTCTCGCACCGCCTTCTCGCCGAAGTCGGCAAGGCTGTAGTGCCCCACGATGTGCATTGCACCGGGGGCCGCCCAATCCCCGCGGATGGTGAAGCCGTCCTGATCGGGATCCATGTCGGCATAGGCGCAGTTGGAGACGCCGAGATACTCGCCGACCATTCTCGTCGTCACTGCCATGACGCCGTCGGCATCGCGCGTCCTGGCCGTTTCCTTGTTGAGAGCGTCCAGGAAGAGCAGCCGCGCCTCGTTCTCGCGCAGCGCGCTCTCCGCGCGGCGACGTTCGACAGCGGTGCGGGTGCGTTCGGCAACCTCGCGGATGAGCTCCAGCTCCGCCGGGCTCCATTCGCGCGGCGCGGCATTGTTGAGGTACAGCAGCGCAACAACCCCGTCGGGCTCGGAGATCGGCATGTTGACCAAAGCGCGGGCCGAGATTGCCTCGAGAGCTCGGGCGCGGTCGCCGACGCGAGGGTCCTTTTCAGCGTCGGCGCAGACGACCGTCTCACCCCGCTTCAAATCCTCGATATAGCTGCCATAGTCGCGAAAGCGCAGCACGCCGGCCAGGCTCGAGATTCCAGGTGCATTCCAGTCGCGCGCGATCGTGATGGTCTCGGCTGTGGTATCGACGGTACCGTAACCTGCCCGGCTGACATCGAGGCTGCGGCCCAGCAGCTCCGCCGCCGCATAGGCGAGATCGTCGGGGTTGCCGATCTCTCGAATGTGGTCGCCGAGGGTGGCCAAGACGGCGTTGCGGTCGGCCGAGCGTGCCCCGGTCGCTGTCGTCATCGGTCAACCCCGAACACGTCCCTCGCTCCACCTGCACACCGATGAAACAGTAACCTTAGGAGGGCCCTTAGGTTCCCCCGGCGCAGGGAGCACCTCCCGGTCCTCTTTGGCGAACGTGACGTGATACGGCGGAAGCGTGCTCTCCATCCGGGATTAAACCGGCGTATAGATCACGAGCTTCAGCGCGGGATCGTCGTTGGCCTGGAAGCTGGTGTGCTCGAAGTGCAGCACGCCCTTGGTCGGATGGTTCATGGTCTTGCGGCCCGAGATGGTGCTGCGGACGTCGTGTGCTTCCCACCATTCGACGAATTCCGCACTGCTGTCGCGCAGCCGCGTCAGCAGCTCCGTGAAGGCGGGATCGCCGGCCCAGACGTCGTGATTGGCGCGAAACATCGCCACCATCGCCTTGGCAACGTCGGTCCAGCCGGCGCCGTAGGATTTGCGCGTCCGCTTGTTCGTCATCATCAGAAGCAGCGTGTTGCGATCCTGCTCGGGCAAACGCCCGAACCCGAACACCTCCTCGGCCGCATCGTTCCAGGCCAGCACGTCCCAGCGCCGGCCGGTGATGTAGGCGGGCTGATGCAGGCTTTCGATCATGCGACGAATGGGCGGAGGCACGATCTCGCGGGTGAACGGGCTTCTTGCGGGCTCGCGCGCCAGCGCCTTGAGGTGCGCGTGCTCGGTCTTTGAGAGGCGGAGCGCCCGGGCCAGCGCATCCACAGTCGTGACGGACGGGCTCACCGTGCGGCCCTGCTCGAGGCGGATGTACCAGTCGACGCCGATACCGGCGAGCTGCGCGACCTCCTCGCGGCGCAGCCCCGCGGTGCGCCGGCGCCTGCCCGCCGGAAGCCCGACCGCCTTCGGCGACAGCTTTTCACGCCGAGACCTCAGGAAGTCCCCGAATTCGACGCGGCGTGGATCGGCCATGGCGGATGTCCCTGCGATGGAGGGCCTACGGAATACTAGGATAATACCAGGCCTTCCTGTCTCCCGCCAGGGCAGCGCATACCGACCTCACCCGACTGCGAGGTGAACATCATGAAAGCTGCCGTGCTCAAATCCTTCGGCGTGCCGCTGGCGATCGAGACTGTCCCCGAACCGGTGCTCGGCACCGGCGAGGTCATCGTCGACGTCGTCGCCACGCGCGTGCTGTCCTACATGAACGAGGTCTTCGACGGGACGCGCAATTATGCGCTCGACCTGCCGATCGTCCCCGGCCCCGGCGGCATCGGCCGGGTGCGCGCGATCGGTCCTGATGCCACCAAGCTTGCCGTCGGCGACTGGGTGTTCTGCGATCCGACGGTGCGCTCGCGCGATGACGCCGTGGCGCCCGACATCGCCCTGCAGGGCCTGACCGCCGCGGGGCCCGGCGGCATGCGCCTGCAACGGCACTTTCGCCACGGCTCCTTCGCCGAGCGGATGCGGGTGCCGACCGAGAACGTCAAAGCCCTCGGCCCGATCACGTCCGAGCAGGCGGCGCAATGGTGCGCCCTGGGCACGTTGCTGGTGCCCTATGGCGGCTTCCTTGCGGCAAACCTTCGCCCGGGCGAGACCGTACTGGTGAGCGGCGCCACCGGCAATTTTGGCAGCGCCGCCGTTTCCGTCGCGCTGGCGATGGGCGCAGCCTGCGTGGTTGCGCCCGGCCGCAACGAAAGGATCCTCGCCGACCTCGTCCGCCGCTTCGGCGGCCGCGTCAAGCCGGTCAGACTCACCGGCCATGAGGACGACGACCGCGAAGCGATGAAGCGCGCCGCGCAGGGGCCGATCGACTGCGTCTTCGACATCATGCCGCCCGCAGTGAGCCCGACTGTCGTGCGCGCGGCGGTGATGACGGTGCGCGCTTACGGACGCATCGTGCTGATGGGTGGCGTCGGCATGGCGGGCGGGCCGGGCCTCGAGCTGCCCTACCCCTGGATCATGCGCAACTGCATCAGCATCCACGGCGTCTGGATGTATCCGCCCGATGCGGCCAGCCGCCTGATCGCGCTTGTGCGTGCCGGCTTGCTGCGGCTGGAAGAGTACGAGACAGAGACCTTCGATCTCGACCACGCCAACGAGGCCGTGGCACACGCCGCAGCCAATGGCGGACCGTTCAAATTGACGGTGATCAGGCCCTGAATCGTGAGGCGGCGGCGGAGCGCCGTCTTCGATTTTTTTCGGAAGTCCCTCCAAGCACTTGGCTACTGTGCATGGGGTTGTTTTCGAGCTCTTTAGTCGAGCTCGACCACCTGGCCGTTCGACAACGACACGCGCCGGTCCATGCGGCCGGCGAGCTCCATGTTGTGGGTGGCGATCAGCATCGACACGTGGGTCGCCTTGACCAGCTGCATCAGGGCCTGGAACACATGCTCGGCGGTACCAGGATCGAGATTGCCGGTCGGCTCGTCTGCAAACAGCACGCGCGGCGCGTTGGCCACCGCACGGGCAATGGCGACACGCTGCTGCTCGCCGCCGGACAGCTCGGCGGGGCGGTGGGTGATGCGGTCGCCGAGGCCCAGATAACCCAGGATCTCCTTGGCGCGCTTGACGCTCTCGGACTTCTTCAGGCCGCGGATCATCTGCGGCAGCATGACGTTCTCGAGCGCCGAGAACTCCGGCAGGAGCCGGTGCGACTGGTAGACGAAGCCGATATCGGTGCGGCGCAGCTGGGTGCGCTCGATGTCGGGCAGCTGCGAGGTCGGCGCGCCCGAGACATAGACCTCGCCGGAATCGGGGGCTTCCAGCAGCCCCGCGATGTGCAGCAGCGTCGACTTGCCCGAGCCCGATGGCGCCACCAGCGCGACCGACTGGCCGGCCCACAGCGCCAGCTTGGCGCCGTCGAGGATCGTCAGCGGCACCTCGCCCTGCAAGTACTGCCGCTTTATCTCGTGCAGATAAATGACCGGTACATCTTCCGCCCCCTGCTGCTCCATCAGCCCCTCACTCGTACCGGAGCGCTTCGACGGGATCGAGGCGCGCGGCGCGCCACGACGGATAGAGCGTCGCCAGGAACGACAGCGTCAGCGCCATGATGACGACGGCCGTGGTCTCGCCGACGTCGATCTCGGCAGGCAGCTTCGACAGGAAGTAGAGCTCCGGCGAGAACAGCTCGGTCGAAGTCAACCAGGACAGGAATTGCCGGATCGATTCGATATTGACGCAGATCACGAGGCCGACGCAGAAGCCGACCAGCGTGCCGACCACGCCGATGGAGGCGCCCGTGATCAGGAAGATCCGCATGATCGACCCTTGCGAAGCGCCCATGGTGCGCAGGATCGCGATGTCGCTGCCCTTGTCCTTCACCAGCATGATCAGGCCGGAGACGATATTGAGCGCGGCGACCAGCACGATCATGGTCAGGATCAGGAACATCACATTGCGCTCGACCTGGAGCGCATTGAAGAAGGTCGAGTTGCGCTGCCGCCAATCCACCAGGAAGATCGGCCGGCCCGCCGCCTCCGTCACCGCCTTGCGGAAGGCGTCGATCCTGTCGGGGTTGGTGGTGAACACCTCGATCGAAGTGACGTCGTTGCTGCGGTTGAAATAGGCCTGCGCCTCTGCGAGCGGCATGAACACGAAGCCGAGATCGTACTCGGACATGCCGATCTCGAACACCGCGACGATCTTGTAGGGCTTGATGCGCGGCGTCGTGCCCATCGGCGTGACCGCGCCCTTCGGCGCCACCAGCGTGATGCTGTCGCCGGCATGCAGCGAAAGCTGGTCGGCGAGGCGCCGGCCGATCGCAACGCCCTGCCCTTCGTCAAACCCCTCGAGCGAGCCCTGCTTGACGTTCTTGGCGATCGAGGTGAGGTTGTTGAGATCGTCGGAGCGGATACCGCGCACGAGGACGCCCGAGGCGTTCCAGGGCGATGACGCCAGCGCCTGACCGTCGACCACCGGCGCCGCGAGCCGGATGCCCTCGACCTGGCTGAGGCGGTCGGCAACGTCCTTCCAGTCGGTCAGCGGCGATTCCAGCGGCTGGACCAGGATGTGGCCATTGAGGCCCAGGATCTTGTCGAGCAGTTCTTTGCGGAAACCGTTCATCACGGCCATGACGATGATCAGCGTCGCGACGCCGAGCATGATGCCGAGAAAGGAGAACCCAGCGATGACCGAGATGAATCCCTCCTTCCGCCGCGCCCGCAAATAGCGCGCCGACAGCATCCACTCGAATGGCGCGAAAGGCGCGGTTTGCACGGTTTCGGTCATGGTCTCATCCATCGCTCGATAATCCCATGATTCGGGGTCAATTGTGGCCGGATTGGCGGCCGCGATATCGCGCGATGAACAATATTCGGCCGACCAGCCTGATCAGCCCACAAGTCTTACGACCGCGTCCGCAGGCGACATGGTCTCGCGCGCGCCGTCGCTGCGCCGCTTGATCTCGACCTTGCCGTCGGCGAGCCCCTTCGGCCCGATCATGATCTGCCAGGGGATGCCGATCAGGTCGGCGGCGGCGAATTTGGCGCCAGCGCGTTGATCGGTGTCGTCATAGAGCACGTCGACGCCCTTGGCCGTGAGCTCGGCATAGAGCTTCTCGCAGGCAGCATCGACCGCGGCATCACCCTGCTTCAGGTTGAGGATTGAGACGCGGAACGGTGCCACCGCCTCCGGCCATTTGATGCCGGCATCGTCATGGCAGGCCTCGATGATGGCACCGAGCAGGCGCGAGACGCCGACGCCGTACGAGCCGCCATGGATCGGCACGTCGACGCCATCAGGCCCCGCCACAAGCGCCTTCATCGGCTCGGAATATTTGGTGCCGAAATAGAAGATCTGGCCGACCTCGATGCCGCGGGTGTTGACCCGCTTGTCCACGGGCACCTCCTGCTCGAACCGCGCGGCATCGTGGACGTCTTCGGTCGCCGCATAGAGCGAGGTCCATTGCTTGATGATCGGCGTCAGGTCGCTCTCATAATCGACGTCCTCGCCCGGTACCGGCAGATCCAGCACGTCGCGATTGATGAACACGCCGGATTCGCCGGTTTCGGCGAGCACGATGAACTCGTGGCTGAGATCGCCGCCGATCGGGCCGGTCTCGGCACGCATCGGGATCGCCTTCAGCCCCATCCGGGCGAAGGTGCGCAAGTATGCGACGAACATCTTGTTGTAGGCGACGCGTGCCGCGGCCTCGTTGAGGTCGAAGGAATAGGCGTCCTTCATCAGGAACTCGCGGCCGCGCATCACGCCGAAACGCGGACGCTGCTCGTCGCGGAATTTCCATTGGATATGATAGAGATTGAGCGGCAGGTTCTTGTAGGACTTCACGTACGCGCGGAAGATCTCCGTGATCATTTCCTCGTTGGTCGGCCCGTACAGCAGCTCGCGCTTGTGGCGGTCGGCGATACGCAGCATCTCCGGGCCGTAGGCGTCGTAGCGGCCGCTCTCGCGCCAGAGATCGGCAAGCTGGAGCGTCGGCATCAAGACCTCGATCGCGCCGGAGCGATCCTGCTCCTCGCGCACGATCTGCTCGATCTTCTTCAGCACGCGAAACCCGAGCGGCAGCCAGGCATAGATGCCCGCGGCCTCCTGCCGGATCATGCCGGCGCGCAGCATCAGCCGATGCGAGACGATCTCCGCCTCTTTCGGATTTTCCTTCAGGATGGGCAGAAAGAAGCGCGACAACCGCATGGTCATACTCTGGGAATCAGTGATCGCCTGCAGTGAAACCGGATTGGGGGCGAAAACACAAGACGGGAATGAGGAAAAGCCGCTAACGCAGCGAAATTCCTTGTCATTTTTCCGTTGCCTTCAGGTTTGACTTCAGGAGCAGCGCGCTCTGCAAAGCCGGCGAGCCTAGGGCGGCGGCACCTCGAGTTCATCCGCAAGCGTGATCTTCTCGAAATCGCTCACGAGCGCCTCGATGCGCACACGCCAGCGGCCGGCGAACGGCAGGTCGACCTTGCGCACGTGCCAGTAGCCGTCCGGCCCGAGCGAGGCGCTCCGTTCCATCGGCTCGATGCCGCGCTCGGGCAGGCTGAGGGTCAACGTCACCTCTTTGGCCGCCAGGGGCGTCCCCTCGCCGGTCATGAGCTGGAGCACGAAGTCGTCCTTGCCGACCTTTCCAGGCGACACCAGCACCTGGAACATTGCCTTGTCGCTGTGGATGTGGATCGCCAAAGGGGTCTCCGGAACGATCGTGCGGGGCGGCGGCGTGAAGCGCCAGCCGGCGACGACGGCGAAGATGGCGAGAGCGATGGCGCATTCGAGGAGGACCGAGCGCTTGAGGATGGCCTGGGCTCCGCGATCACGGGCAAGTGCCGGAGTGAGGCGGAAGCGGTTGAGCGCCGCAAGTGCGAGCAGCATGAGGACCAGCGCGAGCTTGATCGAGAGGATGAGGCCATAGCGGGTCTCGACCAACGCCGAAACTTTTTCGAGCTGAACAATCGCAAGGGCGAGGCCCGTCAATGCCAGCACGCCGACCGCCGGCATCGCGATGCCCGAGAAGCGCATCACGACGGCGAGTGCCGCCGGCGTCGGCTTCGACAGCAAAGCCGCGAGCGGAGCAAGAGCGCCGATCCACAGCGCAACGCACAGGCCGTGAAGAAACATCGCCGGCCGCATCATCATTTGAGGCGGCGCCGTTGCGGCGTGCCCGCTCATGGCGAGCGACAAGCCCACACCGACCATGGCAACGATCGCAAGAGCCCGCGAGGACCATGCGCTGCGCAGCGCCAGCAGAGCGAACAGCATCGCGGCGGCGGCAACAAGAAACGCGCGGCCGGCACTGGTCGCGACCGCGACCTTCCAAGGCGCGGCCGTCGCCAGCGCCGCCGGCGGCAGGCCGAGGAGATCAAGCCCCAGCGCACCGAGGGACACCAGCGCGCTCGAAAGGCCGACCGCGAGCGCCACGCGCGGCACGGTCATGCCGGCCAGAGACCAAGATATCCAGCGCGCGAACCACACACCGCCGACACCAACGAACAGTCCGAGATAGAGGCCAACGCGCGCCAGCCAGATCAGCGCGCCCAACCAATGGTCCGTGCTCGCGGGCTGCTTCGTCTCCGACGGCATGCCGATCGAAAACATCACCGATCCCGCGACTGGATGGCCATCCTGCGAGACCACGCGATAGCTGACGACCGCGGTCCCCTCAGGCAGATCAGCCGGCATCGTGATCGAAATCGTGTCGCCCGACGCGCTGACGCGTGTCTCGTCCCGCGCCCTGCCCGCCCCGTCGATCAGCCGGACTGCGCCCGGAGTCACCGGTTCGTTGAACCGCAGCTCGACCACCTTCGGAGCGGTCGCCAGCGTGCTGCCACTCGCCGGCTCGACCGAGATCAGCGCCGCGTGCGCCAACGCGCCGCTCGCGAAGCCCGCAGCGAAGAGCAGCGTCGCGAGCGCGGCGAGGAGGCGCATCAGGGTTTCGGCAGGAGCTTCACGCCAGGCGCCGGCGACTTGCCCTCATGAGAATGCCCCGCCCCCCCGGCTGGGATCTCGATCCAGCGGCTGACGCCGGTCTCGCATTCCTGAACCACGGGGAAGTACAAGGTGGTGTTCGGTTTGAGCTTGTCCGTCAGCACCGTGTGCATGATGAACTCGTCGTAGTTCTTGTCCGCCAACTTGCCGCCGGACCACGCCACCTCCTTGACGCCAGACGAGAGCTTATTGCCGTGATAGTCGTATTCCCCGGCATATTTGCCCTCCACGATATCGATGGTCCAGCCGGCCTTCGGCATCGGCTTCACCGCAATGACCCCTTCCGGAATCTGCACGCGGATCTTCACCGTCGGCGAGCCCGCGCAGCCATGCGGCACGGTGAAGACCGCCTTGTAGGACCCGCCGATGGTGGCTTGCTTGGTCTCGAGCGAGACATGCGCCGCCACTGGTGATGCGGCGAGCGCGGCAATCAGGATCAGGCAGGATCGCTTCGACATATTCGGTCTCCCGAGAATCCAGAACAGTCTCATTTCATCTTCATTCCCGAATGATCCGGCATTTTCTTCATGTCCATGTGACCCGAATGCCCGCCATCACCCGGCGCCTGCGCGCCGACACCCTGGACGTCGAGGACAACGGCGACCTTTCCGGCCTTCTCGAACTGAAGCGTCACCGGCACCTTGTCGCCCTGCTTGAACGGCCCCTTCAGCTCCTGGAGCATCAAATGATTGCCGCCGGGCGCGAGCTTCGCGGTCTTGCCGGGCTCGATCGCTAGTCCCTTGTCGAGCGCGCGCATCTTCATCACGCCGTTGTCCATCGCCATCTCGTGGATCTCGGCCTTGCCTGCGATGTCGGCGGACACGCTGACCAGCCGGTCGGCCGTGTTGCCCTTGTTTTCGATGGTCAGGTAGCCGCCGGCGACCTTGGCACCGCCCGGCGTCGCCCGGCTCCAGGCCTGCGAGATCACGAGGTCGCCGGCCTTGACGTCGTCGGCAGCAACCGCTGCGCTGCTGCCGAGCAGCATGGCGACGGCGAGAAGTGATAGCTTGATCCTGTTCATCTGGTTCCCTCGGTTTTGATCTGATCGAGCACGGTCGTGGTGGTTTCGGCAGCCTCAGTTGCGCTTACCATCGATACCGCATTCCGGTGTAGACCGCCCGGCCGGTGCCTGGCTCGAACAAGGCCGACGTGGCGGTGGCGCGATCGATGATACTGGCGCTTGCAATGTATGTCTTGTTGGTGAGGTTTCGCCCCTCGACATAAGCGGAGAACGGCCCACCATTGTCGAAGCCCGCTTTCAATCCGAGCAGTGCATACGGCTCCGTCGCGAGCGTGTTCATACTGTCGACGAAATAGGCTTGCGGCACCCATTCGACGTTCGGACCAGCATAGAACCCGGTCGGATGCTTGTAGAGCAATTCGGCGCGCAAATAGTGACGCGGCGCACCGGGCAGCTGGTTGTTGCCGAACGTCGGGTCGCTATCGAAGCGAAAATCGTTATAGGTATAGGCAAGGTTGAGCCACACCTTGTCGGGCGCGCTTCCTGTCACGAAGAGGTGGCGGAAGATTGCTGCCCCTGCCCCAGCCTCGATGCCCTGGTGGACGGTTCGATCGGCATTGGTCACGTTGCAATTGCCGAACGCGCTGTAGAGGCACAGCAGCTCGTCGCGGATATTGGCGCGATAGGCGATGAGCTCCCACGTATAGTCGGGCCGTCTCATGCGCGTCCCGATCTCGTAGGTCGTCGCAATCTGCGGGCGGATGCTGGTGAACGGAATCGTCGGAATGCCTGGACCCCTCGCGCTCTCGCCGAAGCTCGGCACTTCGGCGCTCCGCGAAACGTTGGCGAAGGCCTGCCATGTCGGGTCGATCTGCCACAGTAGCCCCGTCTTCGGCGACCAAAGATCAAAACGGGTTGCTCCCGACTGGTCGCCGTCGCTGAGAAACCGGTCCCGCCGACTGCGGGTCGCATGCAGAAATTGCGTGCCGGCAATCGCGGCGACGTTCGGCAGGAAGTAGAAGCTGTCCTCAACGTAAACCGAGGTGTTCTCCGAGCGATCGAACGACGACGATAGCAATGCCCCCTTCTGTCCGGCAATGTTGGCGAATTGCTGGTTGTCGATGCTGCCATTCAACAGGTTGACGCCTGCGACCAGCCTGTTGCGGTAACCGCCGATCATGCGGTCGTCCGTGACCTTCGCGAAGCCGCCGTAATCCTTGTAGCGATAATCGAGCCACTGGAAGATCGGATGCATGAGGTGCCGGTCGACGCCGAAGGCGCCGAACTCGAACCTGGTGTCGTCGAATCGGATCGTCGTCTTGTTGGCCAGCCTGACCGTGTCGATGTTGCGCTGCTGGTCCAGGGCAACGTTCGCCGGAGCCGCGGCCTCCGGATTGGTCAAGGCAGACGCCTTGGTGACGGTTCCTGGAATGCGTTGCCGCACCTCGTTGGCGTTGAGATAGAATCGCGTCTCGAAATCCGGCGAGAACTGGTAGCCGACATTGCCGCTCAGGCGGTTACTGGAGCCGAAGCTGTGATCGCGAAATCCGTCCGCGGCCTGCGTCGAGGCGGTGACGTAACCGTCCCACGGACCGTTGGTGCCCCCCGCGTTCGCCTGCAGCCGCTTGAAGCCGAAAGCGCCGACGTCGAACGAGACGCCGTTCGGAAAGCGGTCGCGGCCCGTCGGCGTCACGAAGTTGATCGCGCCTCCCAGCGAATTGGCTCCGAACTGCAGCGCATTCCCGCCCTTGTACACCTCGACATATTTGTAGGCGGTCGGGTCGATCTCCTGGAAATCGCCGTAGCCGTCCGCCGTGTTGATCGGGATGCCGTCCATGTAAAGCTGCACGCCACGCAGATGGAAATTGCGCGACAGGCCGGATCCGCGGATCGAAAGCCGGGTGTCGTCGCCCCATTTCGGCTGCGCAAAGACACCGGGCACGTAGTCCAGGACATCCTTGATCGTGCTGGCGGGAGTCGAATTCCGGTAGGCCTCCGCTGTGACCAGTGCTACGCCGCCCGGCGTCTGGTTGATCTCGCTCAGCGCCTGCTGGGCGGTGAGAACCGTCAGGGCACCAGGGCCAGGGCCCCCTTCGGAAGCTGCCGTCGGTTGCGCAGGCGCACTTGCAGTCGCGCGGACCCGCGTTGATCGCGTTGCGGTTCGCTGGGTGCGGGTCGGTGAAGTCCGTTTCTCCCGCGGCGCGTCGACCGTGACGGGAGGAAGCTCGCGTCGGGTTTCCTCCGCGATTGCGTTGGAGGGCACAACGAGGGCAGAAGCCGAGGCAAGCACAATTCCGGGTACGGAAAGTCGAAAGAAGCCTGAACGAGGCATGAGATCATTCCTGATGCTGGCAGAGAGCCGGCGCATTGCGATCCCGGCACGGCGGAAGCCGGCGCGGAGTTGAAGGTTTCGCAGATCAGGAAATGCTGGGGGGAGCGCGTGCCCGGGCGCTCGAACTGTCGACGGCGGCGAGGACGGGCGCGTTCGCCACGTGCCAGACGATGCTGGCGATGGGGCGGACGGGAGTTGAGAACCCCGCATGGGACGGCGCGTCAAGCGAGGCGTCAACGTGCGCGAGGCAGCAAAGCGCACATGCGCCGGCTTTTGCGGCCGGTGTCCCGGTCTCGTCGGCCGGGCCGCCCCGCTCACTTGCGCTGTGGCAAATGACACCTGCAGAGAACGGATCGGCCGCAGCCTGGCCGGCCGCGAGACAGGCGGCGATCGGCGCCAGCACCTGCATCACCAGGGCGAGCAGGACCAGGGGCAGGAATTTTTGCAGGTGTGCGCGCATCCGCCGGACCATTCGTTCGTGCGCTAACTAAACACCCGGGCGGGGCCGAGTCGAGGCCAGTTCCGCCGCCCCCTTGGTCCTGCACAAATTGCTCGAAAGTTGTGGCCGGACTGCCCTGCGCCCGAGCCCGGCCGGTATCTAAGGCAGGAAACCCGCCCAGCCATCCACAAATTTCTTATATCTGTCATATATTTAGGTAGGCGGAAGCCCGATCGTTTCGTCAGCTGCTCCTATTTTGGACATTCGTTGCCGAAAATGATGACAAGTGAGAAAAGTTGATCTAGCATCCCTCTTGCTCAGGCGCTGACCGCGAGGTCGAGGCCTAGTGGTCCAAGTCTCGGGAGGAGACCCTGGCGCGCAAAACGCAGCGTCGCCCCGTCAATCAAGATCAAATCTTAAGATCGGGGATAATAGGGTCGACACAATTTTTGAGCGGGGCCAGGGCCCCGCTCTTTTTTTGCCTGCGGCGCTGAACTGTCGATGAACTCGGCTCTCATCTCCATCCAAGACAGCTTCGGAACGTGCCGCCTCGCGCTGCGCCGACCTCACGCCGCTCGTCCTTCACGTCTGTTCGATCTGTACCCGCAAACGCAGGCGATGTTGGTCGATGCTGGCGCTGACGATGACGATGGCACACCGCGAGCGGTGCATCGCGTTCGTCGCCGTCATCGGAGATGCGCTCCGCGATCTGCTCGGCGATCGTCCACCTGACACTTCGCGCTGCACCAACGCGCGGGCTGCGACGACGCTGCGGCTCATTGAAGATTGAGTGCGAACAACTCTTGTGAGAGACTTTCGGAGATCGGTAGCGCTACCAATGACGCGCCGACGACAAAATATATGGGAGCGAGCGATGTCCGGGACGAAAGATTTCTCGACGACCAGGCGCGATCTTCTTCAGGCGGCAGCGACCGCCGGCGCCGGAGCTGCCATCCTCGGCAGCATGGGCATAAACCCCGCACTTGCAGCCGCAGCCGGACGCAGCGAGAAGCCGTTGAAGGCGGCCTTCTCCAACGCCGGCCTTCAGGCGACCTGGTGCGCGCAAGGCAAGCAGGCGGCGGAATTCTGGGGCAAGCTGTTCAATGTCGAGGTGACCTGGTTCGACGGCCAGCTCGATGCGGTGAAGCAGCGCGCGGCGATCGACAACATGGCCTCGCAGAAATGGGACTTCGTCGCGATCCAGGCCTTCGGCATCGGCACCCTCACCCAGCCGGTGCAGAAGATGATCGACGCCGGCACGCCCGTGATCGACATGGATACGCTGATCGCGCCGCTCGATCAGATCAACGTCCATTCCTTCCTCGCTCCCGACAACGAATTCATGGGCGCCTCGGTGACGCAGGCGCTGTGCAACGCCATGGGCGGCAAGGGCAAGATCATCATGACGCAGGGCGCGCTCGGCCACACCGGTGCGCAGGGCCGCGCCAAGGGCTTCAACTCGGTCGTCAAGCAATTCCCGGGCATCGAAGTGCTGGACACCCAGCCGGCCGATTGGGACGTGTCGAAGACCGCCCGCCTGTGGGAGACCTATCTGACCAAATACCCGCAGATCGACGCGGCCTTCTTCCACAATGACGACATGGCGCTGGCCGCCGCCAACATCATGAAGGCGCGCAATCGCACCAACATCCTGATCGGCGGGGTCGACGCCATGCCCCCGGCGATCCAGGCGGTCAGCGAAGGCCGAATGTTCGCGACCGTCCGCAATCCGTCCTGCCGCATCCATGGCGGCGCGATCATCGCGGGCGTCTCGGCCGTCGTCGGCGGCGAGAAGAGCGGACAGGGCATCCCGAAGAACGTCGTCACCGACGGCCCGGTCGTGACCAAGGCCAACGCCGCCGGGATGCAATGGATGCAGGATCACTTCCTGATCTGAGCCTCCCTATTTTCATGAGTGTGGGACAACAGCCCATCCTGGAACTGCAGGGCATCACGAAGAGCTTCGGCGGCGTCGAAGCGCTTCGTGGTGTCGACTTCGCGCTTTATCCCGGCGAGATCCACGGCCTCGTCGGCGAGAACGGCGCCGGCAAGAGCACGCTGATGAAGATCATCGCCGGCGTGCACACCGAGTTCTCCGGCCGCTTCCTGGTCGACGGCCAGGAGATGCATTTCCGCTCGGCGCGCGATGCGCACGCCGCCGGCATCGCCATGGTGCATCAGGAGCTCAGCGTCGCGCCCGACCTGACGGTTGCGGAGAACGTCTTCCTCGGCAACCAGCCGACCAACGCCCTCGGCCTCGTGCAATGGCGGCGGATGGCGCGCGAAGCGGGTGAGCAGCTCGCCCGCTTCGGCATCGACGTCGATCCGATGGCGCGGCTCGGCGACCTGCCGATCGGGCTGCAGCAGCTGATCGAGATCGCGCGTGTGCTGTTCTCAGGCGCGCGCATCGTCATCCTGGACGAGCCGACCTCCGCTCTCTCCCCGCCCGAGGTCGAGCGCCTGTTCACAACGCTCCGGCGGCTGCGCGAGCAAGGCACTGCCATCGTCTTCATCTCGCATTTCATCGAGGACATCCTGCTGGTGTCCGACACGGTGACCGTGTTCCGCAACGGCCGCAAGGTTGCGGAGACGGCGAGCGCTGCAACCAGCAAGGGCGCGCTGATCGAGGCCATGATCGGCCGCGGCGGCGAGGCGCTCGAGCATAGCTATACCGACGATCTGATGCTGCCGCAGCCGAGCGACAGCAACGTCATTCTCACGGTCGACCAGCTGTCGCTGTCCCGCAGCCTTCAGGACGTCTCGTTCGAGGCCCGCGCCGGCGAGGTGCTCGGCATCTACGGCTTCATGGGCTGCGGCCAGCAGGAGCTGTCGCGCATCCTGTTCGGCAAGCTGAAGCCGGACCGCGGGACGCTTGCAGTCGAAGGCGTGCCGAAGACTTTCGCCAGTACGGCGGCGGCGCGGCGCGCCGGCGTGGCGCTGGTGCCGGAGAGCCGGCGGGACATGCTGTTCCACCAGGAGCCGGTCTACAAGAACATCTCGATCAGCATTCTCGACCGGATCTCCTCGCTGCTGCTCAAGCCGGCGCAGGAGCGCGATATCGCCAAGCGCCAGGTCGAGCAGCTGCAGATCCGGCCGCCGGTGGTCGGCCTCGACCTCGGCATGCTCTCGGGCGGCAACCAGCAGAAGGTCGCGCTGGCGAAATGGCTGACCTATCCGCCCAAGCTGCTGGTGCTGTGCGAGCCGACCCGCGGCATGGACGTCGGCGCCAAGAACGACGTCATCAACATCGTCCGCGACCTCAGAACAAAGGGGCTCGCGATCATCGTGCTGTCGACCGAGCCGGAAACGGTGCTGTCGCTGGCCGACCGCATCCTCGTGCTCAAGCGCGGCGCCTTGGTGCGGGAATTCAAGAACGAGCCGGTCAGCAAGGACCGCCTGCTGGAAGCGGCGTGACGGAGAAGCACATGAGCAGCGAGACGGCTTTGGCGACAGGACGACGGGCGCGGGGCCTTGCCCCTTTCCTGCGCTCGCAGATGCGCAACATCGCCCCGTTCCTGACGCTGATCTTCCTCACCGCCTTCTTCGCCTTCGCCAGCCCCTCCTTCGCAACGCTCGACAATCTCGGCAACATCCTGACCCAGGTGTCGGTGACGGGGATCATCGCGGTCGGCCTCACCTTCGTGATCCTCTGCGCCGAGATCGACCTCTCCATCGCCGCCATCGCCAACGTCACCGGCATTGCCGTCGCCTACTTCACGCTGCAGGACTCCTACGTCAACATCGCCAACGTCCCCCTGCCCGGCGCGGTCGCGATCATCCTGTCGCTCCTGCTCTGCGCCCTGCTCGGCCTCGTCAACGCGCTGGGACTGACCGTGATCGGCATCCCCTCGTTCATCATGACGTTGGCGATGATGCAGATCGCCGCCGGCATCTCCGCCCTCCTCGTGCGCGGCCAGATCGCCTACAAGGTGCCGAGCCTGATCACGACGCTCGGCTCGGGCTCGATCGGCGGCATTCCCTGGCTCGTCATCGTCGCCGCCACCATGCTGCTCGCCGGCCATCTGGTGCTGACCTACACGCGCTTCGGCCGCTACGTTTACATGGTCGGCGGCAATCGCGAGGCAGCCGAATATTCGGGTCTCAACGTCAAGCTGATCCTCGGGGCGGTCATGGTGATCTCGGCGGTATGCGCAGGCATCGGCGGCATGCTGGGCGTCGCGCATTTCGGCAGCGCGCAGCAGAACGAGTTCGACACCTATTTGCTCGATTCCATCGCCGCCGTCGTGGTCGGCGGCACCAGCCTGTTCGGCGGCCGCGGCGGCATCGGCAACACCATCGTCGGGCTGTTCGTGCTCGGCGTGCTCAACAACGGCCTCGACCACGTCAACATCGACAGCTTCCTGAAGATCCTGATCCGCGGCCTGATCCTGCTGGCGGCGCTGGTCATCAACGTCTACGCGCAGCGCTTGAGGGAGAAAGCAGCGGAGTAGACGGCCGCTTAAACAAAAAGTTCGAAAACAACCCCATGCACAGTAGCCGGGGCGAGTGGAATCAATGACTTGCGGCCGGGTGTCGTGAAATTGCGGATTTTGCGAAGCCGATTTGCGCCGTCGGGCAAAACAGGGGTATTATGGCATCATCGGCAGCGGGCTTCGAGGGGACGGTGCCCCCCGTCATTGCGAGCGTAGCGAAGCAATCCGAGACACTCTCCGCGGATGCATTTCTGGATTGCTTCGCTACGCTCGCAATGACGATGTGGCGGCAGAAGGAATACGCCTAACGCTCCGCTTTCGCGTTGGACGGTAAGCGCGAGAAGCGGAAATCGCAGTGGCTGGCGCCGCCGGCCAGCGTCTGGGTCCGTTCCAGGCGGATGCCTCGCGCGGCATAGGCGACGAAGTCGAGGCCGCAGATGTTCGGCAGGATCTGCTTGTCGCCATGGCGTGCCGCGAGCTTGCAGAAGCCGCAGGCCTTGTAGTCGATGCCGAATTCGAAGCTGTCGTGCGGACCGGGCTCGACGAAATCGTAGACGAAATCTTCCGGAAACTCCGCTTAGTGATTTTTTGTAACGCTCCTTGCCGCCTGCTCGCGCATCAAGGCCTGGTTCTCCGGCGACATGAACTGACGCCCCGCGGCGAGACGCTCGGGTTCGGGCATCATCAGCAGCTGCGCCTTGTAGGTTTCCCGCTCGATCTCGCCGATCACGGGCACCGGAACGCCGTGGCGCCGCAGCACCCGGCTGATGGCCATGAATCCGGTCAGGCGCATAAAGAAATCGCTCATGCGGCTCGCCGCGCCGCCGACATAGGGCATCTGGGTGAGGACGATCTCGAATTCGTCCATCACCTCCTGCCTGATTGCGTCGATGTCGGAGAGATTCGTGCGCTCGCGCAGCATCGCTTCGGCAAGGTCTATTCGCTCGCGCATGGCGGCTTCCATCGCGCGGCGGTGCGTCTGGTAGAACGGATGAATTTCAGTCATTGGGCACCCGATATGATCGGCTCATTTGCAACATCGACGGGCCGCTCATTCCGCGGCGATCGCCTCGATCTCCAGCAGCCATTTGCTGTCGACGGTCTCGACCACCACGACCGTCAGCGCCGGCTGGTGCTCGCCGAGCACGGCGCGGCGAATGGCACGGTTGGTCACGAGCTGACTGCGGTCCGTCAGGAACGTGGTGACCTTGACCAGGTGCTCGATGCCAAGTCCTGCCGCGGCGAGCACTTCCCTGACATTGCGCCAGGCCTGCTCGCATTGCGCCTCGAAGCCATCAGGCACGGTGCCGTCGGAATTTTGAGGCACCTGGCCGCTGATGAACAGCAGGCGGCGATGCTGCTTCAGCTCCAGGCCCATGCAGTAGCCGCCGGCGGGCGGATGGACCGTTGCGGGGTTGTGGCTGACGATGTGAGCTGGTGACATGGCGCTCCTCCGGATTTGCGCGTCAAGCGTATCCGGCGGCATGACGCTAGCGCAAAGCATACTTCCTGCGGTTCAGCGCAAGAAAATCTATTGCAAGGCTGCGGCCTGTCGGTGTCAAAGTGCACGCGATGACCTACGCCCTTCCCCCGCTCAACGCGCTCCGCGCCTTCGAGGCCGCCGCGCGCCATCTCAGCTTCAAGCTCGCCGCGCACGAACTCCACGTCACGCCCGCGGCGGTGGGGCAGCAGGTGAAAGCGCTGGAGGCGCGGCTCGGCGTGCAGCTGTTCGAGCGGCTGCACAAGCAGCTCATCCTCACCGAGGCCGGCCGGGCCTATCTGCCCGGGATCTCCGAAGGCTTTCGCCACATCGCCGAGGCGACCTCGCAATTGAAGCCGTCAGGCACGGTGCTGCTGCAAGCGGGGGTCCACGGCAGCATCGACCTGCGCCGCCTCGAACTTGCGGAGTTTCGCAGCGCACATGCGGAGATCGGTTTGCGCGTGCTGCGGCCCGCCGGCCTGCACGAGCTCGTCGAGGGCAAGGTGGACGTGCTGATCGCCCGCGGCGTGAGCCACCATCCGGGCTATCGCTGCGAACGGATCGATCAGGGATCGGGCGCGGGTGATTGGCTGGTTGCGCCGGAAGGCACCGCGGATTGTGCGGAGATCGTGAGTTTTCGGACATGGCTGCGCGCGCTGCACGCGGAGAAATCGCTCACAAATCGGCGCCCGCGTCTGGTTGGCGGCGTCGGGAGTTGAGGGTGCCCAACGTGCGTGCCAACCCGCGCCGCAGTTGGAACGCGGATGAGGTCCGCTGTGCTCCCGATCGCCGCCCAGAAGCCGGCCTCGCCAGACTCGGAGTTGGGCCATAAGAGGAAATGCCGGGTGTCTGGAGGGAAGTATCGCGGTGTGCTAGTGCTGGCGACGTTCCACAACCTGACGGGTCCCGGACATTGACGGAGCACCACCAGATCATCGGAGAACTCGCATTCCCGTACAAGGCGCCTAACGCCTATCGGAAATTGCTCGATCTCGGGATGCAAGCACTTCCTGCAGTGCGCGCTGGGCTGCGGCACGACAATGCTGATGTTCGATTGCATTGTTGCAGGTTTCTCGACCGCTATCTTTCGCCCGATACTCTTTCCGATTTGATGGGTATGCTGAGTGATCGCGATCAGCGCGTCAGATGCTCCGCCTTGCACACGTTGGCGTGCGACCGGTGCAAGGAAGGAACCTGCAAGCCCGAGGAAGCCGAAGTACTCCCAAGGGCGATGAAAGTGCTTCAGTGCGATCCCGACACACATGTGCGTGCAATGGCGATTGAGGTAGTCGGACAGTTCGTCCACACTGATGCTCTCGCCGCTGCGGCAATTTCTGCCGCCCAGCAAGGTGATGAAAGTCCAACGGTGCGCAAAAAGGCCGGATGGTATGTGCCGGGAGGTCCAATCCACAGGCGGACGAAGCCGAAATCTTAGTTCAAGTCTAGCTAAGTCGGCTATGGGTCAATCGCGGCGGTTTGGCGCGATTTGAGTTAGGGCCGGTCTACATCTTACAGCGGACATATCCTCGACCGCGGGATTCGGCAGCGATGGACCAGAAGCGCTTTATGCCGCCTCAGACCCAGCCCGGCCAGTTGCCTAACGCCGCTGCATAAAGCGCCTCTCAGCCTTCGATATTTCCAGCTACTTGGAACTTTTGTTTTCGGAGGGTGTTTACTGCCGTTGTCTAGCACTGGGGGACCCAATGAAAGCGTCGGTAGTCTCGACCGATTCGGGCGATAGCTCGACGGCAGGCAAAATTCTCGCCACCGAAATACGGCATTCCCTAAGCAAACCGCCTGCTGCCTTCATATTATTTGCAGCTCCTCAGTACGATCACGGAGCAATGCTTTCCGCCATCAAAAAGGAGCTGCCCGATACCATCGTTGTTGGAGCTTCCTCTGCCGGCGAATTTACCAACGTGACAAGTGGACAAGGCTTAGCGTGTGCCCTCGGCTTAGTTGGTGACGATGTGGTCTTCTCGTATAGCGTTGGACGTAACCTCGCGATGGATGCCGGTGCGGCAGCCAAAGAGATAGTTTCGAGGTTTACACCAGCACCGCCTGGGCGGTTTCCATTTCGGGCTGCTCTCGTTCTAGCTGACGCTCTGGCTGGCCATGCTGATATTTTGGTGGATCAGTTGACGTTAGCTACAGCGGGTCAGTATCAATTTTTTGGTGGGGGCGCGGGGGATAACGCTCAATTTCAGAAAACTACTGTATTTTGTGGAGAAGAAGTTATATCCGACGCGGCGGTCGCATTGGAAATTCTTTCCTCAAAGCCGCTGGGCGTTGGTGTTAGTCATGGCTGGAGCCCTGCTTCGCGCGCCTATCGCGTCACTGCGAGTGACGGCATGCGAGTGGTTAGTCTTGATGGCTTTCCAGCGATCGAAGCGTTCGAAGAACACGCACAAGACACTCATCAGAGCCTGGATCGAAAGGATCCGCTACCATTCTTTCTGCACAATATTATCGGCGTGGATAGCGGAGCTGAACATCGCTTGCGGGTACCTCTGGCTGTCGATGCAGAAGGCGCAGTCATGTGCGCCGCTGAGGTCCCCGTTGGGTCAATTGTGCGAATTATGAGGACGAGCACCGCTTCCGCAGTTTCTGCTGCGAAGCAAGCGGCAAACGTCGCCTTGGATGCGTTAGGCGGTCCTCCAGCCGCGGCCCTCTTCTTTGACTGCGTTGCTACTCGCCTGCGGATGGGGGATGAGTTCGGGTCGGAACTCTCAAGCCTGCAAGAGCGATTTTCCGAAGTGCCGTTGACGGGGTGTAACACTCACGGTCAGATAGCCCGGGCGGAAGGGCAGTTCAGTGGCTTTCACAACTGCACTGCGGTCGTTTGCGTCTTTCCCGAGTAGATCAATTGGAAGATGCCGGGGCTCACCTTTTAAACGAATTTGCCAACGCCAGCGGAAGGCAGGAAGCTTCAGCGCGGCTAGCCAGGAAAATGGCAGCCGATGCCTTCCTCATTTTCTTGAAAGATGAAGAAACAGGCAGTTTTACGCCAGCTCTGGGATTTGACCAGCGACTGCCCGGTGGAAGATCTTGGCGAGCGTTTTTAAGGCGCGCGTCAAGTTGCTGCGAGTTCTCCGGAGAAGTAGCATTTCCCGACGTCAACACGCTCGTTCCCGCCGTTGCTCGTTCGGTCAATGCGGCACTCTTGGTGTTCGTCGGCAAGAACATGGATATTCGCTGGAATGATATCGAGTTCGGCCTGCCGCTTTTGATCGAGCTACTGAAAAGCGAAGCACGCGTTCATATAGCACTGGCACGGGAACGTTCCGCCACAGAGGCCGCGGCTCACGCAACGCACCTTGCGCGCGCACTTGATGGCGCCCGTAAGGACGTCTCCGCGACCTCGTTGAGACTTCAGCAACTCAATGCGACGTTGGAACAGCGTGTAGCGGAAGAAATCGCGCGTCGGACGGAGGCGGAAGCGGCCCTGCGCCAAGCCCAAAAGCTTGAGGCGATTGGTCAACTTACCGGCGGTGTTGCACACGACTTTAACAACCTGCTTACGGTAATAATGGGCGGTCTTGAAACGATCGGACGGCAGATCGCGAGCATGGCCGATGCACCACAGTTTGGACGCATCATGCGAGCGCAGGCAATGGCGCATCATGCATCGCAGCGCGCGGCGACACTCACCGCCCGCTTGCTAGCGTTTTCACGTCGGCAACCGCTAGATCCAAAGCCGATTAATGTAGATCGTTTGCTCGGCGGAATGACCGAACTGCTCAAGAGTACTTTAGGGGAGCAAATCAGACTTGAGATAGTGGGCAATGCAGGTTTGTGGAGCGCCTTTGCTGATGCATCCGAGCTGGAACACGGCATCCTCAATCTGGTGGTCAATGCGCGAGATGCGATGCCCGGCGGAGGACGACTTACAATCGAAACAGGCAACACTTGGCTGGATGATGAGTATGTTGCCGCGCTGCCAGAGCCTGTCCCTCCCGGCCAGTACGTTTTGGTCGCAGTTACGGACACCGGAACCGGAATGGATAGCGCAACCATCGATCGCGTTTTCGAGCCGTTCTTTACGACCAAGGAGGTCGGCAAAGGAACCGGGTTGGGACTCAGTCAAGTTTACGGGTTCGTGCGACAGACAGGTGGCCACATTCGGATTTACAGCGAGCCGGATCAGGGCACGACGGTCAAACTCTATCTTCCTCGATCGCAGACGGAACCCGACAAGCAGGAAGATCGCAGCATCCCGACCGCAGCGCTGTTGAGGGGAAACGAAGCTATCCTAGTTGTAGAAGACCATGACGATCTGCGCGCGTATTCATCCGGTGTGCTCCGCGACTTGGGATATCAAGTTTTCGAAGCGGCCGATGCAGCCTCGGCCATTGGCTTTCTTGAATCCTCTCGATCCATCGATCTTCTCTTCACGGACGTTATATTGCCGGATGGCCTTACCGGGAAAAATATCGCCGATCACGCTAGGCGCTTGCACCCAACCATCAAGGTCCTATTCACAACCGGCTACACACGCAACGCGATAATCCACAACGGTCGGCTTGATGCGGGGATCAACCTGTTGAGCAAACCATTCACCTTTCGTGGTCTGGCGGAGAAAGTACGTACAATTCTTGACGAAGAAACATGACGTGAAATTCGCATCGCACATATTCATTGCGCCCGCCTTCGGGGGGCCTTCCTTGTTCTCCGAAGTTAATTGTTATCCAGGTGCGGGGATGCTAAATCTCTGCGGCATCGCAAATCACCATCGCGCGTCCAGCAATTGTGGAGCTTGATGCGCAAGGACCTACGGGCGACGAATCTGTTGAAAGCCAAAGCCAGGCGATACAACGCGGATATCCTCTGCAGTTTCCGGGCGAGTCATATGTGCGCCTTGGCCGTAGCTGAAATGGCCGGCGCGCGCCTGATACACGTCTGAGTGCGAAGCCTGTCGCCCGCGACGGGTCAAAAGGCGCGCTGCGCACCGGTCAATAACGGCGGTCAGCGCAACCATGGTGCCATGTCTGCTGTCCCGTAGAAGGCCGATATGGCGGCGACTCGTCTTTGGTCAGCTTGGGGCACAGCCGAAGTGATGGTTTTGGGGCCGTTCGGCGCGCAACTGGACATCGGTCAATTTGATTGGATGATTCGCGCGGCGGTGAGAAATCACTATCCCCCGGCCAACTTGGCTTTCTGTGCCTCTTCGATATGCCGCCGCTGATCGAGAAACGCCTGGCTGGACCGCGTCTTGTACAAATCCAGGCTCACGGTCTCGTCGGCCTGCGGTGTGATCGCCGCATCGACATAGGCGAGCCGGTGCGGATCCGACTTGACCTTGCGTGCCAGCCGCTGGAGGCGCAGAGCGAGCGAAGCCCATTGTACGGCCTTCGCGACCGTCTCCGCGGCATAGCGAGGATAAAACGACCAGGCCGGCTCGACCGGCAGATGCGGACGGCGCTCGTCGCGGCTCTTCAGCCGCAGCACACCCCCTTCGAGCGGATGGACGCGCTCGATGGGATGGTAGCCTTTGAAATAGAGCGCGTAGGTGCCGATCTTGCCGACATTGTTGCCCATCGCCGCGGCACGCCGCATCAGCGTCTCGATGTGCTCCCAGCTGTAATAGGTGTTCCAGGCGAGCTCGACGGCGCGCTCCCAGTCCGCCCTGGACATGGCGGGGTGGTCCGTCGTGACGTGGTCCAGGTCGTACTTGTTGAGGTCCGCATCCATCGCGACGCGCTTCAGGTAGAGCGTCTTGTGGTCTTCCGAGCCCGGCAGCGGCGTCAGGAAGAAGAACTCCAGCATGTCGATCGGCAGCTCATGCTTGATGATCTCGATGTCGCGGACGATCGATTCCGGTGTGTCGTTGGGAAAGCCGATGATGTAACCGCCGACGGTCATGATCCTGGCCTTCTTCCAGGCCATCATCATCTCGCGATAGTCGGTGATCTTGTTCTGCCGCTTCTTGGCGCCGAGCAGACTGTCCGGATTGATGTTTTCAAGGCCGATGAAGCATCGCCGGACACCGGCCTTGGCGCATTTCTCGATGAAGTTGGGCAGCTTGTGGCAGAGCGTGTCGACCTGGATCGTGAAACGGAGGTCCCAGCCCTCCTTCTCGCGCAGCGCGATGATGCGATCGAGCAAAATCTCCCAATCCTTGTTGCGCGCAAAATTGTCGTCGGTGAGAAAGAAGGCGAAGACGCCCTGAGCGACGTTGGCGCGGATCACGGCCTCGATATCGTCGGCGCTGCGGCGTCGCGACTTGCGGCCCTGCACGTTGATGATGGTGCAGAACGAGCATTGGAACGGGCAGCCGCGCCCGGCGTCGAAGCTCGTGGTGTGGCCGATGACCCGTCCGATCTGCTGGCGGGGAATGATCGGCAAAGGCTGGCTTTCCAGGTGTGGCAGATCGTCGATGTAGTTGTAGAGAGGCCGCAATCGTCCGGCGACCGCATCCTGCAACAGCTCCTCGAGCCGCCCTTCGGCTTCGCCCGCGAAGACCGACACGCCGAGGTCCATCATCTCCTGAACGCCGGGATCGCGCTCCGGCAACATCGAAAGCGTGCCGGACACATGGAAGCCGCCGATCGCAACCTGGATTCCGAGCTTGCGAAACTGTCTCGCCAGATCGAGCGATCGTGGAAACTGGTTGGACTGGACCCCGACCAGCATCACCATGCCGGCCTCGGCGGCCTTGATCGCGCGCGCCAGATCCGCGACGCGCACCTTCCAGTTGGTCTCATCGATGGCGTCGATCTCGATGTTAAAATCGGGCCCGAGAACCCCGCGCTCGCGACAATCGAGCGCAATGCCGTAAAGACAGGCCAGCGAATTCGAAGGCAGGCCGCCGCGCCACCATCGAATGACATAGCCATCGTCGTCGTAATGTGACGGCTTGATCAGAACAAGCCGAAAAGTCTTGTCCTTCCTCATGAGCTACGAGTAGCTTGATCTCGGTCAAAGGCCAACTGGTTTCCGTCAGCTCCCCGCAAAAGACGACGAACTGTGGCACGAAAACATCCGGTCAGCTAACCGCAGACGGCGCTCTACCATGTTCGGCACAAAGGGGGCCGCATGGCCGCCAGCTAGCGCGCAAGACGTCCGCTCCGGGTCACGTGCGATAATGATCTGATTGATCACGAGATTCCGCGTGTCCCTAAACTCGCGCCGAGCGCGGATGCGGTCCACTATGCTCCTGATAGCCGCGCAGAAACCGCCTTCGCCAGAGGTCAGAGTTGGACCGGAAGGCGAAATATCCATCCCATAAACGCGCCCGCCAGATCGCCTCCGCGCGTCGTTGCCGTGACTAAAGCGCGATGCGATTTGGATGAAACGTCATCGCGCTTCAGGTTGTTGTTCGAGCATGAATTTTCGGAAAACCGCGACACACCTTTCCGGATCATGCTCTAGCCCCGCTGTCGTAGACCCTCGACAGGGTCGAGCCGCGCAGCTCGCCACGATGGATATAGCGTTGCGAGGAATGACAGGGTCAGCGCCATGGTCACGACCGCTGCGGATTCCACGGGATCGATCTATGATTGGATTGGCTATCACTTGGCCAAGGGCGCCGCGCGCGCTGGGGCTCGGAGAGCCCCGCAGCGGTGACCGTCATCGTCGTTGCCGCGTTGGCTCGTCCCGACGCGCTGATCGAGGTCGAAGTCACGGCCGTTCGACCGTAGTTGCAAGGCAGCACCCTTCGGTGCATCAGCCGTCGGTCGAGATAAGCGCCATCCGCCCCGCAATCTCCCCGCTCCGCCAGCACCTGACCTCATGTCCATCCGCCCGCGTCTCCAGCGTGGGCCCCGGCTCGCTCCGGCACACCGCCTCCGCATATCGACATCGCGGGCTGAAGGCGCAGCCGTTCGGCGGGTTGAGCGGGTTGGGCAGATCGCCGCCGGTCGTTGCCAGCGGGGCATGGCGCAGCGGATCGGGGATGGCGGCGATCAGGGCCTGCGTATAGGGATGCGCGGGACGTTCGAAGATCTCGCGCCAGTCGCCGTTCTCCACGATGCGGCCGAGATACATCACGGCGACGCGGTCGCTCATGTGCTCGACGACGCCGAGGTCATGGCTGATCATGATGTAGGAGAGGCCGAGCGTGTCCTTCAATTCCAGCAACAGATTGATGATCTGGGCGCGGATCGAGACATCGAGCGCCGAGACCGGCTCGTCGCAGATGACGATCTTGGGCTTAAGGATCAGCGCGCGGGCGATGCCGATGCGCTGGCGCTGGCCGCCGGAGAATTCGTGCGGGTAACGGTCGGCCTGCTCGGGGCGCAGCCCGACATGCCTCAGCATCGTCGCGACGCGGTCCTCGATCTCGCTTTTCGCGGTCACGCCGTGCACGCGCAGGGGATCCTCCAACGTGCGGCGAACGGTCTGGCGCGGATTGAGCGAAGCGTAGGGATCCTGGAACACGATCTGCACGATGCGGGCGAGCGCCTTACGGTCACCAGATTGCCGGTTGGTAACGACCTGCCCGTCCAGCACGATGCGGCCGCGCGTCGGCGTCACCAGGCCGAGAATCGACAAGGCGACCGTCGACTTGCCCGAGCCGGATTCGCCGACGAGGCCGAGGCATTCGCCGCGCTTCAGCTTGAGGTTGACGCCGTCGACGGCGCGGAGCAGCCGCCTGTTACGGCCCAGCAGGCCGCCCCCGAGCGGAAAATGGACGGCGAGATCCTCCACGCTGAGGATCACATCGTCGTCCGCTCTCGCCTGCGGTTCATGCATGGTGGTGACACCGGACGAAACCGCCCGCCTCCAGCCGATCCGCCTGCGGCGCAGTGGTTCGGCAAATATCCGTCGCCCGCGCGCAACGCGGATTGAACCGGCAGCCATCGGGGAAGCGCGTGATCGCCGGCACGACGCCCGCGATCTCCTTCAGCCTGCTGCGGCCGAGCGCAGCACGGCTGCCGAGCCGCGGCAGCGAGTCGACGAGGCCCTGCGTATAAGGATGGGACGGCGCTCGGAAGATGTCGGCCGAGCCGCGCTCCTCGACGATGCGGCCGGCATACATGACGGCGACGCGGCGGCAGACATTGGCGACGAGGCCGAGATCGTGGCTGATCATCAGGATCGCCGTTCCGCGCTCGGCGCACAGATTGCGCATCAGCTCGATGATCTCCGCCTGCACGGTGACGTCGAGCGCCGTGGTCGGCTCGTCGGCGATCAAGAGGTCCGGACCGCAGGCCAGCGCAATCGCGATCATGACGCGCTGGCGCATCCCGCCGGACAGCTGGTGAGGATAGTCCTTCACGCGCCGCTCCGGCGCGGGGACGCGGACGCTCGCGAGCGCCTCGACCGCCAGCTGGCTCGCCTCCCGCCAGCTCTTGCCCTTGTGCAGCACGAACATCTCGGCGATCTGCCGCCCGACCGGCGAGACCGGGTTCAGCGCCGTCATCGGCTCCTGGAAGATCATGGCGATGCGATTGCCGCGCAGCTGCCGTTGCCTCGCGGCAGACAGCTGCTGGATCTCCCGTCCGTCGAACCGGATGACGCCGCCGCCGATCGACAAGGGCGTCCGCAGCAGGCCGATCAAGGCGAGCGCGGTGATGCTCTTGCCGCAACCGGATTCGCCGACCAGGCCGAAGGTCTCGCCACGATCGATGCGGAACGAAATGCCTTCGGCCGCCGCAACGCGCCTCGCTCCGTCATCGAGATCGATGCGGAGATCCTCGACCTCGAGCAGCGGCGCGCCGGTCATGTCCGCCGGCTCCGCGATTGCGGATCGAGAATGTCGCGCAGGCCATCGCCGAGCAGATTGAGGCCGAGCACGGTCAGGAAGATGGCAAGGCCCGGAAAAATCGAAAGCCACGGCGCCGTCGTGATCTGCTCGCGCGCCTCCGACAGCATGCTGCCCCAGCTCGGAAACGGCGGGCGGACGCCGAGGCCCAGGAACGACAATGCGGCCTCCGACAGGACCGCGCTGCCCATGCCCAGCGTGCCGATGACGACGATCGGCCCCAGCATGTTCGGCAGGAGCTGCGTGATCATGATGCGGATATCACCATAGCCGAGCACGGTGGCCGCCTGCACATAGCCCTGGCTCCGCAGCGACAGTGCCGAGGCCCGTGCGAGGCGGCAGGTGAACGACCAATTGGTTAGCCCGAGCGCGATCAGGAGGCTGGTCAGGCCGGGACCAAGCACCGCCATGATGGCGAGCGCGAAGATCAGCGAGGGGATCGCGAGCATGAGATTGGTCAGGGCATTGACGACATCGTCCCACCAGCCGCCGAAATAGCCGGCGCTGAGGCCGAGCGCCACGCCGATGACGCTGTTGATGAGCTGGGAGACGATGCCGACCGTCAGCGAGACGCGCGCGCCGTAGAGGACGCGGGAATAGATGTCGCGGCCCTGCGCGTCGGTGCCGAACCACCAGGTCCAGCTCGGGGGCTCCTCCGCATTCATGAGGTTGGCGTCCATGACCGGATCGGTGTGGGCCAGCCACGGCGCGAGCAGGCCGACGACGATCGCCAGCGCGAACAACGCTCCCCCGATGACGAGATTGGCGCGGAGCTTCATGCGTATCTGATCCTGGGATCGATCACGCCGTAGAGCACGTCGATCAGGAGATTGATCGCGAGAAAGAACAGCACCACGACCAGGATGGAGCCCTGGACGGCGGGAATGTCGCGCTGGAGCACGCTGTCGACCAGCAGCGAGCCGATGCCCGGCCAGGAGAACAGCTTCTCGACCACGACCGCCTGCCCCATCAGCGCGCCGAATTGCAGGCCCATGGTCGTGAGGATGAGGACGAGCGCGTTGCGCATCACGTGCCACTTGACCACCCTGGTCTCGCTCATGCCCTTCGAGCGCGCGGTGCGGACGAAATCCGCGGTCATGATCTCGAGCACCGCGGCGCGCGTCGTCCGCGCCAGCAGCGCCATCGGCGAGACGCCGAGCGTCACGGCAGGCAGGATCAGGTATTTGAGGCCGCCGTCGCCATAGCCGAAGCTCGGCAGCCAGCCGAGCTTGAGCGCGAACAGGTACATCAAGAGCAGTCCGAGCCAGAACTTGGCCAATGACAGGCCCGACACCGCCAGCATCATCGAGACGGTGTCGACGAGGCTGCCCGGCCGCAAGGCCGCGACGAAGCCGAGCGGCACGCCGAGCAATATCGCGAACGCCATGGATGCGAAGATCAGCTGCAGCGTCGGCCACGCCCGCTTGGCGATCATGGTCGTGACAGGCTCACGGGTCCGGAACGAGGTTCCGAAATCGCCGGTCGCGAGCCCGGCGATGTAGGCGCCGAAACGCATATAGACGGGCTGATCGAGGCCGAGCTGCTTCTTCATGCGCAGCTCGACCTGCGGATCGCTGTCGTCGCTCATGCTCGAGACGATGCTGCCGGGAACGACGCTGAACAGCACGAATACCAGCAGCACCACGGCGAGCACGGTCGGAATGGTCTGCAGGACGCGGCGGATCAGGAACGCGAGCATCTCAACTTTTTCTCCGCTCCCCCCTCGCCGGTCGCGCCGGAGGGAGCGCGCATGTCACTTCGCGGGCGAGGTCTCGTCGACCCAGAGATCCTCGACGTTCTGGTGGGTCAGCTCCGTCGCGTTGAGCTGAATTCCCTTGAGCCAGGGCTGCACTGCCATGACCGCCTTGTTGTAGTTGAAGAACCAGACCGGGGCCTCCTCGTAGAGCAGCGCATTGGCCTTCTGCAGCAACTGGATACGCTTGGCCATGTCGTCCGTCTGGCCGGCCTCATCGAGGATCTTGTCGAAGTCGGGATTCTTGTAGGTCGTGTAGTTGCAGGCCGCCTGCGGCGTCGCCGAATGGAAGCATTTCAGCGCGGCCTGAGGATCCGGGCCGCTTGCCTGGGAATAGATGAAGGCCTGGTAGTCGCCGGTGCGCACCACCTCCGCCAGCACCGCGGTCTCGACCTGCTTGACCTTGGCCTTGATGCCCACCTTGTCCAGCATCGGAATGACGGCCGAGACGATCGGCAGGCCCCAGCTTTCATTCTGGCTGGTGGTCCATTCGAACTCGAATCCGGATGCGTAGCCGGCCTCGGTGAGCAATTGCTTGGCCTTGGCGGGATCGAAGGGGTAAGGCTTCATCGCCTTGTCGTAGGCCGGCGAGGTCAGCGGCAGCCAGCTGGTGGCGCGATAGGCCTTGCCCTTGACCAGCTTGTTGATGATCAAGTCGGTATCGATGGCGTAATTGATCGCCTGTCTCACGCGCTTGTCGGAGAACGGCTTGAAGTTGGGATTCATCCCCATGTAGCGCGTAAAAACCTCGGCGACCTCGACGATGGTGCCCTTGAGGTCGGCGTCGGACTGGTAGGCGACGTATTGCGCAGGTCCCAGCACCGAGGTGTCGATCTCCTTGTTGCGGAAGGCGACGTCGCGCGCCGCGGCCTCGCCCATCACCGACACCACGATCTTGTCGGCATAGGGCTTGCCCGGCTTATAGAACCGGTCCCAGCGTTCCAGGACGATGCGCGATCCCGGCACGTGCTCGACGAACTTGAACGGACCGAGACCGATCGGCTTCTGGATGAAGCTTTCCTTGGCGGCCTCGTCGGCGGGATAGATCGAGGTCAGCGCGGTGAAGAAGTAGAAGCCGGGATCGACCTTCTCGGTCAGCTTCATCTCGACGGTGAAGTCATCGATCTTCTTCAGGCCGGAGATCTCCTTGGCCTGGCCTTTCTCCACCGCGGCTGCGCCCTCGATCACGCGGACGTAACGCGCGCCGGGATAGGCTTTGCTGCCGTCCATGATGCGGTTGTAGGACCAGATGATGTCGTCGGCGGTCATCTTGCGGCCGCTGTGGAAATAGGCGTCGTCGCGCAGCTTGAAGGTGTGAACGAGGCCTCCGCCCGAGACCACGTCCTCCTTGGCGAGTTCCAGCACCGGCTTTCCTTCCGCCGAATTCCAGATGTAGAGCGAGCGGTGCAGGGCCTTGGCGTAGATTTCGTCCTGGGCGCGCTGGGTGGTGTGAATGTCGAGGCTAGTGAAGCTCGAGCCGTAGGGCGCCGTCATGCGGATGGTTCCGCCCTTGCGCGGCGTCTGCGCCTCGGCTGTGGCGGCGAGCGCCAGTCCCAAACCGGCAACGATCGCGATGGTCTTGAACATCATGTATCCCCCCGACGCAGGCGTATTCCGATGAGTGATTTGATCATTCGTCGCCTGCCGAAAGCAAGCTTCGTTTTGACGGCAAATGATGCCGGTTCCTGAGGCACTCCTTCGGAGGGGCCTTTGACGCGGTGCGCCATCGGACGACCAGGATCGATGAACATTTTTCGTGATCAACGCGACCAAGCTCAGGATCATTATCTGAGCCCCAAGGGATCGCGGAAGAATGCATCGCCGAAAGCTAGCTGCCCTGCTCGCCACCGGTCTGGTCGTTGCTACGGCCGTGCTGGCGCATCCGGTCGCGGCCAGCCTCGGTGGAGAGAGCGCGACAGACACTATCCAGTTCGGCTGGAGTCGCACCTCCGGCTTGAACGACAATGTCGACCAGACCTGGTGGGCGGTCCGGCGCCATGACACGCTGGACAATTTCGCCGAACGACTGCTCAGCATCCCCGTCGGGATGATGGCGCGCGGTGCGGGAGCGCATTTCGAAGCCAAGCTCTCCGAGCATACCGGCCTGCCACTGCCCGAAGGCTGGGCCCTCGCGACGGCGAAAGCTTCGCCGCAGATTCAGTCGATCTACGCCGAGACGCCGCGCGATATCGCTTCTGTGCTCGGCTTCTATCGCGACGCACTCGGCAAGCGTGGCTGGACGGAGGAAGACGATGCCGTGGCAGAGCCGGACCGGGCCGCGATCACATTCCTGACGAGAGAAGGACCGGTCCTGCTCCGGCTCTCACGTCAGGACGGCAAGACAATTGCCGAGCTGTCGAGGCGCAAATTCGCCCCGGCGACCATCGGCCTCCTGCCCAAGCCCGGGCAAGCGAGGCTGATGCTCGGCAACAAGACGGATGAAGCGGCACTGATCACCGTCGCCGACCAGACCATCAAACTGGCGGCGCACGCCGGCGAAGAACTGGCGAATTCCGACGGTGCCGCAGGCGAATTGCCGGACAGCCAGAAGCTCGATCTGCCGCCAGGCAGGTACAAGGTGACTCTCGCGGTCGGGGGCGGCGCGGCCGAGAGCCGGGAGTTCGAGGTCGCGGCCAACGAGACCTGGGGTCTGCTGGCCGGCGCGGACGGCGTCCTGCTGCCGATGCGGCTTTACTAACGTTCCGGCGACGATGTCATCTCGCAATGACGGAGCGTGGGGCGGGCTCCTCGCCATGTGGCTGGTTCAGCCCGACACTTCCGGCAGCCAGTCCCGCAATTTTCGCGCGGCATTCGTCACATCCGCGATGGTCCGGAACGACGCCGTATCCACCATCATCGCCCTCGCCAGCCGCACGGCACGGGCTTCGCTGACCGCCCGCACGCGCGCGTCCTCGATCAGCTCGAAATCGATATTGTGGGCGAGGCCGAAGATGCGGCGGATGATTTTTGCAGCGGCGAACCCGACCGCATCAGTGAACAGGCGCTGCATGTAGGCCTGCCGCTCGGCCTCCAGCCGCGCCGCCCCCTTCTCGCCGGGAAAGAGCGAGGGCGGATAGGCGTCGCCGATGCCGCCGGCGCGCCAGAGGGCGAGGAACTTTCGGGCGAACTCGGTCCAGACCTGCTCGACCGTCTCCAGCACCCAGGCCTCGAAGGCCGCCCGTTCGCCCGGGGCGCGCTCGTGGCCGGCAGAGGCGAAATAGGCCATCAGGAGATTGGCCAGCACGGCGCCGACGTCGAAGCCCATGGGACCGTAGAATGCGAATTCCGGGTCGATCACCCGGGTCTGGCTGTCCGTGACCATGATCGAGCCGGTGTGGAGGTCGCCATGGATCAGCGCGTCCGGGCTTGCCATGAATTTCAGCTTCAGCCGGGAGACCGCGACGTGCAGCTCCAGATCCTCGCGCAGGCTCGCGGCGAGGCCATCGAGATAGGGCGCGGTCCAGCGGTTCTGCTCGGCGATGCGGTAGGGATCGGTGAAGATCAGGTCCTCGGTGATCTTGCAGAGCGCGTGGTTGCCGGCAAAGGCCGCGATGGCCTCCTTCTTCTCGGCCGCCGATAGCGCGAGGTCGGAGGTGAAGAACAGCGTCCGCGCCATGAAGGTCGTGATATCGTCCACGAAACGCGGATAGCGCGTTGCCGCGACCAGCCCCTTGCGCATGATGATGTGGGGCTCGAGCAGCTCCATCACCGTCAGCGCCAGGGCTTCGTTGTGATGCAGCACGGCCGGCACCAGGCCGGGTGCGAGCTGGGCCTGACGCGACAGCGCGAGATATTCGTAATGGGCGCGCGACAGCGGCAAGGGCCAGCTCTCGCCGACGAGGCGGACGTAGGGCAGCGCCTGCTTCACCGCGATGCCGCCCTGCGCACCCTTGACGATGAAGACCAGGTTGAGGTTGCCGTCCCCGACCTCGGTGATCGCCCACGTAGCCGGCTCGCCGCCGAGCAATGCCCCAAGTTCGGAGACGCCCGCCAGGTAGTGGCGCAACTCGCCTTCATGCAGAATTCGGTAATCCCCTGCCCGGTCCCCGCCCATGACGATCACATCCCCTGTCTGGACCGGATCATTCCTCCCGATGCTGCAGCGCGCGGGGCCGATCCAGGCCATTGTTTTGATCGGATCGTAGTCGCAATCGGCGCGGTCCGCCACCCGGGCGCGCAGCACCCGGCCCGCACGGCTCCGGGCGTCGGGCAACCCGCTGAGACGCTTGGTCGCGAGCCGCGATTGGCCGACGGAGGAACCCAAGCAGGCCGAGACAGTTTTTTCGTTTCTGACCTTCAAAAAGGGAGCCAACCGATGGGTCGCGGAATGCCCTCCATGACCGCCCTTCTGGCAATGCTGGCCATCGCCGGATATCAGAATCGTGACAAGCTGGCTGAGCTGCTGAAAGGCGCAGGGAGCGGCTCGCCTGCGGGCGGCCAGCAGCCGCTCGGCGGCATGCTCGGCAATCTCGGCGGCATGCTGGGCGCCGGCGGAGTCGGAGGCCTGCTCAATGGCGGCATTGGCGAGCTCCTGGAGCGATTCAACCAGAACGGGCAAGGCGAGGTTGCCGATTCCTGGGTGAAGCCCGGCCCCAACAAGGAGATCTCCTCGCCGGAGCTCAAGCAGGCCATTGGCAACGACGTCCTCGAAAAGCTCGCCCAGCAGACCGGGCTTTCCCAGGACGAGATCGTCTCACGGCTCACCCGCGAGCTTCCTTCCGCCATCGACAAGTACACGCCGGATGGACGGCTGCCCACCGCGTAGAAGCAGCGGCTCAACTCGAAAAGGTGTCACTATGAGCATTCTTTGGACCATCATCATCGGCTTCATCGCCGGCGTGATCGCCAAGTTCATCATGCCCGGCGACAACGAACCATCCGGCTTCATCCTGACGACCATCCTCGGCATCGTCGGCGCCTTCGTCGCGTCCTACCTCGGCCAAGCGCTGGGCTGGTATCGCCCTGGCGAGGGCGCGGGCCTCATCGGGGCCGTGGTCGGCGCGATCATCGTGCTGTTCGTCTACGGTCTCGTCGCCGGCCGGCAACGCCGCGCGATCTAGCTAGAAAGTCTCCCGCTCCAGGAAGCTGGAGCCGATGTCGGCCTTTCTCTTGATCGGATCGTAATCGCAATAGACACTGTCAGCCACCAGCGTGTAGCTGGCGCTGACGGTGTATTTGTCAGTTTTGACCGAGTTCAGGCCGATCACGGAGGTGCTCTTGCCGCCGTTCCATTTGAACGGCGTCGAGCTCGTGGCCTGCTCGCAGGCCAGCACGGCCTCGTTGAAGACATAACCTTCGACGAAGGCTTTGAGCGTGCGCACCTGCACGGCCATCCGCCATTCGAAATAGCCGATGGCACCGATGCCGGCGACGATCAGCACCAGAAGCGCAATGACGATACGTTGAAATGTCATTCGTTCCCCCCAACAGAAAAATCGCAAAATTCTAGGCGAGTGACGCGATCAAGCAAAGTCTATCGCCGAGGTACTCCACCTCTCCCCGAGCGGAAGAGGTGAAACTAAAACGGCATGCCCATCATCTTCGACAGGCGCTCGATCGAGAGATAGCCGGCGTGGTAGGCCGCAAGGCCGATGCCGAACACGATCGCCGAGATGATCGTGGTCCAGATCAGCTTGTGCCCCATGCGGGTGAGGATGGGAGCACCGGGGTCGGTGCCGGGCGCGCCGACACCGTCCTCGTGCTGGCTGCGCACGCCGAACGGCAGCGTCACGAACAGCATGACCCACCACAGCACGAAATAGATCGCGAGCCAGGTTGAAATCTGAATGGCCATGACGCGGCCTTATGCCTGCTCGATCTCGACCAGGGCGCCGGAAAAATCCTTGGGGTGCAGGAACAGCACCGGCTTGCCATGGGCGCCGATCTTCGGCACGCCGTCGCCGAGCACCCTGGCGCCCTCCTTCACCAGCGTGTCGCGCGAGGCGATGATGTCGACGACCTCGTAACAGACGTGATGGATAGCGCCGTCGGGATTGCGCTCGATGAACTTCGCGATCGGCGAGGCCTCGCCGAGCGGCTCGATGAACTCGATCTTGGTGTTGGGCAGGGTCGCGAACACGGTGGTGACGCCGTGCTCGGGCAGCGGCACGGCCTCGGAAATCTGGGCGCCGAAGGCCGCACCGTAGATCTTCGCGGCCTTGACCGCGTCCTTGGTCGCGATCGCGACATGGTTGAGCCGGCCCAACATGTTCCCCTCCCTATACTGTCAGTACATGTACCAGACAGGGGGGCTTTTTGCCCCAATGTTCGTTGATCACGGCCCGGACAGCGCGTCGCACCGACTCGGCCAAGGCGTCCGGATCGCGCCGGCGCGCCCTCGGCAGGCCTTCGATGGTCGACATCACGGCATCGAAGACGATGTCATCGAAGGGCTCGCCGGCCCTGTTCTTCTCGGGGATGCCGACCAGATCGAGCTCGGGATCGCCGGCGAGCTCACCCTGCGCGGTCATGGCGATGGCGACGAAGGCGCAGCCGGAAAAGCCCATGCGGCGCCGCTCCACGACGGCACGGGATTTGGAGTCTTCCAGGATCGTGCCGTCCTTGTAGAGACGCCCCGATGGCACCTCGCCGACGATGCCGGGATCGCCGGGACCGAGCTTGACGAGGTCGCCGTTGCGGCAGACCAGCACGCGCGGCACGCCGGCGGCGCGGGCGAGCTTGGCGTGCTCGTGCAGATGCAGCGCCTCGCCGTGGACGGGGATCAGGAGCTGCGGCTTCACCCAGGAGATCATGTCGCGCAGCTCGTCGCGGCGGGGATGGCCGGAGACATGGACGAGAGCATCGCGGTCGGTGATGACCTCGACACCCTGCAGCACCAGATTGTTGATGATCGAGCCGACCGCCTTCTCGTTGCCGGGAATGGTACGCGAGGAGAAGATGACGCTGTCGCCGCGGTTCAGCGTGATTTCGGGATGGTCGTCATTGGCGATGCGGGCCAGCGCGGCGCGCGGCTCGCCCTGGCTTCCGGTGCACAGCGCCAACACCTTGTCCTGCGGCAGGTGGCCATAGACCTCGGGCGAGCGGAAGTTCTGCACGCCGTCGAGATAGCCAGTCTCGCGCGCGACCTGCACCACGCGCTCCATGGCGCGGCCGACCACGACCACCTCGCGGTCGGCGGCTTTCGCGGCATCAGCCACCGCTTTGACGCGGGCAACGTTGGAGGCGAACGTGGTCACCGCGACGCGGCCCTTGGCGGATTTGACGAGGTCGATGATGGTTCGGGCGACTTCGGCCTCCGACGGCGAACGGCCGTCGCGCACGGCATTGGTGGAATCGCCGATCAGGGCGAGCACGCCCTCTTCGCCCAATTCGCGCAGCCGCTTCTCGTCCGTCGGGGCTCCAAGCGTCGGGGTCGGGTCGATCTTCCAGTCGCCGGTGTGCAGCACGATGCCGGCTTCGGTGTGGATCGCCAGCGCATGCGCTTCGGGAATCGAATGCGCGACGGGGATGAACTCGACGTTGAACGGGCCGATATCGACACGGCCGCCTGAGGGCACCACGGTGACCGGAATCTCGGGCGCGTTGCGCTCGGCGGCGCATTTGGCCTCGAACAGCGCGGCGCTGAACCTGGTGGCGTAGATCGGGCATTTCAGCTTCGGCCAGAGGTCGATGATAGCGCCGAAATGGTCCTCATGGGCGTGGGTCAGCACCAGGCCCATCAGGTTCTTGCGCTCCTTCTCCAGGAAGGAGATGTCGGGCATGATCAGGTCGATGCCCGGCAGATGCTCCTCATCGCCGAAGGAGACGCCGAGATCGACCGCCAACCAAGACCGCTGGTGGCGGTTACCGAGGCCGTAGATCGACAGATTCATGCCGATCTCGCCGACGCCGCCGAGCGGCGCAAACACCAGTTCGTCGGGCCTTGCCATCACGCAGCTCCCACCGAGGCGACCGGGCCGAAGAACACCTCGCCGGCCGCCACCGGCACGAGGCGGCCCTCCGGGTTACGGACGATCAGGCAGCCGGTGTCGTCGATCGTGTCAAAAACGCCTTCCAGCGTCGTCGTTCCCGTGTGGATCGCAACCTTCTCGCCGAGGCCGGCGGCGCGCTCCAGCCAGAGCTTGCGGATCTCGGCAAAGCCGCGGCCATTGTCCCAGATGCCCCGGAACTCGACCCAGGCATCAGACAGGGCCGTGAACAGCTCCTCCGCGCTGATCTGGACCCCGAGCGCGGCCAGTGACACCGCGGGCGTCGGCGTGCCCTCCGGCGCGGCGACCACGTTGGTGCCGATGCCGACGACGACGGCGAGGCCGCCATTGACGGCCTCGGCCTCAAGGCCGATCCCGACCAGCTTCTTGCCGCCGGCGAGCACGTCATTCGGCCATTTCAGGGCGTAGCGGGGCCGGCCCTCGCCGAGACGAAGCGCGGCCTCGAGACTCACCTTCTGCAGCGCCGCCTCCTCGGCCAGCCCTGCGGCAAAGCCGAGCGTGGCGGCGACGGCGGGGGCGACGTCCATGACTTCGAGGATGCTGGCGGCGAGATTGCCGCGCGGCGCGATCCAGGCGCGCTGGCGTCGGCCGCGGCCGGCGGTCTGCTCGGACGTGACGAACCACATCGGGCCGCGCTCGCCGGCCCTGGCGTGTTCGATCGCCTCGGTATTGGTCGAGCCGGTCCGTTCGAACGCCGCGAGCTTGTAGCCCGCGGCCGATGCGCGAGGACCGAGCGCGAAGGCCATCCTAGAACAACGACTTTGCCGCGGCGGAGGCGACGCTCACCACGGGCCCCGCGAACAGCGCAAACAGGATGTTGAACAGGCCGGCCACCGCCAGCACCGTCCGCACCTCGATCCTGACCGGATCGACCTTCCCGGCCGGCTCGTCGAAATACATCGTCTTGACGATGGCGAGATAATAGTAGGCGCCGACCACGCTGGTCAGCACGCCAATGACGGCGAGCGTGAACAGGTTCGCCTTGATGGCGGCGACGAAGACGTACCATTTGGCGAAGAAGCCGGCGAGCGGCGGGATGCCGGCGAGCGAGAACAGCAGCATCGCGAACATGAAGGCGAGCAGCGGATTGGTGCGCGACAGGCCGGCGAAATCGCTGATCTGCTCCACGGCCTGGCCGTTGCGCTTCATGGCGAGAATGATCGAGAACGAGCCGAGCGTCATCGCGACATAGATCACGATGTACATCAGGACGCCCTGCGCGCCTTCCACCGTGCCGGAGGCAAGGCCGACCAGCGCGAAGCCCATGTGGCCGATCGAGGAATAGGCCATCAGGCGCTTGATGTTGCTCTGGCCGATCGCGGCGAAGGAGCCGAGCGCCATCGAGGCGATCGACACGAACACCAGGATCTGCTGCCACTGCGAGACGATGCCGGGGAATGCAGTCAGCGTGACGCGGGTGAAGACGGCGAGCGCCGCGACTTTCGGCGCCGAAGCGAAGAAGGCGGTGACCGGGGTCGGCGCGCCCTCGTAGACGTCAGGCGTCCACATGTGGAACGGCACGGCCGAAACCTTGAAGCAGAGGCCGACAAGCAGGAAGACGAGGCCGAACACAAGGCCGACATTCGAGATCGTCGCGGCCGAGGCAATGCCGGTGAAGCTCACGGTGCCGGTAAAGCCATAGACCAGCGAGGCGCCGTAGAGCAGCATGCCCGAGGACAGCGCGCCGAGGACGAAGTACTTCAAGCCGGCCTCGGTCGACTTGGCGTTGTCGCGGTTGGAGGCCGCGACGACGTAGAGCGCCAGCGACATCAATTCGAGACCGAGATAGAGCGAGATCAGGTCGCCGGCCGAAATCAGCACCATCATGCCGAGGGTCGAGAGCAGCACCAGGATGGCGTATTCGAAGATGCGGCGCGACGGGTCGGACAGGAACTCTGTCGACAGGACGAGCGTCACGGCCGAGCCGATCAAGGCCAGGATCTTCATGAAGCGGGCGAAGTCGTCGACGATGAAGCTGCCGCCGAACGTCACCTGCTTGCCCGCGGGCTGCATGTAGACGAGCGCACCGACCACGATCAGGAGCACCACCGCCAGAGAGGTGACGGTTCTCGTCGTCTCCTGCCCGCGATAAGCCCCGAGCATCAGAAGCGCCATCGCGCCGACCGCGAGCACGAGCTCGGGCAGCACCGGCGCCAGTTGATAACCTGCAGTCGAAAAGCTCATGGCGATATCCTGACCTGCCCGATCACTGGAGCAGTGCGGCGGCCTTCACGGCCGTCACGGCGGTATTGTAATTGTTGACGAGTTGCTGGACCGAGGCGGCCGACATGTCGAGCACCGGCTTCGGATAGACGCCGAACAGGATCGTCAGCGCGATCATCGGGAATAGAATGACGCACTCCCGCAAGGTGAGATCCTTCATGCTCGCCAGCTGCGGCTTGACCAGCGCCCCGAACACGACCTTGCGGTAGAGCCACAGCGCGTAGGCCGCCGACAGGATCACGCCGAAGCTGGCGAAGAACGCGGTCGGGATCGAGACCTTGAAGGTGCCGAGCAGCGTCATGAACTCGCCGACGAAACCGCTGGTGCCGGGCAGACCGACATTGGCCATGGTGAACACCATGAAGGTCATCGCATAAAGCGGCATCCGGTTGACGAGGCCGCCATAGGCCGCGATCTCGCGGGTGTGCAGGCGATCGTAGACGACGCCGACGCAGAGGAACAGCGCGCCGGAGACGATGCCGTGCGAGATCATCTGGAACACGCCGCCGGCGACGCCCTGCATGGTGCCGGCGAAGATGCCCATGGTGACGAAGCCCATATGCGCCACCGACGAGTACGCGATCAGCTTCTTCATGTCCTCCTGCATCAGCGCGACCAGCGAGGTGTAGATGATGGCGATGGCCGAGAGCGTGAAGACCAGCGGCGCGAAGTCGTGCGAGGCCAGCGGGAACATCGGCAGCGAGAAGCGCAGGAAGCCGTAGCCGCCCATCTTCAGCAGGATCGCGGCGAGCACCACGGAGCCCGCGGTCGGCGCCTCGACGTGCGCGTCGGGAAGCCAGGTGTGCACCGGCCACATCGGCATCTTCACCGCGAAGGAGGCGAAGAAGGCGAGCCAGGCCCAGGTCTGCAACGACCGCGGCACGGCGGTGTGCATCAGGGTCGGGATATCGGTGGTGCCGCCGTTCCAGTACAGCGCCATGATGGCGAGCAGCATCAGGACCGAGCCGAGCAGCGTGTAGAGGAAGAACTTGAACGAGGCATAGACCCGGCGCGGACCGCCCCAGACGCCGATGATCAAGAACATCGGGATCAGGCCGCCCTCGAAGAACAAATAGAACAGCACGAGATCGAGCGCCGAGAAGGTGCCGATCATCAGCGTTTCCAGGATCAGGAACGCCATCATGTATTCGCGGACACGGTTCGTGATCGCCTTCCAGCTCGCGATGATGCAGAACGGCATCACGGCGGTGGTGAGGATCACGAGCGGCAGCGAGATGCCGTCGACGCCCATGTGATAGGTGATGCCGGTGGCGAGCCAGTTCGCCTTCTCGACGAACTGGAAGTCGGGATTGCCGGGGTCGAAACGCATGACCAGGATCACCGACACCGCGAAGGTGATCAGCGTGGTCCAGAGCGCGATCCAGCGCGAATTGCGCCGGGCGGCCTCGTCGTCACCGCGGCTCAGATAGACGATCAGCGCGCCGACCAGAGGCAGGAACGTCGTGACCGAAAGTATGGGCCAGGTTGTCATTTACTGGCCTCCAAAGCCGAACATGAACCAGGTGATCAGGCCGGCGGCACCGATCAGCATGGCGAATGCATAGTGATAGAGATAGCCGGTCTGGATCTTGACGACGTTGCGGGTGACGTCCAGCACGCGGGCCGAGACACCGTCGGGGCCGAAGCCGTCGATGATGAAGCCGTCGCCCTTCTTCCAGAGCTGGTAGCCGATCCACTTCGCCGGACGGACGAAGATGATGTCGTAGAGCTCGTCGAAGTACCATTTGTTGAGCAGGAACTGGTACAGCATCGGCTGCGTGTTCGCGAGCTCGACCGGCAGATAGGGCCGGCGAATGTAGAACAGGTACGAGACGAGGAAGCCCAGCACCATCATCACCGTCGGCAGGAAGGCGATGGCCTGCGGGATGTGGTGCATCTCCTCGATGATGTGCGGGTTCATCTTGACGGATTCGCGGAAGAACTCCTCGATGCCGTGGCCGGCGAACAGCTCCTTGAACGGCAGGCCGGCGACGAACGAGCCGACCGCGAGCACGCCGATCGGGATCAGGATCCAGAGCGGAGCTTCATGCGCGGCCTCGTAATGATGCTCGTCATGCGGCTCGCCGTGGAAGGTCTTGAAGATCAGGCGCCAGGAGTAGAACGAGGTCAGGCCGGCGGCGACGATCGTCATCAGGAAGCCGTACATCGCGAACGGATTGTGCGAGGCGTAGGCGGACTCGATGATCGCATCCTTGGAGAAATAGCCGGCGGTGAGCGGGAAGCCGGTCAGGGCCAGGGTGCCGACCACCATCACCGCATAGGTGTAGGGGATCTTCTTCCAGAGGCCGCCCATGTTGCGGATGTCCTGCTCGTGGTGCATCGCGTAGATCACCGAGCCGGAGCCCAGGAACAGCAGCGCCTTGAAGAAGGCGTGGGTGAACAGGTGGAACATGCCGACCGAATAGGCCCCCGCCCCCATCGCCACGAACATGTAGCCGAGCTGCGAACAGGTCGAGTAGGCGACGATGCGCTTGATGTCGTTCTGGACGAGGCCGATCGTGGCGGCGAAGAACGCCGTGGTCGCCCCGAAGAACATCACGACGGCCTGGGCGTTCGGGGCGAGCTCGAACAGCGGCGACAGGCGCGCCACCATGAAGACGCCGGCGGTGACCATGGTCGCGGCGTGGATCAGCGCCGACACCGGGGTCGGGCCTTCCATCGCGTCCGGCAACCAGGTGTGCAGCAGGAACTGGGCCGACTTGCCCATCGCGCCCATGAACAGCAACAGGCAGGTCAGGGTCAGTGCGTCGGCGTTCCAGCCGAGGAAGTTGATGGTCTTGCCGGTGAGGCCGGGTGCGGCGTGGAAGATCGTCTCGAAATCGGTCGAGCCGACCAGCATGAAGACCGCGAAGATGCCGAGCGCGAAGCCGAAGTCGCCGACGCGGTTGACCACGAAGGCCTTGATGGCGGCGGCGTTCGCCGACGGCTTCTGGTACCAGAAGCCGATCAAGAGATAGCTGGCGAGACCGACGCCTTCCCAGCCGAAGAACAGCTGCACGAGGTTGTCGGCCGTCACCAGCATCAGCATGGCGAAGGTGAACAGCGAGAGATAACCGAAGAAGCGCGGCCGGTTCGGGTCCTCGTCCATGTAGCCGATGGAATAGAGGTGCACGAGCGAGGAGACGGTCGTCACCACCACCAGCATCACCGCCGTGAGCGTGTCGACACGCAGCGTCCACCAGACCTGGAGGTCGCCGGAGAAGATCCAGGGCAAGAGCTGGATCCTGTAATCGTGATGCATGAAGCCGACGTCGACCAGCGTCATCCAGGACAAGGCCGCCGAGACGAACAGCAGCCCGGTGGTGATCAGCTCGGCCGCGCGCGAGCCCGCCGCCGGCGGCTCGGTCGGGCCATGGCCGTGATCATCGTGAGCGTCGTCGTGATGACTCTCGTGGATGACGGAGGCATCCTCGTTGATCTTGTCGGACGCATGGGCATGCGCGCCATGGCCGTGGTCGCCGTGATGGTCGAGCTCGTCGCCCGAGGGGTTGCGGGCATGCGCGCCGAACAGCGCGATCAGGCCAGCCAGAATGGCGCCCAGCAGAGGCAGGAAAACGATTGCCTGAACCATTTGAGAGCTCAGCCCTTCATCAGATTGACGTCCTCAACCGCGATCGAGCCGCGGTTGCGGAAATAGACCACCAGGATGGCGAGACCGATCGCAGCTTCCGCGGCCGCGACCGTCAGCACCAGCAGCGCGAAGACCTGGCCGACGATGTCGCCGAGGAAGGTCGAGAACGCCACGAGGTTGATGTTGACCGAGAGCAGGATCAGCTCGATCGACATCAGGATGACGATGATGTTCTTGCGGTTCAGGAAGATGCCGAGGATGCCGAGCGTGAACAGGATCGCGCCGACCGCCAGATAATGTCCGAGCCCGATCGTCATTTCACCCACTCCGCCGCATCCGCGTCCGAGAGCCCCTGCCCCGGCGCCACCTTGCGCACCGCCATCGCCATGTCGGGCGTCCGTGCGTTCTGAACGTTGATGTCCTGCCGCTTGACCTTCTCCTTGTGGCGCAGCGTCAGCACGATGGCGCCGATCATGGCGACCAGGAGCACCATGCCCGAGAGCTGGAAGTAATGGATGTACTTCGTATAGAGCACGAGCCCGAGCGCCTCGGTGTTGCTGACATTGGCCGGGATCGCCGCCGTGATCGTCTTGGCGACGCCGGGATTGATGACCCAGAAGCCGACGGTGAGCAGCAGCTCGAACAGGAAGATGCCCCCGATCACCAGGCCGACCGGCAGGTACTCGATGAAACCCTCGCGCAGCTCGAGGAAGTCGACGTCGAGCATCATGATCACGAACAGGAACAGCACCGCGACCGCGCCGACATAGACGACGATCAGCATCATGCCGAGGAACTCGGCGCCCATCAGCACGAACAGGCCGGAGGCGTTGACGAAGGCCAGGATCAGGTACAGCACGGAGTGCACGGGATTGCGCGAGACAATCACCATCACGGCCGAGGCGACGCAGATTCCGGCGAAGAGATAGAAGAACAGCGCGGGAAGGATCATGCCCTCACCTCACCGGTACGGCGCGTCGAGCTCGATCGCCTTGGCGATCTCGCGTTCCCAGCGGTCGCCGTTGGCGAGCAGCTTGGCCTTGTCATAATAGAGTTCCTCGCGGGTCTCGGTCGCGAACTCGAAGTTCGGGCCTTCGACGATGGCATCGACCGGACAGGCCTCCTGGCAGAGGCCGCAATAGATGCACTTCACCATGTCGATGTCGTAGCGCACGGTGCGGCGGGTGCCGTCGTTGCGGCGCGGGCCGGCCTCGATGGTGATGGCCTGTGCCGGGCAGACCGCCTCGCACAGCTTGCAGGCGATGCAGCGCTCCTCGCCGTTCGGATAGCGGCGCAGGGCGTGCTCGCCCCGGAAGCGCGGCGAGATCGGGCCCTTCTCGAACGGATAATTCAGCGTCGGCTTCGGCTGGAAGAAATAACGCATGGCGAGGAAGAACGCCGAGACGAATTCCGACAGCAGAAGCGAGCGTGCAGTGGCGTTGATGTTGATACCCATGACGGCCCTCACTTCGGCGCGATGCCGGCGAAATGCAGCACGCCGGCCACCACGATCACCATCACGAGCGACAGCGGCAGGAACACCTTCCAGCCGAGGCGCATCAGTTGGTCGTAGCGGTAGCGGGGCACGATCGCCTTTGCCATCGCGAACAGGAAGAACATGAAGAACAGCTTGAGCGAGAACCAGATGATTCCCGGCACCCAGTTGAAGGGCGGCAGGTCCACCGGCGGCAGCCAGCCTCCGAGGAACAGGATCGTCGCCAGCGCGCACATCGTGACGATCGCGACATACTCGCCGAGCATGAACAGGAGGTACGGCGTCGAGCCGTACTCGACCATGAAGCCGGCCACGAGCTCGGATTCGGCTTCCACGAGGTCGAACGGAGGGCGATTGGTTTCCGCCAGCGCCGAGACGTAGAACACCACGAACATCGGGAACAGCGGCCAGACGTACCAGTTCAGGATCGTGAGCTGCGGCAACCCGATCAGGCTGGCGAGACCGCGCGCGTGCTGGGCCTCGACCACGCCGGTGAGGTTCAGCGTGCCGGCGCAGAGCAGCACCGTGATGATGACGAAGCCGATCGAGACTTCGTAGGACACCATCTGCGCGGCCGAGCGCAACGCCGCAAGGAACGGGTATTTCGAGTTCGACGACCAGCCGGCCATGATGATGCCGTAGATCGACAGCGACGAGATCGCGAAGATGAAGAGAATGCCGACATTGATGTCGGCGATCACCCAGCCGAGATTGGTCGGGATCACCGCCCAGGCGGCGAGCGCGAGCACGCATGAGACCAAGGGAGCAAGAAGAAACACGCCCTTGTTGGCGCCGGCCGGGATGATCGGCTCCTTCAGCACGAACTTCAGAAGGTCGGCGAAGGATTGCAGCAGGCCCCACGGGCCGACCACGTTCGGGCCGCGGCGGATCTGCACCGCCGCCCAGATCTTGCGGTCGGCGAGCAGGATGTAGGCGATCGCCACCAAGAGGACGACGAGCACCAGGACGCTTTGCGCGACCATGATGATCAGCGGCCAGAGGAATCCGGTCCAGAATGCGCTTTCGAAGAATTCCATCAGATCACGCTCACTCCGCTGCGGTCAGCATCTGCCCGGAGGCGAGACGCGAGCATTCCGCCATTACGGCGGACGCACGCGCGATTGGGTTGGTCAAATAGAAGTCCTCGATCAGAGGCTTGAACGGCGCCTTCTCGGGCGAGCCGCCCTTCCCGGCCAGCTTCTTGACCTGGTCGGCGGAGCCGGCCTCGATCTGGTCGAGACGGATCAGATGCGGCACGGCCTTGAACACCGCCTGGCGCAGCTGCGCAAGCGAGTCATAGCCGAGCTTCTTGCCGAGCGCTTCCGACAGCGCGCGGATGATCGCCCAATCCTCGCGTGCCTCGCCCGGCGGGAACGCGGCGCGGCCGGTCATCTGCACGCGCCCTTCGGTGTTGACGTAGATCGCGGACTTCTCGGTATAGGCGGCCGCCGGCAGGATGACGTCGGCGCGGTGCGCGCCCCGGTCGCCATGGGTGCCGATATAGACGACGAAGGTCCCGTCCGGCGCCTTGATCTCGTCGGCCCCGAGCAGGAACAGCAAGTCGAGCGTGCCGAAGGTCGTCATCTGCGCAGCGTTGAGCCCGCCGCTGGTTGCGGCAAACCCGATATCGAGCGCGCCGACGCGCGAGGCGGTCTCGTGCAGCACGCCAAAGCCGTTCCAGCCGTCCTTGACCGCGCCGACGTCGAGCGCGAGCTTGGCGCTGGCAGCGAGAATGGCGGCGCCGTCGTGACGGGCGGCCGCGCCCGCACCGACCAGGATGATCGGGTTTTTGGCGTTCTTCAGCACGTCCATGAAGGAGTGCTTGCCGGCCGCGAGCTCGGCCAGCGTCTCGGTGCCCGCACCGAGATGGTCGTAGTCATAGGTCAGGTCGGCCTTGGCACCGATCACGCCGACCTTGAAGCCGCCGGCGCGCCAGCGCTTGCGGATGCGGGCGTTGAACACGGCCGCCTCTTTCCGCGGGTTCGCGCCGATGATGAGCAGCGCATCGGCTTGCTCGACGCCTGCGAGCGTCGGATTGAAAATGTAGGAGCCGCGGCCGAGCGCGGGATCGAAGGCGTCGCCGCCCTGCACCGCCAGATTGCTGGAGCCGTATTTGCCGAGTAGGTCCTTCAGCGCGAACATCTCCTCGACGCCGGCGAGATCGCCGGCGATCGCACCGATGCGCTTGCCGTCGGTGCGGGCCGCCTTGGCGGCAATGGCGGCGAAGGCCTCGGACCAGCTTGCCGCGCGCAGCTTGCCCGCCTCGCGGATATAGGGCCGGTCGAGACGCTGGGTGCGCAGGCCGTCGACCACGTGCCGGGTCTTGTCGGAGATCCACTCCTCGTTCACGGCCTCGTTGATGCGCGGCAGGATCCGCATCACCTCGCGGCCGCGGGTGTCGACGCGGATCGCAGAGCCGAGGCCGTCCATGACGTCGATCGACTGGGTCTTGCCGAGCTCCCACGGGCGCGCCGCGAAGGCATAGGGCTTCGAGGTCAGCGCGCCGACCGGGCAGATGTCGACGAGGTTGCCCTGCAATTCGGACGTCAGCGCGTGCTCGAGATAGGTCGTGATCTCCATGTCCTCGCCGCGGCCGGTGGCGCCCATCTCGGGTGCGCCGGCGACTTCCGCCGAGAAGCGGACGCAGCGCGTGCACTGGATGCAGCGGTTCATCGAGGTCTTGACCAGCGCGCCGAGATATTTGTCCTCGACCGCGCGCTTGTTCTCGGCAAAGCGGCTGGTGTCGACACCATAGCCCATCGCCTGGTCCTGCAGATCGCACTCGCCGCCCTGGTCGCAGATCGGGCAATCCAAGGGATGGTTGATCAGGAGGAATTCCATCACGCCTTCGCGTGCCTTCTTCACCATCGGCGAACGCGTCGAAATCTCCGGCGGCTCGCCCTTGGGCCCCGGACGGCAGTCGCGCACGCCCCAGGCGCAGCTCGCGACCGGCTTCGGGCCGCCCTTCACCTCGACGAGGCACATCCGGCAATTGCCGGCGATCGACAGCCGCTCGTGATAGCAGAAGCGCGGAATCTCGGCGCCGGCCGCCTCGCACGCCTGAAGCAGCGTGTACTCGGCGGGGACATCGATCTCTTTGCCGTCGATGATGAGCTTGGTCATACGTCAGTCTTCCTCAATGCGGCAGTTCGACGAGATCGAGGCGTCGCTCGATGCGCACGAGGCGGGCTTCGACGCGATCAATTCGCCGATTGATCCCAGGAACCGCAATGTCAACCTGGGCAAGCCTCAGATCGACGTGCCCCATTCTCTCTTCCATGTTCGTGACGCGCGTCTTGATGTCGCTGACGTCCGCCGCCATGCGATCGAATTTCTCGTCGAGGCGACGAAGATATACGAGCACGATATTGTCCGGCTGATCCGTCATCGCCCTCTCCTACTCCGCCGCGACCATGTTCACGGGATCGCGGACGCCGATGTCGTCGACATCGGCCTTGTGCGAATATTGGTCGATGCGCGCTTCGATCTCGTGGCGGAAATGCGTGATCAGGCCCTGGATCGGCCAGGCCGCGGCGTCGCCGAGCGCGCAGATGGTGTGGCCTTCGACCTGCTTGGTGACCTCGAGCAGCATGTCGATCTCGCGCTTGTGGGCGCGACCTTCGGCCATGCGGGTCAGCACGCGCCACATCCAGCCCGTGCCTTCGCGGCACGGCGTGCACTGGCCGCAGCTCTCGTGCTTGTAGAAATAGGAGATGCGGGCGATCGCACGGATCAGGTCGGTCGACTTGTCCATCACGATCACGGCGGCGGTGCCGAGGCCCGAGCGCAGCTTGCTCAAGCTATCGAAATCCATCGGCGTGTCGATGATCTGCTCGGCCGGCACCATCCGCACCGACGAGCCGCCGGGGATCACGGCCTTGAGGTTGTCCCAGCCACCGCGAATGCCGCCGCAATGCTTCTCGATCAGCTCGCGGAACGGGATGCCCATGGCCTCTTCGACGTTGCAGGGCCGCTCGACATGGCCGGAGATGCAGAAGAGTTTCGTGCCGACATTGTTCGGACGGCCGATGCCGGCGAACCAGGCCGCGCCGCGGCGCAGGATATCGGGCGCGACCGCAATCGACTCGACGTTGTTCACGGTGGTCGGGCATCCGAACAGACCGACGTTGGCCGGGAACGGCGGCTTGAGGCGCGGCTGGCCCTTCTTGCCCTCGAGGCTTTCGAGCAGCGCGGTCTCCTCGCCGCAGATATAGGCGCCGGCGCCGTGGGCGACGTAAATGTCGAACGGCCAGCCGTTGACGTTGTCCTTGCCGACCAGCTTGGCCTCATAGGCCTGGTCGATCGCGGCCTGGAGATGCTCGCGCTCGCGGATGAACTCGCCGCGGACATAGATGTAGCAGGCATGCGCGTTCATGGCGCAGCTCGCGATCAGGCAGCCCTCGATCAGCAGATGCGGATCGTGCCGCATGATCTCGCGATCCTTGCAGGTGCCGGGCTCGGACTCGTCGGCGTTGACGACGAGGTAGCTCGGCCGGCCGTCGGTCGATTCCTTCGGCATGAAGGACCACTTCAAGCCTGTCGGGAAGCCGGCGCCGCCGCGGCCGCGCAGGCCCGACGCCTTCATCTCGTTGATGATCCAGTCGCGGCCCTTGTCGATGATGTTCTTGGTGCCGTCCCAGGCGCCGCGGCGCCGCGCACCCTCGAGCCCCCAATCGTGGAGGCCGTAGAGGTTCTTGAAGATGCGGTCCTTGTCCTCGAGCATATCAGTGCTTTCCGATCAACGAATGGACTGCTTGTAGGCAAGTCCGGCGGCGCAGACGGCGAAGAACAGCGCCCAGAGCAGACTGGTCTCCTGCGACGCGTTCATGAAGAAACGCTGCAGCAGGAACATGAAGGCAGCCGCGATCGCGGCGTGCATGGCGACAAAGCCCCATCTCTTCACGGCCGCGGTCCCTCCGGTTGCGATGAGATCACGCATCAGGTGATCTCCTTGAGCGTGGTCGGTCCCGATATCGGCGCCGAGAACTGGCGGCCGTTCTGCGGACCGGGCTTCGGCGGATTGCCCGAAGCGAAACCGTCGAGCACCTTGCCGAAGCTTTCCTTGGTCAGGTCCTCATAGGTGTCCTTGCCGATCAGCACCATCGGCGCGTTCACGCAGGCGCCCAGGCACTCCACCTCTTCCCAGCTGAAATTGCCGTCCTTGGAGAGATGGAAGGGCTCGTGATGGATGCGGTGCTCGCAGACGTGGATCAGATCCTCGGCGCCGCGCAGCCGGCACGGCGTGGTGCCGCAGACCTGGACGTGGGCCTTCTTGCCGACGGGGGCGAGCTGGAACATGGTGTAGAAGGTCGCGACTTCCAGCACGCGGATATAGGGCATGTCGAGCATGTCGGCGATGACGCGGATCGCGGCTTCCGACACCCAGCCCTCGTTCTGCTCCTGCGCGCGCCAGAGGATGGCGATGACGGCGGAGGCCTGGCGGCCGGCGGGATATTTCGCGATCTGCTGCCTGGCGAACGCGAGATTCTCCTCCGTGAACGCGAAGCTCGCGGGTTGGACTTCCTTCGGTGCTAATCGGCGAACGGACATCTCTTCAATCTCTCACTGCATGCGGCGCGCGGTCTTGGCATCCAGGTTCTTGGCGTTCATGGCCTGGATCCTGTCCTGCCAGAATGCGCTTGCGGTGCCGAAAACGTTGTAGCCGACGTGGGTCGAGACCTTGATGCGGTCGAGGATCGACAGCTCGGTCACGGTCTCCATGCGGTTGCTGCGCGGATCGAACACGATCAGCTTCAGCGGGGTCTGTTCGAGGATGAAGCGCGACACGGCGTGGGAACGGTCGCTGCCGTGCTCCTCGCACATGATGACGCTGTCGGCCTGCAGCAGTCGCGCCCCGCCCTTGATCGCCTCGATCTCGACGCCCTCGACGTCAAGCTTGATCAGGTACTTGCCGGTGGCCGCAACCTTGCCGTCCTCGATGAGGTTGTCGAGCGCGATCACCGGCACCTCCTCGCCGCCCGCCGACTGGTCGCCGGCGATGCTGAAGGCCTCGTGCTTGGTGCCCGACAGACGCGCGGTGCCGCGCGTCGCGCCGATGGCGCATTTCATAGTCTCGAAGCGGCCAGCGTTGATGCGGGCATTGTTGGCGAGCTTCGAATAGTTCTGGCCCGACGGCTCGATCGCGATCGCCCGGTGCGCGCCGAACGGCTTGCTCGACACCAGCACCGACCAATATCCGTAATTGGCGCCGCAATCGAGCAGCGTGTAGTCGACGTCGATGGAATCGGCGAACAAGAGCTCGAGCTCGTCCTCGTAAGTGTAGGAGCGGTTGAGCAGCTTGCTCCAATAGCCGTCGCCGTAAGGGAATTCGAACACCGCGTCGGGATTGAGCCTAATCGCGATGTTGCGCTCGGGCAGCGTCTTGCGCAGCAAATTCGCGCAGGCGATGTAGCCCATGTGCGAGAAGTGCGAGGAGATCTTCGATCCCGTCACCAGCGCCAAGGCAGCCGTCCGCTCCCACAGGTTGGCCCCTTCCAGGGCCCCCGAGGCGCGGTCAAACTGGATAGGCGCCTGCGCCATCACCGATCGACCTCTCCGAACACGATGTCGAGCGAGCCCAGGATCGCCGAGACGTCGGCCAGCAGATGGCCGCGGCAGATGTGGTCCATGGCCTGGAGATGCGCAAAGCCCGGCGCGCGGATCTTGCACTTGTAGGGCTTGTTGGTGCCGTCGGCGACGAGATAGACGCCGAACTCGCCCTTGGGCGCCTCGACCGCGGCGTAGATTTCGCCGGCCGGCACGTGGACGCCTTCAGTGTAGAGCTTGAAATGATGGATCAGCGCTTCCATCGAGCGCTTCATCTCGCCGCGGCGCGGCGGAGCGACCTTGTTGTCCTCGACGACGACGGGACCCTTGCCGTCGGGCGCGTTCAACTTCTGGATGCACTGCTTCATGATGCGCACGGACTGGCGCATCTCTTCCATGCGGATCAGGTAGCGGTCGTAGCAATCGCCGTTCTTGCCGATCGGAATGTCGAAATCCATCTCGGCGTAGCACTCATAGGGCTGCGACTTGCGCAGGTCCCAGGCGGCGCCCGAGCCGCGCACCATCACGCCCGAAAAACCCCATTCCCAGGCTTCCTTCAGCGGCACCACACCGATGTCGACGTTGCGCTGCTTGAAGATGCGGTTGGCGGTGAGGAGGCGATCGAGATCGTCCACCACCTTGAGGAACGGATCGCACCAGGCCTCGATGTCGTCGACCAGCTTCTGCGGCAGGTCCTGATGCACGCCGCCGATGCGGAAGTACGCCGCGTGCATGCGGCTGCCGGAGGCGCGCTCGTAGAACACCATCAGCTTCTCGCGCTCTTCGAAGCCCCACAGCGGCGGGGTCAGCGCGCCGACGTCCATCGCCTGCGTGGTGACGTTGAGCAGATGCGAGAGGATGCGGCCGATCTCGCAATAGAGCACGCGGATCAGCTGGCCGCGGCGCGGCACCTCGATGCCGAGCAGCCTTTCGGCGGCGAGGCAAAAGGCGTGCTCCTGGTTCATCGGCGCGACGTAGTCGAGCCGGTCGAAATAAGGGATCGCCTGCAGGTACGTCTTCTGCTCGATCAGCTTCTCGGTGCCGCGGTGAAGCAGGCCGATATGGGGATCGACGCGCTCGACGACTTCGCCGTCGAGCTCCAGCACCAAACGCAGCACGCCATGCGCCGCAGGGTGTTGAGGACCAAAGTTGATCGTGAAGTTGCGAAGGTTTTCAGCTTGCTCGTTCATGGTCAGGCCTTCGGTCCTGCTTTCTCATCGCCAGGCAGCGGATAATCCGCACCCTCCCAGGGCGACAAGAAATCAAACTTGCGGAATTCCTGGTTGAGCCGGACCGGCTCGTACACCACCCGCTTCTCCTGGTCGTCGTAGCGGACCTCGACGAAGCCGGTGAGCGGGAAATCCTTGCGCAGCGGATGACCCTCGAAGCCGTAGTCGGTGAGGATGCGGCGCATGTCGGGATGGCCGACGAAGAACACGCCGTAGAGGTCGTAGGCTTCGCGCTCGAACCAGTCGGCGCCGGGGAAGATTTCGATCAGCGACGGCACCTGCGTGGTCTCGTCGGCTTGCGCCTTGAGCCGGATGCGCGCGTTCAGCGTCGGCGACAGGAAATGATAGATCACGTCGAAGCGCTTCTCGCGATCCGGGTAGTCCACCGCGGTGACATCGGTGATGTTGACGAACCGGCAGTTCGGGTCATCGCGGAGGTACTTGACCACCTCGACGATCCTGGCCGTCTCGACGTCCACGGTGAGCTGGTTGAAGGCCACCGAGTGACCGGTCGCAGCGCCCGGAAGCGCGCTAACGATCGTCTGCCCCAGGGCGTCGAGCTTGGCGTCGTCCATGACGTAAAACCTTAGCGTTCGATGGTGCCGGTGCGCCGGATCTTCTTCTGCAGCAGCAGCACGCCGTAGAGCAGCGCTTCCGCCGTGGGCGGGCAGCCCGGCACGTAGATGTCGATCGGCACGATGCGGTCGCAGCCGCGCACGACCGAGTAGGAATAGTGATAATAGCCGCCGCCATTGGCGCAGGAGCCCATCGAGATGACGTAGCGCGGCTCGGGCATCTGGTCGTAGACCTTGCGCAGCGCCGGCGCCATCTTGTTGGTCAGTGTGCCCGCAACAATCATCACGTCGGACTGGCGCGGCGAGGCACGCGGGGCGAAGCCGAAGCGCTCGACGTCGTAGCGCGGCATCGACACCTGCATCATCTCGACCGCGCAGCAGGCCAGACCGAATGTCATCCACATCAACGAGCCGGTGCGCGCCCAGGTGATGAGATCGTCGGTCGCCGCCACGAAGAAGCCCTTGTCGGACAGCTCGGAATTGACCTCGAGGAAAAACGGATCATTGGCCCCGACCGGCTTGCCGGTCGACGGATCCAGGATACCCTTGGGGGCCGGTGCGATCACCGGACCTGCGGACGGCGTAGCCGGGTTCAATCCCATTCGAGGGCCCCTTTCTTCCATTCATAAGCGAACCCGACCGTCAGCACGGCGAGGAACACCACCATGGACCAGAAGCCGGTCGCGCCAAGCTTGCCGAACGCCACCGCCCAGGGAAACAGAAACGCCACCTCGAGGTCGAAGATGATGAAGAGGATGGCAACGAGATAGAAGCGGACGTCGAACTTCATGCGGGCGTCGTCGAAGGCGTTGAAGCCGCACTCATAGGCTGACAGCTTTTCCGGATCCGGCTGCTGGAACGCCACGATGAAGGGCGCGATCAGCAGCACGAGACCGATCAGGCCCGCTACTCCTATAAAGACCACGAGTGGAAGATAGTTCTGCAGAATGCCGCTCATTGGCGAGCCCTTTTTCCCGCAGCCTCGGGACAGCCACGGATTCGTCCGATTTGGAATTATTCTGAGCCTTAGCGCAGTGCACCAATGGGCGCAAGACACGCTCTTTTCAGGCCCTTTGCCGCCCCCAGAACGGTGAAAATCCCGGAATCACCCCGCGGCTGGTATGGAGCAGATCGCCATGGCCAGCAAGGGCTGCCACGGTCTCGCAGGTCAGCCGTTCGGAGATTGCGGCGCTCGGGCCGAGGCAGCTGTTTGCTGCGCGCTGACCGACCAAAACTCTGGTTTTGATGCAGCAACGCGCCCGGCCACGGCGATCAGGGCCGCAGGGGCAACTTCCCTCCGTTGTCGCGGCGACATATTTGCCAATCGGCCCGCCAGGACACCAATGCTGGTGCCGCCGCCTCAGGTGCAGGAAAGACCTGTCCACAGCCCAGAGTAATCAGAGGAGCCATGCGTCATCACGGGACCGGGGCTCGTCCGGCGAATGTATCGGCGATTGGCTCCAAGCCGGCCGCGAGCGCGGCGACGGCGACCTGCCGGTCGCTCGCGCCGCGCTCGGATGAGCTTTGGGCCGGGGGGCATGGCCCGCGAGCTCATCGTGACGGCGGATCAGCGGACACCCAGGCGGAGCCGGGCGAACATCACGATCGGTTGCTCCGAGCCCCCAGAGCTTCCGACCCTGCCCTCGCCTGTCCTCACCATTTGTAGGAGACGCTGGCGGTGACGCGCCGACGGTCGCCGTAGAAGCAGGACGTGGCCGACGCGCAGCTCGCGACATAGATCTTGTCGGTCAGGTTGATGACGTTGAGCGCCGTGCGCCAGTTCTGCCATTCATAGTGGAGCGCGAGATCGCCGAGCACGACCGCGGGAACCTCGAGCGTGTTCGCGGTGTCGGCCCAGGAGGAGCCGACATAGCGTACGCCGCCACCGAAGCCGAACCCTGCGAGCGGACCATCCTTGAAGGTGTAGTCGGCCCAACCCGACACCAGCAGCTCGGGCGTGTTGGTCGGCGTCTTGCCGACCAGGCTCGGGTCGAGATCCCGGCTGTTGAAGAGGTGATAGGCGGTGAAGGCGCCGATCAGCTTCAGTTCCCTAGTGGCATTGGCCACGGCTTCGAGCTCGATGCCGCGAGAGGTCACCTCGCCGGTCTGGTTCTGCAAGATCGCCGTGCCCGCGGTGGTCGCCACGTTCTGGCGCTTCAGGTCGAACACCGAGGCCGTGAAATAGCCGTCGAACCCTTTGGGGGCGACCTTCACGCCGATCTCGGTCTGCTGCCCGGTCTCCGGCAGAAACAGCTGGTTCTGGGCGTTCAGACCGATGACCGGGTTGTAGCTCGTCGCATAGGAGACGTAAGGCGCGATGCCATTGTCGAAATTGTAGATCAATCCAGCGCGCCCGCTGAACCTGCTGTCGTCGCGGCTGGCGATTGTGGCGCCGGTATCACGAGCGGCCTGAGTCGTCTCGACCCAGTCATTGCGACCGCTCAGCACCAGCGTGAAGTTGCCGAGCTTCATCTGATCCTGAAGATAGATGCCGGCCTGCTTCTGCGTGATCCGGAAATTTCTGAACGGATCGCCGGTGATGGGAATGTCACCGACGCCATACGCCGGATTCAAGGCGTTGATTGACGGAACTCCGAAGAAGTTGAAAGCTTGATAGTCGTCGATCTGATAACCTCTCAGATCGACGCCGAACAGCATCGTGTGCTTCACCGGTCCGGTGCCGAAACGATACTCCGACTGGTTGTCGAGATTGGCCTGGTTGGCCGTGTCCTTCGCGTACCAATTATAACGGAAGAGGTCGCCGGCCGTCGCATTGGTATAGCCGCTGCCGACGTAGCCGCGATAGGTCACATCGACGTGCGCGAACCGCGCATTCTGACGGAACGTGAGATCGTCGGTGAGATGGCGCTCGAACTGATAGCCGAGCATCTCCTGCTCGCGCGTGAACTTGTCGACACCGGGATCGCCGGCGAAGAAGCTGGTCGGGATCTTGCCGAACGGCGCATTGGTCACCGTGCCCTGGTACGGCAGGAAGTTGATACCCCTCGTGTCCGTCTTCGAGGCCGAGGCGAGAACCGTGAAGGTCGTATCGGCATCAGGCTTCCAGGTGAAGGACGGTGCGATGAAGTAGTTGTTGTCCGGCGTGAAGTCGACCTGCGTGCCACCGTTCCTGACCTCGCCGACCACTCGGTAGAACAGCTTTCCGTCCTGGGGCTGCGTCGCGACCGGCCCGCCGACATCGAAGCCGACATAGGCGTTGCCGAAGTTATTGACGCCGGTCTCGATGTAGCGGATCGGCTCTGCCGGCGGCATCTTGCTGATCACGTTGACGATGCCGCTCGGGCTCGATCCGCCATAGAGCACGGCGGACGGACCGCGCAGCACCTCGACGCGTTCCATGTTGGACGGCGGCAGACGCCAGCTCGCATAGGCCGTATAGAACAGCTGCATGCCGTCGAGAAACAGGCCGATGTCATCGGACTTGAAGCCGCGGATCAGCCACCAATCGTTGCGCGTGTCCGCACCGAAGGTCCCTGCGCGCACGCCGGCGGTGTAGCGCAGGACCTCGTCGAGCTTGTTCGGCTTCTGGTCGCGGATCTGCTCGGCGCCGATGACGGACACCGCCTGCGGCGTCTCCATGATCGGCGTGTTGGTCTTGGTGCCCGACGAACTGCGGCCGGCGACGTAGCCGTTCAACGGCCCGCGCGGCGTCTCGACAAAGCCGACCTCGCGCCGTGGCTGCGGCCTGTTCGTGGCGGGGGTCTGCACCGAGGTTCGCGTCGCGCGGCGCTGGGGCGTCGCCGCGGCGCGGCGGCGCGCTTCCGGCGCCGTGACAGTCACCGGCGGAATGGTCTGCGCGCCACCCTGCGCCGAAGATTGTGCAAGCAATGCCTGAGGCATCAAGACCCAAGCGGATGCGGTCGCCAACACGGCCGACCGCAGCATTCCAAGACTGTTCAACGCGCCACCCCGAAGCTGCATGTTCGATGCGTCATGCCGCCTGTCCCCGGAACAGCATGCGCTTACGGCGACGCTTATGTGAGGGCGCGCGATTTCCCTAATTGAAAGCTTCTTAGAACGGCTCTTAGAAGTCCTCCAGATGAGGCGTCCGCCGCCTGCAGGGCGTCCTCGCTCCCGATCGACATGCCAGGCCTCGGAAAGGCGCCGCCTCCAACTCCATTCCGGACGAGCCCCGCCAGGCGGGAGATGAAACCATTTTGCGGAACCCGCGAAACCATCCGGAAACAGACAGCCCTTAGAAGGTGAGCCCATAGACGACGGCAAAGCCCGTCGGGAGGCTCAGATGAACCACTCAATTCATTCTGCTGATCGTGCGACCCACCTGAAGATCGTGGTGGTGGCGCTGGTGGCCGGCATCGCCGTGGCCGGCTTCGGGATCGCCGCCCGCACCCATGCCGATTACAGCCAGACCGCCCAGTCCACCCAGGTCATCAAGGCCGGCAAGCCGGTGGTGGTGACGAGCGCCGGGACGTCGGAGATCCGCTGAACCACCGAAAAAGGTCCGGTTTGATACCAAAGGCCGCCTTCGGGCGGCATTTCGTTTGGTTTCGCCCATGCGACGGCGCCGTGGGGGATGTTGTCTCCGCCAGACGCGAGAGGAGCGCAAGAAGATGCCCGCCGGGCAGGCGGGCATCCGTCTTCGAGGTCACTTTACCAAGTGTAGCGGAGGCCGGCCTGAGTACCGGCGATCGAGGTTCCGAGTCCCCCAACTCCGGGCAGAAGCGGGTCCGGCACGGTGATGCTGCTGCCATGAACTTCGAGGTAGGACGACAGCTGCGGCGTCCAGAGCACGTTGACCTTTGCGGAACCGCGAAGGCCATTGGTACCGATCATGCCGGCCGCAACGGGGACCGCACCGCCCACGGCGCCGGCGCCGCTCGCATCCACGATCCTGTAGTACTGACCCGAGATCGACGGCTGAACCTTGAAGCCCAGCCAGTCCGCCTCGAATCCGACGCGCATGCCACCGTGAAATTCGGTTGAATCGCCCGTCTTGCTGCCGAAATTGGCGGTATAGCTCTCCGAATAGGTTACGCCGACCGTGGGCTCGAACCACACGGTATAGGGGAAGTCGAACCGGTATTGGCCGTTCCAGGTATAGGCGATGCCGCTGCCCTCCGCGGTCGCGGCAAGGGGCAGATTGGATGTGCTGCGAGTCCAGCTCGCGAGCGCGGTGAAGTCAGTCGAGAAACCGCCGTTGAGATACGACAGGGTGCCGGAAGTCGATGGAATTGAACCATCGGTAATCAGTCCGCCATTCGTGAAGGTGTGCGCCCACGAGTGGGAGCCAGTCCCGATGAAGGTCAGCGCGTCGGTGGCAGTGAAGATACCGATCTTGGTCACATCGACCGCGCCGGTCACCGTCGCAACGCTGACCTGGACCCCGCTCGATTGCGCACTGTCGCCACTGCCGACGAGGTTCACGCCGTAAAGCCAGGCCGCCGGGGGCGGCGCTGCAAGTGCCGGAGCCTTGGCGTAGGCCAGCGCACCGAACGGATTGCTGACGCCCCTGGCGGCGAACGGATCACGACGGTCGAGATCCGACTCCTCGCCGCTGAAGCGCAGCATTCCAGGAGGAGCAACGACCCTGCGATGCTGAATCTGGTCGCGGACGTTCTGGATGATGTTCTGGACGGTGTTGTTGATGACTTGCTGCGGAACATTGACCTCCTGTGCCGAGGCCGCTCGCGTCGCAAACAGACTAAGCAAAAAAGGTACGGCCACGGCAAAGCCGCGGAGGAGAATTCCTGCCCTCATGGTCTTCGATCAACCCCCTGCTGGTTCAGCCCGAGCCGCGGGAGGCAAATTCCCGCAAGCTTCAGGCGCAGAGTTTTATTGGCACAGCACCCGCCGCGTCTTCACCCGATTCGCTGAATTGTGGGGGCGGGTCCATCAACCGCGCCCACCTGATGCTCAATTGCAACACTTTCCCGGGCCACAGGGTGCGCGGCGATCTCCCTCTACTCCACCCTCGCGCGGTTTCGCTTCTTTGTGACACGAATCTGCGTTGCCGCTTGGCTCTCTTCCGGACGTTTCGTGGCCTTGCCTGCTTCCCGTGCCCGAATGTGTCGCCGCACGTCCTCACGAACGTTCTGGATGATCGAGTCGCGTGACGACTCCGCCGGATCATTGCAGCGCGCCACGCTGCACAATGCGGCGAGCAGCGGAAGCGCGAGAATTGGCGCCCGGGCGAACTTGACTGTCCTGGTCATCCGCAGTCTCCGAAGATGTCGCCGGCCCCGGTCGCCCGCGCCATCAACACCAGCGCAGCGCGACTGGTTTCATCGCTCGCGACGTGCAGCCTCTTGGTCGAAGCATCGCAGGTGCCGGTTCACGAAGTCCTGAACACGGGGGCCTTTGATGTCGTCATCCAGCGTCCCTTGATGTAAAATCCACGGACAAGCCGCCCAAGTCCGTTTGTTCGATTTTTCATTTTCTGAGTTTCTGCCGATGCCTCGTCATTTCGGGATCTTCGTTCTCGCAAGCGCGCGTCCCGTCTTCAAGTTGCAGGTTCTGGCACGCCGGATCGCCGTTCTGGGCTGCGTAGCGTTGTCGATGCTGGTTTCGACAATACTGCAGGCGGCTGCTGAAGACAGGATCGCGCTCGTCGTCGGCAACAGCAACTATCGCAAGGTCCCAAAACTCATCAACCCGGCCAACGACGCCGCCGACATGGCGACGTCGCTGGGTCGTCTGGGATATTCCGTCAGGCACCTCGCCGACCTCGACTACAATCATTTCCGGCAGGCCCTCATCGAATTCGGCAATGCGGCGAAGACGGCCGACAAGGCGGTGATCTTCTTCGCAGGCCATGGCGTCGAAATGGACGGAAAGAACTGGCTGATTCCGGTCGATGCCGAAATCAAGTCCGAGATCGATGTCTATGCCGAGGCGATCAATCTCGAGACCTTGATCGATATCTCCGTGATGCCGAAGATCATCGGCCTCGTGGTTCTCGACGCCTGTCGCAACGACCCGTTCGAAACGACGAAGGTCGCCGCCGCGGGACGCGCGCTGTCGTCGCGGCCATCGAAGGCGGCCGCCCCAGTGTCCGGCACGTCCCGGGCCCCGACCCATTTCGCGCCCGACACGCGCGGTCTTGCCCCTGTCGAGGTGAGCGACAACGTGCTCGTTGCCTTTGCGGCCGCAGCCGGCACGACGGCGAGCGACGGGGCCGGGCGGAACAGCCCCTACTCCGGCTCACTCCTGCGCCATATCGAAACGCCACAACTCGAGATCAACTATCTGTTCCGGATCGTGCACGACGAAGTCTGGAAGGAGACCGGGACACAAGAGCCGGCGATCTACGGGACGCTGCCGAAGGGCGACATCTATCTCAACGGCGAAGCCGCCGTCGCAAACGGCGATGGTGGAGCAGATGCCGAGCAGCTCGCCTGGGAGTTCGTCCGCTCGACCAACGAGATCGCGACCTTGCGCCGCTTCGCCCAGCAATTCCCGGCGAGCGCGCATACGGCCGAAATCGACCAGCGCATTGCGCAGTTGCAGACCGCTGAAACGAACGCCTGGAAGATCGTCGAGCGACAGAAGTCGCTCGCGGCGTACCGCGCCTATCTGGATCTCTATCCATTTGGCGAGCATGTCGAGAGCGCCCGCCTCGCGCTGGCTTCGCTCGAGAAATCGGCCAAACCGGGCCAAGCCACCGGGCAGATCGACATGCCCGGTCCGCCACCGGCGAGCTATCGGCTCGCCTCGGCCGACACGACCACCGGCAATTCGGAGGCGGTCGAGAAGGCATGGGACGTCCTGAAGGAATCACGCGACAAGAGCGTGGTTGGCCGGTTTGCCGAGCGCTATCCGAGCTCGCGCCATAACCGCCTGCCGCCGGGCAGCGACCTTGCCCTGCGACCGGTCAATTCCACCGAACTGATGCTGCAATCAGCGCACGATAGCGACGTGAACGCCTGCTTCGACGGCGATTCCGGGGCGTGCTCCAGATCCATCAAAAAATACCCCGACTACGTCCAGCTTCAATTCCAGCTTTGCCGGTCCAAGGGCAATCCCAAGGGATGCATGATCAACGCGGTGTCCGAGGCGCGCAGGCGCGGGCTGCTGGTTTCCGCCTACACCCGCTCGGAAGAGGAAAAGGTTCGCAATCGCGAATATCGGCGAGTGGTTGCACGCGTGAACCAGAATGTCGGCAATGTGGTCAGCGGCGTCGTCAGCAACGTCGTCGGCAACGTGGTCAGCAATGCCGTTTCGACTGCGGTGAGCAATGCCGCGTCGAGCGCAGCAAGCCGGGCGGCATCGCAGGCGGCATCAGCCGCGGCGTCGAGCGCGGCCAGCCGATCAGCCTCGAGCGCGGCGTCAAGCGCGGCCAGCAGAGCGGCCTCTGCCGCCGCTTCGAATGCTGCGAGCCGCGTCACCATTCCATCCGACATCCGCCTCAAGGAGGACATCACGGCCCTCGGCTGGACCGATACTGGCCTCCGTCTTTATCGCTATCGATACAAGGGCGATGCCAGGTTCTATGTCGGCGTGATGGCGCAAGAGGTCGCGCGGCAGACTCCCGCGGCGGTGTCGTCCGGAGTGGACGGGTTTCTGCGCGTCGACTATGGTCTGCTCGACCTCGATTTCCTCACTTATCGCGACTGGATCAGGCGGCAACCCCATTCCGTCATCGACTGAGGGACGCGACTTGATCTTGCGCTGGCTGGCCCTGTTCATTGCCATCGGGCTCCTCTTCGACGCCGAAGCAGAAGCTTCCAACGGCCGTATCGCCTTGGTCATTGGAAACGCGAGCTACGCGAACGCGCCGTCGCTCGGCTCTCCCGTCAACGATGCAGAGGACATTGCCGCGGCTCTCACCGGTCTCGGCTTCGAGGTCGATCTGCGCAAAAACACGACCATCGACGATCTGCGCGTGGGGCTCGTCGCCTTCACCGAGAAGTCCGCCGCTGCGGACATCGCGGTCTTCTATTTTTCCGGATACAGCGCAGCTGCCGGTGTCGGCAGTTACCTGATCCCCGTCGATGCGCATCTGGCGACACCCGAGTCGGCCAACGCAGAGACCGTTCCCCTGGCTGCGGTGACCGCTGCCGCCGGGCGGGCTCGCAGGCTGGGTCTGGTGATCCTGGATGCCATGCGCGAGAACCCGTTCCCTGCCATACCGAATGGCCGCCGCAGCAGCGCTTCCCTGACCTCAGCCGGAAGCGCACCGATCCGCAACACGCTCGTGTTCTTTCCGGCGGAGCCGGGGCGGACCGCGGAAGAGGGCGAAGGCCGCAACAGCCCTTTCGCTGCGGCGCTGCTGAAATACCTCCGGCAGGCCGACCTCGAGATCAACTTCGTGTTTCGCAACGTTCGCGACGAGGTTCGGCAGGCAACGCACCGGAAGCAGACGCCCTACATGTACGGTCAGCTTTCCAAGGACAAGATCTATCTCCATCCCGTCAAGCAACTCGTTCAGGACGATACCGCCGTCATGCAGCACTGCGACAACTCCGCTGCCGGGCTCGCGGATTCGATGGCGATCGGCACCGACCAAGGCGAGACGCGGGACGATACAAAGGCGGCGCGCGCGGTTGCGGCATGTGTGGAGGCGGTCAAGCGGTCGCCAGGGGCAGACCGCCTGCACTACCAGCTCGGGCGTTCATTGTTGGCCATGCGCGATTACGCCGGAGCGATGGCGAGCTACAAGGCGGCATCCGAGCTCGGCAACGCACGCGCGCTCTACGAGCTCGGATTGATGTATGAGAACGGCAACGGCGTCGAGAAAGATCCCGCCCGCTCGCGCTTCTACTATGAGATGGCCGCCGAGAAGAAGATTGCGCCAGCACTCGTCAGCCTCGGCCTACAGCAGGAGCGTGGAATCGGCGCGGCCAGCGATCCCGCAAAGGCCTATGCGTTGTACCAGCGGGCCGCCGAGCTCGGCGATGCGACGGCCATCAACAGGATGGGGGAGCTTGCCGAGAAGGGGCTGGGAGCCAGACGAGACCTGAAATCGGCTCGGGCGCTGTACCAGAGGGGCGCCGCGATGGGCGGGCTCGAAGCTCTGGTCAATCTCGCCCGATGCAACGCCAACGGAATCGGCGGCCGAAGGGACCTTGCCGAGGCCAGGCGGCTCCTGGCCAAGGCGGCGCAGGCCGGCAGCGCGGACGCTCGGCGCATCCTCGCGCATATCGAGGAGTCCAAGCCGAAATAGACGTATTCTGGCGGGGAAGGAAGCGATCGGGATGAAACAGCAGTCCAAGCGGCGCTTTTGGCTACCAGTAGACAGCAACTATTTGATCTATTTGCCAAAAATGGCGCGAGAGACGGGGCTCGAACCCGCGACCTCCGGCGTGACAGGCCGGCGCTCTAACCAACTGAGCTACTCCCGCGTGACACGCAATGTCTGCGGAACGAGGGGGGACTTAAAGGCCCGATCTGGTGAAGTCAAGGATGTTGCATCCGCAACCCAAACCGGCGGATTCCACTGCTGGCACACACGAACGCGGCCCTCGGCAACGCCGGCGGCGTAGTCAGTCCGCTCCCGAATCGTCTACGCCTCCGGGAACTTGCGCGTTAGGGGCCGTCTCCCTGGACAAACCTGCAAGATCGAGGAGGCCAGACATGGCTAAGAAGGATGCGGCTAAGAAGGATTCGGCGAAGAAGGCAGCCGCGTCCGCCACCATCACGCTCAAGCACCTCGCCGCCGACATTGCCGAGCGCCAGGAGGTGTCCAAGAAGCATGCCGAGGCCGTCCTGACCGACATGGTCGATCTGATCACCAAGCACCTCAAGAAGGGCGACCGGGTCCGCATCGTCGGCCTCGGCATCCTTCAGGTCCGCAAGCGCGCCGCCCGCACCGGCCGCAATCCTTCCACCGGCGAAGCGATCCACATCAAGGCCACCAGGAAGGTCGCGTTCCGCCCGGTGAAGGAACTGAAGGAGGCCATCTGAGCCACTAAGGCCTGACCCGAGCCCGTTCCGGCCGCATCACGGCCCGCTTTTCTGATATACCGCCAGCTTCCCGAACATCCGGCGGTTTGATCAGAAATGTCCTCCCTCTCCTTTTCGCACACCGTGACCGAGCGCTTCCTGCGCTACGTCACCATCGATACCCAGTCCGATCCGGCATCTCCCAGCTCGCCGTCGACCGAGAAGCAGAAGGATCTCGGCCGCGTGCTCGCGGCCGAGCTGAAGGCCATGGGCGTTGCGGACGCGCATCTCGACGATTACGGCTACGTCTACGCAACGATCCCGGCCAATACCGACAAGAAGGTGCCGGTGATCTGCTTCTGCTCGCACATGGACACCTCGCCCGACGTCACCGGCAAGGGCGTCAAGCCGCAAATCGTGAAGAACTATCGCGGCGACGACATCGTCCTGCCCGGCGACACCAGCCAGGTGATCCGCTTCAACGAGCACCCCGCGCTGAAGAACCAGATCGGCAACGACATCATCACCACCGACGGCACCACGCTATTGGGCGCCGACAACAAGGCCGGCGTCGCCGAGATCATGGATGCCGCGCATTTCTTCATCAACAATCCCGACGTGAAGCACGGCACCATCAAGATCCTGTTCACGCCGGACGAGGAGATCGGCCGCGGCGTCGACAACGTCGACCTGAACAAGCTGGGCGCCGATTTCGGCTACACCATGGACGGCGAGAGCGCCGGCTGCGTCGAGGACGAGACCTTCTCGGCCGACGGCGCCACCATCACCATCAACGGCGTCAGCGCCCATCCCGGCTACGCCAAGGGCAAGATGGAGCACGCCATCAAGATCGCAGCCGCCATCGTCGAGCGTCTGCCGAAGGAGGGCTGCTCGCCCGAGACCACCTCGGGCAAGCAGGGTTTTCTACATCCGATCGGCATCGACGGCGCGCTCGAACAGGCGACGCTTTCTTTCATCGTCCGCGACTTCACCGAGGAAGGGCTGAAGGAGAAGGAGGCGCTGCTCGAGGGCATCGTCAAGGACGTGATGAAGGACTATCCGCGCTCGACCTACACGTTCGAGGTCAAGGAGCAGTATCGCAACATGAAGCAGGTGATCGATCGTCACCCGCACGTGCTCGAATACGCCATCGAGGCGATCCGCCGCGCCGGCCTGCGCCCGATGCGCACCGCGATCCGCGGCGGCACCGACGGCTCGCGCCTCTCCTTCATGGGCCTGCCCTGCCCCAACATCTTCGCCGGCGAGCACGCGTTTCATTCGCGGCTCGAATGGGTCAGCCGGCAGGACATGGAAAAGGCGGTGCAGACCATCGTGCATCTGGCGGTGATCTGGGAAGAGAAGGCCTGAAGCGCGACGCGACCGGAATGAGAAATCACCGCGCTTCGATGCAATACGTCGCATCCGGCCGTGCCAGCCTTGCGACAGAAGTGGCGGGCGACGGCCCTGCCGTGGTCTTTCTTCATGCGAATGTGTGCGACAGGCGCATGTGGCGCGCTCAATTCGATGAACTGAGCGCCACGCACAGGGCGGTCGGGTATGACCGACGCGGGTTCGGCGAAACCCGCGCCGAGCCCGAAGACTTTTCCGCGTTCGCCGATCTCCTCGCAGTGCTGGATGCAACCGCAGGCGGCGAGCCCGCCATCCTCGTCGGCTGCTCACTCGGCGGGCGCATCGCGCTTGATGCCGCCGTCCGGCATCCCTCGCGCGTTCGCGCCCTGGTTCTGATCGCCCCCAACGTCGCGGGTGCACCCGATCCGGTCTATCCCGCCGACATCGAGACGCTGATGATGCGATGGAAGGAGATCGAAGCGTCAGGCGATCTCGATCGGATGAACGCGATGAAGGCGCGCCTCTGGCTGGACGGACCACGGGCTGCCGAAGGTCGCGTTGGCGGTCCGGCTCGCGACCTGTTCCTCGATATGAACGGCATCGCGCTCCGCTCGCCACCTTTCGGATCGGACATCGACATCAGACCCTTCTTCAACCGGCTTCATGAAATCGCAGTGCCGACCTTCATCATATGGGGTGACCTCGATTTCCCCTATGTGAAGGACCGCTGCCGTCATCTTGTCGCGGCAATTCCGGGCGCGGAAGGCCGTGAGCTGCGTGGTGTGGCCCATCTTCCGAGCCTGGAGCGCCCGGCGGAGATCACAGCTCTCGTTGCCGAATTCGTTCAGCGACATGCGGGGGCGGACAGATAGGTCCACCCCTGGATCTGGCCTACGGGACCGGCATTGCGCGCGGATTGCGGTGGAAGCGGTTGGCGCTCGCCATCCAGCTCGGCAACGGTGCGCCATCACGGTGCCGGCCGCCGGCAACGGCTGCAGCCCAGGCCACCGCGGCGCCGATCAGGGTCGCGGCCGCGACCGAGAACGCCACGATGATCGAGTTGCGTCGCGCGCGATCGATGGCCGTCTTGGAGTCTGCGATCAGCGCATTGACCCGCCGCTCGGCATCGGGGGCCGCCAGTCCCGTCACGGCGGCGACCTGTTGCACGAGATAGGCCCGGTCATCGGTGCTGACGCCGCTGTGGCTGGACGAGGTCATCAGGATGCGTCCGGCTTCGGCGCGCGCTTCCCTCAGGTCGGTGTTCGGTGCGCGGCGTGGCGCCCGGAACAGCTTGTCGAGCTCATAGCTCAACAAGGGCTCGGCCGCCGAGGTGTTGCTCGCCGAAATGCGCATGGGCGAACGGTCGATCGCGGCGGCGCCGAGAAGCGCCAGCAGCGCCGCGCCGGCCAGGACCGCCAGCGCCCAGGCGGTCAGCCCGTGAAGCCCGTCCCGCCGCTCGCCGTCATCCTCGATCGTTGCGAGCGCGGGCTCGGGCCGGGTGGTCCGGCCGGCGACGTAGCCGCCAAAGCCGAAACTGACGATCGCCTGGATGATCAGATACAGTCCCGACAGCAGTGCCAGCGCCGCCGACGCATCGCGCCAGGTCGGCGAGGCCGAACTGACACCGAGGCCCACCGCGACACCAAAACCGATCAGGATGAACGACATTGCGCTCGCAGCAAGAGCGCCCGCAAACACCGAGCTCCACTGGATCGTTCGAGGCGCCTCGGCTGCCAGGCCGCCTTCGATGACCTCTTCCCGCATCAGAGTTTCGACCGTCATCGTGGCGCTCTCAGCGCAGGCCGAAGAACGACAGGATCGCCATGATGACGACGATCAAGCCGATCAGATAAATCAGTCCGTCCATTGTCCGTCCTCCTCAGTTTCTCTTTTTGCTAATCGCGAGATGTGAGGAACGTTCCAAATTGGACAGATCGTATGGAACGAACTTGGAAGATGCGGGTTGCCTGTCCAAGTCCTAGGGATAGAGATTGTGAGCACATGAGGCCTCAGCCGGCTCGTCCGGCTGGGGCCTTTCCGCGTCACGGCCGGCAATGATGTGATCAGGGCGGAACCTGCAGATCAGGAGAGGCGCGTGGGCCGCAGAACGGCGTGCCCGCATCAGGCGAATGCATTCCGGGAGAAGGCCCGGCAGTGAGAGCCGCTCGAATGGGTGCGGCGGACGCCGCCCAACCCAACCTATCCGGTCTTTCCATGTCCATGGCGGTCACGGCAACCGCAAAGCTGGACGCGCCCTCAACTCCGCGGTGGATTGCTGGGCGACGACGACCGCGCCCTGAAGCGCAAGGCCGGCCATGATGGCGGCCACGATCACGTCGGGCCATCCCGTGCCAGTGCCGAACACACCGAGGGCGGCCAGCAGCACGGCAACGTTGCCAAGCACATCGTTGCGGGTACAGATCCAGGCGGAGCGCATATTGGCGTCGCCCTTGCGATAGGCCCACAATAGGCCGAACGAGGCCGCGTTGGCGGCAAGGGCCGCCACGCCGACCGTCCCCATGGTAAACGCGCTCGGCAACGTGCCATGAACGGCATGCCAAATCACCGTGCCGACGACCCACAGGCCAAAGGCGCCCATCGTCAGCCCCTTCGCGAGCGCCGCGGCAGCGCGATAGCGAAGTGCCATGCCGACAACCAGAAGGCTGATCGCGTAGTTCGCAGCGTCGCCGAGGAAATCCAACGCGTCCGCCTGAAGCGACGCTGATCCGGCGGCGAGGCCCGCGCCGATCTCAACCAGGAACATGACGGCGTTGATGGCGAGCACGGCCCAGAGCACGCGACGATAGGGCTTGCTGCCGCGATGGCGATCAAGATCCAGCGGCGGCGGTGAGCAGCATGCGTCGGCCATGCCGACAAGATAGAGCGATGCCCCCCTCCGCACAACACGCGGCCGGCCTGGCCGCGACATCAAGTTCCCCACACGTAACATTGTTGCGGGTCGACACTGTTCCCCGACCCTGCTAGGCAGCTTGAGGTCAAGGAGAGTGACAGCGTGTTTTCGATCCGCCGGTCTGTCAGCAAGGTGTTCCGCCCGCGCAATTGGCGCGGGTCCTTGGCGGTGGTTTGCGCGCTGCTGTATCTGCTGTCGGGCGCCCTGCATGCCGGCCAATGCGTCGATGTGGCCAGCCCATTCGGTCAAGCACACATTGTCTCGACGACCGTTGTGCCTTGCGACGGCGAAGGCAAGACGATTGCGGCACATCATTGCCACGGTTGCTTCTCTGTGACCGTCGCCCAGCACATCGAACCGGCTACGGCGATCCATCTGCACACCGTGCCAACGTCATCTCGCGAGCCCGCCTCGATCGGCATCGATCCCGATACCGAATCGCCGCCCCCCAGACACCTGACCTGAACTGATCAGCCGGGCGCCCGCGCGCCTACGATGCGATTGCTCACAGGTCATCTTCGTGTCTTCCAAACGGACTGCCGCGCGCCTGGCGTGCGCGATGGCAATTTTCGTCAGCCCTTGGCTGACTCAGAACGGCTGCGCCCAGACTTTGACGATGCGGAGCGCGCTGTCGCGCGCGCTGGCGGCGAGCCCGCGCCTGACGGCAGCCGAGCGCGACGTCGGCATCGCCACGGGCCAGCGCATCCAGGCGGGCGCCCTGCTCAATCCGGAACTGACCTACGAACAGGACGATTCATTCGGCTCCGGCAGATATCGCGGAACGCGATCGGCCGAGACCACGCTGCAGATCAGCCAGGCCTTCGAGCTGTTCGGCAAGCGCGAGGCGCGGATCGCCGCAGGCGCAGCCGGCGTCGAGGTCGCGGCGATCCAGCGCAAGGCGATCAGGCTGGAGGTGCTGTCGGAGACTGCGATCGCCTTTCTGAGCGTGCTCGGCGCGCAGCGGCGCATCCAGATCCTCGACGAGCAGATCGCCGCGATCGACCGCCTGACGCCGCTGCTGCGCCGCCGGGTCGAGGCCGGCGCGTCCTCGCCGGCGGAAACCGGCCGCGCCGAGGTCGCCTCCGCCCTGGTGAAGGCCGACCGCGAACGCTTCAAGGCGACGCTGGCAAGCGCCCGGCGCGAGCTTGCGGTGCTGATGGGCGATCCCGCCGCCAAATTCGGCGAGGTCTCCGGCCGGCTCGACACGATGGGCAAGCCGCCGACGTTCCAGTCCGTGGTCGCCGCCATCGACGCCAATCCGCAGCTGGTGCGCTGGACCGCAGTCTATGCCCAGCGCAATGCCGAGCTCCTGCTGGCACGGCTCAGGCCCTATCCGGACGTGCGGATCGCGGCTGGCTGGCGCCACTTCAACGAAACGGGCGACGATGCGGCGCGGCTGACGGTCTCAGTGCCGATCCCCGTGTTCGACCAGAACCAGGGTAACATCCTCTCGGCCCAGGAAAGCCTCGCCAAGACCAAAGCCGAGCGCGAGGCCAATCGCAACACGCTGATCGTGATCGCCGGCCGCGCCTATGACTCGCTGCAAGGCTCGCTGCGCGAACTCGCGGTGCTGCGCGAGACCGCGATCCCCAAGGCCGTCGAGGCGTCCGAGGCGATCTCGCAAGGCTACGGCCAGGGCCGCTTCACCCTGCTCGAAGTGCTCGATGCCCAGGCCAGCGTCACCCAGGCACGGCTCCGCGAGCAGGAGGCGCTGCAGAATTTCCATGCGGGCGTAGCCATTATCGAGGGCCTCGTCGGCAATCCCTTCACGCTGGCGCGGGAGAGCGCACGATGAGGAACTTCTCCACCATGCTCGTCGCCATCGTTGCCGCCGCACTCGGGGCTTACGGCTATTCCCTGCTCGCGCCGGACAAAGTGGCGCACACCGAGCATAGCGCGCATTCCGAGCACAAGAAGCCGAACGATCGCGTCGAGCAGGACGAGCACGGCGCCGACCGCATCCGCATCTCCGACGTCAAGCTGGCGGCAGCCGGCGTGGTGCTGGCCGAGGCCGCATCCGCGACGCTGACCGACACGCTCGCCTTCAACGGCATCCTGCGCGCCAACCAGGAGGCCGTGGTGCAGGTGACACCGCGCTTTCCGGGCATCGCCAAATCCATCCAGAAGCGGATCGGCGACAAGGTCGGCAAGGACGATCTGCTCGCCGCGATCGAGAGCAACCAGAGCCTCACCGTCTACGAGCTGAAGGCGCCGATTGCCGGCACCATCATCGAACGGCAGATCTCGCTCGGCGAATACGCCTCCGAGCAGAAGCCGGCCTTCGTCGTCGCCGACCTCTCCAGCATCTGGGTCGATCTGTCGATCTACCGGCAGGATCTCCGCCGCGTCCGCCTCAACGACGAGGTCCTGATCGATCCCGACGACGGCCGCGGCGAGATCAAGGGCTCGATCTCCTACATGGCACCGATCGGCTCAAGCGAGACCCAGACCGCGCTGGCACGCGTGGTGCTGCCAAATCCGGACGGACGGCTGCGGCCCGGCCTGTTCGTCACGGCGCGGCTGATCCTCGCGGCGCGCAACGTCGCGGTCGCCGTGCGCCGCAGCGCGATCCAGACCCTGGAGAACAAGACCATCGTGTTCGTGCGCGAGGACGGCGACAAGATCGAGGCGCGGCCCGTGGAAACAGGCGATTCCGATCCGCGCCATGTCGAGATCAAGGCCGGCCTTTCGGCCGGCGAGCATTACGTCGCCGAAAACAGCTTCGTCGTGAAGGCGGAGATGGGCAAGGGCGAGGCCGAACATGATTGAGCGTCTCATCGCCGTCTCGCTGCAGCAGCGCTGGCTGGTCCTCCTGCTCGCGCTCGGCGCCGTCGCCTTTGGCGCCTGGAATTTCCAGCGCCTGCCGATCGACGCCGTCCCTGACATCACCAACGTCCAGGTCCAGATCAACACCCGCGCCCCCGGCTATTCGCCACTGGAAACGGAGCAGCGCATCACCTTCCCGGTCGAGACTGCGATGGGCGGCCTGCCCAGGCTCGACTACACCCGCTCGCTGTCGCGCTACGGCCTCAGCCAGGTCACGATCGTCTTCAAGGACGGCACCGACATCTATTTCGCCCGGCAGCTCGTCGGCGAGCGCATCCAGCAGGTGAAGGACCAGCTGCCGGCGGGTGTCGAGGTCGCGATGGGGCCGATCTCGACCGGCCTCGGCGAGATCTTCATGTACACCGTCGAGGCCAAAGCGGGTGCCAGGACGCAGGGCGGCCACGACTATTCCCTGACCGATTTGCGCACCGTGCAGGACTGGATCATCCGGCCGCAGCTTCGCAACGTGCCGGGCGTGATCGAGGTCAACACCATCGGCGGCTTCGAGCGGCAATTCCACGTATTGCCGGATCCCGGCAAGCTGATGGCCTACCGGCTCGGCTTTCGCGACGTCATGACGGCGCTCGCCGCCAACAACGCCAATGTCGGCGCCGGCTATATCGAGCGCAACGGCGAGCAATATCTGGTTCGCTCGCCGGGCCAGGTCGGCAATGTCAGCGAAATCCAGGACATCGTCATCGGCTCGCGCGGCGGCAATCCCGTCAGGATCCGGGACGTCGCCACCGTCGCCGAGGGGCGCGATCTGCGGACGGGCACCGCAACGTGGAACGGCGAGGAGACCGTGCTGGGCACCGCCATGCTGCTGATCGGCGAGAACAGCCGGACCGTGGCCCGCCGCGTCGCGGCCCGTCTGGAGGACATCGCCAAGTCGCTGCCCGAGGGCGTCGTGACGCGGACCGTCTACGACCGCACCGACCTCGTCGAAGCCACCATCCGCACGGTTCGGAACAACCTGCTGGAAGGCGCGGCGCTGGTGGTGGCCGTGCTGTTCTTGATCCTCGGCAACATCCGCGCCGCACTGGTTACGGCCTGCGTCATTCCGCTGTCGATGGCGATGACCATCACCGGCATGGTCGAGACCAAGGTCAGCGCCAATCTGATGTCGCTCGGCGCGATCGACTTCGGCATCATCGTCGACGGCGCCGTCATCATCGTCGAGAACTGCCTGCGCATGCTGGCTGTGGCTCAGCGCGAGAAAGGCGGGCTACTGACGACCCCCGAACGGCTGCGCGCGATCCTGGGCGGGTCGAGCGAGGTGATCAAGCCGAGCCTGTTCGGAACGCTGATCATCGCCGTGGTCTATTTGCCCGTGCTGACGCTGACCGGCGTCGAGGGCAAGATGTTCACGCCGATGGCGCTGACGGTGCTGATGGCGCTGGGCGCGGCCGTTCTGTTCTCCATCACCTTCGTGCCGGCCGCCGTCGCCATTTTCGTCACCGGCAAGGTGTCCGAGCACGAAAACCTGTTCATGCGGATGGCGAAGCGCGCCTACCTGCCCCTGCTCCGTTTTGCCATCGACAACCGGCTCGCCGTCGCCCTGTCCGCCGTGCTCATCGTGACCGCGAGCGGCATCGCCGCTTCGCGCATGGGCGGCGAGTTCATTCCGAGCCTCGACGAAGGCGACGTCGCGCTGGCCTCGATCCGGATTCCCGGCACCAGCCTCACCCAGTCGCTCGACCTGCAGAAGGCGCTGGAGAAGCGCATCATGCAAATCCCGGAAGTAAAGGAGTTCTTCACCCGCATCGGCACCGCGGAGATCGCCACCGACCCGATGTCGCCGGCACAGACCGACGGCTACGTCATGCTGAAGCCGCGCGCCGAATGGCCCGACCCGGGCAAGTCGAAATCGGAGGTGGTCGAGGCCATCGAGCATGCTGCAGACGAGATTCCCGGCAGCGCCTATGAAATCTCCCAGCCGATCCAGTTCCGCGTCAACGAGCTGATCTCGGGCGTCCGCACCGACGTCGGCGTCAAGATCTTCGGCGACGATCTCGACATCCTGCAAGGCGCCGCCAAGCAGGTGGAGGCCGCGATCCGCGGTATCCGCGGTGCCAGCGACGTCAAGATCGAGCAGGTCGCCGGTCTGCCGATCCTCACCGTCCGCCTCGACCGTCAGGCGCTCGCCCGCTATGGCCTCAGCGTCGCCGAGGTGCAGGGCATCGTCGAGATCACGGTCGGCGGCAAGTCGGCCGGCAAGCTGTTCGAAGGCGATCGCCGTTTCGACATCGTCGTGCGCCTGCCGGAGCACCTGCGTGGCAATCTCGAGGCGATCAGGGCGATTCCGATTCCGCTGCCGCCCGCCGAGGACGCAGCAATCGGCGGCGCCGTTCGAACGTCGCTGGTCAGCTCCCCCCTCGCCCAGATGCGCTACGTGCCGCTGTCATCGGTCGCCACCGTCGATGCGACGCCGGGGCCGAACCAGATCAGCCGCGAGAACGGCAAGCGGCGCATCGTCGTCACCGCCAATGTCCGTGCGCGCGACCTCGGCTCTTTCGTCGCGGAGGCCGAGGCCGCGGTGGCCGAGAAGGTCAAGCTGCCGCCGGGTTACTGGATCGGCTGGGGCGGCCAGTTCGACCAACTGGTCTCGGCCACCAAGCGGCTGACGATCGTGGTGCCGGTGGCGCTGCTGCTCGTGTTCCTGCTGCTGTTCATGGGCATGGGATCGGCGGCGGATGCGGCGCTGGTGTTCTCCGGCGTGCCGCTGGCGCTGACCGGCGGCGTGGCGGCGCTGCTGCTGCGCGACATCCCGCTGTCCATCAGCGCCGGTGTCGGCTTCATCGCCCTGTCGGGCGTCGCCGTGCTCAATGGCCTCGTCATCATCGCCTTCATCGAGCGGCTGCGTAGCGAGGGGCATTCGGTGGCGGACGCCGTGCGCAAGGGCGCACTGACGCGGCTGCGCCCGGTCCTGATGACGGCGCTTGTCGCCTCGCTCGGCTTCGTGCCGATGGCGCTCGCCACCGGCGCCGGCGCCGAGGTGCAGCGGCCGCTTGCGACCGTGGTGATCGGCGGCATCCTCTCCTCGACGGTGCTGACATTGCTGGTGCTGCCGGCGCTCTACGTGCTGTTCCGCCGTGACGGGGCAAGTGAAACGCCTACAATGGCGTCCGATTTGGCGACGTCCCGGGAGCGCTAGGATTGGCCGGCCACGACCATCACGGTCATCACCACCATGATCATGGCGACCATGCGCATCGTCATGGTCGCGACCATAGTCATGGCCATGATCACTCGCATGTCCACGCGCCTGCGAATTTCGGCAAGGCCTTCGCGATCGGCATTTCGCTCAACATCGCGCTGGTCGTGGCTGAGGCGATCTATGGCTATATCGGCAACTCCACCGCCCTCCTCGCCGACGCCGGCCACAACCTGTCCGACGTGCTCGGCCTGGTCGTCGCCTGGGGCGCCTCGATCGCGGCGCGGCGGGCGCCCAGCGGCCGCTTCACCTACGGCTTTCGCGCCTCCACCATCCTGGCGGCGCTGGCCAATGCGGTGTTTCTGCTGGTCGCAACCGGCGCGATCGGCTGGGAGGCGATTTTGCGCCTGCGCGAGCCGGAGCCGGTCGCAGGCGTGACCGTGATGGTGGTCGCCGGCATCGGCATCCTGATCAATGGTTTCACGGCCATGCTGTTCGCGAGCGGGCGGAAGGACGACATCAACATCGAAGGCGCGTACCTGCACATGGCCGCCGACGCCGCGGTCTCGCTCGGCGTCGTGGTCTCGGCGGCGCTGATCATCTGGACCGGCTGGCTCTGGCTCGATCCCTTAACCAGCCTCGTCATCTGCGCGACCATCCTCTGGAGCACGACCAGCCTCTTGCGCGGCTCCATCGACATGTCGATGGCGGCCGCGCCAGAGGGCACCGACCTCGCCGCGATCAGGGCGTTCCTGCTCGCGCGGCCGGGCGTCTCGGAGATTCACGATCTCCACGTCTGGCCGATCTCGACCACCGAGACGGCGCTGACCTGCCATCTCGTGATGCCGGCCGGCAGCGACGACGCATTCCTGATGCAGACGACGCAGCTGCTCAGGACATCCTTCCGCATCGGCCACACCACGCTCCAGGTCGAGACGCATCTCGACAATGGCTGCGCGCTGGCGCCGGACGATGTGGTGTGAGAGAGCTTAGGCTTCGCCGCCGGCCCGGCCGGCCTTCTCCCTGAGCCAATCGAACACCACACTGCCCAGGATCGCGCTCGAACCGGCGAGGAAGGGAATGGCGTAATACGCGTAGCGATTGAGCCCATAGATGAGAAACGCCGGAAACGCGGCGCTGATCAACGCCAGCATGATCATCAAGGTGCCGCCGGCAACCAGGCGGCCGGATGACCGCCGCACCAAGCCCGCATGGCTCGCGGGGACACCGATCAGAAGCACCAGGGCGAGGACGAGGGTCGCCGAGGACAGCCACAGCATCACTCCCGGGCGATCGTCGTATTCAGTTGAGACTTTCACCCCACAGCACAGCACGACCAGATGCGAGCTCGGCGCGTAGCCACGCGCAAAGAGGCGGTTCAGGTTGAGCTGAAACTGATCCGCAGTCGGCAGCAGCAGCGACAATGGCCACCAGGGTTTGTAGTAGTTCTGAACCAGCTGTCCGGGCTTCAACCCCGTCGGGCTGCCAAAGAACGGGAACCTATCGCGAACCGTGAAGAACTCGTAGCCTTGGGGGCTGGGCGCCCGCCGCGCCACCGAATTTGCATCGAACAGCAGAAAGAACATCTCCCGGAAAAAGTGTTTCGTGAGATGTCGATAGAGCGTCGAGGGCGTCGTCAGCGTTTCCACGAAGATGTCACGCACCACCCTCTCCAGATCCCCTTCGCTGTCGCCGGTCTTCGCCAGCCGGTGCATCGCGCCGAACGGCCATTGATAGACACCGATGTCAGGCCATCCCCGCGGCGTGTCCTCAGCCCGCATCTGCTCGACGTAGCCCCGCGCCTGCGCCTTCCGGTCGAGATGAACGCCGTGTTCGAAGTCGCCGGAATAGCCGACCACGAAGGCCATTACGGCCAGGGTCTCGTTGCCGGCGGGACGCTTGTCGATCGCCAGATTGATCGCCGCCGGCGTCAAGTAGACGACTGATGCGACAAAGCCTGCCAGCACAAGGACGCCGAGCCGGCGCAGCAGTCCTGCGTCCAGCACCACCATCAGCCACAGCAGGATGACGGCCGCTTGTCCCACGGCCGCCGACCGGCAGGTCATCACGGCGCCGAGCGTTAGGCCCACCGCCACCGCGGACGGCAACGCCGGCCATTTTCTGAAGGCCGCCCCAGCGGCGATGAAGGCCGCAAGACTGACCAGGAAGTTGGAGATCGTTTCCGCGCCGATCGTGTTGTCGTAGTGGACGATGCGGCCATGCAGCGCCGCAAGACAAAAGGCCATTAACGCAAAAACACGCGGCGCGCCGGCAAAGCGCACGATCCCTGCAACGAAAAGCGCGGTGACGACGCTCATCAGATGCTGCGCGATGACGAAAACGAGGATGTGCGGGCCGAACAGTTTTGACAGCAGCACAAGGAAGGCGGCCACGCCATACGGCCGCTTCATCACATCGTCGATATATTGTCCCCTCAGGATGGATTCGGCCTGGATGATATAGGCCGCGCTGTCTTCATGGATGAAGTGATCTGGCCACGCCACCAGGAAAGCAAGGTGGACCATCAAGGCCAGGCCGATCGCGCCGACCCAGATCCAGAACCACGCGATAGAGTTCGCCCATCCGGGCAAGCCGGACCAAAGACCCGTGCGCTGGTTCAGTGCTGGATTCATCTTCAATGCTCGCAACCGCAAGTTCGGCGGCGCTATTTCGCTTCTGCGGTCACGATCCAGATCGCGCCCTGGAGCGCCACGCTCTGCTCCTTTAGGAACGGCGCGAGCGCCTCACGGATCGAGGCCTTGGCGGCCTCGTAGGTCTCCGGCGGATGGCCCTGGAGCGCGCGGCTGGCCGGGCCGATCTGCAGCGCGCCGTCGACGGCGGCCTCGAGCCCGCCGCCGATCGCAATGTCCATCGCCAGATTGAGCGCCTCCATCGCGACGTCCGCGAATCCTGCGCCTTTCAAGATGCGCATCACGCGCTCCTCCGAAGCGAAGGCGAACGGGCCCGGCTCCTCCGGCCCGACCGGCGGCATCTTCGGCACGTGCTTGTAGACCGCCATCAGCGGCGCCATCATCCAAGGGTTTTCCTTCGGCTCGCGCCAGCAGGCAAAGGCGAGCCGGCCGCGCGGCTTCAGCGCGCGCCGCAGATTGGCAAAGGACGCGATCGGATCGGCAAAGAACATCACGCCGAAGCGTGAAGCGAGGAGATCGAAGCTCGCCGGCTCGAACGGATACACCGTCGCATCCGCCAGCACGAAATCGAGCGGCAGGCCCTTCGGCGCCAGCGCGCGCGCCTGCGACAGCATCGGCTCGGACACGTCGAGGCCGAGCGCGAAGCCATCAGGCGCCACCGCCTTCGCAAATGCAAATGTCGTCGCACCGGAGCCGCAACCGACGTCGATCACGCGCTCGCCCGGCCTCGGCGTGGCGCGCGCGATCAGAATGTCGGCAATGGGTCCGAGCAGCTTTTCCTGCACCGCGTGGCGATCGGCCCAGCGCTGCCCGCTCGGGCCGTTCCAATAGGCGATCTGGTCGGCATTTTGCTCGTGCCCGCTAGGCTGTTGCATCGGAGCCTCTTGATTGCTGCTATTCCAGGTCATTCAGCTCTGCGGCAATCCAGTGGGCACGAATATTGCCAAGCCGATATGTCTCGGGGAATGGTGGGCGGTCACGGATTCGAACCGCGGACCCTCTCGGTGTAAACGAGATGCTCTAACCAGCTGAGCTAACCGCCCCTCGCCGCCTCTTTAGCCCCAGGGGCCCCGGACGGGCAAGACCCCAGCCCAACGACTTGGACCGACTTGGGCCTCATTCCTGAGGCCGCCCCGGCAGTAGCGGCACCGCGTCGATCCACACCGCCGCCGACCGGCACCAGATCTGCCGCGCCGGCCGCAGCGCATGCCGCTGGCGGATCGAGCCCCAACGGATGCCCCAATCATCGACCTGGTCGCCCTCGCCGCTGGTGAACAGCGGGGAACCGCAGTCGCCGCAAAAATGCTGGAAGCGCATCCGGCCGTTGTCGCCGCGCTTGCCGTAGATTTTGGGCGTACCGCGGGTCAGGCGGACATCGGCCTGGGTGCAGATCGCCGTCACCCGGAACGGCGAGCCGGTCAGCGTCTGGCAATCGGTGCAGTGACAGACCGAGACCGCCTCCGGATCGACCTCGGCTTGATAAGTGATCGCCCCGCAATGGCATTGCCCGTCGATCTGCATGGCCTCCTCCCTTCCCCAAACAAAAACGGCGCCAGAAGGCGCCGTTTTATCATCATTTTCGAGCCGCACACTCAGTGAGCGGTCAGGCCCCCGGCGGCTTCGTCACCGTCGGGCTTCACCGTCACCTTGGTGTCCTCTTCCCAGACGATCGGCACCGGCTTCTTCACCAGCGCCTTGGCGACGACGTCGTCGAGGCGCGAGACCGGGATGATCTCCATGCCGCCCTTGATCGCATCGGAAATCTCCGTGAGATCCTTGGCGTTGTCCTCGGGGATCAGCACCGTCTTGATGCCGCCGCGGGCCGCAGCCAGCAGCTTCTCCTTCAGGCCGCCGATCGGCAGCACGCGGCCGCGCAGCGTGATCTCGCCGGTCATCGCGACATCATGGCGGACCGGAATGCCGGTCATGACCGAAATGATCGCGGTGGCCATCGCAACGCCCGCGGACGGACCATCCTTCGGCGTCGCACCCTCCGGCACGTGCACGTGGATGTCGCGCTTGTCGAACAGCGGCGGCTCGACGCCGTAATTGATCGCGCGCGAGCGGACATAGGACGCCGCCGCGGAGATCGACTCCTTCATGACGTCGCGCAGATTGCCCGTGACCGTCATCTTGCCCTTGCCGGGCATCATGACGCCTTCGATCGTCAGCAGCTCACCGCCGACATCGGTCCAGGCAAGGCCGGTGACGATGCCGACCTGCGGCTCGCTCTCGATCTCGCCGAAGCGGTACTTCGGCACGCCGAGCAGCTCTTCCAGAGTCTTCTCGGTGACCTTAACCGACTTCTTCTTGGAGATCATCAGCTCCTTCACCGCCTTGCGGGCCAGTGTGGAGAGCTCACGCTCCAAATTGCGCACGCCCGCTTCGCGGGTGTAGCGGCGGATCAGAAGCAGCAGCGCCTCGTCGTCGATCGAGAACTCCTTGGAGTCCAGGCCATGCTTGGACACCGCGTTCGGGATCAGGTGCTTGCGCGAGATCTCGACCTTCTCGTTCTCGGTGTAGCCCGCGATCCGGATGATCTCCATGCGGTCCATCAGCGGCCCCGGAATATTGAGCGTATTCGCGGTGGTGATGAACATCACGTTGGACAGATCGTAGTCGACTTCGAGATAGTGGTCGTTGAAGGTCCCGTTCTGCTCGGGGTCGAGCACCTCGAGCAGCGCCGAGGACGGATCGCCGCGGAAATCGGCGCCCATCTTGTCGATCTCGTCCAACAGGAACAGCGGATTGGACGACTTCGCCTTGCGCATCGACTGGATGATCTTGCCGGGCATCGAGCCGATATAGGTGCGGCGGTGACCGCGGATCTCGGCCTCGTCGCGCACGCCGCCGAGCGAGACGCGCACGAATTCGCGCCCCGTCGCCTTCGCGATCGACTTGCCGAGCGAGGTCTTGCCGACGCCGGGAGGACCGACGAGGCACAGGATCGGCCCGGTCAGCTTGTTGGCGCGCGACTGCACCGCGAGGTACTCGACGATGCGCTCCTTGACCTTCTCGAGACCGTAATGATCGGAGTCCAGGATGGCTTGCGCCTGCTCCAGGTCCTTCTTCACCTTCGATTTCTTGTTCCACGGGATCGACAGCAGCCAATCCAGATAGTTGCGCACGACGGTCGCTTCCGCGGACATCGGCGACATCTGGCGCAGCTTCTTCAACTCGTGCTGCGCCTTCTCGCGCGCTTCCTTAGAGAGCTTGGTCTTGGAGATCTTCTCTTCGAGATCGGCGAGCTCGTCGCGACCGTCGTCGTCGCCGAGTTCCTTCTGGATCGCCTTCATCTGCTCGTTGAGATAGTACTCGCGCTGGGTCTTCTCCATCTGGCGCTTGACGCGGGAACGGATACGCTTCTCGACCTGCAGCACCGATATCTCGCTCTCCATCAGGCCCAGCACCTTCTCCAGGCGCGTGGTGACAGACAGCGTCTCCAGGATGCCCTGGCGATCGGCGATCTTGACCGCGAGATGCGAAGCAACCGTGTCGGCGAGCTTGGCGAAATCGGTGATCGCCTGCACGACGCCGACGACCTCGGCCGAGATCTTCTTGTTGAGCTTCACATAGCTCTCGAAGTCGGACACGACCGAGCGCGCCAGCGCTTCGGCCTCGACCGATTTCGCATCGGTGTCGGCAAGCGCGACGGCGGTCGCCTCATAATAATCGGCACGATCGGTGTACTTCGCCACGCGCGCACGCTCGAGCCCTTCGACCAGCACCTTCACGGTGCCGTCGGGAAGCTTCAGGAGCTGCAGCACGCTGGCAAGCGTACCGGTCTCGTAAATGGCATCGGGCGCCGGATCATCGTCGGACGCGTTCTTCTGCGTCGCGAGCATGATCAGCGCGTCGTTCTTCATCACCTCTTCGAGCGCGCGGATCGACTTCTCGCGGCCGACGAAGAGCGGCACGATCATGTGCGGGAAGACGACGATGTCGCGCAACGGCAGCACGGGATAGGCGTGCGCTTCGCCATGAACGATGGTTGGCCGGGGTTTTGGATTGGTCATGGCCTTTTCCTTTTGCTTTGCCCCCTTGCACGCAGCCCGCCGATCAAGCGCAACCGCCACAAGGTGCCGAGGTGATCCGCAGAACCGGTCGGTCCTCTACGGGTTGGACCGGCACGCCGGAACGGAACAGAGGCGAATCTTGAAGAGAATTTTCGCTCGCCGCCGACATTAGGTGGCTATCGACCCGGGGGGTGTCAAGTCATTGAAAAACGCGCGCCATCAGGCGCTTACGCAACGCGATAAGCGACGCCACACCGGCTGCGGAAATACCAGTTCCGCAGCCCACTTTGAGGAGACGATTGGAGCGTTCCAGCGCCGTCGAATCAGGCGCTGGCGTTCTCGACGGCGCGATCGGACCGATCGGCGTAGATGTAGAGCGGACGTGCCGTTCCTTCCACGACTTCGCGGGAAATCACGACCTCTTCCACACCTTCCAGGCCCGGCAGGTCGAACATTGTCTCGAGCAGGATCGCCTCGAGGATCGAACGCAGGCCTCGCGCGCCGGTCTTGCGCTCGATCGCCTTGCGGGCGACCGCGCCAAGCGCCTCGTCGGCGAAGGTCAGCTCGATGTTCTCCATCTCGAACAGCCGCTGGTACTGTTTCACCAGCGCGTTCTTCGGCTCCGTCAGGATCTTCTTCAGCGAGGTCTCGTCGAGATCCTCGAGCGTCGCCACGACCGGCAGACGACCGACGAACTCGGGGATGAGGCCGTACTTCAGGAGGTCCTCAGGCTCGACGTGACGGAAGATCTCGCCGGTCCGGCGATCCTCCGGCGCGAGCACCTGGGCGCCGAACCCGATCGAGGTCGACCGTCCGCGCGCCGAGATGATCTTCTCGAGGCCGGCGAAAGCGCCGCCGCAGATGAACAGGATGTTGGTGGTATCCACCTGCAGGAACTCCTGCTGCGGATGCTTGCGGCCGCCCTGCGGCGGGACCGAAGCCACCGTACCTTCCATGATCTTGAGCAGCGCCTGCTGCACGCCCTCACCCGACACGTCGCGCGTGATCGAGGGGTTGTCGGACTTGCGGCTGATCTTGTCGATTTCGTCGATGTAGACGATGCCGCGCTGGGCGCGCTCGACGTTGTAGTCGGCGGCCTGGAGCAGCTTCAGGATGATGTTCTCGACGTCCTCGCCGACATAGCCGGCTTCAGTCAGCGTCGTCGCATCGGCCATCGTGAACGGCACGTCGAGGATGCGGGCGAGCGTCTGCGCGAGCAGCGTCTTGCCCGAGCCGGTCGGACCGATCAGCAGGATGTTCGACTTCGCGAGTTCGACGTCGTTGTGCTTGGTCTGATGGTTGAGGCGCTTGTAGTGATTGTGCACCGCGACCGACAGGACCTTCTTCGCATGGCTCTGGCCGATGACGTAATCGTCCAGCACCTTGCAGATTTCCTTCGGCGTCGGAATACCGTCGCGCGACTTGACCAGCGAGGATTTATTCTCCTCGCGGATGATGTCCATGCAGAGCTCGACGCACTCGTCGCAGATGAAGACCGTGGGACCCGCGATCAGTTTGCGGACTTCGTGCTGGCTCTTGCCGCAGAACGAGCAATATAGCGTGTTCTTGGAGTCGCTCGTGCCGACCTTACTCATTCATGTCTCCGTCCGCGGTTCGATCCCGTTCCGCTCGATCGCTCCATTCCGACACGATGGTCGGTATGAAGCTTAAGTAGAGCAAATTCCGTACCAAAAAAGACCCTACGCTTTACTACATCCCGTGCGAATCACGGTCGTTCGATTCTCCCGCGATCATAGCCGATCAATCGTAGCCAACCATGCTGTCACCCGACTATCAAGAATTCGCTAATCGGGGGTCGCTGGCTACCCGTGACAATACCGTGATTTCCGGTCTTGGCACGGGCGAAGTGATCGAAAACACCCCGGCGTTGCTGGATTGCCACGAAAAACAAGCACGAAAGCGGAACTTTCTGCTCGTCGCAGGGCGCAAAACCGCGTTTTGCACCGCGCGCACGCGCACCTAACGTGAACGCAGCCCTGAAGGGTCCACGACAAACCGAGGGATCGTCGTGACGCTCCGGTAGTGCTACGGGGCTTTCGCCTGCGCGGGCTCCTCGGCGCGCTTGTCGATCACCTTGTCGACCAGGCCGAACTCCTTGGCATCGTTCGCGGTCAGGAACTTGTCGCGTTCCAGCGCATCCTCGATCGACTTGTAGGTCTGGCCGGTGTGCTTGACGTAGATCTCGTTGAGCCGCTTCTTCAGGTTCAGGATTTCCTGGGCATGCAGCATGATGTCGGTGGCCTGGCCCTGGAAGCCGCCGGAGGGCTGGTGCACCATGATGCGCGCGTTCGGCAGCGAGAAGCGCATGTCCTTCTCGCCGGCGCAAAGCAGCAGCGAGCCCATCGACGCCGCCTGACCGGTGCACAGGGTCGAGACCGGCGGGCGGATGAACTGCATGGTGTCGTAGATCGCCAGACCCGACGTCACCACGCCGCCCGGCGAGTTGATGTACATCGAGATTTCCTTCTTCGGATTTTCCGCCTCGAGGAACAAGAGCTGCGCGACGATCAGCGTCGACATGCCGTCCTCGACCGGGCCGGTCACGAAGATGATGCGCTCCTTCAAGAGGCGCGAGAAAATGTCGTAGGCGCGCTCGCCACGGTTGGTCTGCTCGACCACCATGGGCACGAGGTTCATGTAGGTTTCAACCGGATCGCGCATGAGTCACCTAGGGTTTTCGGAGACGGACATCGCCGGGCAGGGTTGCCGGTTTGGCTGGACTTGCCGGAGGCGAATGGACGTCCTGTGATGCAGGAACTTGGGTAAGAAGCAGAAGGCGTAGCGACAGATATAGCCCAATTCGCTTCTGACAAGTGCGGAGCGCATTAAGGCTTAATCCGTGACGGCAGTTGAAGCTGATTCGGACAAAGAGGCCCAGCCGGCCACCTGGCTAGCTGGGCCTCTTTGCTCATCATCCTTAATAGCGGACGATCTCAAACCCTTCAGGCCGCGGTCTTTTCCGCGTCGTCGTCCTTGTAGAGGTCCTCGCGCGAGACCTTCTTCTCGGTCACGTTGGCAAGCTCGAGGATGAAGTCGACCACCTTGTCCTCATAGATCGGCGCACGAAGCTGGGCCAGCGCCTGGGCGTTGTTGCGGTAGAAGTCCCAGACCTCCTTCTCGCGGCCGGGCATCGAGCGCGCGCGCTCGATCACGGCGCGCCCGACCTCGTCGTCGGTCACGGTGATCTTGTTCTTCTCGCCGATCTCGGAGAGCACGAGGCCAAGCCGCACGCGGCGATCGGCGATCTTGCGATACTCCTCCTTGGCCTTGTCCTCGGTGGTGTCCTCGTCGGCAAAGGTCTTGCCGGCGGAGTCCATCTCGGCCTTGACCGAGTTCCACATCAGGCTGAACTCCTCGTCCACCAGCGAGGGCGGCGCCTCGAAGCGATGCGCCTCGTCGAGGCGGTCGAGCAGCGCGCGCTTGACGCGCTGGCGCGTGGCGGTCGCGAACTCGGCGACCAGGCGCTCGCGTGCGGCTTCCTTCAGCTTGTCCAGCGATTCCAGGCCGAGCGACTTGGCGAACTCGTCGTCGATCGCAAGGTCCTGCGGCGCCTCGATCAGCGTCGCGGTGGTCTCGAACTCGGCCGGCTGCCCGGCGAGCTTGTCGTTCATGTAGTTCTTCGGGAACGACACCTTCAGCGTGCGCGTCTCACCCGCGCCGATGCCGATGAGCTGCTCCTCGAAGCCCGGGATGAACGTGTTGGAGCCGATCGAGACCTGGATGCCTTCGCCGGTGCCGCCTTCGAAGACTTCGCCGTTGATGCGGCCCGTGAAGTTGATGGTGACGCGGTCGCCCGACGCGGCCTTGGCGCCCTCGCCCTTGTCGGCATAGGTGCGGTTGGAATCGGCGATGCGCTTGATCGCCTCGTCGACGTCGGCGTCGGTGACCTCGGCAACGGGCTTCTCGACCTGGAAGCTCTTGAAGTCGGCGAGCGCGATCGCCGGCACGACTTCGATGGCCACCGTGTAGGTCAGATCCGTCTTGCCGCTCAGCAGCTCCTCGACGTCCTTCTGCTCCGTCGGCATGGTGATTTTCGGCTCGGTCGCGAGACGGAAGCCGCGCTCGGAGAACAGCTGCGTGTTGGTGTCGCGGATAGTCTGGTCGATGGTCTCGGCCATCACCGAGCGGCCATAGACCTTCTTCAGGTGCGAGACCGGCACCTTGCCCGGACGAAAGCCGTTGATGCGGACCTTGTCCTTGAGGTCGACGAGCTTGGCGCCGGCCTTGGCGTCGAGATCAGACGCGGGAACGCTGATCTTGAACTCGTGCTTCAAACCTTCCGAGAGGGTTTCTGTGACCTGCATGGCGTCCAATCTTCTTTTCGTTCGGCCCCGGCACGTCGCGCGTCGGGACGCTATCGTTAATCGATCCGGCGCAAGGCAATCGCCTCCACGCCGGTGGTTCATCGGACCCGCTTCCTGACGGACGATCATCCGCGCGGAAGCAGGCCTCGTAATCCGTGCAAACGCGATAAGCGCTTGGTGCGGGCGGAGGGACTCGAACCCCCACAACTTTCGTCACTGGAACCTAAATCCAGCGCGTCTACCAGTTCCGCCACGCCCGCGTGAATTTGCATCAAGACCGGCCGCGATGCCGCGGGCGGCCGGGCTTATAGCATGTGCCTGACTGTTCGCAGCAAAAAAATGGCCTGATGGAGGCAGGCTTCAAGTAGGCACTGCGGCTGGACTTATCCAGCACGGCGTGGTCCGGATCGTGCCCATGACAACCCGGATCCATGCCCCCCATCGGCGCGAGGTTTTGGCAGGCATGGCGGCCTCGGCAGCCGGGCTGATCCTGGGCGGCGCAAGCCCCAGCGTGACGGCCCAGCTCGCGCTGCAGGCGAGGCCGGCAACGCTGGCTTTGAGACCGGGTCAGCCGGCTACGCCGATCTGGGAGCTGGCCGCCGTAAGCCATCTCCGGGGCGTCCGCCTGAGGCGTGGGGACCGTTGCAAGTTGGTGTTTCGGAACGACCTACCTGTGCCGCTTGCGCCAGTCTGGTACGGCCTCGGCGGCGGGGCTCCTTCCGACCCGCTCCGGGGACGCGCGCCCGCGCCGCCAGATACCGTTGAAACGTCAATCATTTCAATCCCTAATGCCGGAACCTTGTTGGCCGACTTCAGCCTGTTCGAGGACAGCCTGAAGCAGCCCGCGCGTCCGCTTCCGATCATCGCGGCTGAGACCAGCCCGGTCGCCGCCGATCGTGACGAGGTTCTGCTGATCGAGGAATGGCGCCTGCAGCCGGATGGCACCGCAGTTCCGCCGGGCCAAGACCCGAAGGACGCGAAGCCGCTCCATACAATCAACGGACAGACCTCATTCGATCTCTCAGCCTCGGCCGGCCAGCGGCTGCGACTGCGCATCATCAACGGCTCGCAACGCTCTGTTCTCGCAATTAAATTAGAAAATCACGAAGTTCACGTCATGGCCTTGGATGGCCAGCCGGCCGAGCCGTTTCCGGCCCGCAACGGCGCCCTCGTCCTTGCTCCCGGCGCGCGGGCCGACGCCTTCGTGGATGTCGAGGCTTCGGCTCCCTTCCTGCTGCATGACGGCAAGGAGGCGCGCCAGATCGGAACCCTTTCGGTCTCCGGCGGAATCCGGCGGCGCGCGGAGCTGCCGCCGCTACAACCTCTGCCCGCGAACGATCTGCCCGACCGCCTCGACCTGAAAGGCGCCCTGCGGTTCGATGTCGCGCTCGGCGCCGCCGATTCCGGCTGGGTTCGGCCCGCGACCTTCTACACCGCCTCCGCCCCCGCCTTTCGCGCCAAGACCGGCCGCACCGTGGTGCTGGCGCTGCAGAACCCCGCCCCCATCGCCACCGTGTTTCACCTGCACGGCCACCATTTCCGCCTGCTGGACAAGCTCGACGACGGCTGGAAACCCTACTGGCTCGACACGCTCGCGATCGAGCCCGGCCAGACCCAGCGCATCGCCTTCGCGGCGACCTCGCCCGGACGCTGGCTGATCGAATCCGTCGCAACCCACTGGGCCGCGCCGCGCCTGGTGCGCTGGTATGGGGTGGAGTGAACGTTCAGTATTGGATGCCCAGCGCGTCATAGATCCGCCGGTGCACGGCCGGCAGCGTCTCGGTGAGGTCCTCCGCGATCAGGCCCGGCCCAGCTTCGCTTCCCGCCTCGCCGTGCATCCAGACGCCGATGCTGGCGGCCTCGAACGGTGGCACGCCTTGCGCCAGGAGGCCCGCGATGATCCCGGACAGCACGTCGCCGGCACCGGCGGTGGCGAGCCAGGGCGGCGCGTTGGCGGCGATGGTGGCGCGGCCGTCAGGGGCGGCGATTGTGGTGTCCGGGCCCTTCAGCAGCACGACGGCGCCGCAGCGCTCGGCGGCGGCGCGCACGCGCTCGAGCTTGGAGCGGCCGGGATGCTTGTTGCTGAGGTCGGAGAACAGGCGCGGAAACTCGCCTTCGTGCGGGGTCAGCACCACCGCATTGTCCTGAGAGGACTTGATCGACTCGAACAGGTGCTCGGGGGTCGCGGCAAAGCTCGTCAGCGTGTCCGCGTCCAGCACCAGATGCCGCTGCGCGGCAAGCGCGGTGTGGACCATATCGCAGGTGCGTTCGCCTATGCCGGCGCCGGGACCGATGATGCAGGTGTTGTAGCGCTTGTCGCCGAGCAGCTCGCCAAACTCGACCGCGGTATCGACGGGGCGCACCATCACCGCGGTGAGCGCGGCAGCATTGATCGCGAGCGCATCGCGCGGGCTCGCCAGCGTCACGAGGCCCGCGCCGGCGCGCAGCGCGCCGCGCGCGGCGAGCCGTGCCGCGCCGGTCGCGGCTGCGTCGCCCGAGACCGTGAGCACGTGACCGCGCGCGTATTTATGGCCGTCGATGCGCGGCACCGGAAACGCCGCGCCCCAGACATCCGGATCGTTCTCGAAGGTCTGCGGCGCGATCTCCTCCAGGACCTGCGCATCGATGCCGATGTCGGCAACCCGCACCCGGCCGCAATGCATGCGCCCCGGCAGCAGCAGGTGCGCCGGCTTCTTGCGGAAGAAGGTGACGGTCTCGGTGGCGTTCACCGCCACGCCCATCACGGCCGCGCTGGTGCCGTTGATCCCACTCGGCAAATCGACCGCCAGCACCGGAGCACCGTTGGCGTTGATCGCCTCGATCATGGCGCGCGCTTCGCCATCGACGGGACGGCTGAGACCCGCGCCGAACAGCGCATCGATGATCAGCGCGGGCCTGCCGATCGCCTGCGGATTGAACGGCAGCACCGGGTGCTTCCAGCCGCGCGCGGCGGAGGCGGCATCGCCCTGGAGCTGGTCGCGCTCGCACATCAGGATCACCGAGACCTCACGCCCCTGCGCGGCGAGCTCGGCGGCGGCGACGAAACCGTCCCCGCCATTGTTGCCGGGGCCGGCCACGATCAGGATCGGCCCCTCCTCCACCAGCGCATGGGCGGCCTCGGCGACCGCCTGGCCCGCGCTCAGCATCAGCTTGAAACCGGGCGTGCCGGCCGCAATGGCGAGCTGGTCGGCGCGCTGCATTTCGGCGTTGCTCAGAACTTCCATGCCACTTCCTAGTACAAACGCCTCTTGAACAGGCATCTTTGGCGCCGATTCGGCGGCGAGAACGTCGAACTGCGCACATATTGAACCGTTTGCCTATTTCGCAGTCTTCGGTATTTTGTGCAGGTCGCCACCATCACTCAGAGATGCTCGTAAAAGGCTGATAACGCTCCAATAATCAGGGCATTTGCAACTTGGCATAGACCCTGCTTTCGAGGAAGCCGCTTCGGTTCGTCGTGCTCACTGACATCTTGAAGGGTGTGGCCGGCCGTCGCTGCCGGACGGGTCAGGGATCCCGGCACAGGAAGACAAGATCGTGCGTTGAGAAATGCGCGTCCTGACGAAGACGTTGCTATTGGATCGAGAGGCCGGGAGACGCGCAGTGAAGAAAATCGAAGCCATCATCAAGCCATTCAAGCTCGACGAGGTGAAGGAAGCGCTTCAGGAAGTCGGTCTCCAGGGCATCACCGTCACCGAGGCCAAGGGCTTTGGCCGGCAGAAGGGCCACGCCGAACTTTACCGCGGCGCAGAATACATCGTCGACTTCCTGCCCAAGGTCAAAATCGAAATCGTGATCGGCGACGACCTGGTCGAGCGCGCCATCGACGCGATCCGCCGCGCCGCGCAGACCGGCCGCATCGGCGACGGCAAGATCTTCGTCTCCAACATCGAAGAGGCGATCCGCATCCGAACCGGCGAATCCGGGCTGGACGCTATCTGAGCCGGGTGCTATCCCGCATTTTGCGACACTCTGACAAGAAATAAGGCTGCTTCGGCGGCCTGATTTCGTTTGTGCGGTCGCGCGCGAACTCGCCAAAAGCGAGAACAATCTTGCTCACCTGGAAACCGACCCGCAGAGCCATAAGGGGTATGCATGAAGACCGCCAAAGACGTCCTGAAATCGATCAAGGACAACGACGTCAAGTACGTCGACCTGCGCTTCACCGATCCGCGCGGCAAGTGGCAGCACGTCACGTTCGACGTCAGCATGATCGATGAAGACATCTTCGCCGAAGGGACGATGTTCGACGGCTCCTCGATCGCCGGCTGGAAGGCGATCAACGAGTCCGACATGTGCCTGATGCCCGATCCGGTGACCGCGACGATCGACCCGTTCTTCGCCGAGACCACCATGGTCATCACCTGCGACGTGCTCGAGCCGACCACCGGGGAACCCTACAACCGCGACCCCCGCGGCATTGCCAAGAAGGCCGAGGCGATGGTGAAGTCGATGGGCGTGGGCGACGCGGTGTTCGTCGGCCCCGAAGCCGAGTTCTTCGTGTTCGACGACGTGCGCTTCTCCTCCACCCCCTACAACACCGGCTTCCGCCTCGACTCCTCGGAGCTGCCGACCAACTCCGACACCGAATATGAGGGCGGCAATCTCGGCCACCGCGTCCGCACCAAGGGCGGCTATTTCCCGGTGCCGCCGCAGGACTCCGTGCAGGACATGCGCTCGGAGATGCTGGGCGCCATGGCCAAGATGGGCGTCAAGGTCGAGAAGCATCACCACGAGGTCGCTTCCGCCCAGCACGAGCTCGGCATGAAGTTCGACACGCTGACGCTGATGGCCGACCACATCCAGATCTACAAGTACTGCATCCACCAGGTCGCGCACATCTACGGCAAGACCGCCACCTTCATGCCGAAGCCGGTCTACGGCGACAACGGCTCGGGCATGCACGTGCACCAGTCGATCTGGAAGGACGGCAAGCCGGTGTTCGCCGGCAACAAGTACGCCGACCTGTCGGAGACCTGCCTCCATTATATCGGCGGCATCATCAAGCACGCCAAGGCGATCAACGCCTTCACCAACCCGTCGACCAACTCCTACAAGCGTCTGGTCCCGGGCTATGAGGCCCCCGTGCTGCTCGCCTATTCCGCGCGCAACCGCTCGGCCTCCTGCCGCATCCCCTACACCGCTTCGCCGAAGGCCAAGCGCGTCGAGGTGCGCTTCCCCGATCCGCTCGCCAATCCCTATCTCGGCTTCGCCGCGATGCTGATGGCCGGCCTCGATGGCATCAAGAACAAGATCGATCCGGGTCCGGCGATGGACAAGGACCTCTACGACCTGCCGAAGGAAGAGCTGAAGCAGATTCCGACCGTGTGCGGCAGCTTGCGCGAGGCGCTCGAAAACCTCGACAAGGACCGCGCCTTCCTCAAGGCCGGCGGCGTGTTCGACGACGACTTCATCGACGCCTATATCGAGCTGAAGATGACCGAGGTCGAGCGCTTCGAGATGACCCCGCACCCGGTCGAGTTCGACATGTACTATTCGGGCTGATCCGCCCGAACTGTCTGCGACAAGCAAAAGGCGCTTCCGAAAGGAGGCGCCTTTTCGTTTTAGGTCATGCCGAAATCGAGCCAGCCAAGCTGAAACGGGGGCGAGATCAGACCACTGCCGGAGGGGCGTCTACGGTTTGACGATGGTAGCAAGACCTTGCACCGCGCGGGCCCATCAGCTTTCGTTCTGCATCTGACTCCAGTTCGTTCTCAAAGAACAAATCAGAGCCGCGAAAATCGGCTCGGAGCAATTCCTACCGATTGGTTTATCGCGATCAGAATTTCGAAGGCACCATGATTGCATAGCGCGAGTCGCGAGCACGCAACGTCAGGCCTCGGGCAAAAACCGCCGCGAGATCGTCGACGCGTTTGCAAGTTGAGCTGAGAACCGGAGAATGCGAGCAATGCCGCGTATTCCGTCATTGCGAGCGCAGCGAAGCAATCCAGACTGCGTTCGCGGGAAGCTCCTGGATTGCTTCGTCGCAAGGGCTCCTCGCAATGACGGCGCGAAGAGAGCGCGCGCCGCGCCCGCGTGGCCTACGCCGCCGCCTTCTGCCTTGTCACCATCGCCTCGCCGAAGGCTTCGAACAGCTTGCGGTTGTTCGGATTGTGCTGCGGGTCGTACTCCGCGTGCCATTGCACGCCGAGTGCAAAGCTCGCAGCTTCCGCGATGCGGATCGCCTCGATGGTGCCGTCCTCGGCGATGCCCTCGATCAGCACGCGCTTGCCGGGCTCGAGAATGCCCTGTCCGTGCAGCGAATTCACCCGGATCTTCTCGCAGCCGAGAATCCTGGCGAAGGCACCGCCGGGTGTCAGCTCGACGTCGTGGCGGTCGGCGAACACCACGGTCGGATCGGGATGGATCTCACCGTTCTCGAGCCGGGGCATGCGGTGGTTCATGCGGCCGGGGATCTCGCGGATCTCGGGATGCAGCGAGCCGCCGAAGGCGACGTTCATCTCCTGCAGGCCGCGGCAGATGCCGAACAGCGGGATGCCGCGGGCGACGCAGGCGACCGAGAGCGCCAGCGCGACCTCGTCGCGGTGGATGTCGTAGGGCTCGTGCTTCTCACAAGGGTCGACGTTGAAGCGGGTCGGATGAACGTTGGCGCGAGCCCCGGTCAGGATGATGCCGTCCACGGTATCGAGCAGCGCCGGGATATCTGTGATGTCGGGGGCTCCAGCGAACATCAGCGGCAAGCCGCCGGAGACATCGGCCACGGCGCGCAGATTTCGCTCGCCAACCATCTGGACCTGAAATCGATTCTCGACGCGATGGGAATTCCCGATCACGCCGACGACCGGCTTTCTCATCTGTCGTTCCGCGCCTCCCGATAAGAAGATTCTCCAAACATGCCCCTGCGATGGAACAAATTCAACAGAGGGGATCGCGGGACGGCAATGCTATTTTCGCGCAAATGCCTCCCGGGCGTCCAACCCGCCCTCCACGGGCAGACCGGCGGCCTTCAGCGCGATTGCCGCCGTCTCGCCCGGCGCGGCCAGCCAGGGAAGTCTGGCCTCCAGCCCGCGTGTCACGGGCTCGCCCAGCGCGCCTCCGAAGTCGATCGGCCAGAGCCCGTTGGGTACCACCTCGGCGAAGAAGCCGCGGATCGCATAGCCCTCGCCCAGGATTGCCGCTGCATTGTCGCTGGCGACACGTCGCGCGGTGCTGGGATCCCTGAGATCGCCGAAGCTCACGAGCACGGGGATGAGCTCCCCTTGCACCGGGACAATGCCGGTCTGCCGGCTCATGTCCTTGAACGACACCCGGCTGCCGCGCGCGATGCCATAGGCGCGGAGCGCCACATAATTGATGTCGTCGAGGTCGAGCTTGGCGCCCTGCTGATGCGCCAGCAAGACCATGATGTTCTTGTCTTGGTTCTTGTCTTGGCCGAGATCGACGAACACGGCCTCCCCGCGCGTCGTCGTGCGGCCGCTGCGGTTATAGTTGCGATCGGGCACGACAGCCAGAATGCCCGACCCGGTCTTGATCCCGGCGGGCGTCGTCACCTCGACCGTCAGGCGGTATTTATGGTCCGGCCGGTTGATCCGGATCTGGTCGCCACCGACGAGCAAAGCCAACAGCCCGAGCAGACCGGCCCACTTGCTGATAACGCCCAAGCGCCCCCCTCACTTCCTTGTCGTCACCGCTCTGCACCGTTCGCGTGGCAGCGTCAAACCGGCGCGTTGCCGCCCTTGATCGGAGGCGCGTTTGTCGAAAGAGTGCCCCCATTGCAGCCACCAAAGACAGGATACGATGTGACCTTTTCCGCAGATGAACGATCCCGCTCCCGTTCCGACCTCGCGCGGGATCAGGCCTGGGCAATCGCGGTCGGAGGCATCGGCGTCGTGCTGTTCACCGCGCTGCTCGCCTTCACCTGGTATTTTGCGGCCACCCTGCTGCTGATCTTCACCGGCATGCTGCTCGGCCTCGGTCTCAACGCGCTGGTCAATGCGCTCGGCCGCCGGGTCCAGCTGCCTCACACGATCCGGCTTGCAATCGTCTGCGTCGCGCTCGCTTTGCTGCTCGCGGGCGTCGCCTATATCGGCGGCGCCACCATTGCCGAGCAGGCCTCGCTGCTGAGCAAGACCATCAAGTCGCAGATCACCAATGTCAGGTCCCTGCTCGAGAGCCACGGCATCGACACCAGCTTCTTCGATCTCGGCAACGCTGCATCGGACTCCGCGGCCAACGCGGCCTCGGAGACGACGCCTGCGCCGGCAGCGCCTTCGCGCGCTCCGCTGCCCAGTGCCGGCACGCTCGCCTCCAGCGGCGGGGCGATCGTGAGCCAGACCCTCAAGCTGCTGCTCGGCACCATTCACGGCGTCGGCAACATCTTCATCGTGCTGTTCCTGGGCCTGGCGTTCGCCGCCCAGCCCAAGGTCTACCATGACGGCCTGCTGTTCCTGGCGCCGGCGCGGCACCGCACCCGTGTCGCCCTGGTCATCGACCGTATCGCTGAAACGCTCGAGCGCTGGCTGATCGCCCAGATCATCGTCATGATCGCGGTCGGTGCCGTTACCTGGATCGGACTCGCCCTCATCGGCATCCCCAGCGCGTTCATCCTGGGGATTCAGGCGGGCCTGCTCGCTTTCATCCCGACGGTGGGAGCCATCATCGCCGGCGTCATCGTGGTGCTGGCGAGCCTCGCCTCGGGCTGGATCCCGGCTTTGTCGGCGTTTCTGCTGTTCATGGGCGTGCACGCCATGGAAAGCTACGTGCTGACGCCGATCCTGCAGCGGCAGGCACTCGACATCCCGCCGGCCACGCTGTTCGCGTTCCAGATCCTGCTCGGCGTCGTGTTCGGCATCTGGGGCCTGGCGCTGGCGCTCCCGCTGGTCGCCATCGCAAAGGTCATGATCGACCATGTCAAGACATATGAGGCGCCGCCGCTGGCGGAGGCGGCTTAGAGCATGATCCGGACCCGGACGGCCGCGTTAGCGCAAAGTGTGGAGCGGTTTTCCTTCGCGACAAACGCGGAACGCGTTTGCGCGGAGATCATGCTCCAGAAATAGAGCCGCTCAGGTCGTCAGCACGGTCTCGGTGTGCTCGACCTCGGGAGGCGCGGCAAAATATTGGCCGACCAGGCCGCGCCATTCCGTGAAATTCTCCGAGCCGCGGAAGTCCACGGTGTGGTTCTCCAGCGTCTCCCATTTCACCATCAGCCGGTAACGCTGCGGCTTCTCGATCGACTTGTGCAGCTCGAAGCCGTGAAAGCCCTTGGAGCGGCCGAAAGCGGCCTTGGCCTTGGCAACGGCCGCCTCGAAGTCCTTCTCGCTGCCCGGCTTGACGTCGATTTGCGCGATCTCGGTGATCATCGGTTTCCACCCTTTTGTTGATGGCCGTGTCTACCGCAGACGGCGACAAAGAAAAAGGCGCCGAAGCGGCGCCCTGCCCGGCCTGGAAATGCAGGCCTGTCAGGCGAACAGCAGGACCGTGCCCGCGACGATCAGTGCACAGCCTACGAACAACACGAACGGCCAGTAGCTGCGTTCCCGCGTGTAGCGTCCTTGCGCGCGGCGCTCGGTGATCAGCGCCGTCTCGTATTCATCGGCGGTGGAGAACAGACAGGCGAAACCGCCGCGGGCCGAGGCAGCCTCGGCTTCGAGCGACATCAGGGCGGCTTGCGGATTCTGTCGACGGATCGATTCCATGACCACGATGGTAGGGATCGAATGGTAAACAGAGATTTACCGCAAGCCCGCCCTGCATTCTTACGCGGTGGCCGGACGCGCCTGCGGTGCGGCGGTGCGCGCCGCGCTCTGGCGGCGCCAGTTCTCCAGCGACAGCGGCAGCTCCTCGGCTGCCTCGACGCGGTTACGGCCGCCGCGCTTGGCCTGGTAGAGCGCGGTATCGGCCGAGGCCAGCAGCACCTCGAGCTCGGTGCCGGCCGGACCTCCGGCAACGCCGATGCTGACGGTGGTGTCGACCGGGCCTTCGTCGACGACCACGCCGGAGGTCTCGAACGCCTCGCGCACGCGTTCGGCGACCAGCACGCCCTCCTCCAGCGAGCATGGCAACAGCGCGGCGAACTCCTCGCCGCCGATCCGGCCCGACAGGTCGGAGATGCGCAAATTGCTGACCACGACGGTGGAGAACAGCTTCAGCATCTCGTCGCCGGCGGGATGGCCGAAGCGGTCGTTGATCGACTTGAAATGGTCGATGTCGAAGATCATCACGGTCACCGGCCGCCCGGCCTTGGCCTCGCGCTCGATCACGCGCGCACAAGCTTCCGAGAAGCCGCGCCGGTTGAGCATGCCGGTCAAGGGATCGGTCGATGCCGCAGTGCGGTGCGCCGTGACGGTGCGTTCCGACACCAGCATGAAGATCACGAACACGGTACCGACGGCATAGAGTATGAGCTCGACCGCGAACACGGTGACCCAGATGCTCGAGGAGAAGCCGGCATCATGCGGGCGCAGGAAGCTGCCGATCAGGATCGGCAGCATCAACACGCAGCCGTGCATCACCGGCATCACGAAGGCGGGCCAGCGCCGTTGCACGCTCTTGCGCCGTTCGGTCCAGAGCTCGCTCGCGGTCAGCGCCGCGTACACCGAGACGATGCCGGCACCGACGAGCATGCGCAGCATCGATGCCGCGGGATCGAGCAGCGTCGCAGCAGCGACCCAGGCGAGCGCGCCGAGCACGAGCCCCGGCCAGTTCGGCTTGCGACCGTGGAAGACGCGCGCTGCGTTCCAGACCATGCCGCAGGCGACGAAACCGACGGCGTTCAGTGCGAGGTAAATGTGCGGCCCCAGCCTGTCGCCCGCCGCGGTCCATAGTGCGACGGAGGCGGCACCGAGCAGATAGGCGGTGCCCCACCATTTCAGCGCCGGGCTGTTCTCCTGCTTGCCGAAAAACACCATCATGGCGCCGAGCAGTGCGGCGACCATGGTAGCGACCAAATAGAGCGTGATGCTATCGAGCGACATCATGTCGGCCCCCTCTAGAACATAGCAGTTACGCGATCGGCCCAGCCGATTTGCGCGCCCTTCCGAAGGCGACGCTAGGTCTCGCGGGTTCCATTCAGGTTTTCGCCGATCCCTAAGTTTTCGGGAAACACGCCATCAATTTGCATACAAACGAACAACAAAAAGGGCGCTGAAATCAGCGCCCTTTTGCATCTCATTGAAGCCGCTTTCGCGGCGAATGCGACGAAAGCGATTAACGCTTCGAGAACTGGAAGGAGCGGCGAGCCTTGGCCTTGCCGTACTTCTTGCGCTCGACCACGCGCGAGTCGCGGGTGAGGAAGCCGCCCTTCTTGAGCACGCCGCGCAGCTCCGGCTCGAAATAGGTGAGCGCCTTGGAGATGCCGTGACGGACCGCGCCGGCCTGGCCGGACAGGCCGCCGCCGGCGACGGTGCAGATCACGTCGTACTGGCCCGAACGCTGGGCCACGGAGAACGGCTGCTCGATCATCATGCGCAGCACGGGACGGGCGAAATAGACCTCGACCTCGCGCGAGTTGACGGTGACCTTGCCGGCGCCCGGCTTGATCCAGACGCGGGCGACCGCGTCCTTGCGCTTGCCGGTGGCGTAAGCGCGGTTGAACTTGTCGACCTTCTTCTCGTGCTTGGGCGCCTCGGGCGCGGCCGCCGTCTTGAGCTGCGAGAGCTGGTCGAGCGACTGAATGGATTCGGCCATGTTATGCGGCCCTCGTGTTCTTGCGGTTCAACTTGGCGATATCGATCTTCTCGGGCTGCTGCGCCTCGTGCGGATGATCGGCGCCGCCGTAGACACGGAGGTTGCCCATCTGCACGCGGCCGAGCGGACCACGCGGGATCATGCGCTCGACGGCCTTCTCGAGCACGCGCTCGGGATGCTTGCCTTCGAGGATCTGGCGCGCGGTGCGCTCCTTGACGTGGCCGACGTAACCGGTGTGCTTGTAGTAGGTCTTCTGCTCGCGCTTGCGACCGGTGAGGACCGCATGCTGCGCGTTGATGATGATGACGTTGTCGCCGCAATCGACGTGCGGGGTGTAGGTCGGGAGGTGCTTGCCGCGCAGGCGCATGGCGACGATGGTGGCGAGGCGGCCGACGACGAGACCCTTGGCGTCGATCAGTACCCACTTCTTCGTCACCTCAGCCGGCTTTGCCGAAAAGGTTTTCATGTCGGAGTTTCCGTGGACGGGAGATATCGGCGCGAACACCGCGCCTGACTGCGCGGGTTTCTAGAGAAGAGAGGCGCAACGGTCAATGCCTCAGAGCGCAAATTAGCAACATAAAATCAATGACTTAAAAATATGGTGCGATATTACCTGCGAAAAGCTCAAACATTTGGAATGGAATAGGTCGAGGTGACATGGGCGATCGGATCGGGCGAGGTCCCCGACAAGAGATTCACCTCCCCGACGGCAAGGCGCTTGCCGAGCTTGAGCAGCCGGGCCTCGGCGAGCACATCCTGCCCGGGCTGGCCCTTGCGCAGGAAGTTGATGTTGAGATTGGTGGTGACGGCGAGCCCGATCGGCCCGATCGCGGACAGCAGCACCACGTACATGGCGAAATCCGCGAGCGCCATCAGCGTCGGGCCGGACACGGTTCCGCCGGGGCGCAACATCCGCTCGCTGTAACGCTGGCGCAAAAGGCTGGTCTGGCCGTCCGCGCTCTCGATCGTGATGTCGTCACCGCTGAAGGCCTGGGGAAACTCGAGACGGAGGAACTGCTCCAGCTCCGCCACGCTCATTTTCGCTAACGCCATGCCGTCCCCACCCTCGCTTCGCCTGCCCTGTTACATTAAGTTATCGGTGTCATCCAATTGCAATCATTTAGCGGAAATCGCGTCAATGTCCGTCCAGGCCGCCCGCGCCCCCACCCCGCAACCGCCGATCCTGCTGCGCGAGACGGTCGGCCCCATCGCGGTCCTGACACTCAACCGGCCGGTTGCGCGCAACAGCCTGTCGGCGGCGATGATCGCAGCCCTGCATGGCGAGCTTGACGAGATCCGCGACGACAAGGCCGTCCGCGGCGTCGTGATCGCGGCCAACGGTCCTGCTTTCTCCGCCGGCCACGACATGAAGGAGCTGACCGCGCACCGCACCGACCCGGACCGCGGCCGCGCGTTCTTCGCCGAGATGATGAACGCCTGCAGCGCGATGATGCAGGCGGTCGTACATCTGCCGAAGCCCGTGGTCGCGGCCGTCCAGGGCATCGCGACCGCCGCCGGCTGCCAGCTCGTCGCCAGCTGCGATCTCGCGATCGCATCGCAGGAAGCGAAATTCGCCACACCCGGCGTCGACATCGGCCTGTTCTGCTCGACGCCGATGGTGGCGCTGTCGCGCAACGTCCCGCGCAAGCAGGCCATGGAGATGCTGCTGACGGGCGAGCCCGTCACGGCGGACCGCGCCCGCGAGATCGGCCTCGTCAACCGCGTCGTTCCCGCCGGCACCGAACTCGGCGCCGCGATCGAGCTCGCGCAACAGGTCGCGTTGAAATCCGCCTACACGATCAAGCTCGGCAAGGAGGCCTTCTACCGCCAGGCCGAGATGAGCCTTGCGGACGCCTATCGCTATGCCGCAGAGGTGATGACCGAGAACATGATGGCGCGCGACGCCGAGGAAGGCATCGGCGCCTTCATCGAGAAGCGCGCGCCGACATGGCGGGATGAGTGACCCCCGCCAACAAGAAAAGATAAGTGATGAACCACGACGCCTATCCCGACAATTACATCCGCGGCATCCTCAACGGCGTGAAATCGATCGCGATGGTCGGGGCCTCGCCGGTCAACGTGCGGCCGAGCTATTTCGCGTTCAAATACCTGATGCAGCGCGGCTACGACATGATCCCGGTCAATCCCGGCCATGTCGGCAAGGAGCTGCTCGGCAAGCCGTTCGTCGCGTCACTGTCGGACATCGGCCGTCCCGTCGACATGATCGACATCTTCCGCAACTCCAGCCACATCATGCCGGTCGTCGAGGAGGCGCTGACGCTCGACCCGCTGCCGAAGGTGATCTGGATGCAGCTCGGCGCGCGCGACGACGCGGCGGCGAGGAAAGCGGAATCAGTCGGCATCAAGGTGGTCATGAACCGCTGCCCCAAGATCGAATATGGCCGCCTGTCGTCGGAAATCTCGTGGATGGGCGTGAACTCGCGCACGCTCAGCTCCAAGCGCGCCCCGGCGCCGACGCAGGGCATGCGGCTGTCCCTCAATCGGATGAGTGTCGGCGGCGGCGACACCGCCGCTTCCGATCGCGCTGCGAAGAACAAGAGCGAGCAAAGCTGACGCACTTGCGAAGGTTTCGTTTCGCGAACGCGACAATGCGTAGCACGATCGTTCCGATGTGAAGCGGCGCCTTGACGCCAAGCGTCTCGCCGATCAGCATGCCGCGCGATTTTCAAGCCACAAGAACAGGACGCCCTCAATGAGCGATCGCCTTCCGGGATTTTCAACGCTTGCCGTGCATGCCGGTGCACAGCCCGACCCCACCACCGGCGCGCGCGCGACTCCGATTTATCAAACGACCTCTTTCGTCTTCAACGATGCCGATCATGCCGCCTCGCTGTTCGGCCTGCAGGCGTTCGGTAACATCTATACCCGCATCGGCAATCCCACCAATGCGGTGCTGGAAGAGCGCGTCGCCGCGCTCGAAGGCGGCACGGCCGCGCTCGCGGTCGCCTCCGGCCATGCCGCGCAAGTCGTGGTGCTGCAGCAATTGCTGCAGCCCGGCGACGAATTCATCGCCGCGCGCAAGCTCTATGGCGGCTCGATCAACCAGTTCACGCACGCCTTCAAGAGCTTCGGCTGGAACGTGGTGTGGGCCGATCCTGACGACATCGCAAGCTTCGAGCGCGCGGTGACGCCGCGCACGAAGGCGATCTTCATCGAATCCATCGCCAACCCCGCCGGCAGCATCACCGACATCGAGGCGGTCTCGACCGTGGCACGCAAGGCGGGCGTGCCGCTGATCGTCGACAACACGCTGGCCTCGCCCTATCTGATCCGTCCGATCGATCACGGCGCCGACATCGTCGTGCACTCGCTGACGAAGTTCCTCGGCGGCCACGGCAACTCGCTCGGCGGCATCATCGTCGACGCCGGCACCTTCGACTGGTCGACGGGGGGCAAATATCCGATGCTGTCGGAGCCGCGCCCCGAATATCACGGCATCCGGCTGCAGGAGACCTTTGGCAATTTCGCCTTCGCAATCGCCTGCCGCGTGCTCGGCCTGCGCGACCTCGGCCCGGCGCTGTCGCCGTTCAACGCCTTCATGATCCTGACCGGCATCGAAACGCTGCCGCTGCGCATGCAGAAGCACTGCGACAATGCCAAAGCCGTTGCCGAATACCTCGCCGGACATCCGGCGGTGGCCTCGGTGAGCTATGCCGGGCTGCCGAGCGACAAGTACAACCAGCTCGCGCGCAAATACGCACCAAAGGGCGCCGGCGCGGTGTTCACCTTCAGCCTGAAGGGCGGCTATGACGCCGGCGTCAGCCTGGTGTCGAAGCTGCAGCTGTTCTCGCACCTCGCCAATGTCGGCGACACCCGCTCGCTGGTGATCCATCCGGCCTCGACCACGCACAGCCAGCTCGACGATGCCGCCAAGATCAAGTCCGGCGCCGGCCCGGACGTGGTCCGGATCTCGGTCGGCATCGAGGACAAGGAAGACCTGATCGCGGATCTGGAACAGGCGCTGGGGGCTTGAACCTGGAGTCGTTCCGGGGCCGTGCAAAGCACCGAACTCTGGTGCGCAATTGCGCACCTGAGAACCTCGATATTGTCGGGTTATCTCGAGATTCCGGGTTCGGTCCTACGGACCGCCCCGGAATGACGGGACTCGATTAACCCTCATTAACCATACCTGCCCCATATATCGTGCTTGGATCCCCTTTGATTCGGAGCCGACGATGCTGCGCTGGATGGTGCCCGCCCTGGCAGTGATGCTGACGGCCTCGTCTGCAATGGCCGCCGATCTGCCGGCGACGCCGAAGCGGCGCGCCGCCGGGCCGCCGCAGGACCCGCCACAGGTCTATGTCGAAACCGATCCGGATGCGCTGATCTCGCCGGCCTACGGCATCGGCAGCTACATCCGCAATCTGCCGGGCACGCCGCTGTTGCCGGGCTCTCACACCTTGCCTGGATATTACGGCCGCCCCTGGAGCTACGATTATCAGGGCGCCTATTACGGCGGGAAGCAGGTCGATTATTTCTGGCGCCTGCCCTATGCGTGCGGCGTCTACGGCTATTGCTGATCAGCCGGGCTGATGGTGATCAGCCGGGCGCGCCCACGGGCACCGCGCGCGGCTGCGTCTGCGCAGACTGCCGTGACGCGAGCCGCTCGACTTGGATCACTGCGAGCGTCAACACCACGATCGCAACCGCCTGGTGGCTCAGCGCAAGAGCGATCGGCACCTGGTTGAGAAGCGTGAGGATGCCGAGCACCGCCTGCACGCTCACCGCCGCGAACAGCCACAGCGCGCCGCTTGCTGCTGCGCCCGCGCGCGAGCGCACCGCGTCGAACGCGTGCAGCAGCGCCAGCACGAATAGCGCATAGGCGGTCATGCGGTGCTCGAACTGCACGGTCAGCACGTTGTCGAACATGTTGCGCCACCACGGCGTCTCGAACCATAGCCGCTCCGCCGACGGAATGAGCGCCCCGTCGATCTCGGGCCAGGTGTTGAAGGCCCGCCCGGCACGCAGGCCCGCGACCAGCGCGCCGAAATAGATCTGCACGAAGGTCACGACGAGCAGCACCGCGCTCGTGAACCGCAGCCGAACCGGTGCTGCGATCTGCGGTCGCTCCTCGAGCCGCCGCACGGTCCAGACGATGCCCGCGAAGATCAGGAGCGCGAGCGAAAGATGCGTCGCCAGCCGATATTGCGACACCTCGGTGCGTTCCGTCAGGCCCGAGGCGACCATCCACCAGCCGACCGCCCCCTGGAGGCCGCCGAGCGCGAACAGCAGCCACAGCCTGCGCTTCAGCTCACCTGACAGTCCGCCGCGCCAGAGGAAGAACAGGAACGGCAGCAGATAGGCGACGCCGATGAAGCGACCGAGCAGCCGGTGGCTCCACTCCCACCAGAAGATCGTCTTGAATTCGGACAGGCTCATGCCGGCATTGAGCTCGCGGTACTGCGGGATCTTCTTGTAGGCCTCGAATGCCTCGGCCCACGCCGCTTCCGACAGCGGCGGAACTGTGCCCGTCACCGGCTTCCATTCGACGATCGACAGGCCCGATTCCGTCAGCCGTGTCGCGCCGCCGACCAGCACCATCAGCGCGATCAGCGCGGCCACGACGATCAGCCACCAGCGCACGGCGCGATGCGGCTCGGATGGGGCGGAATTCGTCGTCATTTCAAGGACAAAACCAAGCCTGTGGCGAAGAGACTTGAACCGGATTGCGTGCCCCTTATAGTCCCCCGCTCCCGCAGCGCAAGTTACGCGAAAGCCTTAAAGTCCCCGCCATGACGATCCGCACCCGCAAGTTCCTCGGCGCCATCCTGCTCCTGGTGCTGGCCACCGTCTGGGCCCTGCTCGGCATGGCGGCGGCGCAGATGCCGTGGATCGCCGAATCCGGCTGGCGGCAGGCGATCTACTACGTCGTGGTCGGCATGGGCTGGGTGCTGCCGGCGATGCCGATCGTCAGCTGGATGCAGCGGCCCGATCGCGTCAGGTCCGGCTCGTAGCGCTCCCGGTCGGCCGCACCCGCGCAAAGGCGGCGCCCGACACCAGCACGCGCAGCATCCGCAGCGAGCGCATGCGCCCGTCCCAGGAGATGCGCGGCAGCGCGCGCAAGTTCGTCCGTCCCTCCGCCTCCACGATGCCGGGGATCGTCGAGGCCGCGCTGGCGAAGCCCGCCTCCTCCGCCATCACGACGTGGCTGCGCCGGAACGAAGCGCGGTCGCCGAACGGAAAGGCGAAATGCCTGATCTCGCGGTTGAAGGCCGATTCTGCCACGGCCTTGCCCATCGTCATCTCGCGCAGTGCGGCTGCGTCCTTCATGTTGGCCAGGACCGGATAGTTCACCGTTGCGCTGCCGATGGTCACGAGCGGATCGGCGGCGAGCCTGGCGAGGTGTTCCCAATCCATCGACGCCTCGCGCGAGAGCGCGGCGAGGTCGATCCGGTAGCGGGTGCAGAGATCGGCGATCGCTGCCGACAGGTCCGCCGGCGGCAGCGAGCGCAGCCAGCTCTCCAGATACGAGAACAGCGCGTGCTTCCCGGCGTTGTCCGCGACGGTGAAACGCTGGGCCTTCTCGCCCATCATCAGGTCGATGCGGCTCTCGCGCGCGATCACCTGCTCCAGGGCAAGCCACCAGGCCTCGCCGACGCCGTCGGGAAAGGCGGTCGGCACATAGATCGTGAAGGGCACGGCGTGACGCGCCAGCACCGGATAGGCGAAGGTGACGAGATCCTTGCCGGCGCCATCGAAGGTCAGCGCCACGAACCGCCGCTTCTCCGGCAGCGTCACCGCGCGCCGGCAGACCTCGTCCATGCCGACAAAATCGTACTTCCAACGCTTCAGCGCGCGGATGGCGCGATCGAGGAATTGCGGCGTGATCTCGTGCTCGCGCAGCGGCTGAAATCCGCGCCGCCGCGGCCGCACGTAGCGGAAGCGCAGGATGGCGCCGGCACCGCGCCTGCGCAGCATGGCCTGGCCGGTGAACCAGGCCAGCTCGAGGCGCAGCCGTTCCAACCATCTGTCGTCGGAAGCCAAAATCCCACCCTTCGCGCGCGCCGGCGGTCAGTTCCCTCTGCAGTGTCATTACCCTTTGTTGACCTTTGTTTGCAAAGGTCGGCCACAGGCCGAAATACGTATTTTCGTTTTTCTCGACAGGTTTCGCGAATGACCATGGCTGCGGCGATGCAAAGCCGGACGGCAGAAGCGCCAGCGCGGTCGAGAGCGAGCCGTATCGCACAGGTCGACATCGTCACCGATCTCGCCGAGGTCGAGGCGGTCTGGCGCGGCTTCGAGGCCAGTGGCCATCTTTTCACGCCCTACCAGCGCTTCGACCTGCTCGCCCCCTGGCAGCGGCTGGTCGGGGCCCGTGAAGGTGCCCGTCCCTTCATCGTGATCGCCCGCGACGCCGAGCGCCGGCCGCTCCTGCTGCTGCCGCTCTCGCTGCGCCAGGGCCACGGCGTGCGCACCGCCGGCTTCATGGGCGGCAAGCACACGACCTTCAACATGGGCCTGTGGAACGCCGAGTTTGCGGCAGAGGCCGCCAGCGCCGATCTCGATGCGCTGCTTGCGCCGCTCGATGAGCACGTCGACGTGCTCGCGCTGACGCAGCAGCCCGAGCGCTGGCACGACCAGCCGAACCCGTTTGCAGCCCTGCCGCGGCAGCGCGCGATCAACGGCTGTCCGCGCCTCGTGATGGAGCCGGGCGGCCCGCCGGCATCGCGGATCAGCAATTCCCTCCGCCGCCGCCTCAAGAGCAAGGAAAAGAAGCTTCAGTCCCTCGCCGGCTACCGCTATCACCTGGCCACGTCGGACGCGGACATCATTCGCCTGCTCGACTGGTTCTTCCGCGTCAAGCCGGCTCGGATGGCGGAGCAGAAGCTCCCCAACGTCTTCGCCGAACCCGGCGTCGAGCAGTTCGTCCGCAGCGCCTGTCTCGCGCCGCGCGGCGAAGGTCATGTCATCGACATCCATGCGCTGGAATGCGACGAGGAGGTGATCGCGATCTTCGCCGGCGTCGCCGACGGCGAGCGCTTCTCGATGATGTTCAACACCTACACGATGTCCGAGCACGCCCGCTACAGCCCCGGCCTGATCCTGATGCGCTACATCATCGACCGCTACGGCGAGCGCGGCTACCGCTCGCTCGACCTCGGCATCGGCTCGGACGATTACAAGCGGATGTTCTGCAAGGACGACGAGGAGATCTTCGACAGCTTCGTCCCCCTGACCTCGCGCGGCAAGCTCGCGGCCATGGCGATGTCCTCGCTCAGCCACGGCAAGCGGCTGGTGAAGCAGAACCAGATGCTGTTCGACATGGCCCGGCGGCTGCGGCAGGCGTTCGGGTAACGGGGACGTGTCCTAGCTTCGTAGGGTGGGCAAAGCGGAGCGTGCCCACGCCTTCTATTACCGTATTGGATGGGTGGTGGGCACGGCGCAAGTGCGCCTTTGCCCAACCTACGATGTCTCGGCACCCTCTCCCACAAGGGAAGAGGGAAAGAGAAGCTACGCCGCCACCACGCGCGGGGAGTCCACTGCATCCGAGGCCTGCACCGGCTTGCTCAGCATCGCCACCGCGCTGAAGCCGACGGCTCTCAGCTGCTCGCACATTTGCGTGCGCGCATCCGCTGCCATCGCGGCATCGGGCACCACGACGGCGCGGGCATGCGCCGTGAGCAGCTCGGCCGGAAGGTCGGAGGCGCTGCCGGCGTCGATCAGCACGTGATCGTAAGCCCGCAGCAGCGCGTCGATCGCGAGCGCGACGCGCGGCGACTGCAGCAGGCTGCGATCGAAGCCGGGACGACCGGCCATCACCAGGTGCAGCCGCGACAGCCTGTCCCGGGTGATCACTTGCGCGAACGAGGCCTCGCCCTGCATCAGCTCGGCAAGCCCGGGAGCCTGCGCATCGGCGGAGACTGCGGCAATCGTCGGCGAGGACGCGGCGAGATCGACCACGACGACGCGGGCATCGCGCGCCAGGTTCCGCGCCAGCGTCAGCGTCGACAGCGTGATGGCCTCGCCCGGCGCCGTGCCGAGCACCGTGACCTTCTTGGCCGCAGCGCCCGCGGCACGCAGTTCGTCGGCCAGGCGCTCGATCTCGGCGAATTCACTCGTATCCAAGTCGGTCGCCATCTCCGGCTGCAGCGGCGCGGGCTCCGCCAACACCGGATCCAACATGGGTTCGCTGCGCCTGTCGATTGCGGGCTCGCGGGCCTGCTGAACGGCCAGCGGCTCCTGGCGGACCGGTGCCTGCGCCAAGCCCATTGCCGCGCGCGGCGCGGTCTGGCGCAGCAGCTCGCCGGTGACGACGACGCCGGACGAGAGCAGCAGCGTTGCGATCGTCGCGATCAGTACGATCGGCAGCTTCTTCGGATAGGCCGGCGTGTTCGAGACGATGCCCCGCGAGATGATGCGGCCGTCGGTCGGCGCGGTGTCGATGGTCTCGCGGGTGTTGGCCTCGCGGTACTTGGCGAGATAGGTCTCGAGCAGATCGCGCTGCGCCTTGGCCTCGCGCTCGAGCGCGCGGAGCTGGACGTCCTGGCCGTTGGTGGAGGCCGCCTGCTTCTTGAGCTGCTCGAGGCTGGTGGTCAGACCGTCGACCCGGCCACTTGCGATGCGGGCGTCGTTCTCGAGCGAGCGCGAGATCTTGGCCGCTTCGTCGCGGATCTGATTGTCGAGGTCGCCGAGCTGCGCCTTCAGCTCCTTGATCCGGGGATGATTGCCGAGCAGCGTCGACGATTGCTCGGCGAGCTGGGCGCGCAGCGTGACCCTCTGCTCCGACAGTCGGCGCATCAATTCGGAGTTCACGACCTCGGATGCCTCGATCGGCTTGCCGCTCTGGAGCATCTCCTTGATCAGCCTGGCCTTGGATTCCGCATCCGCCTTCATCGAGCGCGCATTGTTGAGCTGGGTGTTGACCTCGCCCATCTGCTGGTTCGACAGCGTCGTGTTGTTGGTACCGATGAACAGGCTGGACTTGGAACGGAAGTCCTCGACCCTGGCTTCGGCGTCCGAGACCTTCTTGCGCAAACTCTCGATCTCGCCGGCCAGCCATTGGCTGGCGTTCTTGGCCTGCTCCTGGCGCGCGGCCTGCTGCAGCACGAGATAGCCGTCGGCGATCGAGTTGGCGACGCGCGCGGCGAGTTCGGGATCGGCGGACTGGAATTCGACCACGATCACGCGCGATTTGTCGACGGCGTAGGCCTGGAGGCGCTCGTAATAGGAATCGAGCACGCGCTCTTCCGGCGTCATCGCGAACGGATCGCGGCCGATGCCGACGAGCGCGGCAAGCGACTTCAGCGGCGAGATGCCCTGGAGGACGGGATCGAATTCGGGACGCTCGGCGAGCTTGTTCTTCCTGATGATCTCGCGCGCCAGATCGCGCGACAGCACCAGCTGCACCTGGCTGGTGACGGCCTCGGCATCGAGCGCCTGCCGCTCCTCGGTGCGGTCGCCGTTCGGACGCAGGAACACGTTCTCGCGGCCATCGATCAGGATGCGGGTTTCGGACTTGTAGCGCGGCGTGACGAGATTGACGATGGCGAGCGAGGCCACGAGCGCCAGCACCGTCGGCACGACGACCCAGCTGCGCTTGCGCGCCAGGGCCGCTCCGAGCGCGTGCAGGTCGATGTCGCCGGGTTCGACCTGCGCAGGCTTGGCAATGACGCGCGCGGGCTTCGCTTCGATCTTGGCCTCAACCTTGGCTTCGATCTTTTCGGCCTTCGCTTCGCTCTTTTCAGTCTTCGCTTCGCTCTTGGGCGCAGCTTCGCCTTTGGACTTCGCGACGGCCCGCTCGATCACAGCCTTGTCCTTGCCGGCACGCCAGAACGCTAAACGCATCGAACACTCCCGCAGGGCAATGCTGCGACTTTACCTCAACCGAGGCGATTACACTCCATTAAGGTTGCCGCTGGGTTAATCTCGACGACACGCCCCTTGCGCGCGTCGACCCGTCACCGTTTGTTAACCACGAGGCCCCTTAATCCATCTCGATTATTTCGCGAGAATTGTTCGGCAGTCGCCGTCGAGCTGGTTTTGATCATGCCCCCCTCTCCCGACCGGCCGCTTCGCATCCTTCACGCCGTGCGCGCACCCGTCGGCGGCATCTTCCGTCACATCCTCGACGTCGCCAACGGCCAGGTCGACCGCGGCCATCATGTCGGCATCCTCGCCGACAGCCTCACCGGCGGCGAGCGCGCCGACAAGGCGCTGACCGAGCTCGCACCGCGCTTGAAGCTCGGCGTACACCGCATGGCGATCCGCCGCGAACCGTCGCCGGACGACGTCCTGGTATGGCTCCGCATGCAGCGGCTTATCGCCGCGCTCAAGCCCGACGTGCTGCACGGCCACGGCGCCAAGGCCGGCGCCTTCATCCGCATGCGGCGACGGTCGGATGACGCGATCCGGATCTACACCCCGCATGGCGGCTCGCTGCATTATCCGCTCAACACCTTCAAGGGCGAGTTCTACGCGCGGCTCGAACGCGCGCTAATGGGCTCGACGGACCTGTTCCTGTTCGAGAGCGTCTTTGCCCGCGACACCTATCAGCGCATCGTCGGCACGCCCAAGGGCGTGGTGCATTGCGTCTTCAACGGCGTGACGCCGGAGGAATTCGAGCCGGTCGTCACCGCCGAGGATGCGACCGACCTCTGCTATGTCGGCGAGTTCAGGCACATCAAGGGCGCCGACCTGCTGGTCGACGCCGTGGCGCGCCTGCACGAAGGCGGCAAGAAGGTCACGCTCACGCTTGGCGGCGACGGCGAGGAGACGGCCGCGCTGAAGGCGCAGGTCGAGCGGCTCAGCCTGGCGAACGCCATCCGCTTCATCGGTCACGTCAAGGCGCGCTACGGCTTCTCCAAGGGGCGGCTGCTCGTCGTCCCCTCGCGCGGAGATTCCATGCCTTACGTCGTGATCGAGGCCGGCGCCGCGGGCATTCCGATGATCGCATCCAAGATCGGTGGCATCCCCGAGATCCTGGGCGCCGACAGCCCGGCGCTGTTCGCGCCCAGCAATCCCGAGGCGATGGCGGAGGCGATCGCCGCAGCGCTGGACGATCCGCAAACCACCGCGCAACGCGCACTCTCCCTGCGCGAGCGCATCTCGGCGCATTTCTCGCAAGCCGCGATGGTCGAGGGCGTGCTCGCCGGCTATCGCGACGCATTTGCCAATCATTAACCATCCTTAAGTCCAGCTTTAGAGAATCTTCCGATTTGTTCGATAATCGAAGCGCCAGGGATGCTTGCCCGGGCGCGCAAGGCCGTGCCGCGGGCTCTGGAATGGACGTGAACGCCCGTGGAACCGCTCAACGCACGCTCGATGCTCGATGCCGCGGCCAGCGCTGCGGCAAAGCCTGCTGACCAGCCCTTCGTGGAGCGCCGTCGCCGGCTCTCGCCTGCGGCGCTCGAGGTCGTTAACCAGAAGGTCGCCCGCGCCTATTCGCCGATCGTGATCACCGGCTTCGTGCGCCTGGCCGATTTCGCGCTGCTGAGCCTCGTCGGCATCGCTGTCTATCTCGGCTACGTCATGCCGCTCGCGGGGGCGTTCAGCTGGATCTACCCAGCCGAGGTCGTCGCCGTCGCCATCGCCGCCGTGATCTGCTTCCAGGCCGCCGACATTTACCAAGTGCAGCTGTTCCGTGGTCAGCTCCGGCAGATGACGCGGATGATCTCGTCCTGGTCGTTCGTCTTCCTGCTCTTCATCGGCATTTCCTTCTTCGCCAAGTTCGGCAGCGAAATCTCGCGGCTGTGGCTCGCCGCGTTCTACTTCCTCGGACTCGCCGCGTTGATTGCCGAGCGCCTGGTGCTGCGCGCGCTGGTCCGCGCTTGGGCGCGCCAGGGCCGGCTCGACCGCCGCACCATCATCGTCGGCTCCGACAGCAATGGCGAGCAGCTGGTCGAGGCGCTGAAGGCGCAGGAGGATTCCGACATCCACGTGCTCGGCGTGTTCGACGATCGCAACGACAGCCGCGCGCTCGACACCTGCGCCGGCGCGCGCAAGCTCGGCAAGGTCGACGACATCGTCGAGTTCGCCCGCCGCACCCGCGTCGACCTCGTGCTGTTCGCACTGCCGATCTCGGCGGAGACGCGGATCCTGGAGATGCTCAAGAAGCTCTGGGTGCTGCCGGTCGACATCCGCCTCTCCGCCCACACCAACAAGCTGCGCTTCCGGCCCCGCTCCTATTCCTATCTCGGCGAGGTGCCGACGCTCGACGTGTTCGAGGCGCCGATCACCGATTGGGACCTGGTGATGAAATGGCTGTTCGACCGTATCGTCGGCGGCCTCGCGCTGATCGCAGCGCTGCCGGTGATGGGATTGGTCGCGCTCGCCGTGAAGCTCGACAGCCCCGGCCCGGTGCTGTTCCGCCAGAAACGCTTCGGCTTCAACAACGAGCGCATCGACGTCTACAAGTTCCGTTCGATGTATCACCATCAGGCCGATCCGACCGCCTCGAAGGTCGTGACCAAGAACGATCCGCGCGTCACCCGCGTCGGCCGCTTTATCCGCAAGACCAGCCTGGACGAGCTGCCGCAGCTCTTCAACGTGGTGTTCGCAGGCAATCTGTCGCTGGTCGGCCCGCGACCGCATGCGGTGCAGGGCAAGCTGCAGAGCCGGTTGTTCGACGAAGCCGTCGATGGCTATTTCGCCCGCCACCGCGTCAAGCCGGGCATCACCGGCTGGGCCCAGATCAACGGCTGGCGCGGCGAGATCGACAACGAAGAGAAGATTCAGAAGCGCGTCGAGTTCGACCTCTATTACATCGAGAACTGGTCGGTGCTGTTCGACCTCGTCATTCTCCTGAAGACGCCGATCTCGCTGCTGACCAAGAACGAGAACGCGTATTGAATTTCTCTGTCATGCCCCGCGAAGGCGGGGCATCCAGTACTCCGCAGCGGCAGCTGTTCTGCGCAATGCCCGCCGCGGAGTACTGGATCGCCCGGTCAAGCCGGACGATGACGGCGTCGTGTGGCGTGCGAGTAGCGTGAGCGTGTGATGGCGTATGCGGCGACAGCCGGTGGAGTGAACGTAGCCGCAACGGCCGCGCCCGGCGTGCTGGCGCTGCAGCGCGCGCTGGTGTGGCTGGTCGGCGCCTCCGGCGCCATCGTCTTCATCGAGCCGAGCCCTTACGAGATCGCGACGCTGCTCGCGACCGTCACCTTCTTTGCCACCGGCCTGCGGCTGCGGCTCGTGCTGATGCCGCTGGTGTTGATGCTGATCCTGCTCAATGTCGGCTACACCATCAGCGCGATTCCGCTGTTGGAGCGGACGGAGGTGGTGAGCTGGATCGCGACCTCCTGGTACATGGCGGTGACCGTATTGTTCTTCGCCATGGTCATGTCCGAGGACACCGAGGCCCGGCTCGACATGCTCCGCCGCGGCCTCATGGTCGGCGCGATGATTGCCTCGCTGCTGGCGATCGCCGGCTACTTCCACCTGGTTCCCGACGGCAACGATCTCCTCACGCTGTACGGCCGCGCGCGCGGCACGTTCAAGGACCCGAACGTGCTCGGCGCCTACCTGATCCTGCCGGCGCTGTTCGCGCTTCAGAGCGTGGTCTCCGACAAATTGGCCAAGGCCTTCCGCAACGTCATCGCCTTCGGCATCATGTCGCTGGCGATCCTGCTCGCCTTCTCGCGCGCCGCCTGGGGCGGCCTGGTGCTGACCTCCGCTTTCATGCTGGCGCTGATGGTGCTGACCAGCCGCACCAATGCGCAACGCTCGCGCATCGTCATCATGGCGATCGTCGCCGCGGTGCTCGGCCTCGCGCTGATCGCCGTGCTGCTGTCGCTCGATGCCACGGCCGAGATGTTCAAGCAGCGCGCGAGCTTCGGCCAGAGCTATGACGAAGGCCGCTTCGGCCGGTTCGGCCGGCACATCCTGGGGGCGGAGATGGCGCTCGATCTGCCGTTCGGCATCGGTCCACTGCAATTCAACCGCTACTTCCCCGAGGACACTCACAACTCCTACCTCAACGCCTTCATGTCCGGCGGCTGGCTCGCCGGCGTATGTTATCCCGCGCTGGTCCTCACCACCGTCATCATGGGTTTCCGCCACGTCTTCATCCGTGTGCCGTGGCAGCGCGCCTACCTCGCGATCTTTTCCGCCTTCCTCGGCACCGTCGGCGAAAGCTTGGTGATCGACACCGACCACTGGCGGCACTTCTGGATGATGCTCGGCGCTGTGTGGGGCATGATCGCGGCCGCGCAGCTCTACAAGGCTAGGGCTGGCGAGGACGCCTAGACCCTATGTCTCCACCTTGAACGTCAGCCCGGCATTGTCCTGCAGCCGCTTGATCAGCTTGTGCTGCATCGCGGCTCCCGGCGTCCAGAAGCCGGCGGGAACGTCGCTCGCGTCGCGTAGCAGGCAGATCGCGCATTCGGATATCATCTTGGAGGTCGAGCCGTAGCCGGGGTCGCGGTCGCCGGTGACGCCGGCGCGGACCATGCGGCCGTCGGGGGCGATCGCGACATAGAGCAGATCGAACAGGCCGTTCTCCCGCTCCTCCTTCGACGGCCCCTCGCCCGGCTTCGGCGCGTTGGGGCCGGTCTTCTCGGCATTGGCCGCCATCACGCGCTTGGCGTTGGCTTCACCCTTCTCGCCGGGACCGGTCAGCACCATCTCGTCGTAGACGAAGTCCTTCCCGTAGGGAAAGCCCATCAGCATGTTGGAGCGATGGACGTTGCGGGTGTTGATCAGCGCCATCATGAACGGCGCGGCCCAGGATTGCAGATCCTCCTCGTAAGCGGCCCGGTTGCCCTTGGGCTGTTTCGGGCCGGTGAAGCCAGGCGTCAGTGCGAAGTGGTCGTTGAGGATGGCGACGAGGCTGAGGTCCTTGGCGACCGCATCGAAGGTCGCCTTCGCGCTCGCCGCGGTGCCGCCCGACAGCGTGCCGCGCATGTCGCGCACGCGGCCCTTCACGCGGGGGGCCGGCGCGCCGAAGACGCGCTTGGCCTCCTCCTGCACGAAGAAGGTGCCGAGCTCGAACGGCACGGAATCATAGCCGCAGGAGAACACGATGCGCGCGCCGCTGGCCTTGGCCGCCGCCTCGTACTTGTCGATCATCTGCCGCATCCACACCGGCTCGCCGCAGAGATCGAAATAATCGACGCCCGCAGCGACGCAGGCAGCGAGCAGATCCTCGCCGTAAAACTGGTACGGCCCGACCGTCGTGATCACCGACTTGGTCTGCGCCACCATCGCCTTCAGCGACGCCGCATCCGAGGCATCGGCCGTGATCAGCGGCGTGTCGGCCGCCGCGCCGATCGCATCTCGCACCGATGTCAGCTTGTCGAGGCTGCGGCCCGCCATCGCCCATTTCAGCGCCCTGTCGTGCTTGTAATGCGCCGCCAGATATTCGACGACGAGCTGGCCGGTGAAACCGGTCGCGCCGTAGACGACGATGTCGAATTTCGCAGAGCTCATGATCGGCCTTTACTTCTTCGCGTAGCTCACGCCCATGCCGGCACGGACGTCGCTTTGAATGCCATAGGGCGGGATCGGGTAGCGCAGGCCGTTCTTCGCCAGCGCCTTCATGCCTTCGATTGCCTTGGCGAGATGCGACGGCTTCAACGCCATCAGCATCTCCTCATCCGGCACGCCGCCATAGCGCCGTTCGGCATAGCATGGCAAGGACAGGCTGGGCTCCCCCGTCTTGAGCGCCCGCCCCCAGGAATCCGCGCAGGCGGTCTCGCCGACCACGCCCCATTCGAACTTCTTGTAGCCGGTATATTGCAGCCCGTTGATCAGGATGATCATCTGCCCCGGCGTCGCGTAGACGAGGCAGATGTCGGGCGGATCGAGCCGGCCACTGGCGAGCGGGCTGACGGCGAGCGCCTGATAGTGTCCGAACGGAACCACGTCCAGCGCCTCCTGGCGCTTGCGTGCGTCGTCCGCCGTGCCATGCCACACCCCGACATAGTTCTCGCCGGCGAGCCATTTTTCGTCCTGGGGGCTGAGACCGATCACCGCGCGGCATTGCGCGCCTACGAGATCGTCGGCGGTGATGCCGACGGTCCAGCCCAGGCGCGCGGCCATGCTGACGATCTGGTCGGTGGTGTGAATTGCGTTCGGGCGGCGGATCTTCGGGATTGCCTCCATCTCCGCGACGCTCGCGAACAACTTCATGCCGATCACATTCGTCTTCAGCCGCAAGAGGCTGTTGAGATCGGCGACGAGGCCGGCAAGATCGGGCCTGTCTGCACTCTGCTGTTGCATGGCTTCCTCCGCGCCGGCGATCGCGCGCCGTGTTCTTGTCTTGTGACCTCGTTCTAGTCCTTGCCCGGCCCCGGAAGCAACTCGGCGATCCGGCCCATTAGGCGATAAGCCAGAAGGCCGATCCACTCGCGGACGGCGACTTCCGTTCGGCCCAGCCCCTGAGCGCCCATGTTGGTGAAGGAGAACAGATCCTCGCGTCCCCCCATTCGCCAGTCCACCGGATAGGCCTCGACGTCAAATCCGGCCTTGCGGAAGATCCCCATCGAGCGCGGCATATGGAAGGCCGAGGTCACCAGGAGCCAGCGCTCGCCTCGCTTTGGCGATACCAGCTGCTTGGTGAAGATCGCGTTCTCCCAGGTATTGCGGGAGTCGCGTTCGAGGATCAGGCGGTCCTTCGCGATGCCGAGATTCTCCAGGATCGGCGCGGAATAGTCGGCCTCCCTGGCTTCGCTCGACACCAGGTTCGCGGAGCCTCCGGTGAAGACGATGCGCGCATTGGGGTAGCGGCGCGCCAGCTCGGCCGGCGCAAACAGACGATCGGCCGCGTGCGCGACCACCGGCGTGCGATGCGCCGCCGACAGGTCGGTGTCGACCGAGCCGCCGAGCACGATGATGCCGTCGGGCGCGCCGCGCGAGGCGTCCCACGCCGGGAAGCGCGACTCCAGCGGGTAGATCAGGAGATTGCCGAGCGGCGAGAACGCCGCGAGCGCCAGCAGCACCAGCGTGATCACGGCAAGCCTGCGGCCGAATGCGGCAAAGCGCGTCGCCATCAGCACGACAGCGACAATTCCGAGCTCGACCAGAAGATTGATCGGCAGCAGCGCGACGCCGATGGTCTTGGAGAGAGCGAAAAACAGAGGAGCCTCGCTGGAATGATCGTGCCTGCCATGCGCGGGCTTGGCCGGCCCGGCCTTGTTCGGAAATCCTTCTTGAAAGAGGATCGATCGCCGGGTCAAGCCCGGACCGATCAAACCAACCGGACGCGGCCCATGACCCATCATCACCTGCATTCCAGCCCCGACACCTGCCATTGGGGCTTCTTCGAAGCCGCGCTCAAGCCCGTCCTCACCGTGGCCAGCGGCGACGAGGTGACGGTCGACACCATCAGCGGCGGGCCGGATGTGCTGCCTGATCGCGACAAGTTTCACATTCCGCTCGAGATGCACCAGGTTCATGCAACAAGCGAGCGCATGCTGCCGGGCCATATCCTCACCGGTCCGATCGCGGTCGAAGGGGCCGAGCCCGGCGACGTGCTCGCGGTCGAGATCCTCGACGTCCAGCTCCGGCAGGATTGGGGCTGGAACTTGATCAAGCCGCTGTCCGGCACCCTGCCCGACGATTTCCACGAGACGCGCATTCTGAACATCCCGCTCGACCGTACCAGGATGACCGGCCGCATGCCGTGGGGCCTCGACCTGCCGCTCAAGCCGTTCTTCGGCGTGATGGGCGTATCGCCACCGCCAGCTTGGGGCCGCATCTCCTCGCTGATCCCGCGCGCGATGGGCGGTAATCTCGACAACAAGGAGCTCGGAGCCGGCGCGACGCTGTATCTGCCGGTGTTCGTGCCGGGCGCGATGTTCTCCTGCGGCGACGGCCATGGCGTGCAGGGCGACGGCGAGGTCTGCGTCACCGCGATCGAGACCGCGCTGCAAGGCCGCTTCCGTCTGACGTTGCGCAAGGACCTGAAGCTCGACTATCCCCGCGCCGAGACGCCGACGCACTACATGACCATGGCGATGGACCCCGACCTCGACCAATGCGTGGTGCGCGCGTTGCGCGACATGATCGCGCTGCTCGGCGAGATGCGAAATCTGTCCCGCGAGGATGCCTACACGCTGTGCAGCCTCGCCGCCGATCTCCGGGTGACCCAGACCGTCAACGGCGCCAAAGGCATCCATTGCATGATCGAAAAGGCGATCGTGCACGGCTGAGCCGCCGCGCCCTCCCTCTGACCTTCCGACCTCACGCCGCCGCCCGGTCTTTCCCCGCGGCGCGTCGTGGCGCGCCCGATTCTCAAGCGATTCCAATCACGTGAGCTTTCGCCCCAGCGCTGATTTGACTTCCGCCCTCAAACCTAAATAGAGTCTTAATCGTTACTTTTATGTACCCGAGTAAGAGGCTAGCGTTCGGGCCATGGCCACCGAAAAAGCCGAGACTGACCGCATTCCCGTAACCTTGGCGCTCTCGACCATCGCGTATCTGGAGAAGCTGGTGAGACAGGGCACCCACGGCACCAGCGTCCCCGGCGTCGCACGGACATTGATCGAGGAAGGCATCCGTCTCGCCATCAAGGACGGTCTTCTGTCGATCCGCGACAATGGCAGGACGTGAGCGCACCCGGTGCGTGAGGCGGACGGATCTGGAGTGGGCGGATGGCCAGTATCTGCAACCTGGGATCGCCGACACATGCCTGTTCTCTCACCGACCTGGACCGACGAACGAATCGAACTTCTGAAGCAGCACTTCGAGGCCGGCCTCTCCTGTCGCGAGATCGCCGCCGACATCGGCGTCAGCCGCAACGCGGTGATCGGCAAATTGTCGCGACTCAATCTGACGCGCGGCCGGACGGTCAACGACCGCAAGGTGCAGGACAAGGGCCTGGCGCCGGCGCGGATGCGCAAGGCTGTCCCGCGGCTGCAATACGAGATGCTCGCCACGCTCTATGGCGAGACCGATGCGGCGGCGGTCGCAGGCCCGATCGACGAGGCCAACCGCTGCTCGCTGCTGGATCTGTCGGAGAATCGTTGCCGCTGGCCGATCTCGACGCCGGGCGCAGACGATTTCTGCTTCTGCGGCAACACGGCGCCGGACGGCCAGCCCTATTGCGCCGGCCACAGCCGCCTCGCCTATCGGCCGCCGGCGCGCGCCCGCGCGATACGCGGCTGACGCTGCGGTATGGACAATAAAAAACCTCCGGCGGGGCATCGCCGGAGGTTTCTGGAGGCTTAGCATGAAGCTAAGAGCCGCAACTTTCGTATCTGGCTGAGAGCTATATAGCTTAGTAACTCAGGTAAGTAAATAAGTTTGATGAGGTCGAATCGCATGGCACGCCTTCGTGTTCTGCAACGGGCATTCGATTTTCCGAAACGATTGCCGTGAAAAAAACCCCGGCGGTTTCCCGCCGGGGTTCTCGGATCGATTTGCGCGACCGCGGATCAGAAGTTGCGCTGAGCGCGCAGCAGCATGCTCACCGAGTCCTGGTCCTTCAGCTCGTACACGGCCGCCGGCTTCGCAGCGGTGGCAATGCCCGGGCTGGCGATGAACCCGGAGTACTTCTGGTCCAGACGCGACCAGCTCAAGTCGGCAGTGAACGCCAGGCCCTTGACCGGGGTCCACACGGTGTTCACACCGACCACCGCGAAGTTGAAGTCCGGATTACACGTCGAACCGGCCAACCCGATTGCGGCGAAGTTGGTGCAGATCAGGGCTTTGCCCGTGTCGCCGTATCTCAGCTGGCCATAGCCACCGTACACTGCGCTGGCCCAGTTCGGGCTCCAGTTGTGGGTGTAGCCACCACGGACGCCCCAGGTCTTGACGGTATCGATGCCGGTACCGATTCCGAACACGCCATCAGCGAGACCGGCGAACCCGGTGCTCTGATAGGCGCTGCTGCTGCCGCTGAACATGAAGAAGCTCTGCGGGAACAGGCTCTGGAAGTTGTAGCGCGTCGCACCGTCCGTGTAGACGGCTTGCAGGTTGATGACGTCACCCGCACCGGTCGGGATGTTCTTGATCGACAAGGCGCCCTGCACGGCCCAGCCCCACTTGTCGGAGGGATGACCGGTGGCTTCAGTCGCGCCGTAATAGGCTGCATGCAGCTCATGGGCCACGACCGAGATCTGCGCCAGACCCCAGGCCTGGTCGACACGAACCTGACCGATGATGTCGGGCGCACGCGTGCCGCCCCAGGCGCTGGCACCGTAGACGCCGGTCACGAACTGCGCCGCCGTACCCGACGACACGTTCCAGAGGTTCGACTGACCATTGTTCGCCGAGGTCTCGTCCTGCAGCGCGAACGAAGCCGTGATGCCCTGGCCGAAGTCAGCCGTGTAGGCAACCTGGTTCACGCCGTTGACGTGGTTGGAGCCGCCCGGAATGGTATCGGGGCCGCCCGCCGGATAGCTCTGCCACGGGGCGTCGAAGATCGAGACCGTGCGGCCGAAGGTGAAGCCGGCGAACTGGATGAAGGCGTGGTAGAGACCGAGCGAAGCCGAGCTGGTCGAGAACGCCGACGGATTGCTGCCGGTGACGTTCGTGGAGTCGTAGCTGACGACCAGGTCTGCGTAGGTACGAACAACGCCGTATTCGGTCGCCGTGCGGGTATCGATGTTGAAGTCCAGACGAGCGCGGCTGTAGACGTAGTTGGTCAGACGGTTGTTGGACCCGCCGTTCACGGTGCTCGAGCTGTTCCTGAAGCCATAGTCGCCGCCACCGCCGAGAAGCATGTCGGCGCGGACGTAACCACCCAGCTTGATGCAGGTATCGGTGCCCGGCATGTAGTAGAAACCTGCGCCGTAGAGTGAGCAGATCTTCACGTACTCGACCGCCTTGGCCTTGACCGGAAGATCAGCCGCTTGAGCTCCACCGACGGCGATCAGTCCCGCCGCAGTGCCGAGCAAAAGGCTCTTCACCACTTTCATTTAAAACCTCCAAGTTGCTCATTTCACGGAGACCGGACCATCAGGCCCCCCAGATCCCCGTCTCTTCAAATCCGCTCGGCCGCTTCGCGTTTTCGGACGTACCCGCATTCGCGAGGGACGTGAGCGAACCACCTGCAACGGGACGATCGAGAACCCCCCACCGTCACGAACCAATATGCCCGCGCAACTCCATTAATCAAAATAGTTTATTAGATCAGCTTTGTGGTTTCACTAATCCTGTGTCTGCGGCGCAACACCCGGGTCAACCGAAAAGGCTGATCCGGTCATATTTGTAGTTTTCGTGACACAATTAGCCTGCTCTGCACTTGCGTCAGAGCAGAGTTGCGTGGACTATGCCCCCAAACAAACGATCGGAAAGAGAATCAGCCTGCGGGAGTGACGCTGTGTCCGCGACGAGGAAAGAGGGGGCGCGCCTGCGCACCATCGGTAACCTGGATATCATCAGGCGATTCACCTGGGAGATATCGTCGATTAATATGTATCTTGAGGAGCTGCGTCAGTTCTGGGCGAGGACGCTCGGCATCAGCGGGCCGCAATGGCTGATCCTGATGGCCATCTCGGATCTCGACAAGGACGACGGCATTCCAGTCAACGTCGTGTCCAAGCTCCTCCACGTCGATCCGTCCTTCGTCACCACCCAGTCCAAGCTGCTGGAAAAGAAGGGCTTGTTGCGCCGCCGCCCCTCGCCGACCGACGCGCGCGTGGTCCGGCTGTCCCTGACCGAGAAGACGCAGAAACACCTGGCGAGCCTCAACGAGCAGTACAAGACCATCAAGGAATTCGTCTTCCAGGAGTTTGACGAGGCTGAACTCGCCGAATTCACCACCAAGCTCGCGACGCTGAAAACCCGGCTGGAAAAGGCCTGCGTCCGCCTCAGCCTGGACCTCTGACGGCTGACCTAGATTCGCCCGGCGCCGCCGAGCCGCGATTCCAGCCAGTCGAAGATATACTCGTTGGCAATGCTCGGATTGTCGGCGTGGGCCTGCGCCGCGCCGGTTTCTGCCGCGGTGAACACTTTCAGCGTGACATCCGAGCTGCCGAGCCGGGAGTTCCGGACGAGCTGACGCGCCCGGTCGGCCTTGAGCCAGCCGTTCTCGCCGAGCGTGATCAGCACCGGGCAATCGGCGCTGGAGGCCATCAGCGGCGCATGCGGCACGGGGACGATGCTGACGTCGCTCATCGCAAATCGGCTGGCGAAGAAAGCCCGCTCGTGCAGGTCCCACAGGCCGCCGTCGCAGACGGCGGCGGCAAGCCGCGGCTCCTGCAGCACCGCGCGCGCCACGAAGGAGGAGCCCCAGCCATCGGCGATGATTCCGACGCGCGCGAAGTCGACGTCCTGCCGCGTCTCCAGATAGTCCATGACGCAGGGGATCGCGCTCTCGAGATCCTTGCGCCGCAACAGCGCGTCGAGAAAATCGTCGCGCTGGTCACCGAACAGGTCGAGCGCCAGCATCGAGAAGCCGCGCTCGCGCGCGTGCGGCTCGAGCTTGAACAGAAATTCTTCCTTACGGTGGCCGGGCTCACCGATGCAGATCACGGTCGGCGCCGGCTCCTTTGCCGGTGACGCAGGCAGGAAGTATCCCTGCAGCGAATGCCCTTCGAACCAGGGTATCGTCACCGCCTCGCCGGCCGGGCTACGCGCGGTGAGGTAGCTGCGCGCGCATTCCTGCGTGGCCAACACCGCCACCCAGCGGCGCTCGTCGGCGGCGTCGAGCGGCATCGTTGCGGTCCCATAATAGTTCATGGCGCGCAGCCAATTGCGCTGCGCACTGGCGCGGTGGCCCTCCGCGAACGCAGCCTCCGCGCGCTGCCGATTGGTCTGCGCCAGCTTCTTCCACTCGCGGTGCCAGGAGCGGTCGTCGTCGGGCTTCAGCTGCCGCGCGATCATCAGGCATTCCGCGATCGTGGCGCCGCCCTCCTGGGCCGCCGTGAGCAGCCGCGTGAACTCAGCTGAAATGTCCTCTCGCTCCGGGCAAAAGGTCCAGTCGTCGGAGAGGCATGCGGGCATCATCGAAAGCTACGCTCTAATCGTCGCGTTACGCCGATTGACTAAACCATTTCAGATCGCCGACCAAGCCGCCTCGCGCGCCGTTACAGGCATTTGAGATCAACATCGCTTGAACAATCGTCATGACGGATGGGTGACATTCCGGCAGCTCATGGTGCGCGACGAGCATTGGCAGCAGCTGACACTTAGAATTGTCCGAGCATCTCTTGCCATGACGAGCATCATACCCATATTAGCGCGCCTCGTTGGCGTGCTAATGAATATGCCCCCTAGCGGCGGCGTGCGCGCACGCCTCTCCTTCGAGACGGCGCTGACGCGCCTCCTCGGGCTCTCGGGTGCGATGGGTCGGCGCCGCGGCGGCGGCCTCAACCAAGCCGCCAGCCGACCTCCTGCGTAAAACTTTCGTAGAAGGCACGGTCGTAAGCCTGCTCCGGCGTGGCGCGCACGCGCTCGTCGAGGCGCTCGGCATCCTTGCCGACGAGGATGCGCCAACGCTCCGCCTTGACGCCGTCCAGAATGATCTTCGCCGCCTGCGCGGCGGTGGTCGGCGCGTCCTCCAGGAAGCTGCGGGCGCGCTCGGCGAACGCGGCCTGGATGTCCTCGTCCGACATCTTGTCGGCATCCGGCACGCCGGCCGCGGCCATGCGCTTGCGAGTCAGCGCCACCTCGTCCGCGTTGAGCCGCTCCGAGCCGTCGCCGCTCTGCACCTTGCGCGAATTGGAGACGATCGACGTGCCGATGTGGCCGGGCATCACCACCGAGCATTTGACGTGCGGGGCGTGCAGGCGAAGATCGTTGATCAGCGCTTCGGTAAATCCCTTCACCGCGAACTTGGCGGCGCTGTAGGCGGTGTGCGCCTGCCCCATGCCGATCGAGGCCCAGAAGCCGTTGACGCTGGCGGTGTTGACGATGTGGGCCTCGTCCGCCGCGACCAGCATCGGCAGGAAGGTGCGAACGCCGAGATAGACCCCGCCCCAGCAGATGTTGAAGGTGCGCTCCCATTGCTCGCGGGTGTTGGTGAACAGGCTGCCGCCGCCGCCGATGCCGGCATTGTTGAACAACAGATGGATCCTGTCCGTGTTCTGCTGCTCGGCGATCTCGTCGCGAAACCGCTTCAGGTGATCCTCGATCGCGACGTCGGCGACGTGCGTCGTGACGCGAAGCCCCTGTGGCAGCTTCTCGGCCTCGCAGAGCCGCTTGGTCTCGGCCATCGCCGCTTCCGACACGTCGCACATCGCGACGTTGCAGCCCTCGGCGACGAGCTGCCGTGCGAGCTCGCGCCCCATTCCCGTGCCGCCGCCGGTGATGACTGCGATCTTTCCAGCAAAATCCTTCATGGGACTTCGGTCCCTCCCCTTGTCGGTGTGTTTCTTGGTCACGGCGCCGCTGACGAGGCGCGCGCAAAACTGTAGCAGCGCGACATCCGCGGGTAAAAGCCGTGCGCCGCCATCTTCGCCTTCGGTATTCCGGCGGGCGGACTACGCACGATGCGGCCCCGGCCTTGTGAAGTGGCTCATAGGCGACGCGGCCCGGACAATCGATCATTCCCGGGTGTTTTCCAGCGGGTTCCCCGTATTTGTCCGGCTTCGGGTTAATGGCAGTTTTTTTACAATCCGAATCGCCAAATGGGGGGGTGGACGCTGGGTTGAGTCGGCCAGGCCAGCGTGTTGTTTGCGTGTCACAGGCTCTGGCACTCCGCTTGCATCCTCTTCGTGGTCAGAAACAACCGATGAGGTGATAGGAATGTTCGTGACCGTCGTTGCCGTGCTTTGCCGGCTTGGCGCAGCCAGCTCAGGCAGTTGCGTCGAGGAAATCGTGACCGACAGCAACATGACGCCCGAGATTTCGCTGATGCAGTGCGCGATCGGCGCACAAGCGCCTCTCGCGAAGTGGATGGGCGAGCATCCTATCTATCACGCGAACTGGCGCCTCGAGCGCTACAAATGCGTGCCGGGTCACTATGAGATCAAGGGCCACGCCTAAGGCCCCGCAAAACTACTGGTACCAAGACCACGGATGCCAGAACGACCGATCCAAGAGGAAACGCCCCGGGGGCTGCTTACCCCTCCGTGCGGACATCACCAGCGCCGGGCCGATCGCGGCAGGCGCTCTGCGACAATGATCACGCCCTCCCACTAAGCCACCTCACGCAAGATGATCGCACGTGCCCGCCGCCCTTCCGGCGTCGGCATCAGCGCGAAATTGTGCGGTTGCTCGCGCAGCAGATGCAGCTCGACCGGCACGCCCACCGCCCTCGCCCTTGCGGCAAGATCGACACTGTCGGGATAAAGCAGATCGCGCGTGCCCGAAAAGATCGTCATCGGCGCGAGCGCGTGGAAGTCGCCGTTGAGCGGGCTGACGAAGGCATGGCCGACATCGAGCTCACCGGCATAGAGCCGCGCCGCCTCGACGATGCCCGGAATATCCTGGATCGGATCGCGCGCGGCGATCGGAACCTGCTCCGGACGGCTGACCGAGGCATCGGCCGCGGGCGAGATCAGCAGTAACCGGCTCGGCTGCCCATGACCGCGATCGCGCAGCCATTGGCAGGCGGCGAGCGCAAGCCCAGCGCCGGTCGAATTGCCGACGACCGTCACCTTTGCTTCGCCGGCGTCTTCCAGCAGCATGCGCAGCAGCTCGGCCGTCGCCGGCACGACATCCTTGGCGGTCGCCCGCGGCGCCAGCGGGTAGACCGGCACGACGCAGCAGACGCGCGCTTTGCGCGTCATCTCCCCGACGAAGCGCCAATGCGCCGGCACGATCTCGTTGATGTAGCCGCCGCCATGCAGAAACATGACGTAGTTGCAGCCCTCGTGTCCCGACGATGGCGCGGTGTAATACACCGGCCAGCCGCCCATCTTGGTCAGCGTTACCTCGACATCGCGGCCGAGCCCGATCGGCTCATGAGAGGCCGGCGCCAGCGCCAGCTTCTGCACGCGCGCCTGCACCGCTTCGGCGGATGCGAGCTGCGCCTTGTACGGCAGCTGTTGCAGCAGCAGGTTGAAGGCGCGGCTCTGCAGGCTCGGGGCGGGATCGCGAGGCGCCCGCGCGCCAAACACGCAGCTGCCCGGACAGAATTGAAAGGCCGACACAAGTCTTGCAACGCTCATCGCCACATCCCCCATCCGGCTGTTTCGACCCGGCGACGAAGAGGGTTGCCGACCCGCCGCCATTGGTCGATATAATGCGAGCATTCACTCGCTTTTCCTACTCGCATTCAGATCACAAATCCGTGGCCCGCAAACCGTCCACAACACCCCGGAAAAATGCCTCGCAGGAGCGATCCCGCGCCACCGTCGACGCGCTGGTCGAGGCAACTGCTCGCATTCTGGTCAAGGAAGGATTTGAGAAGACCAGCACCAACCGTATCGCCGAGATCGCCGGCGTCAGCGTCGGCTCGCTCTACCAATATTTTCCCAGCAAGGAGGCGCTCGTCGCCGCCGTGATCGACCGCCACAACGATAAGATCATGAATGTCGTCCGCGCCGCCTTCGCAGAGGTCGCCGACCTCTCGATCGAGAAGGCCGTGCGCCGCCTCGTCACGGTCGCGATCGAGGCCCATCACATCGACCCGAACCTGCACCGCGTCCTGGCCGAGCAGATCCCCCGCTCCGGCCACCTCGCCGAGGTCGAAGCCTACAGCCACGAAATCCACGCCCTCGTGCGCGCCTATCTCGAACGCCACCGCAAGGAGATGCGCAAGATCGACCCCGCGCTCGCAGCGTTCATGTGCGTGAGCGCGATCGAAGCCATCGCGCACAACACGGTGCTGAACGGAGAGATGCTGTCGGAGAAGACGGTGAAGGTGCTGGTGGACGAAACGACGCGGATGGTGGTGGGGTATTTGAGGTAGCGGAGCCTGAGACTACGGAAATCGGTGACAGCGCGCCCATTTGGATGAGGCAGCGTCCTGCGCCCTGAGAGGCGCGCCAGTTGAATGCACTGTCACCGTAATGTCCGAACACGACGGATCGAGGAAGCGGCCACTTCGCCAGGCCCGATGACACAGCGCGCGCGTTTGCTCGGGACCAAGTTACCATGCGTAGGACCGAGGCTCTCGGCGGGCCAATTGACTCAGGTCAATATCCCGCTGGCCTCAGCGCGCCAACATTGTCATATGGGTGTCATATTGTCTGCCATCCAGCGTGAGCGGTCCCGGCGGAGTACCGGAGCGCGGACATCGATCGTGAATCGTGACACGACGGAAAGCGAAATGAAGCTCGCGCTTGCGCTGCCACCACCGCAACGTGATTTGCGTCTCGACCTGTTTCGCGGCCTCGCCAACTGGGCGATGTTTCTCGGCCATGTGCCCGGCACGGTGCTGGTGTGGTGTTCGTTCCGGAATTATGGATTCAGCGACGGGGCCGACCTGTTCGTGTTCATCTCCGGCTACACCTCGGCGCTGGTTTATACCCGAAAGATGGAGCGAGGCTTTGTGTTCGGAACGAGCAGGCTCTTCAGGCGCGTATGGCAAATCTACACCGCCCATATCCTGCTATTCATGATCTACCTGGCTTTCATCCATTTCCTGTCGGAGAGGTTCAACGCGCCTGATCTGGTCGATCTGTTCAACGCCGGACCGGTCACCAGCGCGCCGGTCGAGATGATGACGCAGGGGCTTTTGCTGCGATACAAGCCTCTGAACTTGGACGTGCTGCCGCTCTACGTCGTCTTGATGGGCCTGTTTCCTCCGATCCTCTGGTTGATGTTGAGATTTCCCGACGCCGTCATGATCGGGTCGGTGCTGTTGTATCTGGCTGCGCGGCAATTCCATTGGAACCTGCCTTCCTATCCGTCGGGAAGCTGGTACTTCAATCCGCTGGCGTGGCAGCTTCTGTTTGTGACGGGCGCATGGCTCGCGTTGACGGGTGCGGGACGCCTGCATTTTCTGCTGCGATCCAGGGTCGTGCTGGTGGTTGCGATTGCCTATTTGATTTTTGCGGCGCTGATGACCTTAGCTGCTCACCAGCCTCAGCTCCGGGCCTTGTTTGGGCCTGCCGTGTTCGAGCTTTTCAATCCCAACGACAAGACCAATCTGGCGCCCTACCGCTATCTTCATTTGATGGTGCTGATTATCCTTGGTGCCCGGTTCATACCGATCGATGCGCGCGGGCTACGAGCCACCATCTTGCGACCCCTGGTAAAGTGCGGCCAGCAGTCCCTCGAAGTGTTCTGTGTGGGCATTCTCCTGGCCTTCATCGGGTACTTCATCCTGCAGTTGGCAGGGAACGGCATCCTCGCCCAACTGCTCGTCGGAGCTGCGGGAATCGCGATCATGACGGCGGTTGCCTACTACAGATCCTGGTCAAAGCGAGTGGAGAAACCTTCACATGAGAGTCCGGTGGATGGACAGAGGGCGCCGGAAAGCACCGGCCCCCTCGAGCATCTTGTACTGCGCGCCGCCGGAACGGCGCCGCAGGTCGCTCGCGGGACGGATAAGCAGCAGCCGTTAACGGAAGTTTGACAACCGCGCCGGCCGTCAAGACCGCGATCGAGGCCCATTCCCATCGACCCGAATCTGCACCGCGTCCTCGCCGAGCAGATCCCCCGCTCCAGCCAGCTCGTCGAGGTCGAAGCCTACAGCCACGAAATCCACGCCCTCGTGCGCGCCTATCTCGAACGCCACCGCAAGGAGATGCGCAAGCTTGACCCCGCGCTCGCAGCATTCATGTACGTGAGCACGATCGAAGCCATCGCGCACAACACGGTGCCGAACGGAGAGATGGCGTCGGAGAAGATGGTGAAGGTGCTGGTCGACGAGACGACGCGGATGGTGGTGGGGTATTTGAGGTAGGTGGGCGTCAAACCAGGGCACTTATGACGCTCCGCAGCGCCGATCATGTCGGCGGGCAGACGAAGGCCGTCAGGCCTCCTTCTTTTTCACGCTGATATTTCCGTCGCCCTCGATATAGGCCTCTACGACGTCCGAGGGGCTCGCTATGCCCTCCTCGCGAAGTTTGCTCATCAACTCATCCATCGTCACCAGTTCCTGCCGCATGTGGCGGCGAAGGACCTGCCCGTTCTTGATGAGGAGGAGCGGCGCCGGGCGGGCAAGCCGCTCCACGAACGGCACGTGATACCCGACCCAGTCGATTGCAAGATTCCAGAAAATGATGGTGGCGACGAGCACGATACCTTCCGTGATCGAGTGGTATTCACCCGCCATGCCATTCTGCGCCGCGTCTGCCAGCAGGACGACGAGAAGCAGATCGGGGATGCTGAGCCCGCCGGTTTGACGCTTCAGAATGAAGCGCATCAACGTGAAGATGCCGAGATACATGATGGTGCCCCGCACGATCATTTCCATGACGGAATGCGTCGGGACGAAGATCTCGCTCCACGATAGCTGAAACATGCTGCCCTCGCCCAATGGAAGCGTCCTGATGCCGCGTATCGAAACTCTTATCGGACCCGAACGGTTTCGGAATTGCGAGGAGGATGGTCAAGATTTGAGCCTCTCGGCGACAGCTCGATCGTCATTGTCCTCCGGACGATCCGCTCCTTACCCCTGTCCGACGCGTCGATTCGGAAAAACCATATGACTCAATGACATCGCTACTGTGCATGGGGTTGTTTTCGACGTTTGTATCGCCCGCCGCAGGCCGCGCGTCCGGTCACAGGCGTCCCTCGCGGCCCGGAGCAGGCTCCGCGCCGACAATCACCCCACCCGACAGATGCGTTGAAAAAAATGGTCGGAGCGAGAGGATTTGAACCTCCGACCCCTAGTCTCCCAGACTAGTGCGCTAACCGGGCTGCGCCACGCTCCGAATGCCGTTCCATTAGCTAGGATCGCCGCTTTGCGCAAGGCGAGGCGGCAGCATTTTGCTGTATCCGTCCCAACCTCCCGGAACTGCCCGTAAAGCCGGCGAGCCCGCCCCTAGCCGTCCTTCAGGGCCTGATCCAGCATCTCCCGGCAGGCGACGAGGTCGGCCAGCGCCCGACCCAGCCGCTCGCGGTCGAGCGCGCTGGGGCCGGCGGGCGCGGCGGCGCCGCCCTTGCGGAAGGTGGTGAGGATCTCTTCGTCGTCGATCTCGGTGAAGCGGAAGTCGATGCCTTCCTCTTCATCGCCCTGGTAGTCGTCGTCGTCGGTGTCGGTGACGCCCTTGATGGGGGCCTCGTCCTCGGGCTCCATCAGGGTCGCGCCGATGGCGTCCTCGATGGCGCCGAAGGAGACTGCGGCCGCGCCGTCGGCGAGGCCCTGCACCGACTTGACGCCGTGCTCCTTCAGAATCCGCTGCACCCCGCGGATGGTGTAGCCCTCGCCGTAGAGCAGCCGGCGGATGCCCTTGAGCAGGTCGACGTCGTCGGGACGGTAATAGCGGCGGCCGCCGCTGCGCTTCATCGGCTTGATCTGGGAGAAGCGGGTCTCCCAGAACCGCAGCACGTGCTGCGGAATGTCGAGTTCCTGCGCTACTTCGCTGATGGTTCGGAACGCATCCGGCGCCTTGTCCAAAGGCCAGTCCTTTCCGAAAGGCGGTTACGCCTCTTCTTGAGCCTTGGTGGCATCGCCGTTGGTGCGGTGTTGGGCGTTGATCCGCTGCTTCAGGATCGCCGACGGCTTGAACACCATGACGCGGCGCGGCGAGATCGGCACCTCGGTGCCGGTCTTCGGGTTGCGGCCGATGCGCTGGCCCTTCTTGCGCACCATGAAGGAGCCGAACGAGGACAATTTCACCGTCTCGCCCTTCTCCAGGCAGTCGGTGATCTCCTTCAGCACGAGTTCCACGAAGGCAGACGATTCCGTGCGCGACAGGCCCACCTTCTGGTAGACGGCTTCGCACAGATCGACACGCGTTACGGTTTTGCTGCTCTCGCTCATCGCCCTGCCCCACCTCACGGCGAACAATTCTTGTCTGAAATTATGAGCTTACGATAGTGCGGTCAACACCGCACATCAATGCAGACGTCGCGAGAATCGGCTCTGATTCCGGCAAAATTTTATCGGTGTGGCTTACCAGCGCACCAGCGCGGAGCCCCAGGTGAAGCCGCCACCCATGGCCTCCAGCAGGACCATGTCGCCCTTCTTGATGCGGCCGTCCTTGCGCGCCACCGAGAGCGCCAGCGGGATCGAGGCGGCCGAGGTGTTGCCGTGACGGTCGACCGTCAGCACCACCTTCTCCGGCGCGATGTGCAGCTTGTGCGCGGAAGCGTCGATGATTCGCTTGTTGGCCTGGTGCGGCACGAACCAGTCGATGCCGTCGGCATTGAGCCCGGTCGCCGCAAAAGCATCGACGATGACGTCGGTGATCATGCCGACCGCATGCTTGAAGACCTCGCGGCCCTCCATGCGCAGATGGCCGACGGTCTGGGTCGAGGACGGCCCGCCGTCGACGAACAGCTTTGCCTTGTGGCGGCCGTCGGAGCGCAAGTGGGTGGTGACGATGCCGCGGTCGGTCGCGGCATGGCCGGGCTGCTCCTGCGCCTCCAGCACCACGGCGCCGGCGCCGTCGCCGAACAGCACGCAGGTGCCGCGATCGTTCCAGTCGAGGATGCGCGAAAAGGTCTCCGCGCCGATCACCAGCGCGCGCTTGTAGGCGCCGGTGCGCAGGAAATTGTCGGCGGTGGCGAGCGCGAACACGAAGCCCGAGCACACCGCCTGCAGATCGAACGCCGCGCCATGATTGATGCCGAGCCCGTGCTGCACGGCGACCGCGGTCGCAGGGAAGGTGTTGTCGGGCGTCGAGGTCGCCAGCACGATCAGCTCGATCGATTGGGCGTCCACGCCGGCGTCGTTGAGCGCGGCCTGCGCCGCCCGGAGCGCCAGATGCGAGGTGAACTCGCCCTCGGCCGCGATGTGCCGCTCGCGAATGCCGGTGCGCTGCACGATCCACTCGTCGGAGGTATCGATGCGCGCCGCCAATTGGGCGTTGGTCACCACCTGCTCCGGCAGATAAGAGCCGCAGCCGAGCACGACCGAACGAATCTGAGTCACGAAACATCCTCCGGCGCGGGCTGCACGAATTTGAGTGCACCACCCTCGCGGTTGAGCATCTGATTGATCTTGTTCAGGAGATCGTAGTGAGCCATCTCATAGCCAACATCGATCGCATAGGCAAAGCCTTCGGCGTTGGTTCCGCCGTGGCTCTTGACCACCACACCGTTCAGTCCCAGCAGCACGCCACCATTGGACTTGTTGGGGTCCATCTTATCGCGCAGGGCCTGGAAGGCGCTGCGGGCGAAGAGGTAGCCGAGCTTGGACATCCAGCTCCGCTGCATCTCGTGACGAAGCAATTCCGCCATCTGCCGTGCGGTTCCCTCGGCCGCCTTCAGCGCGATGTTGCCGCTGAAGCCTTCGGTGACGATCACGTCGGCGAGCCCTTTGCCGATGCCGTCGCCCTCGACGAAGCCGATATAGTCGAGCTCCGGCAGGTTCCGCGCCCGCAGGATCTCGCTGGCCTCGCGGATCTCCTCGTGCCCCTTGATCTCCTCGGCGCCGATATTGAGCAGACCGACCGTGGGCCGGGTCTTGTTGAACAGCACGCTCGCCTTGGCCGCGCCCATCACCGCCATCGAGACCAGGTGGTGGGCATCGCCGCCGAGGGTGGCGCCGAGGTCGAGCACGACGGACTCCCCGCGCAGGGTCGGCCAGATCGCGGAGATCGCCGGCCGGTCGATGCCCGGCAAGGTGCGCAGATGGAAGCGCGCCATCGCCATCAGCGCGCCGGTGTTGCCGGCGGAGATCGCGACATCCGCCTCGCCTTTCTTGACCGCATCGATCGCCAGCCACATCGAGGAGGTCTTGCGGCCGCGCCGCAGCGCCTGGCTCGGCTTGTCCTTCATGCTGACGGCGACGTCGGTATGGACGATCTTGGAGACGGCCTTCAGCTTCGGATGCTGGTCGAGCTCGGGCTCGATCCTGGCGCGGTCGCCGACCAGCAGGAACTCGGTGTCGCGGTGCCGGCCAAACGAGATGGCGGCGCCCGGAATGACCACGGCGGGACCGACATCGCCCCCCATGGCGTCCAGCGCGATGCGAACCTTGCTTGGCATGAAAGTCCTGGAAACCTGGTCTGGTGCGGTCTTGGGATCAGCGGGGCCGCAAAATGGGTTTGCCACCGGGATGGCGACCGGCCAAGCGCAACGCCGCACCCGGACCGGGGCGCGACAATAGCGTTTTGTACCCCCGAAACAACCTCTTGCCCCCAGCCTTTTGCATTCGGGACGATCCGGCCGCCGGCCACGGATTTTGCGAGAAATGCATTGAAATCAGATAGATAAACAGCTGTCTCAAACCATCGAGGCAAATGGCTCGCGTCCCTGGCCAGGCGACCGCAAACGCAAAATGCCCTTCATTGGCCCTTCTTCTTGTCCTGCAATGCCTTCAGCACGGCGAAGGGATGATCCTCGGGGTCGGGAGCGGTGACCTCCGCCTCGAACACGGCCCCCTCCTTGCGCGGATAGGGATCGATCGCCAGGAACAGGACGTCGGTGGCGAGCCGGCCGAGATCGATGATGCCGCCCGTGATCGGCTCGGGCGGGTCGGCAACCTCCGCCGGCGCCTCGGCGTCCTGCCCCTCCTCGATCAGATCGACCAGACGGCGCGCCTCGGCCTCGGGGGCGAACATCAGGTCCACCTCCTCCTCGATCTCGCTCTCGATCGGATCCAGCGTGACCACGCAGTTTTGGCCGATCCGGCCGCGGACGAGGCCGGTGATCTGGACCCGCCCGCCGCTTTTCGGCACGACATCGAAGCTGGCATGGGCGGACAGGACCTCGCGCAGGCCCGCGACCTCCGCCATCGCCTGCCTCTCGGCGGCCGAGGCCTCGAGCTCGCGATGCAGCCCGGCGTCCGGGATCTGCGCAACGATGACGGGCGCCCGCCAGGGATCGGGCTCGGATTCGGTCGTCGGTCGGCTCATGGCGTGACATCCTCTGGCAACGCCGGGGGAAACTTGAAGGACGCGCGCAGCAGCGCGGACTCGTCGGTCCGGCCAAGTTCGGCCTCGCTGGCCCTCGCATAGGCCGCGAGTTGCTTCGCCTGGTCGGAGCCGGTCCCGTTCAAGATATTCTTGCAGATCGCCGCCGCCAGCGCCTCGCCGCCGGCGTCCATCGCTTGGTCATAGGCCTGGACGCGGCCGTAGAAGGCCTCGCCGAAGGCCCGCATCCGCTTCGGCACGGTCTGGTCGCCCACCCCCATCTCGCGCAGATTGTCATCCATATCCTCGCAGAAGCGGTCGAACAGCGCCTGGGACAGCTCGGTGGCGCCCTGAACCGCGCGCAGGCGGCGCAGCAGCAGCCACAGATGCAGCAGCAACAGGTCGAAACGCCCGTTAACCGTATCTGGTACCCCCAAGTCCCGGTAAAACAGGGGTTCTCGCGCCTGCGTCACGATCATGCCATAGATGGCCTCGATGGTGCCGGGCGGGGTTCGCCGGGGTTTCCTGAAGTGATTGAACGGCCAAAGCATTGTGGTTTCCGCAAGCGGGCGCGCGCGAGTTGCATTCAGACGCCCAGCCCGGTACTTCAGCGCCTCGCGCGACGCAAGGGGACGGAATCAGTTCCGCTATGACGACAACGAACGAGATTAGCCTGCGCGCGGACATGCGGCGCGGCCTTCATGCCTGCTGGCGCGGCCTGCGCATGCTCGCGGCCACCGCAATGATCGGCGTGGCCCTTGCAGCCTGCACCGGCGAGCAGTTCCAGAAGGGTTACATTCTGCCGCCCGGCGCGCTCGAGCAGATTCCGATCGGCGCGAGCCAGGATCAGGTGCTGATCGTGATGGGCACGCCCTCGACGGTCGCGACCCTCGACGGTGAAGTGTTCTACTACATCTCGCAGCGCTCGGAGCGCCCAGTCGCCTTCATGAACCAGAAGGTGGTCGATCAGCGCGTCATCGCGGTCTATTTCGACAAGAGCCGGCGCGTGCGCCGGCTTGCGAATTACGGTCTCCAGGACGGCAAGATCTTCGACTTCATCAGCCGCACCACGCCGACGTCGGGTCAGGAGATGAGCTACCTCACACCGCTGTTCAAGCTGCTCAGCTTCAACTGAGGCGGTCGAAGGATTCGATCGAAGCGGCTTGTCGCTTCGCGTCGAAAATGCGCGTCGAACGAGACTCCTGAAGCCGTTTAATTCCATCGCAAGGTATATGGGCTTACGCCTGCGTCGTCGTGCCGCTCTCTGCGCGGCGCTTGTCGTCGCGCGCGACTTGCGGTCGCACGTGCCGTTCCCTACGGTTCCCGCAAAGCAAAAAGCAGGAGTGGATTCGTGCCTAAACCTTTGTTGTCCCGCCGTCGTGTGCTCGCCGGTGCTGCCGGCCTGTCGGCCGCAGCAATTCTGCCGCGATCGAGCCTTGCCGACTGGAAGCCCACTGAAAACGTTCGTCTCATCGTGCCGGCCGCGGCCGGCGGCTCGACCGACGTGATGGGCCGCCTCCTGGCCGCGCATCTGCAAAGCGCCTGGGGTCAGTCGGCCGTCGTGGAAAACCGCTCCGGCGGCGGCGGCACGATCGGCACCGCCGAAGCCGTGCGCGCCAAGCCGGATGGTCACACCATCCTGATCGGCAATCCCGGCCCGAACGCGATCGCCTACAGCATCTTCAAGAACCTCAGCTACAAGCCGGACCAGCTTCAGCCGGTCTCGAACATGATCCGGATTCCGAACATCGTCTCGGCGCATCCGAAGACCGGCATCAAGTCGATTCCCGAGCTGATCGCGTATCTGAAGGCCAATCCGGACAAACTCAGCTACGCCTCCTCCGGCGTCGGCCAGAGCCCTCACCTCACCGGCGCCTGGTTTCTCCAGCTCACCGGCCTGAAGATGACGCACATCCCGTTCCGCGGCGCCGGCCCCGCGCTCCAGGCCGCCCTTGCCGGCGACATCCAGATCCTGTTCGACAATCTCTATCCGACCCTGCCTCAGGTGCAGAGCGGCACGCTCACCGGTCTCTGCGTCACCACGCCCGAGCGCAGCGACCTCGCTAAAGATCTGCCGACCATGCGTGAGAGCGCGCCGGAGCTGGCGAATTTCGACGTCTCCTCCTGGTTCGCCGTCTTCCTGCCGAAGGGCGTCTCGCCCGAGGTGCTGGGCGCGCTCAATCTCCAGGTCAAGGCGATGCTGGAGCGCGACGACGTCAAGAAGCAGATCGCCACCATGGGCGCCCGCGCCGACTACGGCACGCCGGAGCAGTTCGCCACCTTCGTGGACACCGAGACGAAGAAGTTCGCCGGCATCATCCAGAAGGAAGGCCTGCAGATGGACGTGCAGTAGGTCCGTCCCCCGTCATTGCGAGCGAAGCGAAGCATCCAGACTGTCTCTGCGGAACGATTCTGGATTGCTTTGTCGCAAGAGCTCCTCGCAATGACGTGGTGAGTGCGTCGGATCAATAGAACAAAAACCCCGCGGCTCGCACCGCGGGGTTTTCTCTTGTCGCGTCAGCGTGGCTCAGTGCGCCAGGATCGCCAGCAGCAGCAGAGCCACGATGTTGGTGATCTTGATCATCGGGTTCACCGCAGGTCCCGCCGTGTCCTTGTAGGGATCGCCGACGGTGTCGCCGGTCACCGCGGACTTGTGGGCATCAGAGCCCTTGCCGCCGAAATGACCGTCCTCGATGTACTTCTTGGCGTTGTCCCAGGCACCGCCGCCCGAGGTCATGGAGATCGCGACGAACAGGCCAGTCACGATCACACCGAGCAGCATGGCGCCGACGGCCGAGAACGCCGCCGACTTGCCGGCCGCGCCGCCGCCCGCGATCGCATAGATCAGGAAGTAGACGACGATCGGCGACAGCACCGGCAGCAGCGAGGGGATGATCATCTCCTTGATTGCCGCGCGCGTGAGCAGGTCGACCGCCTTGCCGTAGTCAGGCTTGTCGGTGCCCTGCATGATGCCCGGCTTCTCGCGGAATTGCCGACGGACCTCCTCGACGATCGCGCCGGCCGCACGGCCGACCGCGGTCATGCCCATCGCACCGAACAGATACGGCAGCAGACCGCCAAACAGCAGGCCCACCACAACGTAGGGATTGTTCAGTGAGAAGTCCGGATTGACGCCGGCGAAGTAGGGATGCTGCGCGGAGCGGGCCACGAAGAACTTGAGGTCCTCGTTGTAGGCCGCGAACAGCACCAGGGCGCCGAGACCAGCGGAGCCGATCGCGTAGCCTTTGGTGACCGCCTTGGTGGTGTTGCCGACCGCGTCGAGCGCGTCGGTCGACTTGCGCACCTCCTTCGGCAGTCCCGCCATTTCGGCAATGCCGCCGGCATTGTCGGTGACGGGGCCGAAGGCGTCGAGGGCGACGATCATGCCGGCCAGCGCCAGCATGGTGGCGGTCGCGATCGCGATGCCGAACAGCCCGGCGAGGCTGTAGGTGACCAGGATGCCGGCGATGATGACGATCGCAGGCAACGCGGTCGCTTCCATCGAAATGGCGAGGCCCTGGATCACGTTGGTGCCGTGGCCGGTGACCGAGGCCTGGGCGATCGACTTCACCGGACGATAGTCGGTGCCGGTGTAGTATTCGGTGATCCAGATGATCAGCGCGGTGACGACGAGACCGACCACGCCGCACTCGAACAGTGCCAGACCGGTGTAGTTGACGCCCTCGAGCTTGCCGAAGCCGATCAGGTAGTAGATCACCAGGGCGATGCCGATCAGCGACAGGATGCCGGTTGCGATCAGGCCCTTGTAGAGCGCGCCCATGATCGACTGGCTCGGCCCGAGCTTGACGAAGAAGGTGCCGACGATCGAGGTGATGATGCAGATGCCGCCGATCGCGAGCGGCAGCGTCATCATGTTGGCGAGGATCGGCGTCTTGGCGAAGAAGATCGCCGCCAGGACCATGGTGGCGACCGCGGTCACCGCATAGGTCTCGAACAGGTCGGCGGCCATGCCGGCGCAGTCGCCGACATTGTCGCCGACGTTGTCCGCGATGGTCGCAGGGTTGCGCGGGTCGTCCTCGGGAATGCCGGCCTCGACCTTGCCGACGAGGTCGCCGCCGACGTCGGCACCCTTGGTGAAGATGCCGCCGCCGAGACGGGCGAAGATCGAGATCAGCGAGGCGCCGAAGCCGAGCGCCACCAGGGCGTCGACGACGACGCGGCTATCGGGCGCGAGCTTCAGCGAATGGACCAGGAAGCCGAAATAGAGGGTCACGCCAAGCAGCGCGAGACCGGCGACCAGAAGTCCGGTGATGGCGCCCGCCTTGAAGGCGAGCTCCAGGCCGCCGGCGAGCGACGTCGTCGCGGCCTGGGCGGTGCGCACATTGGCGCGGACCGAGACGTTCATGCCGATGAAGCCCGCAGCGCCGGACAGGATCGCGCCGATGGCGAAACCGATGGCGACATAGAGGCCAAGGAAATAGGCAAGCAGCACGAAGATGACGATACCGACGATACCGATCGTGGTGTACTGGCGCCGCAGATAGGCCTGTGCGCCTTCGCGCACCGCCCCAGCGATCTCCTGCATGCGCGGCGACCCCGCATCCGCGCCCAAGACCGAAGACGTCGCCCAAATCGCGTAGACGACGGAAAGCGCTCCGCAGAGCACTATCAACCATAATGCTGTCATGTGATGTTGCCTCAGATCCTTGATGTACCCCCGGCGCCTTTTGTGTTCCGTCGTGCGGTGCGGCGCCTTGATTTTGAACAAAGCCGCCCCCTTGCCCTTAGGGGGCGGCTCCAGTCGGCCGCGAGCTTGCCAAAATCAAATTGAGGGTGCAACGCCGGATGAGGCCGAAAAGGCCGATCTCGGCAGGTATTTAGGACCAAGTGCTGAGAACCAGGATACCGGCTTGGAGCAATTGCTAGAAGTGGCTGTAGGACAGCCGCGTCAAGAGCAGGTCCTGGCCCTGCCCGTCCAGGAAGCGCGGCGGCTTCTGCCCCTCCGTGATCGTGCCGATTACGGTCACGGCAACGCCGTGGGACTGCCCCGCGGCAATCAGCGTCGCGCATTGTGCCGGCGGAACGGTGCAGAGCACCTCGTAGTCGTCGCCGCCCGCGAGCAGCGTCTCGACAGACGCGACGTTGCGGGCGCGAAGGCCGGCCGCCGCGGCCGACAGCGGCAGGCTCGTCACGTCGACCGAAGCCGAGACCCCGGAGGCGGCACAGAGCTTGGTCAGATCGCCGGCGAGGCCGTCGGAGACGTCCATCGCCGCGGTGGCATGATCGCGCACGGACCGCGCCAGCACGTTGCGTGGCTGCGGCACCCGATAGCGCGAGACCAGAAAATCCCGTGCCGCGGGATCGGATGCCAGCGCTGCCGCCACCGCGCCGCCTTTGAGCACGTCGAGGCCGAGTGCGGCATCGCCGATCGTCCCCGTCACCAGGACGCGGTCGCCCGGCCTTGCGCCGGTCCGGCCGATCATCCGCCCCCGAGGCACTCGGCCGAAGGCGGTGATCGAGATCATCTGCGGGCCCGGCGTCGACACCGTGTCGCCACCGAGCAGAGGACAAGCGAAGGTCTTCGCATCGTCGCCCAGCGCGTCCGCAAAAGGACGCAGCCAGGCATCCTCCTTGCTGCGCAGCGCCAGCGTCAGCACGAACCCTGCCGGCGTCGCTCCTTTCGCCGCGAGATCGGACAGGTTCACCCGCAGCGCCTTGCGCGCGATGGTGTCGGGCGGATCGCCAGCGAGATAATGCACGCCCTCGACCACGGCGTCGGTGGTGACGACGATGTCCTCGCCGGACGAGGACAGCACCGCAGCGTCATCGACCAGCCCGAGCGCGCCGGGGTCGGTCGCCAGCGGCTTGAAATAGCGCGCGATGAGGGAGTCTTCGCCGGAGGGATTTTGCGGAGTGGTCATCAGCTAGATCCATCATCTCCGGCCGTCATTGCGAGCGAAGCGAAGCAATCCAGACTGCCCCGGAGAAATAGTCTGGATTGCTTCGTCGCCACGCTCCTCGCAATGACGACCTCCAACTACCCCCGTCCGAACTCGTCGCCGCGGAACTGGCGGCCGATCTGGTCGAGCACGGCGTTGACCATGCCGGTCTCCTCGCGGTCGACGAAGGCATTGGCGACGTCGACGTATTCGGAGACCACCACCCGGCCCGGCACGTCCTTGCGATGCTGCAGCTCATAGGCCCCTGCCCGCAGCACCGCCCGCAGGATCGCTTCGATGCGCTTGAGCGGCCAGCCCTTCGACAGCGCCTCGTCGATCAGAGGATCGAGCTTCTTCTGGTCGCGCACGACGCCGGAGACGACATCGCGGAAAAAGGCCGCTTCCGCCGGCAGATACGTCTCGCCCTCGACCTCGTTGCCGAGCCAATGGCTTTCGAACTCGGCAAAGATGTCGTTGATGCCGGCACCGGCGATGTCCATCTGGTACAGCGCCTGCACGGCTGCGAGACGGGCCGCACCGCGCCGGTTCGCCTTCTTCTCGCCAACGCCTGTCGGCTTCTTGGTGTTCTCGGCCATGGCTTCAGGCCTGCGCCAGGCGGCGTTTGATGCGCAGCATCGCAAGCGCGGCGCGCGCGGCATCGCCGCCCTTGTTGAGCTCGCTGGCGCGCGCCCGCGCCCAGGCCTGCGCCTCGGTGTTGACGGTGAGGATGCCGTTGCCGAGCGGCAGCTTCCGCGCCACCGCGAGGTCCATCAGCGCGCGCGAGGATTCCTGCGAGACAATCTCGAAATGAATGGTGTCGCCGCGGATCACGCAGCCGAGCGCGATCACCGCGTCATAGGGCCTGCCATTCGCCACCGCGGCATCGACCGCGATGGCGACTGCCGCGGGGATCTCCAGCGCCCCCGGAACCGTGATGACGTCGTGGGTCAGGCCGGCCGCCTTCAGTTCAGTCACCGCGCCGTCCAGCAGCGCATCCTGGAGATCGTCATAGAACCGCGCCTCGACGATCAGCGCCCGTGCGCCGGAAATGTCGGTCTGGTCCTTCAGGGGTGCGCGCCGCGCGTCTGCCATCGTCAAATCCGTTCTACAGGGGTTGGCGCGTTATGTAGTCGCCGCAGGCGGGTAAGCCAAGTTAGAAACTGTCATTCCGGGCCGCGAAGCGAACCCGGAATCTCGAGATTCCGGGTCTGGTCCTACGGACCATCCCGGAATGACGGCTTCGCCGTCATTTCATTTCCGTCAGCCGCGCCGCATAGCGGGCCATCAGGTCGACCTCGATATTGACCTCATTGCCCGCCTTCCAGCCGCCGATGGTCGTCACCGTCAGCGTGTGCGGGATGATCAGCACCGAAAAGCTCACGTCCTTCACCGTATTGACCGTCAACGACACGCCGTCGAGCGTGATCGAGCCCTTGGTGGCGATGAACCGGGCCAGCTCCCGCGTGGTCGCAAGCTCGAACCGCGCCATGTCGGGCAGATCCTCGCGGCTGAGAAGCGTCGCGATACCGTCGGCATGGCCGGCGACGATGTGGCCGCCGAGCTCGTCGCCGATCTTCAGCGCGCGCTCGAGGTTGAGCCTGGTGCCGAGCTTCCAGTGCTTGGCCGTGGTCAGCGCCAGCGTCTCCGCGCCAGCATCGACGTCGAACCAGGTCTTGCCGCCATCGATGCCTGAGGCAACCACCGTCAGGCATACGCCGTTGCAGGCGATCGAGGCGCCGTCGGCGATGGTGCTCTGATCGTAGCCGCAGGCGATGCGGAGCCGGTGCAACTGCCCCTGCGCCGTCGGCGTGAAGCTGACGATCTCGCCGATATCGGTGACAATGCCGGTGAACATTACGCGCGCTCGTAGATGGTGAGGTTATCCTTGCCGTAGGTCTCGCTAGCATGAACCTTGTAGGCCGGCGACCGCGTGATTTTCGACAGGGGCAATGCATCGAGCGCATCGACGCCGGCTTCGCCGACGTCTTCCGCGCCGCGGAACAGCCAGATCTCGTCGACGAGATCGGCCGCGACGAAGGACGCGGCAACACGGCTGCCGCCCTCCACCATCAGCCGCGTGATGCCCTTCTCCGCCAACGCATGCAGCACGGCCGAAAGATCGAGCCCGGATGAACTGCCCGGAGGCATGCGCATGATTTGCGCACCGGCCGCGCCAAGACGCGTCGCGGCGGCCGCTTCCGAAAGCTCGGACGCGATCACCCAAAGCGGCGTCTCGCGTGCGGATCGAACCAGCTCGCTCGATGCGGGTGTGCGCAGGCTCCGGTCGAGCACAACACGCACTGGCGAGCGCGCCGCCATGCCCGGAAGGCGGCACGTGAGAAGCGGATCATCCGCCAGCACCGTGCCGATCCCGACCAGGATGGCATCGTTCTGCGCGCGCAAGAGGTGCACGCGATCGCGTGCCGCCTCACCCGTGATCGCAAGCGGCTTGCCGCCGGCTGCACCGATCTTGCCGTCCGGCGAGACCGCAAGCTTCAGGATCACATGCGGACGCCGGTCCCGGATGCGGCGCAAATGTCCGGCATGATCGAACGCGGCCTCCGCCGCGCACAGACCGACGTCCACCGCAATGCCGGCGGCGCGGAGGCGCGCATGGCCCTGGCCCGCAACTTCCGGATTGGGATCCTCGATCGCCGCCACCACGCGCTTGATGCCGGCGGCGATCACCGCATCGGCGCAAGGCGGCGACTTGCCGAAATGCGAGCACGGCTCCAGCGTGACATAGAGCGTGGCGCCCCGCGCCGCTTCGCCCGCCCGCCGCAACGCTTCGGGCTCGCCGTGCGGCCGTCCGCCTGCTTGCGTCCAGCCGCGACCGACGATGACGCCGTCCTTGACGATGACGGCACCGACGGCCGGGTTGGGCCAGGTCCGCCCCTGCCCGCGCCGACCGAGCGCAAGCGCCAACTCCATGAAGCGGCGATCAGCCTCCTTGGCCTCGCGGGCCTTATGCGCAAATTGGTCTTCCAGAATGCGGAAGATCATTTGCGCACCGCGGCGAGCCGCGCTTCCTCCTCGCCGGAGAGCTCGCCGAGCACGTCGGCGAAATCCTTGGCCTCGCGGAAATTGCGGTAGACCGAGGCAAAGCGCACATAGGCGACGTCGTCGAGCGTGCGCAGATGCTCCATCACGGTCTCGCCGATCACCTCCGAGGAGATCTCGGCCTCGCCACCGGTCTCGAGCTCGCGCACGATGGTGGAGACCATCTTCTCCACGCGCTCCGGCTCGACCTGCCGCTTGCGAAGTGAGATCTGCACCGAGCGCATCAGCTTGTCGCGGTCGAAGGGCACGCGGCGGCCGTTGCGCTTGATCACCGTAAGCTCGCGCAGCTGCACGCGCTCGAAGGTGGTGAAGCGGAAATTGCAGGCGACGCACACGCGCCGCCTGCGGATCACGGACGAGTCCTCGGTCGGACGCGAGTCCTTTACCTGCGTATCGAGACTGTTGCAGTTCGGGCAGCGCATCCGTGTGACCTTTATTTTCGCATGACCCTTCGGAAAACCGGTACCCGCTTTTCCGGATCATGCGGGCCTTACTGGTAGATCGGGAACCGGTCGGTGAGCGCCTTGACCCGTTCCTTGATCGCAGCCTCCACCAGCGGCGCCTTGCCGTCGGAGGACTGCGCGATCGCGTTGAGGACCTCTGCGATCATGCCGCCGACCTGCTGGAATTCGGCCACGCCGAACCCGCGGCTGGTCGCAGCCGGCGTGCCGAGCCGAATGCCCGAGGTCACGAAGGGCGATTCCGGGTCGAACGGAATGCCGTTCTTGTTGCAGGTGATGGCGGCGCGGACCAGCGCCTTCTCCGAGACGTTGCCCTTCAGGCCCTTCGGCCGGAGATCGACAAGCATCAGATGATTGTCGGTGCCGCCGGAGACGATATCGAGACCATGGCCCTTCAGGGTCTCGGCCAAGGCCTTGGCGTTCTCGACGATGTTCTTGGCGTAGACCTTGAAGTCCGGACGCAACGCCTCGCCGAAGGCGACCGCCTTGGCCGCAATCACGTGCATCAAGGGACCTCCCTGCAGGCCCGGGAAGATCGCCGAGTTGAGCTTCTTGGTCAGCGTCTCGTCATTCCACAGCATCAGGCCGCCGCGCGGACCGCGCAACGACTTGTGCGTCGTGGTGGTGGTGACGTGCGCATATGGCACCGGCGAGGCATGCACGCCGCCGGCGACGAGGCCGGCGAAATGCGCCATATCGACCAGGAGGTAGGCGCCGACGCTGTCGGCGATCTCGCGGAAGCGCTTGAAGTCCCAGGCGCGCGAATAGGCCGAGCCGCCGGCGATGATCAGCTTGGGCTTGACCTCCTCGGCCTGCCTGGCCACCGCATCCATGTCGATGATCTGGTCCTCGCGGCGCACCGTGTAGTGCGCGGCCTTGAACCACTTGCCGCTCATGTTGACGGGCGAGCCATGCGTGAGATGGCCGCCAGCGGCGAGATCCAGACCCATGAAGGTGTCGCCGGGCTGCAGCAGCGCCAGGAACACCGCCTGGTTCATCTGGCTGCCGGAGTTCGGCTGCACGTTGGCGAAACTGGCGCCGAACAGCTTCTTGGCGCGATCGATCGCAAGGTTCTCGGCGACGTCGACCCACTCACAACCGCCGTAATACCGCGCGCCCGGATAACCTTCCGCGTATTTGTTGGTCATCACCGAACCCTGCGCTTCCAGCACGGCCCGGCTGACGATGTTCTCGGAGGCAATCAGCTCGACCTCGTGGCGCTGCCGGCCGAGCTCGCCCTTGATGGCGGCGGCGATTTCGGGATCGGCCTGCTCGAGCGAGGCGGTAAAAAACGAATCGGGCGCGGAGGCGGACTTGGGTGCGGTCATCTTGCGAATATCTCCACCGCCGCAGCCTTTTGGCGGGCTACGGGCGGGTCTGGTGTGGCGGTCGGAAGCACGCGCGATCTACCACATCGCCCGCAACTGGCCAAGCATTTGCGGGTCGGGCCGGATATTTATGCAAGATATGGTGGGATTGGGGGGCAGCCCGGGAGCGGTTTTGCGAGACCGCTCCCTGTCAGTATCCGGGCCAGGGCCACCTTGGCCTCCTTCTTTGCCAGCTACCTTCGGGTAGAGCCGGCGTCGTTCTACAGCCCCGTATACCCCGCCTTCACCGGGTCGACGCTGCCGTCGAGCTGGCGCAGATAGGTCAGGCCGCAGACCGTCAACCTGTGGCTGTCCGTCTCGCCGGCTTCCATCAGGATGCTGAGGTAATTCGTAACCTTTTCACGCGCTTCGGCGCTCGCCGCCGCGGTGCGGTTGGCGAGCAGGTCATAGGTCTGCATGATGCGGTCGATGGCAGCTTCCATAGCATCCTCTGGTTCGTGGGGATCTTGGGGGTTTTGATCAGGCAACAGCTGTGGCCTCGGTCTGCGCCTGGAACCGGGCGATAGCCTTGTTGGCTAGCCTGATCCTGTTGAATTCGCCCTGCTGGAGCAGCGTGACGATCAGGTGAAGCAGGCGGTCGTCGGTGACGAGAGTGTCCGGCATTGCGCCGGAGCGGCGAAGATAGTTCGCGGCGATGGCGTAGGCCTCGCTGACGAGTTCCACGTTCATCACTTGAAGCCCGCGCTCGACCAGCATCGCCGTTTCTCCGATCCGAAGGAGATAAGCGCCGAGCCCGGAACTTGTTCCTGGCCGCCGAGGGATTTTTTCGCAGGTGCAAAAAAACATCGACGCTCCGGCCCAGGGGCAACTCCGGGCCGGCGCGCTTGGGGAAGTCAGGCACTTTCGGGAGGGCTTGCCGGTCTTGTTGCGGGCCGGCTTGGCCTTGATCCCTTGGAAAATCAGAGACGGTACAGGATCTGGTCGGTCCAGAACCGCTCGAGGCGGTGCAGCGACTTGTTGAGGGTCGCAAATTCGTCGCCGGAGATGCCGCCGACCTGCTCCACCGTCTTGACGTGCTTCTGGTAGAGCGCATCGACGATGCGGCGGACTTCCTGGCCCTGCGGGGTCAGACGGATGCGCACCGAGCGGCGATCGACGCGCGAGCGCTGATGATCGAGAAAGCCGAGCTCGACGAGCTTCTTCAGATTGTAGGAGACGTTGGAGCCGAGATAGTAACCGCGCGTGCGCAATTCGCCCGCGGTCAGCTCCTTGTCGCCGATGTTGTAGAGCAAGAGTGCCTGGACCGAGTTGATGTCCGCACGGCCGCGGCGATCGAATTCGTCCTTGATCACGTCGAGGAGCCGGCGATGCAGCCGCTCCACCAGAGTCAAAGCTTCCAGATAGAGCGACTGCACCGAACCCTGCTGGCCGGAGACGCGCTCTGCGGTATCTGCCGCAGTTGCGACGGCTTTCATCATGACACTTCCCCTGTTGTCGTTTTTATCGACACTTATTCGACGAAACTTGTGTCCCGTCTGATAGGTGCAACTTAAGGGGGGCGTTTGAACATCGGCTTAAATAAGAGAATAAAGAGATCATGAATTTAAGACAGTGAATTGCGCATTAAGCCTGTGCCACAAGTACTTTTTGAAAGCCTCTGTTGACCTTCGCAAGGTCCTGTTCACCCTCCGTCCGCCTCTGCTGTCGCATTCCAGAACAGCCCCGCCCCGTTTCGAAACGCACGCGTAACAGCTGTGGCGGAACCGGCTGGTCAATGAAAACTTACCGCGAATTTTAGGCAACCAGCGGTCAACCAAACGCAACACTCTCGTGTCCCGGACAAGATGCAGCGCGCAGCGATGCATCGCCGAGCCGGGACCCAGTCAAGCCGCAAACGAGATCGCCGAGAGATGGGCCCCGGCTCTGCAACGCATCACGCCGCACTGGACGATGCTGCGCATCGCCAGGGGCGCGCTGCATTGCGTCCGGGGCACGAGAGTATTGTTGATCGCGACGCGATCGCCCTACGGCGGCCGCTCGCGCGCGGCCATCCAGGCGAGCGCGAGATAGGCGGCAAGCATGAAGACCTCGACGCCGACAACGACGAGGCTGCCGCCGTAGATTCCCGGGAACATCAGCTCGATCACGGCCATCGACACCACGGTCGTCAGCCACACCACCGCGCCCCAGGGGGTTGCCAACCAGAGGCCGACGGCGGCGACGAGCTCGATCACCGCGAAGTAGACGGTCGCGGCCTGCCAGGCCATCGACTGGTTCTCGAACGCCTCATCCTCGCCGCCGACGAAGCCCGTGACCTGCGCCCAGTGATAGAGGCCTTTCAGGATCGAGAGCAGGGCCATCACCCGCAAGAACAGCACCAGCCTGCGGGTCCAGACATTGTCGTCGGACTCCGAGCGCTCCGAGGAGATCGCCGCCACCGAGAGCGCACTCTCTCTGGCACTGTCACGGGCAGAGTCCCTGGCATTGGCGCCGCCCTGGGCCGCATCGCGGGTGGAGATCTCGGTCATGGCCCCTTCTGGCTGCTTCGGCCCGCAAAATCAATCGGCTGCCCAAGTCAGGTCAATTCTGCCTTGCGGTGGGTCAAGCCGCGGTGACGGGAACCGTGCGAGCTGGTATAAGAATAATTCCAGCCGGAGGAAGAGTGATGGCGATCAAATACGGACGTCCGATCGAATTGCGCGAAGTTTCGCGCCGGGACAGCACCGCGGTGCCGCATGCCCTCGATCTGACCGTCCGTCCGCGCCGCAACCGCAAGGCCGAGTGGGCTAGGCGCATGGTGCGCGAGAACGTCCTCACCACCGACGATCTGATCTGGCCGCTGTTCCTGATCGACGGCACCAACAAGCGCGAGCAGGTCGCCTCGATGCCGGGCGTCGACCGCCTCAGCGTCGACCAGGCCGTGCGCGAGGCCGAGCGCGCCATGAAGCTGACCATCCCCTGCATCGCGCTGTTTCCCTACACCGATCCCTCCTTGCGCGACGAGGAAGGCACGGAAGCCACCAACCCGAACAATTTGGTCTGCCAGGCCGTGCGCGCGATCAAGAAAGAGTTTCCGGAGATCGGAATCCTCTGCGATGTCGCTCTCGATCCCTTCACCAGCCACGGCCATGACGGCCTGATCTCCGACGGCAGGATCCTCAACGACGAGACCGTCGCCGTGCTGGTGCGCCAGGCCTTGGTGCAGGCCGAAGCCGGCTGCGACATCATCGCGCCCTCCGACATGATGGACGGCCGCGTCGCCGCGATCCGCGAGGGGCTGGACCGCGCCGGCCTGCTCGACGTGCAGATCATGGCCTATGCGGCGAAATACGCCTCGGCCTTCTATGGCCCGTTCCGCGACGCCATCGGCTCGGCCAAGACGCTCACCGGCGACAAGCGCACCTATCAGATGGACAGCGCCAACACCGACGAAGCGCTACGCGAGGTCGAGCTCGACATCGCCGAGGGCGCCGACATGGTGATGGTGAAGCCCGGCATGCCCTATCTCGACGTGGTCCGCCGCGTGAAGGACACCTTTGCGATGCCGACCTTCGCCTACCAGGTCTCCGGCGAATACGCGATGATCGCGGCAGCCGCGAACAACGGCTGGCTCGACGGCGAGCGCGCGATGATGGAGAGCCTGCTCGCCTTCAAGCGCGCCGGCGCCGACGGCGTGCTGAGCTATTTTGCGCCGAAGGCCGCGGAGAAGCTTCGGAGCCAAGCGTAGGTCTTGTAGGCCCACGCAACGGATCTTTCATGCCCCGGACGCAATGCAGCACGGCGCTCTTGCGACGTGATGTGTTGCAGAGCCGGGGCCCATCTCTCACCGCGATCTCGCTTGTGGCCTGCTGGGTCCCGGCTCTGCGCGCCGCTTTGCGGCGCTTGTCCGGGACACGAGGGTGAAGTTGCCGGCGCACCCTACCCCTGCAACGCTCAACCCGCCGCTTGCGCCTTGGGCTTAGGCCCGCATAAGGGACGCAGCGCCTCGCGCTGCTCACGCGACAGCACGGTGATCGGATAGATCGGTTCACGCGTCGCCCGGTCGAAGAACGGGTGCGGCCATGCCTTGCCCCGCAGCTTCCATGCCAGCACCTTGCCGATGGCCCGCAGGATAAGAGGAAGATTAAGTCCCGTCGAGCCCGCCGGTGGCTCGCCGACCGCATACTTGCCGAGAATGGCGCCGATCGGCGCTCCCGCGGCCTCGTCGACCGCCGGCGTGCCGCCCTCGAACGCCTGCGCGATGATGCCGACGAAGGGAACACTCGGCGAAAGGGTGTTGCCAACCGGTGTGTTGCAGCAGCTTGCATACCACCGATAAAGGCCTTTCGGGGCCAGCCGCACCCCCACGATCCGGTCCAGCCCCTGCACGAATGTAAGCGTCGATGGTGCGGCCTGGACAATGTCGCTGCCGCCATTCGCATCCAACAGATCGGCGCGGCCGAGCTGGTGTGCAAAGGCCTGACAGTCGTCGCAGTAGCAGACCACGCGATTGACGGTCTGCCGCGACACGCCGGTGAGGACGGCGCGAACCCCGCCACAGCGGCAACGCAATTCGACCTGACGAGCCATTGAAAATCGTTCCTGCGGGGGATCTTCTCGCCGCAGCATGGTGCAAATCACGGACCGCGCAAGCGGCCACGGCCCCCGAATCGCCGGAATATTTTTGTTGTGGTGGTGGGCTGACAGCCTTGGCGTGTGGCCGGGCTGTTCCCATGTCCTGCGACGGGGCTTCGCTGGGAGAACGGACCATGTCGTACGACTCGGGCAATTCAGGCGCCTGGCGCAATGACGGCAACATGCAACCGCACGCCTATGATCCCGACCTGCATCCGGAGCTGTTCCGGGGCGTTGCGACGCGGCGGGTATTCGCCTTCCTGATCGACATGGTCGTGATCTCGGTGCCGGTGATCCTCGGCTACATCTTCATCGCCTTGTTCGGCGTGGTCACCCTCGGGATCGGCTGGGCGCTGTTCTGGATCGCCTGGCCGGCCTCCGTGATCTGGGCCATCGTCTATTACGGCGCCAGCATCGGCGGTGCGTCCTCGGCAACGGTCGGGATGCGCCTGATGGACCTGGAGCTGCGCACCTGGTACGGCGCGCCAGGCTATTTCGTGCTCGGCGCGACCCATGCCGTGCTGTTCTGGGTGACGGTCTCGTTCCTGTCGCCGTTCGTGGTGCTGGTCGGCCTGTTTAACGGCCGCCGCCGCCTGCTGCACGATTTCGTGCTGGGAACGGTCGTGATCAACAATTCGGTCCGCATACCCGCACCCCAGGCGGCGCGGACGTGGTGAGCTAATCGATTGACCAGGCGCTTCTGGAGCGCGATGCTGATGCCTGTTTCGGAGGCCCACGACGTCCCTTGACCCAGCACTCGCGCGACACCCCACAATTTTACCTTACGGCGCCCTCTCCCTGCCCGTATTTGCCGGGCCGGCATGAGCGCAAGGTGTTCACGCATCTGGTCGGGGACCGCGCCGGTGACCTCAACGACCTCCTGACGCATGGCGGCTTCCGCCGCAGCCAGTCGATCGCCTACCGTCCCGCCTGCGACCAGTGCCGCGCCTGCGTCTCGGTCCGCGTCATCGCCAACGAGTTCCGTCCCTCGCGCAACTTCCGCAAGGTGATGGCCCGCAACGCCGACATCATCGGCGAGCAGCGCAGCGCGGTACCGACCTCCGAGCAATATTCGGTGTTCCGCGCCTATCTCGACGCTCGCCACCGCCACGGCGGCATGGCCGACATGACCGTGCTCGACTACGCCATGATGGTCGAGGACAGCCATGTCGAGACCCGCATCATCGAGTACCGCAAGCGCGGCCCCGACAGCGGCATCACCGGCCGCGGCGAGGAGCTGATCGCGGTGGCGCTCACCGACGTCCTCAGCGACGGCCTGTCGATGGTCTATTCGTTCTTCGATCCGGGCCAGGTCAGCCGCTCGATGGGCACCTTCATGATCCTCGACCACATCGCCCGTGCGCGACGTCAGGGCCTGCCTTACGTCTATCTCGGCTACTGGATCGAAGGCTCCAAGAAGATGGACTACAAGGCCCGCTTCCTGCCGCAGCAGCGCCTGGCCCCCTCGGGCTGGCTCCGCATCGACGCGCAGGGCGATACTGCGTCCGAGCCGCAGGATTAGCGAATGGTGAATGGCGAGTAGCGAGTAGGAACGACCCCACTCGCTATTCGCCATTCGCCACTCAGCCAAAAAACGTATCCGCCAGCAGCTTCAGATTCAAGATCACGATCACGCCCGCGACGATCCATGCGACCGCAGCGACGTATGTGGAAATCGCGAACTTGCCCATCTTGCGGCGGTCGGAGACGAAGCGCACCAAGGGGATGACCGCGAAGGGCAGCTGCATCGACAGAACGACCTGGCTGAACACCAGCAAATCGGCCGTGCCGCGCTCGCCATAGATGGCGGTGACGATGATCACGGGGACGATGGCGATGCCGCGCGTCAAGAGGCGGCGCGCCCAGCTCGGCAGGCGCAAATCGAGAAAGCCTTCCATCACGATCTGGCCGGCGAGCGTCGCCGTCACCGTCGAGTTGAGACCGGAGGCGAGCAGCGCCACCGCGAACAGTGTCGAGGCAATGCCGAGGCCGAGCAGCGGCGACAGCAACTCGAACGCCTGCTCAATCCCGGCAACGTCGGAATGGCCGCTCTTGTGGAAGGTCGCGGCGGCCACGACGAGGATCGCGGCGTTGATGAACAGCGCCAGCATCAGGGCGATGGTCGAGTCCGTCGTCGCCCATTTGATTGCTTCGCGCCGGCCCGTGTCGTTGCGTTCATAGGCTCGTGTCTGCACGATCGAGGAGTGCAGATAGAGATTATGCGGCATCACGGTCGCGCCGATGATGCCGATGGCGATGTAGAGCATTTCAGGATTGGTGAAGATCTCGCTCTTCGGCATGAAGCCGTGCAGCACCTCTGCCACCGGCGGCGCCGCGGCCACGATCTGGACGGCGAAGCAGACAGCGATCACCACGAGCAGCGCGATGACGAAGGCCTCGAGGAAGCGGAAGCCGCGATTCATCAGGATGAGCAGCAGGAAAGCATCGAGCGCGGCGATCAGCGCCCCGCCGATCAGCGGAATGCCAAACAGGAGCTTCAGCGCGATCGCGGTGCCGATGACCTCGGCGAGATCGCAGGCGATGATCGCTGCCTCGCAGGCGAGCCAGAGCAGGAAATTCACCGTCGGCGAATAGGTGGCGCGGCAGGCCTGCGCGAGGTCGCGGTCGGTGACGATGCCGAGCCGAGCCGCCAGGGATTGCAGCAGGATCGCCATCAAATTCGAGAGCAGGATGACCGCAAGCAGCGTGTAGCCGAACTTCGACCCGCCGGCGAGGTCGGTCGCCCAATTGCCGGGGTCCATATAGCCGACCGAGACGAGATAGCCCGGACCGACGAAGGCCAGCAGCCGTCGCGACCAGTGGCCCGCGGCCGGAATGGCGACTGTGGAATTGACCTCGGCGAGGCTCTTGGTAGTGGGGGCGTCGGTGCGCCAGCCGGCGAGGTCGGGAGTCATGCGGGGAGATCGGGCATCCATGTCGGCAGAATACCCAACTTCGTTCTTATTGCAACTCATTTGCAACTGCATCTAGCGGGCAAACGTTACCGCCGCGGATCGTGGGAAATCGCCTCTTGTCGGGAAGCGGGTGGGTCTGGTGGTCATCGGGGGCCAACATTGGCGCAAATTTGCCTTAGCAGGATATGCGCCATGTCAATGTCCCCTCGCCTCCCGGACACCTTCAACCGCCTCGCCTGGTCCAATCTCGCGGCGCAGTCGGCGGAGCAGATCGCGCTCGCGGCAGCGCCCATGGTTGCCGTGCTGACGCTGGGGGTGGCCGAAGGCCAGACCGGCCTACTGCAGACCGCGCTCACCCTGCCCTTCGTCCTGTTCGCCATCCCCGCCGGCGTGCTTGCCGACCGCATTTCCCGCCGCAGGCTGATGGCGAGCGCCGAGGCGCTGCGGGCGGCGGCGCTCGCGGCCGTCGTGCTGCTGCTCGCGCTGGGAGCTCTCAACCTGCCGCTGCTGGCCCTGCTCGGTTTCGCCGCGGTGTGCGGCACCGTGGTTTACAGCGTGGCAGCACCGGCGCTGGTGCCCTTGCTGGTGAGTTCCGACCTGCTGCCGGCGGCGAATGCGCGCGTCGAGCTCGCGCGCACCATCGCCTTCGCCAGCGGCCCCGCCCTCGGCGGTGCGCTGGTGGGATGGTGGGGAGCGAGCCCGGCGTTCGGCTTTGCCGCGGCGCTCTCGGCCATCGCGGTCGTGCTGCTCTCCGGCGTCTACGAGCCCGCACGTGCGCCGGCGCCGCGGCGGCATCCGCTCCAAGAGATCCGCGAAGGCGCGGCCTTCGTGTTTCACCACCCACTGCTGCGGCCGGTCTTCATCACCCAGTTCATCTTCAACACCGGCTGGTTCCTGCAGATCGCGGTGTTCGTGCCCTACGCCGTGCGCCATCTCGGTCTGAGCGCCGCCGGTGTCGGCACGGTGCTGACGATGTACGGCGTCGGCATGGTGATCGGCGCGCTGCTCGCGACGCGTGTGATGAAGCGCATCGCCTTTGGCACCGTGGTGGGGCTCGGCCCGGTCACCGGCTTCGTCGCCGCCCTGGTGATGGCGCTGACGGTGCTGGTCCCCTCGCCCTGGCTCGCGGGCTTGAGCTTCTTCCTGCTCGGCGTCGGCCCGATCCTGTGGGTGATCTCGACCACGACGCTGCGCCAGTCCGTGACGCCGCCGCGCCTGCTCGGCCGCGTCTCCGCCATCAACATCATGAGCTACGGCGCCCGCCCGCTCGGTTCAGTGCTGGGCGCGCTCGTCGGCGGCCTCTGGAGCGCGGAAGCATGCCTCTATCTCGCCGCTGCATTGTTCGGCGTGCAGGCGGTGGTGATCCTGCTGTCACCGGCGGTGGGACTGGACCGGCAGCCGGACATGGTGGGAGACGAGGTGGCGGCGGGGTGCTGAGCACAATTGTCATTGCTTCCGTCTTCGCCAAGGCTTCGGCGGACAAGTCGCTGCGCGCGCAATGACGGAGTATGTTGGCGCAGCCTGCCCTAGCCCGCCAGATAGCGCTCGTAGCTGCCCCTGACCGGCTCGCTCGCGTCGACTTCCGGATCGAGCGTGTAGAGATCCTGCGCGCGGCCGATGCCACGCAACGCGTAGCGGCCGGTGGAGACGAGATAGCGGCGGCCGGCGGCATCCAAGCCCTTGTAGAATTCGGACGAGGCCAAGAGCTCGCGATCGACCGAGCGGCTCATTGAAGCGATGCGGCTGACCTCGTTGACGGTCGGGCCGACCACGGTGAAATCAAGCCGGTCCTCGCTGCCGATATTGCCGTAGAAGACCTCGCCGACATGCAGCCCGATATAGGCCGACGTGGTCGGACGGCCCTCCGCCGCACGCCGCTCGTTCAGCGCGGCGACGTTCTTGCGGAACAGGTGCTCGGCGCGGAGCGCCGCACGCCGCGCATCCGCCATGTCCTCGCCCCAGAACATCGCGAGCACCCCGTCGCCGATCAGCTTCAGCACGTCGCCGCCGGCTTCGTGGATCGGATCGATCACGGCCTGCGCATAGTCGTTGAGGAATGGGATGATCTCGTCGGGACCGATGCTCTCGCTGATCCCGGTCGAGCCGCGCAGGTCCGAATACCAAAGCACGGCGTTGATGCGCTCGGTAACGCCGCGCGAGATGCGCCCGCGCAGCACCTGCTCGGAGGCGTCGCGGCCGAGATAGACGCGGCCGAGCGTGCGCGCGATGTCGACCTGCTGCGCCGACTTGATTGCGAGCCCCAACACCGGAACCAGATCGCGCAACGCTTCCAGCTCCAGTCCGGAGAACCCGCTCGCGCGGCGGGTGGTCCAGCAGGAATAGAGGCAATCCATCAGGCCGAGCGCGCCGTTCTCGCCGAAGCGATGGACGAAGGCGAGATAGTGCTTGTGGCCCTTCTCGGCGAGCTCGTTGATCTGCGAGAAATCCAGCGACGGCGCATCGGCGAGATCGATCACCATCTCGTCGTCGCCATTCTCGAGCATGTGGAAGAACACCGAGCGTCGCCAGCTCTTGGCAGCGTCGCCGTCTGCGGTCGAGCCGTATTCGAAGGCATCGCTCTCGTTGCTGGGACGATCGCTCCAGCGGAAGCCGCGGCCTTCATAGATCGGATGCAGCGTGTCGATGACGACGAGGCCACGCGATAGTTCCAGCCCTTCGGCGCAGCAGCGCTCGCAGAAGCCGCGGAGCAGTTCATTTTCAGGCAGGCCCGTGAGCCCCTGGCCGGTCAGCCAGTTCATCAGCGTAAGGCGCGAGGTCAATTGCATGCGCCATTATGGCGTGCATTCGTGACGAGCGGAAGGCGGATGTCTGCATACAACCAAAAGGCTCCCCGCCCGCAGCAGGTCGAATATGCCGCAGACGCGGTTGACGCGCTCGCGTCGCAAGCTGCAAATGCGCCGATGACACGGCCGATCAGAAATACGAGGACATGACCCAGCGCCAGCTTCCGATCATCCTGGCGCTCGGCACCACGCAGACCCTGGCCTGGGCCTCCAGCTATTATCTGCCGGCGCTGCTCGCCGATCCCATGGGGCGCGAGCTCGGCGTCTCCTCCAACTGGATCTTCGGTGCGTTTTCGGCGGCGCTGGTGATCTCCGCAATGCTCGGCCCGCGCATTGGACGGCAGATCGATCTCGTCGGCGGCCGTCAGGTGCTGTCGGCGTCCAACGTGACCGTTGCCGCCGGCCTCGTGCTCCTTGGCATCTCGCAGTCGGTGATGGTGATGGCGATCGCCTGGCTGGTGCTCGGCATCGGCATGGCGATGGGGCTCTACGATGCCGCCTTCGCCGCTTTGGGGCGCATCTACGGCACCGAGGCGCGCAGGCCGATCACCGGCATCACGCTGATGGCGGGCTTCGCCTCCACCGTCGGTTGGCCGCTCACCGCCTGGGGCCTCGCCCATATCGGCTGGCGCGAAACCTGTTTTGCCTGGGCCGCCGCCAACATCCTGATCGGCCTGCCGCTCAATTTCTTCATGCTGCCGGCGATCAAGGGCGCCAAGCAGGCGGCGGCCACGGCCACGAAGCCGCATGTACCGCTCGACCGCACCATGATCTTGCTCGCCTTCATCTTCGCGGCGGTCTGGACCGTCACCGGCGCGATGGCCGCGCATTTCCCGCGCATCCTGGAGACGACGGGGGCGACGCCGGCCGAGGCGATCGCGGCCGGTGCATTGATCGGGCCGGCGCAAGTCGGTGCACGCATGCTGGAGGCCGGCTTCCTCAGCCGCTTCCATCCGCTGTGGTCGACGCGGCTCGCCTGCCTCACCCACCCGCTCGGCGCCGTGATCGTCGCGATCTTCGGCGGCGCTGCGGCGAGCGCCTTCGCGTTGTTCCACGGCTCCGGCAACGGCATTCTGACCATCGCCCGCGGCACCCTGCCGCTGTCGGTCTTCGGCCCGAAGGATTTCGGCTATCGGCTCGGCATCATCGGCGCACCGGCACGGATGGCGCAGGCAGTGGCGCCGCTCGCCTTCGGCCTGCTCATCGACCTCATGGGTGCCAAGGTGCTGATCGTCTCATCCGCGCTCAGCCTCTCGGCGCTGGCCGCGCTGTTCCTGATCCGCCCCGACCGGCGGCCGGATTGACCAGACCTGAGCTTTCGCGCACAAGCGGGCCATGAGCGACGACAACAGCCCGCCCCGCACCTTCAAAGGCTTCCTGCGCTGGGCGACCACGCCGCCACAGGCCTGGGCCGTCTATCTGCTCGCGATTCTCCTGGTCTGGCTGGTCTCGTTCTATGCCGGCACGCTGAAACCGAAGAAGACGCCGGAAGCGAGCCCGCCGACAGCAACCGCTCCGAAGGGCTGATCCCTCACGTCAATGCGGGCAGGTCTCGACCTCGACCGTGACGTGGCTGAGGCCCTTCAGCCCCGCGAGCCGCCGCTTGTAGACGGCCGGCTGCTTCGGCTTGTCCGACACCACCGAAAGCAGCACAGCACAATGTCCGGGGCCGACCTGCCAGAGATGCAGGTCGGTCACGCGATCCTCGCCGACCTCCATGCGGGCGCGGATCAACCGCTCCAGCTTCTCGTCGGCGCGCACGTCGAGCAGCACCGCACCCGATGATTTGATCAGGCCGAATGCCCAGCTCGCGATCACGGCGCTGCCGATCAGGCCCACCGCCGGGTCGGCCCAGACCCAGCCCGAATACATCGCGACGGCGAGTGCCGCGATCGCCAGCACGGACGTCGCGGCATCGGTCATGACATGGACATAGGCAGCGCGAAGGTTGTTGTCGTGGTGATGGTGGTGATGATCGCGCTCGTGGTCATGCTCGGCGTGGTCATCATGCGCATGGCCATGGCCGTGGTGATGATCGTGGCTGTCGCGCAGCAGCCACGCGCTGGCGAGATTGACGCAGAGGCCGAGAGCCGCCACCGCCATCGCCTCGCCGTAGACGATCGGCACCGGATTGATCAGCCGCAGCACGCTCTCATAGGCGATCTCGACCGCGATCAGGCCGAGGATGATCGCACTCGCGAAGGCGGCGAGATCGCCGAACTTGCCGGTGCCGAAGGTGAAATGCGCATTCCCCAGATGCCGCCGCGCGAAACGGTAGGCGAAGGCCGCAATGCCGAGCGCTGCCGCATGGGTGCCCATGTGCCAGCCGTCGGCGAGCAGCGCCATCGAACCGAACAGCGAGCCGGCAACGATCTCGCCGATCATCATGACCAGCGTCAGCACGACCACGAACCAGGTGCGGCGCTCGTTGTCGTCGTGCTTCTCGCCCAGGAAGGCGTGGTCATGGGTCCATTGTTCGATGGAATGGGAATGCATCGAATTCTCCCGAACATTCAGGTCCGTTGGCCTCCAATATAGACGTCAGGCACCAATTTTCTAAGCACCAATCGTCCCGCGGATTGACAGCGCTTCTTAGTTTCGCTGTAATCTGCATCATGGGGATTTGAGCGATCTCCCCACGAGGCGACAGGCCCAAGCATCGCGTCCCGTTCGTTTTTTGCGAGGACGCAAACATGCCTACATTCACGACCATCTCATCCGACAAAATGGCACGGCTGATCGGCACGGCGAACGCGCCTGTCCTGATCGATGTGCGCACCGAGCAGGATTTCGCCGCCGACCGGCGGCTGATTCCCGGCGCCATCAAGCTCAGCCACGACAACGTGGCGGATTGGGGCGGCGCCTTCGCCGGCCGCCGCGCCGTGGTGTCCTGCCTCCGCGGCGAGAAGCTCGCGCAAGGCACCGCGGCCTGGTTACGCCAGCTCGGCGCGCAGGCCGAAACGCTGGAGGGCGGCTTCGAAGGCTGGAAGGCGGCCAAGCTGCCGCTGGTCGACGCCCGCAAGCTGCCGCCGCGCGATGCCAAGGGGCGCACCGTCTGGGTGACGCGGGCGCGGCCGAAGGTCGACCGCATCGCCTGCCCGTGGCTGATCCGCCGCTTCATCGACCCGAACGCGGTGTTCCTCTATGTCGCACCGTCCGAGGTGGTCGCCGTCGGCGAGCGGTTCAATGCGGCGCCCTTCGACATCGAGAACGTGTTCTGGAGCCACCGCGGCGAGCTCTGCACCTTCGACGTGATGATCGAGGAGTTCGGCATTGCAACTCCGCCCCTGCTGCGTCTCGCGACGCTGGTGCGCGGCGCCGACACCGCGCGACCCGAGCTCGCGCCGGAGGCGCCCGGCCTGCTCGCGGCCTCGCTCGGCCTGTCGCGGATGTATGACGACGACCTCGAGCAGCTCGAGGCCGGCATGCTGCTCTATGATGCCTTCTACCGCTGGTGCCGCGACGCCACTACCGAGACTCACAACTGGCCGACCAACAAGGTGAAGGCGTAATGGACGTTCGCGCCGATCAAACGGGAGCTGGTGCCGGTCACGGCATCAGCTTCAACGAAGCTTTCCGCGTCTGGCTCCGTGTCGCCTGCCTGAGCTTTGGCGGGCCCGCGGGCCAGATCGCGGTGATGCACCGCATCCTGGTCGAGGAGAAGAAGTGGATCTCCGAAGGCCGTTTCCTGCACGCGCTGAACTATTGCATGCTGCTGCCGGGACCTGAGGCGCAGCAGCTCGCGACCTATGTCGGCTGGCTGATGCATCGCACCGCCGGCGGGCTGATGGCGGGCGGGCTGTTCATCCTGCCCGGCATCATCGCCATCATGGGTCTCAGCTACATCTATGCCGCCTTCGGCAATGTCAGCATCATTGAGGCGCTGTTCTTCGGGCTCAAGGCTGCCGTGCTCGCCATTGTCGTCGAGGCCGTGGTGCGGGTCGGCAAGCGCGCGTTGAAGAACCGCATCATGATCGCGCTCGCAGGCATCGCCTTCGTCGCGATCTTCTTCTTCGCGGTCCCCTTCCCGATCATCATCATCGCCGCCGGCCTCATCGGTTATGCCGGCGCCCGAAGCGGCCGCATCGAGTTCGCGCCGGCCGGTCACGGCCATGGCAGCGGCGGCGCGATCGACAGCATGCTGGGCGAGGCCGTGCCCGATCACGTCCGGCCCAACACGGCGCGCGCGATCCGCGTCGGTGCATTGTGGCTGGCGCTTTGGCTGGTGCCAGTGATCGCGCTGCTGATGGCCTTCGGCCAAGCCAACGTATTCAGCCAGATCGCCTTGTTCTTCTCGAAGATGGCGCTGGTCACGTTCGGCGGCGCCTATGCGGTGCTGGCCTATGTCGCCCAGCAGGCGGTCGAGCATTATCATTGGCTCAAGCCGCATGAGATGCTGGACGGTCTCGGCATGGCCGAGACCACGCCGGGCCCGCTGATCATGGTGCTGCAATTCGTGGGCTTCATGGCGGCCTATCGCGACCCGAGCGGCCTGTCGCCGATGCTCGCGGCCACGCTGGGCGGCCTGCTCGCGACCTGGGTCACCTTCACGCCCTGCTTCCTCTGGATCTTCGTCGGCGCGCCCTATATCGAGCGCCTGCGCGGCAACACCGGCCTTGCCGGTGCGCTCAGTGCGATCACCGCCGCCGTGGTCGGCGTGATCCTCAACCTCTCGATCTGGTTCGCGCTGCACACGCTGTTTCGCGAGACCGTGCCGGTGAATGCGTTTCCGCTGAACTTCGACATGCCGGTGCTGAGAAGCGTCGACGTGCCGGCGCTGGTGCTGGCGATCGCGGCGGCCACCGCGATCTTCCGCTTCAAGCTCGGCATGCTGACGGTGCTGGCGAGCAGCTGCGCGGCGGGCGTGGCGCTGCGGCTGGCGGGGGTGATCTGATGCCAGGGATGTGACTTATCGTGAGGCCAGGATGTGTTGGAACGCCGCGGCTGAACGCCAACTAAGCAGGCGGGGCGTTTGGAGAAAAAGCAATGCGTTTCATTTTGGCTTTGAGTCTTCTGATCACCTTGGGCGGCGTTGCCGACGCGGCACAGGTGCATCATCAGCACCGGCGGCATGCGACTGTTCATACCAAGCAGGGCATGATCCCGCCGGGTGCCGCTTCAGGCTTTGCCTACGTGCCACCTCCGGCGGCCCCCCACGGGGAAGCGACCTACCCTGGCGCAACTGAGCCGTATTTCGGCGCTTCTCAAGGTTACGCGCCCGGCGAAAAGGAACGTTTCCTCCGCAGTTTGTTCAGCCCGTAGCGACTTTCGTTGACGCCCCGCAGAGCAGCGCGAGAAGCTGCAGGGTTGCACCCCCGCAGCTTCCCTTCTTCAGCTCACAAAGCGTGGTTGTCGTCATCGACCGGTTGGATCGTTGGACCCGCCAGGACGGATGGTCTGGGGGCCACCCTGACCGGTGCCTGCCCCGCTCCCGGCGGCGGACCCACTGGTGCTCCCGCTGGACCCTCCGGTTCCAGCTGCCGCGCCGCTCGTTCCGCCGGCTCCGCTCGTTCCGCTACCCGAACCGGCGCCGGTTCCTCCAGCGCTGGCGCCCGCACCCGCGCCGCCCGCTCCGCCTGCGCCGCCCGCGCCTCCGCCCGCCTGCGCATGAGCGAAGCCGATCGACGCGCCAGCAAGCAACGCACACATGGCTACTGAGAAGATTGTCTTTCGCATTGTTCAAACTCCGATTGACGATGACATGCCAATCGAAGCCGCCTGCAAACGTTCCTAATGATATTCGTCCGTGGTCTTCGACATTTGTAGGAACGATGTCGCGCAACGTTGAATTGATTCCGGTCCCGCGGCCACTCGACGCACCCTCTCGCGAAGCGCGCATGACCCATCATGGCGGCTTCAATCCTGGCCGCCGGCTACCGCATCATCATCCGCGCGATCGCTTCTCCGATCACCACCGTCGTGAAGTGCGTGTTGGCGCGGCAATCGGACGGCATGATCGAGGCGTCGGCGACGCGCAGGCCGCTGATCCCTTTCACGGTGCCGTCGGGATTGACCACGCCATCGGGATCGTTCACGCCGCTCATGCGGCAGCTGCCGGCGGCATGCTGGATGTCGCCGGTCTCACGGCGCAGCACCGCGTCGAGCTCGTGATCCGGCAGGCTGGCGGCCTGCGGCAGAGTCAAATCCGTGTCGGCGAGCCGGATCCAGTCGGCCATGCCCGACAGCGCCGGCTGCGACGTGATGACCGCGAGGCGTTTCACCGCATCCATCATGCGCAGCATGTCGCGCGGATCGGCCAGCATGTTCTCCTCGACGACCGGATCGATTGCAGGATCGGTCGAGGCCAGCTTGAGCGTTCCACGCGAATAAGCGTTGAACAACCCCGCGCCAATCGCACCGGGGTTACCGATGCCGCGATGATTGAAGGCGATCAGGATCATGTCACGCTTGCCACCATTGGCGAGGCCCGAGGAATAGGTCACGCAGCAATTGGTGTGGCGCGTATCCGGATCGGTGGGGCGAAGCTCGTCCCGGAGCTGGATCGTGGCGCGAAACAGCGGGTGGTCGAAGAAATGGCGGCCGACCGGCAGATCGCGGGCGACGCCGATCCCCATCGCCTTCAATTCCTCGGCCGGCCCGATGCCCGAGCGCAGCAGGATCGCCGGACTGTGGATGGCACCGGCGCACAGCACGATCTGGCGTGCGCTGATCTCGTGGGTGTCCTGCCCCTCGATTTGAACGCGGACGCCGATCGCCCGTCCGTCGCTGATCAGCACGCGATCGACCAGCGCATCCCCGCGGATCTCCAGATTGGCGCGCCCGCGCGCGGGCTCGAGATAGCCCTCGTTGGTGGTGATGCGGCGCAAGTTGCGGCTGTTGATGGGGTAGCACGCAACACCCTCGCCGTCCGGACCATTGACGTCGGCGCACCAGGGATAGCCGCTCGCCAGCGCCGCATCGCGCAAGCCGCGGTCGATCGGGCCCCACTTTTCCAGAGGCGCGCGGTAGACCGGCAGCGGCCCGCCGCGGCCGTGGCCAGCGGCATCGCCGAATTCCAGATCGTCCTCGATCACCGAGAACAGCGGCATCACCTCTTTCGCCGACCAGCCGGTGCAGCCATTGGCCGCCCATTCGTCGAACGCATCGGCAACGCCGCGGATTGCGATCTGGCCGTTCATCATCGACGAGCCGCCGAGCCCCTTGCCGCGCCAGTAGAAGCGCGGCTCCTGCCCTGCGACGCGGCGCGTCAGAAGATCGGGCCATTGCCATTTCTCCTGATACTCGCGCTTGTGGATGATCGGGATCGGATTCGGCGTCCGCACCTCCCAGGGCGCTTCATCGGCGCGCCAGTCGCGCCCCGCCTCGAGCAGCAGCACGCGGCGGGCCGGATCTTCGGAGAGCCGTGCGGCGACTGCGGCGCCGGCGGAGCCGCCGCCGACAACAATGACATCGTACATCGCGTTACTTCTCGACGTTCCAGAACACCGGGATGGCGGACGGTATCAGACCGCGCAGGGTGGCGCGATAGGCGGTCGGCTGGGCGAACTGACCCCACGGGATTCCGGGCGCCTGATCGTACATGACGGCCTGGATCTCGCCCGCGATCTTCTTCCGGTCGGCCTCGGCCGGAGCCTTGGCGAAGGCTTCCATCAGCGGGGTGATGCGCGCATCGCATTGCCAGCCGGTGAAGTCGGCACAGTTGAAGGCGACCATGACATTGGTCAGCGGCGAGCCCAGATCGAAGCCGCCGGCGTGGACGCCATAGACGCTCCAGCCCTCCTTCTTGGCGCGGCGCGCCAGCACGCTCGCCCAGTCCATCACCTGCAGATCGACGTTGAAACCGGCAGCCTTCAGCCGCTCGGCGAGCACCTGCGCCGAAACGCGCGGCGCTTCGAGGTCGTTGGCCTGCATCACGACGACGGGCTCGCCGGCATATTTGGTCGCCTTCAGCGCAGCCCTCGCCGCTTCGATCGAGGGCTTTGCGGCGGCTTCCGTGCCGGCCTTGCTCTCGTATGTGGTGCCGCAGGTGAAATAGGTCGCGCACGGCGTGGCGTATTTGGCGTCGAGCCCGAGCGCATCCAGCACTTCGCGCTGGTCGACCAGCTTCCACAGCACGCGGCGGATTTCCGGATCATCGAACGGCTTCGATGCGGCGTTGAGACGGTAGGCACCGGCGAACATGTTGCCGCCGGTAAAGTTGACGAGCTTGACGCGCGTGTTCTTCTCCAGCTGCGGCAACAGATCGAATGGCGCGTACTGCATGAAATCGACTTCGCCGGCCTGCAGCGCAGAGGCGGCGGTCGCACCATCGGGAATGACGCGGATCTCGAGCGTGTCGACATTGACGCGCTTGCCGCCGGCCAGGAAGTCCGCGGGCTCGGGGCGCGGCACATAGTCGCCGAACTTCTTCAGGATCATGCGGTCGCCGGTGCGGTGATCGGCCTTGCTGTAGACGAACGGTCCGGAGCCGACGATCTCGGCGATGCGCTGGTCGCCGGGTGTCTTCGCGACGCGCTCGGGCATCATGAAAGCGACCGGGCTGACAGGATTGCCGAGCGCGTCGATGACGAGGCCAGACGGCTCCCTCAGCGTCAGCACGAAGGTTTTCGCATCGGACGGCTCGAGCGAAGCCGTGATCGCGAAAATGCGGCGGCCAAGCGCGCTGCGGGTGCCCCAGCGACGCAGCGAGGCCACGCAGTCTGCTGATGTGACCGGCTGGCCGTCATGCCATTTGAGGCCGTCGCGCAGCGTGAACGTATAGGTCAAGCCATCGGGCGAGATTTTCCAGTCCTGCACCATTTGCGGCTTGATGTCGCCCTTGGCATCCTTCGCAAACAACGTGTCGAACACCATGTAGCCGAACGTGCGCGAAATATAGGCCGTGGAGAAATGCGGATCGAGCGTGACGATCTCCGCCTCGAGCACCGCGACGAGATTGCCCGCCGCATGCGCGGGCGCCGCCACCAGCGCAACGCCGAACAGCGCGGGAATGAAAGCCTTCAGTTTGAGCATTGGGGTGTTCTTGCCTTTTGACCAGCCGTTTGCAGTCGTCAGGAAAAGCAATGTTCGTGCCCGCACGTATGCGCTCATAGCTAGCTGCCACGCGTTTGCGCGCCACACCCGCGCTGTCATCGCCCGGTTGACCGGCGATCCAGCATTCCAGAGACAGTGATGGATACGGAGAAGCCGCGGCGTACTGGATGCCCCGCCCCGCGCGCAATTGCGCGCTAGGCGGGGCATGACAGCGTTGTTGTAGCGACAGTTGGGGCCTATGTCCTACCCGATTACGCGGCCGAACTTGTTCGACTTCGGGAAACCCTTCGGCGGCAGGCGGCCGGCGTCGGCGCGCGTGCCCTGCCACTCCGCCAGCTCCTTCATGGTCGCGGAGAATTCGCGTCCTGCGGAATCCTTCCAGGTCAGGCCGGCCTTGGCGTCGAACACCGCAACGTCGGACAGGCCGCCGTCCTTGTATTTCTGCAGGCGCACGCCGCGGCCGCGGGCCATTTCCGGCACCTGGTCGAGCGGGAAGACCAGCATCTTGCGGTTCTCGCCGATGACCGCGACGGTGTCGCCTGTCACTTCGGTGATCGCGCGCGCCTCGTTCGGCATCTCGACGTTGAGGACCTGCTTGCCCTTCTTGGTGGTGCCGACGCAATCATCCTCGTTGACGACGAAGCCCTGGCCTTCGTGGCTGGCGACCAGGAACTTGCGTCCGCCCTTGTTGACGAACAGGGCGACGGGCGCGGCCTCCTGCTCCAAATCGATGAACAGGCGGATCGGCTCGCCATGGCCGCGGCCACCCGGCAGCTTCGCAACGTCGAGCGAGTAGAACTTGCCGTTGGTGGCGAACAGCAGCAGCTTCGAGGTCGTCTCGGCGAAGAAGGCGAAGCCGAGCTTGTCGTCCTGCTTGAAGGCGAGGCCCGAGAGATCCTCGACGTGCCCCTTCATGGTGCGGATCCAGCCCTTGTCGGAGACGACCACCGTCACCGGCTCGCGCTCGACGAAGGCCTCCTCGATCGCGGCGAGGTCGTGCTCGGGTGCATCCGCAAAGGTGGTGCGGCGCTTGCCCAGCGCCGTCTTCGGTCCGAACATGTCGCGGACCTTGCCGACCTGCTCGCCGACCTTCTTCCACTGCTCGGGCTCTGAGGCGAGCACCGCGTTGATGCCCTTGAGCTCGGCGCGGAGGTTCTTGTCTTCGGTGCGGATCTCCATCTCCTCGAGCTTGCGCAAGGAGCGCAGGCGCATGTTGAGGATGGCTTCCGCCTGTACCTCGGTGAGCTTGAACGCCTTCATCAGCTCGGGCTTCGGCTCGTCCTCGGTGCGGATGATCCGGATCACCTTGTCGATGTTCAGATAGGCGATCAGGAAGCCGCCGAGCACTTCCAGCCGGTGCTCGATCTGCGCCTTGCGGTAGTTGCTGCGGCGGATCAGCACGTCGCGCAGATGGTCGAGCCATTCGCGCAAGCACTCCGCGAGCCCCACCACCTTGGGGATGCGGCCCTTGATCAGGACGTTGAGGTTCAGCGGAATCTTGTTCTCGAGCTCGGTGAGGCGGAACAGCGATTCCATCATCAGCACCGGATCGACGTTCTTCGACTTCGGCTCAATCACGATGCGGACGTCTTCCGCCGACTCGTCCCTGATGTCGCCGACCAGCGGCAGCTTCTTCTGGTCCAGCAGCTCGGCGACCTTTTCGATCAGCCGCGACTTCTGCACCAGGAACGGGATCTCGGTGACCACGACGACCCAGGTGCCGCGCGCGCCCTCCTCCTGCGTCCATCGCGCCCGGACGCGGAACGAGCCGCGGCCGGTGGTGTAGGCCTCGGCGATCGCCTGCTTGGAATCGACGATGATGCCGCCGGTCGGGAAATCCGGACCCTTGACCCACTTCAAGAGCGCCTTCGACTTTGCGTCGGGCTTCTCGATCAGGTGCAGCGCGGCATCGCACAGCTCGGCGGCGTTGTGCGGCGGGATCGAGGTCGCCATGCCGACGGCGATTCCCTGCGCGCCGTTGGCGAGCAGGTTCGGGAAGCCACCCGGCAGCACGATGGGCTCTTTCGACTGGCCGTCGTAATTGGCGCGGAATTCGACCCCGTCCTCGTCGATGCCCTCGAGCAGAAGCCGCGCGACGTCGGTCATGCGCGCTTCGGTGTAGCGGTAGGCGGCGGGGTTATCGCCGTCGATATTGCCGAAATTGCCCTGGCCGTCGACCAGCGGATAGCGCGAGGAGAAATCCTGCGCGAGGCGGACCATGGCGTCGTAGATCGCCTGGTCGCCGTGCGGATGGAACGAGCCCATCACGTCGCCGACGATCTTGGCCGATTTCTTGAAGGCCGTGCCGGGGTCGAGCCTGAGCAGGCGCATGCCATAGAGGATGCGCCGGTGCACCGGCTTCAGGCCGTCGCGCGCGTCCGGCAGCGCACGGTGCATGATGGTGGAGAGCGCATAAGCGAGATAGCGCTCTTCCAGCGCTTCCTGCAGCCGGACCTCGTGGATTTCAGCCGGTTCTTCCGGCGGAACGATTCGTTTTCCCATGCCGCCCGGTTAAACCGTGGAAGCGAATCGGGCAAGGATCGAATGGTTCCCTGTGGGCGGCCTGCTAGCCTGCCCAGCCGGCTGTGACGGTCTGGGTTGAGGCTGGACCAGGTGTTTGGGCAGGCGCCGGCGCATTGGTCAGGCAACGGCGGGCGGCCTCGATCTCGGCCTCGGTCGCACCATGGAACCGCGCCCATGTCTCTGCGGCGGCAGCGGAATATTTCGCCACGTAATATCGCACCACCGTACACGAGGCCCGGCGAAAGACCCCGGGCTGCGGCTCACCGGCCATGGCGTCGGGCGTGAACGCAAGCAGCGTCGCGGACAAGGCGAATCCCCTGATCAACATTTGGGCTGTCCCCGATGTGGAACCTCAGGCCCAATCTGTTCACAACGATTTCGTTCCAGGGAACCGCATGCCACTGCGCAAGGCTGGAGGTCTATTACGTCATGACGCCGGGATCGCGGCCCTCGCCTGCTGGCGCATCAGGGCGTTGATGAAGCCGGCACGCGCATCGGAATGGCCTTGGCCGCGCGGCTCCAGCACGTGGCGGAGCAGGAACAGGCCGGTGAGCCGGAAGCCGTCCTGGAGATCCTGCTCGGTGAGATCGCCCGCGGTTTCGCCCTGGCGCAGGAACGGCGGCAGGCGCAGCAGCCGGTCGCGCCACGGCTCGCCGGCGCCCCGCGAGACCGCACCACCGGATTTCGGCGAGACATAGATCAGGTCCGTGGTCTCGCCGGTCACCGCACAATTGTCCAGCGCCAGGCCAAAACCCAGTTCAGTGAGCATCGCCAGCTCGAAATGGATCAGGTGCACGGCCGCGCTGCCGATGTCGTCGAAATCATCGAGCGAGTGCTCGAGCAGCGCAAAGATGTCTTCGTGCGGATCGCGCTCCGGCAACAGCCGCGCGATCGAGGCGAGATGGGTGACGCCGTAGACGCCGTGGGATGATGCCAACAGCGTCGCCGCGCGCAGCTTCAATCCCTCGATCGCATAGGTGCCCAGATGCTCGTCGAGCCGCGCCCGCCATACCGCACTGACGCTGTTCCCCGGCTGCAGCAGCGGCCGCATCCGCGAGCCGGCCCCGCCACGGACGAGGCCGAGATGCCGGCCATGCGCGCGCGTCAGCAGCTCGACGATGGCGCTGGATTCGCCATGCCGCCGCACCCCCAGCACGATGCCTTCGTCGGTCCATTCCATCCGCCAAATATAGCGCTATATATCTTGACGCAGAAGCTCGGAGACGCCCCGGATTACGATTGCAATGGACATCATTGGCGGTTTGATTGTCTCAATCTTCGAGTTGGTCGTCTGGCTGCTCTGGTGGGTTGTCTTCGGCGCACTGCCGGCCATTTTCTATTTCACGGCGCTGGCTCTGTTGTTCGCAGTCACGTTGGGCAAAGTCAGGGTCGAATTCCCCAAAGCCATGACCAGAATCGGTTGGACCGGCTTCCTTCAGATCACGCGCTCCAGCGCAGGCCGGGTGGTCCTGTCCCCCGCGCTTGGCGTGATCGTCGGCCTCGTGATCTGGGCCATCATCGTAAGCGCGGTTGTCATCGTCCACGCCTACCGGGCGTAACGACTCATGCGTTGAACCAGCCCTGCGCGTCGCCGCTGAAGGAGAAATACAGGCCCATGGTCGTCAGCGCGCAGGAGACGATCTCGATGGCGCTGTCGAGCTCCAGGCCCTTCTCGCCGATGATCTGGCCGAGCGAGATCACCGACAGCACCAGTGCCGCCCCCAGCACCCAGCGGGGCCAGTTCTTGCGATGATGCGCGGCCAGCCGGACGAGATAGAGCAGCAGGAGGATCATGCCGCCGGCGAGCAGAGTCCCGGTCATGATCATCTGCTCGGTCACCGCGGTGGTAGGCGTACGGTCCTGCACGGCGACCGAGACGGCGTCCAGCATCAACGATGCATAGAGCAGCGCTTCGAAGCGCTGGACGTTGGTGGGTAGGCTCATCGGATGTCGATCTTTTTCTTGGTTATTCCTTTGGAAAGTCCAGGCCCATCTCGCGATAGCGATCGGGATCGTCGCCCCAGTTCTCGCGCACCTTGACGAACAGGAACAGGTGCACCGGCACGTCAAGGATCTGCATCAGCTCTTTCCGCGAGTCGGCACCGATCGACTTGATGGTGGCGCCGCCCTTGCCGAGCACGATCTTGCGCTGGCTTTCGCGCTCGACATAGATGGTCTGCTCGATCCGCACCGACTTGTCCTTGCGTTCCTCCCACTTGTCGGTCTCGACCGTGGACTGGTAGGGCAACTCCTGGTGCAGCTTCTGATAGATCTTCTCGCGGGTGATCTCGGCCGCGAGCTGCCGCATCGGCGCGTCCGACATCTGGTCCTCGGGGTAGAGGAACGGACCCGGCGGCACCATGTCTGCGAGCGTCTTGCGGATGTCGTCGACGCCGTCGCCCGAGATCGCCGCGATCATGAAGGTCCTTGCGAACGTCATGCGCTCGTTGGCGGCCTGCGCCAGCGCCAGCAGCTTCTCGCGCTGGACCAGGTCGACCTTGTTGATGACGAGGATCTTGTCGTGATTGACGCTGGCGGCCTTGGCGAGGATCGCCTCCGCCTCCTCGTCGATCCCGGTTTTGGCATCGAGCAGCACGCAGACCAGATCGGCGTCATGCGCCCCGCTCCAGGCGGTCGAGACCATGGCGCGGTCGAGCCGGCGCTTGGGCGAGAAGATACCGGGCGTGTCGACCAGAATGATTTGCGCGTTGTTCTCGATGACGATGCCGCGGATCAGCGCGCGCGTGGTCTGCACCTTGCGCGAGACGATCGTGACCTTGGCGCCGACCAGCGCATTGACCAGCGTCGACTTGCCGACATTCGGCGCGCCGATCAGCGCGACGAAACCGCAGCGCGTCGCGCTGGGCGCCTCGCCGCTTGCTTCAACCGTCATTGCTGCCGCCGACGCCTTCGCGTTCGATCATCACCGACGCTGCCACCTTCTCTGCCGCGCGCTTGCTGCCGCCGATGCCCTCGGCCGGGGCCAGGCCCGGCAGATCGACGGCGACACGGAACTGCGGATCGTGATGCGGGCCGGTGCGCTCGACCTCGCGATAGACAGGCGTCGGCAGTCCCTTGCCTTGCGCCCATTCCTGCAGCACGGTCTTGGGATCACGCAAGGGCCGGCGCGGCTTGTGCATGCGCTCGGTCCAGTTGCGCTTGACGAATTCGGCTGCCGCCGCATGGCCGCCGTCGAGATAGATGGCGCCGATCACGGCCTCGCAGATGTCGCCGAGGATGGATTTGCGCAGGCGGGCATCGGCACTGGAGCCTACCGAGCCGAGCTTGATGTCGTCGACGAGACCGAGCGACTTGGCGACGTCCGCGCAGCTCTCCTTGCGCACGAGCTCGGCAAGCCGCTTGGACAGTTCGCCTTCGTCCGCGTTCGGGAAGGCGTGATAGAGCATGTCGGAGACGACGAGCCCGAGAACGTGGTCGCCGAGGAATTCCAGCCGCTGATAGCTGTCGCCGCGCTTGCGCCCGGACTTCAGGGCCGAGACATGCGTGATTGCCTGCATCAACAGGTTCGGGTCGGCAAAGCTGTGGCCGATGCGCGCTTCGACCGCCGCGTTCGCGTCCGTGCCCTTGGCCTTGCTGCTCCGCGCCCGCTTCTTCTTGGCAGGCGCCTTCGCCGCAGCTTCGCTCTCGGGAGCGGCTTGCGCCTCGATCGGTTGGGTCGCGATGTCTTTGGCTTCGTCTTTCATCGGACGATTTTGAAGAAGCGACTCCACCGCACCGACCACGGCCAGCGCCAGAACATCCAGGCGTGCTCGCCTTCAGCGATGGAGAAGAAGATCATCTGGGCGCGGCCGATCAAGTGCTCCTGCGGGACGTAGCCGACCTGGCCGAGAAAGCGGCTATCGGTGGAGTTGTCGCGGTTGTCGCCCATCATGAAGAAATGGCCGGACGGGACGGTGTAGACGTTGGTGTTGTCCATGTAGCCGTTGTCGGCGCAGTCCAGCGTCTCATAGGACACGCCGTTCGGCAGCGTCTCCTTCCAGCGCTTCACCCGCGAAATGCCGCCACCTTCCGAGCCGCAGGGCTCCTCGCCGACATACTCGCTCATGCGCTGCCGCTCGACCGGCGTGTCGTTGATGTAGAGCAGCCCGTCCCGCATCTGGATACGGTCGCCGGGAAGGCCGATCACCCGCTTGATGTAGTCGGTGGAATCGTCCTTCGGCAGGCGAAACACGACGATGTCGCCACGAGCGGGGTCCGAGCCCCAGATCCGCCCGGAGAACAGCGGCGGCGAGAACGGAATCGAATAATGGCTATAGCCGTAGGAATATTTCGAGACGAACAGATAGTCGCCGACCAGCAGCGTCGCCTTCATCGAGCCGGACGGGATGTTGAAGGGCTGGAACAGAAAAGTGCGGATCACCAACGCGATCAGGAGAGCGTGGATCACGACCCGGATCGTTTCGCCGACGCCGCTCTCAGTTTTCGTTCCCGAAGTCACGCTCATTGCTCTCTCAATTCCGGCCGGCGGTCACAGAGCGCCCTCCTGGCGCGAACAGCCCATTGCTTCGCGACCCATGGAGATTGTCCTGATTCTGATAGTGAGGGCCAATTCCGGCGTAAAGCCGAATTCGCCCAAGCTGATCTGCGTCGGCGAACTTTTAGACGGTTGTCGGAGGCCACGCAATCAAGGATCGCATCGAAACTGAATAAGACATTGATTTCACATGCGAATTATAAAATCGGCCGAGTCACGTCAGGGCTTCGCCAGCGGCACGGCCGAGATGATGACGAAGGCTTGGGCCAGCGGCCAGTCGTCGGTGATCGAAAGGTCGATCCGCGCCTCGAATCCCTCCGGCGTCAAGGCCTGGAGCCGGGCCAGGGCGCCGCCGGTGAGCTGCATGGTCGGCCGCCCGCCCGGCAGGTTGACCACCCCCATGTCGCGCCACCAGACGCCCCGCCTGATGCCGGTGCCAAGCGCCTTGGAGCAGGCCTCCTTGGCGGCGAAGCGCTTGGCGTAGGTCGCCACCACCATCTTCTCGTTCTTGGCCCGCCGCTCCGCCTTGGCCCGCTCGGCCGCGGTGAAGATGCGGTCGAGGAACCGCTCGCCGTGGCGCTCGATCACCTTGGCCACGCGGGTGATGTCGATCAGGTCGGAGCCGATGCCGATGATCATGCCCGGCTCCGGCCACGGTCCATTGCCGCGCGCATGCTGCGCACGGTTTCGGCCAGCCCCACGAACAGCGCCTCGCCGATCATGTAATAGCCGATGTTCAGCTCCTTGATTTCCGACAAGCCCGCGATCTTCTCCGCCGTCGCATAGTCCAGCCCGTGGCCGGCGTGAACCTCCAGCCCCGCGTCTTTCGCCAGCTTCGCTCCCGCCACGATCCGCTGCCATTCGGCCTCGGCCTTGTCGCTGTGGCCATCGACGACGGCATCGCACCAGGCACCGGTGTGGATCTCGATCACGGGCGCCCGCAGCCGTGCGGCCATCTCGATCTGGGCGGGGTCGGCCGCAATGAACAGCGAGACGCGGATGCCGGCATCGCCGAGCCGCGCGATAAAAGGCGCGAGCGCGTTGTGCTGGCCGACCACATCCAGCCCGCCTTCGGTCGTCACCTCCTGGCGCCGCTCCGGCACGAGGCACACCGCGTGCGGCTTGGTGGCGAGCGATATCCGCATCATGTCGTCCGTTGCGGCCATCTCGAAATTGAGCGGCTTGGAGATCTCCGCCTTCAGGCGCGCCATGTCCTCGTCGCGGATGTGCCGGCGGTCCTCGCGCAAATGTGCGGTGATGCCGTCGGCGCCGGCTTCGATCGCGAGCAGCGCGGCGCGCACCGGATCGGGATGGCGGCCGCCGCGCGCGTTACGCACGGTTGCGACGTGATCGATGTTGACGCCGAGGCGGAGCGGAGGTGCGGGCATTTCAGGACTCGCGGAATCAGAGGGAACCGCGCATGCGAGATGCGCCTATCCATTAACACGTTCGACCTTGGCGACGACCGCCTTCGCGCGCAGCTGGGCCAGGATCGCGCTGAGGTGCTTCAAATCGTAGACTTCCAGATCGATCGTCGTCTCCGTGAAATCGGGCGAGCGGCGCTGCATGCTGATGTTGTCGATGTTGCCGTCGTGCTCGGCGATCACGGTCGCGATCTGCGCCAGCGCGCCGGGCTCGTTGACGTTCTCGACCTTGATGCGGGCCGGGAAGCGCTGCGGCGCGGAATCCTCGATGTCCCAGCGGACGTCCAGCCAGCGCTCCGGCTCCTCCTCGAAATCCTTCAACGCCGGGGCCTGGATCGGGTAGATCGTGATGCCCTCGCCCGGTGTGACGATGCCGACGATGCGATCGCCGGGGACCGCGCCGCCGTTCGGCGCGAACTTCACCGGAAGCTCGGAATTGATGCCGCGGATCGGGATCGCAACCGGGCTGCGCGACGGCTCGGACACCCCCTTCTCCTTGAGCTTGGCCGCAAGCCCCTTCTTGACGCCGTAGCGCGCGATGCGCTCTTCCTTGTAGTCCGGGTACATCGCACGCGCGACGTGGGAGGCCTTGATTTCGCCGCGCCCGACCGCCGCCATGACGTCCTCGATCGAGGTGCGCGCGAGCCGCGGCAGCGCGCCCTTGAGTTTGTCGTCGGCGTACTCGATCTTGGCGCGCTCGAACAGGCGCTCGACGATGCGCCGGCCGAGGCCGACATATTGATCGCGCACCGCGGTGCGCGTGGCGCGGCGGATCGCGGCGCGCGCCTTGCCGGTGACGGCGAGCGTTTCCCAGGCAGACGGCGGCGCGGACTGCGCCTCCGAGGTCAGCACCTCCACCTCGTCGCCGTTCTGAAGCTCCGAGGACAGCGGCGCGAACTTGCCGTTGATCTTGCAGCCCACCGCGCTGTTGCCGACGTCGGTATGCACGGCATAGGCGAAGTCGATCACGTTGGCATGGCGCGGCAGCGCGATCAGCTTGCCCTTCGGAGTGAAGCAGAACACCTGGTCGTGAAACAGCTCGAGCTTGGTGTGCTCGAGGAATTCCTCCGGGTTCGCGCTCTCCGAGAGGATGCCGATGGTGTGCCGCAGCCAGGCGAACGCGTTGGACTCGCGCTTGAGGAATTCGGTCGGCGACCCCACGCCCTCCTTGTAGAAGACATGCGCGGCGATGCCGCGCTCGGCGATCTGGTCCATCGCCTCGGTGCGGATCTGCAGCTCGACGCGCTGGTTGCCGGGGCCGATCACGGTGGTGTGGATCGAGCGGTAGTCGTTCTGTTTCGGCGTCGAGATGTAGTCCTTGAATCGTCCTGGCACGACCGGCCAGGTGGTGTGGACGATCCCGAGCGCGCGATAGCAGGCCTCGATGTCGCTGACGACGAGGCGGAAGCCGAAGATGTCGGACAATTGCTCGAAGCCGACCGACTTGCGCTCCATCTTGGTCCAGATCGAGAACGGCTTCTTGCGCCGGCCATAGACCCGCGCCCCCAGGCCCCGATGGCGCAGATTGTTGGAGAGCTGGTCCTCGATCTCGCCGATCAGGTTGCGGTTGCGCTCGGCGAGCGCATCGAGCCGCTGCATCACCACCGAATAGGCTTCGGGATCGAGGGTGCGGAAGGACAGATCCTCCAGCTCCTCGCGCATTTCCTGCATGCCCATGCGCCCCGCCAGCGGCGCGTAGATGTCGAGCGTCTCCTCGGCGATGCGCCGGCGCGATTCCGTCGGCACGAAGTCCAGCGTGCGCATGTTGTGCAGGCGGTCGGCCAGCTTGACCAGAAGCACACGGACATCATCGGCAATGGCCAGCAACAATTTGCGCAGGTTCTCGGCCTGCTTGGCCTCGCGCGAGACCAGCTCGAGCCGCTTCAGCTTGGTCAGCCCCTCGACCAGCGCGCCGATTTCAGGTCCGAAGATCTGGTCGATCTCGGCCCGCGTTGCCTCGGTATCCTCGATCGTGTCGTGCAGCAGCGCCGCCACGATGGTGGCGTCGTCGAGCTTGAGGTCGGTGAGAATCGCCGCCACTTCGAGCGGGTGCGAGAAATACGGATCGCCCGAGGCGCGGGTCTGCGAGCCGTGCGCCTTCATGGCATAGACGTAGGCCCGGTTCAGCAAGTCTTCGTTGGTGTTGGGATTGTAGGACCTGACGCGCTCGACGAGGTCATATTGACGCATCATGCGGGCGCGAGGCCTGGCGGGGCGCGCGACCGGCGCAGTCGGGGCCACGGCAACCGATTCGGTTGCGGCCTGCATCTGCGTGAATCTGCGGCGCCGATATACCATGCCGTCCTGCCTTCAAACGGGCTTGGGCCGGCCCGTTGCATACATCCTAACTCCGATCGCGCCCGTGTCCGATCAATTCAGTGACAGGGCCAAGCGCTGACCGCAGCGCTATGGTAACCACGAAAAGGTCAACAAAAGCAAAGGCCCGAACAGCGGTTCGGGCCTTTGATATGATCACAAGACGAAGATGATCTCGATGGAAGAATTACTCGTCTTCCTCGGGCTGCTCCTCGGGAGGCGCGAGGCCTTCCAGACCCTTCAGGAGCTCCTCTTCGGTCATGCGCTCGACGGCGACCTCGGTGTCGTCGGCATCGACGCTTGCGCCCGCGGAACCGATCAGCGGCACCGTATCCGGCTCGGGCTCGTCCACCTCGACGAACTTCTGGAGCGAGTGCACCAGCTCCTCGCGGAGGTCCTCCGGCGAGATCGTCGTCTCGGCAATTTCGCGTAAAGACACAACAGGGTTCTTGTCGTTATCGCGGTCAACCGTTAGTTGTGAACCGGACGAGATCATGCGGGCACGGTGGGCGGCCAGCAGGACCAAGTCAAACCGGTTGTCGACCTTGTCGATACAATCTTCTACGGTGACGCGAGCCATGGACTGTCGCTCCGTTGTGGGTGGGACGAAATATGTGGATGATTGGGGCTAGTTATAGGGGCTGGGACCGTTTCGCAAGACCATTTTGTGATTTGGCCTCGCCAAACCGCTCTGCTACCCCCACATTGGGGCTGGGACGGGTGGTTTTCCGGGCTGCCGTTGAGGGCGGCCCCGGGTGTATGCAAGTCCGCCATAACTATACCTTGATTGCCCCGACTTCTCCGGATTTGCGGTTTCGACGGGTCTCTGCGGCACTCTAGAACTGCGCGGCCTGCTGTCGCCGCGCCAACAAAAAACGATCAATCACGAACACTACGCGAGCAACTGAATGTCACCTTCTCCTACCAACAAGATCGCGCTCTTCATCGACGGGGCCAATCTCTACGCGACGGCGAAAACCCTCGGCTTCGACATCGACTACAAGCGCCTGCTGAAGGAGTTTCAGAGCCGCGGGACGTTGTTGCGGGCGTTCTATTACACCGCCATCATCGAGGACCAGGAATACTCCTCGATCCGCCCGCTGATCGACTGGCTGGACTACAACGGCTACACCGTCGTCACCAAGGCGACCAAGGAATTCATCGACGCCTCCGGCCGGCGCAAGGTGAAGGGCAACATGGACATCGAACTCGCTGTCGACGCCATGGAGCTCGCCGAGCACATCGACCAGATGGTGCTGTTCTCGGGTGATGGCGACTTCCGCTCCCTGGTCGAGGCCGTCCAGCGCCGCGGCGTGCGGGTCACGGTGGTCTCCACCATTGCGAGCCAGCCGCCGATGATCGCCGACGAGCTGCGCCGCCAGGCCGACGTCTTCACCGACCTCGTCGAGCTGCAGTCCAAGCTCGGCCGCGATCCGTCCGAGCGCCCCGCCCCGCGTGACCGCGGCGAGCGCGGCGAACGTCACCACGCCCCGCAATTCCTCCAGCGCGCGACCACGATGGCGCCGAGGGGCGATGACGACTTCGAGGAGTGAGGCGGTCCGGTCAAGCCGCCAGCCTCTCACAATCGTTCCCGACCGTGACTGCCCGCTCTGCCCGCGCCTGGTCGCCTTCCGCGAGGCGAACCGCGCGCGCGAGCCATGGTGGCACAATGCGCCGGTTGCGCCCTTCGGCGACATCAAGGCCCGCCTCCTGATCGTGGGCCTCGCCCCGGGCATGCAGGGCGCCAACCGCACGGGGCGGCCGTTCACGGGTGACTACGCCGGCGACCTGCTTTACGCCACGCTGATCGAGTACGGCTTTGCCAGGGGCACCTATCAGGCGCGCCCGGATGACGGACTGAAACTCGTCGACTGCCGGATCGCCAATGCCGTGCATTGCGTTCCGCCGCAGAACAAGCCGCTTCCGATCGAGATCAACACCTGCCGCCAGTTCCTCGTGGCCAATCTCGCGACGATGCCGAACCTGCGCGCGATCGTGGCGCTCGGGCGGATTGCGCACGACAGCGTGCTCAAGCCGCTGAAACTGAAGGCCTCGCAAGCCCCCTTCGGCCACGGCGCGGTGCATCAGGCCGGCGCGTTCAGGCTCTACGACAGCTATCACTGCTCCCGCTACAACACGAACACCGGTGTGCTGACGCCTGATATGTTCAGATCCGTGTTCGCGAGGGTGAAGGCGGATCTCGATTAGAGCATGATCCTGAAAAGTGCGTAGCGGTTTTCCGGATCATGCTCAAACAATGAGCCAAAGCGCGATGACGTTCATCCTAATCGGATGGCGCTTTGTTGACGGGATTCGCCTTGAGCCAAGCCAGCACGTCGCCGGCGTTCCGGTCGGGCGGAAACACCGGATAGAACACGTGCGTGATCCTGGCGTCGTCGATAACAAGCGCGAGGCGCTTGATCAGCGTCAGGCCCGCGACCTCCATGGTCGGCAAGTTCAAGGCGCGCGTCAGCGCCAGCTTCTCGTCCGAGAGCACCGGGAACGGCAGATGCAGGCGCGAGGCCATCTCGATCTGGTAGTCGTTGCTCTGGGTCGAAAGACCGAACACCTGCGCGGCGCCGGCGGCCTTCAGCTCGGCGTAGAGATCGCGGAATGCGCAGGTCTGGGGCGTGCAGCCGCGCGCTCCGGGGATCATGTCCCAATCGTCGACCAGCGCAATCTTGCCGGGCTCGCCGGTGCGGGGATAGGCGAACACCACGGTGCGGCCGCGCAGCGCCGACAGGGTGACCGATGTGTCGTCGGTCGCGAGCAGGCCGATCGGCGGCAACGTCATGCCCTCAAGATGCGCGGCGGCGCCGTCGTCGGCAGGCGCGGGAATCTGACTCCAGTCGACCTCGAGCAGGTTCCGTTGATTCATCTCGTCATCCCCTCGCCCGCAGCAGCCGGCCTTTCTCCCGGCTCCAATCGCGCTTCTTCTCGGACTCGCGCTTGTCGTGCAGCTTCTTGCCCTTTGCAACCGCCAGCTGCAGCTTGGCCCGGCCGCGCTCGTTGAAGTAAAGCTTGAGCGGGATCAGCGTCATGCCCTCGCGGTCGACCGCGCCGATCAGCTTGTTGATCTGGCGGCGGTGGAGCAGCAGCTTTCGAGGCCGCTTGGGCTCGTGGTTGAAGCGGTTGCCTTGCAGGTATTCGGGAATGGTGGCGTTGATCAGCCAGATCTCGCCGTTCTTGGAATCGGCATAGGATTCGGCGATCGTGCTCTTGCCGTTGCGGATCGACTTGACCTCGGTACCGGTCAGCGCAATGCCCGCCTCGATCGTGTCCTCGATGGCGTAGTTGAAACGCGCCTTGCGATTTTCCGCCATCACCTTGATCGGACGTTCGTTCTTATCGGCCATGACGGGCAAACCTGATCGAGATGCGCTCGGATTCTAACAGTTCAGATGAAGTGAGCGCGTCACTTCTTGAGGAGATCGCGGATCTCGGTCAGCAGTTCGACCTCGGCCGTCGGCTTCGGCGGGGCGGCGGGCGCCGCCTCCTCCCTGCGCTTCAAGGTGTTCATGGCGCGGATCACCAGGAACAACACGAAGGCGACGATGATGAAGTTGATCGTCAGCGTCAGGAAGCTGCCGTAAGCAAGTACGGCACCTTGCTTTTTGGCATCCGCTAAGTTGGTGGCGGTCACCGCCTTCGACAAGGGAATGAAGTAGTTCGAGAAGTCGAGGCCACCGGTGACGGCGCCGACGATCGGCATGATGACGTCGCCGACGAGCGAGGTGACGATACCGCCGAAGGCCGCGCCGATGATGACGCCGACCGCGAGATCGACGACGTTGCCCTTCATGGCGAACTCGCGAAACTCCTTGAGCATCCGCGCGCCCTTTTCCTCCACGCTCATGAAAGGCTCCCCCGAACGGCTAATGCCTCAGTTGATCAGGCCGGCGTGCACCATCGCGCTACGCACGGCAATTCGCGTCGGCTCGGATACCGGAACCATCGGCAGCCGGAGCGTCTCGTCCAGCTTGCCGAGCAGCGACATCGCGTACTTGATCGGCGCCGGATTGCTCTCGATGAAGAGGTTGTTGTGCAGCGGCATCAGCTTGTCGTGGATCGCGAGCGCCGCCTTGGTGTCGCCCTTCTGCCAGGCGGCATGGAACTCCGAGCACAGGCGCGGCGCGACGTTCGAGGTCACCGAGATGCAGCCATGTCCGCCATGGGCCATGTAGCCGATGATGGTGGCGTCCTCGCCGGAGAGCTGGTTGAAGTCCTCGCCCATCGCCGCGCGCTGCTGCGACACGCGCACCATGCTGGCGGTGGCGTCCTTGACCCCGGCGATGTTCTTCAGCTCCCACAGCCGCTTCATGGTATCGACCGACATGTCGATCACCGAGCGCGGCGGGATGTTGTAGATGATGATCGGAATGCCGATCGCATCGTTGATGGCCTTGAAGTGCTGGTACATGCCTTCTTGCGTCGGCTTGTTGTAGTACGGCGTCACCACCAGCACGGCATCCGCGCCCGCCTTTTCGGCGTGCTGGGAGAGCTCGATCGCCTCCTTGGTCGAGTTGGAGCCGGCCCCGGCGATGACGGGCACGCGGCCCTTGGCTTCAGCGATGCACCATTCCACGACCTTCTTGTGCTCGTCATGGCTGAGCGTCGGGCTCTCGCCGGTGGTGCCGACCGGAACGAGGCCATTGGTGCCCTCGGAGATCTGCCAGTTGACCAGGGAGCGGAACGCCGCCTCGTCGAGCGAGCCGTTCTTGAACGGGGTGACCAAGGCGGTGAACGACCCTCGGAATTTCGTCTTGGCTGCCATGGACTTCCTCCGTACGCGGCGATCTCTTGAGCAAGCCCCTTCATATCGGGTCTATCCGGCCGGTAAAAGACCCGGGGTCGGCGCGAGGCTGGGTTTAGGCCGCGATTTTGCCGCGGTGCTGGTGCAAATCGGCCCGAGGTAAGCGGCTGTTGGTATTTTCTCCGCATATTCAAGCAAATTCAGCTAGGTCTTGAGCCACTTCACTGATTCGGGGCGACGAAACGCCGTGACCTCCTTTCCTTCTGCCGCGTGGCGATCCCTGGGTATGGCATTGTGCCTGATGGCCGGGCTGTCGATGGGCTGCGCCGCGCTCGCCAAATCCAACGAGACGGCCGCGGAGACCAAGGATCCCGCCAAGCCAGCTGCCAAGGACGCCGCGAAGGGCCCAACCAAAGGATCGACCAGGGAAACGGCGAAGGACACAGCCAAGGGAACCGGCAAGGACGCCGCAAAGGCCGCAAGCAAGGCTGCGCCCGGCACCCCTGCCAAGGACGCCGCGAGGAAGCCCAACGCCGGCAGGAGCGCCAGCAAGGAACCGGCGAAGGACAAGCCCAAAGACCAACCCAAGCCTGCGGCCACCGCTCCTGCTGCCAAGGCCCCTGCAGCTGCACCTAAGCCAGCGCCGACTGCGATCGGCGCGCCGCCCAAGGCAGCCCCCGCCCCGGCCGTGACCGCCACCATCAAACCGGCTGCCCCAGCCCCAGCCAGACCGGCCGCAGCTCCCATCCTAGCGCCTGCAACGCGCCAGCATGCAGCGCCGCGCAAGCCGGTCATCCCGGCGGCCGTCGCTGCGACGTCGTCGACGTCGCAGGCCGACAAGGACACGCTGGAGAGCGTCATCGAGCTCGTGCGTAAGCGCAAGGCCGGCGACGCCACCAATGCCGCAGCCGGCATCTCCGATCCGGTCGCGCGAAAGCTCGCCGAATGGATCATCCTGCGCAGCGAGGACAACGGCGCGACCGTGGAACGCTATCGCGCCTTCCTCGCAGCCAATCCGAGCTGGCCGTCGCAGACCTTCCTGCGCCGGCGCCTCGAGGCCGCAATGTGGGACGACAGGCGCGACGAACAGGTCGCGTGGTCGTGGTTCGAGAACGAATCTCCGATCTCGGCCAAGGGGCGCTTCACGCTCGCCAGGGCGATGCTGGCGCGCGGCGACCGCGCCAATGCCGAGCGGCTGGTGCGCGAGGCATGGCGCGGCGATCCGATGTCGGAGGACACCGAGAACAACGCGCTCGACCAGTTCGGGGCCCTGCTGACGCCGGGCGACCAGAAAGCGCGGATGGACAATCTGCTCTACGGCAGCGAGAACGAGGCGGCGCTACGCGCCGCCAAGCGTCTCGGCGCCGGCTATGTGGCGCTCGCCAAGGCCCGCATCGCCGCGGTCAAGAAAGCGCCGAACGCTCGGGCGCTGCTCGATGCCGTGCCGCGCGAGCTGCACGGCGATCCCGGCTTCGTCTTCAGCAAGATCCAGCTGCTGCGCCGCGAGGAGAAGTTCACTGAAGCCGCCCAGCTGATGCTGTCCGCGCCGAAGGATCCGGGTCGCCTCCACAATCTCGACGAATGGTGGATCGAGCGGCGCCTCCTGGCGCGCAAGATGATCGACACCGAGGAATTCCGCAGCGCCTATCTGATCGCGCGCGACGCCGCCCTGCCCTCGCGCGACATCTACAAGACCGAGCAGGAGTTCACCGCCGGGTGGATTGCGCTGCGCTTCCTCAACGATCCCGCAACTGCCGCGCAGCATTTCGCCCGCATCGGCGTCGGCAGCGTCAATCCGACCGCTCTGGCGCGCGCCGGCTATTGGCAGGGCCGCGCCGCCGAAGCCATGGGCCGCCAGCAGGAGGCCCGCAACGCCTATGCGCGGGCGGCCGAGCAATCGACCAGCTATTACGGCCAGCTCGCGCGCGCAAAGCTCGGCCTGCCGCAGATCGAGCTCAACAGCCAGCCGCGCGGGCGCGGCGCCGAGCGCCTCGAGATCGTGCGCGCCGCGCAACTGCTCTACGAACTCGACGAACGCGAGATGGCGATTCCGCTGCTCGCCGACATGGGCGAGAACGGCGATCCCGAGGCGCTTGCCGGCCTCGGCGAACTGACGCAGCGCTATAGCGATGCGCGTGGCATGCTGCTGCTCGGCAAGGCCGCGCTCAACCGCGGCCTGCCGTTCGACTTCTACGCCTACCCCGTCAACGGCATCCCTCAGTTCACGCCGATCGGCCCCGAGGTCGAGCGCAGCATCATCTATGCGATTGCGCGGCAGGAGAGCGCGTTCAATCCGTCGGTGGTCTCGCCGGCGCAGGCCTACGGGCTGATGCAGGTGACGCCGGATGCCGCCCGCTACGTCTGCAAGCGGCATGGGGCGACCTACGACCTGGGGCGGCTGAAGAACGACTCCGTCTACAACGCAACGCTCGGCTCGGCCGAGCTCGGCGGACTGCTCGAGGATTATCGCGGCTCCTACATCATGACGTTCGCCGCCTACAATGCCGGCCGCGGCAGCGTGAAGAAGTGGGTCGAGCGTTACGGCGATCCGCGCGACCCCAAGGTCGACGCCGTAGACTGGGTCGAGCTGATTCCGTTCTCCGAGACGCGCAATTATGTGCAGCGGATCATGGAGAACCTTCAGGTCTACCGCGCCCGTTTCGGCGGCGGCACCCGCTTGCAGATCGAAGCCGATCTGCGCCGCGGGGCCGTCAGCGTGGAGTAACGGCGCGTCGATGACCCAATGTCGATGACCCAATAAGAATCAGAGCCTGGTTGCTGGTGCGGCAGGCCTCGGCAGGATTCGTCGACCGCCATCCTTCCCGACCACAGGTACAACCGGCATTCAGGATCGCTATTGCCTGCAAGGACGGCGTTGGGGGATCCAGGCAACTGCCGGTTTTCCAGTTACAGCCAGTGCATGGCAACCGCGTCGGGCGCAATAGATGCCTGCGGTCTCAACCCGACCTATGCCTTCAAGGAGTGGAAGGGCCAAAATGGTGACCTGATCGCTCTCGTCGAGAGGGCGCAGCTCGCCCGCGAGCCCGAAGCGACTCAAGGTACGGGAGTTCGATTTCTCACCACATCCTGTCGGGGGCGGACCGGCCGTGAGGCGGGCGGATCGGCCGGGCCGCGGTCGGCTCGGACCAGTAGGGGTTCGCCAGGCACATCGCCGGCAATCCCATCGCAGCAGCCTTGCAGTCCTCCCAGGACCGGTAGCTACAGTAAATCCGGTTGCTGCCGCCCCACTCCCATTGCTGGAGGCACACTGGATAATTGGGGTTCAAGGGTTCGGCAGCTGCCGGTGCGAACACGGCCGTACCCCCGGCGATCATCGATGCCGCGGCCAGCAGGCTCAGCATCCGTCCCCAGCTCGTCGAAATGGTCATGGTCAGAAGCTCCCTTACCGCGGTCTCGAACGGTCCGCCTTTTAGGTGCCCGCTTCATGATCCGCAAATAAAAACCCCGGCAGTTTCCTGCCGGGGTTCTCCGATCAATCGGGAGATTGATCTTAGAAGGTGCGCTGAGCGCGGAGCAACATCTGGACGTTGCCCTGGTCCTTCAGCTCGTAAACAGCTGCCGGCTTCGCAATCGTGGAGGACGCCGGGGCAGTGATCGTGCCCGAGTACTTCTGGTCGAGCCAGACGTAGCTCACGTCAGCCGTGAAGGCGAGACCCTTGACCGGGGTCCAGACCACGTTGCCGCCGACAACCGCGAGGTTGAAGTCGGGGTTACATCCGGCGAGGCCAGCCGACGGAGCCAGACCTGCGACGAAGTTGGTGCAGATCAGGGTCTTGCCGGTGTCACCGTACTTCAGCTGAGCATAGGCGCCGTAGATGCCCGATGCCCAGTTCGGGGTCCAGTTGTGGGTGTAGCCACCGCGGAAGCCCCAGGTCTTGACCGTATCGATGCCAGTCGGGACGCCGCCGATCGAGCCGTAGATGCCATCGGCGAGACCAGCAAAGGCGATGCTCTGGTACGCAATGTTGCTACCGCCGTACATGAACAAGGTCTGCGGGAACAAGCTCTGGAAGTTGTAGTGCGTGGCACCGTCGGTATAGACGGCCTGCAAGTTGATCGAGTCACCCGCACCGGTCGGGATGTTCTTGATCGACAACGCGCCCTGCACAGCCCAGCCCCACTTGTCGTTGGGATGGTTCGTGGTTTCAGTCGTGCCGTAATAAGCCGAGTGAATGTTGTGCGCGGCGGCCGAGAACTGGAACAGACCCCAGGCCTGATCGACGCGAACCGCACCGACGATGTCGGGCACGCGCGTGCCACCCCAGTCCGACACACCGTACTGACCCTGGATCATGGCCGCAGCAGCGGCGCCCGCCGCCGGGGTGATCACAATGGCACCCGCGCCGCTAAGAGCGGCAGAGGCCGTGAAGCCCGAAGCGTTCCAGAGGTTCGACTGACCGCCAGCGCCCGTCGACTGATCCTGCAAGGCCACCGAAGCGGTGATGCCCTGACCGAAATCAGCCGTATAGGCGATCTGGTTGATACCGGTGACCCAGTTGGTGCCGCCCGGCAGGAAGTCGGGACCGCCAGCCGGATAGCTCTGCCACGGAGCGTCGAAGATCGAGACTGTGCGGCCGAAGGTGAAACCAGCGAACTGGATGAACGCATGGTACATGCCGAGCGAGGCCGACCCGGTCGGAGCCGTGGTGCCGCCGGCGGAGCCGGTGACGGACGGGGTATCCCAGGAGAAGATCACGTCGGCGTAGGTGCGCACCACGCCATACTCGGTCGCCGTGCGGGTATCGATGTTGAAGTCCAAACGAGCGCGGGTCGTGTAGTAGCCGCTCAGACGATTCTTGGCACCCGCCGGAGCGCCCTGGCCAATGCCGTAGTCGGAATTGGTGTTCAAGACCGCGTCAGCGCGGATGTAACCACCCAGCTTGATGCAGGTGTCAGTGCCGGGGATGTAGTAGAATCCAGCACCGTACAGGGAGCAGATCTTCACGTACTCGACCGCCTTGGCCTTCACGGGGAGATCGGCTGCCTGAGCTCCGCCCACGGCGATCAGACCCGCCGCTGAGCCGAGCAAAAGGCTCTTAACCAACTTCATGTTAAACCTCCAAGTTGCTCTTCAGGGAAGGTCACTGACCGGACGGCCAATTCCCCAACCCCCTCTAAATCACCGCTTTCGGCCCCTTCGCGTCTTCGGACACACCCGCATGAACGCGAGGGACTTAAGCGAATGACCTAAACGGGACGACCTCGGGATGCCCCCCTCCGTCGCTCAGTCACAATTACCGAACGTCCTTGCACACACAACAAGAGAACGCTCCGAAACGGGCCGGTACAGCGTGTTTTCCAACGGGTGTTGCACAAATAACACGCAGATGTGATCAAAGCGCTCCCGTAACGCATTGTTTATATTGATGTTTTCGAAGCGGTTCCAAGCGCCCTCAAAGTTCCACACATGAGGCGCCGCGCGAGAGAGCTCGGCTTGAGCCAGCTTTGAGGGGCTCGAATCGTGGAATCAGAAGGAGACTCAATGGGCAGGCATCGACCCGCCTCCCCGCCGCGCAATCTGACGAAGCAGTGCCCGCAAGGCCTCGGGCGCCCGGGTCGAGTTCTCTGTCACTCTCTATATGGAGATATGGAGATATCGAGATGGAGGTTGCGGCGGACGATGGGGCCCGACAGCTCGGCGAGCCAGGATCTGGAGGCGCTCGTCCTTTCTCTGCACCTTTGAATTTCCTCGAAAATTCACCGCCACGCCCTCGTGCGAGCGCAAACCCGGCTCGTTTCGCACATCACTGGGAATATTCGAGCGAAAACACGCGCTTCCAAATTGACCAGCCCGAGCAAATAGATGCATAAGGCTCGCACCGGAGAGGTGGCCGAGTGGCTGAAGGCAACGCTTTGCTAAAGCGTCATACGGTCTCAAGCTGTATCGAGGGTTCGAATCCCTCCCTCTCCGCCACCCGGCAGCAGAATCCCGGAAGCAGAATCAAGATCTCCGCGCGCGTTCAGTGGAAAGCGATGGACGAGGCCGGTACGAAAGTTCCGCGCAAGGATGGGCGCGGCAAGTCCGCGCGATTCGCGCGCTCTTAGAGCGATCTGAATCGGCAGCCATCGTCTGTTCGTAGTCTGGTTGCTCATGCCGTCGGATTTTCGGCGTCGGCATGACGGAGAAAACTTGCTTCAACACAACCGGGACTGTGCGTGCGAATAAAGCGCAGGCGGCGCGGCCGTTGTTCTCGCCGGCAAAGGTGACTAGAGTTTTTGCACCATTTCGCCCGAGCACAGACCCCGCCTACGTCGGGTCCAGAAACCCATCGCATGTCGCAACAAGGCCGCAACAAGGGAGCCTCGGCCCCCTCCTCACTCCATCCGTCAGCTATTCTGGACCAGGCAATTGCGGCGCACCGTTCGGGCAATCTGTCGGAAGCGGAACGGGCCTACACGACCATCCTGAAGGGGAGCAGAACGCATGCCGTCGCGCTCCATATGCTGGGGCTGTTGCACGCCCAGCGCGGCCATTTTGCGGACGCCGAGCCTTTGCTGAAGAAGGCTGCACGCGTCGACCCCGGCAATCCCGACGTTCTTTTCAACTATGCCAACGTGCTGCGCGCGCTGAACAAGCCGGACGATGCGCTCGTCTGGCTCGCGAAAGTGATCGCCCTGGCTCCGAACTTCGCGGACGCGCATCTCAATCGCGGAGCGATCCTCATTGCACGGCAGCAGCTTCGCGACGCGATAGCCGAGTTTGATCGCGCCATTGCGATCGCACCGTCGAGCGCCGCGTTCGCCAACCGAGGCAGCGCGTTGCACCAGCTTGGCCGACTCGAGGAAGCGCGTGACAGCTACGGCCGCGCCATCGACCTTGCACCGGGCGACCCACAGAACCATTTCGCGCTATCTGAGGTTCTTGGCCAGCTCGGGCGAGACGACGAAGCGATCGTGGCGCTGGAACGAACGGTCGCACTTGATAAGACGTTCCCGTTTGCGCTGAGCAATCTCGTTGCTTGCAAGCGGAAGCGCGCCGACTGGAGCAGTTTCGAACGTGAACAGGCCGCCATGGACGAGGCTGTCGAGGCGGGCGTGCCGATCGACCCCTTCGCCTTCTTTCATGTCTCCTCATCGCCTGCACGCCAATTGACCTGCGCGAAGGCCTATGTCGCCAAGGTGGCCCCCGACGGGGGTGCCGCCAGGCCCAGAACACCGAGTCCGGCGTCCCGGCTCCGGGTCGGGTACGTGTCGGCCGATTTTCGCAGTCATGCCACCGCGTATTTGATGGCCGGAGTCTTCGAGGCGCACGACCGCAAACGCTTCGATGTCACCGCCATCTCCTGCGGGCCCGACGACGACAGCCAGATGCGCAGCCGCCTGAGGGCAGCGTTCGAACGTTTTGAAGATGTCAGCGATCTCGCCGACGAGGACGTCGTCAAGCTGATCGGCCAGCTCGAGATCGAGGTTCTCGTCGATCTCGGCGGCTTCACCGCCGGTGCGCGGCCGAAAATCATTGCGCGCCGGCCGGCTCCTATCCAGGTCAGCTATCTCGGCTTTCCCGGCACGATGGGCGCCTCCTATGTCGACTATCTCATGGCCGACCGGATCGTCATCCCCGAAGCAGAGCAGCCTTATTACGCCGAGAAGGTGATCTATCTTCCCAATAGCTACCAGGCGACCGACGCGAAGCGACCGCTGCCGTCAACTCCACCAAGCCGCACCCAGGTCGGACTTCCGGACGATGCGTTGGTCTACTGCGCGTTCAACAGAAGCCCCAAGATCACGCCCCCGCTGTTCGGCGTCTGGATGCGGCTGCTCGACAAGACCCCCGGAAGCGTCCTTTGGCTGCTGGATGGTGACCCGGTCGCTACGGAGAATCTGAAGCGCGAAGCCGTTGCGCGGGGGATTGCCGCCGAGAGAATCGTGTTCGCTCCGCGCGTCCCTGCTGACGAGCATTTGGCGCGCCACCAGGTCGCCGATCTGTTCCTGGACACATTGCCTTACAACGCCCATACCGGGGCCAGCGACGCCCTCTGGGCCGGCTTGCCGGTCCTGACGTGCCTTGGGACCGCCTTTGCCGGACGCGTTGCAGCCAGCCTCCTGAACGCCGTAGGCCTTCCCGAGCTGGTGACGCGATCGCTGGAGGAATATGAGGCTTTGGCACTTCGGATCGCGCACGATTCGGAACTTCGCGTGGCCCTCAGGAGCAAACTGGCGACGCGCCGGACCACTTGGCCGCTTTTCGATACTGTCCGCATGACGCGGGATATCGAAAAGGCATTCGACGAAATCTGGCGCAGGCATTGCGCCGGCGAAGCGCCGGCCTCGTTTGCCGTGCAAACCCTACCATGAGGCCGCCCCGGCGCGATGGTGCCGCCCGGTCAAGGTCCGGCTCCCAAGCGACGTGACCGCTCAGTGCGCGCAGACCCAGGCTCTCGCCTCACGCTGCGCGACGGAGATCTCGGCCTCCGACATCTGCCCGGCGATTTCCTGGCGCAGCGCCACGGCGTCCTTGCGGCCCTTCAGCGCGGCGAGATTGAACCATTTGTGCGCGGCGACGAGATCGACGATGCCGGAGCGGCCGCTCGCCCAATAGATCCCGCGCTCGAACAGCACGTCCGACAGCGCGCACGCATCGACCGGCGTTGCCGTCTCCAGATCGAAAGTACCCTGAAACATCACGCATCCCCTTGTTCTTATGCCGCCTCGTCCCCCGAGCGCGGCTCCCGTCCAACTCTGATGTGCATCACCCTTCCCAGGGATCGTGCACTGTTCAACTCTTCCCCATCGCCGTTTGCCGGCTTGTTGGAGGGGATGATGGCGGGCAAATTTGAATGGCAGTTTAAGCATCGCGATGAAGCAGACGTAAACGCGAGCGCGCGCCTGCTGTGCCGAGAATTGAAGAAGTCCCTGATTCGCAGGCGCTTCTGTCATTCGTCAGATTCGGTTTACCCTGGGATTTTGGGAGAACGATAACCATCGCGCGCGGTGCGCGTGTCCGTGTGGTTAGAATCTGAAGGAGCGGATTCACCCGACGCTGTCATTCCCTGCGCAGGCGGGGAATCCAGTACGCCGCAGCTTATCGACTCAAGCGCTGCCGTCTCGGAGTACTGGAGGGCATGCCCAAGGCAGTTCGAGCGAGGGCGCGATGACGTCGCCCGTTTCAGATCAGCAATGTCGAAGGGGGAAAAGGAATGCCGGCAATGCCCCGGCTTCAAGGGAACGAGGGCGTCGGCGAACACGTCAGGACCAGATTCCACTTTGGCCCGAAGGCCTGTCGTGAAATTGCGGAGCCCGTTTGAGGAGAACCGCACCGAACGAAGAAAACTCGTTTCTTCTGCCGGACCGCCAAAGAGAACGGTCCGACCGTTGACCTGATGTCTCGCCGACACCCTCTATCGTCGACCAGAACCTCTAGGAGGCGCTGATGACGTGCCGGCTATCTGGAGCCGGCAACTTCAGAAGCGAAGTTACTTCTTCTTCTTCGCGACCTTGCGGGTCTTCTTCGCAGTCTTCTTCACTGCGCTCTTCGCCTTCTTCGCCTTCTTCGCTTTCTTGGCCATGTTGCCCTCCGATGTGTGAGATGGCTTTAATCGCTGCGTGCACTCGGGGATCGAATGCACTCATCCCGAATACACCAACACGAAGAAAAAAACAGCTTCTCGCTTAAAGAAGTGTTGACGCAGCAAGGCGCCTGCGCTTGGCGGGCGCGACGCAGGCGCTTCGTAAGACGTGCACTTGCGATCATGCAGAGCGCTCGCATCGCCGATGTTCGCGAACGATGCGACTGCACGAAAACACTATGCAGCAAGTATTTTTTCGCACGCACGCATCGTGCGCGATCGACGCGGCGATGCGCATCGACCAACGCGCGGTCGCCTCGCGAAAGCGCTTCGCGGACTCTGAGTCGCGATTTTTGGCAACGAAAATATTTTCGTGCTTAACGACGCGGGCGCTCGCCGGAGCGCGTTCAAGCCGCCGTTTCGGGCGAATCGCGCGGCGGCGATTCGCCCGCCGCATCGCCGTCGACCAGGATGAAGTTGCCATCGAGGATGCGCGCGAGCGTCGCAGCGAGAACCGAATGCGAGGTGACGAAACGTGTCCGCCACCTCGTTCGAATGCGTGAGGCTTAGACGCCGAGCTTGGACTTGAGCAGGTCGTTGACGCTCTGCGGGTTGGCCTTGCCGCCGGACGCCTTCATCACCTGGCCGACGAACCAGCCGAGCGATTGCGGCTTGTCCTTCACCTGCGCCGCCTTGTCGGGATTGGCCGCGATGATGTCGTCGACCACCTTTTCGATCGCCGAGAGATCCGTGACCTGCTTCATGCCGCGGCTTTCGACCAGCGCGCGGGGATCGCCGCCTTCCTGCCAGACGATCTCGAACAGATCCTTGGCGATCTTGCCCGAGATCGTGCCCTCGCCGATCAGATCGACGATCGCAGCCAGTTGCCCGGCATTGACGGGCGAGGCCGTAATATCCCGGCCTTCCTTGTTGAGACGGCCGAACAGCTCGTTGATCACCCAGTTCGCCGCCATCTTGCCGTCGCGGGCGCGGCTCGCCAGCTTGTCGAGCACCGTCTCGTAGAACAGCGCGCTCTCGCGCTCGGCGACCAGCACGCTCGCATCATAGGCCGAGAGGCCGAAATCGGCGACGAAGCGCGCCTTCTTCTGGTCCGGCAGCTCCGGCAGCTTCGCCTTCAGCGCGTCGACGAAGTCCTGGCCGAACTCCAGCGGCAACAGGTCGGGGTCGGGGAAGTAGCGATAGTCGTGCGCCTCCTCCTTCGATCGCATCGAGCGCGTCTCGCCCTTGTTGGGATCGAACCGGCGCGTCTCCTGCTCGATCTGCCCGCCATCCTCCAGGATTTCGATCTGGCGCCGCGCTTCATACTCGATCGCCTGGCCGATGAAGGCGATCGAATTCATGTTCTTGATCTCGCAGCGGGTGCCGAGCGGCGCGCCGGGCCTGCGCACGGACACGTTGACGTCGGCGCGCAAGGATCCCTTCTCCATGTCACCGTCGCAGGTGCCGAGGTAGCGCATGATCGAGCGCAGCTTGGTCACATAGGCCTTGGCCTGCTCGGCGTCGCGGATATCAGGCTTCGAGACGATCTCCATCAGCGCCACGCCAGAGCGATTGAAATCGATGTAGGACAGCGACGGCGACCGGTCGTGCAGCATCTTGCCGGGATCCTGCTCCAGATGCAGCCGCTCGATACCGATGGTGGCCGTCTTGCCGCCGTCGAGATCGATGATCACCTCGCCCTCGCCCACGATGGGCGATTTGTACTGGCTGATCTGGTAGCCCTGCGGCAGGTCCGGATAGAAATAGTTCTTGCGGTCGAACACCGAGCGCAGGTTGATCTGCGCGTTGAGGCCGAGCCCGGTCCGGACAGCCTGCCTGACGCATTCCTCGTTGATGACCGGCAGCATGCCAGGCATCGCGACGTCGACCAGCGATACTTGGCTGTTAGGCTCGCCGCCGAAGGCGGTGGACGCGCCCGAGAACAGTTTGGCGTTCGAGGTCACCTGGGCATGGATCTCCATGCCGATGACCATCTCCCACTCACCAGTGGCGCCCTTGAGAAGCTTGTGCGTGGCCGTGCTCATGTCCTGCTCCCGAGCAGCGTGGCAGCGATCCGCTCCCACTCCGCGTCCAATGAATCCTTTGCCGCTGGCTGGCCGGCCTGGCGATACCAATAACCGGCATTGCCGAGATCACCTTCGACACGGTGCAAATAGGCATGCACCCAGGCGGCCTCGCGGCTGCTCTCGTCCTGAACGATCGTGTGCGCGCGGTCCCAGTCGCCCTTCGCCGCCCACCAGAGGCCGGCGAGCGGCGCGTTCAGGTCCGGCGCGGGCGCCGCGCCGCCGAGGCTCGCGATGAAATCGGCGACATTCACCACCACCTCGCGGGCGTGAAGCGGCCGGCGGCCTGCTCGATCACCTCGCCGAGCGAGAATAGCGTCTCCTCGTCGAACGGGCGGCCGATCAATTGCAGCCCGAGCGGCAGGCCCTGCGCGTCCTTGCCGGCGGGAACCGCGATGCCCGGCAGGCCCGCCATGTTCACGGTCACCGTGAAGATGTCATTGAGATACATCTCGACCGGATCGGCACCGCCCTTCTCGCCGATACCGAAGGCCGCCGACGGCGTCGCCGGGGTGAGGATGGCGTCGACGCCCTTGGCGAAGCAATCCTCAAAATCCTTCTTGATCAGCGTGCGCACCTTCTGGGCGCGGAGATAGTAGGCGTCGTAATAGCCGGCCGACAGCACATAGGTGCCGATCATGACGCGGCGGCGTACCTCGGCGCCAAAGCCTGCCGCGCGGGTGTTCTCGTAGAGCTCGATGATGTTCTTAGCCGGCTCGCGCAGGCCGTAGCGCACGCCGTCATAGCGCGCGAGATTCGACGAGGCCTCCGCCGGCGCCACGATGTAATAGGCCGGCAGCGCGTATTTGGTGTGTGGCAGCGACACCTCGACCAGCTCGGCACCGGCCGCTTTCAGCCACGCCGCGCCCGCTTCCCAGAGCTTCTCGATCTCGGCCGGCATGCCGTCGAGACGATACTCTCGGGGAATGCCGATCTTCATGCCCTTCACGGACTTGCCGATCGCCACCTCGTAATCCGGCACGGGGATATCGACCGACGTCGTGTCCTTGGGATCGTGGCCGGCCATCGAGCGCAGCAGCATCGCGGCATCGCGCACGCTGCGCGCGATCGGTCCTGCCTGATCGAGCGAGGAGGCAAAGGCGACGATGCCCCAGCGCGAGCAGCGGCCATAGGTGGGCTTGATGCCGACGGTCGCGGTGAACGCGGCCGGCTGGCGGATCGAGCCGCCGGTGTCGGTCGCGGTCGCGCCCATGCAGAGCAGCGCCGCCACAGCAGAGGCAGAGCCGCCGGACGAGCCGCCCGGCACCAGCGTCGTGTTGCTGCCCTCGCGCCGCCAGGGATTGCCGACCGGACCGAAGCACGAGGTCTCGTTGGCCGAGCCCATCGCGAACTCGTCATTGTTGAGCTTGCCCAGCATCACCGCGCCGTCGCGCCAGAGCTGCGAGGTGACGGTGGACTCATAGGTCGGCACGAAATTGCCGAGGATCTTCGAGCACGCCGTGGTGCGCACGCCCTTGGTCGCGAACAGATCCTTGATCCCGAGCGGGATGCCCGCGAGCGGGCCCGCATCACCCTTGGCGATCTTGCTGTCCGCCTCGCGCGCCATGTCGCGCGCCTGGTCCGGCGTTTCCATCACGAAGGCGTTGAGCACGCGCGCGGCTTCGATCGCGGAAAGATGCGCCTCGGTCAGCTCGAGCGACGTGAAAGTTTTTGCCGCGAGGCCCTTGCGGGCCTCGGCGAGCGTCAGCGATGTCAAATCGGTCATTTATTGATCGGGCTGCAGAAGAACGGAGACAGGGTCTTGTCGTTGGCCGGGTCGTCTTGCATGACGTTTTTCTTGGCGGCGGCTTTCGCAGCCGCCTCGATCTCGTCGAGCACGGCATTGACGGCGACGTTGGGATCAGCAGCCTTGCCCTGCCGCTCCATCTTGTCGAGGTAATTCATGTAGGCCTGATAGGCCTTCTCATCGTCGCAAAGCAGGCACATCGGACCCAACCTGTTTATTCAACGACCTTCGGCACCAGGAAGAAGTGACCTTCGGTCGCGGGCGCGTTGGCAACGATATCGTCGGCGATCTCGCCGTCGTCGACCACGTCCTGCCGCTTCTTCATCTGCATCGGGGTGACCGAGGTCATCGGCTCCACGCCCTCGACATTGACTTCCGAGAGCTGCTCGACGAAAGCGAGCATGGCGTTGAGCTCGCCCTGAAGATGCGGAACCTCGTCCTCGGAGACCGCAATGCGCGCCAGATGCGCGATGCGGCGGACGGTAGCGGCGTCGACGGACATTATATAAGGCCTCTTACGGCAAATCCCATGTGCCGTATAGCAGAGGCCGCTTTTGCGCCGCAACCGGCGCTTCCCCCTATCCGACGAGGGCCTTCATGCGCTCCAGCGCCGATTTGGCGAGATCCCGGGTCAATTCGGCGGCGGGGACCTCGCGGCCCAGCGCGACGGCCTGCCCTGCCCAGAGATTGGTGAAATCCACCCTGCCCTGCTTTTCGGCAGCCGCCTTCAGCGGCCCCAGCGCCGTCGCGGCGTGGGGGAACGGCGGCGCATCCGGCGAGATCGGGCCGGCCTCGCGCATCAGCCGGTTCTGCACCCCGCGCGCAGGCCGGCCGGTCATGACATTGGTGATGACGGTGGAATCGTCCCGCGCCTCAGCGAGCGCCTTGCGGCCGCCCGCGCTGACCTTGGATTCCGGACAGCGCAGATAGGCGCTGCCGATCTGCACGCCGGAGGCACCGAGCGCGAAGGCTGCGGCAATGCCGCGTCCATCGGCGATGCCGCCCGCCGCGATCACCGGCACCTTCACGGCATCGACGACCTGCGGCACCAGCGCAAACGTGCCGGGCTGCTCGGCGACCTTGTCGGTCAGGAACATGCCGCGATGGCCGCCCGCTTCGGCACCTTGCGCGATCACGGCATCGACGCCGCGTTCCTCCAGCCAGACCGCCTCTTTCACCGTCGTCGCGGATGAGATGACGAGGCAGCCCGCCGCCTTGACGCGCCTCAGCAGCGCTTGCTCCGGCAGGCCGAAATGGAAGCTGACGACCTCCGGCTTCAGCTCCTCGACCACCTCGCAGAACGCCGCATCGAACGGCGCGCGGTTCGCAGCCGCGATCGACGCTGAGGGATCGAGACCATGCTCGGAATAGTAGCCCGCGAGCCGCTGCTTCCACCGCGCGTCCGCCTCGCGCGTCAGCTCGGCTGGCGTGTGGCAGAAGAAGTTCATGTTGACCGGCGCCTTGACGGTCTGGCGGATCAGGCCGACCTGCTCACGCGCCTTCTCCGGCGAGATCATCGCACTGGGCAGCGAGCCGAGCCCGCCGCCCTGCGCCACGGCGATCACCAACTCCGCATCCATCACGCCCGCCATCGGCGCCAGCACGATCGGGAATTCGGTCTTGAACAGATCGATCAGTCGACGGTCAGGCCACATGGTTCTTGCCTCGCATTAGTTCTTCCACTCTCCCTTTGAGGGAGAGGGTGGATCGCCGCGCCAGCGGCGTGACGGGTGAGGGGTTTGCATCCGCAGCGACAGACCTCTCGAAGTGACTTTACGCTCCGCGGAGAGAACCCTCATCCGGCGCGGATTGCGTCTGCGCCACCTTCTCCCACGAGGGGAGATGGGAAAGAAGCACCGGAATTCCGCCGCCCTTGCAGCAACTGCTCCGCCTCCGCCGCAATCCGTTCGACGATCTCCGCCGCCGGTGGGATATCATGAATCAGCCCGACAGCCTCGCCGGCGATCACCGCGGCGACCTCGAAATTGCCCGCCGCCCTTGCTGCCGCATACTCGGCCGCGACTGCGGCAACATTCTGCATCAGCTCGACCTCGCGGCCGATCCAGCGCCTGGCATGATCGTTGACCAGGCACCGCCCGGTGAACGGCGCCGGCCAGACGTTGTTGCGGGAGAGATCGAAGATGATGCCGCGCACAGTCGAACCGGAGCTCGCCGCGCTGATGCGGCGCTTGGCCTCCTCCGCGCCGTCGGCCTCCTGGCTGGCATAGAAGCGCGTGCCGAGCAGCACGCCGCTCGCGCCCAGCATCATCATGGCAGCGAGCCCGCGCCCATCCGCGATGCCGCCGGCCGCCACCACGGGAACGCGCCCCGCGGCGAGATCGACGATGGCGGGCACGAACTCGACGGTGCTGCGCGAAGCACCATGACCGCCCGCCTCCGTGCCTTGCGCGATCAGGATGTCAGCACCGGCATCGAGCGCCTGCCGCGCCATCGCCTCGTCCTGAACCTGGCAGATCAGGCGCGCGCCTGTGGATTTGATCTTGGGCGCGAACGGCGCGGGATCGCCGAACGACAACATGATCGCGTCTGGTTTCGCAGCGAGCGCGACATCGAGAAGCTCGGGCCGCTTGGCGAGGCTCCAGGTGATGAAGCCGATGCCGAACGGTGCACTGAGGCCGGCGAGCTTCGCGGTCTCCTGCTCCAGCCAGACCCGCTCGCCATAGCCGCCGCCGAGAATGCCGAACCCGCCGGCGCGGCTCACCGCCGCGGCCAGCCGGCTGCCGGCAATGACATCCATCGGCGCCAGCAGGATCGGATGCTCGATCCCCAGCAGCGTGGTCAGCGACGTCGTCATCGGCATGGCTCCTCCCCGATCTGGACAGCGAGCTTAGGCGCGACTAGCATTCTCGAATATTGAATTGTTGCGAACGTTGCCATCTCGAAAGCGAAACGAAGCTATGGACCTCAGCGATTTCAAGACCTTCGCCGCCGTCGCCCGCGCCGGCGGGATCACGCGCGCCGCCGAGGAGCTCAACACGGTGCAGTCGAACGTCACCCAGCGCGTGAAGGCGCTGGAGGCAGAGATCGGCACGCCCCTGTTCGAGCGGCACTCGCGCGGCATGACGCTGACCGGTGCCGGCAAGCGCCTCCTCCCCTATGCGCAAAAGATGGCGGCGCTGTCGCGCGAAGCCTTGCTCGCCGCGCGCGACGATGGCGAGCCGAAAGGACCGCTCGCGATCGGATCGATGGAAACCACGGCAGCGGTGCGATTGCCGCCGCTGCTGGCCGATTTCCACCGCCGCTTCCCTTCCGTGCGCCTGTCCTTGCGCACCGCGCCGACCGCCGACCTCGTCGCGAGCGTGCTCGACGGCACGCTCGACGGCGCCTTCGTCGCAGGGCCCATCGCGCATGACGACCTCACCGCGACGAGCGCATTCAGCGAAGAGCTGGTGCTGGTCAGCGCGCGCCGCTGGGCTTCGCTCGCCGAGCTGCGCGCCGGCACGCCGGAATCGGGTCCCACCGCGCTGGCGTTCCGCACCGGCTGCACCTATCGCCAGCGGCTCGAACAGATCTTCGTCGAATTCGGTTGGCCGTCGGCGGCGCGCTTCGAGCTCGGCACGCTTGACGGCATGATCGGCTGCGTCGCCGCCGACATGGGCGTGACGCTGCTGCCGCGCGCCGTCGTGGAACGCAGCGCGATGAACGGCGCCGTCGCCGTCCACACGCTGAGCCCGTCACATGCGCGTGTCGAGACACTCTTCATCCAGCGACGCGCCGGACATCAATACAGCGCGCTGAGCGGTTTTGCCGATTGCCTGAAGAAGGACGAGGACGTCATCGCAGCTTGATGCGGCGCGAACGTTCCACGCCGCGAAATTCGTCACAAATCCATCGCGCTTGAATAACTCGCGCTGCGCTCTGCCATCGCAGCGCAGCACCTCGAAAAGCTTTGAAGCCCGCGCTCCTTCTACGTTAGGATGAGTGACTGGCCAGCGCAAAACCATAAACCAAGCCAAAACATCGGCAGAAAACATCGGGAGGACTATTGATGCGCAATACGCTCGTGTTGTGCTGCGTCGCCGCGTTGTCGGCGATATCAGGAACTGCAGGCGCACAGGACTGGACCAAATCGAAATGGGGGCCGAACGATGAGATCGGCGCCGCCAACTACATGACGCCCGAGCTCGTGGTGAAGGCGGCATCCCTGGTAAAGACCGGCAAGACCTACGCCCTTGGCATGGCCGTCACGCCGCAGACGCCGGCCTATCCGCCGCGCACCTACAAGATCACCATCGTGCAGCCGGGACAGGCCGGCAGCGCGGGCCTCGGTCCCAACAAGGCCACCTACAACGACGACATCCTCGATACCTGGGTCGGCGTCGGCAGCCAGCTGGACGGGCTCGGCCATCTCGGCATCGAGCACGTCTATTACAACGGCAACAAGCTTGCCGACTTCGCCGATCCGAACGGGTTGAAGAAGCTCGGCATCGAAAAGGTGCCGCCGATGGTCACCCGCGGCGTGCTGCTCGACATGGCCGCCTATTTCAAGACCGACGTGGTGAAGGAGGGCACGGCCTTCAACGTCAAGGAGATCGAGGAGGCCGCCAAGCAGCAGAACGTCGAGATCCGCCAGGGCGACGTCGTCATCTTCCACACCGGCTGGCTCAGCCTGGTCGGCAAGGACGACAAGCGCTATTCCGCGGGCGAACCCGGCCTCGGCGTCGAGGGCGCGAAGTACCTCACCGGCAAGGGCGTCGTCGCCGTCGGCGCCGATACCTGGGGTCTCGAGGTGCTGCCGTTCGAAGGCAAGACCGTGTTCGAGGTGCACCAGATCCTGCTCGCCATGAACGGGACCTACATCCTCGAGAACATGGACACCGCCGCGCTCGCTCGCGACAAGGGCTATGAATTCCTGTTCGTGCTGGGACAGCCGCGCTGGACCGGCGGGGTGCAGGCGATGATCAACCCGATCGCGATCCGCTGAAAAGAGCCCGGGCGAGGAGCTGCGTGCCTTGCGGCCAGGCCCTCGCCCACCTCCGCCGTCAGCGCGCCTTCAGCTGCCACCGCCGCAGCGCCACGACGGCCCAGATCGCCTCGATCAGACCGAACGGCCAGGCGCCCTGGAGAAAGCCGTAGGCCGAGCCAAGTGCGCAGGACGCGGCGAACAGCAGCACGAACCAGTGACTGCGATCCTCCAGGGCATAGCAGACCAGCATCGCCGTCACGGCAAACAGGCCGAATAGTGTCAGTGCATCCATGTTCCGGGTTCACTCCGCGGCGCGGCGCGTGATATGCGCTACGCCATGCCGGCTCTTATCCTGCCTCTCGTCGACGCTGCAACCCACTGGCCCGAACGCGGCGCGCTGGTCGGGCTCGATCTCGGCACCAAGACCATCGGCGTCGCCGTGTCCGACCCGGACCGGCGGCTGGCCACCGGCGTCGAGACGATCCAGCGCAAGCAGTTCAAGCAGGATGCCGCCAGGCTGCTGGCCATCGCCACAGAGCGCAAGGTGGTCGGCTTCGTGCTCGGCCTGCCCATCAACATGGACGGCAGCGAAGGTCCGCGCGCGCAATCGACCCGCGCCTTCGCGCGCAACCTCGCTGGCCTCACTGCCCTGCCCATTGGTCTGTGGGACGAGCGCCTCTCGACCGCGGCGGTCGAACGCGAGCTGATCGGCATGGACGTCAGCCGCGCCAAGCGCGCCGAGGTGATCGACGAGCATGCCGCGATCTTCATCCTGCAAGGCGCGCTCGATCGCCTTGCCAATCTTCGCACGAGCCCGGGACCAGACTAATTCATGGCCGTCGTCATCGCGGCCTTGCTGCCGGTCTTCATCCTCATCGTGCTCGGAATCGTGCTGAAGCGCAGCCTGATGCGGCTCGACACGCAATGGCACGGGTTGGAGCAGCTGACATATTTCGTGTTGTTTCCGATGCTGCTGATCCAGACCCTGGTGAAGGCGGATCTCACGAAGGTTCCGGTCGCCGGCGTCGGCGGCGCGCTGCTGCTGTCGGCACTGGCGATGTCACTTTTGTGCCTCGCCTTGCGCCCGGCCCTGTCGCGGCTCGGCATCGACGGCCCCGCCTTTACCTCGATCTTCCAGGGCGCGACGCGCTGGCAGACCTTCGTGGCGCTGTCGATCGCCGCCAATTTGTTCGGCGATGTCGGGCTGGCGCTCGCCTCCGTTGCGATGGTGGCGATCATCCCGCTCGTCAACGTGTTCAGCGTCTCGGTGCTCGCTCGTTACGCATCGCCGGAAAAGCAATCCGGCCGCGCCATCGTCATGACATTGGTGCGCAATCCCTTGATCTGGGCCTGCATCATCGGCCTTGCCGTCAATGTCACCCATCTGCCGCTACCAAAACTCTGGCATGAGGTTGCAGACGCGCTCGGCAGTTCCTCGCTCGCCATCGGCCTGCTCGTCACCGGGGCGGGGCTGCACCTGGAAGGGCTCTTCCGTCCAAGCCTCGGCGCAGCCGTCGGCGTCGTTCTCAAGCTCTTGCTGATGCCCGCGCTCGCGATGGGGCTCGGTCTCTGGTTCGGGCTTTCGGGCAACAGTCTCGCGATCGTGGCGATCTGCTCGGCGGTGCCGACCTCGTCGAGCGCCTATGTCCTCGCTCGCCAGATGGGCGGCGATGCCCCGCTGCTGGCCCAGATCATCACGCTGCAGACGATCTTTGCAGCCATTACGATGCCGATCGCGATCGGATTGGCGGCCTAGCACTCGTCATGACGAGCGCACCTCTCTCACCTCGTCATTGCGAGGAGCTCTTGCGACGAAGCAATCCAGACTGCCGCGGCGGAGAGATTCTGGATTGCTTCGCTGCGCTCGCAATGACGGAGTGTGGAGCTAGCTCCCCAGCCACATCGTCAGCACCACTGCCGTCAGATTGTTCAACGCGTGCAGCACGATGGTGAGCCACAGCGAGCCGGCGCGATAACGCATGTAGCCGAACCATAGACCGATGCAGAAAACTTCGGCCAGAAAGTACAAGTCGTACTGCAGGTGCACGATGGTCCAGACCAAGGACGACAGCAGGATCGCGCCTGATGCCCGCAAGAAGCTCGCCGACCAGCCGCGATAGAGGAAGCCTCGCGCCAGAACCTCTTCCGACATCGGCGCAGCCACCGCGAATGCGGCGAGCAGCAGCAGCGCCGCGCCCTTGTCGCGGCCCGATTTCAACAGATCGGTCATGAAGCCCGGCGTCGCCTCGCGGCCGAGCGCGCGCGACATCGTCTCCCAGAGCAGCACGATCAGGATGAGACCGACGGCGCCGAACAGCAGCTGCTTCCAGGACGGCCAATGCAGCGCGAGATAGTCGACGAAGGAGGCCTTCTTGATGCGAATGGCGAGCCAGACCGCAAGAAGCGTCGTCGGCAGCCCCGCGATGACCGAGAGCGCGAGCGTCTGCGGCTCACGGCCGACGAGCTGGAGCGAGGCGAGGTCCATGGGAAGACCACGCTGTGCCGCCAGCACAAGCACGGCGCCGATCTGCCCGACGAACATCGCGACGAAGATAAAGAGACCCCACAGCGCCGTGCCCCAGAACTTCCAGACGCGCGGCGTCGCTGGCGTCTCGGTCAGCGGCGAATGATCGGGATTGAGGGAGTCCATCAGAAGGCTTTCGTTTTGGACGCTCACGGCAGCGCCCGATCCAGCAGCACGCGCATGTCGGCGCTGTCGAGTTCGACCGCGCCGTACATGCTGGCGTGGTTCGTCGCGAGGCGCGTCGCGGCGAACAATTCGGCCTGGCGCGGCGACACGCCATTGAGCGCGGACGTCGCGGCCAGCAATGCCAGCTTCTCGACCGCAAGCCGCGCGACGCGCTCGCCGTCGGCGCGCCGAAACGTCTTGCCGATGAAGCTGACCGCCTCGCCCGCCCCCGGCAGCCCCTTGGTCTCGGCCGCCAGCGCTTGCAGCACCGCCGTCGCCGCCTCGCCTTCGCGCGAGAGCGCCCGCAGCACGTCGAGGCACATCACGTTGCCCGAGCCCTCCCAAATAGCGTTGACGGGCGACTCCCGATAATGGCGCGCCAGAATGCCGTCCTCGACATAACCGTTGCCGCCGAGGCACTCCATCGCCTCGAACAGGAACGGCGGCGCGCTCTTGCAGGTCCAGTATTTGATCGCAGGCGTGAGCAGCCGCATATAGGCGGCCTCCGCCGCATCATGCGGCGTGCGGTCGAAGGCGCGGCAGAGCCGCATCACCAGCGCCGCGCTCGCCTCCACATGCAGCGCCATGTCCGACAGCACGGCCTGCATCAATGGCTGATCGGCCAGATGCTTCTGGAACACGCTGCGATGCCGGGCGTGGCGCAGCGCATGCGCAAGCCCCGAGCGCATCAGGCCGACGGAGGCGATGGCACAATCCTGCCGCGTCAGCTGCACCATCTGGATGATGGTGCGGATGCCCTTGCCCTCCTCGCCGACCCTTTCGGCATAGGCGCCTGTGAACTCGACCTCCGACGAGGCATTGGAGCGGTTGCCGAGCTTGTCCTTCAGCCGCTGGAACTCGACGGCGTTGACCGAACCATCCGGCGCGAAGCGCGGCATGAAGAAACAGGTCAGCCCGCCCTCGGCCTGCGCCAGCACCAGGAACGCATCGCACATCGGCGCCGACATGAACCATTTGTGGCCCGTGATGCGGTAGCCGTCGCCGTCGCGCACCGCGCGGGTCATGTTGGCGCGCACATCGGTGCCGCCCTGCTTCTCGGTCATGCCCATGCCGAGCGTCATGCCGCGCTTGCCCCACCACGGCGCAAAGCTCGGGTCGTAGCTCCTGGTCGACAGCACCGGCATCACCCGCGCGAGCAGATCGGGCTGCATCGCCAGGGCACCAACGGACGCGCGCGTCATCGTGATCGGGCAGAGATGGCCGGTCTCGACTTGCGCAGCCATGTAGAATTTTGCGGCGCGAATGACCTCGGCGGCATCGCCCGCGGGTTTTCCGTCAGCCGTCCACGTCGAATTGTGCATGCCCGCATGCGCACTGTGTGCCATCAGCTCGTGATAGGCGGGATGAAACTCGACCTGGTCGCGGCGATTGCCTTTGGCATCGAAGCTGCGCAGCTTCGGCGTGTTCTCGTTCGCAAGGCGCCCGCAATCGATCATCGCCGCCGAGCCCCAATGCCGGCCGAACTCGGAGAGTTCACGCTCTGCCGCCGCGCCGCCATTGGCCCTGACCGCTTCGACCAGCGGCCGATCCACGGCGAAAAGATCGACGTCCTCAAACGGCGGCGACTGATTAAAGACCTCGTGGGTCACAAATGCGGGCTGGGTCATCTTCTCGTCCTCAGCGCGGAATCAGTTCCGCCGCGGCTGGATCGGGAAATCATAGGCCGCCCCGCCCGCCCCCGGCAGGGAAAAATGCCACCACTCCTTCGAATAGTTCACAAAGCCTTGCCTGGCCATCGCAGCCACCAGCCGCTTGCGCCAGGCACGCTGCTCCGCATTGATCGAGGTTGCGGCGGTATGCCCCTTCGGGTCGGTACAGTCGTAGCCTGTGCCCATGTCGACGCTGCCCTCCGGCGCACGGGCCTCGACCGGCGCCGTGCAATCCGCATAGGTCTTGGCTGGATCATATTTGGCGGAATTGTCGGCCTTCAGATCGACCAGCGTGAGATCGAGCGCCGCACCAGTCGAATGCTGCGAACGGCTCGCAATGTAGCCGAGGCGGAACAGCTCGGTCTTCGGAATCTTCGGGTTGTAGCGCCGTTCCGCAGCGGTCTCGCGGCCGTTCTGCGACCACCTGACCATGTCGAGCGAGGACCGCGCCGGCCGGTAGCAGTCGAACATCTTGAGCGAGAGATTTTGCGCCGCCAGCTCCTGCTGCACCGCCTTCAGCCGCAGCCCCACTTCGCGCTTCACCACGCATTCGCCGGCATCGTAGCCGGCGAGCGGGCGGCCGACGAAATTGTTCGACGTGGCGTAACGGATGTCCTGGATGATGGTCGGATCGATGTCGCGCAAATAGACGAAGTCGCCGGGCAAGGTCTGCGCCTGCACCGGAGCGAGGAACGAGAGTGCGAGCAGCGCGACGAGCGCCGCGGTTCCGGTCCTTGCGGTCATTGCACCGGATCCGAGTTGACCAGAAGCTTCGTGATCGCGGTGTCCCTATATTTGTGGCCGGCCCAGACGTCGTCGATGATGAACTGCATCCAATAGGCCGACACCGGCGGTCGCAATGTCAGCAATTGAGCCGACAGCTTGTCGTCGAGAATGAAGGTCTGCGACTCGCCGCCCGAGAACAGCACGCGAAGCTGGCGGACCCTGTTGTTCTTGGCGAAGATGTCGGGGCTTTTTTGGTAGCCGTTCTGCACGTGGATCGATTTGACCCGACGCACGGTTTCGAACTCGACGGTGATCCACTCGCCGACGCCGTTGCCCGAGGCGCCCTCGACCCAGGCCGTTCCCGTCGAGGCGTCGAACAAATTCGCTGCGCCGTACGAATTGCCGAATTGCGGCTTCAGCATCGAGCTGACGCAATAGGTCTCGAAGCCGCTGCGGGCGCAGCTTTCGCCTGGAGCGGACGGACGCGGCGGACGCATGGTGGCACGCTCCGCAACTGCGGGCCTTGCCGGCGGCTTGATCAGCATGCCCGCCACTTTCGGCGCCCCGTTCGACGCTCCCGCATCCCAGAGAAAGATGCGCCCGCCGAGCGTCTGGTCGTAATAAGCGGGCGTCTGCTCGTGCGGTACTGCTTGTCCTCCGGCATCCGTCGCGGTCAGGGCCAGCGCCGCCACGCGCTCGCGCACCTCGACCGCGAGATCGCCGAGATGCAGCTCGGGCCGCTTCAGCTGCTCGACGAAGATCCGCGTGAACACCGAGTTGTGCGCCGTATCGTTGTTGCCGAGCTGGTCGAGCGCGGTCTGGCCGATCCCCGCGGAATAGAGCGTGAAGATCCCGCGCGCGGGCTTCGCGTCAGCGAGCCCCCGCGTGTTCCCGATCGAGCGGCCCGCGGCGCGCGGAAACGGATTGTCACGGCAGGCATCGATGACGACGAAGGCGACACGCACTGCCTTGGCCTGAAGCTCCGCAATCACGTCGGGCTCGGCGATCGAGGCCCCGCGCACCCGCGCCTCGGCGCCCTCGTTGACGGTGGGGACGTCGCTCGGCACCAGGTAGTTCACCCCCGCGATCGCAACGCCGTGTCCGGCATAGAACATTGCGGCGGTATCGCCCGGCTCGAGCCGCGACGTGAAATCCGCGAGCCGGTCGATCATGCCCTGCCGGCCGAGATTGGTCCCGAGCACGATGTCGAACCCCAGCGATCTCAGCGCGTCGGCCACGGTCGTTGCGTCATTGGCTGCCTTCTTCAATTGCCGGTCGGCCGGCAGGTTCGGATAGAGATCGTTGCCGATCACGAATGCGACACGTTTTTCGGCCCAAGCCGGTGTCGCAAGGCCAGCCATGCACGCGGTCACGAGCGCAGCAACATTGCGCGCCAGTCGATTAAAATACCGGGTGCCCGTCATGATCCAGCCCGTGACGCAACCAATGTTGCGACTCTAGCGCAAAGCGGCTGCCCCGAACACCGGCCGGCGGCACCGCCTCCACCGCAAAGCGCCGTGGATAAGTCGGGCGGCGGGATTTGAAGCTTGCTCCCCCCGCGATCCGCCCCTATAGCTCTGCTTTTAATGACATCGAAATCGACCTTCGTCCTCGGCCACCGGCATTTGCTGGGCATCGAGGGCCTTTCCGCGGCCGACATCAGCGGCCTGCTCGACCTGTCCGAAGAATATGTCGAGCTCAACCGCCAGGTTGACAAGAAGCGCACCGTCCTGCGCGGACGGACGCAGGTGAACCTGTTCTTCGAGGCCTCCACCCGGACCCAGTCCTCGTTCGAGCTCGCGGGAAAGCGGCTGGGCGCCGACGTCATGAACATGTCGGTGGCCTCCTCGTCCATCAAGAAGGGCGAGACGCTGATCGACACCGCGATGACGCTCAATGCGATGCACCCAGACATCCTGGTGATGCGCCATCATGCCTCCGGCGCGGTGGAACTGCTGGCTCGCAAGGTCGACGGTTCCGTGATCAATGCCGGCGACGGCGCGCACGAGCATCCGACCCAGGCGCTGCTCGACGCGCTCACCATCCGCCGCAACAAGGGCCGGATCGAGGGGCTCGTGGTCGCGATCTGCGGCGACGTGCTGCATTCGCGCGTCGCCCGCTCCAACATCATCCTGCTCAACACCATGGGTGCGCGCGTCCGCGTCGTCGGGCCCTCCACGCTGCTGCCGCCAGGCATCGAGCGGATGGGCGTCGAGGTCGCGCGCGACATGCGCGAGGGTCTCAACGGCGCCGACATCGTCATGATGCTGCGGCTGCAGCGCGAGCGCATGAACGGCTCCTTCGTGCCCTCGTCGAGCGAATACTTCCACTATTTCGGGCTCGACCAGAAGAAGCTCGCCTACGCCAAGCCGGACGCGCTCGTGATGCATCCCGGCCCCATGAACCGCGGCGTCGAAATCGACACCGCAGTCGCCGACGGCGCGCAATCCCTGATCCGCGAGCAGGTGGAGATGGGCGTCGCCGTGCGCATGGCGGTGCTGGAAGCGCTCGCCCGCAACCTGCCGAACGCGTGATGCCGATGTTGACCGATCGCCGCCCCATCCTGCTGGCCAATGCCCGCGTCGTCGATCCCTCCAGGGATTTCGACGGGGTAGGCGACGTCCTGATCGCCGACGGCAGCATCCGCGAGACCCGCCGCGGCATTGGCGCGGCCGGCGTCCCCGAGGGCACCGACATCGTCAATTGCTCAGGCAAGATCGTCGCACCCGGCCTGGTCGACATGCGCGCCTTCGTCGGCGAGCCCGGCTTCAGCCACCGCGAGACCTTTGCCACCGCGAGCCAGGCGGCCGCGACCGGCGGCATCACCACCATCATCTGCCAGCCCGACACCTCGCCGGTGATCGACAATTCGGCGACGGTCGATTTCGTGATGCGCCGCGCCCGCGACACCGCCATCGTCAACATCCAGCCGATGGCCGCCCTCACCAAGGGCATGCACGGCCAGGAAATGACCGAATTCGGCCTGCTCAAGGCCGCGGGCGCCGTCGCCTTCAGCGATGGCGCCAGAAGCGTGACCAATGCGCAGGTGATGCGCCGCGCGCTGACCTATGCGCGCGATTTCGACGCGCTGATCGTGCATTACACCGAAGACCCCGATCTCGTCGGCGAAGGCGTGATGAACGAGGGCGAGTTCGCCTCGCGGCTCGGCCTGATGGGCATCCCGAATGCCGCCGAAGCCGTGATGCTGGAGCGCGATCTGCGGCTGGTCGCCCTCACCGGCGGCCGCTACCACGCGGCGTCGCTGACCTGCATCGATTCCCTCGACATCCTCCAGCGCGCGCGCGATGCCGGGCTCGCCGTCAGCGCCTCGGTCTCGATCAATCATCTGGCGCTGAACGAGAACGACATCGGTCCTTACCGTTCGTTCCTGAAGCTGTCGCCGCCGCTGCGCACCGAGGACGACCGCCGCGCCCTGGTGGCGGCGATCGGCTCCGGCCTGCTCGATGTCATCATGTCCGACCACAATCCGCAGGACGTCGAGGGCAAGCGCCTGCCGTTCGCGGAAGCCGCGCCCGGTGCCGTCGGACTCGAGACCATGCTGCCGGCCGGCCTGCGGTTGGTGCACAATGGCGAGATCGAGCTGAAGACGCTGATCCGCGCGATGTCGACCCGCCCCGCCGAGCTGCTCGGCCTGCCGGGCGGAACCTTGCGCGCCGGCAGCCCGGCCGACGTCATCGTGATCGACCCCGACGTGCCCTGGGTGGTCGATCCCGCGGACCTCAAATCGCCCTGCAAGAACACCCCGTTCGACGAGGCCCGCTTTACAGGCCGCGTGGTGCGCACCATTGTCGGCGGACGAACGGTGTATGAGCATGTCTGACGTGACATCCAGCCTCGCGAAATCCAGCCTTGGGAGCTTCCGCCATGGGGCTTGAAGCCTTCCTGCCCGTGGCTTTCGTCATCGGCTATCTCTTCGGCTCGATCCCGTTCGGCCTGGTTCTGACCAGGCTCGCCGGCACACGGGATATCCGTTCGATCGGCTCCGGCAGCATCGGCGCGACCAATGTGCTGCGCACCGGGAGCAAAGGCCTTGCCGCGGGTACGCTGCTGCTCGACGCGCTCAAAGGCACGGCGGCGGTGGTGATCGCCGGCACCATTGCCGGGCCCAACGCTGCCATGGTGGCCGGGCTAGGCGCCTTCCTCGGCCATCTCTTCCCGGTCTGGCTGAAATTCAAGGGCGGCAAGGGCGTCGCGACCTATATCGGCGTCCTGCTCGGCCTGTTCTGGCCCGGCATGGTGGTGTTCTGCCTGCTCTGGCTGGCGACCGCCTTCACCACCCGTTACTCGTCGCTGTCCGCGCTGGTGGCCGCGTTCATCACGCCGATGTTCCTCTGGTGGTTCGGGCACCTCGCACTCGCCGCATTGTTCGCTGTGATGACGCTGCTGTTGTTCTACGCGCATCGCGAGAACATCAAGCGCCTGCAAACCGGCAAGGAAAGCCGGATCGGCGAGAAGGCGGCCTAGCGCGCTCTCCGCGATGTAGATCGCCGGTTCGCGTTAAGAAGACGCGTCAACAAGCATCTGAAGTCGGAAAAGTACGGATACCGCCGCACCCCTTTCGCATTATATGCCAAATCCTGTTCGCAATTGTCCTCCGAGCCACGGCGGACTGTAGCGAAGGTGTTCCATGCCTGTCATTCTGACGGGGGGAAACGGCGTTAGGCGGTTGCTCAGAATGAGCGAGAAGATTGTCGGCGCGAATGACGGGATCGGTTCGCTCGGTGCTTCCGGCACCGCAGCAAGCCGGCTGCTATCGGCGACCAATATCTGGTCCGACGCGCCGCCGCCCACGCCTGCCCCGGTTTCCCGACCAGCGCCGAAGCCGGAGCCCGTCGTGCAAGCCGACGCTCCACTCGACATCGTCATCGCCAAGGCTGCACCGGTCGTGCCGACGCAGGCGCATTCCACCCAATGGCCGCCGCGACGGCTTTCGCTGGCGCTGCAGGGCGGCGGCACCTTTGCCGCCTTCACCTGGGGTGTGCTGGAGCGACTGCTGGAAGAGACTGATATCGAGATCGACACCATCAGCGGCGCCAGCGCCGGCGCCATCAATGCGCTGCTGCTCGCTTGCGGCCTGGCCGAAGGCGGCCGCGAAGGCGCCCGTTCCAGGCTGAACCGGTTCTGGGTCCGGCTGATGCACGAGGCCTCGTTCCGCTCGCTGATGCTGATCGGCGGCTTCTCGCCGGCGGGGAGCTCGGTCGCATTCGGCCCGACCCTGCGCTCGGGCCAGTTCGATCCGTTCGACCTCGACCCGCTGCGGCAGGCGGTGTCCCGCGACATCGACTTTTCCGTCCTGCGCCATGCGCGGTGCCCAAAACTGCTGATCGCGGCGACGCGGATCCGCGACGGGCAGCAGCAGATCTTCGGCAACGAAGCCATCACCGCCGACGTCGCGCTGGCCTCGACCTGCCCTCCGCTGGTCCATTGTGCGGTCGAGATCGACGGCGAAGCCTATTGGGACGGCGGCTTTGGCGGCAATCCGCCGCTGCTGCGTCTGGTGCAGGACACGGCGGCAACGGATCTGCTGCTGGTCCAGGTCACGCCGACGCACGACGGCTATGTGCCGATCACGCTCGCCGCGATCGACCGCCGGCTCGACCAGATCGCGGCCAACGCCGCGCTCAATGCCGAGATCGCCGCGATCGAATGGGCGCAGTCGCACATGGCCTCTCCCCCGCGGCTCTCCAGGATCGCGGCGGAAGACTCCGTAGACGGCTTGGCGCAGCGCTCAACGGCCGATCTCGGCCGCGGCTTCATTCGTCTGCTGCACCGAAGCGGCCGCGCGGCCGCCGAGCGCTGGCTCGGGCAAGGCGCCGGAGCCGGCGTAGCGCCCTCAGCGCCCGCTGAGGCCCTCGCTCCTTCCGAACCTGTGCTAGCCTGATTTCGCCAGCGCGTCCTCCAGGAACCAAGCCGCCGCGAGCGCGAGCGGATCGTTGCCGAAGCGCGCGATCACCTGCACGCCAACAGGCAGGCCCCCGACCTTGAGCACTGGCACATTGACGCAAGGATTGCCCATCAGCGTCCACAGCCGGTTGTAACGGGGCGAGCCGGTCGAGGCGAGCTCCTTGGCCGGCGCGGTGCCCGGCGCCGAATCGGTCAGCAGCACGTCGACCCCTTCAAACAGCTCGCCGAGCTCGCGGCGGCCACGGCGGGCGATGCGACGCGCATCGTCGTATTCCTTAGGTGTCAGTCCGACCGTCTCATCGAGGCTGGCGCGCAGCAGCGGCGCGATCTCGTCGTGACGTTCGGAAAACTCCCAGGCAAGCGCGCGATGCGCCTCGAAGTTCTGGATGATGGGATGGATGCGCCAGGCTTCCTTGACCGCCTCGGGCAGATCGATGGTCTGCACGCGCGCGCCGGCCTTCTCGGCCGCCTTGACCGCAGCCTGTAAGCCCTCCTCTGCCGCCGGCTCCACGGCTTCGGCAAACTCCTGCCTCACCACGCCGATGCGCGGCGCCTTGGCTGGACCCATGCCGTCGAATTCAGTGCGGCCGGTCATCGCCAGCAATCCGCGCGCGAGATCTTCCGCGCGGCTGCCGAACAGGCCGACCGTGTCGAGGGCCCACGAATAGCACTTCACGCCGATGGTCGGCAGCATCCGGAACGAGGGTTTTATCGCGGCAGCGCCACAATAGGCCGCCGGCCGGATCACCGAGCCGCCGGTCTGGGTGCCCAGCGCCAGCGGGATCATGCCGGCGCCGACGGCCGCCGCCGAACCCGAGGACGAGCCGCCCGGCGTGTGACCGGGATTGTGCGGATTGAGTGTCGGGGTCGGATCGCTCGAGGCGAACGCAGTCGTGGTCGTCTTGCCGATGATAGTCGCCCCGGCCCGCTTCAGCATCATCACGACCGGCGCGTCGGCGCGCGGCTGCCAGCCGCGATAGATCTCCGAACCCATCTCGGTCGGCATGTCGGCGGTGTCGATGATGTCCTTGATGCCGACGGCAATGCCACGCAGCGGGCCCGAGGCTTGCGCCCTCGCCGATTTGTCGTGCCGGACGAAGGCGCGGACGTCCTTCTCCTTGGCCTCGATCGCCGCATGCGACTGGGCGATGGCGTCATCGGGCGAAAGCTCCCCCGCTTCGATGCGGCGCTGGAGGTCGGCGAGTGAGATCATGGCAACATCCTTCTTATTGGCCTCGCTTTTAGCATCGGGGCGAGACCAGGCAAGCGCACGCGGCTGTTGCCCACTCCCCCAGGTTGTTCCATGGTGCGGCTGCAAGGAGATGCCGTGGACGCCATCAACACAAGCGTGGAGCTGACCGAGGCTGAGCGGATCGACCGCTTGCGGCTGATCCGCTCCGACAATGTCGGACCGCGCACCTTCCGCTCGTTGGTCGATCATTTCGGCAGCCCGCGCGCGGCGCTGGAGCGGTTGCCCGACCTCGCCCGCCGCGGCGGCGCGGCGCGATCGGGGCGCATCTGCAGTGCGGATGAGGCGAAGGCCGAGCTCGCCGCAAGCCGCAAGTTCGGCATTTCCTGGCGTGCGCCCGGCGAGGACGGCTATCCGGCCCGGCTGGCGATGATCGACGATGCGCCGCCGCTGCTCGCGGTGCGCGGCGACACCAAATCCCTGATGCGGCCGATGATCGCGATCGTCGGCTCGCGCAACGCCTCCGGCGCCGGCCTGAAATTCGCAGGTGTGCTCGCGCGTGAGCTCGGCGAAGCCGGCTTCGTGGTCATCTCGGGCCTCGCCCGCGGCGTCGACCAGGCCGCGCATCGCACGAGCGTGGAGAGCGGCACGATCGCCGTGCTCGCCGGCGGCCATGACTGCATCTATCCGCCGGAGCATGGTGATCTGCTCACGGCGATCCTCGACCACCAGGGCGCAGCGATCTCCGAGATGCCGCTCGGCCACGAACCGCGCGCCCGCGACTTTCCCCGCCGCAACCGGCTGATCTCGGGCGCTTCGCTCGGCGTCGTCGTGGTCGAGGCGGCGCACCGCTCGGGCTCGCTGATCACGGCGCGCATGGCGGCCGAACAGGGCCGCGAGGTGTTCGCCGTCCCGGGCTCGCCGCTCGATCCGCGCGCCGCCGGCACCAACGACCTGATCAAGCAGGGCGCAACGCTCGTCACCGAAGCTGCCGACATCGTCAACGCGGTGCAACCGATCATGGAGCGGCCGCTGATGCACCCCGCGGGCGAGCCCGACAGCGAGCCGTTCGAAAGCGATCCGCAAAGCCATGATCGCGACCAGATCACCGGCCTGCTCGGCCCTGCGCCCATCTCGATCGACGACCTCGTCCGGATGTCCGGCGCCTCGCCTGCGATCGTGCGCACCGTGCTGCTGGAGCTCGAGCTCGCCGGCAAGCTCGAGCGTCATGGTGGCGGATTGGTCTCGCTGGTTTAGTGTCTCGAGATGTCATTCCGGGGCGGCTCGAAGAGCCGAACCGGAATCCATCCATCCACTTGCTCTGCCGCTAGATGGATTCCGGGCTCGCTCGCTTCGCTCGGGCTCCGGAATGACGAAAATGGAGGCCGCACGCTAACCTTCCTTGCGCTCGTCGAACCGCGATCGTGCCGCCTCGATCTGCTCCAGATGCGCGATCGCCCATTCTCCGAGCGCTTTCACCGGCTGCTGGAGGCCGCGGCCAAGCTCGGTCAGCTCATAGTCCACCCGCGGCGGGATGGTCGGAAAGATCGTGCGCGTGACGAGGCCGTCGCGCTCGAGGCCACGCAGCGTCAGGGTCAGCATCCGCTGCGAGATGCCGTTGATCATCCGCTTGAGCTCGTTGAAGCGCTTCGGTCCGTCGCTCAGCATCATGATGACGAACACGCTCCATTTGTCGCCGACGCGGGACAGCACGGAGGCGACCCCACGGCAATCCGCATGGTCGGGATGCGGCATGGGCCTTGGGTCCGGCCGCGGACTTGGCCGCGGCGGAGCAGGCAATTCGGTGTTCGCAGGTTTCAATGATGTGCCCATGGCTCAAAAAAGTGCGTTCTTGCGGGGATTTCGATAGTCACTCATGTAGCGCTGGTTACAAACTTATACCAGGGTGACCCCACATGAAACTCCTCCATATCGACTCCAGCGTACTCGGCCCCCACTCCGTCAGCCGGCAGGTGTCCGCGGCCATCGTCAATCGGCTGCGCCAGGCAACGCCCTCACTCGACGTGGTCTATCACGACCTGACGCAGACCCCGCTTGCCCACCTCTCCGGCTCTCATCTCGCCGTCGCGCAAGGCGCCCCCGCGCCGACGGAACTCGGACCGGACCTTGCAGCTAGCGCGGCCGCGCTCGACGAGTTCCTAGCCGCCGACATCGTCGTGATCGGCGCCCCCATGTACAATTTCACCATTCCCAGCCAGCTCAAGGCCTGGATCGACCGCATTGCAGTAAGGGGCAAGACGTTCAGCTACGGCCCTAACGGACCGCAGGGCCTCGTCGGCAGCAAACGTGTGATCATCGCGATCTCGCGCGGTGGCTATTACGGCGCGGGTTCGCCCGCCGCGACGCTGGAGCACCTGGAAACGTACTTGCGCAGCGTGTTCGGGTTCATCGGCATCACTCCCGAATTCATCGTCGCCGACGGCATCCAGGTCGGGCCGGAGCATCGCGAGAAGGCGCTGGCCGACGCACTCCACGCCGCCGCGAGCCTGCGCGCCGCCTGAGGTCGCATTGCGGCTGGCGCAAAGCTTCAACTCCTCTCGCACAGCTTCAGTCCATGCCTTCCACAGGACGCCGAACCGGCTGGCGCAACCACGCTGCGCCAGCCGGTTCAATTTGCACTTGATGTGATCAGCCGCGATAGATCGGCGCGCCGCTCGGCGAGGCCACCGCGCCGCCGTCGACGAAGATTTCCTGCCCCTGCACATGCGCGGAATCGTCGGAAGCCAGGAACAGCACGGTCTTCGCAACGTGATCGGTTTCGCCGATGCGGCCGAGCGGCGTCGACAGCGCGATCCGCTTCTCGAACGCCTTCTCGGCTTCCGGCGTCGCCATTGCAGGCCCCCAGATCGGGGTGCGGATCGCACCCGGCGCCACCACGTTGACGCGGATGCCGCGCGGCGACAGTTCTGAAGCCATGATCCGCGCCATCGCCCGCACGCCGGCCTTTGCCGCGCCGTAAGCCGAGTAGCCGGGAATGCCGAGCACCGAGATCACCGAGCCGTTGAGGATGATCGAGGCGTTGTCATTGAGATGGGGCAGCGCGGATTGAACGGTGAAGAACACGCCGGTCAGATTGGTGCTGATCACCTTCTCGAACACCTCTGGTGTCGCCGATCCCAGCGGGGTGCCGCCGGCGATGCCGGCATTGGCGAACACGATGTCGAACTTGCCGAACTTTTCCGCGCCCTGCTTGATCGCAGCTTCCGTCGCCGCGATGTCCGTGGCGTCGGCCGGCAGCGCAAGGGCGTTCGGCCCGATCTCCTTAGCGGCCGCCGCCAGGGTCTCCTTGTTACGCCCGGTGATCACCACTTTGGCGCCCTCGGCCACGAACAGTTTTGCCGTCGCCAGCCCGATGCCGCTATTGCCGCCGGTGATCAGCGCCGTCTTGTCCTTCAGTCTCACGCTCGCCTCCAGTAGTTGCATGATAAAACTAGATTGCCATCTAGACCCTTTGGTTTTATGATGCAACCACACAAGCGCGTGATCGGCGGAACGCGACAGGATGGACGACGATGGTGAAACGGACGAGCTTCGAGGGTGATGCCTGCCCGATCGCGCGGTCGCTGGAGGCGCTCGGCGACTGGTGGTCGCTCTTGATCATCCGCGAGGCGCTGTTCGGCGTCCGCCGCTTCGGCGAGTTTCAGACCAAGCTCGGCATGGCCAAGAACATCCTGGCGGCGCGGCTGCGATCGCTGGTCGACCACGGCATTCTGGAAACGGCCCCCGCTTCCGACGGCAGCGCCTATCAGGAATACGTGCTGACGCCGAAGGGCCGCGGCGCCTTCCCGATCCTGGTCGCGCTGCGGCAGTGGAGCGAGGAGTTCGACGACCGCCCCGAGGAGATCGCGACCATCCTGGTCGATCGCGCGAAGGGCCGTCCGGTGAAGAAGCTGGAAATGCGCGCCGAGGATGGGCGGCTGCTCACGCCGGCGGAGACCACCCTAAAGCCGCGGCCGGCGCCGCGACGAAGGTCGGCCGAAGCAAGCCAGCGAAGCTGAGCTTCGCTAGCATCCGACCAGGCTGGCTCTGCGGACGGTTTTCAGGCGGTTTCCGCGTTGATGCCGCCCGAACTTGACGTCGTAGCTCAGATCATAAACACAGCCGACCTTCATGGCGGCAAAATCTGCATTCCGCTCGATCACGTAATGACCGGAAGGCTCGGTATTGAGATAGACACGGCCGGGTTCAGCCCAGGCTTGATCGACGCCGCGATAGATCACCCGATCGGTCGAGCCGACTGTCGCAAACCAGAGGATCAACCCTCCGATCAATGCCGCCATGATGACGAGGCTACGAACATCATCGCGGAGGGTGTCCGCCAGGCTCGATATATTGGACGCGTTGTTCACGCCCGGTTGGTCGCAAGGTCGAGCGCGTCAGTTCACGTAGATTCGTCCAGCCCTCTCACGACAGCTTGCGCTTGGTCCGTAGCCGCAGGTGCTCGTCGGCCTCGAGCTTGGTCATGCCCAAGAGATAATGCAGCACGTCCAGCTTGTGGCGCTCGGCCAGCTTGCGTAAGGCCCCGGTCTGCTCGGCGATGAAGGCCACAGCCTCGTCGGCGCCGCCCTCCCCCGGTTCCTCGTGACGCGAGCCCCCCGGCGCGCCGGATCCGGCGCGCGCCCGTTTCTTTCCTGGCCTAGTCACCAGACCCCACCCGAATCCATGCCCCGACAGGACATTACGCCCACATCAACCGCAACTCCAAGGTGGTAATTTGCAACTTTTTCGATATGAAACTTTTCCCATTACGCCGCCTTTCAACACCCCACGATTTGACAGGGGCCCGCTCACCACCCATGTTCGGGTCGAAACGGCCGACCCGAATCCTTTCGTTTTCGGCCCAAGATTTTCCCGTAAGCCACTGGAACTAAATGAATATCGTCATTGTGGAGTCGCCGGCGAAAGCCAAGACGATCAACAAGTATTTGGGCTCGTCCTATGAGGTTCTGGCCTCGTTCGGCCATGTCCGCGATCTCCCGGCGAAGAACGGTTCCGTCGATCCCGACGCCAATTTCAAGATGATCTGGGAGGTCGACCCCAAGGCGGCCGGCCGGCTCAACGAGATCGCGAAGTCGCTGAAGGGTGCCGAGCGCCTGATTCTCGCCACCGACCCCGATCGCGAGGGCGAAGCCATCTCCTGGCACGTGCTGGAGGTGATGAAGGAGAAGCGCGCGCTGAAGGATCAGAAGATCGAGCGCGTGGTGTTCAACGCCATCACCAAGCAGGCCGTCTCGGAAGCGATGAAGCATCCGCGCGAGATCGACGGCGCCCTGGTCGACGCCTACATGGCGCGCCGGGCGCTGGACTATCTGGTCGGCTTCACCCTGTCCCCCGTGCTGTGGCGCAAGCTGCCGGGCGCCCGCTCGGCCGGCCGCGTGCAGTCGGTGGCGCTGCGCCTCGTCTGCGACCGCGAGCTCGAGATCGAGAAGTTCGTAGCCCGCGAATATTGGTCGCTGATCGCGACCCTGCTCACCCCGCGGGGCGATGCCTTCGAGGCGCGCCTCGTCGGCGCCGACGGCAAGAAGATCCAGCGCCTCGATATCGGCACCGGCGCGGAAGCCGAAGACTTCAAGAAGGCGCTGGAACTGGCGACTTACGCCGTCACCGCGGTCGATGCCAAGCCGGCCCGGCGCAATCCGCAGGCGCCCTTCACCACCTCGACGCTGCAGCAGGAAGCCAGCCGCAAATATGGCTTTGCGCCGGCGCACACCATGCGCATCGCCCAGCGCCTTTATGAGGGCATCGACATCGGCGGCGAGACCACCGGACTCATTACTTATATGCGTACCGACGGCGTCCAGATCGCCCCCGAGGCGATCACCCAGGCGCGCAAGGTGATCGGCGAGGATTACGGCAATGCCTACGTGCCGGACGCCCCCCGCCAGTACCAGGCCAAGGCCAAGAACGCCCAGGAAGCGCACGAAGCGATCCGCCCGACCGACCTCTCCCGCCGCCCCGACAGCATGAGCCGCAGGCTCGATGCCGATCAAGCGAGGCTGTACGAGCTGATCTGGAAGCGTACCATCGCGAGCCAGATGGAATCCGCCGAGCTCGAGCGCACCACCGTCGACATCACGGCGAAAGCAGGCTCCCGTACGCTGGAGCTGCGCGCCACCGGCCAGGTCGTCAAGTTCGACGGCTTCCTCGCGCTCTATCAGGAAGGCCGCGACGACGAGGAGGACGAGGATTCGCGCCGCCTGCCCGCGATGAGCCAGGGCGAGGCCGTGAAGCGGCAGAGCCTGTCCGTCACCCAGCACTTCACCGAGCCGCCGCCGCGCTTCTCCGAGGCCTCGCTGGTCAAGCGCATGGAAGAGCTCGGCATCGGCCGGCCCTCGACCTATGCCTCGATCCTCCAGGTCCTGAAGGACCGCGGCTACGTCAAGCTGGAGAAGAAGCGTCTGCACGGCGAGGACAAGGGCCGCGTCGTGGTCGCCTTCCTCGAAAGCTTCTTTGCCCGCTATGTCGAGTACGACTTTACGGCGAGCCTCGAAGAGCAACTCGACCGTATCTCCAACAACGAGATTTCCTGGCAGCAGGTTCTGAAGGACTTTTGGACCGGCTTCATCGGGGCCGTCGACGACATCAAGGAGCTGCGCGTCGCCCAGGTGCTCGACGTGCTCGACGACATGCTGGGCCAGCACATCTATCCGCCGCGGGCGGACGGTGGCGATATCAGGCAGTGCCCGAACTGCGGCACCGGCCGGCTGAACCTCAAGGCCGGCAAGTTCGGCGCCTTTGTCGGCTGCTCGAACTATCCGGAATGCCGCTACACCCGTCAGCTCGCCGCCGATGGCGAGGCAACTGCTGACCGTTCGCTCGGCCAGGATCCCGATACGGGTCGCGATGTCTGGGTCAAGGCCGGCCGCTTCGGCCCCTACATCCAGCTCGGCGAGCAGAAGGATTATGAAGAAGGCGAGAAGCCCAAGCGCGCTGGCATCCCGAAGGGCACCTCGCCCGGCGACGTCGATCTCGAGCTTGCCCTGAAGCTGCTGTCGCTGCCGCGCGAGATCGGCAAGCATCCGGAAACCGGTCAGCCCATCACGGCGGGCCTCGGCCGCTTCGGACCGTTCGTCAAGCACGAGAAGACCTATGCCAGCTTAGAGGCCGGCGATGAGGTCTTCGACATCGGCCTCAACCGCGCGGTGACGTTGATCGCGGAGAAGGTTGCCAAGGGCCCGAGCCGCCGCTTCGGCGCCGATCCTGGCAAGGCGCTTGGCGATCATCCGACACTCGGCACCGTCTCCGTGAAGAGCGGCCGCTACGGCGCCTACGTCACCGCCGGCGGCGTCAACGCGACGATCCCGGCTGAGTTCGAGAAGGACACCATCACGCTGCCGCAGGCGATCGCGCTGATCGACGAGCGCGCCGCCAAAGGTGGCGGCAAGGCCAAGAAGGCGGTCAAGCCTTCCAAAGCCAAGAAGGCCGCGGAGAAGACCGAGGGCGACGACGCCGCGCCAAAACCGAAAAAGCCGGCTGCGAAGAAAGCCGCGGCGAAATCCAAATCCGAATCCACCAGCAAGGCGCGCGCCGCGGTGCCGTCGACCGCAAAGACGTCGCCGACCAAGGCAGCCGCCACCAAGGCTCCGGCCAAGAAGAGTGCCGGCAAGACCTGAGATCAAGAATTAGAGGTTAAGTGAAACCAAAGACAGACCGTGGCTTCCCCGACAGGCAAGCCATCGTCGCCTTCATCAAGGCAAATCCAGGGAAGGTTGGGACGCGCGACATTGCGCGCGAGTTCGGCCTGAAGAATGCCGATCGCGCCGAGCTCAGGCGCATGCTGCGCGAGCTCGCCGACGACGGCATCATCAAGAAGAAGCGCCACAAGGTCTCCGAGCCAGACGTACTGCCGCCGACGCTGCTCGCCGACATCACCGGCCGCGACTCCGACGGCGAGCTGATCGCCTCCCCCGCCGAATGGGACGAGGTCGAGAACGGCGAGCCGCCGAAGATCCTCATCGAGATGCCGCGCCGGCCGAGGCCCGGCACCGCCGCCGGCGTCGGCGACCGCGCGCTGCTGCGCGTCGAGCGCAGCGATGACGACGAAGGTCCCGCCTATCGCGGCCGCATCATCAAGGTCATCGACAAGGCCAAGAGCCGCATCCTCGGCGTCTTCCGCAGCCTGCCCGAGGGCGGCGGACGGCTCGTCCCCGTCGACAAGAAGTTCGCCGACCGCGAATTGAACATCGCCAAGACCGACACCGGCGGCGCTGAGGATGGCGACCTCGTCAGCGTCGACATCGTCCGCACCCGCGGCTTTGGCCTCGCCTCCGGCCGGGTCAAGGAGAAGCTCGGCTCGGTCAAGTCCGAGAAGGCGATCAGCCTGATCGCGATCTACGCCCACGACATTCCCTTGCAGTTCTCCGCCGCCGCCGAGCGCGAGGCGGAAGCGGCGGAGCCGGCCAATCTGAAGGGCCGCGAGGACTGGCGCGACGTCCCGCTCGTCACCATCGATCCGCCCGACGCCAAGGATCACGACGACGCGGTGCATGCAGAGGCCGATCCGGATCCCAACAACAAGGGCGGCTTCATCGTCAACGTCGCCATCGCCGATGTCAGCTTCTACGTGCGGCCGGGCACGGCGCTCGACCGCGATGCGCTCGACCGCGGCAATTCGGTCTATTTCCCCGACCGCGTCGTGCCGATGCTGCCCGAGCGCATCTCCAACAATCTCTGCTCGCTGGTGCCGGGCGAGCCGCGCGGCGCGCTGGCGGTGCGCATGGTGCTCGGCCCCGACGGCCGCAAGCGCTCGCACAGCTTTCACCGCATCCTGATGCGCTCGGCGGCCAAGCTCGCTTACGCGCAGGCGCAGGCCGCGATCGACGGACGCCCCGACGACACCACCGGCCCCCTGCTCGATCCGATCCTGAAGCCGCTCTATGCCGCCTATGCCTGCGCCAAGCGCGCGCGCGACGAACGCGATCCGCTCAATCTCGACCTGCCCGAGCGCAAGATCCTTCTGAAGAACGACGGCACTGTGGACCGCGTCGTGGTGCCTGAGCGTCTCGATGCACACAAGCTGATCGAGGAGTTCATGATCCTCGCCAATGTCGCGGCGGCGGAAGCATTGGAGAAGAAATCGCTGCCGCTGATCTACCGCGTGCATGACGAGCCGACGCTGGAGAAGGTTCACGCGCTCGCGGAATTCCTGGAGACGCTGGACGTTCCCTTCGCCAAATCGGGCGCGCTGCGGCCCACCACGTTCAACCGCGTGCTGGCCCAGCTCGAAGGCCACGATTATTACCCGCTGGTGAGCGAGGTGGTGCTGCGCGCGCAGGCGCAGGCTGAATATTCCTCGGAGAATTACGGTCACTTCGGCCTGAACCTGCGCCGCTATGCGCATTTCACCTCACCGATCCGCCGCTATGCTGACCTCGTCGTGCACCGCGCGCTGGTCCGTGCGCTCGGCCTCGGCGAAGGCGCCCTGCCCGACAGTGAGACGCCGGAAACCTTGAGCGAAGTCGCCGCGCATATTTCGCTGACCGAGCGGCGCGCCATGAAGGCGGAGCGCGAGACCGTCGACCGCCTGATCGCCCATCATCTCGCCGACCGCATCGGCGCCAGCTTCCAGGGCCGCGTCTCCGGCGTCACCCGCGCCGGCCTGTTCGTGAAGCTCTCCGAGACCGGCGCCGACGGCTTGATCCCGATCCGGTCCCTCGGCACGGAATATTTCAACTATGACGAGGGCCGCCATGCCCTGGTCGGCACCCGCAGCGGCACCATCTACCAGCTCGGCGACGTCGTCGACGTCCGCCTGATCGAGGCAGCTCCCATCGCGGGCGCGCTGCGCTTCGAGCTATTGTCGTCGGAGAGCGACAGCGGCCCGCGCCAGCGTAGGCCGCTCCGTCCGCAGCGCAAATCGTCCAAGCCGCATCCCGGACGCAGCCCGGAGCGAAAACGCAAGCCGGAGAAGCAAAAGTCCGGCAAGGGAAAGAAGGCCAAAGGAAAGAACAAAGGCAAGGGCAAGAAGGGCAAGGCGTGGTGACGATGGGGACGGCCCCGAAGATCTGGACGCGCGAGAGCGGCCTCGTCGAGAAGCGCGACGTCATGACCGCAATGAAGCGCGGCTTCCGCGGCCGCTGCCCGCGCTGCGGCGACGCCAAGCTGTTCCGCGCCTTCCTGAAGACCGCCGATCATTGCGCCAAATGCGGCCTCGACTTCACCCCGCACCGCGCCGACGATCTGCCCGCCTATCTCGTCATCGTCATCGTCGGCCACATCGTGGTGCCGGCCGTTTTGTGGATTGAGACCAATTACACCACGCCGGTCTGGATCAGCTTCGCGGCCTATCTGCCCTTCACCTTCGTCGCCTCGCTCGCGCTCTTGCAGCCCGTCAAAGGAGCTGTGGTCGGCTTGCAATGGGCTCTGCGCATGCACGGGTTTGACGACAACCCTCCCGATGGTATTCCGCCTGTGTAAGCACGTAAAAGAACGGTTCGGGTGAGGACATGACCGATATTTCGCAGGCCGAGGAGAAGACCAGGGTTCACGAGGAGAAGGAGGCCGATCATCATCCTTACTTCCGCCCGAAGGATGCGGCGACGCTGATCCTGGTCGACCGCAGCGGCGCCATTCCGAAAGTGCTGGTCGGCAAGCGCCACGACAAGGTGGTGTTCATGCCGGGAAAATTCGTCTTCCCGGGCGGGCGCGTCGACAAGGCCGATTATCGCGTGCCCTGCGCTGCGCCTATCACCGCCGAGCTGGAAGCCAATCTCGCCAAAGGCAGCCCGAAGACGCCGGCCTCGCGCGCGAAATCGCTCGCCGTTGCCGCCATCCGCGAGGCCTGCGAGGAGACCGGCCTCTGCCTCGGCCGCAAGGCCGAAGGTAGGGTGCCGAAGCTCGAAGGCCCCTGGCAGCCGTTCGCGGATGCAGGCCTACTGCCCGATCCCTCCGGCCTGTTCCTGATCGCGCGCGCGATCACCCCGCCCGGCCGCGTCAAGCGCTTCGACACGCGTTTCTTCACCGCCGATGCCTCCGCGATCACCCACCGGGTCGAGGGCGTGATCCATGCCGATGCCGAACTGGTCGAATTGGTCTGGGTCGAGCTCGGCTCGAAGCCGCTCGCCGATCTGCATCCGATGACGCGCAACGTGCTCAACGAACTCGACACCCGCCTTGCCACCGGCCCGCTCCGCCACGACGCGCCGGTGCCGTTCTTCCACTTCTACGGCGGCAAGATGCAGAAGGATGTCTTGAGTTAGGTCGTCCTTCGGCGGCGTTATGGGCCTCTCTCCTTCGTCATTCCGGGGCGCGCCCTTTTGGCGCGAACCCGGAATCCATTGAACTGCGGAGACGGTGGATGAATGGATTCCGGGTGCGCGCAGCGCGAGCCCCGAATGACGGAAACGTGCTGAGCGCGTCGCGAAAAACAAAAAATTCTTCCCGCCTCCCCCGATGGCGGAGTTCCCGTCCGCACCTATGTCTTTTCGAACGACAATGAAGAAGGACACCGGGCGATGGCACAACGGCAACTCAAGCTTGGCGCGTTCATGCGCCCGATCAGCATCCACACCGGCGCCTGGCGCTATCCCGGGGCCTGGCCCGACGCCAATTTCAACGTCTCGCACATCAAGACGCTGATCCGAAAGCTCGAGGCCGGCAAGTTCGACGCCTTCTTCATGGCCGACCACCTCGCCGTGCTGAACATGCCGATCAACGCGCTCAAGCGCAGCCACACCGTGACCTCGTTCGAGCCGTTCACCCTGCTGTCGGCTTTGTCAGCCGTGACCGAGCGCATCGGCCTGATCGCGACCGGCTCGACCACCTTCGACGAGCCCTATCACGTCGCGCGCCGCTTCGCCTCGCTCGACCATCTCAGCGGCGGCCGCGCCGGCTGGAATATCGTCACCACCTCGAACCCGGACGCGGCGCTGAATTTCGGCCTCGACGATCACATGGAGCACGCCGAGCGCTACAAGCGCGCCCGCGAGTTCTACGACGTCGTCACCGGCCTGTGGGACTCCTTCGCCGACGATGCCTTCGTGCGCGACGTCGAGAGCGGCCTGTTCTTCGATCCCGCCAGGATGCACACCCTCGACCACAAGGGCAAATACTTCAAAGTGCGCGGCCCCCTTAACATTGCCCGCCCGGTGCAAGGCTGGCCCCTGATCGTGCAGGCCGGCGCCTCCGAAGACGGCAAGCAGCTCGCCGCCGAGACCGCGGAAGCGGTGTTCACCGGCGGCGGCAGCCTCGCCGACGGCCAAAAACTCTATGCCGACATCAAGGGCCGCATGGAGACAATCGGCCGCGACCCCGAGCACCTGAAGATCCTCCCCGGCGCCTTCGTCGTGGTCGGCGACAGCGTCGATGAGGCCCGGGAGAAACGCGCTTTGCTCGACAGCCGCGTGCACTACGACAGCGCCATTGCCTCGCTCTCCGTCATCCTCGGCACCGATGCCTCCGGCTTCGATCCCGATGGTCCGCTTCCCGAGATACCCGAGACCAATGCCAGCAAGAGCGGCCGGCAGCGCCTGGTCGATCTCGCCGCCCGCGAGAAGCTCACCGTGCGCCAGCTCGCCCAGCGCGTCGGCGGCTATGGCGGCCTGTCCTTCGTCGGCACCGCCAAGACCATCGCCGACCAGATGGAGGAATGGCTGGTCGGGCGCGGCTCCGACGGCTTCAACATCATGTTCCCGTTCCTGCCCGCCGGCCTCGACGATTTCGTCGACAAGGTGGTCCCGGAGCTGCAGAAGCGCGGGATTTTCCGCAAAGAGTATGAAGGGCCCACCTTGAGGGAGAATCTGGGCCTACCGCGGCGGAAAAACCGGTTCTTCGAGGCCTAATGGGCCCGATTTGAGCGGTTTCTGCCCCCTGAAACCTTGACTTCCCGCCGTTTCTGGCTAGGTTGCCGGCCAACGCGGGCCGTTTGGCCGGCTCCAGATTTCCCCTGATATTCTGAGGTTCAGAACATGGCCAAAGCGGTCACCATCAAGGTCAAGCTCGTGTCCTCGGCCGACACCGGCTTCTACTACGTCGCCAAGAAGAATTCGCGCACAATGACCGACAAGCTGGTCAAGAAGAAGTACGACCCGGTCGCGCGCAAGCACGTCGAATTCCGCGAAGCCAAGATCAAGTAAGATCGCGGCGCAGCGCCAAGGAATTTGCGGGGCCCTTGCGGGCCCCGTTGTCGTTTGGGCTCGCGTCTGCCAGGGGCAAGCGATCAGGCGCTGCGCAGCATCGAGAGCACGAGACCCGACCGTGGGCTCCGACCGTCTCTGCGGAGCGATTCTGGTTTGCTTTGTCGCGGAGGGCCCCGATGACGGCGCGCGGCGACAACACCGGCCGCACGCCTCCGAGCGCTCGCCTGCGACACTCGGGCGCGAGCTAGGAACCCGCCTGAGCCACACTTGTTGAGCCACGATCACCGGGCGGTTATCTTTCGAGAGCGAACCAGCCGCGTTGCCGCTCAGCTGACATGATGGGAGAAATCATATGCGCACCGCCCTACTCATCGTCGTCATGGTCATCGGATTTTCTTCCGCAGCAAAGGCTGAGCGTGAATATCCCTGGTGCGTCTTTGGCGGGCACCTCGGCTATCCCGGCGAATGCATGTATTCGACGCGAGAGCAATGCCTGGCCTCGGCGTCCGGGCGATGGAACATGTATTGCGATGTGAACCCGCGCGTGAGGTTCAAGCAGCCGGCTCCGCCCCGGCAGCGCTGATCGTGGTGCGCACGCTTGCCTCGTCGTCGTCTTGATCACCATGTCCGCGCCCCCTCCTGCCGCAGCACAGCGCTTCGGCGCGTGGTGTGCCTTCAGAGCTGGCAACGGGGCTACACCGCCTTCAGCACCGGCGCCGGCGGCTGCGACGGCTTGATCAGCGCGAACGCGACCTGCACGATGCCGCCGGCCAGGCCGAGCGCGACGCCGATGCGCCAGGCCATGGTGTAGGAGCCGAGCGCGTCGTAAAGCAGCCCGCCTCCGTAGGCGCCGAGAAAGCTGCCGAACTGGTGGCTCATGAAGGCGAGGCCCTGGATCATCGCCTGCCAGCGCAGGCCGAACATCTCGGCGACCGCGCCCGCGACCAGCGGGCCGACGCCCATCCACAGAAAGCCCATGATCGCGCCGAACAGCAGCGTGGAGAACGGGCTCGCCGGCAGCATGAAATACCAGGCGAGTGCGAGCGAGCGCAGGATGTAGATCCCGCCCAACAGCGCCAGCTTGTTCCAGCGCTGGCCGGCCCAGCCGAAGAACAGCGAGCCCAGCACGTTGAAGCCGCCGATCATGCCGAGCGTCTGCGCGCTCAGCATCGGATCGAGGCCGCAGATCGCGAGATATGACGGCAGGTGCGTGGTGAGGAACACGAGCTGCATGCCGCAGACGAGATAGGCGCAGGTCATCACCACGAAGGAGGCATTGCCGAACGCGGTTCTCGCCGCCGTTGCGGCCGTGGCATCGTCGATGTCGTCGGCGGCCGGCTTGGGCAGCGGGATCTTGTCGACGCGGCCGGCATACCACGCGGCCGGGATCATCAGCACCGACATGATGACGAAGCCGGCAAGCCCGACGCGCCAGCCAAAGCCCTCGTTGAGCATCTGTCCGATTGGCGCCGACAGCAGCGCGCCGAGCGAGCCCGCGCCGGAGACGATGCCGAGCACGGTCGAGCGCACGGTTTCAGGCACCGCACGCGCCGCCACCGACATCGCGATCGCCGCCGCGGTGCAGGCGAGCGAGGTCCCGATCAGCACGCCAGCGCCGATCATGATGCTGAGAAGCCCATTCGCCGTCGCCATCAGCGCAAGGCCCGCGATGTACATGAGCGCGCCTGCGATCATGATCGGGCGGAAGCCGTAGCGCACGGTGAGCGCACCGGCCGGCGGCTGCAGGAAGCCCCAGGCGAGGTTTTGCACCGCCAGCGCCAGCGTGAAATCCGAGATCGAAATGTGGATGTCCTGCGTCAGCGGCTGCATGAAGATGCCGAGCGACTGCCGCAACCCCATGCTCAGCGTCAGCATGATCGAGGCGCCGATCAGGATCGGCAACGTCGGACGCAGGACCTGCAGCAGAGGCATTTTCTTCTCCCTCTTGGGCGCGGCGCGCCTGCCGTCGTCTGCTTTTGCCGATGTTTTTGGGTACACAGACCTGTGTACTTAGGCTATGGATGGACGCGGCTGTCAAGCGAACAGGACGCATTACGCTGCATGGCTCCCCCGCCTCTCCCACAGACGATGAAAGAGCGGATCCTTCAGACCGCCGACAAGTTGTTCTATCTGCAAGGCATTCGCGCCATCGGCGTCGACACCATCGCGGCCGAGGTCGGCATCAGTAAGCGCACGCTCTACAACCACTTCCCGTCCAAGGACGCGCTGATCGCGGCCTATCTCGAGCGCCGCTTCGTCCACGCAAGCCCCTCCGACAAGCCGCCCGCCGAGCAGATCCTCGCCACCTTCGATTCGCTGGAGCGGCGCTTTGCGGCCAAGGACTTTCGCGGCTGCCGCTTCGTCAATGCGGTCGCCGAGCTTGGACCTCAAGACCGCGCCGTGAAGAAGATCGCGATCGCCTTCAAGGAAAGCCGCCGCCTCTGGTTTCGCGACCGGCTAACCGAGCTCGGCGTTGCCGATGCGGAGGCACTGGCGACGCAGCTGGTGCTGCTGGTCGACGGCTCCATCGCGCAGGACTTGGTGCGTGATGACCCCGCGATGGCTAGGGCCGCGAAGGAAGCGGCGAAGGTGTTGTTGCGGAATGCGGGGGTGGATGTGGGGGATGATGCGAAGCCGGCAAGATCAGGCGGATAGCGCGCTTCCATGCTATTTTGGGTTGGCCTCCAGGCCCCTGCAACAGTTTCTTGCGTCCGCGCTGGCGATCAGATGCTGAGCCAGATTTCGAGCGTCCTCGCAGGGCCGGAGATCTTGACCGGCTTGACGCTGGAGCGGCCGAGCGCACGCAGGTCGGCGGCAAGAAGCTGGGCGGCACGACCGTCGTCGTCATTGTCGGGATAACGGACCTCGTTGTAGCCAATTGCCTTGGTCGTGCGCTCCTCGCCGGGGATCGACCAATCGAGCAGCTTCAATTTGCCCACGATCGCCTTCACGTCCTCGCGCGCCATGCCGGCGAACTGGACGAGGACGGTGCGGCCGGCCGCGACCGGCCAGTCCAAGGTGGGCTTCAAGCCGGCGATCAGTGCGCAGCTTTGTGACTTGTCGGTGCATCCGCCCAGCGTCTGCGCGGCATCAGCCACCACGCGCCGCACCGCGGCCTTGATGTCAAGCCAGCGATCAGCGTCCCAGCGCGCCTTGGGAACCGCGGCGAGCAGGGTCAGGACGTTGACCCGCACCTCGGCGTCGAGCGTCGCAAAGGATTTTGCGATGGTCGTGATCGCCTCGACCAACGGGCGAAGGTCACTCTCGGCCGCACCGGGCGCACGGATGGCATCGAGCAACTGCTGCATGGCGGCGCGACGCGCGGCCCTGTCATCGCCCGTGGCCTGGCGCAGCGCCGCGGACAGGTCACGGCCGACCTCGGTGGTGGGGTTGACGAGCTGCGCGGAGGATTGCGTCGCGATGTCGGCCGCGCGCACCGCTTCGCCGAAATCGACCTTGGCAAGACGCTCGATCGCCGAGACCCGCACCCGGTACAGCTCGGGCTGAAACAGCGACAGCGTGGGGCTGCCATCGGCCTGCGGCATCAAATAAGCCTCGACGACGAGGCTGCCCGGATTGTCGGGATTGGATGCGACCAGCACCTTCCAGAACTGCCGCGGCACCGTAATGCCCCCCAACGTCGGATCATCCGCCGCAAGCACCGGGCCGGCGAAGATGGCCACACGATCCGACGCCGCGCTGAACTGCTCCCGCGCGTAGCGCTCGGCGGCTGCCCAGAGACCGCGATTGAAGGAGGGATATTGGGGCGTCACATTGGTCATCACGGTCGTGAGCCCGAACGCGATGCGGCCGGCTTGTTCCGGGTCGTTGGGAAAGCCGTCGCCCCAGGCAATGTCGCGGGCGTTGACGAGATCGCCACGATCGAGACCGCTCCCGCGGAACAGCGCAGGCGCAATCTGAACGTCCGGCGGCACGCGCGGGTCCAGGCGGAACTGGTCGCGCATTCGCACCAGCGGCACGATCCGCGAACGCTGCAGGTTGACGGCGCTGATGACAGGCATGCGCCGCACCCGGTCGAGCACGATACTGAAATTGAGAGAGGCGAGCGGCCGCCCCGCGTCATGGGCGCTCTCCCTGGCCGCGCCCGTGAGCTTCGGCATCGGGATGGTGATCGCTCCGCTGCCGACCGTCTGCGACCGGGCGGCCAGGAGGGTGGACTGCAGGAAATTCTCGTCATAGCCGCGCATCAGCTGATCGTCCGCAACCGGCGGCGCCTGGGGGGCTTGGTCAAGCGCCGCGACCAGAGGCTGCAGAATGGCGGGGACGCTGGCGGCGTCGATATGGCCTTGGTCGCGCAGGCGTTGCAGCAGCTTGGCGACCTCGGCCAAGGCGGCCTGGCGGGCATCGAGCTGATCCTGTCGCTCGCGCGCCTGACGGGCCTGCTCGGTCAGGTTTTCCTGCAATTGCTTGTTGCTCGCGATCAGACGCTGGTTGAGATCGCGGTTGGCCTCCAAGGCGTCCGTCACCTCGTGAAGCGTCTGTGAGCGCTGGACCAGGAGCCAGGTGACGGCGCCGCTGAACACGAGGAGTGCCAGCACTGCCGCGCTCAAAAAGCCGATCTTCCAGCGGCTGTCCTGCGTCTCGGCGAGACGGCTGGCCTCGACGAGAGCACGGACGTCATCGTCGTCGCCTGCGAAACGCTCGGCCTCGCGCAGCGCATCGCCCTTGAGCAGCCAGCCGCGGTCCTTGCCGCTTGCGCGCCACTGCCGCGCGCTCGCCGCGATACGGACCAGTGCACGGCTGCGTGCGAGGTCCCGATCCTCCTTTTCGGCGGAACTCTCGATGTGACCGGCAGGAGCAAGCGACGCCGCCGCCGTGTCCAGCTCCGGCGCTGACAATGCCGGGAGCGCCCAATCCCCCTCGCCGCGCGTGATCAGCTCGGCCGTCCAGAAACGGAGGATCGCCTGCGCCTTGCGCCGCTCGCGCGGCTCGATGATGATCCGGCCGGTGGCCGCCGCGGCCACCAGAAATTCCTTGATCGCAGCCGTCGTCACACCGCCGATCGACTGGTCCTCAGCACCGGGCTCGGGCAGCATCCGCTGATGCTGCTCCTGGAGCGCCTTGAACGAGGGATATCCGGGGCTCGCAATCTCTGCCATGGCGCGGTCAGGTACTCGCCACGACGCGCGCAAGCTCGGCGCAATTGCGCTTCAGCGCGCTGTCGATCTTCAGGAACTGCTGCTGTGTCTCGAAACGAAATTCATCGAACGGCTCCAGCATGGCAGCGGCGAAGGCGTCCCTGTCGTCGCGCGCGGCCGTCGACAGCGTCCGCTCCAGCTCGACCAGCGCAGTGTCCACCTGGCGGGCCAACGCCTCCAGCCTTTCGACGCCGATGCCGGCATCGGAGGCGGTCAGAATCGGGATGCGCGGCCGCGCGACCTTCCAGCGGCTGGTGAATCTGTTGAACGCCCGCGCCGTCTCCAGGTGGAAGGCACCGCCGAGCGCGTAGAGGGAATTGTCGACCTCCTGCCATCGCGAATGCTCGAGGATTCGTAGTCGCAGTGCCAGCCGCAGCGCCTCCATCACGTTGATCGCCACCGGTCCGGCCGCGGCCGCGCCTGCGGCGATCGCACCCCGCAACCGTTCCAACGGGCCGTCGAGCACGCTGCGGGCCCTGTCGACGATGAGCTGATTGAACTCGTCGAGCATCGGATCGATGGTGCGCGCGGTGTCCTCGAGCGCCGCGTCGGCCGCGTCGAGATCGGCGCGCGACAGAGCCAGCTCGATGCGTTTGGCACAGCCGCCGATCAGCGTGATCCCCGGCTGCTGGGCCGCGCGCACCAGACTGTCCGCCGGCAGCTCGGCGAGCGCGTCCTCGAGCCGTCCGCGCGCGGTATTGAGCAGAGCGAGAAATTGCCGAAGGTCCTGCTTGAATTCACGCACCTTGGCGGGAGCGGCGTCCTCGGGCACGCGCGGCGGCGGGTTGTTCTTGACCTGATGGATCGCCTCGTGAAGCCCTTTGTAGCATTTCAGTTCCTTCACCGAGGCATCTAGCTGCCTTGCGAGCGCCCTGTCGCCCAGCAGCGCGGCGACCCCCGCGGCGTTCTCGCCGAGATACTGCACGGCCGCATCGACCGTCACGGCGAACGGCCGGTCGGCGACCTGCAGCTCCGGAAAGAGCGCGGTCGCCAGCTGCCGCAGCTCGGGGCTGCAGCGGGGCGACGCGAATACGAAATACAGGAACACGACGGTAAGCTTTTCGCGTTCGACCAGCGCAATGCTCTGCAAGCCAAGCTCGCGCAATGTCGGCGAGCCCTGGCTTGCCGGGCCATAGAGGTCCGGCAAGTCGCCGAAGCATTTTTGCAGGGCAGCCTGCAGGTCGGCGGTCGTCAGGCAAGCTTCGATCGCCGCGATCAGCTTTGCCTTGTCGGCGGCGTCGAGCGCTTTCGGACCACCTTCCGGACCGGCCGGCGCGGAGCCTGGCGCCCGCGCCGCCTCGCCGGCGGCTGCGCCACCTAGCCCGGCGCGCCGCGGCGCCGCCTCCGCCTTGTCGGCGCATGCGGCGAAGTAGCTCGTACGATCGGGGAATTGCCGGGTCTGCCTCGAAGCATTGCGCAACCAGATCGCCAGGGGAATCTTGTCGCCGACCCAGCCGTGCGCGCTCATCGTCTGCAGATCGGAAAGCGCCTGATCGCTGGGACTCGACTTAATCTGCAGTTGGGCCACGTAGTCGATTGCGACGCCGAACATCAGAAGATTGCGCTTCTCCGGCACGTGGAGCCCGGCCGCGATGACCCGCTGATGTATCTCGGCAATCTCGTCAGGACCGAAGATCATGGCGACCGCCCATCCGGCGCGACCCGCGGCGTTGTCATAAGACCTTCCGCCCTCTCGGCACATCGCGTGGGGACCGCCACGTCCTCGCACATGGCGTCACACGAACCGGATCTGCTCGAACGTCATCAGCGACGCCCCTCCGACGATACCCTCCTCCTCGCCCCCGAGCGGATCGAAGCGGGACAGCCGGCCGAAGGAGAGGCCGCTGCGCGCTTCGATCGAGCGGATCGAGACCTGCGTCGCGGTATGCAGCTGCGGCGAGGTGAAGGCGCCGAACACGAACTCCTCCTCGGGTTGCAGGGTGTCTTCCTGGTTCATTTCGTAGCCGGTGGCGCACAGCTTGCCGGTCTCATCGTGGATGAAGGCAATGATCTTCCAGAACGCCAGCGGAATGCGCACGCCGTACATTTCGGGATCCCTGCGCGCGAAGTAAGGCCCGGTGAACACCGAGATCTTCATGTCGTCCTCGCGGGCGTGCTGCAGCGCGTAGTCCTCCAGCGCGAGCCAGATCGGCGAGTTGAAGGCCTGCATCTGCGGCGTCGCGTTGGTGACGTGCATCGAATCTTCGTTGCCGCGCTTGGATTCGGTCGGAGTACCCCAGCAGGGATCCTCGCGCCGCGTCATGTGGCCTCGGCTGAATTTCGGAGGGCCGCCGTAGCACTCCTTCATGATCTGCTGGGCTTTCGGAATCCGTGGGTCCCATTTCCAGCCCGCCCGTGGGCTCTTGCGTGACTTCTCACCGTTGATGTTGCAGGCGCTGAAGAAGCACATCCGCCGGCTGCGGCTCATCACCACCGAGAAATGTTCGTAGCGTAGCTCGGTTTCCGTGGCGCCGCCAGCCTCGAACTCCAGCACATCGCTGGCATTGCGCGTGACCTCAGGCAGCTCGACCTTGAGCTGCTCGCCGAGGAAAACCGGATCGTAGCCGGCGCGGTCGTCGTAGTCGGCCGCGACGGCCTCAGTTTCGGCGATGAAATCCGGCGGCTCCGCACCACCCGCGCGGAGCGGGCTTCGGCCGCGCGGCACCGCGGGAGCGCCGTCCAGCGCGATCGACACCGTGACCCTGAGCGGAATGCTGAGCGTCGCAGTCGTGCCCCCGCCACGGTTCGGCGTCAGCGTTGCGGCGGCCGCCCCCCGGCCCGTCCAGCCCGGGCCCGCCCCTGGTTCGGGAGCCGGTGACTCGCGCCGGCGCGGCGGGCGGCCGGAGCGGACGTCGGCGAGAATCCGCTTCACGACGTCGGCGCGCACTGCGTAATTGGTGGCGAGGAAACTGCCGCTAAAGTGCAGGCCGATCGCCTGGCCCTTGTCGAGGTCATAGACCAACGAGCCCGAATTGCCGCCGAGCGTGGTGCAATTGTGCCAGATCCGCGTCCCCTCGACCCGCGTGACGGCTCCGGGCGCCAATCGCTTCTTGTTGTAGACCTTACCGTAGATCCGCTCCATGAGGTCGGGCTCGGGGATGCGGCTGTCTTGGGCGGGATATCCGATCGTTGCGACGCTTTCGGTGTTGGTGATGTCGCCGGCGAGTTCGATTGGCTTGGCGAGCCTGGCGTCGCCCGACACCATCTCGATCTCGAAGAAGGCCACGTCCGGCCCGTCGGCATCCTCGATATGCAGTGGCCGGATCAGTTTGAAGACGAGCTTTGCGGGGTTGTCGATTTCCTGGAGAAAATCCACCGCGCTGCTCATCGGCCCCGTCGCGCCGCTGCGGAAGACGAAGCCGTCGCCGCGCCGCGTCGCGAACTCGGCCGCGACATGGCGGTTGGTGACGATGATGTTCTCCGCGACCAGCCAGGCGGTGCCGACGAATCCGAGCGGCGCGCCGCGCAGATCGACGCGGCCCACGGCCGGAATCGCGGTGTCCAAGATCGATTTTGCCCGTGTGAGGCGCTCGCCCCAAATTTGGCTGTCGGCCTGATCGATGAAGACGAGCTGGGTTACGTTCTCCTTGATGGCGAGCACCGGGCGCTGCGTGCGCATCGCGATGCTTTCCAGCTCGACCTGCCGCTCGATTTCCTCGGGCGGTGCAGAGGACTCGGTGACCTCGCCGGTCGCCACCGTCTCGCGAACCTCCTCGGCGAGCTTCGGATCGCTCTCCTGGACGGATTTGTTATAGCCTCGCAGCAGCGCCAGCTGTTCATGCAAGCCGCCCATATCCGTCCTCCGCCCTAAAAAATTGACTTGGTGTAAAATGCGTAACCCGGTGAACGTGCATAGGTTAGCAGTTGCACGCCGTTTGTCGAGATGGCATCATCCGGTACATTGATGATCGCTGCGCATTTTCGAGCATAGTCCGGCAAGGCCGAACCGGTTTTCCGAAACAGATCATGCTCGGCGAAGTTATTGGGCCGGTCCGCTGTGCTCTGCGGAGGCGGGAGGAGCCATGTTGCTCACAGTCGACGACATCCACGCCATCAACGACCAGGCGCTCAAGCTTGGGCTGACGAAGAAGCGCGATCAGCTGATGTTCGGGATCAACATCGAATACATTGCCAATCTTCCGGACCTCAGCACTCCGGCAGACCAGTTGCTGTCCGACCTGCAAAACATGAATGATGACGGTGCGGTGGCCGGCGGCGTCCCGCTCGAACGCTGGCTCCGCAACGCCGCCTATGCCACCAGCCTTCGCCCGGACAAGCAGCAGTTCTTCCGCGAAAATGCCGACAAGGCCGCCAAGGCCGCGGCGTTCGGTGATGCAGCGCCGCCTCCCCCAGCCGTACGCCCGGAACGCATCCTGTTCGAGAGCGACCTGCTGCCGTTCGGCTTCCTGGCCGGTGCTGTACGGACGGGGCGTTCGGTCGCGCGGCTGAGCGTACCGCGCATCGAGGATGGACAGCCGCGGCTGCTCAATTCGGGCAACCCGGCGCTGTTCTTCGGCACCGGATGGCTGATCGGCACGAAGCACGTGATCACCAATCATCATGTGATCAATGCGCGGACCGACGGCGAGGCACCGGCAAGCGCGGGCGATTTCGAGCTGCAGGCCAAAGGCGTGGTGGTGCAATTCGACTACGACGCCGATCAGGCCGAAGGCGAACGGTTGGAGATCGCCGCGCTGACGGCCAGCGACGCGCAGCTCGACTATGCGCTGCTGGAGCTTGCGTCCCTGCCCGCCGAGCGCAAGCCGCTTCCGCTCTGGGCCCGCCCGATCGATCTGTCCGGCGGGACGCGGCTACCCGTCAACATCATCCAGCATCCGGGCGGACACCCCAAACAGATCGCGATCCGCAACAACCTGGCCGCCGCGCTCGAAGCCGGCGAGTTGCGCTACTTCACGGACACCGCGGAGGGATCAAGCGGGTCAGCCGTCTGCAACGATCAATGGCAGGTGCTGGCCCTGCACCGGGCTTCGACGATGTCCTACGGAAAATACAACTACCAGGGCAAGGACACCGCCTGGATCAACATCGGAACGACGATCGCGCGCATCGTCGAGGACCTCAAGGCCAAGGGCAAATGGGATGGCCTCGGGGCGGTGACGGTGTAGTCGGGCCATGGCGATCGTCGTTCAATCTCCCGGTCGGTTGCTGATCTTCAATCGGTTTCCGGCAGCACCGTGGGACGGAACTTCGCTTGTGCCCGACGGAAGCCTTCAGAGCACGCCGAACCGTCGGCATTGGACGCCCTCGACAGAATCGCGATCGCATCGAACAGGCCCATGCGCTGCGTGCCACGTCGAGATGGACAAATCAAAGGATCACTGCCGGGTCCACGCAGCTGACCTGAAGGATAGACAATCGTTAGGGTGGATGATGATTTTCAGCCCCGAGAAAATTCAAGATATCTGCGACGAAGCGATTTCCTTGGGACTTCACAAAGATCGAAGCAAGATGTTGTATGGTCTTCGGAATGACTACGTTGCATCGCTTGATCAACGCAGCAAACCGGGCGAGCAACTACTCGCTGACCTCCAAGCCATGAACAGTGTCAAAACAGTTCTAGGAAGCGTTCCGCTCGAACGCTGGCTCCGCAATGCGGCGTATGCTGCCAATCTAAGGCCGAGAAAGAAGGACTTGTTCATAAATCTTGCAGATGAGGTCGCCGAGGCTGTCCTTCCACCGCCCATGTGTGCGCTGTATCGAACGATCAAGAACTCCTTCGGTACCGTTGAT
>NZ_JBYGYN010000005.1:252103-515248 GCF_057651995.1 Bradyrhizobium sp. USDA3516 | reverse complement strand
AAGGCAAGCGGGCAAGTTTTGCTCGCCTCCATCGCGTTCAATATGAGGCGGTGGGCCACGATCACCGCCTGAACTGCCCGCCGAGGGTGGCAATTACAAACTCGGACCGCAATCCACGCGACTGCGGCCCTCTCTCCTGACGTCTTCGGCCTCAAAAAGCAGTAGCGCAACAGGCCCCTTGTGGGAGAGGGTGGCTCGCCGCGTAGCGGCGAGACGGGTGAGAGGTATCTCTCCGCGAGTCACACTGCATTTTGAACGAGAGGAGAGATACCCCTCATCCGGCGCTTCGTGCCACCTTCTCCCACAACAAGGGGAGAAGGAAGATCACCCTCCAAACACATACGACGCCATCGCCACCTGCGAGACCTCGTCGACGAAGACGCGGCGGCCGGGGTCGCTGCCGGCGGCACCGGCTGCCACCATCAGCGGCAGCAGATGATCCTCGCGCGGATGCGCCAGGCGTGCGCTCGGCGCATTCTCCCAGTCGATCAGCATCGCGTTCCGGCGCGCCGCATCGGGGTTGCTGATCGCCTCGTTCAGATAGGCCTCGAAATCATACGAGACGGGCTTGGACTCCGGACGGTTGAAGCCGCGCATGTTGTGATAGGTCAGGCCGCTGCCGACGATCAGGATGCCTTCGTCGCGCAAGGATGCGATCGCCTGCCCCACCTTGACGTGCTCGGCCGCGTCATAGCTGGACTTCAGCGACAGCAGCACGATCGGCATGTCGGCATTCGGATACATCAGCCCGAGCGGAACGAACGTGCCGTGATCGAAACCCTGATCAGGATCTTCGCGGCAATCGAGGCCGGCATGCGTGAGCAGCGCCTTCGCTCGCGCGGCAAGCTCGGGCTTGCCCGGCGCCGGATATTTGAGGTGGTAGGTATGCTCGGGGAAACCGTAATAGTCGTACACCATCGGCGGATGCGGCGAGGTCGTCACCGTGAAGGCGTCTGCTTCCCAATGCCCGGTGATGACCAGCACCGCCTTCGGCCTCTCGGGCAAAAGCTGCGGCAAGTTCGCGAATGCCTCGGCAGTCCTGGCATATTGCACCCGCCTGTCCTCCATGAAGGGCCAGGGGCCGCCGCCATGCGACAGGAACAGGGTGGGAAATCGCGTCATCGGCTCGTCTCGTTGACAACAGGTGCGTGCGAAGGGCCGCACGATCGGCGGTGAGCATAGGCAAAGCCGCATGGTTAGCAAGCCGTTAACGATTTGCCGCCCAGAATCCCCGCTGGGCCGAAGCAGTCGGTCTGAAGTCAAGTGAGACGTGCGATGAGGAAGTTTGCGCTGGGGGACGTCGTCAACAGTGACAAGGGCCGCCGCGGTGTCGTCCGCGCCGCCTTCAAGTCGCGGGATGGCCAGCAGTTCTATGCCGTCGAGAAGGACGGCGCGATGGATTACCTGGAGGAAGACCGGCTCAGCCTGGCGCCGCGCGTCGAGCTCGCGGCTTAGTCCAGCTCATCTTCTACCCTCATTTGCCAGCCGGTCGAGACGCTCCGCGAACGGATCGTCCCCGCTCGCGATTCCGTCGTTCGTGATCAGCAGCAGGCGATCGCCGCTCGCTGCGTCCCAGCGTGGCAGGTCGGGACCATTGGGATCGCCGCTCCTGGCGAAATTGATCCAGTAGGCGCGCATGCGGCTTGCGACCTCGCGATCGCGTCGCGACAGGATGCCCGCACCGGGCACGCCTTCCGCACCGAAGATGAACTGCAGCTCGCGCCCGTGGCCGACGTCCGGATTCGCCCGCCGCGCTTCCGGCACATAGCCGAAGCGGTAGCGAAAGGTCGGTCCGCCGCTTGCCGCGTGCAGGCGTGCCAGCAGCCGCACCGGCTCGGTGAAGACCTTGTCGGTGTAGAGTCTCGCCGCGAGATCCGAAGCTCCGGCGAGATCGGGATAGAGCTTGCGCAATTCGTCGCTGTTCGCGCCCGGCGGTGCAAGCTCCTCCTTGATCGCGGTCTCGTCCTCCGAGTCGGTCTCGTCCTCGTTCGAGCCGATGATCAGGGGAATGCGGCTTTGGCGTCCGGCCGCAAAACCTGCGGCGATGTCCTCGGTCACGAGACGTCCATCGATCATCGGTGCAAAGCTGCGCGGCGATGTCTCCAGCAATTGCTTTTCGGCGGCCAGCAGGCGCCGCGACTCGACTGCGCGCAGATCCGTATTCGTCCCGAGCGCGGCCACGAACTGCCGGCCGATGGCCTCCGCCTCTCCTGCCGAGCGCAAGCGCGCGCGGCCGGGCACCGATTGCAGAATGGCCTTGTGGAAGAGATTGCGCGCTTCCGCGGACAACATCAGCAGCGCAATCGATGTCGCGCCTGCATCGCTGCCGAACAGCGTGACGTTGTCGGGATCGCCGCCGAAGGCCGCTATGTTGTCGTGCACCCAGTGCAGCGCGGCGACCTGGTCCATCAGGCCGAGATTGCCGGAGCCGGCGTCCGACAGCGCGGGATGCGAGAGCCAGCCGAGCGCGCCGAGGCGATAATTCACGGTGACCACGATGAGGCTCGCCTGCGCCAGTCTGGCGCCATCGAACAGCGGATCGTTCGCCGTGCCCGCGACGAAAGCGCCGCCATGGATGAACACCATCACCGGCAACGGGCCGTCGACCCCGAACGGACGGAACACGTTCAGCGTCAGGCAATCCTCGCTCGCCGCCGGCAGCGCCGGCTGAAGGCACGGCGCGCCGTAGTCGTAGGCGGTGCGCATCTCCGAGCTTTCGGTCGTCGGCTGCGGCGGTTGCCAGCGCAGCGCGCCGACCGGCGGCGCCGCGTAAGCCAGCCCCTTGAACGAGGCCATCTCGCCTTCCACGGCGCCGAGCATCTGCCCCTCACGCGTCAGCGCGAACGGAAACTGCCCGACCGGCTGGGCGGCGGCCGAGCCGGCGCCGCACAGGACTGCAACAGCCGCAACGCATGCAAGCAGGGCCCGCATCTTCGCAACGATCTCGATGAAGGGTCTCGGCAGGTTATGTCCTGAGCCGTCGGCAAGGCAAGCCTCGCGCCTCGAGCCTAACCGCCTTTGCCGATCAGCTCCGCGAGCGCGCGGCGCGCGACGATGCCGAGCTCGCCCAGCGTGGAATGGCCCGCCCCTGCCGCCTCGATCAGGCGCTCGGCGATGAACCTGCGGCTGTCGTGATCGCCACCATGCGGCAATTGCCGGCACGTCTCCTCGAGAACGACGTCCATGTTCGCTCTGGTTCGCTCACTCAACTCTGTCATGACGCCCGGGCGGTACGCGTGGCTTGTCAGCGCAAGCATACACAGAAGGAGGATGGCTGATTACCCCGGGTTATCACGGCCATTGTGCATCGCGGTGCGTGTGATGCCGCAACATTCGCGCGGTCACGAAGCCGCCGCAAACGACCACCCTGAGATTGCACTTGCTCTGATGACAAGCTGAGCCTGCGGCGATAGCCTGCCGCCAAAACAAAACATCCGGGAGGAATACCATGCCTGACGCAATGGTTGCCACACGTGCCTCCGATGAGCGCGGAACCGCTCAGCAGGTCGATGTCGCCGTGGTCGGCGCCGGATTTTCCGGCCTCTACCTTCTCCATCGCCTGCGCAAGGCGGGGTTCTCGGCGGTCGGGCTCGACGAGGCCGGCGATGTCGGCGGCACTTGGTACTGGAACCGCTACCCGGGTGCGCGCTGCGACATCCAGACCATCGACTACAGCTACACGTTCGATCCGGAGCTCGAGACCGCCTGGACCTGGTCGGAGAAATACGCGACCCAGCCCGAGATCCTGCGCTATCTCGGCTTCGTCGCCGATCGCTACGATTTGCGCCGCGATATCCGTTTCAAGACCAAGGTCACCGAAGCCAGATGGGACGAAGCGTCCGAGCGCTGGCTCATCACCACCGACAATGGGCCACCCGTCTCCTGCCGCCATTACATCATGGCGACCGGGTGCCTCTCCGCGCCAAAGCCGCCGGAGATCGACGGTGTCAAGGACTTCAAGGGCGAGGTCTATTTCACCGGGCGCTGGCCGCATGACGGCGTCGATCTGAAAGGAAAGCGCGTCGCCGTGATCGGCACGGGTTCCTCGGCGATCCAGTCGATCCCTGTGATCGCCGAGCAGGCCGCGCATCTGACCGTGTTCCAGCGCACACCGAATTTCGCGTTGCCGGCGCATAACGGCCCGGCACCCGCGGACCGCATGAGCCTATTTCAGAGCGACCGCGCCGCCTATCGCGAGCAGGCGCGGCAGTCGATGGCCGGCGTACCCTACCCGCAGCAGACGGTCGTGAGCTGGCAGCTCAGCGATGCCGAGCGCCGCGAGCGGTTCGAGCGCGCCTGGGCCGCCGGCGACCTCGTCCACATCCTGACGCAGCTCTGGGCCGACCAGGCCGTCGACCTCGACGGCAACAAGATCGTCCAGGACCTGATCCGCGAGAAGATCCGGGCCGCCGTCAAGGACCCCGAGACCGCCGCGGCACTGACGCCGGACGACCATCCTTTCGGCGCGAAACGCCCCTGCCTCGACACCAATTATTACGCAACCTACAACCGGCCGAACGTCACGCTGGTCAATCTGCGCAAGGAGCCGATCAAGGCGATCACCGCGAGCGGCATCTCCACGAGCGGCCGCAGCTTCGACCTCGACGTCATCGTCTTCGCGACCGGCTTCGACGCCATGACCGGCGCGATCCGTGCCGTGCATCCGATCACCGGGCGCGGCGGCAAGTCGCTGTCCGATGTCTGGGCGCAGGGGCCGCAGACCTATCTCGGCCTCACGGTCGAGGGCTTTCCGAACTTCTTCATGATCACCGGCCCCGGCAGCCCGTCGGTGCTGTCGAACATGGCGGTGTCGATCGAGCAGCATGTCGACTGGGTGGTCGATCGCCTTGCCGGCTTACGCGATGCCGGCTTCACCACGATCGGGCCGACCGAGACGGCGCAGGCCGGCTGGAACAGGCACATGGCCGACTGCTCGATGCTGACGCTGCACCGGCTCGCCAACACCTGGTACACGGGCGCCAACGTGCCCGGCAAGGTGCAGGGCCTGATGCCCTATACCGGCGGCGTCGGCCCTTACCGCAGTATCTGCGACGAGGTGGTCAGCCGCGGCATGCTCGGCTTCAGGCTCACCGGTCCCAATGGCGCCACCCAATGCAATGACGGCGAGGTGGTCCGGCTGCAGCCGGACGTGCGGCTGGTGCTGAACCTGCTCGCCTCGCTCAACCTGCCGCCGATCGAGTCGATGGGCGCGCTCGGCGCCCGCGCCTTCGTCAACGAGTTCAACAAGGGCCGGCCTGCGGGGCGGCCGATCGGCGAGATCGTCGACGGCACCCTGCCCGTTGCCGACGGTGCGTTGCCCTACCGTGTCTACAAGCCGGCCACGCCTGGACCGCACCCGGTCGTGGTCTATTTCCACGGCGGCGGCTGGGTGCTCGGCGACGAGCAATCGGACGAGCCGTTCTGCCGCGACATGGTGCGACGGACCGGCATGATGTTCGTCAGCGTCGGCTATCGCCACGCGCCGGAGCATCGCTTCCCGACCGCCGCGGAAGACGGCTATGCGGCCACGCGCTGGATCGCCGAGCACGCCGCCGAGCTCGGCGGCAAGCCGGGCCCGGTGCTGGTCGCCGGCTGGAGCGCCGGCGGCAACATCGCCGCCGTCACCTGCCAGCTCGCGCGCGACCGCGGCGGGCCCGCCATCGCCGGCCAGCTTCTGGTCTGCCCGGTCACCGATTGCAGCTTCGATCGGCCCTCTTACGAGGAAAACGGGACCAATTACTTCCTGACGCGGTCGCTGATGTACTGGTTCTGGGACCTCTATTGCTCGCCGGCGGACCGCACCGACCCGCGGGTCTCGCCGCTGCGCGGCAAGGCCGCCGGCCTGCCGCCGGCCCTCGTCGTCACCTGCGAGTTCGATCCGCTGCGCGACGAGGGCATCGCTTATGCCGAGGCGATGGCCGCTGCGGGCGTGCCCGTCGAGCAGCTCAAGGCGCGCGGCCACTTTCACTCGTCCTTTGCGATGGTGGACGTGGTGATCACAGGCGTTTCGGGCCGGGTGCAGATGGCGGAGGCCTTGCGGCGCTTTGCCGGGCTGCCGCCGGAGGTCCGCCGCGGCGAGAGCAACCAGGAGCATGACAGCCCCGGACGCAGGATCGCGGCGGCCGCGAGCTGAACGGCGACAGGCGGCGGGGAACTATTCCCCGGCCGCCGCGTTGGAGAATCTGTGGCATGAGATGCAGCGACAGGTGTATGGGCCCCGGCACGCGAGCACGTGTGCTGGGGTCGTCTTTTGCGTGAGGCAGGGCGATGGGGGACGTGGTCGGGGATTCAAAGGTCGATTTCGGCGCGCTTGCGGTGCTGCATAAATGGCCATCACTCGCCAATCAGCGCCAGCCTGACCGGGAGCCTTACCAAGTCATCGAAGGCACGCTCGACGATTGCATCTCGGCTTTCATGCAGAAGCCGGCGACGACCCGCCATCTCTACGAGATCCGCACCGTGGCGCAGCCGCCGCTCGTCACCGAAATACTCTCCTCCGAACACGTCCTCGAGCTGTCGCGCCTGAGAGAATTTCTCTGACGCCCCTTCACAAGCGCGCGAGCAGGAACCTTCTTCCGGCTTGTCCCGTTGTCAGGGATCGGAAGCAATGACGTGAGCGCCTCGAGATGCTTGACGCCGGCGTATCATCACCGATCGTGCCTTACGGAGCGGACCAGACCTTGTTCGTGGTGGTCGATCGCCGTGACGAGGCGACCGAAATCCGCATCGAACGCAGCGATCTCGACGCCACGATCGGCGAGCTCGTCGCCGGCTGCTTCAACGATCCGATCAAGGTGATCTCGTTCAACACGCTCGAGCACTGGATGAGGGATATCTCGTGCGATGTCGCCGGCGAAATCCGCGCGCGCTGCGACATCTATGGAATAGAGCTCCCCGATTATCTCAGCGACTTCATCGAAAGCCATTCCCAAAGCGCGATGAAATGAGGCTCGATTGCCCAAAGGACGAAGGCGCGCTCCCTCCCCGCTTGCGGGAACGACTATCGCATTGGGAGTTTTTCTCTGCGGCCATCCTTCGAGACGCCCGCTTTGGGCGGGCTCCTCAGGATGAGGGCGGAGTGCGCGGCAGAAGTTTCAACGAGCACTGATGCTGATTAGCCTCATCCTGAGGAAGGGCGTCAGCGCCGTCTCGAAGGACGAGGCGTGCGCGCAGGCCGCCGCCACAAGTCAAATGCGATTGCTCTGCTCTTGCGGGAGAGGGAGCGGGCCTTCCTTGTAGCAATCAAACCTGACCGCAGCGCGCTTTAGTTGCGACGGTGCTTGCCGGCGATGACCTCGATCTCGCGGCGGCGTTCGCCCGCGAAGGTCAGCAGCTTTTCGATCGTCAGCCTATCCGTGATCCGTTTGGCGAGCCGCTCGGCGCGCGCAGCCTGATCTTCGAGATGCTGGATCGTGTTCAAGCGCCGCCTCCCCCAAAGTCCCCAATTGTGCGGGCAGCCATGGTGCTTGAGAAGCCGCTAACAGCCGGTTAAGCGGCGCCGCATCGGTCGCGACGCGTGGCGCCCTATTGCACGACCTCGAGCCTGACATTGGTGATGCCCTTGTCGACCATGCCGAGCGCCTCGGCGGCGGAAGGCGAGATGTCGACCACGCGTCCGCGCACGAAGGGCCCGCGATCGTTGACCCTGACCGTGACGAAACGGCCGGAGGAGGTCTCGGTGACGCGCAGCTTGGTGCCGAACGGCAGGGTGGGATGCGCCGCTGTCAATTCGTTCTTGTCGAACTTCTCGCCGCTCGCGGTCTGCGTATCCGAATAGAAGCTGGCGATGCCGTGCGAAGCGATCTGCTTGGCGTCACGATCGGGGACACGCGCCCGGCTGATCGGGCGTGGATGCAGCGCGCCCACCCGGTGCGGGCGCTCCACCGCGGCTTGTCGGGTTGTTCCCGCGAGATCGGCTTTCTGACGGCCGACCGGCGATTGCGAGCAGGCGGCGAGCGATGCGGCGCCCAGGATTGCGACCAACAGCCGGCTCGAGCTTGCCAGTGACATCCGGGCAGTTTCGGCACTTGCAATGCGAGACATGATGCGCCCTCCGAACAACCCCAAGTTTCGGTGGGCAATGAGGGCAGAACCTTGTCGGAACAAAAGCGGCTCTGAGGCCGCCTCCGTTTCGCGCCAGGTGTGACGATTCCACCACAGTGACCTGTTCGGAATCGGGACAGATCGGCGAAAGGATCAGCCGATGCGGCCCGCGAGCCACGCGTTTCGGCGCGGCCGATTTCTAGTACCTCGGCTCGTACATCTGCGACTGGACCAGGGCCTTCACGTCGTTGGGCGCGGGTCCGTCGGCGAGCCCGCGTTGATAGGCCACATCCGCAACCGCCGCCGCGATGCGGATGGAGACCTCGCGGATGCGCGGCAGTGCCGGATAGAGGCTGCCCTGTGCGAGGTCCTCCTTGCCGACGCAATCGGCGAGCGCATGGGCCGCAGCCATGAACATCTCGTCGGTCACGAGGCGCGAGCGGCTGGCGATGACGCCGAGGCCGACGCCCGGGAAGATGTAGGAATTGTTGCCCTGGCGCGGCACGAAGCTGCGGCCGTTGAGCTTGACCGGATCATATGGGCTGCCGCAGGCGAACAGCGCGCGTCCCTCCGTGTAGCGATAGGCATCCTCCGCCGAGCACTCGGCCTTCGAGGTCGGGTTGGAGAGCGCGAACACGATCGGCTGCTCGTTGAGCTCGGCCATCGCCTTTAGCACGTCGGGCGTGAAGGCGCCGCCGACGGCGGCGACGCCGATGATCGCCGTCGGCTTCAGCGTCTTGATCGCGGTGAGGAAGTCTGCGATCGGCGCCTGGTCGGTGTGCGCATAGCGCAGCTTGTGGCCATGAAGGCCCTCGCGCCCGGCAACGACGAGACCGCGGGAATCCACCAGCCAGTTGCGGCGAAGCGCGTCCGCCTCGGAGGCGCCTTCCGCCATCATGGCTGAGACCACGAGATCGGCGATGCCGGTTGCCGCCTCGCCCGCCCCGAGGAACAGGATCTTCTGGTCCTTCAGCTTGCCGCCGGAGATGCGCAGGCCTGAGAACAGGCCGGCGAGCGCCACCGCCGCGGTGCCCTGGATATCGTCGTTGAAGACGCAGGCCTCGTCGCGATATTTGTGCAGTAGCTTGAACGCCGAATGATTGGCGAAGTCCTCGAACTGGATCAGCACGCCCGGAAACGTCTTGCGCGCGGCTTGCATGAACTCGTCGACGAAGCTGTCATAGGCCTCGCCCGTCAGCCGCCGCTCGCGCAGGCCGAGATAATAGGGATCGTTCAAGAGCTCTTCATTGTTGGTGCCGACGTCGAGCACGATCGGCAGGCACGCTTCCGGATGCACGCCGGCGCAGGCGGAATAGAGCGAGAGCTTTCCGACCGGAATCCCCATGCCGTTGGCACCGAGATCGCCGAGGCCAAGAATGCGTTCGCCGTCGGTGACGACGATCAGCCTCGCCTGGTAGGGCCAGTTCTTCAGGATCTCCGCGATCTGGCCGCGGTCGCGCGAGGAGATGAACATGCCGCGCGGCCGCTGGAAGATCAGGCCGTATTTCTGGCAGGCAAGCCCGACCGTCGGCGTGTAGATGATCGGCTGGATCTCGTCGATATTGTCGACGACGAGGCGGAAGAACAGCGCCTCGTTGCGGTCGTGCAGCGCGTTCAGGGCAACGTATTTTTCCAGATCCGTCGGCAGCGTGCGCAGATTGGTGAGCACGCGCTGAGCCTGCGTCTCCATCGTCAGCACGCAGGGCGGCAACAGGCCGCGCAAGCCGAGCGCGGCGCGCTCCGCTTCCGTGAAAGCCGTGCCCTTGTTGAGCAGGGGGTCGCGCAGCAGCGTCATGCCGTGCGCGGTCTCGGATGATGTCGAATGGGCGCTGACCCGAGCAGGTCTATTCACGATTCCCCCAAGAAGCTTCCTATTGAACGGCAGCCATTGTCGGCCAGGGTTCAGTCGAGATCAAGGACGTAGCGGTCTCCGGCCGCGATCGTGATCTCGCACCGCAGCGAGACTGTGCGAACGACTGCTATGCGCGCGAAAACGTTAACGCGGCAAACCTAGTTTCCTGACGGTGAGGAAATAGAAACGGCGGCGGCTCTCTCGTCTCGTCATTCCGGGGCGCGCGTCAGCGCGAACCCGGAATCCATTGCGCGGCAATCTCTACGGCCCGATGGATTCTCAGGTGCGCAATTGCGCACCGTAGTTCGCCCTCGGGCGCCCCGGAATGACGGGCATCCTCCGTTGCAGCTACTCCGGCTTGATGTCCGCCGCCTTCACGATCGGCCACCATTTTTCGGTCTCGGCCTTCTGGAAAGCGGCCAGGGCTGCGGGGGTCTGCTGCTCCGGCGACGGAATCTCCTGCCCCAGTTCGGCAAAGCGCTGCTTGACGGACGCGTCGGCCAGCGCCGCGATAATGGCCGCATTGAGCTTGGCAACGATATCCTTCGGCGTGTTTTTCGGTGCCCATATGCCGTGCCAGTAGGAAATATAAAGCCCAGGCAGACCCGCCTCGTCGACGGTCGGCACGTCGGGCGCAGACGCAAGCCTTGTCGGCGACGTCACCGCGAACGCCTTGATCGCACCGTTCTTGACGTGTGCCAGCGAGTTCGCCGCCTGGTCGAACATGATGTCGATCTGCCCGGCGACCAGATCGATCATGGCGGGCCCGGCACCGCGGTAGGGCACGAACTGGAAGTCGGTACCGGTCTTGTCCTTGAAGAAGACCGCGGCGACATGGGCCCCTGTGCCCGCCCCGGAGGTCCCCGCGGTGGCCTTGCCGGAATTGGCCTTCAGCCAGGCGATCAGCTCCTTGAGATTGGTTGCCTCGAGGGACTTCCGGCCGACGATCAGCTGCGTGCCCATCGCGATCATTGCGATCGGCTCGAAATCGCTCACGACGTCGTAAGGCAGCTTGAGGATCGCGCCGTTCAGCACGTGCGTACCCCAATGACCGATCGTGACCGTGGTGCCGTCAGGCGTCGCACGGGCGGCGCGGGCACCGGCGATGCTGCCGGAGGCACCGGCGACGTTCTCGACCACGACCGTGGTGCGCAGCTCGGCGGCGATCCGCTCCGAAAGGATCCGCGCCAGCGTGTCGGTCGGGCCGCCCGCAGCGAACGGCACGATGAGGGCGATGGGGCGCGCGGGAAACGGCTGCGCATGCCCCGGTGCAATCCACGCTGAAGATGCGACCAAGGCGCACAACGCCATCACATGGCCGCGCACGGCGGCCCACAGCCCTCGTATCATTCCACCCACCCATTGTCGTCGCCCGCATGTGGCAGCGGGCTGAAGTCCAAGTGAACGCTGCCGGGTCGACGGAGGCAAGCCGGAAATTTTCGCCGGGCGACTACCCCGCCGCCCGCCGCGGCGTCAGATGGGCAGCGCCATCGACCGGTGGCGCGATGTGCATCAGGATCGTCTGTGTCGCCGATGCGATCTCGATGCCGTTCTGCTGGAAGCGCAGCTTCATGCGGCGGTTGAATTCGCGCTGGACCGGCCAGCGGCCGGCCTCGGTGCACCGGATCTGGCCGACGATCGACACCATCGCGCCGTCGACCTTGTCGACGCCCCACAGCTCGAGATCGCCGCGGATGAGCGCGCGGAAGTCCGCTTCACGGCGCATCTCGTCGACGATGTCCTTGAGGATCTGGCCGGCGCGGTCGGTGTCTTCCTTGTAGGCGACGTTGACGCTGACCGAGGCGTTGCCGGCGCCGCGGCTGGCATTGGTGATGGTCGTGACCGCGCTGAACGGCACGATATGCACGGCGCCGTCGCCCGCGCGCAGGCGGATGGTGCGGATCGAGACGTTCTCGACGACGCCCGACAGCCCGGACACGCTGACGGTGTCGCCGACCTGCACCGTATTCTCAAGCAGCAGGAATAGGCCGGTGATGAGATCCTGCACCAGCTTCTGCGAGCCGAAACCGATCGCAATGCCGACGATGCCGGCGCCCGCCAGCAGCGGGGCGACATTGACGCCGATCTCGCTGAGCGCCGTGAGGCCGACGATTGTCGCGATCAGGCAGAGCAGCGCGGTGCGCAGCATCGGCTGGAAGGTGCGCAACCGCGCGGCGCGGGCATAGTGCCCGTCCCGCGACAGCGTGTTGATCTGGCGGTCCAGCAGCGCATTGCTGGCTTCCCAGATGGCCGCGGCGATGAACACGGCGAGGCCGATGGTCACCACGGCCGAGATCAGCCGGCTGCCGATCTGGCCGCCATAGAACCAGACGATCGCGTCCACGCCCCAGACCTCGAGCACCGCCACGAAACCGATGAAGGCGATCACGCCCGATACGATCCTGCGCAGCAGCGGCAGATAGCGGTTGGCACGGATCTCGAGGCCGGGAAAGCGCTGGAGGATCTCCGGCCTGATGCGGAAGCCGCGGTCGATCAGGCTCAGCGTCAGCATGATGACGACACGCGTGATCAGAGCCACTGCGATCGTGCCGACGAAATATTGCAGCAGCAGCGAATAGCCGTTGCGGATATTGAGCGCCCACACCGCCCAGAGCGCGAGGTCGAGCGCGATGGCAAGATAGTGCCAGCCGCCGGCGATGCGGTTGCGCAAACGGTCCGTGATCCCCTGCCGCTCGGCCGGGGCGCGGATGGCATCGGCGACCTGGCGGCGGCATTGCAGGATGATGACGGCGATGAAGAGGTGCACGACCAGCATCACCATGCGCAGCAGCGCGGCGTAGCCGGCGCGGTGCAGGCCGAGCAGCAGCGCCACATTGGCAAAGGCGATGCCGGAGACGCCGACGCCGACGATGCGGCGCGCCCAGATCTCGATATAGGCGGCGGTCTCCGCGCGCACCGGAAACAGGCCGAACGGCCCCGCCAGCGCCCGAACCAGGCAGATCAGCCCGCGCGAGAACGCATAGGCGTTGACGACGGCGAGGATAACGAGGCGGACGGTTGTCGGTTCTCCAACCTCCGTCCCGAGCAGCGCGGTGGCGACGCCGACGAAGACGAGCACGGGAAGCAGCTCGAGCACGAAACGCCCGAGCACGAAGGGCAGGCGCAGCATGATCTGCCAGACCCGCGCAAGGCTGTGGCGTCGCTCCTGCAGTTCAGGTGCCGGCGTAACGTTGGCGACTGACGATGGCGGATCGGCAGGCGGCGGCACCGGTGCCGGCAGGCGCGCGGCTTGCGGCACGCGTCCTTCCAGGAACGCGACCGGCCGGCGGATCAGGCGGAAGATCACCCATTCGGCCGAGAGGGCGCAGCCGAGCACCAGCGCCAGCTTCCAGGCGATCTCGATCAGAAGATTGTAAGCCGCGGGATCGTTCGCGGTGCGCACGATCCAGTAATAGAACGCCGGAAAATGCGTGAGCGTCCGCGCCATGCCGGCGATCTCACGCGAGATCTCGCCGATCTCCTCCGAGACCGTGAGCATCAGCTGCGCACCGAGGCCGTCGGCCGAAAGCGGGATCGGCGAATTCGGCTGCGGCGCGGGCTGTTGCGGACCAGATGCGCTCGCGATCGCACGGAGCGTATCGATCATCTGCGCGCGCTTCTTGTCGTCCTGGAGCGTGTCTAACGCACGCCTGGCTTCGTCAGGCGATAGCGCCGCGGCTCCGTTCGCGGCCGGCGCATCGGCGCGGGCGCAGGAGAGAGAAGAGATCGCGAGGAAAAGAGCGGCGAGAAGCGCCGGGACGAGCTTTGACGACACGAAGATTCCCTGGAAAAAAGAATGCGCCCGCGGTGTCGTGGCCGTCACCGCCGAAGCACATCCGTCATGTCGGATCTGCGCTATTCGCCCCCAGCCTGTGTCGGAAGTTGGCCTTCGAGACGACATTCTCTTGGCATTTGCCGCAGCGCAGGATCGGGAGCTGATGTCCCGTCAGCGCGCGCAACGACCCGTTTGCGGATCAACCAGGAGATCAAGAGGAGCGGAGTGTCAATGAACTTTGGTGCGGCAGCCTGCACGGCTATCCGACACGATCGACGCGATCAAAATACAGCGCCGGGAAGGTAGGGGCTTTGCCTCACTGATGCAGCCCGCTAAACCTTGTCCCGGCGTGCCGTTCGCGGTTTGCGCCGCTATGCGATAGTCCGAACGAGCTCCATCGCAATTAACGCGGCTGGATTTGCGGAGGTGGTGTCATAGACCTCCCCTTGCTCATGAGGTGGACGTTGCGCGTCGCTTGGTTGCGACCATGGGCATGGTCCTCCTGCGACACAAAACTGTCAAGCGGGATCAATGATCTGATGATCAAATTTGACGACCCGAGTTCCGCCATGCAAATCGCTTTCGCGCGAAGTGAGCAATCTCAGAAGGCAGCGGGCATGGTGACATCATGCCCCTGTTTTGCCCGACGATGCAAACGAATTTCGTGGAATCCGCATCGCGGATGATGAGAGTCGATAAGCCATTGATTCCGCTATGCCCGGCTACTGTGCATGGGGTTGTTTTCGCACTTTTGGTCGAAGGCCACCCGCGCGCCTAGAGAAACATCTCGGCCAGGTCGACGGTCGAGGCCTTTCCGATCCGGTCGAAGTTTCGCGCCAGCCAGTTGCGCGCCGCCTCGCGGCCCTCATCGCGCAGGCGGCACAACAGGCTCCATTCGGGGTGGAACTGCGTGGCCGTGCCGAGCTGCGACATCAGCGCGTCGTTGCCGATCCAATGCATGTACATGCGGCTGTGCTTGTTGTTGTCGAGCTCGCCGTCGTCGATCAGCCGGGTGGCGAAGGCGATCGCGCGCATCTCGCGCATCAAGGACGAATTGAAGCTGATCTCGTTGATGCGGTGGAGGACATCGGCGGCACTGGCCGGCAGCTCGTCGCGCCGGATCGCCGTCACCTGCACGATGACGACGTCGTGACTGCCCTTGCGGTAGATCAACGGATAGATCGCGGGATTACCGAGATAGCCACCGTCCCAGTAATGCTCGCCATCGATCTCGACGGCCTGGAAATAGGGCGGCAGGCAGGCCGAGGCGAGCACGGTTTCCGCCGTCAGCAGCGGGCTCTGGAATACCTTGATCTTGCCGGTGCGGACGTTGGTGGCGTTGAGAAACAGCTGCGGCGCATCGGGCGAGGAATTGAGCCGGTCGAAATCGATCACGCGCTGCAGCAGCGCGCGGAGCGGATTGAAGTGAAAGGGATTGAGCAGGTTCGGCGGCAGCGTATGCGTCAACGTATGGATGAAGGCGTGGACCGGATGATATTCCGGCGGCAGCTTCAGGGCCTGGATCCACTGGTTCAGCGGCGACATCAGATCGTACGCCATGTCCATGCGCGACACTTCGTACCAGAACGCGTGCAGGCTCTCGCGCGCGGCCTCCGCGCCTCCATGCGCCATGCCGGAGGCCATCGCCACCGCATTCATCGCGCCGGCACTGGTGGCGCTGATCGCCTCGATCGCGAGCCTGCCGTCCTCGAGCACCTGGTCGAGCACGCCCCAGACGAAGGCGCCGTGCGCGCCGCCGCCCTGGAGCGCGAAGTTGACGTTCTTGCAGTTCGTGGTCCCGCCGGCTGTCACTTTGCTTGCTTCCTGCCTCCCGTCCCTTCTTTCTCCAGCGCCTTGCGCACCTCTTTGAACTCCTCCAGCGAGGCCTTGTCGGCGCGGGGAAAGCGCAGGTCGAGCTTTTCCAGCTCGGCGTTGATCACCGAGCCGATCACGACGCGGGCGAACCATTTGTGATCGGCGGGGACGACGTACCAGGGCGCGTGGGAGGTCGCGGTGTGCCGGACGATGTCCTGGTAGACTGCCTGGTAGCGCGGCCACAGCGCACGCTCCCTGATGTCGTCCATGGAGAACTTCCACTGCTTGGCCGGATCGTCCAGCCGCGCGAGGAAGCGCTCGCGCTGTTCTTCCTTGGACAGGTTGAGAAAGAACTTCAGCACCACGGTGCCATTGCGGCAGAGATAACGCTCGAAGGCGGAGATGTCCTCGAACCGCTCTTTCCAGATGTTCTTGGTGACGAGCCTTGGCGGCAACTTCTCCTTGGCGAGAATCTCGGGATGTACGCGCGTCACCAGGCATTCCTCGTAATGCGAGCGGTTGAAGATGCCGATATGGCCGCGCTCGGGCAGCGCGACCGCGTGGCGCCAGAGGAAGTCGTGGTCGAGCTCCTTGCTGCTCGGCGCCTTGAAGGCCGTGACCTCGCAGCCCTGCGGATTGATGCCCTCGAAGATCGCCTTGATCGCGGAATCCTTGCCAGCGGCGTCCATCGCCTGGAACACGATCAGGAGCGACCAGCGGTCCTGGGCGTAGAGCTTCTCCTGAAACCCGACCAGCCGCTGCTTGTTGGCGTCGAGGATCGCCTGCGCCTTCTCCTTGTCGAGATCGCCCTTCTCGTCGGTCTTGTGGTCCTTGAGGTGAAACTTGCCCGAGCCATCGTAGCGAAACGGCGTGATGTAACGGTCAAGCTCCTGGGCGAGCGACTTGAACGGCTTTTTGCTCATGAGCGCGGGGCACCTTGCGTTGCAACTTCAATCGATCGAGCAAGCTACCAAGGATGCCCTTGGGAAGGAATATGATGAAGAGCACGAGCAGCACGCCGTAGACGAGATTGTCCCAGCCGACCGCCTTGGTGCCGAAACCGATGCGCAAGCTTTCCGCCAGCAGAATGGTGATGATGGCGCCGACGGTCGGGCCGAGCGAGACGAACAGCCCGCCGACGATCGCGGCGAACACCATCTGCAACGAGACCGCGATGCCGCTGACCGTGTCCGGGGTGATGAACATCTGGTACTGGCAGTAGATCGCGCCCGCCAGCGCCGTCATCAGCGCGCTCAGCAGCGTGATCTTCAGCTTCTCGGCGGTGACGTCGACACCGGCCGCGGCCGCGGCGTCCTCATCCTCCGAGATCGCCTCCAGCGCATATCGCGCCATGCTGCGGTCGACCCAGTGCCAGACCACGATGCCGAACAGCCAGACCGCCAGCGCGATCAGGTACCAGGTGGTCTTGTCGTCGAATTGCAGCGCCAGCAGCTTGTTGCCGGACGCGCGGTTCGGGGTGTAGCCGAGCGAGCCGCCGGTATAGTCGCGCGTCGCGGTGATGACCTGGAGCACGATGCCTGACAGCGCCAGCGTCACCAGCACGAAATAGTGCCCGGTGATGCGAAAGCGGAAGCAGGGATAGCCGACGATCATCGCCAGCGCGCCGGCCGCCGCCATGCTGATGGGAATGCCGATCCAGGGCGACAGGCCTGCATGATTCCACAACAGCGCGGTGACGTAAGCGCCGATCCCCATGAAGCCGCCATGGCCGAGCGAGACGAGGCCGAACCGTCCCATCATCGACCAGGACGTATAGGCGAACGACCAGATCAGGATCAGCACCAGGATGTGCAGATGATAGGGATCGCGATAGACGAAGGGCAGCGCGACCAGCGCCGCCAGCCCCACGCCCCATGCAGCAAGCCGCCCCTGCCCCGTCATCGGCGCCTCGCAAGCAGGCCCGCGGGCCGGATGAACATCATGACGATGAAGAACGCGAAGGCGAGCACATAGCCCCATTCGAGGTCGGAGAACAGGCCGCCGAGCGAGATGATCTCGGCGAACACGAAGGCGGCGATGAAGCCGCCGATGAAATTGCCGAGGCCGCCGAGCACGCAGATCAGGAAGGTGATCGGCCCGAAGGACAGGCCGACGAAAGGATGCACGTCGTATTGCAGCACCAGGAGGCAGGCGGCGAGGCCGGCGAGCGCGCCGCCGAGCGCCGACGTGATCAGGTAGATCCGCTTGGTGTCGACTCCCATCAGCGCCATGATCTGCCGGTCCTGCGAGATGGCGCGGATCGCAGTGCCGGTGAAGGTGCGCGTCATGAACAGATAGACCGCGACCATGCCGACCAGCGCGGCGACGAACGAAAGCAGTCGCGCGTAGCTGAAATTCATGTCGCCGAAGGCGAGCACCGGCAGGCGGATGCCGAGATTGCGGAAGTCGATGCCGAACGCGACCGTGGCAAAGCTCTGCAGCACGAACAGCACGCCGCCGGTCGCGAGCAGCTGGTTGATCGGGGGTGCGGTCAGCAGCGGCGCGATGACGAGGTAGTGCAGCGCCGCGCCAAGCACGGCGACGAGCAGGATGGTGAGCGGGGCGGCAACGAAATAGCTGACGCCGTAATACTGCACCATGAAATACATGCCGTACATGCCGATCATGACGAGCTCGGCGTAGCAGATCCAGGTCACGTCGATGACACCGAAGATCAGGTTGAGCCCCAGCGCAAGAAGCGCCAGCACGCCGCCGAGCAGGATGCCGTTGATGACGGCCTCCAGCAGGTAGATGTCGAATACGTCCAGGAACGCCTGCATGCCCGTCACACCCCGAGATAAGCTTCCTTGACCGTGTCGCTCGCCAGCATCTCGGCCGAGGTGCCGGAGGCGCGGATCGTGCCCGCCTCGATCAGATAGGCCCGGTCGACCACTTTCAGCACCTGCTGCACGTTCTGCTCGACGATCAGCACGGTCAGGCCGCTGGCGCGAATCCGCTTCACCAGCTCGAACACCTGCTGCACCACCACCGGCGCGAGCCCCGCCGAGGGTTCGTCGAGCAGCAACAGTTTCGGATTGGACATCATCGCGCGGCCGATGGCGCACATCTGCTGCTCGCCGCCGGACATGGTACCGGCCATCTGGTGACGGCGCTCCTTCAGGCGCGGAAACAGGTCGAACACGACCTCCAGCCGCTCGGCGTAGTGGTCTCGCGCCTCCTTCATGAAGGCGCCCATCTTGAGATTGTCGTCGACCGTGAGCTGCGGAAACAGCCGCCGGTTCTCCGGCACATGCGCGATGCCGAGGCTGACGATCTTGTGCGGCGCTGTCGCGACAACGTCGACGCCCTCCATCTTGATCGATCCGCGCGAGGGACGGATCAGGCCGGAGATGACGCGCATCAAGGTGGTCTTGCCGGCGCCGTTGGGGCCGATCACGCCGACGGCTTCGCCGGCCCGCACGTCGAGATTGACGTCGAACAGCGCCTGGAAGGTGCCATAGCCGGCATTGACGCCGCGAAGCTCCAGCATCGCCTACCCCCCTGCGCGGCGGCGCGCTTCGGCGGCCGCGGCCTGCGTGGTCTCGGCGTCGGTGCCGAGATAGACCTCGATGACGCGCGGATCGCCCGCGACCGCGCTTGGCAGGCCTTCCGAGATCTTCTCGCCGTGATCGAGCACCATGACGCGGTCGACGACGCGCATCAGGACGCCCATGATGTGCTCGACCCAGATGATGGTGATGCCGAGCTCGTCGCGGATGTTGCGCAGCATGTCGGCGGCCTGGTCCATCTCGGCCTCGTCGAGCCCGCCGAGGCTCTCGTCGGCGAGCAACAGCTTCGGCGCGGTGGCGAGCGCCTTCGCCAGCTCGAGCTTCTTCAGCCCCGCCGCGCCAAGTCCGTCGACGCTGGCATGGCGGTCGGTCGGCAGGCCGACCATCGCCAGCGACCGCTCGGCCGCCTCCTCGGCCTTGGCCCGGCTGTGGCGGCCCTGGCCGTAGAAGCCGGCAAGCGCGACATTCTCGAAAATGGTGAGACGGCGGAACGGCCGCGGAATCTGGAAGGTCCGGCCGATGCCGCTGTTGATGATCCGGTGCGGCGCAAGGCCCGCGATCTCGTGCCCGGCGAACAGGATCGATCCGGCGGTCGGCGCCAGCGTGCCGGAGAGCATGTTGAAGATCGTGCTCTTGCCCGAGCCATTGGGGCCGATCAGCCCGAGGATCTCGCCCTGGTCGACCCGGAACGAGACGTTGTTCACGGCGGTGAAGCCGCCAAACCGCTTCACCAATCCGCTGACTTCCAACACCGCAGCACTCCGCTATTGGTTGCTGTAGGTGGTGCCCTTGGGCAGCGGCAGCACGGCCTCGCGCTGCGCCTGGCTCTTGGGCCACACCACATAGGACTTGTCGTCGACGTATTGGATCACGACCGGGAACGAGCGCTCGTTCTGGCCGGCCATTGGCGAGCCCTCGCCATGGAATTTGACGCCGAAGCCGAGCATGGTGCCGCCTTCGGGTATGTCGGTGTCCAGTGCTGCCTTGCGCAGGGAATCGGGATCGACGCCGCCATACTTCTTGATCGCTCGCGGCAGCACGTCGGTCAGGAACAAATAGGTGTTGGACGCAGCCATGCCGACATGGGCCGAACGAATGGCAACGCCCGGCTTGCGCTTGTCGAACTCCTCGCCGACCGCCTTGATGATCGGCGGCAGCTTCGGATCCATGCTCTTCTGGTTGGCGAGCCAGATCGAGATCGGATCGGTGTTGAAGACGTAGTTGACGTCGGCGCCCAGGCCCTCCTTCAGCTTCTCATAGACCCCGTAGCCGGCGCCATGTCCTACCAGTGCGCCGAACTTCAGCCCCTGCTCGCGGGCTTGCCGAAGCAACAGGGTGATGTCGGGATTGTAGCCCGTATGGAACACCACATCCGGCTTGGCCCGCTTCAGCTTGGTGACCAGCGCAGACAGATCCGGGGCCGTGGCCGAATAGCCCTCTCTGAGCACGATGTTGAAACCGGCCTTCTTGGCACCGGCCTCGTTGCCTTTGGCAACGTCGACGCCGTAGGCGCCGTCCTCGTGGATGATGGCGACCCGCAGGTCCTTCGGATCCTTGCCCAGCTTTTCCTTCGCGTTCTGCGCGATGAAGTCCATCGTCATCATGCCGAACTGATCGCCGGAGGCCTGCGGGCGAAACACGTATTTGTAGTTCTTGTTCTCCAGCACTGCCGACGAAATGCAGGTCGTGATCCACATGAACTTCTTCAACTGCTCGACCCGCGCGGCCACCGGCACGCATTGCGCCGAGGAGAAGAAGCCGAGCAGCATGTCGACCTTTTCCTGCTCGATCAAACGGATCGCTTCATTGATGGCGATATCCGGCTTGCTCTGAGCATCGGCATAGATCGCCTCGATCTTGTAGCCTTCGACGTCCTTCGCGCTGTACTGATCCAGCATGATCCTTGCGCCGGTGTACTGAAGCTCCGAACCACCGCCGGCGAGCGGGCCGGTCAGATCGTAGATGACGCCGATCTTGAGCTTTTTCTCTTGAGCCTCGGCAGACACCGCCAAGCCCGTCGCTGATATCGCGACCAACAGCCCACGTACCAAGCGGGCAGCCATGCGCAGGCGCATCAAAACCTCCCTGGACGATTGTGCATTGCATTCTTGGTGCAATTCTTCGGCCCATCACATGGGCTGCGCGCGGCGATGTCAAGCCTCGCGGATCAGCGCGCTGCGAACTGCTGCTCGACGAAGGCCGTGACAAATCGCGGCATGGACGGCCTGAGATCGCTGGTCCCGCGCACGAGGTGAATGGCGGACAGCTCCGGCTCGGTCTCGCGCGCAAGGTTGGCTTCGATCCGGGCGCGAGCCATATCGCCCGGCATGTCCAGGTTGATGACCTGCAACATCGCGATCGTGGGGCCTGTGACCACGCAATGCCAGCCCGGCTCGATCCGATAGTCGGCCGCGGTCAGGCCGGTCTCCTCACCGAGCTCGCGGACGACACTGCCGGGAATGTCGAGCGCGCCGTCCCTGACGTCGTCGAGATCAGGCGTTCCCGAGGGGAAATAAATGCGGCCCGCATTGGCGGTGTGGGGCGCCATCTCGCCCATGATGAAGGCGCCGTCGGAGGCGCGCAACGCGCCCATGCCGAAGCCGTTGAACACGGTCTTGTCGGGAAAGCCCCAGTCGCGCCAGGCGAGGAAGCTTGCGAAATCCGTCTCGAAATAGGTCGCCGTCAGGTGACCATCGTTGAACACGGCATCGCGCCCGAGCAGGACGCGGCCGTTCCAGATTTTCGGCCGCTCGCGCTGCTTCTCGGCGAAATGCGCCGCGATCTCGGCGCGCCGTTCCTCGGCGAACGGCCAGACGATCGGCCACACCGCAAGATCGAGCGTCGCGACGCGATATATGACCGGTGACGTCATGACGCCTGATAGCACGCCATCGCGTCGGCTATTTGGCGCTCCCCGTTGTCTTCTTGGCCTGCTCGACGAATTTGTTGGTGAAGGTCTTGCTGACGTCGATCTTGGCGTTCGCTACCTCGGGCGAGCCGACGCTGAACACTGCAAGCACGGCGTCCGCACCCTTCGGGTCCATCTTGCCGGTCTCGGAATACATCGGGATCGTATTCTTCAGTGCGGCGAGATAGAGATCCTTGTTCTTGCCGACCATCTGCTCCGGCATCTTCGCCATGATCTCCTCGGGAGTGTGCGAATGAATCCAGGCGAGCGTTGCAAGGATTGCATTGGTGAGTGCCTGCGTCTCCTTCTCGTGGCTGTTGATCCAGGCCGCCGTCGTGTACAGCGCGCCGCCCGGATATTCGCCGCCGAACGTCTCGAGCGTGTCCTTCTGGGTGCGGGTGTCGGAAAGAATGCGCAGATCCTTGTGGCTGCCTTGGAGCACGGTGACGGAGGGATCGAGCATCACGGCCGCATCGATCTGGCCCTGCTCCATCGCGGCGACGGCGGTGGCTCCGAGGCCGACCCCGATCACGGCCGTGCTGGTGGGATCGATGCCGTTCTTCTTCAGCATATATTTCAGGAAGAAGTCGGTGGAGGAACCGGGCGCGCTGACGCCGACCTTCTTGCCGGCGAGATCCTTGACCGACTTGATGTCGTTGGTTCGCGAGGGCGCAACCACGAGCACGAGGCCGGGATAGCGATCATAAACCACGAAAGCCTGCAGCTCCTGCTTCTTGGCGGCCAGATTGACGCAATGGTCGAAATAGCCTGAGACCACATCGGCGCTGCCGCCGAGAACGGCCTTGAGCGCGTCCGAACCGCCCTTGAGGTCGACCAACTCGACATTGAGGCCGGCCTTCTCGTATTCGCCGAGCTGCTTTGCAAGCACCGTCGGCAGATAGCACAGGCAGGAGCCGCCGCCGATCGCGATGGTGACCTTGCTTTGCGCCGCGGCAAGCGAGGTGGTGAGCGTCAGCGCGAGCAGTGCGCCGGCGAGCCTGACAATCGTGTTCTTCATTGGTTTCCTCCGTTCGGCCGGCGGCACCATAGAGCAGCGGGGCTGGCTTGAGAAGCACTGCCTGATCAGCCCTTCGGCGATGCAATCATAGACCTGCTTGCTACCCCCGCCCGTCCGACGCGGCCGGCCGCCACACCAGGAGGCGCCGCTCCACCAAGGTGACGCCGAAATCGATCAGGATGACGAACGCCGACAGCACGAACATGCCGGCGAACACGCCGGCGACATCGAAGATGCCTTCGGCCTGCTGGATCAAATAGCCGAGCCCGGCCGCCGATCCCAGATATTCGCCGACCACCGCGCCGACCACGGCGAAGCCGACGGAGGTATGAAGCGAGGAGAACATCCATGACAGCGCCGAGGGCCAATAGACGTGCTGCATCAACTGCCGCTCGCTCATGCCGAGCATGCGGCCATTGTCGAGCACGGTCCGGCTGACCTCCTTGACGCCCTGATAGACATTGAAAAAGACGATGAAGAACACCAGGGTGACGCCGAGCGCGACCTTGGACCAGATGCCGAGCCCGAGCCACAGCGCGAAGATCGGCGCCAGCACGACACGCGGCAGGGCGTTGACCATCTTCACGTAGGGGTCGAACACCGCGGCGACCAGCGGCTGGCGCGCGAACCAGAAGCCGACCAGAACCCCGCCGAGCGATCCGATCACGAAGGCGAGGATCGATTCCGCAAGCGTGATGCCGAGGTGCTTCCAGATCACGCCGGAGGCGAACCATTTCACGATCTGGCTGAACACGTCGACCGGGTTGGAGAAGAAGAACGGCGGCAGCAGGATCTTGCCGAACACGGGGACGGTCGACAGCACCTGCCACAGCACCAGCCCGACGACAGCGACCAGGACCTGCAGCGCAAACAGCGTCGTGCGCGACATCAGATCGCCTCCGCCGCCCGGGTGGACTGTGCGTATCCCTTCATCACCTCGTCCTTCAGCACGCTCCAGATTTCGCGATGGAGCGCATGGAATTCCTTGTCGAGGCGCACCTCGAAGATGTCGCGCGGGCGGGCAAGCCCGACGCGCCAGTCGCCGATGATGCGCGAGGACGGCCCCGCCGACATGATGACGACGCGGTCGGCGAGCGCGATCGCCTCTTCGAGATCGTGGGTGACGAACAGCACGGCCTTGCGGTCGGCATTCCACAAATCCAGCAGCAGGTTGCCCATCACTTGGCGCGTCTGCGCATCCAGCGGCCCGAACGGCTCGTCCATCAACAGGATCTTCGGATCGCGGATCAGCACCTGCGCCAGCGCCACGCGCTTGCGCTGGCCCCCCGAAAGCATGTGCGGATAGCGGTTCGCGAAGGCGCCGAGGCCGACGGCGGTCAGCCATTTCTGCGCCTGCGACAACGCTTCAGTGCGCGGCGTGCCCTTGACCTCGAGCCCGATCGCGACATTATCGAGCGCGGTCTTCCAGGGGAACAGCGCGTCCGCCTGGAACAAATAGCCGGCATCCCGATTCAGCGCTGCCAATGGCTGGTCGAAAATCCTGACTCTGCCTGCGGCTGGCTTCAGCAGGCCCGCCGCGACGTTGAGCAGCGTCGATTTTCCGCACCCTGTTGGCCCGACAATGGCAACAAACTCGCCCTGCGCGACCGCGAGATGGGCCTTCTCCACCGCCGTATAGACCCGGCCGTCCCCTAGCCGGAACGCAACCTTGGTATCTTCCAGCGCCACTGCCGTGGGCGTCGTCATGTGCTTCCTCCAACTCAGCCCGATGCCTTAGCCGCTCACGCGGCCAAGTTCAATCGAGGCGCCGGGCGTGCTACGCATGCCATTATGCCGCGCTCTTACCCTCCCTTGGGAGGGCAAGAGAAGAGAGAGTTCATCTGCGATGTCTTCCAAGCTGGCGATCAGCTACCAGCACGTCACCAAGCGCTTCGGCTCCCTTGCAGCCGTCGATAACGTGTCGCTCGACATCGCCGTGGGCGAGTTTGTGGCGATCGTCGGCGGCTCGGGATCGGGCAAGACCACGCTGCTGCGGCTCGCCAACCGGCTGATCGAGGCCGATAGCGGCACCGTCACCGTCGAAGGCGAGGACGTGCGGAATGTCGATCCGGTCGCGCTGCGGCGGCGGATCGGTTACGTCTTCCAGAGCGGCGGGCTGTTTCCGCATCTGAGCGTCGCCGACAATATCGGCATCACGCCGAAGCTGCTCGGCGAGCCGGAAACGGCCGTTGCAGGGCGCGTCGACGAGCTGCTGGAACTGGTGCAGCTCGACCGCGCATCGCATCGCGACCGGCTGCCCGAGGCGCTCTCCGGCGGCGAGCGCCAGCGCGTCGGCGTGGCGCGGGCGCTCGCGGCAGGGCCCCGCATCGTGCTGATGGACGAGCCGTTCGGCGCGCTCGATCCCCTCACCCGCGATGCGCTCGGCGACGATTATCGCGCGCTGCACCGCAAGCTCGGCCTGACCACCGTGATGATCACCCATGACATGACCGAGGCGATCCTGCTCGCCGATCGCATCGCAGTGATGCGCGGTGGACGATTGCTCGCACAGGGTACGGCTGCGGAGCTCTCGAGCAGCAGCGACGATTACGTGCTCGAGCTGTTGCGTACCCCGCGCCGCCAGGTCGAGCGACTGAATGCGTTGCTGCCCACGGGCGGTGCGGCATGAGCCTCTTCACCGATCCACGCTGGGGCGAGGCGCTGTCGCACCTGCCGGACTACCTCGGCAACCATGTGCGGGTGAGCCTCGCCGCCCTCGCGCTCGGCCTCGCCGTCAGCCTGCCGCTGGCGATTCTGACGCGCAATCGTCCGGCGCCGCGCGGCATCCTGCTCGCGTTGGCCAGCATCGTGCAGACCGTACCCGGGCTGGCGCTGCTCGCGCTGTTCTACCCGCTGCTGCTGCTGGCTGCGTCCGTCACGCTGGCCTGGTTCGGAATATCCTTCTCCGCGTTCGGTTTCCTGCCAGCGATGCTGGCACTGGCGCTCTATTCGATGCTGCCGGTGCTGCGCAACGGCATCACCGGCCTCAACGGCATCGATCCCGCGCTGATCGAGGCGGCCAAGGGCGTCGGCATGACCGCGCGGCAATCGCTGCTGATCGTCGAGCTGCCGCTGGCGCTGCCGGTGATGATGGCCGGCATCCGCACCGCGGCGGTGTGGGTGATTGGCACCGCGACGCTGTCGACGCCGATCGGGCAGACCAGTCTCGGCAACTACATCTTTGCCGGCCTCCAGACCCAGAACTGGGTGTTCGTGCTGTTCGGCTGCGTGGCTTCCGCCCTGCTCGCGCTTGCTGTCGACCAGTTGCTTGGGCTGATCGAGAACGGCCTGCGCCGCCGCAACCGCGTGCGCAGCGGTCTCGGGGCGCTCGGAATCGCGGCACTGGTCGCAGCCACGCTGGTGCCGACCATGGGGCGCTCGTCGTCAGGCTATGTGGTCGGCGCCAAGACCTTCGCCGAGCAATATGTCCTGTCGGCGTTGATGAGGGACCGCCTCGAGGCGGCGGGCCTCTCGGCGGCCGCGCGCTCCGGCCTCGGCTCCAGCGTGATCTTCGACGCGCTGAAGGCCGGCGACATCGACCTCTATGTCGATTATTCCGGCACGCTCTGGGCCAACCAGCTGCATCGCACCGACATCAAGCCCCGCGCCGAGCTGGTGGCGGAATTGAAGACGGCGCTCGCCAAGGACGACATCACCCTGCTCGGCGAGCTCGGCTTCGAGAATGCCTATGCGCTGGTGATGCCGAGACGACGCGCCGAGGCGCTTCATATCCGTACCGCTGCCGATCTCGCTGCGCATGCGGCGACGCTGTCGATTGCCGGCGATTACGAATTCTTCTCGCGCCCCGAATGGGCGGCGCTGCAAAAGGCCTATGGGCTGCAGTTCCGCGCCCAGCGCCAGATGCAACCGGACTTCATGTATGCGGCCGTGGCCAGCGGCGAGGTCGACGTCATCGCCGGCTACACCAGCGACGGCTTGATCGCCAAGTACGAGCTCACAGCGCTCGACGATCCCAAACGCGCGATCCCGCCCTATGACGCCATCCTGCTGCTTGCGCCCAAGCGCTCCGGTGACGAGCGACTGCAGGCGGCGCTCAAGCCGTTGCTCGGCAAGATCGACATCGCCACCATGCGCGAGGCAAACCTGCGCGCCAGCGGCAACGATGCGAACTCCTCGCCGAATGCGGTGGCGAAGTGGTTGTGGGAGAAGATCAAGCAGTAGGTTTACGGCAAGCGAGAGGCTACAGCCCCCGGATCATCCCCGCGTCGATCAACAGCCGGTTCAGCCGCCGCGCCTCGGCACCGTCCTTGCAGCCGTAGAAGATGCCTTTGCAGCGGAGCATGATCTCCTTCTGCTCGGCAAAGGACGGGTCGAGCGGGATGCCGGCGGCTTCCTGAACCACCAGCGGCAGATATGGACCGTCGATCGTGTCCATCACGGCCTGGCTTCCGACCGGCTCGAAATTGATGGCATCGATGGCGTAATAGGTCGCGTAGAGGCGTGCATCGTAGGTGTCGAGCTTCTTGCCGATCGCGCCCTCGTCGAGCCCGGGCTCGAGGATGGCAGCCGCAAACTCCGGCTGATGATCGCCGTAGCGCACGATCAGGAATGGCTCGCCCGGAAAGCTCTTCTTCAGACCGGCAACGAACGCCTTGTACTGCTCGGCGCTCATGGTCTGGCGGCGCAGATATTCATCGATGGACGGCACATTGCCCGGCGCGCGCCAGTTCGGCAGCAAATCGGGACGGAAGCGGGTCTCCCAGGGGAAGTGGTTGGCACCGAGATAGATGAAGGCGAACAGCGGCTTGTTCGGTGGCTGCTGGCCGATCAGCTGAAGCGCCTTGTCGTAGAAGAAGCTGTCGGGCTCGACATCCTTGGCGCCCAGATCCTTGGAATCGAGGAAGCGCTCGATTCCCGTCGTCATCTGGAAGCTGCGCGCGCCCATGAAGCCGCCATGGGCGGGATAGAGCGACAGCGTGTCGTAGCCGCAGCGGCGCAGCGCCAGCGGCAGTCCGCGCTCGACCCGGTTCGAGGCGATGCGCGTAACGAAATAGGCGAAGCGGCCGAACGAACGCGAGGAGAGCCCTGCGAACACGTTGTATTCGGTGAACCAGCTCGGCCCGCCGTTGCTCTCGGCGAGGAACGTCCGCTGCTTGCCGTCCCACGATTTGAAGTGGTCGCCATAGCGCGGCGGCACCTTGATGCCCTGGGCGGCGCGGATGTCGAAGCTCGATTCATCATGGATCAAGATGATGTTGGGCCGGCGGCCCGCCGGGTGGCAGGCATCGACCAGCGGCATGTTGAGCCGCTCGCCGGTGGAAGCAGACGCCTCCATGAAGCCGTACTGCGCAAAGTCGGAGACGGCCGTGACGCCCGAGCGGAAGAATTTCGAGAGATAGCCGTCATCGTAATAGCCGCGCCAGGCCTCGTCCGGGCGATAGAGCGAATAGCCGACCAGGGCAGCAAGGCAGGCGAGCTTGCAAGCGAGCGCCGGCAGGCGGCGGATGCGGAACGGGTCGAGCCACCACAGCGCGTACATCAGCGGCAGCGTGACGAGACCGGCCAGGATCACCGACCAGCGCAAATTCGGGAAGATCGTGAACAGAAACGCAACGGTGTCGCGGTCGATCATCATCAAGTCGATGAAGTTGACCGTCATCTGCGCGACGTCGTGCTTGAGCCGCGACAGCAGCACCAGCACGACGACCATCGTCAGCGACAGCGCGCCCGACAGCGCGGGGCGACGCAGCAGCGTGATCCAGAAAAAGTTGAGGATTCCCCAGGCCAGCGCGAAGGACAGGCGCGAGCCGAAATCGGTCTCGGTCTCGCACATCAGCGCGAGGGCCGCCAGATGGGGCGCTGCAACCGCGAGCAGCCGCCAGATGCCGAGCGCGGCGACGCTCGCCAGCACGGCGGTCGTGGCAGAAGGACCTGGATTGGGCGCGGACGCCATCGACGACACGCAACTTCTGGTCCGGCGCGGTGATGCCAAGCCTGGCTGGCCGACCTGAAAACGGCCAGGGCGTCCGGAGCAGCCGGAAGCCTGCACCGTGTCATAAAACTGTAACGGAATGGTCAAGGAGAGGCAACGCGCGGCGCGGTCCGACCTTCGCTTAATGTTAGCGGGCTGCGCCGTACGGCGTCGACCAGAGCCGCTGGCCCGCTAGGGCTTTGCGATACCTGCGATGAACAGATCGATCACCCCCTCCGCCATCTGCTCGATCTCGTCCTCCCCGACGCCCCATCGGGGGAAGTGGCCGTCGAGATTCATCCGGGCGAAACCGTAGACGAGGGCGCGCCCGGCGATCTGGATGCGCTTGAGGTCGGCCGACCGCAGCAGGCCTTGAGCTGCCGCATCACCCAGCATCTGCTCCGTCAGCGCGATCAGCTCGGCATTGTCTCGCGTCAGCTCCGGCGAGCTGCCATGAGCAAAATAGCGCCCGGTCGAGATGATCTCGAAATGCGCGGGATTGCGCATCGCCCAACGCAAATAGGCGAGACCGAAGGCGCGGAAGCGGACGAGCGGATCGGCGGCCGGAGCCTCGCGCAGCGCCGCATCGATCTCGGCGCGAAAGCGCCGCTGCGCCTCCTCGGCTGCGGCCGCCATGAGCGCATCTCGGCTGGGAAAATGTCGGAACGGCGCCCCCGGCGACACCGCGGCCCGGCGCGCGGCCTCCCGGACTGAGACTTCGGCGCCTTCCGCTGCGAGTTGCAGCGCAGCATCGATCAACACACGGCGGAGGTCGCCGTGATGGTACGGCCGGGCTTCGGTGGCGGGGCGGCGGGCGCGCGGCTTGGACGGCTGACGGACAGGCATGGATCCTTCTAGCCTCACCCGAATGTGAATGTAAGCAATGATTACACCGTTGACGGCGCGTTCAACGCCTAATGTAATCGACGATTACATAGAGAGGGAGATCGCCATGTCCGAACGTCGAAGCTGGCTCGAAGGCTGGCGCCTGCTGGCCGTCCTCTGCTTGAGCCTCGTCACCCTCAGCCTATGGATCGCCTCGATGCGGCAGTTCGAAGTCGAGGGCGTTCGGATGGTGATCCGCTTCACGGCACGAAGCTCGCTCCTGTTGTTCTGCCTCGCCTTCAGCGCCGCGGCGCTGGCACGGCTGTGGCCCAATGCCTGGACGCGCTGGCAGAAACGCAACCGCCGCTATCTGGGCCTCAGCTTCGCGGTCTCCCACGCCATCCACGCGGCGGCGATCATGACGTTTGCCGGGATGGATCCGGCCGGATTTGCCGAGGCCACCTCGATGGCCTCCTACATCTTCGGCGGCATCGGCTACGGCTTCATCATCGCCATGAGCGCGACGTCGTTCGACCGCACCGCCGCATTGATCGGCCCGCGCGCCTGGCGGGCCCTGCATCTTGTGGGCGGCTATTACATCTGGCTCCAGTTCATGGTCTCGTTCGGCAAGCGCGTGCCGACGATGCCGCTCTATGCCGCCTTCCTGCTTCCGCTGCTCATCGTGCTGGCGCTGCGCATGATTGCGATGGCCCGCCATCCGCGTGGGCAGACCGTCCCGGCGGGCTGATGCGACGCCCGTATTTGGCAGGAGCCGAGCCGCTCAACTGCGCTCCAGGCCGCGGAAAGATGAGAGAGCGATGTCTCGCCGAGACGAAAAGAGCGAGACCGCTGTTTGCAATCTCGCTCGATCATAGTCGCCAAGTTCCAAGATTTGGCTTGGGGAGCGAAGCTTGAACTTCGCTCGTCATCCCGGCAGCGCGTTGAGCGCGCCCCCGGAATGACGGCGCAGACGTCAGTTCTTGCTCTTGTCGACCAGCGCGCCCTTCTTGATCCAGGGCATCATGTCGCGCAGCTTCGCGCCGACTTCCTCGATCGGGTGCGCGGCGAGCTTGGCGCGGGTGGCCTTGAACGAGGTCTGGTTGACCTTGTTCTCGAGCATCCAGTCGCGGGCGAACTTGCCGCCCTGGATGTCGGCCAGAACCTTGCGCATCTCCTTCTTGGTCTCGTCGGTGATGATGCGCGGGCCGGTGACGTACTCGCCGTATTCGGCGGTGTTGGAGATCGAGTAGTTCATGTTGGCGATGCCGCCTTCATAGATCAGGTCGACGATCAGCTTCACTTCGTGCAGGCACTCGAAGTAAGCCATCTCCGGCGCGTAGCCGGCCTCGACCAGGGTCTCGTAGCCGCCCTTGATCAGCTCGACCAGGCCGCCGCAGAGCACCACCTGCTCGCCGAACAGGTCGGTCTCGCACTCTTCCTTGAAGGTGGTCTCGATGATGCCGGCGCGGCCGCCGCCGACGGCCGACGCGTAGGACAGGCCGAGGTCATGGGCGTTACCCGAGACGTCCTTGGCAATCGCGATCAGGCAGGGCACGCCGCCGCCGCGCTGATATTCCGAACGCACGGTGTGGCCGGGACCCTTCGGCGCGATCATCAGCACGTCGAGGTCGGCGCGCGGATCGAGCAGGTTGAAGTGGACGTTGAGGCCGTGGGCGAACACCAGGGCAGCGCCCTTCTTCATGTTGTCGTGCAGGTGCTCACGATAGATGTCGCCCTGGAGCTCGTCCGGGGTCAGCATCATGACGAGGTCGGCCCATTTGGCAGCTTCCGCAACTTCCATCACCTTGAAGCCGGCGGCTTCCGCCTTCTTGACCGAGCCGGAGTCCTTGCGCAGCGCAATCGCCACTTCCTTGACGCCGGAATCCTTGAGGTTGAGCGCATGGGCATGGCCTTGGCTGCCATAGCCGACGATGGCGACCTTCTTGCCCTTGATCAGGTTCAGGTCGGCGTCGCGATCGTAATAAACACGCATAGGTCGTTTCCTCGTTCAGGGCCGAAATCGGCCAATGGTCAGTGTCCGAAGGGTGAAATTTGCGGATTTCGGGGGCTGTCTAGAGCATTTTCAGCCCTGAGGGAAACCCGTTTCTGCATGGAAATCCGCGACATCATGCATCCATGAAAACGGGGTAGAGGGAGGCCAGCAGCAGGATCGCCATCAGGATGTTGAAGGCGCGCACCAGCCGCTCGGAGGTCAGGACCGGCCGCAGCGCGGTGCCGAACAGCGCCCAGACCACGGTCGAGACTGTGCCGACGACGAGGCTGATCACGGTCTGAATGGCGATGTTGAGCGGGAATTGGGCGATCGCGGCATAGGCGGTGATGGTGCCTATCACGATCACCCAGCCCTTGGCATTGATCCACTGGAACATGGCCGCGCCCCAGAAGGTCATCGGGCCGCGGCCATTCTCCTCGCCCGGCTTGGCCGGACCGGCCATGGCGATCGCGGCCGCGAGATAGATCAGGTAGGCCGCGCCGGCATATTTCAGGATGGTCTGGAGGATCGGATAGGCGAGGAACACGGAGCCGAGCCCGAGGCCGACCGCGGCGACCATGAAGGCGAAGCCGAGCACGATGCCGACGATGTGCGGGATGGTGCGGCGGAAGCCGTAGGTCAGGCCGGAGGACAGCAGCATGATGTTGTTCGGCCCGGGCGTGAAGTACATCACGACCATGAAGACGAGGAAGGCGTAGAACAGCGAGTAGGTCATCATCACCTCACGCAGTCTTCGGCAGGACTTGCGGGCGCTTCGCCAGCACCATCACGGCGATCCCGCCGATCACGGTCAGCATGCCGGCGAGGCGAAGCGGCCCGAAGCGTTCGCCGAAGATGATACTGGAGGCCGCCGCGCCCACGAACGGCACCAACAGCGCGAACGGCACCACTTGCGCAGCCGGATAGTCGCGCAAGAGCCGGCCCCACAGCCAATAGGCGATGCTGGTGGAAATGCCGCCGAGCATCAGCATACAGAGCGCCGATGTGAGCGACATGTGCATCAGCGACGTCCAGGTCGGCGCCGGTCCGTTGGCGATCAGCGCCAGCACGAACAGCGGCACGGCCGAGGCGAGGCAGAGCCAGGCGAACAGATCGAACATCGGCACGCCGCGCGCGCCGCGCAGCAGCAGATTGCCGATGGCAAAGCTGAGCGGCGAGACCATCAGAACCGCGAAGGCGCCGACGCTGAAATCATAGCCGACGGTGCCGCAGATCATCAGCAAGCCCATCGCGGCGATGGCGATGCCGAGCGTCTGCACCGGCGTCGGCCGCTCGCCGAATGCGAGCGCGGCAAAGCCGATCGTAAACAGCGCCTGGCTCTGCACGACGACGCTGGTCAGGCCCACGGGCACTCCATGAGCGATGCCGTAGGCCTGCGACAGGAACTGACCGAGGAACAGCGTGAAGCTGATCGCGATCAGCAGTGACCAGGCGACCTTCGGCTTGGGAATGAACAGGCACGGCACCGCGGCGATCATAAAGCGCAACGCCGTCATCAGCTCCGGCGAAAGCTCGTCAAGCGCGATCCGACTGGCCACGAAGGCAAGCCCCCAGATGATCGCCACCATGATGGCGATGAGGATGTCGGCCGGCTTCATTGTTGTTCCGGTTCTGCTTTGTCTCGCAGCCCTGTTTGTTGTTCTTGTCTAGCCTTGCTCGCCGGCTTTCGGTTTCCGCAGCAGATACGTGCCGTGCATCGGCGCGTGATAGTCGGCCGCGACCAGGGTGAAGCCGACGTCGGTCAGCATCCGCTCCATCACCCAGCCGAAGGTGGAATATTCGTCGCGCATGTGGGTCACCACGCCCTCGCGGGAGAAATCGTGGTTCTTGATCTGGAAGTCGGCCCATTGCTCGACGTCACGCTCGATCGCGTCGGGCATCGATGAGTAAACGATGTCGCGGAGATAAAACGTCGCTCCGGGCTTGAGCGCGCGAAAAATCCGCGACATCGCCACCGCCTTCCAGAAGTCCGGCAGGTGGTGCAGCGTGAACTCGCTGACGATGAGATCGTAGGACTCGGGCCGGTAGGCGAAGCTGAGCAGGCCGGCGGATTGGGTGCGCACCGGCGCCTTGCGGTCGCGGGCGTAGATCTCGGCGAGCGCCAGCATGGCCGGCGAAATGTCGATGGCGTCGACGTCGGCCCCCATCAACGCCGCTTCGGTGGCGAGCACGCCGTTGCCGCAGCCGATATCGGCGATGCGCCAGCCGCGCTGGACCCCGAGCATCTTCAGCGCGGCGCGCGCCCGCAGATCGGCATCGTCATTGTTGTCGTAGATCGAGGCCACAGCGGGCTCGATCCCCATCCGGTTCCGCTCGTTGTAGTACCAGTCGCGCGCCAACATGGCTCACATCCCTTCAGGCCCGCGGCCGATCGCGGCAACACCCGTGCGCGACACCTCGACGAGGCCGAGCGGGCGCATCAGGTCGATAAATTGATTGATCTTGTCCGTATTGCCTGTGATCTCGAACACAAAGCTCTCGGTGGTGGCGTCGATGACCCGGGCACGGAACGCATCCGCCAGCCTGAGCGCCTCGACCCGGTGCTCGCCCTGCCCGCGCACCTTGACCATCGCCAGCTCGCGCTCGATCGAGCGCTTGGTCTGGGTCATGTCGACGACTTGGTACACCGGGATCATGCGGTCGAGCTGGTGCTTGATCTGAGCGATCACCATCGGCGTGCCCGTGGTGACGATGGTGATGCGGGACAGATGCTTCTGGGCCTCGGTCTCCGAGACCGTGAGGCTCTCGATGTTGTAGCCGCGCCCCGAGAACAGGCCGATGACGCGCGCGAGCACGCCCGGCTCGTTCTGCACGAGCACCGCAAGCGTATGCGTCTCGTTGGGATCGTGACGGTCCTCGATGAAATAGGCGGATGCGGGCTGGTTCATTGTCGTCCCCTGTTGTCTCTCCGTCACGCCATCGCTGGCGCGTCCGTCCCGACCCAACGGCGGAACAGATCGAAATCGATATTGCCGCCAGACAGCACGAGACCGACGCGCTTGCCCTTCAGCTTGCTCTTTTCCTGCAGCGCCGCGGCCAGCGCGGCTGCGCCGGCGCCCTCGGCGAGATTATGCGTATCGGTCCAGTAGGCGCGGATCGCGGCGGCGACGTCGTCGTCGGTGACCTCAACGATGCGCGAGGCGCCCTTGCGGATCAGCGCGAACGCATCCTCGTCGGGGATGCGCGTCGCCATGCCGTCGGCGTGGGTGTTGCTGGTTTCGGTCGTCACGATTTTTCCGGCCGCGAACGACAGCGCGTAGGACGGCGCTTCCGTCGACTGCACGCCGACGATCTCGGTCTTCAGGCCGAGCAGGTCGCGCGCCATGATGCAGCCGCAGATGCCGGAGCCCTGCCCGATCGGCACATAGAGGATATCGAGGTCGGGCACTGCGCGGAACAGTTCGAGAGCGTAGGTCGCGACGCCAAGAACGAGATCCGGGTGGAACGAGGGCACCATGTGGAGCCCGGCGAACTGCGCGCGGCGCTCGGCTTCCTCGCGTGCCGCCTGAAAGTCCTCGCCGTGCTCGACGAGTTCGGCACCAAAGGCCTTCATCGCGCGGTTCTTCTCGATCGAGTTGCCGCGCGGCACATAGATCACCGCGGGCACGCCGTGGCGGCTCGCGGCAAAGGCGAGGCTCTGACCGTGATTGCCGCGCGTCGCCGAGATGATGCCCGATGTCTTCGGCCGCTCGCGCTTCAGCCGTTCGAGATAGACGAGGCCGCCGCGCACCTTGAAGGCGCCGATCGGCGTGTGGTTCTCGTGCTTGACCACAACCTCGGTGCCGAGCCGACCTGCGAGCAACGGCCAGGCATGCGCCGGCGTTGCCGGCACCGCCTGCCCAACGATCGCATGTGCGCGTTCGAGCTCTTTCAGGTCGAACATGGCGTCACACCAGCGCCTTGCCGCCGGCAAATGCCTTCGCGGTCGCCTCGTCGTTGGCCTGCTCCGGCAGCAGCATCTCGTTGTGGGCCTTGCCGGAAGGGATCATCGGGAAGCAGTTTTCGAGCGCCGCGACGCGGCAATCGAACAGCACGGGGCGCTTGACCGAGATCATCTCCTTGATGGCGCCATCGAGATCGGCCGGCTTGTGCACCTGAAGCCCGACGGCGCCGTAGGCCTCCGCGAGCTTGACGAAATCCGGCAGCGCCTCCGAATAAGAATGCGACAAGCGGTTGCCGTGCAACAGCTGCTGCCACTGGCGCACCATGCCCATGTACTGGTTATTCAGGATGAAGATCTTGATCGGCAGCTCGTACTGAACCGCCGTCGACATCTCCTGCATCGTCATTTGCACCGAGGCATCGCCCGCAATGTCGATGACGAGGCTGTCGGGATGGGCCACCTGCACGCCGACCGCGGCCGGCAGGCCGTAGCCCATCGTGCCGAGACCGCCCGAGGTCATCCAGCGATGCGGCTCCTCGAAGCCGTAGAACTGCGCGGCCCACATCTGATGCTGGCCGACCTCGGTCGTGATGTAGGTGTCCTTGCCGCGCGTCTGCTCGAACAAGGCCTGGATCGCGTGCTGCGGCAGGATGACGTCGTTGCTCTTCTTGTAATAGAGCGAGTTGCGGGCGCGCCATTGCGCGATCTGCTGCCACCACGACTTGATGTCGGGCTTCTTCGCCTCCGCCTTGAACACCTGGAGGATGTCGCCGAGGACGTTGCCGCAATCGCCGATGATCGGCACGTCGACGCGGATGTTCTTGTTGATCGAGGACGGGTCGATGTCGATGTGGATCTTCTTCGAGCCGGGCGAGAACGCATCGACGCGGCCGGTGATGCGGTCGTCGAAGCGCGCGCCGACGCACAGCATGACGTCGCAATCATGCATGGTCATGTTGGCCTCATAGGTGCCGTGCATGCCGAGCATGCCGAGCCAGTTCTTTCCCGACGCCGGATAGGCGCCGAGACCCATCAGCGTCGAGGTGATTGGAAAACCGGTGACCTCGACCAGCTCGCGCAGGAGCCTGGTCGCCTCGGGGCCGGAATTGATGACGCCGCCGCCGCTGTAGATCACGGGACGCTTGGCGTTCGCGAGCAGCGAAACCGCCTTGCGGATCTGCGTCGCATCGCCCTTCACGCGCGGCGCGTAGGAGCGGTGCACGTCGGACTTGCGCGGGGGATGGTAAGTGCCGGTGGCGAACTGCACGTCCTTGGGGACGTCGACCAGCACCGGGCCCGGACGGCCCGAGGTTGCGACGTAGAAGGCCTCATGCAGCACCTTGGCGAGATCATTGACGTCGCGCACCAGCCAATTGTGCTTGGTGCAGGGGCGCGTGATACCGACGGTGTCGCATTCCTGGAACGCGTCGTTACCGATCAGATGCGTCGGCACCTGGCCGGAGATGCAGACCAGCGGGATCGAGTCCATCAGGGCATCCGTCAGCGGCGTCACCATGTTGGTGGCGCCGGGGCCGGAGGTCACCAGCGCAACGCCCGGCTTGCCGGTGGAACGCGCATAGCCCTCGGCGGCATGGCCCGCGCCCTGTTCGTGGCGGACCAGGATGTGCTGGACCTCGCTCTGCTGGAAGATCTCGTCATAGATCGGAAGCACCGCGCCGCCGGGATAGCCGAAAATGTCGGTCACGCCGTGATCGATGAGTGCGCGGACGATCATCGCGGCGCCGGTCATCTGGTTCGGATCGTGGCTCTTGTCGCTCATTGGCTTGCTCCGGATGCGCTGTTGTCAGCGGCTTCGTTCGTGTCGGGTTCGGGAAATAAAAAAGGCCCCGAAGAGGGCCCACGCACACCGCCTGTCATGTGGATGGCAGCTAGCCACCCCCGGCGGTGTGCCTGGGTACGACGGCGATAAGGAGTTTGGTAATAATGTTACGCATGGCGGCGCTCGGCTTCCCAAAGGTTGCGCGAAACATAGCGGCCAAACCTTGGATGTCAAGGCAGTGCGGCCGTTCCCGCGCGATTTTGGCAGTGTAGCGGTGTTCCCGAATTTCGGCGAGAGGTAAATTCGGGAACCCGGCACAAAAGCGCGTCAGTTGGTGTGCCGTTCCGCCGGCACGGCCGCGGCGAGCCATCCCCTCGCCTCCTCCGGCCTCACCCATTCGAAGTCCGGCAGCTGGTGCCGGAACCAGGTGAATTGCCGCTTGGCGTAGTGGCGGGTATCGGCGCGGCCAATGCTGGCGGCCTCCTCCAGGCTGAGCTCGCCGCGCAGATGCCGGATCAAGGATGGCACGCCATGGGCCTTCATGGCCGGCAGCAGCGGATCGAGATGCCTGGCGGCGAGCCGCTCGACCTCGTCGAGCGCGCCGGCACCCAGCATGGCATCGAAACGGGCATCGATGCGGGCATAGAGCTCGTCACGCTCGGGCGCGAGGAAGACCGCGCGAAATCTGTCCTTGGGCAGCAGCGGCGGCTGTCCCTCCCGCTGCCAATCGAGCAGCGAACGGCCGGTTGCCTCGATCACCTCGAGCGCGCGGGCGATGCGGGTGCGGTCGCGCAGGTTCAATCGCGCGGCCGCGCGCGGATCGCGGGCTGCGAGTTCCGCGTGCAGCGCCTCGACGCCGTTCCGTTCCAGCCGCGCGCGCACATCCTCGCGCAGCTCGGCGGGGATCGGCGGCACCGCGGAGAGACCCGTGGTCAGCGCCTTGAAATAGAGCCCGGTGCCGCCGATGAAGATCGGCAGACGTCGCTGAGCCCTCGCCTCGTCGAGCGCCTTCGCCGCATCGCTTACCCAGGCACCGGCCGAGAAATTCACGGCGGCATCGACGTGGCCATAGAGACGATGCGGCACGAGCGCCTCGTCCGCCGCGGTCGGCCGCGCCGTGATGATGCGGAGGTCGCGATAGACCTGCATGGAATCGGCATTGATGACGACGCCGCCGGCGGCGCGCGCAAGCTCGAGCGCCAGCGCCGACTTGCCGCTGGCGGTCGGGCCTGCGATAAGCACGGCCTTGCTCGAATGCCCCTCGCTCACGAAAACCTCAAATGTCCCTCGTTGCTACGCTGATCTGCAACCCTGACAATCCCGCGCTCGACTCGACCATCGTCGATGGCGCCCGCGCCGTGCTGCCGCAGGCGGCGCCCGCGCACTGGCTGTTCGACGGGGTTGCGGTCGACATTCCCTTCGGCGCCGACAGTAACCTCGAAGGCGACCGCCACGCCATCCAGCAGCGGCTGCGCGAGCTTCGCGGCGACCTGCCCATCGACATCGTCGTGCAGCCTGTCGGCTTCAGGCGCAAGAAGCTTTTTCTCGCCGACATGGATTCCACAATGATCGGCCAGGAATGCATCGACGAGCTCGCCGACTTCGTCGGGGTCAAGGCGCATGTCGCCGCCATCACCGAACGCGCCATGCGCGGCGAGATCGAGTTCGAGCCGGCACTGCGCGAGCGCGTCGCGTTGCTCAAGGACCTGCCGGCCAGCGCGGTCGACGAAGTCCTGGCCAAGCGCATCACGCTGACGCCGGGCGGCCGTGAGCTGGTCGCCACCATGCGCGCGAACGGCGCCTATACCTGCCTCGTCTCCGGCGGCTTTACTTTGTTCACGCGCGCGGTCGCCGCCAAGATCGGTTTCCAGGAGAACCGCGCCAACGAGCTCGTCGTACGAGACGGCAAGTTCACCGGCGAGGTGAAGGAGCCGATCCTGGGCCGGGCGGCGAAGCTCGCGACCTTGGTGGACCTGATGGAATCGTTCGATCTCGACGACATCGACTCGGTCGTGGTCGGCGACGGCGCCAACGATCTCGCGATGATCCAGGCCGCGGGTCTGGGTGTCGCCTATCACGCCAAGCCGGCGGTGGCCGCCGCCGCGGCCGTGCGGATCGATCACGGCGATCTCACCGCGCTGCTGTATGCGCAGGGGTATCGGCGCGAAGAGTTCGTGGAGGGGTAAAGCCTCCCCTCTCGCTGTCATCGCCCGCCCAGTGCGCAATTGCGCACAGGGGCGGGCGATCCAGTATTCCAGAGACAGCGAAGCTAGAACCGAGAAGCCGCGGCGTACAGGATGCCCCGCCTTCGCGGGGCATGACAGTTGAGTGCGGGACGAACAGCGTCCCCTTACTGCACGCTCAGCGCGACGAAGCGCAGCTCGCCGTCGCCGTTCGAGACCAGCAGCAGCACCGATTTCTTGCCGTCCTTCTTGAGCTGATCGACCCGCTTCTGGATGTCGGCGCCGCTCGACACCGCTTCCTGCGCCACCTCGACGATGACGTCGCCGGCGGACAGACGCTTCTCGGCGGCGTCAGAATTGGCGTCGACATTGGTGACGACCACACCCTTGACGCTGTCCTTGATCTTGTAGCGCGTGCGCAGATCCTTGCTCAGGGCTGCGAGATCGAGGCCGAGCGCCTTCTGCGTCACCGGCTTCTCCGGCGCCGGCTCGTCGGTCTTCACCGCCGCCTGCACCTTGTCGGCATCCTGGAGGCGGCCGAGCGTGACCTTCTTGGTTTCCTCCTGCCCCTTGCGGATGATGACGACGTCGACCTCCTTGCCGACCGCGGTGTCGGCGACGACGCGGGACAGGTCCTTCGGGTCCTTGACGTCCTTGCCGTCGAACTTGACGACGACGTCGCCGGGCTCGATGCCGGCGGGCTTGGCCGGGCCCTTGTCGTCGACGCCGGCAACCAGCGCACCACGCGCGGGCTTGATATTGAGGCTCTCGGCGATCTCGTCGGTGACGCTCTGGATGCGCACGCCGAGCCAGCCGCGGCGGAGCTCGCCGAACTGGCGGAGCTGGTCGACGACGCCCACCACCGTCTTCGACGGCACGGCGAAGCCGATGCCGATGGAGCCGCCGGACGGCGAGATGATCAGCGTGTTGACGCCGATGACGTCGCCGTCGAGGTTGAACAGCGGTCCGCCGGAATTGCCGCGGTTGATGGAGGCGTCGGTCTGGATGTAGCTGTCGTACGGCCCCGAGGAGATGTCGCGGTTCTTGGCCGAGACGATGCCCGCGGTCACCGTACCACCGAGACTGAAGGGATTGCCGATCGCGACCACCCAGTCGCCGAGGCGCAGCTTGTCGCTGTCGCCGAACTTCACCGCCACCAGCGGCTTCGTCGGCTTGATCCTGAGCACGGCGAGGTCGGTCTTCTTGTCGACGCCGACCAGCTCGGCCTTGATCTTGGTGCCGTCGTTGAGGATGACGTGGATCTCGTCGGCGTCCGCAATGACGTGGTTGTTGGTGACGACGACGCCCGCGGTGTCGATGATGAAACCGCTTCCGAGCGAATTTGTCTTGCGCGGCGCGCTGTTCTCGCCGCCCTTGCTGCCGCCACCGGGACCCCGGCGGTTCTTGAAGAAGTCGTCGAAGAACTCCTCGAACGGCGAGCCGGGCGGCAGTTGCGGCATGGAGTTGCTGCCGCCCCCCTTGGCTTCGACCGTCTGCGAGGTCGAGATGTTGACGACCGCGTCGATCACCTTCTCGGCGACGTCGGCGATGCCATCCGGTCCACGCGCATGGGCCGGCGCGCCGAACGCGCTGCAAGCACCGACGACAAGCGCGGCCAGCCCAAGTCGCACACCAAGTCGCACACGGCGGCGCGAGCGGGACGGGGCAGTGGTGGCAGCGGTCATTGTGATCTCCAGGCAAAGGGATTCGGCGCCAGACTGCGCTCGAACGGGGGCACGGCGCAAGCGCGGAGCTTAACGGACCTCAAGAGCCCGATAATACGGCGAAAACCAGTCTGGCGCCTTCACTTTGGCGTTGGCCGAGGCCTAAATCGGGCGCCGCATAACCCAGATCAGGATCAGGCCGGCCACGGCCGAGCCGATCCCGACCGCCCGCAGGATGTTGTCCGGCGTGGCGATGGCGCTTTTCATGGCTTTGCGCATCCAGTTTGGACTGGCCGCGAACATCAAGCCTTCGAGGACGAACAGGATGCCTAGGCCGATGAGGAAGTCGGCGAACGCAATGGACCTCATCGGAATGGAACCTCCCGCTATGCTGTTCTTGTCTGGACGAAGGGCGGCGAGATCCGCCGCCCTTGTCTAGCTCACGGCTTCGCCGGCGTCTCGGTTGCCATCTTGCCGGACGGGTTACTGAAGTACCGGAAGAAATCCGAGTCCGGCCGCAGCAGGAAGCGGGTGTCGTTCGAACGCAGCCCGTTCTCATAGGCCGTCATCGACCGGTAGAACGCGAAGAAGTCGGCGTCCTTGCCGTAGGCCTCTGCAAACAGGCGGTTGCGCTCGGCATCGCCCGCACCGCGGGTCTGCTCAGCCTGCGAATTGGCTTCCGCGATGATGACGGTCGCCTCGCGGTCGGCCCTGGACCTGATCTCCTGGGCCTTCTGTCCACCCTGTGCCCGGAACTCGGCGGCCTCGCGCTCACGCTCGGTCTTCATGCGCAGGTAGACCGCCTGACTGTTCTGCTCCGGCAGATCGGCGCGACGGATCCGGACGTCGACGACCTGAATGCCGTAGCCGTCGGCCTCGCGGTCGAGCTGGTCGCGAATGCGCAGCATCAGCTTCTCGCGGTCGTCCCGCACCACGTTGATGAAGGTGACCTCGCCGAGCACGCGACGCAGCGCCGCGTTCAGGAGCGTGGTGAGCTGGATGTTGGCGGCCTGGATCGAGCCGACGCTCTGATAGAAGCGCAGCGCGTCCTTGATGCGGTAGCGCGCGAAGGCGTCGACCACGAGCCGCTTCTGGTCGGAGGCGATCGCCTCCTGCGACGGGTTCTCCAGATCGAGAATCCGCTTGTCGATGTTGATCACCGAGTTCCACGGCGCCTTGAAGTGCAGGCCGGGCGCGGTGACGACGTCGACCGGCCTGCCGAACTGGAGCACGATCGTCTGCTCGGTCTGCTGCACGGTGAATAGCGACATGTAAGCCACGACCAGGACCAGGAGCAGCCCGAGAAGTGTGACGAAACCTGTAACCGGAGACCTCATCGGTTGCCTCCGCTCGAGGGCTGACCGGTTGTAGGTGTCCGTTTGGGCGTCAGTTCGGGAAGCGGCAGATAGGGCACGACGCCTTGGCCCGAGGGGCCACCGTCATAGACGAGCTTCTCGGCGCCGCCGAGCACGCGCTCCATCGTCTCCAGGTAGATCCGTTCACGCGTCACGTCGGGTGCCTTCTTGTATTCCTCGTAAACCTTCAGGAAGCGCGCGCTCTGGCCCTTGGCCTCGGCGACCGCCTGTTCCTTGTAGCCTTCGGCATCCTGCAGGATCTTGGCCGAGCGTCCGCGCGCCTGCGGCACGACCTGGTTGGCGTAGGTCTGCGCTTCGTTCTGCAGCTGTTCGAGATTGGCCCGTGCGGCCTGGACGTCGCGGAAGGCGTCGATCACCTGCGCAGGCGGATCGACCTTTTGCATCTGCACCTGGGTGATCTGAATGCCGGCGCCGTAGCTGTCCAAAGTCTTCTGGATCAGCTCGTGCACGCCTTGCTCGGTGACGTTGCGCGCTCCGGTCAGGATCGGCTGGATCTGAGATCGGCCAATCACCTCGCGCATCGCGCTCTCGGAGACCGCCTTCACGGTACCTTCGGGATTCTGGATGTTGAAGAGGAAGTCGCCGATGCCGTCCGGCTTGATGCGCCAGAGCACGGTGAAATCGACGTCGACGATGTTCTCGTCGCCGGTCAGCATCAGGCTCTCTTCCGGCACGTCGCGGATCGAGCGGCCGCGCCGCGCCGGGTCCTCGATCACCGTCATCCCGATGGAGGTGGTGTTGACGCGCAGCGCCTTGGGCAGCAGCACGGTCTCGATCGGATAAGGCAGATGATAGTTCAGGCCCGGCTGCACGGTGCGCACGTGCTTTCCGAAGCGCATCACGACGCCGAGCTCTTCGGATTGCACGCGGAAGAAGCCCGACAGCAGCCAGAATGCGACGATCAGCAGGATGATCAGCGTGATGCCGATGCCGGAGAAATAACCGCCCGGCATGATCTGCTGGAGGCGGTCCTGGCCGCGCCGCAGAAGGTCTTCCAGATCCGGCGGCCTCGGCCCGACCGGTTGCGGGCCTGAGCCCCATGGTCCCTTTGGACCCGAGCCCCACGGGCCACCGCCCTGATTCTTCCACGGCATTCGACGTTCTCCTCGGCAGGGTGGAATTGCCACCGCCCGCTTTGTCCGGTCCGGCTTTATAGGGGACAGGCAAGTCCCTTACAACGCGGCCCTGACCGTCTTCCGAGCTATGCTCGGGCACGAAAAAGTCAATGTAAACATTGACGAAAGCGGTTAATGGCCGCGCCGCCGACGATATGTCACATAGGACAGGTCGGCGCTGTCGTCGGGGCCGGCAGGATGGCGGACGCGTTCAACCTCGTCCCATTCCGCCTTGTCGATGTCGAAATGCGTGTCCCCTTCGGGGCGCGCATGCACTTCGGTGATCTCGAGACGATCGGCACGGCCGAGCCATTGCCTGTAGATCTCGGCGCCACCGATCACCGCGATCTCAGTGACCGAACGCCGCAGGGCATCGCCGCGCGCGACCGCCTCCGCATCCGCTGGCGACGTCGTGACGATGGCGCCGTTGGCGCGATAGGCCGGATCGCGCGTGACCACGATGTTGGTGCGGCCCGGCAGCGGCCGGCGCAAGGTCTCGAAGGTCTTGCGGCCCATGATCACCGGCTTGCCGATCGTCAGCGCCTTGAAGCGCGCCATGTCGGACTTCAATCGCCACGGCATCGCATTGCCCGCGCCGATGACGCCATTCTCCGCGATGGCGACGACGAAGACGATCTCCATCAGGCAGAGCTCCCGGCAAGCCGAGTCAGCGCAGGCCCGGTGACCCGGCACAGCGTCCAGTCGTCCATCATGACGGCGCCAAGGGATTTGTAGAACGCGATCGAGGGAGCGTTCCAGTCGAGGACCGCCCATTGCAGGCGCGACCAGCCGTTGTCGACGCACTCCCTGGCGAGATAGGCCAGCAGCGCCTTGCCGAGACCGTTGGCCCGATGCGACGGCCGCACATAGAGATCTTCGAGATAGATGCCGTGACAGCCGCTGAAGGTGGAGAAATTGAGAAACCACACCGCGAAGCCGACCGGCTCACCGTTCCACTCCGCGATCGCGCAATAGAGCTGCGGGGTCTCGCCGAACAGCGCCTCCGCGATATCGGCCTCGGTCGCTTCCACCTCGTGGATGAGCTTTTCGTACTCGGCGAGCTCGCGGACGAAGGAGAGAACGAGCCCGGCCTCTCCGGGCTGCGCACGGCGGATGATCGACGACATCTGTGTCAGACCGCGACATCCGCCTTGATGTGCGGATGCGGATCGTAGCCGACGAGCTCGAAGTCCTCGTAGCGGAAGGAGAAGATGTCCTTCACGTCAGGATTGATCCGCATCGCCGGCAGCGCGCGCGGCGCGCGGCTGAGCTGCAGCTTCGCCTGCTCCAGATGGTTGGAATAAAGATGCGCATCGCCGAACGAATGCACGAAGTCGCCGGGCTTGAGGCCGGTGACCTGCGCCACCATCATGGTCAGCAGTGAATAGGAGGCGATGTTGAAGGGCACACCGAGAAACACGTCGGCCGAGCGCTGATAGAGCTGGCATGACAGCTTGCCCTTGGCGACATAGAACTGGAACAGGCAATGGCACGGCGGCAGTGCCATCTTGTCCACCTCGGCCGGATTCCACGCCGAGACGATCAGGCGGCGCGAATCCGGATTGCGCCTGATCATGTCGACGACGTCAGCGATCTGGTCGATGCTGCGGCCGTCCGGCGCAGGCCAGGAGCGCCATTGATGGCCATAGACCGGACCGAGATCGCCATTGGCGTCCGCCCATTCGTCCCAAATGGTGACGCCGTTGTCGCGCAGATATTTGATGTTGGTGTCGCCCTTGAGGAACCAGAGCAGCTCATGCACGATCGCCTTCAGCGGCAGCCGCTTGGTCGTCAGCATCGGGAAGCCGGCCGACAGATTGAAGCGCATCTGATGGCCGAACACCGAGAGCGTGCCGGTGCCGGTCCGGTCGGTCTTCTCGGCGCCGTCGGAAAGAATCCGCTCGAGCAGGTCCTGATATTGGTGCATGGGCGACTGAGCCTTTGGGGAGGCGGCGAACTTAGCGACACCCCCAGCGCTGCGACAGCGGCGATTCGCTGTCTCCGTCGATTATACCCGGAAAAGTGAGTGTTCCCGGCACAAAGGACAAGAGGGCGGAACTTGACGTCCCGCCCCTCGTCTAGCGCCTTGATCGCCTTCGCTTAATTTGCCGGCTTGAGCACCGGGCTCCACTTCGCGATCTCGCTCTTGACGAGGGTCGCCAGCGCCTCCGGGGTGCGGTCCTTCGGCGCCGGGATGACGCTGCCGAGCTCGAGCAGGCGCTTCTTCACCGTCTCGTCGTCGAGCGCCTTGACGGCGGCGGCGTTCACGCTTGCCACGATCGCGGGCGAGGTTCCCTTGGGCGCGAACATGGCGTTCCAGGCCTGAGCCTGGAATGCCGGCAGACCGGCTTCCGCTGTGGTCGGCACGTTCGGCAGCGACGGGTTGCGCTCGGCCGTGGCGATCGCATAGGCCTTGATGGTGCCGGCATTGATCTGCGGGACGGCGTTGACGATCTGATCGCACATGTAGTCGACCTGACCCGCCACCAGCGCGTTCATCGCAGGTCCCGTGCCGTTGAAGGGCACGCCGACGGGCTTGATGTCGAGGATGGAGTGAAGGAGCTCGCACGAGACGTGCGAAACCGAGCCGACACCGGCATGTGCGGCGTTCACCTTCTCGGCATTCGCCTTCACATAGGTGACGAACTCCTTGAGGTCCTTCGGCGGAAAGTCCTTGCGCGCCAGGATCAGGATGGGCGTGCCGGCCAGCAGTGCGATCGGCTCGAAGTCCTTCTCGGGGTGATAGGCCAGCTTCGGATAGAGCGGCACGGAGGCGGCATGCGTGCCCATATGCCCGGTGATCAGCGTATAGCCATCGTTGGCCGCACGCGCGGCACGCGTCGTGGCGGTGGTGCCGCCGGCGCCGACCACGTTCTCGATGATGATGCTCTGCCCCAGCGTCTGCGCCATGTGCCCGGTGACGATGCGTGAGATCACGTCAGTCGGCCCGCCCGCCGCAAAGGGCACGATCACGGTAATGTTGCGCGTCGGATAGGTCTGCGCCTCAGCCGTTGTGATGAAGGCGCCCAGCGACGCTATCGCAGCTGCACATGCGCCTGTGAGCGCGCGAATGAACGTCATGGCGATCCTCCCTTTGGACACACTAAAATGCCGGCCCAAAGGCCGGCATTTCCATTTCATAAAGCCGTAACACAAGTCGATTCGACTTCCGAATGCGGCGCGCCGACGCAGGACCGAGCCGACGAGGGCACGGACGCCTCAGTTCTCGGACTCGGTGAACACCTCGTCGCGCTTGGCACGCAATGCAGGTAGCACCGTAAGGACAAGCAGGCTCGCCGCGACCGCAAGCAGCACCGCCGACAACGGGCGCGTCAGGAACACGCTCCAGTCGCCGCGCGAGATCAGCAGCGCGCGGCGCAGGTTCTCCTCCATCAGCGGTCCCAGCACCATGCCGAGCAGCAACGGCGCCGGCTCGAAATCGTGCTTGATCAGCCAATAGCCGACCAGACCGAAGACGCCCGCGAGGATGACGTCGACCGGCGCGTTGTTCACCGAATAGATGCCGATCGCGCAGAAGATCACGATCGAAGGGAACATCAGCCGGTAGGGCACGCGCAAGAGCCGGACCCAGATCCCGACCAGCGGCAGGTTGATGATGATCAGCATCAGATTGCCGATCCACATCGAGGCGATCATGCCCCAGACCAGATCCGGCTGCTTCTGCATCACCTGCGGACCTGGCACGATGCCGTGGATGGTCATCGCGCCCACCATCAGCGCCATCACCGCGTTCGGCGGGATGCCGAGGGTGAGCAGCGGAATGAACGAGGTCTGTGCCGCGGCGTTGTTGGCACTCTCCGGCCCCGCCACGCCCTCGATCGCGCCGCGCCCAAACCGGGACGGGGTCTTTGAGAGCTTCTTCTCGAGCGTGTAGGCCGCGAAGGACGCGATCACCGCGCCGCCGCCGGGCAGGATGCCGAGGATCGAGCCGAGCACGGTGCCGCGCAGGATCGGCGGCGTCGCATCGGCCAGATCCTTCCTGGTCGGCATCAGGCCGGTGATCTTCTGCTGCACGAGGTCGCGATTCATCTCGGCGCCGTGGTCGAGGTTGCGGATGATCTCGGCAAAGCCGAACACGCCCATCGCCACCGTCGCAAAGCCGAGACCGTCGGCGAGCTCGGGAATGTTGAAGGCCATGCGCGAGGCGCCGGTCTCGATGTCCGAACCGACCATCGAGAGCAACAGGCCGAACACGATCATCGCGATCGCCTTCAGCACCGAGCCCTTGGCCAGCACGACGGCGAAGATCAGGCCGAGCACCATCAGCGAGAAATATTCGGCCGGGCCGAACGCCAGCGCGAGTTTCGTCAGCGGTGCGCCGAGCAGTGCGATCAGGACGGTCGCGACGCAGCCGGCGAAGAACGAGCCGATCGCGGCGATCGCCAGCGCCGGGCCGGCGCGGCCCTGCTTGGCCATCTGGTGACCGTCGATGGCGGTCACGACCGATGTCGCCTCACCGGGTATGTTGACCAGAATCGATGTGGTCGAGCCGCCATATTGCGCGCCGTAATAGATGCCGGCCAGCATGATCAGCGCGCCGACCGGTGGCAGCCCGAAGGTGATCGGCAGCAGCATCGCGACGGTCGCAATGGTTCCGATGCCAGGGAGAACGCCGACCAGCGTGCCGACGAGGGCGCCGATCAGGCACATCAGGAGATTGATCGGGGAGAACGCGACGGCGAAGCCGTGAGCAAGGTTGGCAAAGATATCCATCACGCCCTCACCGGATCAGGAAACGCGGATACATCGGCATCGGTAGCCCGAGCACGTAGGGGAAGAGGATCGCACAGCCGATCGTCAGGCAGGCGCCGACGATGACCGCTTCCAGCCAGCGCGTCTCGTGCGAGCCCGTCGCCGCGATCATGAAGCTGGTAAAAGCCGTGACCACGAGGCCGAGCGGCCGGATCGCCAGCGCAAAGAACAGGATCGCCGCCATCACGAACAGCGGCCCGCGCCAGGAATAATGGGCGAGGGCCGGTCCCTCCGTGATCAGGCCGGTCAAGGCGATGCCGGCAGACAGGGCAACCAGCAGTCCGCCGAACATGCGCGGCGCGGTGCCCGCACCGAAGGAGAAGCCACGCATGCCCTGCAAATCGCTCGACGCCCACAGCGCGAACAGGGCAACGGCCATCAGCACGACGCCGCCGACATAATCTTGCGCCGAGCGGATGGTCATGAACAGCGTGAGGATGGCGACCGCAAACAGCGGATAGGAATAGATCAGCGCCAGCAGCACCTCGGACGACATCTTCTTGGCGCCGCCGCCGAACGATCCGAATATGGCGCCGGGCGCGCCGACGAGCAGCGCCGTCGCATGGCCGGTGACGACCGCCGCCGGACCGCGGCCGGTCCCCCAGCCGAAAATCGTCCCGATCGACCAGATCAATTCGAAAATCTGCGGCGCAATCGCCAGCAGACAAAAGCCGAGCGCCACCCGGGTGTTTCGAGTGGCGGTCGCTGAGTGGCCCATCGTGTCGGCCATGCCTGTCTCCTCCGCGACCTGTAAGTCACGAGCACTGTTGTTCTAAATCGGCTGGAACTGGATACCCCGCCCGGATCACTGCCTAGCGATTTTCATCACACAATGCCAGCAAAACCCAACACGCCGCCGGCAAGCAGAAGCCAGGGTGGATAGATCCGCGAGACGGACGCGGCCGCCGCAACCAGCGCGGTCAGACGCAGTGCAGCAATTGCTGGACCAGGCCGATTAACATCACGATAGGCACCTTCGAACCTGGCACGACCTGTGAAGTCGCGTAGGCGTTTTAGTCGGTCCTCTGGTGCTTTGCCTCGACCGCGATGCTGTGCGTCTCGGGGCACTGCCACCGCAGGCTCGGCGAGAGCGAGATCCGGCCGAAGCTGGAGATCAGTTTGCGGCTCCTCATGCTGCTACTTTCCGCCGCAGGAAATTAACCCCCGCCGAGACTGACAAGGTCGTTCGCTGGAGCAGCAGCGTCATCATGCGCAAGAATTCGGCACATCGGGCCGGCGACCTCTGGCAACGGCCAGACCGCGACCGCCCCGGCAGTCCGGAGCCTATCCAAAGGGAACCGCGGGATCGCGCCCCCAACCCTCTGTTTTTCGAAAGCTTTACCCCCTATATTGGAGATGCCGGTTCGCCGGCTATGGAAATAAACGGTCGTCGCAATAAACCATTCGGACCCGGGGGCGGTACCCGGCGCCTCCACCAAAGCCCAGCATCGGGCGTGCCCCAAGCTGGGCTTTGGCGGGGGCGAAATAGGATCGACGAGGGCGTAAAGGGCGTACTTTTTCCCGGTATTGTTCCGCCGTTATCGGGCTACTGCAATAGTTGCCAACGACAACTTTGCTCCGGTTGCTCAGGCTGCGTAACGCAGTTTGAAAGACCACTCTAAAGTCCTAGCGGGTTAAGCTCCGCTAGGCGGGGTTCGGAGGCACCTGGCAACAGAAGCCTCCACTTTACTCTTTGATTTCTTCCCCGGCGGGGACTCCTGCTCGCCCGTCAGGCGCGGTACTATTGCGGCTTGGCGAGTCGGATCGGCAGGGTCCGGCTGCTCGGATGCAACAGGACCACCATGGCGACCGATCATATCCGATACGATGTGCTGGCCCGCGATGCGCTGCGCGGCGTGCTGCGGAAGGTGCTGACCGATGCCGCAGCCCATGGCCTGCCGGGCGAGCACCATTTCTTCATCACCTTCGTGTCCAAGGCCGAAGGCGTGAAGCTGTCGCCGCGGCTGCTCGCGCAATATCCGGAGGAGATGACGATCATCCTCCAGCACCAGTTCTGGGACCTGACCGTGCTCGAGGACCGTTTCGAGGTCGGCCTGTCCTTTGGCGGCATTCCGGAGCGGCTGGTGGTGCCGTTCAGCGCCATCAAGAGCTTCCTCGATCCGTCCGTGAAGTTCGGCCTCCAGTTCGACACCTCCGACGTCGCCGAGGTCGCGCCGGACAATTTGCCGGCAGCGCCCGCGCCTTCGGCCGTATCGGTCCCGGCACCCGCCGCGGAGAAGCCGGACGCTGCCGACGAGCCGACCCCGCCGAGCCAGGGCGGCGCCGAGGTCGTGCGGCTCGATCGTTTCCGCAAGAAATGATCTAGGTTGGCCGCGAAGCCATCGCGCCCGCCCAAACTCTCTATATAGAGAAGCACATGAACAGGCCGTGCGGCGTGTCGCGCGGCAGAATGGATGTGCTCATGGCCAAAGCGTCGCGCTCGAAGACTGCCCGCCCTGCAACCCGCACCGAGACCGACAGCTTCGGTCCCATCGAGGTCGCCGCCGACCGCTATTGGGGGGCGCAGACCGAGCGCTCGCGCCAGAATTTCCGCATCGGCACCGACCGCATGCCGATCTCGCTCGTGCATGCACTCGGCATGGTCAAGCTCGCCGCCGCACAGTCCAATCTCGAGCTCGGCCTGCTCGACCGGCGCCGAGCCAATGCCATCATCCGCGCCGCGCGCGAGGTGGTCGAAGGCAGACTGGACGACCATTTTCCGCTTGTCGTGTGGCAGACCGGTTCGGGCACCCAGAGCAACATGAACCTCAACGAGGTGATCGCCAACCGCGCCAACGAGCTGCTCGGCGGCGAACTCGGCGCCAAGAAGCCGGTGCATCCCAACGACCACGTCAACATGAGCCAGTCGTCGAACGACTCCTTCCCGACCGCGATGCACATCGCCGCCGCAAGCCGCATCAATGCCGATCTCGTCCCTGCGCTCGGCGAGCTGCTGCGCGCGCTGCGCAAGAAGGAGAGGGAGTTTTCGAAGATCGTGAAGATCGGCCGCACCCATACCCAGGATGCGACGCCGCTGACGCTCGGTCAGGAATTCTCCGGCTATGCCGCGCAGGTCGAAAGCGGCATCGCCCGGCTCAAGACCGCGGTGAAGGACCTCTATCCGCTGGCGCAGGGCGGCACAGCCGTCGGCACCGGCCTCAACTCGAAGCCGCGCTTTGCAAAGCTGTTCGCCAAGCACGTTGCCGGGATCACCAAGCTGCCCTTCACCAGCGCCGCCAACAAATTCGAGGCGCTGGCCTCGAACGATGCCTATGTGCTGGCGCACGGCGCCATCAATTCGGTCGCGACCGGCCTGTTCAAGATCGCCAACGACATCCGCCTGCTCGGCTCCGGACCGCGCTCGGGCCTCGGCGAATTGATCCTGCCGGAGAACGAGCCCGGCTCCTCGATCATGCCGGGCAAGGTCAACCCGACCCAGTGCGAGGCGATGACCATGGTGTGCTGCCAGGTGTTCGGCAATCACACCGCGATCACGGTCGCCGGCAGCCAGGGTCATTTCGAGCTCAACGTCTACAAGCCGGTGCTGGCCTACAACATGCTGCATTCGATCCGCCTGATGGCGGATGCCGCGCGCTCCTTCACCGAGCATTGCGTCAGCGGCATCCGCGCCGACGAGAAGCGCATCGAGGAGCTGATGCAGCGCTCGCTGATGCTGGTGACGGCGTTGGCCCCAAAGATCGGCTACGACAACGCCGCCAAGGTTGCCAAGACGGCGCATGCCAACGGCACCACGCTGAAGGAGGAGGCGCTGCGGCTCGGCTTCGTCGCGGCCGACGAGTTCGACCGCCTGGTGCGCCCCGAGAAGATGACCAGTCCGGGATAATTCCGAATTCCGATAGCCATCCGTAATGATACGGACGCCCGGCGCCCAAAAATATGCGGCTTTGGGGGCGGGATTTGATTACCGTCAATGTTGCGGCCGGGGCGGCGTGTTACGCGGCTCTACTGCCCTAGACGGGGCGAAATTCATCGTTTGATGGCCCGAGGGCCGATTGACGAGGGCGAGCGAATGGCGATCAAATCTTCTGCGGCGCAGTGTGGCGCCCTGCTTCTGAATGTTTCATCCTGCCTGAAGAGGATCGGATGATGGAGACGCGGCATGGGGAACGTCATCAACCTGAATCGTTTCAGGAAGCGCGTCGAGCGGGAAGCCTCGGCGAAGCAGGCGGACGCCAACCGGGCGAAGTTCGGGCGCACGAAGGCGGAACGGTCGTCCGAGGCGAAACGGGCGGACCAGGCCAAGGAGCATCTGGACCAGCACCGGATCGATCGCGAGGAGCAGCCATGAAGTCGCCGGTCGTGAAACGATCGATCGTCGTCGCCGGCCACAAGACCAGCGTCAGCCTGGAAGAGGCGTTCTGGAACGGCATGAAAGAGATCTCCGGCCTGCGCAACATGACGTTGTCCGAGCTGGTCGGCGAGATCGACAACAACCGCCAGCAGGGCAATCTGTCGTCGGCGATCCGTCTCTTCGTCCTGGACTACTTCAAGAGCCGCGCGCTGGCCAACCAGCCGGACAAGGTCCCGGCCCAGTAGCCGTCGGGAGGCGACAGCGCCCACGCCTCTGCACTTTAAAATCGCTCTAAGGTGCAGCTTCGGCGGGCGGGCACGCTTGACGTCAATGCCCGGCGTTGAAAATACAGGGCATGACCGACACTACTGATACGCGTTCGCACACGCCGCTGGGTCTGGCCCAGCGCGGCTATATCGGCGTCATCCAGCACCTCGCCGCCAAAGAGGCTGGCTCGGCGCTGTCTGACGTCGAGCTCGAGAGCCGCCTGATCGAACTCGGCTTCGTCGAGGGCGCCCGGGTCGAGATCCTGCATGAGGGGCTGGTCGGACGCGATCCGATCGCGGTACGGGTCGACAGCACCACGATCGCGGTCCGCCGTCGCGAAGCCATGGCCATCATCGTCGCCTGACGCGACCGGAATCTTGCCCGCAGGCCCTTGATCCCATGGAAGCACCGCTGCTGCATCTCGCCCTGGTCGGCACCCCCAACAGCGGCAAGACCTCGCTGTTCAACGCACTGACCGGCAGCCGGCAGAAGGTCGCGAACTATCCCGGCGTCACGGTCGAGCGCAAGGAAGGCTTCTTCGTCACCCCGCTCGGCCGCCAGGTCTCCGTGGTCGACCTGCCCGGCACCTATTCGCTGCGCGGCCGCAGCCCGGACGAGGAGATCACCCGCGACTTCGTGCTCGGCAAGGCCTCCGGCGAGACCCTGCCCGATCTCGTGCTGTGCGTCGCCGATTCCACCAATCTGCGCCTGACCATCCGCCTGCTGCTGGAGCTGAAGCGCACCGGGCGGCCGATGATCCTCGTGCTCAACATGTTCGACATCGCAAGCCGCCGCGGCATCACTGTCGACGTCGAGCGGCTCGCCAAGGAGCTCGGCGTGCCCGTGGTCACCTCGATCGCGGTGCGCAAGGGCGGCACGGCCGACCTCCTCAAGCTGACCGACGAGATTTCCGAAAGGCTCGCCGCCGAGCCGGTGGAGAACAGCTGGCGCGCGCTCGGCGTCTCCGAGCTGCGCGCCACCCAACGCGAGGCCGACCGCATCATCGCCGACTGCGTCAGCCTGCCTGCTCGCCCCGACACCTGGACCGCACGGATCGACGCGATCGTGCTGCATCCGGTGGGCGGACTGATCGTGCTCGCGCTGATCCTGTTCGTGATGTTCCAGGCGGTGTTCGCCTGGGCGCAGCCGGCGATGGAGCTCTTGAAGTCCGGCTTCGACTCGCTCGGCGAGCTGGTGCAGGCCACCCTGCCCGAGGGCCTCCTGCAAAGCTTCCTGCAGAACGGCGTGATCTCCGGCGTCGGCAGCGTCATCGTGTTCCTGCCTCAGATCATCCTCATCTTCCTGTTCATCCTGCTGCTGGAAGATTTCGGCTACATGGCGCGCGCGGCATTCCTGATGGACCGCATCATGGGCGGCGCCGGGCTGCACGGGCGCGCCTTCATTCCGCTGCTGTCGAGCTTTGCCTGCGCCATTCCCGGCATCATGGCGACGCGCGTCATCGACAACAAGCGCGACCGGCTGACCACGATCCTGATCGCGCCGCTGATGACCTGCTCGGCGCGCATTCCGGTCTATACGCTGATCATCTCCGCGTTCATCCCGGCCAAGGACGTCTGGGGCTTCATCAATCTGCAGGGCCTCGTGATGTTCGGCCTCTATGCCGCCGGCATCGTCAGCGCGCTCGTCGTCTCGTTCCTGATCAAGTTCTTCATGCTGCGCGACTTTGCGCCGGCGCCGTTCATGTTGGAGCTGCCGGATTACAAGATGCCGCGGCTGAGATCCATCGTGATCGGCATCTACACCCGCGCCAAGATGTTCTTGCAGCGCGCCGGCACCACGATCTTCTCGATGATGGTGCTGATCTGGTTCCTGGCCTCGTTCCCGCAACCGCCCGCGGGCGCGACCGGGCCGGCTATCGAGTTCAGCCTGGCGGCGATGATCGGCAAGGCGCTCGAGCCCCTGCTCGCCCCCGTCGGCTTCAACTGGCAGATCGCGGTGGCGCTGATCCCGGGCATGGCGGCGCGCGAGGTCGCGGTCGCGGCGCTCGGCACCGTCTATGCGATCGAGGGCGGCAACGAAGCGGTCGAGCAGATCGGCCAGGTGCTGGCGACGAAATGGTCGCTCGCGACCGCGCTGTCGATGCTGGCCTGGTACATCTTCGCCCCGCAATGCGCCTCCACGCTCGCCGTGATCCGGCGCGAGACCGGCAGCTGGGCCTGGATGGGGGCCACCTTCGCCTACATGCTGGTGCTGGCCTATGCGGCGAGCCTCGTGACGTACAATCTCGCGGTCGCGCTGGGGGCGGGCTAGCCCCTTCCAAAACAAAAAATCGAAAACAACCCCATGCACAGTAGACGGGGGTCGTGAAATCAATGGGTTACGCGCAAGGCAAGAAACATCCGGGCGTCGCGTTGACCCGTCGGGCAAAACAGGGGCAAGATGCCATGATCAGCCCGCAGCGATAGCACCATGAACGACGACGCGCCTCGGAAGCGGCGATCTGTTGCCGTGGACCATTTCACCACCGACCGCCTGACCGCCGAGCGATTGTGCGAGGACCACCTCGCCGACCTCGTCGCGCTACATCGCGACGCCGAGGTCTCCCGTTTTCTCGGCGGGGTGCGGACGCCCGAGGTCACGAAGGCCTATCTCGCGACCAACATGGCCCATTGGGACTAGCACGGCTTCGGACTCTGGACGCTGCGAACGAAGGACGGGGCCTTCGCCGGACGGGCGGGCATCAGGCACATCGACGTGGACGATGTCGACGAGATCGAGATCGCCTACGCCTTCAAGCGCGAATTCTGGGGCCAGGGATTTGCCAGCGAGATCGCGACCGCGCTGACGGACATCGGACTGTCAAGGCTTACGCTGCCGTCCCTCATCGGCATCGTCTATGTCGGGAACGGCGCATCCCGCCGCGTGCTGGAAAAATCGAACTATCTGCTCGAGCGCAGCACGAACCGGCACGGCGAGGACGTCGTGATCTACCGCATCAGGCGGTGAATGCCGCAACGGACCGGGGCTCAGTGGGCTCGCGCTTGTGTTCATTTTTGAACCGACACCATCCAGTAGTCGGCCCAGTCTTCCTACGGAGGCGAGGATACGTCAGTTCGCCTGTTCGATTAATGACGGCGCCCCCGCTACCGATCGGCAACGAAGGGAGCATTTCCGGACGGGAACTCAAGCCCGGCACAAGAGTTCCTTAGACGGATCTTTTTGAGCCAATCAGGCTCCCGGCGTGCGCTTGGAGCGCAGCTTTCGGAAGATACGCGTAAGGGGGGTTCATGACCGGTCAATCCGCGGCTGCCCCAGGCAGCGACAAGGATATGCCGAGAGTTTCGACCGGCAGCGAGGGGCTGGACGACATCCTCGGCGGTGGCTTGGACCCCAACCGGATGTATCTCTATGAGGGACGACCCGGCACCGGCAAGACCACGATTGCGCTCCAGTTTCTGCTCCGCGGGGTGCGGGACGGCGAACGCGTCCTCTACATTTCGTTGTCCGAAACCAAGCGCGAGCTCACCCTGGTCGCGCGGCGCCACGGCTGGTCGCTGGACGGCGTCGACATCTTCGAGCTGGTGCCGCCGGAAACGACGCTCGATCCCGAGCGGGAGCTGACGGTTTTTCATCCCGCCGAGATGGAGCTGAGCGAGACCACGGGCCTGATCTTCAAGGAAGTCGAACGGATCAATCCCAACCGGGTGGTGCTCGACAGCCTGTCCGAATTGCGTCTCTTGGCCCAGAACCCGCTGCGCTACAGACGGCAAGTGCTGGCCTTGAAGCACTTCTTCACCAACCGTAACTGCACCGTGGTCCTCCTCGACGATCTCTCATCGTCTCAGGACGACCTGCAGCTGCATTCGATCGCGCATGGCGTCGTCATGCTGGAGCAGCTCGCGATCGACTACGGGGCCGAGCGGCGCCGGCTTCGCGTGATCAAGATGCGCGGCATCCGCTTTCGCGGCGGCTACCACGATTTCACGATTGCGCAAGGAGGCTTGCGCATTTTCCCCCGTCTGGTCGCGGCCGAGCACCACAAGACGTTTCCCGGCGAATTCGTGACCAGCGGTAACGCCGAGCTCGATCAGCTGCTCGGAGGCGGGTTGGAGCGCGGCACCAACGCGCTTCTGCTTGGATCAGCCGGTGTCGGTAAGTCGTCGGTTGCGCTGACCTATGCCCTCGCGGCTGCGGAGCGCGGCGAGCACGCAGTGTTCTTCGCATTCGATGAAGGCCGCGGAACGGTGGAAGCACGTGCCCGGACGCTCGGTTTGCCTCTGGAGAAACATCTCAGTACCGGGGGAATCCGGTTTCAACAGGTCGATCCTGCCGAATTGTCGCCAGGCGAGTTCGCGGCGACGCTCCGTCGAAGCGTCGAGATCGACAATGCCCGCCTTGTCGTCATCGACAGCCTGAACGGCTATCTGAACGCAATGCCGGACGAACGTTTCCTCATCCTGCAGATGCATGAACTCCTCAGCTATCTGGCACAGCAGGGCGTCCTCACCATCCTGATCCTCGCTCAGCATGGGCTCGTCGGCCCGATGGATACGCCGCTCGATATCAGCTATTTGAGCGATGCGGTGGTGATGCTGCGCTATTTCGAGTTCGGCGGAACGGTGCGGCGCGCGCTCTCCGTCGTCAAGAAGCGCAGCGGCAATCACGAGCACAGCATCCGCGAGTTCCGGCTCGGCGGCACGGGGATCAGGCTCGGTCCGCCTCTCCAGGAGTTCAGCGGCATCTTTTCCGGCAACCCGCATTATACCGGGTCGACACTTCCGGAAGGACTTGCCGAATGAGCGCGGAGCGGGATAGCCGCGTTCTCGTATTCGCCCCGATCGGACGCGATGGACCGGCCTCGGCTGAACTCTTCCGCAACTCCCATCTCGATGCGGTCAATTGCCGAAGCTTGCCGGAACTCGTCTGCGAGATGACAGCCGGCGTGGGCACCGTCTTTCTCGCCGAGGAAGGATTGTTCGGGAAGGACACGGGGCCGCTGGCCGAATGGATCGCGGGCCAACCGCCATGGTCCGACCTCCCCTTTGTCGTCCTCACCAGCCATCGCGAGCAACCGGCCGTCGTTGCGTGGCGACGCAGCATCGTCGAGCTTCTCCGTAATGTCTCGCTGCTCGAACGGCCGGTTCAGCCGATCACGTTGACCAGCGCCGTTCAATCCGCGATGAGGGCGCGGCGGCGTCAGTTTGAAATCCGGGCTCTGCTCGAGGCGCGCGAGCAGACCGCGCAGCAGCTCGAGAAGCTGGTGATCGAGCGGACCAAAGCGCTGGAGGAAGCCAACAAGCAGCTTCGCCTCGAGATGGAGGAGCGTGTGCGCGTCGAGGAGACGCTGCGCCAGGCCCAGAAGATCGAAGCCATCGGCCAGCTCACCGGCGGTGTCGCCCACGACTTCAACAATCTGCTGATGGTGATTTCCGGCGGCCTCGACATGCTCGACCGCCAGGCCGACCCGGCCCGGCGCCGCCGCTTGATGGACGGCATGATCCAGGCGGCGCAGCGCGGGGCGAGCCTGACCAAGCAACTTCTGGCATTCTCCCGTCGGCAGAAGCTCCGGCCGGAGCCCGTCGACGTCGCCGCGCAAATCGGCGGCATGCGTGAACTGCTCGATCGCAGCCTGAGGGGCGACGTTCATGTCGAGTTCGATTTTCCGGAGCAGCTCTGGCCGGTGGAGGTCGATCCCGGAGAGCTCGAGCTCGTCATTCTCAATCTCGCCGTCAACGCCCGCGACGCCATGCCGAACGGCGGCACGATCATCGTGCGCGGCGAAAATCTACCCGGCCTGAACGACGGGGAGATCGCCGGCGACTATGTCCGACTGTCCGTCATCGACACCGGTGTCGGCATGCCTCCGGAGATCCTATCGCGCGTGTTCGAGCCGTTTTTCACGACCAAGGATGTCGGCAAGGGGTCGGGACTTGGGCTCGCACAGGTCCATGGATTTGCGACACAGTCTCGGGGCAAGGTGCGAATTCAATCGCAGGTCGGCCGGGGCACCAGCATCGAATTGTACCTGCCGCGATCGTTCGATGTTCCGTCCGGCGAGCGACACCTGATCGACCTCACCATGATACGGCCGAAAAAGAGCAATCAGGGGCAGGTCCTGCTGGTGGAGGACGATGACGAAGTTGCCGCGCTCGTCAGCGAGATGCTCGGACAGCTCGGCTACGAAGTCACGCGCGCCTCCAGCGCCGCGGCAGCGCTTGGAGCCCTGGCGGACGGCCGTGCCATCGATCTGATCTTCTCCGACATCATGATGCCGGGCGGCATGAACGGGGTCGAGCTCGCGCGCGAGATCAGGAAGCGACGAAGCGACATACCGATATTGCTGACCAGCGGATACGCCGAAGCCTCCGTCCATGAAGCGGAGAGCGCGGGTATCGCCATTCTGGCCAAACCCTATCACATCGACGAGCTCGCAGCGGCCTTGACCATGGCGAAGTCGGATTTGCAGCGCGCCGCAGCATCCAAACGCTCCAACTCCTGCTGAGAGTCGTCCGGATACGCTGCGCGCCAGTCTGCGCGCGGTCTCAGGAACCTTACCGGAAATACCCCAGCACGAGATCGACATCCGCGCTGCGGGCCACCGTGCCGTTCAGCTCGGCGTCGATGACGCGGCGGCAGGCGTCGACCGCGGCGTGGTCGCCGAGGTCGTTGGCAGCTTCCAGCACGAGCCAGGCGGCGTCGACCGAGGCCTTGTCCGGAGCTGCGCCGCCGAGATCGGTGGCGCCGGCATTGGCGAGATTCTTTTTGCGAACGGCGGTGCCGAATTGAGGCAACATTACGGGTACTCCCCCTCTCCTCAGTGGACCTGTCAGTGGACTTGTAGCTCGGGCTGACGGCCCGCATCGGCACCCGCGCCGGTCTTGCGCGACTGGTAGAACTTCAGAATGCTGCGCGAGGTCTCGATCTTGAGCCGGCCGAACTCGCGCTCGTTGTCGCGAAGGTCGCGCGCCGTGATCAGATGATCCTTGGCACCGAGGAACAGCAGCGACATCGTCGTGTCCCAGGAGAAGTCGAGTGCCTTGCACAGCACCAGGATCATCTCCCGGTTGCGGTCCATCAGCGCGCGCTCGATCACATCGACCGGCAGTGCCGACAGCAGCGACAGGCCGATCTGCACCTCGTCGAAGCGGTGCTGACGGGCATAGTTCGAGATCGAATCCTGATTGAGATTGCCCTGGCGATACTGCGTCGTGACCACGCGCTTGGCGACGAAATAGCTGCGCGAGGACGGGCCGAACTTGGACTGGAGATCGCCCGTGACCTCGGTCACCGAGCTCTGGATCTGTGTCGTCATCTCGGGCCGCTCGGTCTCGAGGCGGCGGCGGACGTCTTCCGAGGCCTTTGCGATGAGCTGCTGGAAGATATGGCGCGGCACGTCCTTGCGCAGGCCGAGCTGCTCGGCAAGGATCGAATCGCCCTCGGCGCGTCGGACCATGTGCAAGAGGCCCGAACCGGAGAAGCGTGCACCGTCGTTCTTGGCGACCGAGGTCACGACCTCCTGGTTGCCACGCTTGACCAGCACGTCGGTCACGGCTTCGCCGATCGACTGGCGCTGCGAGATCGCCAAAAGATGCGCCTGGCCCTTGGTCATGGCGCTCTCGACCAGCATCTTCTCGTCGATGCGGTTGGAATCGCGCAGCACGGGACCGGCGACCGCGATCTCGTCGTCGAGGGCGAGCCTTTCGATGACGTTGAGCGGGGCGTGATCGCAGGCCGACATCACCTCGGAAAGCTGCGCGCGCGCTGCAACCTCGATCTCGTCGGCGAGCCGGCCGATCACCTCGCCGAACATGCTGATCTCGTCGTCGCTGTAGCGGCCGGTGATCAGGATGTCGGTCGCATGCCACAATGCCCGCGTCCGGCTTTCGTCGGTGCCGCGCGCGATCGCGTCGTCCAGATCCTGCAGAAGCGATTTCGCCCCGTTCATCTCGATCACCCCAGTTCTTGGCAGCCCGTTGACGAGCCGTCCCGCCGCTCGCGACGCGACGCCGAATTCCTCAGGGACCCACGCTAGAGATGAAACGCGAGAATTCAGTAAAGTCGGCAAATCAGTTTTGCCGACGAAAATTCATTCAAATGCGAGGGAATGGATTAAGAGGCAGAAGATGCTGCGCAGGAGGTGCGCTCCCTCTCCCGCCTGCGGGATAGGGTTGGGGAGAGGGTGTCTCCGCAACGGGACTTGCCCCTGGAGGAGAAAGCCCTCACCCGCCACGCTCTGCGAGCGTAGCGACCTCTCCCGCAAGCGGGAGAGGTGAGCGAGCCCGCAGCTTGGCCCGAGCAAACCAACAGCGCGCTACGGATTCTGCGGCGTCAGCACCAGCGGCGGCTTCGGCCTGGGTTTGGCCGGCGGCGGGCCCGGGGCAGGCTTCACGTCGACCGGCGGCGGGAGCGGAGCGAGCTGCTGGCTGGCGAGCGGCGGGCTTGGGACTTGAGGGCTCGGGAGTTGCGGGCTCGGCGCGGCCGGAGCGGCTTGCGGAGCCTTCGGGGTCGGCGCCACCCTCGGCTTTGCCGGCGCGCGGCGCGGGTCCTGGCCCGGCACCGGTACGCTGGCCGGCGCCTGCTCGGGCCCGCCGTCGGGAGACACCAGCGTCGGCAGCGCAGCGGTGGCTGGCGGCGGCTCGCCGCGCTCGATGGCATCGAGCCTCCGCGTCTCGCGATCGATCGTGCGCACCGCAAGCCATGACGACAGCGGCGCGAGGTCGATGGTACGGCTCAGCCTGTCGGGCGGGCCTGCCGCAAACAGCTGGATCTCGGGCGGGGCACCGGAGAGCCCGGTCATGATCGGCGTCAGGCTAGCGCGGATGTCGGCCTGGTCCGCCGGAATGTCGTAGCCGCCGGAAACGATGGCGCGGGCGTTCTTTGCTTCCAGCGGCGTCGCGCCGATGCGCAGACGGCCGTCGCGGATCGTGAACGGAATTTGCGCCGAGGGCACCGCAATGCGTCCCGCCGACAGCACGGGCTCGACGAGCTGCCGCAGCCGGTTGTCGTCGCTGACCTGGCCGCCGTCGCTGGCGCGGATGGCGATCTCGAATGCACGCGGATTGAGGCCGGCGATTTCGGCGGATTCGAGCGTCACCGTGCCGTTGCCAGCGAGCGCACCGGTCAAGGCCGCGACGCTGCGGCCCTGGCTGGTCAGCGCCATCTGCAACGAGGCGCGCCCCTTGGGCAGGGCGAGGTCGCGATAGCGCAGCGCTGCCGCATCGACATTGCTGAGCTCAATGCGCGCGTTCAGCGCAAGACCACCCGCGCCATTGCGCGCGTCCAGGCTTGCGGACATGTCGCCGCCGCCGACGCCGCCCTTGAGCGCGTCGAACGCGAGCGACTGGCCGTCGCTCCGGATCGTGCCGCCGAAGGGGCGCAGCTCGATGCCGCCGGGCAACATTCCACGCAACGCCTGGAAGGCGATGCGGCCGCGCCAGCCGCTGACCAATCCCGCGCTGAGCGGCTCGCCGGACTCACGACCGGCTGCACCGACGGCGATTGCGAGCGCCGGCGCCAGATCGAGCGAGTCGAGACCGACCTCGCCGTCGATGCTCTTGTCCTGATCGAGCGTCAGCGAAACATGGCCGCGCAGATGCGAGCCAGCGGCATTGCCGTCGAGATCCCCGAAGGTCAGGCGATTGCCTGATAGCGTGAGGCGGGAGGACAGGCTGACGTTCTGCGCCGACTTGTCGGCCGGGCTGGTCCCGAGCAGCGGCGCCAGATTGGCGTTGCGCACGCGCAGGTTCACGCTCGCCTTCGGTTCGGACGATTTGGGTTCGAACGATGTGGGTTCGGGCGATTTGGGCTCCGACCATTCGAGGCTGCCTTGCGCGTCGGCATCGAGCCCGCCGCCGCCGAGCTTTACGCTCAATTGCACCGGCCGGCGCCAGGCTCCGCTCAACCGTCCCTCGAATTGCGAGGCGCCCTCGCCCGCCGCCACGATGCGGTCGAGCCCGAGCAGCGCCAACAGCGCGCCGGCCTGCGGCGCCGCCACTTTCGCGTCCAGCGTGAAGTCGCTGTTGCGCAGGCGTTCGACGTCGATACCGCCGATGGCGGCCGCCGGCGTCTGTGCGGCCAGGGTCGCCGTGGCCTTGAGCTGGGGTGCGTCGAGGTCGAGCACGAAGCGGGCATTGCTGCGATCGGCATGCTCGGTGTTCTTGTCGAGGCTGAGATCGAGCTTGAGACGGGTCGCCCCGGGCAAGGACGGCAGCGCATCGAGGCGTGCGCGCAGCGCGGGCGCGAACGGCTCGACCAGCGCGGTGAGCTCGCGCAGCGAACTGGCCGAGGATTTCAGCGCGAGCTTGCCGGTCGTCCTGGCGCGGTCGAAGCTGCCGCTCGCCTCCGAGGTCACGCCGGCGCCCTGACCGAAGCGCAGTTGCTCCAGCGACAGCGACGCCGGGCTGTAGGCGAGCCTGGCTGCGAACGGCCGCAGCTCCTGTCCGGCGGAGATCGCGCGGCCGATATCGAGCGAGAGCTTTGCCTCTTCCGGCCATTCGCCTTGCGGCCCCGCCAGCGCGCGCACGAAGCTCGCGGCGGCATCGAGGTCGAGACGGTCGGCCCTGAAGTCCGCATCGATCCGCGAGCCCTTGCTCGCACCTGTCTGCACAAAGGCGATGCGGCCTTCGACCGCGCCGCCGTCGATGTCGGCCTTCAGCCTGTCGATGGCGAGATGATTGGCGGCGATGGTGACGTCGCCGGAAAGGCGCAGCGGCCGCGTGCTGCGGCGGGCGATCTCGCTGCGGCCCTGCAGCCAGGCCACCAGCGTGTCGGGATCCGAAGATTCGACGCTGAGCCGGCCGCTGAAACTGTCGGCGCCGGGAGCTGCGCCATTGAGCGAGACCTGCGTCATGCCGGGCGCGCGCAGCTCCAGCCGCCGGAAGGTCCAGGACCGGCCGTCGGTCGCAAGCTCGGTCGCGATATTCTGGAGCGGACGGCCGCCGAGCATGATCTGATCGGCATTGAACTCGATCTGGGCCGGGATCGGCACCTGCGGGATCGCCGCCAGCCCTGCGCGCAGCGCCGGCAGGACGCGCTGCGGATCGGCATCGTCCTTGGCGGTCAGCCTGTCGGCATCGACCTGCCGCGCCGACAGCACCGCGCGCAGCAAGGGCGATGCGCCAAACCTGAGGTCGCCGACGCCGCCGAGCTTCAAGGCGGTATCCTCCGGGCCGAAGCTCGCATCGATCTGCTCGAATTTGGCGCCGGCCGGATCGGCCTTGAGCCTGGTCGCGAGCTTCCAGGGCGTCGGCCCCGCCTCGCCCGCCTTCTTAGGCCCGGGCACGGCAAGCGTCAGCGCACCCTCGAATTTCGGCTGGCGGTTGTCGAAGGCGAGCACGCCCTCGAGATCGGCGAGGATGGCGCGCTCGCCGGGATCGATGTTGAGGTGGAGACGGGTGGCGCTGCCGTCGGCGCTGGGGCCGGAGGAGACGCGGAATGGGTAGCGCACGCCGCGCGCGCTGAAGCTGCCGTCGCCCCGCACCGAGCCGGCGAGCGAGCGCACGTCGCCGGAGAAGGCGATGTCGTTCAGCTCCAGCGTGGAGCGGCTGGCGGCATCGTGCAGAGCGATGCGGCCGGTGAGATTCAGCCGCTCGATGGCGAGGGAGGCCAGGTTGAAGGTGCCGCTCGCGGTCGAGGGCAAATCGACCCGTCCGCGCGCGTCCAGGCCAAGATCGACCGCCATGCCGCCGACCGAAAGCTCGGTGGCGCGCCATTCGCCGCGCATCAGGGAGCCGAGGCTGAACTCGACATCGAGCTTGTCGGCGCGCAGGCGGCCGAGATCGTTGTTGCCGCCGAAGGTGACGCCGCGCAGCCGCAGCGTCGGCGCCGGCAACAGCCGCGCATCGAGCTCGCCCGCCACCCGCACCGGCACGCCGATGATCTTGCCGGCCTCCGCCTCGAACTGGGGCCTGAACTGGTTCCAGTCGATGTAGTAAGGCCCGATCAGCGCGGCCAGCAGCGCAATGATGAAGGCAATCGCCAATCCGAGCAGCGTCGTCTGCACGGGTCTCCCCTCGGCCAAACCGGCCTGGGCCGAAGCTGAGGGCCTCAGGCGCGCCGGAACAGCCCCTTATATAGGGGGAAGTGTGGCGAAGTCACAGCGACTGTTGCGCGCGGAGGTTAACGCGCAAGCCGCCTCACCAGCTCGCCGGCAGCCGCTTCAGCCCGCGCAGCACGAAGGTCGGCCGCCATTCCGGGGTCTCGATGTCGTCGATGCGCAGATCCGGCAGCCGCCGCAGCAGCGTGGCGATGGCGATCTCGGCCTCGATCCGCGCCAATTGGGCCCCCAGGCAGAAATGGATGCCGCCGCCGAACGACAGCGGCTTGACGTTCGGCCGGGCGACGTCCAGCCGGTCGGGCCTGTCCGGGTAGACCGCCCCATCGCGGTTGGCCGAGCCGAGCAGGCACAGCACGGTCTCGCCCTTGGGAATCTTCACGCCGCCGAGGTCCTCGATATCCTCCAGCGCGACGCGCCCGGTCATCTGCACCGAGGAATCATAGCGCAGGAATTCCTCGACCGCGTTCGTCATCAGCTCCGGTTTGGTTTTCAGGAGCGCAAGCTGATCCGGGTTGCGGTGGAGCGCGAGCAGCCCGTTGCCGATCAGGTTGACCGTGGTCTCGTGCCCTGCGCCGAACAGCAGGATGATGTTGGCGGTCAGCTCCTCGTTGGTGAGCTTGTTGCCGTCCTCCTCGGCCTGCACCAGCTGGGTGATGAGGTCGTCGCCGGGAGTCTTGCGCCGCAGATCGAACAGCTGCTGGAAATACATTTGCGCCATCAGGTTGGCGGCGTTGCCCTGTTTGATCTCCTCCGGCGAGAGCGGCACCGGGTCGAGCAGCCGTCCGCCGTCGCGCGAGCTCTTGTAGAATACCTCGCGATGCTCCTCGGGGATGCCGAGCATGTCGCAGATGATGGTGACGGGCAGGCGGAAGGCGAAATCCTCGATCAGGTCCATGTGGCCGCGCTCGATCACGGCATCGATCGCCTGGTCGACGACCTCCTGGATCCGCGGCCGCATGTCCTCGACGCGGCGAGCGGTGAAGGCCTTCACGACAAGGCCGCGCAGGCGCGTGTGGTCCGGCGGATCGGCTTGCAGCATCCATTGGCTCATGCTGCGAAACACCGGCTCCTTCATGATCTCCGGGCCGTAGCGGCGCGTGGTGCGTTCGACGAAATCCTTGCCGAAGCGCTTGTCACGCAGCACGAGACTGACCTCGGCGTGACGGCTGGCGACGAACTGGCCGAACGGCGTCACATGGATCGGATCGATCTTGCGCAGCCGTTCATAGTGCGGATAGGGATCGCGGATGAAATCCGGCGAGAGCGGGTTGAACAGCGGTCCGCCAGCGGGTTGCACTTGCTCGTTCATGGTGACCTCGGATCGGTTGCCGCATGACACGCATACGCAAGGCTGCCCCATCGCCCGGCGTAACCATCCCTCAAAGATTATCAACTCGATACATTATTGTATCGAGTTGCATTCTGCCCTAAGCTGCGCCGATGTCAAGGGTGCGAACCAGGCCGACCAGGGACGACACGCGCGAGGCGCTGTTCGAGGCGGCCGCACGCGTGTTCGAGGCGGACGGCATCGGCGGCGCCAGCATCGAGGCGATCGCGGCGGCGGCGGGCTTCACCCGCGGCGCGTTCTATTCGAACTTCAAGAGCAAGGACGAACTGATCATCGCCATGCTCGAGGATCATGTCGCGCAGTCGATCCGGCGCAACATGGACATCCTGGCGCAGCACGACAATCTCGACGAATTCATCGCGGCGCTGAAGACGATGGATCGCAGCCGCCAGGATCCGCTCGGCCGCTCGCCCCTGCTCCACATGGAGATGATCCTGTTCGTCGCGCGCGCCGAAAAGCGCCGCCCGGAGCTCGCCAAACGCCTGCGCGCGCGACGCAAGCTGGTCGCCGACATCATCGAGGCGACGTTGAAGAGCGACGGACGCAGCAATCTGAACCCGCCCTGGATGGCGTCAATCGTGCTCGCGCTGGAAGACGGCTTTCGCCTGCACCGGCTGATCGATCCCGAGACCACGCCGGCCGACAGTTTTTTGCGGGCGATCACGGATCTGCGTCGGAGGACGGGACTAGCCTCGGCCTAACGGGTGCCTTCCGCGGGCGACGCATCCCGCGCCGATATGCTGATCGCATCACGTTGAGCACAGCGGATCGTCGCTAATCCGGCCTTGCCTTGATCTCCGGCAGCGGCGGCTTGCGCTCGAAAGGCTTCTTCTTCGCCGGCGCGGGCAGCAATCCTTCCCTGATCGCCTGCTTGCGAGCGAGCTTGCGGGCGCGACGAATGGCGTCGGACTTCTCGCGGGTCTTTCTCTCCGACGGCTTTTCGTAGGACCGTCGCTGCTTCATTTCCCGGAAGACACCCTCGCGCTGCATCTTCTTCTTGAGAACGCGCAGCGCCTGCTCGACATTGTTGTCTCTGACGAGTACCTGCAAATTGATCCTCCTGGCTCGGGCTGCGAATGCGATAGATCCTGCAGGGCAGCCAATTGCGCAGGAGCTTCATTGCGATGTGTGAGGATAGCGAGCCGCGATATTGGTCGCGGCTTCGGACGAGCCGATCTGCCTGTCACAGCGAGCAGCTTGGTGGCGTCACGTGACCACCGTCGCGCTGCGCTGTCAATCGATAACGCCTTGCGACAACGCCTTGCTCGCAGATCGACGGACACACGCAAAGCGCCGCGACCGGAACAGAAGAACCATTTCGCGGAAAACAAACTGGCTTTGCTCCTTGCAAATGCGTGAAAATCATATATATTCCGCTCGTTCGATTAGCCGCTGTGCCTTGTTGAATGCGCCTGCGGGCTCCTTTTCCAAAGACATCGACGAAGTTGAAGATAACCGCGCGATTGTCGTGCGGGATGCGCTCGCGCGCTTTGGAGAAGACAATGACGACAGGTACGGTCAAGTGGTTTAACGGCCAAAAGGGCTTCGGTTTCATCCAGCCAAACGACGGCGGCAACGATGTGTTCGTTCACATCAGCGCCGTTGAAAGAGCTGGGCTTGCCGGTCTCGGAGAGGGCCAGCAGGTCAACTTCGAGGTCAAGACCGACAAGATGCGCGGTAAGGTCAGCGCCGAGAATCTCTCGCTGGCTTGATATCGTGGCGCCGTTTCACGGATGTACTGAAACGGTCGCTCTGCCCGCTCAATCCCAGGATTGAGCGGGTTTAGTCGTTTGCGGAGCCGGGTGGACGATGAGCACGAAGAAATCGGCAGAGCCTTCACCCGAAAGCATCGTGCGTTCCGATCGCAAGCGCCTGGCCGCCGAAGAAGGCGCACGGGCGTTGGCAGACGTCGAAAGGCAAGGCATCGAGGTTCGCAAGAACATGGCGCGGCTCCGAGAGGCGCGCGAGGCGAAGGAAGCGGCCGATGAAGCTCTTCGGCTGGCGATGCCGGCGCCGGCGCTCAAGAAACGTTCGAGGAAGCTGCGATAGTCGCCTGCAACGCTGCTGAAGTGCCGATCCCATGCCGGAGAGCACAGATCGTGCCTAAACTCAAGCCAGACCCCGGAACTATCACGTTCTTCCTTGCGTCCGGCGCAAATCGGCAGATGTGCCGGCTTGCCACGACGTTCAACACACAGAAGCAGGCCTTCAGCTATCTACAGAAGCATCGTACGGAGTTCGAGCGCATGGCGCGGGCGCGCCTGGCCTCAGGCGAGCTCGAGGACGGCATTGTCGTGCTTTCGATGCTCTAGCCAGAACAAGCGAGGACGCGCGTAGAATTACGACACTAACGCGTCGGCTCGGGCTGGCCTCGTCGTTCAGCCTCCCTGGCCAGCCGTTCAGCCTTCAGCCGCTCCCGATTTGCCTGGAAAGCCTGTTCCGCCTTCTCGTAATCAGTCGCGGGCTTCGCTGCGGCCTGCTTGAAGAGATTGTTCGCCTCGGCCACTGCGCGTGATTGCGAATGCCGTCTCATTGCTTCGTCTCCATGTCTCTGATTTCACGCCGGCCGATGTCGACGCGCTTGGTGCTCGGCCTGTTCTCAGATTGGCTTGTTGCGCATCGACCGATCAATTCGTAGCCGGTCGAACTCCTTGGGTCCATCGAGCAGTTCCCGCTTGCGGATTGCCCTGCCCGCCGCCGTGGCAGCCGTATCTCCCAAGCCATCGATCGCATCGGCGGCCATTTTACGTGCGCGCCTCTTCTGACGATCCGGATCGGCGTGCGACGCCAGCCCCAACTCCAGCAAGCGGCTAATCGCCTCGGTCAGGCTGGGCTTGTCGCTTTGACGAGCGATCCATGCCGTGATCGCCTCGAGCTGCGATTGCGAAGGTCGAAAGCCTCCCGCTCGCGCGGTTGCTCTGCTTTCCGGTCCCTTCATCGGGCCAACGCAGTTTGCGAGCACGACATGGCGCGGTGTCTCTCCGGCGGACGTCGAAGACCAAACGGACGTCGAATACCAAATCGCCGGACGCAGATGCGTTCCTCTCGGCAGCGAATATCGCTCAAGCCAGCTACGCCGACAGCTTCACCGTCTCACGTCGCGCCTTCGCAACATCCAGCCTTCCCAACATCGCCCTCGCCTGCTCGGCGCAATGCTCGATGAGCCAGCGCTCGAAGGCGACCGGCGGCAACGGGGGAGCGTAGAGGAAGCCCTGGACGATGTCGCAGCCGAGCTCGGCCAGCGTGCTGCGCTGCCCCTCGGTCTCGACGCCCTCGGCGACCACGCTCATGCCGAGGCCCTGACCGACGCGGACCACGGCGGTGGCGATCGCGAGCGCGCCCGCGTCCTGCTCGATGTCGCGCATGAAGCTGCGGTCGATCTTGAGCTCGCGGATCGGCAGATGCGCGAGCCGGCTGAGACTGGAATAGCCGGTGCCGAAATCGTCCACCGAGAGGCCGACGCCGAGCTCGCGGATCGCGTTCATCGTCTCCAGCGCCGCGGCGCCGTCCTGCATGAACGCGCCTTCGGTAATCTCCAGCATCAACGCGTCCGGCGGCAGATCGTGCTCGGCCAGGATGTCCTTGAGCCGCGCGGCCAGCGTGACGTTGCGGAAATTGATCGGCGACAGGTTGACCGAGACGCAGGGGATGTTGAGCCCGGCGCGGCGCCAGCTCGCCATCTGCCGGCAGGCCTCGCGCACGGACCACAGGCCGATCTGCTCGATCAGCCCGCATTCCTCGGCGAGCGGGATGAACTTTGCCGGCGAGACGTCGCCGAGCACGGCATCGCGCCAGCGCGCGAGCGCCTCGACGCCGTGGATCGCGCCGTCGCAGCTGCGGATCTGCGGCTGGTAGCTGAGGCTCAGCGCGCCTTCCGCGACGGCGCGGCGCAGCGCCGCGACCAGCGCCAACCGCTGCTCGGCGAGCACGCTCATCTCGGCACTGAAGATGCGATGCGTCGAGCGTCCGGCCTGCTTGGCCATGTACATGGCGGCGTCCGCCTGCTGCATCAATGTGTCGATGTCGGTGGCGTGATCGGGATAGAGGCTGATGCCGATGCTGGCGGACATCGGCATCAGCTTCGATCCGAGCCGCAGCGGCCGCGCCAGCGCCTCGGAGATGCCGGCCGCGACGCGCTCGGCAGCCTCGGCATTGCGTTGCGGCAGCAGGATGACGAACTCGTCGCCGCCGAGCCGCCCCAGCATGTCGCCGGGGCCGATATGCTCGCGCAGTCGCTGCGCGAGCTGGACCAGGAGCTCGTCGCCGGCGGCGTGACCCAGCGTGTCGTTGACGTCCTTGAAATGATCGACGTCGAGGAAGGCCAGCGCGACATGGCTGCCGGTCGGGCAGGCGTCGATCGCCGTGGTGATCAGGTGCCGCAGCTGGGCGCGGTTCGGCAGGCCGGTGAGGATGTCGTGATAGGCAAGCCGCGCGATCTCGGCGCGCGCCTCCTTGCGCTCGATCGCGAAGGCGCCGAGATCGACGCAAGCTTCGACGATGCGCCGGTGCCAGTTGCTCGGCGCGCGCGGCTCGCGATAGTAGAAGGCGAAGGTGGCGATGACGCGCCCATCCTTGGCCTTGACCGGGGTCGACCAGCAGGCGCGCAGGCCGATCGCGAGCGGCATCGCCTTGTAGGGCTGCCAGCGCGGGTCGGTATCGAGATCCTCGGCCAGAACCGGCACGCCATGGAAGGCCGCGCTGCCGCAGGAGCCGACATTGGGACCGATCGCAATGCCGTCTAGCGTGCGGGAATAGTCCTCGGGCAGGCTGGGGCCACCGAGCGGATGGACCAGGCCGGCGGCGTCGATGTGAAGCAGCGAGCAGACGACGTCGGGCGCGATCTCCTCGACGCGGCGACACAGCCGGTCGGCGATCTCGCCGATCGGCACCTCGTCGGCGAGCGCGCTCATGATGAGCTGCTGAAGCGAGCGCAGCTGCTTGGTCTCGGTGATGTCCTCGAGCAGCGCGAAGATGTGCTTGACCCGGCCCTTGCCGTCGCGAAAGGCATCGATCCGCGCGCAGACCCAGATCTCCTCGCCGTTCCGGTCGTAGACGAGCACCTCGGCCTCGCCGCGAGGGCCGCCGCGCTTCAGGCGCCTGGCGAGCCTGGCAACGGCCTTGCGATCGGTGTGGCGGCCGGCGACGAGCTCGCCAGCGCGACGGCCCTCCGCCTCGGCGTTGGTATAGCCGAACAGCGCCGTGAACGCCGAGTTGACGTAGACGATGTTCTGCTCCACGTCGGTAATGATCACCGCCCGGTTGGTCTGGTCCGAGACGGCATTCAGCAACCCGATCCTGACGCGGCGCTCGGCTTCCGCAGTGACGTCGCGCACGAACACCATGTGATGGACCACGCCATCGATGGTCACCGATGTCAGCGTGACGGCCGCCTTGATGCGGCTGCCGTCACGGCGCACGAGGCTGATCTCCTCGCGGACATCAGCGCCGGCGCCGGCCTGAAGGCAATCGAGGCCGAGAATGTCGGCATCGCGGCCGAGCACGTCAGTGCGCGCGAGCTTCCAGATCCGCTCGGCTGCGGCGTTGAAGTGCGTGATGCGATGCGCGCCATCGACGATGACGATGCCGTCGTCGGCGCGTTCGAACGCACCCAACAGTACGTCCGGAATTTCTGTCACAACACAATCGGAGGCAGACATCGTTGGGCCCGGAGACATCGGGAAGTTGCGCAATCCGCCGACGCTAGCGTTCCGATGGTGTCCAAGACGTTTTTGCAACGCCCTCGCGCGTCGCCAAGATGCGACATGCTTAACGTTCTGCGAAAAAGACGACGGCAAATCGGTGCGTACGGAACCTATTCGGCGCCGGCCCCGATGGGTCTCATGCAGCCGAGGGCACGATCCGCAGAAGCGCGCGGTCGACAGCTTCTAGGTACGGTCACGGCGCTGAAAGCTGCCGGTGTCCTCATATGCGCGAGGCGTTCGCTCCGCATGGTTCCCTACTTTCCACATTTTCCCGCCGCTCAGTTGGAGTATGATCCGGTGGTTACCAGGGTTAACTTTGAGGGAGGGAATCATGACGAACTTGGCCTCCTCGACGAGCTTCGACGTCAAAGCCGGAATCATTGAAGCTTATGCTGCCTGGGATTCGGCATTCAACAAAGCCGACGCTAAAGCGGTCGCCACGGCGTACGTTTCGGACGCTAAAGTGCTGCCTCCAAGCCATCAGGTCATATCGGGTCAAGCAGAAATCGAGAAATTCTTCGCCGGGCTTTTTTCGAGCGGATTTGCCGATCACAAGCTGACAATCATAGATGCGGGCGGAGACGACAAGATCGTCTACGGCGCGGCGAGATGGAGCGCCAACGGCAAGGGAGCGGATGGGTCGCGCCAAGCTGCCGGCGGGATTGCTACGCACGTGTTTGAGCGTCAGGCGGACGGTTCGCTGAAGCTGAGGTTGCATACCTTCAACTAAGCTTGCCGTACGCGTCGCCTGACAGCTAGCGAGGAGGCGTCGCGTGAACATCGCGGAATGGCTTCGTGGTCTTGGGCTGGAGCGCTACTCCCAGGCCTTCCAGGATGCGGAAGTCACGCCTGAGGTCCTGCCGGAGCTGACCGAAGACGATCTGCGGGAACTTGGTTTGCCGCTCGGCCCGCGCAAGACCGTGCTGAAGGCGATCCACGCACTCGCTCTGCCGAGCGACCCCATACCTGTGGGGGTTCGTGCCTCGGCAGGACAGCCAATACGGCCACTGCCGTCGGAAGCAGACCGGCGGCAGCTCACAGTCATGTTTGTCGACCTGGTCGGATCGACTGCGCTCGCCTCGGGACGTGACCCTGAGGAAGTGCGGGACCTGATACAGGCCTACCACAACGCCGTGGCGAGCGAGATCACCCGGTTCGAGGGACACGTTGCCAAATTCCTCGGCGACGGGGTTCTCGCTTACTTCGGCTGGCCGCGGGCGCATGAAGATGAGGCGGAGCGTGCAGTTCGCGCCGGGCTTCGGATATCCAAGGCAGTCGCGGCGCTTACCGCGCCGACCGGTGCAGCCCTTGCCGCTCGCATCGGCATCGCAACCGGTCTGGTTGTCGTCGGCGAACTGATCGGCGAGGGAGAAGCCCGCGAGCGGTCGGTCATTGGAGAGACCCCGAATCTGGCGGCCCGCTTGCAAGGGCTCGCCGAACCCGGCGGCGTTGTCATCGCCGATTCAACGCACCGCCTGATCGGCGAGGCCTTCATATACCAGGACCTGGGGACAGTGCCTCTCAAGGGTTTCCCGGGGCCGGTGCAGGCGTGGCTCGTCACCGGCGAGGGCGCAGCCGAGAGTCGATTTGACGCCCAGCACGGGATGTCGACGACCGCGCTGGTTGGGCGCGACCAGGAACTCGCTCTTCTCCTGGACCGCTGGGAACAGGCGAAAGGGCGAGAAGGACAGATCGTCCTGCTCGGCGGCGAACCCGGCATCGGCAAATCCCACCTGGTGCGAGCGCTACGCGACCGGCTTGCAGGCGTGCCGCACACGCGCCTCAGCCATTTCTGTTCGCCATTCCACACCAACAGCGCCCTGTATCCTATCGTAGGGCTCCTTGAACGAGCAGCGGGAATACGGCGGGAGGACCCTTCCGAAGAACAACTCGATAACCTTGAGGCGATGCTCACGCTTGCGACGGACGACGTACGTGGCAGTGCGCCCGTTCTGGCCGACCTGTTGGCCATCCCGACGGGCAAGCGCTACTCTCCGCTGGAGCTAAGTCCACACCAAAAGAAAGAGCGAACGTTCCAGGCCCTGTTGGAGCAGATCAAGGGCTTGGCGGCAAAGCAACCGGTTCTTGCCATTTACGAGGACGTCCACTGGGCCGATCCCACCACGCTCGAGCTCATTGATCGGGCTGTTGACGAGGTGCAGCGTCACTCGATCCTGATGGTCGTTACTTTCCGATCGGAATTCGTTCCGCGCTGGACGGCGCATGGACATGTGGCAGCAATCTTTTTGAGCCGGCTGGGCCGCAGGCAAGGTACGGCCGTGGTCGACCGGATCACCGGCGGCAAGATGCTTCCGCAGGAGGTGCTCGAGCAGATTTTAGCCAAGACGGACGGCGTGCCGTTGTTCGTCGAGGAGCTCACCAAGACCGTCCTCGAATCCGGGCTGCTTAAGGATCGGGGGAGCCGCTATGAGCTTATAGGTCCTTTGCCGCCACTTGCGATCCCGACAACGCTCCAGGATTCGTTGATGGCCCGTCTTGACCGGTTGGCACCCGTTAAGGAGGTCGCCCAGATCGCGGCCTGCATTGGGCGTGAGTTTGGACACAACCTTTTGAAAGCCGTAACGCCGCTCGATGAAGATGCCCTCCAGCGCGCTATCAATGAACTCCTGGAGGCGGAACTCATCTTCCGGCGTGGAGTGCCTCCGGATATCGGCTACACCTTCAAACATGCGCTGGTCCAGGACATCGCGCACGAGAGCCTCTTGAAGAGCAAGCGACAGCAGATCCACACTCGGATCGCCGCAGCTCTAAAAGAACATTATCCGGCCCGTGCGGAGATGGAGCCGGAGACGATAGCTTTGCATCTCGCAGAGGCCGGCCTTGTGGCCAACGCGGTCGGTTATTGGCTGCAGGCCGGCCGAAATGCCGCCGGGCGTTCCGCCAATCTCGAAGCAATCACTCATCTCACCAGAGGGCTGCAGGCGCTCAACGCCTGTCCGGAAGGGCCGGAGCGGAATCGCCAGGAACTCGCGCTTCAGACGGCAATTGGAGGTCCGCTGATCGCCATTCATGGATACACGGCTCCGCAGCTTGGCACTGCCTTCAGCAGGGCTCATGCGCTCTGCCACGAGCTCGATGACACGGATGCGTTGTTCGCTACACTTAGCGGCAAGTATATTTTTCATTTCGTGAGAGGCGACTACGTCGCCATGCAGAGGCTGGTTGGCGAGGCACGCCTCGCCGCCGAACGCACCAGGGACACGGCGCTGGAATTGGGTGCGCATCGCATGGCGGCTCTCACAGCCATGCACGCGGGTGACTTTCCTGCAGCCCACTCCGAGTTCGAGACGATCCTGAACCGCTATGACCCGGACACCCATCGGCCAGCGCCCGTGCACTATGTCCATGACCCGAAGGCCTCCGCGTTACCCTACCTGGCCATCGTGCTTTGGATCCTTGGCTATCCCGACCAGGCCCAGAGAACAAGCCGCGCGGCGTTTGAGTACGCTGCGGAGCTGAACCAGACGAACCTTACCGCCCACGTCGCGGTCTATGGCGGAGCGGGACCTGCGGAGCTGATGGGTGACGTGGCGGCAGTGCATGCGCACGCCGACGCCATCATCAACCTCGCCGATCAGCACAGCTTGAACTACTGGCGGTTGAGCGGCCTCATCCTTCGAGGCTGGGTCATGGCGCAGGAAGGTGACGCGGACGGTGGCCTGGCGCTCATGCGCAAAGGTTTGAATGATCGAGACGGACTGGGAGCCAGTTGGTACCAGGTCCGCTACTTGTGCATGCTGGCATCAACCTATTTGCAGCTTGGTGATGGCGAGAAAGGGCTCACGGCGCTGGCAGAAGCGAAGGACCTCGCCGCTCGCAATGGCGAACATATGTGGGAGGCAGAAGTTGCACGCATCGATGGCGAACTGCGGCGCATTCGTGGAGCTCCAGCGGATGCGGTCGAGGCTTGCTTGCAAACTGCACTTGATGTGGCTCGCAGGCAAGCCGCGAAGTCGTTCGAACTGCGTGCAGCCATGAGTCTGGCTCGGCTTTGGCGCGACGAAGGCAGGCGTATCGAAGCGCGAGCCCTCCTTGCCTCAACGTACGGATGGTTCACGGAGGGCTTCGAGACGTCCGATCTGCTTGCCGCCAAGGCACTCACCGCAGAATTGGCCGAGCATTAGGGCTTATCCGGCGCCGGTACCCGGCTGGAGCGTGTGCAGCCGGCCGGCGACCGCCCTCACCTTGCCCGGCGCCGCTCGCCAGATCGCGAGCGCCGACACCCCGCTCACCACGATGGCGAGGGCAAAAGCCAGCGTATAGTCCCCGGCGCGATCATAAAGAACGCCGGTCAGCCACGGTCCGGCCGCACCGCCGGCCAGCGCCGCGAGCATGATCGTGCCGAAGATGCTGCCCTGGTGCCTGCCTTGGAAGATCTCGAACACCACCGCGCCCATGATCGAGGTGAGGCCGTAGCCGAGCGCGCCTTGCGCGAACACCATCAGATAGACCAGCCAGAGCGAAGCTTGATATTTCAGCGCGATCAGCGCGGCGAAGCAGGCAACGAAACCCGTACAGCTGATCGCCCACACCCACTCCCTGCCGATGCGGTCGGAGACATGCCCCAGCACGATCTGGCCGGGAATGCCGAGCAGGCTGACCATGCCGAGTGCCCATACCGCAACGCCGGAGCTGAAGCCGACATCGAGCAGGAATTTGGTCTGGTGCACCTGCACCGCGTACCAGATGTACAGGCCGCAGAAATAGCCGAGCGCGATCCACCAGAACCGCGCGGTCGCCACGGCGCGCCGGAGCGTCCATTCGGTGTTGACCCAGACCTGATCGACCACGTTGGAGACCGGGCTTGCCGCGCCTGCGGCCGGGGCGGCATCGCCGTCCGGCTGGAGCCCGATGTCCTCGGGACGCTTGTGCAGCAGCAGGTTGATCGGCGCCAGCGCGATCAGGACGAGCAGACCCATCGCGGTGCAGGCGGTGCGCCAGCCGGTCTGCTCGATCATGTGCTGCACCCATGGCAGCAGCGTCACCGAGCCGATGCCGACACCGGCGAACGCGATGCCGATGGCGAAGCCGCGCTTGCGAATGAACCAGTTCGGCAGGAACAGCGACTGGCCGGAATAGCCGAGACAGACGCTGCCGGCACCGACCATGACGCCGATGGTGACATAGAGGTGCCAGGGCGCGCTGGTCAGCGGCGCCAGCAGCAGGCCGCCGCCCATCAGCACGACGCCGAGCTCCATCACCGCGCGCGGACCGGCGCGGTCCATCAGGCGGCCGATCAGCGGGCTGACCACGCCCGACACCACGAAGCCGAAGGAGAAGGCGCCCGCCGTGACGCCGCGCTCCCAGCCGAACTCGGAGATGATGGGTGGAAAGAACAGCGAAAAGGCGGTGCGCGCGTTGACGCCGATCGCCATGGTGACGAAGGTCACGGCGACGACGACCCAGCCGTAGAAGAACGGAAGCCGCATGTTGTGTGCTTGTTTCATCCCTAGACGGTTCTTCGGACCATCCGGGGATGCCCGGGTCAAGCGCTATTCGCGCATGCCCCTTGAGCGGGGCGCAGACGCTTCCGCAGCGTCATGGCCGGGCTTGTCCCGGCCAGCCACTCTTTGCGACGCAGCACGGAGAACGTGGATGCCCGGGCCTTCGCCTCGCCGAAGCGGCTTCGGCCGCGCAGGCGGGACAAGCCCGGGCATGACGACCTTAAATACTGCTTGGGCGCGCGCTCAGGCGGCGTCGAGCCGTGAGGATTTGACCGGCGCATCGAACAGGATCCGCTCGATCGGGTGCGGCCGGCCGAACAGATAGCCTTGCGCGAAATTGACGCCGAGCGCCTTCAGCCGGTCGAACTCCTCGCGCGTCTCGACGCCTTCGGCCGTGACCGACATGTCCAGTCCGCGCGCCAGCGTCACGATCGAGGAGATGATGGCGGAAGAGCGAGGCTGCTGGGTCAGGTTGCGAATGAACGACTTGTCGATCTTGATCTTGTCGAACGGGAACGCGGTCAGGTAGCTGAGCGAGGAATAGCCGGTGCCGAAATCGTCGAGCGCGAGCTCGACGCCGAGCTGCTTCAGCCGCTCCATGAAGGCGTGGTTCTCGCTGCCGCGCTCCAGCAGCACGGATTCCGTGATCTCGATCTCGAGCCGCTGCGGCGGCAGGCCGGAATCGGCCAGCGCCGTGCAGATCATGTCGAACAGCTCCGCTTCCTTGAACTGGATCGGCGACAGATTGACCGCGATCATGAGATCGGCAGGCCAGCCGGCGGCGTCCGCGCAGGCGCGGCGCAGCACGAATTCGCCGAGCGGCACGATCAGCCCGGTCTCCTCCGCAAGCGCAATGAACTGGTCCGGAGGGATCAGGCCGCGCGTCGGATGCCGCCAGCGCACCAGCGCCTCGAAGCCGCGTCGTTCGCCGCTGAGGGCATCGACGAACGGCTGGTAGTGCACCTCCAGCTGGCAGCGTGCGATGGCGTCGCGCAGATCTCCTTCCAGAGTGTTGCGGGCCTCCAGCTCGGCGGACATCGCCTCATCGTAAATCGTGAAGCAGTTGCGGCCGGCCGATTTCGAACGATAGAGCGCCAGATCCGCTTTCTTCAGGAGCTGCTCCTGATCGCTGCCATGATCCGGCGCGATCGCGATGCCGATGCTGGTGCCGATCTCGACGCGGTGTCCGGGCAGCAGGAACGGCTCGCTCACGAGCTTGGCGATCCGCGCCGCCAGATCGGTCGAGCAGGTGCGCTGGTCCTCGCCGGCTTGCTGGATGATGGCGAATTCGTCGCCGCCGAGCCGCGCCAGCACGTCCGTAGCACGCAGTGCGGATTTCAGCCGCTGCGCCACCTGCCGCAGCAGCGCATCGCCGGCCGCGTGACCGAGGGAATCGTTGACGTTCTTGAAGCGGTCGAGGTCGAGCATCAGGATCGCGAAGGGCTCGCGCCTGACGCTCAACTTGCCGTTCATCTCGTCGAGACGGGTGAGGAAGAAGGCGCGGTTCGGCAATCCGGTGAGGATGTCGGTCTGGGCCAGCTCGAGCACCCGCCGGTTCGCCAGCGACAGCCGCCGCGAATTGCGGCTGGCGAGCATCAGATAGGTCGACAGCGACAGTGTCAGCAGCATGCCGACGACGAGGACCGCAACCGCGCGGTCGTAAGTCGTCGCCAGCGGACCGCCTGCGGTCGGAACCGCCCGCACCTGCCAATCGGTGTCGCCGATCTTGAGACTGCCCGACCAGTGCAGCGTCCGCGCGATGTCCCGCATCGACCGCAGCGCCGAGGCGGCCGACGCATAATCCGGCAGCATCTGCTCGAGGCTGACGATCTGCGCCGTGTACGGCGGGAAGACCGTCATGCTGACCGCGGGGCTGGCTCCGGTGGTCACGCGGATGGACTGGATCAGCAGCGGCAGGTCGAAGACGCCGACCACGACGCCGGCGATATTGCGGCGCCGGTCCGCGATCTCCTCGCGCGAGGTTCCCTTGGCGTAGACGGGAACGACGACGAGGACATAGGACGGCCGGTCGCTGTCCTTCGGCCCGAACAGGCGCGTGCGCATGGCTGCGACGCGATCGTTGTCGCGCGCGCGCTCCAGCACCGCCCGCCGTTCCGGAACGGTCGTGTAGTCCATGCCGTAGACCGACGAGGTCTTCGGCTGCGTCGAGTAGAACACCGGAAAATATTCGTCGCTCTGCGGCGCGGTGACGAAGCTCTCGCCCTGCAGCGCCTTGATGTGATAGCTCGACATGCCATCCCGGATCGCCGCGGCCTCGTATTCCGCGCGCTCCTTGCGGTTGACGCGCGGCAACCAGGAGATGCGCAGCATGCCGGGGTGACGCTCGAACAGGCGGGCGCTGAAGGTCTCGAATTCGCTGCGGGTGACTTCTTCATTTGTCGATTCGAACAGCGTGCGCAGCGCGAGAAGCCTCGATATGTACTCGTTCATGCCGTTCTGCAGGACGATCGCCTGGGTCTCGGCCGCGTTCTCGAACTCGATCCTGTTGACGCGATCTTCCCACCGCGCCACGGCGGCAGCGCCCGCGATCGAGAACAGCAGGCCGACGCCGACCGCGACGAGCGCAGGACGATAGAGCCCGAGCAGCGGCGCGACACGCCACCATCCGCCTCCACGTCTCCGATCCTGATCGTTCTGATCGCGACCGCCCATCTTGAAGCCGCCGTCCCCTATCCGCGACGAACCGAACCTCTGGTTGAGGTGCCGGCGCCGCTATCGGAACAAGACGGCGGTTAAGAAGTGCACAATTTCGCAAACCGGTCGTACCGCAATGCGGAAATTAGTTAACGAAGTGCGCGAACGATCCCGGCGTTCTGGACATAAGTTGCTGGTTTTTCCCCGGTGTACTACGGGCAATCTGCGTCGCGCCGCTTAGCGAGCTATTCAGGCTCGCAAGGCTAACGTTGCGCCGGGTTTCTTCCAATGATCCGGCAAGCTTTCCGATGCATCGATTTCGATCAGCGAGATCCGTCGTCCTGACCATCGCGCTTCTGGCTGCGACCTCGCTGGTTGCGAGGGGCAACGAGGCCGGCATCAGCGAGGATGCGATCCTGTTCGGCCAGGCCGCGGCGCTGGAAGGCCCCTCCTCCGCGCTGGGGCAGCGCATGCGGCAAGGCATCGTCGCCGCATTCACCGAGATCAACGCCAAGGGCGGCATTCATGGCCGCAAGCTCCAGCTCATCAGCCGTGACGACGGCTACGACCCCGACCGTTCGGTGGCGCAGACGCTGCGCCTGATCGACGACGACAAGGTGTTCGCGCTGATCGGCGCGGTGGGCACGCCGACCGCGATGGCGACGATACCGATCACCAGTTCCAGGAACGTACCTTTCATCGGCCCGTTCACCGGCGCCGAGTTCCTGCGCGATCTCGAGCTTCCGAACGTCGTCAACATCCGCGCGAGCTACGGCGCGGAGGCAGAAGCCTGGATCAAGCATCTCACCGAGGATCGCAAGTTCACCCGGATCGGCATCTTCTACCAGGACGATTCCTTCGGCCGCGACGGGCTTGTCGGCGTGAAGCGGGCGCTCGCCAAGCGCGGGCTCGAGCTCGCCGCCGAGGGCACTTTCGAGCGCAACACCCGCGCGGTCGGCCAGGCCTGGCGCATGATCAGGCGCGCCGACCCCGAAGCCATCGTCATGGTCGGGACCTATGGACCGTGCGCGGAGTTCATCAAGCTCGCCCACCGCAGCGGCGCTCGTCCGACCTTCGTCAACATCTCCTTCGTCGGCGCCAATGCGCTCGCCGCGGAACTCGGCCCGGAGGGCGAAGGCGTCGTCGTCTCGCAGGTGGTGCCGTTTCCCTGGGACCGCTCGCTCAAGCTGGTTGCCGACTATCAGGCGGCGCAGAAGGCGTTCGACCCGGCGCTGACGCCCGACTTCGTGTCGCTTGAAGGCTATCTGTCCGGCCGCCTGGCGGCCGCGGCGCTGGAAAAGGCCGGCCCCAATCCGACCCGCGCGAGCCTGCTGCGCGCCATCAACGATACCGGCCGTTTCGACATCAGCGGCAGCATCGTCACCGTCGGCACACGCATGCTCGACACGCCGCCGAAGGTATTCCTGACGGTGATCCAGAAGGACGGTACGTTCAAGGCGGTGGACCGGCTTTGAGACCCTTCACGGCCGCCGCGTCCAGCGATCGGCGTTGACGGCGCCTTGCGGGATTTCTCCCCTCACGATGGCCTCGACCTGCCGCACGGTCTCCAGCGACTGGTATTCGATGGCCTGCGGCGTCAGTCCGCCGACATGCGGCGTCGCGATGACGTTCGGCAGCTTGGCGAGCTCGGGCGTCGGCATCTGGTCCGGTGCGCGGCCGACATCCATGGCGGCGCCGGCGATGCGGCCCTCGCGCAGCGCGTGCGCCAGTGCGGTTTCATCGACGAGGTTGCCGCGCGAGAGATTGATGAAGACGGCATGCTTCTGCATGCGCGCCAGCGCCGCCGCCCCGATCAGATTCTCGGTCTGCTCGTTGGCGATGGCGAGGCAGACGACATAATCCGATGCGGCGAGGAGCTCGTCGAGACCGACCTGCCGGATCGCGGCATCGCTGATTGTTACGAAAGGATCGGAGACCAGCACCTCCATGCGCAGCACTTTTGCAATCTCGGCGAGGTAGCGCCCGATGCTGCCGTAGCCGATGATGCCGATCCGGCTGCCGGCGAGCTGGCGGCCCATCCGTGCTTCCGGCTTGCGGCCGGCCTGGTAATCTGCGGTCGTCCGCGACACCCCGCGGGAGAGATCGACCATGAAGCCGAGCGCGAGCTCGGCTACGGCCTGCACGAAGCCGGGCCCGGCGCGGGTCACGAGCACGCCGGCCTGCGAGGCCGCATCCACGTCGACGTTGCGGATGTCGACGGCGCAGCGGACAAAGGCCCGCAGACGCGGCAGCTGCGCAAAGATCTCGCTGCGCCCTTCCGTCATGCGATCGGCAACGATGATGTCGACATCCTTCGCGGCACGCACGAGGCCGGCGGCGTCCAGAGTCTCGTCGCTCTCGTGCAGGATCACCCTGGCGGCCGCGCGCAAGCCGTTCAGACTGCGATCGCCGTAATAATTGCGGCGCATCTCCCGGGTGTGCGCGAGCAGGACCTTCACGACAAGACTCCTTCACCAGCCGAATGCCCGCGGCAGCGCGGTCGAAAAGTCTAGCACAGGGACGGCTCCGGCAGATACCCTGCCCCATTTTGCCGCGGCCCCTTTCGTGATCCAGCGCACAGACGGCCTCTTGGCGCCGACTTAGAAAAGGTGCCATCATCGTGCGCATTGCCATTGGAGGTGACATCATGCGCCGTCCAGTCTTTTCGAATTTGCTTCTTGCGTCCGGCCTTCTCGCACTCACTCAATTGGTGACGCCCACGGACGCGGCCGCTGAAGCGCGGCTTGCGCTGGTGATCGGCCAATCGGCTTATCGCACCGTGCCGGAGCTGCCGAACGCGGCCAACGACGCCAAGGGCATGACGGAGCTGCTCGGCAGTGCCGGCTTCACCGTCACCACGGCGGCCAATCTGGCGCAGACCGAGATGCGCGCGGCGATCTCGGACTTCGCCGGCAAGGTCAGTGCCAGCGGCCCCGACACGGTCGCCCTGGTGTTCTATGCCGGCCACGGCCTTCAGATCGACGGCGAGAACTATCTGGTGCCTGTCGATCTCGATCCCAAGCGCGAGGCCGACATCCCGCTGCAGGGCGTGCGGCTGAACGACATGCTCAACACGCTCGGCGCGCTGCCGACGCGGGCGCGCATCTTCATGCTCGATGCCTGCCGCAACAACCCGTTCCCCGCCCTCAGCGGCGCCGGTCACGGCCTTGCGATCGTCGACACCAAGGCCGGCGCGCCGGGCTCGTTCATCTCCTATTCGACCTCGCCCGGCGCCGAAGCGGAGGACGGCAACGGCCTCGACAGCCCCTACACGGCGGCCGTGCTGACGGTTGCCAAGCAGCCGAACCTGCCGATCGAGGAGATGTTCAAGCGCATCCGCGTCGCGGTGGCGCAGTCGACCGACGGCCGGCAGATCCCGTGGGAAAGCTCCTCGCTGACCACCGACTTCAGGTTCTTCGGCGAGAGCGGCGGCAGTACCCCCGCTCTTCCCGGCGCATCCGCCATGGCGCTCGCCGGCGGCACGCGCAGCGTCGCGGACTGGCGCAAGACGTTGCAGGGCAAGCCTGCCATGGTCGCCTATGAGCTCGTGATCACCGAGGACACCGTGGAGGCGTATCAGGCCTATATCGAGCTGTACGCCCAGGACACCCGCACGCCGCGCCTGCGCACCGTGCTGGAGCGGCGTCGCCAGATGCTGGCGTGGGAGCGTGCGACCGCGATCAACACCCGCGCCTCGTTCGAGGCATACCTCGCGAACTGGGACAACAGCGATCTCGCGGCAACCGCGCGCCGGCTGCTGCTGCGCGTGCAGAACCGCAACTACACCGTGCCCGTGGCCGCCGCGGCGACGCCCGTCGCGGTCGCGATGGCGCCGACCTGCCCGTGCTCGACGCCCGCGACGCCGGCAACACCGGTCAACCCGTCGGTCCCGCCCGTGATCAAGAAGCGCGTCGACGAGACCCCGCCGAAGCGCAAGGTGGTCGAGACGCCGCCCAAGCGACGGCCGCCGTCCGAGCAAGTGGTCTACGAGCGCGCGCCGCCGCCGGATCGCGGCCCGCCGCCGGAGGCCGTGATGCAGGGCATCGGCATCGGCGTGGGGATCGGCCTCGGCATGGGAATGGGCGGCCGCGGCGGCGACCATAACAGCGGTGGCTACCGCAGATACTGAGCCGGTCCGGCACCAGCAGCATTCGGCTCGCGCCAATCGCGCGAGCCGAACTCATTGCGACAGGGCCGGATGGTCCTGGAAGCAGGGCTTCTTGAATCCAGCCTGCCGGGATCGGCCCTAGGCCTCCGGCACGATCTTGCCGGGGTTGAAGATGTTGAGCGGGTCGAGCGCCTTCTTCAGCGCCCGCATCGCATCGAGCGCCTCGGGGCCGAGTTCGGCCTTCAGATATTTCTGCTTGCCCTGGCCGATGCCATGCTCGCCGGTGCAGGTGCCGTCCATCGCCTGCGCGCGTTCGACCAGGCGGTGCATGAACTCCTCGCCGCGCGCCATCTCCGCGGCATCGTTGGTGTCGCAGACCAGCGAGCAGTGGAAATTGCCGTCACCGACATGGCCGACGATCGGCGACAGCAGATTGAGCCGCTTGAGATCCTCCTCGGTCTCGCTGACGCAGTCGGCGAGCCGCGAGATCGGCACGCAGACGTCGGTCGCGACCACGCCGATGCTCTCGCCTGGCCGCAGCGCCTTCACCGACCAATAGGCGTCGTGCCGCGCCTGCCACAGCTTGGTGCGGTCCTCCGGCTTGGTGGTCCAGGAAAAATCCCCGCCGCCGCATTCCCTCGCGATCTCGCCGAACGCCTTGGATTGCTCGGCGACCTCGATCTCGCTGCCGTGGAATTCCATCAGTAGCAGCGGCGTCTCCGGCAGCGTCAGCTTCGAATAGGCATTGCAGGCCTTGACCTGCGCGGCATTGAGCAACTCGATGCGCGCGACGGGAATGCCGGTCTGGATCGCCAGGATGACGGCCTGGCAGGCGCCGTGGACGGTCTCGAACGACACCGCGCCGGCCGCGATCGTCTCGGGGATGCCGCGCAGGCGAATGGTCAGCTCGGAGATGATGCCGAGCGTGCCCTCGGCGCCGACGAACAGATGCGTGAGGTCGTAGCCGGCCGAGGATTTCTTTGCGCGCGTGCCCGTGGTGATGATCTCGCCGTCGCCGCGCACCACCTTCAGCGCCAGCACGCTGTCGCGCATGGTGCCGTAGCGCACCGCATTGGTGCCGGAGGCGCGGGTCGAGGCCATGCCGCCGAGCGAGGCATCCGCGCCGGGATCGATCGGGAAGAACAGGCCCTGGTCGCGCAGATGCTCGTTGAGCGCCTTGCGGGTGACGCCGGGCTGGATCACGCAGTCGAGATCCTCGGCATGCACCGCCAGCACCTTGTTCATGTCGCGCAGATCGATCGAGATGCCGCCGGCGGGCGCGTTGATCTGGCCCTCCAGCGAGGTGCCGGTGCCGAAGGGAATGACGGGGACGCGATGTCTCGCGCAGATCCGCACCACGTCCTGGATGTCGGCGGTCTCCTGCGCCATCACCACGCCGTCCGGCGGCTGGTTGGGGATCCAGGTGGTGGTATGGCCGTGCTGCTCGCGCACCGCCTGCGAGGTGATGAGGCGGTTGCCGAACCGTGCGGCAAGCTGCTCCAGCGTGCTCGCGAGGGCTTTCGGCTCCGGCCGCGGCGGATTATTGGTGATGGTCGTACCCACGGAATTCCTCCCGACGAGAAGAGACCGTGGCAAAGGACATTAAACCGGTCAAGTCAAGCGACCGGACGCATAGCTTGGGAAGGACACATGCCGGAGACCGCCGCCGCAGCGCCGAACGCAGAGCCGTTCCGCTCCTCGATCATGCAAATCGAGCCGCAATGGATCGACTATAACGGCCATCTCAACATGGCCTATTACAACGTGATGTTCGACCGCGCGATCGACGAGTTCTGGCTCGAGCTGGGGATTGGTCCGGTCTACAAGACCGAGCGCCACGGCTCGACCTTCACCGCCGAATGCCATGTGCGCTATTTGCGCGAGATCCATCTCGGCGATCCCGTGCAGATCCTGGTCTGGCTGCTCGACGCCGACGACAAGCGGCTGCACACGTTCGAGGAGATGCGGCACGGCACCGAGGGCTGGCTGTCGGCGACGTCCGAGAACATGTCGCTGCACATGGACATGAATGCGCGGCGCGTCGCGCCGTTTCCGCCCGACATCCGGCAGCGCATTGCCGGGGTCGCCAAATCCCACCGCTCCTTGACGCGACCCGAGGGCATCGGCCGCAGCGTGGCGATGCCCTCGAAGCGTTAGTGCATGATCCGGCGCTCTATATCCTGTTGCGGCCGCGGGCGAGGCCGACGACGGCCGAGACCAGGAACAGAACGACGGCGATGAAGAAGATGATCTTGGCGATCTCGATCGAAGCGCCGGCGACGCCGCCGAAGCCCAGGATGCCGGCGATCAGTGCGATAACCAGAAACGTCACAACCCAGCCTAGCATGGTCAAACCCTCGTCTTGATGTTGTCTGCGATCGACGCGGCTGGCCGCGCCACCTGTCCTGACAATCTCGACGCGGGAACGATAGTTCCGGTCCCGACCGGAGCGAAATTCGCTGGCTCAGCTGGAACAAATCGGCCTGCCGCGCACGTGGAAAACCCGGCCCGGCGCCCCATATAGGCACCAATCCCTGTTAAGAAGGCTCCCTTCCACCACCCCGCGGTGCCATCGTGGGGCCGATGATTCGCATGACCGAGCCGAGCAAGATCACAGCCGTACCCGACCACCAGCCCGCAGCCGGCGGCATCGCCGCGCGTGCGCGCGCCTCGGTGGGCCCGAAATACCTCGCCGGGCTCAATCCGGAGCAGCGCGAGGCGGTGGAGACGCTGGACGGCCCGGTCCTGGTGCTGGCCGGCGCCGGCACCGGCAAGACCCGCGTCCTGACCACGCGCATCGCTCACATCCTGAGCCAGGGCCGCGCCCGCCCAGCCGAGATCCTGTCGGTGACCTTCACCAACAAGGCCGCGCGCGAGATGAAGCACCGGCTCGGCCAGATGCTCGGCCACGCCGTCGAAGGCATGCCCTGGCTCGGCACCTTCCACTCCATCGGCGGCCGCATCCTGCGCATCCATGCCGAGCTGGCGCAGCTCAAGTCGAACTTCACCGTGCTCGACGTCGACGACCAGGTCCGGCTGCTCAAGCAACTGCTGCAGGCCGAGAACATCGACGAGAAGCGCTGGCCGGCGCGGATGCTGGCCGGCCTGATCGACGGCTGGAAGAACCGCGGCCTGATGCCAGCGCAGGTGCCGTCGGGCGAGGCCGCGATGTTCGCCAATGGCAAGGGCGGCAAGCTCTATGCGAGCTATCAGGAGCGGCTGAAGATCCTGAACGCAGCCGATTTCGGCGATCTCCTGCTGGAGAACATCCGCATCTTCCGCGAGCACCCGGATATTCTCAGGCAGTACCAGCAGCGCTTCAAGTTCATCCTGGTCGACGAGTACCAGGACACCAACGTCGCGCAATATCTGTGGCTGCGGCTCTTGTCGCAGGCGCCTTCTTCCAGCTCGTCATTGCCGGGCTCGACGCGGCAATCCATCGCTTCTTCAGAAGAGGGATCACCGGGTCTCGACGCTTCGCGTCGGCCCGGTGATGACGAGAATGATGATGTTGCGCTGCCCGCTGCGAACGAAAAGTCCCACGTCAAGAACATCTGCTGCGTCGGTGACGACGACCAGTCGATCTACGGCTGGCGCGGCGCCGAGGTCGACAACATCCTGCGCTTCGAGCACGATTTTCCCGGCGCCAAGGTTATCCGCCTGGAGCGCAACTATCGCTCGACCGGTCACATCCTCGCCGCCGCCTCGCACCTGATCGCGCACAATGAAGGCCGGCTCGGCAAGACGCTGCGCACCGAGGACGTCGAAGGCGAGAAGGTCACCGTCACGGGCTCCTGGGACTCGGAAGAGGAAGCCCGCGGCATCGGCGAGGAGATCGAGCAGCTGCAGCGCCAGGGCGAGAAGCTCAACGAGATCGCCATTCTCGTGCGCGCCTCCTACCAGATGCGCGAGTTCGAAGACCGCTTCGTCACGCTGGGCCTGCCCTATCGCGTCATCGGCGGCCCGCGCTTTTACGAGCGCGCCGAGATCCGCGACGCGCTGGCCTATTTGCGTGTCATCAATTCGCCGGCCGACGATCTCGCCTTCGAGCGTATCGTCAATACGCCGAAGCGCGGGCTCGGCGACGCCACCGTGCAGATGCTGCACGACCACGCCCGCAAGCGCCGCATTCCCCTGTTCGAGGCGGCGCGCGCCGTGGTCGAGACCGACGAGCTGAAGCCGAAGGCGCGCGGCTCGCTTCGCGATCTCGTTGCGCAGTTCGACCGCTGGCGTGCCCAGCGCGAGGTCACCGCGCACACCGACTTGGCCCAGATCGTGCTCGACGAGAGCGGCTATACCGAGATGTGGCAGAAGGATCGCTCGGCGGACGCGGCGGGCCGGCTGGAGAACCTGAAAGAGCTGGTGCGCTCGATGGAGGAGTTCGAGAACCTGCAAGGGTTCCTGGAGCACATCTCGCTGGTGATGGACCGCGAGGGCGGCGCCGAGGACGACGCGGTGTCGCTGATGACGCTGCATTCGGCCAAGGGCCTCGAATTCGACAACGTCTTCCTGCCGGGCTGGGAGGAAGGCCTGTTCCCGAGCCAGCGCACGCTGGACGAACAGGGCCGCGCCGGCCTCGAGGAAGAGCGCCGGCTCGGCCATGTCGGCCTGACCCGCGCCCGCCGCCGCGCAAAGATCTATTTCGCGACCAATCGCCGGATCCATGGCACCTGGTCGACCACGATCCCGTCGCGCTTCCTCGACGAATTGCCGGCGGCCAATGTCGAGATCACGGAATCCAAGGGCGGCTCCGGATGGGGCGGCAGCGGCGGCTACGGCGCCTCGCGCTTCGACGACATGGAGGCGTTCGGCTCCAGCTATTCGACGCCGGGCTGGCAGCGCGCGCAGGCGAACCGGAATCGCGGCGGCGGTCGCAATGGCGGCGGCCGAAGCGGCGGCTTCGAGGAAGAGGCCTCGACGTTCTCGACCTCCGCGTCATCCGGCCCCGATTTCGGCAGCTTCTCCTCGCGTCGGCGTGGGCCGTTGACCATCGAGGGCGAGCTGGTCGCGAAATCGACCGGCACGACGTCCGAATTCTCGCTCGAAGACCGCGTCTTCCACCAGAAATTCGGCTATGGCCGCGTCACCAGGATCGACGGCAACAAGCTCACCATCGCCTTCGACAAGGCCGGCGAGAAGAAGGTCGTGGACAGCTTCGTGCAGCGGGCGTGAGGCCCGATATGGCTCAGTACGTCGCCATCATCGAGGACGCCGGCCCGGACGAGGCCGTCAGCTTGTGGTTTCCCGATCTGCCCGGCTGCATTTCCGGCGGCGACGATCTCGAGGAGGCGCTGGAGAATGCGCCCGAGGCGCTGGCGTTCTTTGCGCAGGAGCTGACTGCGGACGGGCGCCAGCTTCCCCCGCCGCGGACGCTGGACGAGCTCAAGGCCGATCCGGCGTTTGCCGAGAACGTTAGGAACCACACGGCCGTTCTGATCGACTGGCCGCCCCTCGTTGAGGCCGAGTGAGGATTGTTGGCCGCACTGACGCAACTCTCGACAGTTCTCCCCCGGACGCCCCTTGACCGCCGCGAACTTCCCCGTATCAGATAAACCCATGGTCCGGGGCATCGTACTGATCTTGCTTGCATTGGGGATGCCGTCGCTCGCGGCGGCGGAGACCATGAGCTTTGGCGATTCGATCGGCAAGCTGGCGGCGAGCTGCGGGGCGGAAATCGTCGCCAATTGCCGCGGCGTCAACCCGGATTCGAACCGGCTGAAGGAATGCCTGTCGCGCAATCGCGACGTGCTCTCGCCGCAATGCGCGAGCGACTATTTCGGTGTCTTTGACGCCATCCAGAAGCGCGTCGCCGCGCGCGTTACCGTGGCGAACGCCTGCCAGCGCGAGATCGTCAAGGTCTGCGGCGGCTCGACCAAGGAGACCAGCAAGTCGGTCCCCTGCCTGGTCTCGACGCCGAAGGGCATCAGCAACAACTGCCTGAAGGCCGTCGACGATGCGGGGTACCGCTGATGCGCGCGAACGGGCTCGCCACCTGGGGACTGGGCTTGGCGCTCGGCCTCGCTTTACTGGCGGGCAGCGCGGGCGCGCAGACGGCGGCGCCGACCCGCGACGACATCGTCGCGAAGCTCAACCATTTCGAAGAGGCCGCCGAGGTCGACCTGCCTGCGCTGAAGCAGCAGGTGATGGAGCGCGCCAAGACCAGGATCAAGAACGATCCGGGTCCGGTGAACCGGCCCCTGATCGCGCCTGATCTCGCCAAGCTGCCCGCCTTCAATGCGCAGATCCAGTTCGACGCCGACACGCCGATCATCCAGCCGACATCCTACCAGACCGTCGGCCGCATTGCGGACGCGCTGGTTCATGCCTCGCTGCTGCCCTACACCTTCCTGATCGTCGGCCACGTCGAATCCAATTCGAAGACGCGCGAGGCCAATGCGATCCTGAGCCAGCGCCGGGCCGATGCGATCCGCGACGTGCTGGTGAACACCTTCAAGATCTCGACCAAGCGGCTGCATCCGATCGGGCTCGGCGAGGAGCAATTTCTCGACCGGGCCAAGCCGACCTCTGCCGTCAACGGCCAGTTGCAGATCCTGACTTATGCCAAGTTGCCGGAGGAGCCGCGTCCGGCTGCGGCGCCAGCGCCTGCGGCGAAAAAGCCCGCCAAGAAGCGCTGAGCGAAGACGGCTCCGTTGCTGACGGAACCCCTTGAAGTGCGGACTATTTTGCAGCCTGTCCCGGGCGCGCGCAGACGGTTTCACGCGACAAAAGTGCCGGTTTGTGCACCGCCCGGACCAGTGCTATAGCCTCTGTTCGCCCTTCCCGACCCCGTGCTGCATGAGACCGAAATGGGTGGCTTTTTCCAGCGCCAACTTGCCGTTTATGTCGAGTACCATCGCGATCCCCGCAACACGGCGATGCATGTGGTCGGCATCCTGCTGCTGTTCACCGGCGCCGTGCTGCCGCTGACGCTGGTCAAGCTTCCGCTGTTCGGTTTCAACGTCAGCCTGGCGGTGATCCTGGCCCTGCCGGTCTTGATTTACTGGCTGCTGCTCGACGCAGCGCTCGGGCTCGGCATTCTGGCCGTCTCCGTCGTGCTGTTTTCGGTTGCGGCGACGATCGCGGCGCAAGTCAGCACCGCGACGATGTGGGCGATTTTTGCGACGCTGGTGGTGCTCGGCCTTGCCGCGCAGACCATTGGCCACAAGGTTTTTGAGGGGCGCGAGGCCTCGTTGTTCACGTTCCCCTCGCATCTTTTGCTTGGACCGATGTTCGTCATGGCAAAATTATTCATTGCATTGGGCTTCCGTCGCGACCTTGCCGCGATTCTGGCGCCTCTTCCGGCCAATTCCCTTTCAACCCGATAACGCTCGAAGCGAAACAGCAACCTTCTGCATGGCTCTCGTCCTGGTTACCGGTGGCAGTGGCTTCATCGGACATCACCTCGTAGAAGCGCTCCGCGCCCGTGGGCAGCGGGTCCGCGTTCTCGATGTCCGTGTGCCGACCGCGGATGTCGAGCACGTCCACGGCTCCGTGCTGGACTGTGCCGCGGTCGACGCGGCGATCGCCGGTTGCGATCAGGTCTATCACCTCGCCGGCCTGCCCGGCATGTGGGTGGCCAACAAACAGGACTTTCACGAGGTCAATTGCCGCGGCACCGAAATCGTGCTGGCGGCAGCGATGAAGCGCGGCGTCTCGCGCTTCCTGCACTGCTCGACCGAATCGATCCTGTTCCCCTATTCCGACCTCAAGGGCGTTCCCGCCGAAGAGGCGCTGCAACCGGCCGAGGCGATGCCCGGCGCCTATACGCGGTCGAAATCGCTCGCCGAGCATCATGCCGCCAAGGCGGCAGAGGCGGGCTTCCCGCTGGTGATCGGCACGCCCACCATGCCGATCGGCGCCGCCGACCACAATCTGACGCCGCCGACCGCGATGCTCTGGTACTTCCTGCAGAAGAAGGTGCAGCCGCATCTCAACTTCCTGGTCAACCTGGTCGACGTGCGCGACGTCGCCATGGGCCTGGTCCTGACCATGGAACGCGGCCGCCTGGGGCAGCGCTACATCCTCGGCGGCGACTGCGTCCCGCTCGGCGACATCCTGCGCATGATGTCGGCGATGAGCGGCCGCCGGCAATTTCCGGTCGTCGTACCAGGCAAGATCGCCGAGCTCTCCGCGATCATGCTCGAATACATCGCCGACCACATCACGCGCCGGCCGCCGAACGGCACCGCCGAGGGCGTGCGGATCGCGCTCGCCGCGAGCGATCTCTCGATCGGCAAAGCCCGTAACGAGCTCGGCTATTCGCCGCGTCCGATCGAACCGGTCTTGCGCGAAACCATCACCCACCTGCTCGCCCGCAACGGCGAGCAGCCCTCCGGCGCCCTCAAGCATCACGCGCTGTCCTCGCGCGCGAGCTGACGCCGCCGCCCAAACGCAAAGAACCTTCATGTCTTTCGATTTCAGCAAGCTTCTCTCTGTCGCCTGGGGTGGCTGGACCACGACCTGGCCGACGCAACTGCTCGCCCTGATCTGGCTCGCTTTTCTGCTCAGCTGGGTCGGCGCCTCGTTCTGGCAGGGGCGGACCAAGAAGCAGGTCATGACGCTGGAGTCGCAGCGCTATCGCCTGCCGATCCTGGTCGGCGGCATCCTGTACACGCCGTTCATTGCGGAAGCCATGGGCTGGAAGCCGCTTTGGGTGCTCGGCAACACCGGCATCATCATCGCTGCGCTCCTCTCAGTCGCCGGTATCGCGTTCGCATGGTGGGGACGGCTGCATCTCGGAAAATTCTGGTCCAACACCATCACCCAGAAGGAAGACCATCGCGTCATCGACACCGGCCCCTACGGCTTAGTGCGCCACCCCATCTACACCGGACTGATCTTCGGGATGCTGGTGACCGGCGTCGCGATCGGCCTAGTGACGACGATCCTCGGCGCCATCCTGATCTCGCTCGGCATGTGGCAGAAGGGCCGGATGGAGGAGGTATTCCTGTCCAAGGAGCTCGGCGAACACGCTTATGGCGCCTATTGCCGCCGCGTTCCGATGCTCATTCCGTTCACGTCGCCGCGGTGACGGCGTAGCAACTCGCCTCACTCTCGTGTTCCGCACGCGCTGCGCTGCGTCCGGGGCACGAGCGCACGATCTGGCCCGCCAAGGAACCACACCTCCGCTCGTCCGTTAGCCCGCGACATCTGTCAACGGCCGCAGAGCATCGAGCCATGTCGGACGCCTACGATTATTTCCGCGCACACGCGATCGCCGCGGTCCGCAAAGCGCGGGCGCTGCCGCCCGGACGGACGAAGCAGAAGCAGCGCACGGTGGCGCGGGTCTATCATCTGCTGTCGAGGGAAGCGGCACTGGCGCCCAACATCAGTCACCTGGACGATTTTCGCGCAGCAAGACGGCTGGAGCTGCAGATCCGTCGTTAATCTGCCGTCCGACGCCGCGACTCTCCCATGCAAATTCGATCGGCTGCCATTCCACGGAAATACGCCCCTGCGGTGCGCCGCACAGGTTGACGTCGGCCCCGTCAAACAGTTGGATGCGCGCGCACACGGGGGCTCGTCATGACGTTTTCCAGCATCTTCGCGCAGTTCGTCGCCTTCATCGGCGGCGTCGCGCTGCAATGGCGCAAGATGACGGGCACCGAGCCCGCGCCGGCCTGGGGCGAGAAGCCCGCCATCCCCGAAGCGAAATCGCAAGGCGCGATCCCGACCTTGAAGATGCCGACCGCACGCGGCTGGCGCGACGGACAGAAGCCGATCGCTGCACCCGGGCTCAAGGTCGATGCGTTCGCGACCGGCCTCGACCATCCGCGCTGGATCGAGGTGCTGCCCAATGGCGACGTGCTGATCGCGGAAGCAACCCAGATCGCAGGCGCCCCGCGCAGCGTGTTCCACTATGCGATGCAGGCAACGATGCGCCGCGCCGCCGCGCTCGGCGTCTCCGCCAACCGCATCACGCTGTTGCGCGACAAGGACGGCGACGGCGTCGCCGAAGTTCGCGGCGCCTTCATGGAGAACCTCAACCAGCCGTTCGGCATGGCCTTGGTCGGCGACACTTTTTACGTCGGCAACACCGACGGCGTGATGGCTTTCCCGTACGTTGCCGATGCGGATCGCATCACGGCGCCGGGCAAGCGGCTCACGACGTTCAAACCGGGCGGCCACTGGACGCGCAGCCTGCTCGCCAGTCCCGACGGCAAGAAGCTCTATGCCGGCGTCGGCTCGCTCAGCAACATCGCCGAGATGGGCATGGAGGTCGAGGAAGGCCGCGCCGCGGTCTACGAGCTCGATCTCGTTGCCGGCACGCATCGCATCTTTGCGGCCGGCCTGCGCAATCCCGTGGGCCTTGCCTGGGAGCCGACTACGAAAGTGCTCTGGACCGTCGTCAACGAGCGCGACGGTCTCGGCGACGAGACGCCGCCCGACTATCTCACCTCCGTGCGCGACGGCGGCTTCTACGGCTGGCCCTATTGCTACTGGGGCAAGACGGTGGACGACCGCGTGCCGCAGGATCCGGCGATGGTCGCCAAGGCAATTCAACCGGACTATGCGCTAGGCGGCCACACAGCCTCGCTCGGCCTGTGCTGGATGCCCGCAGGCACCCTGCCCGGCTTCGGCGAAGGCATGGTGATCGGCCAGCACGGCTCGTGGAATCGCAGCAAGCTGTCCGGCTACAAGCTGGTGTTCATCCCGTTCGCGAACGGCAAGCCGTCCGGCCCCTCGCACGATATCCTGTCGGGCTTCCTGTCGCCGGACGAGAAGGAATCCTACGGCCGTCCGGTCGGCGTCACGATCGGCCCCGACCAGAAGTCGCTGCTGATGGCCGACGACGTCGGCAACGTGATCTGGCGCGTGACAGGGGCGTAGGAGCTCACGTCCCGACGCAGAGCGTGGCACGCTGCTTGCGGAGCAGCGCGATCACCGACAGCGCGGTGATCAAACCGGTCTTGGGATTCTCGGACGGGATGTTCTCGATGCCCATCGAGAAGCGCGCCGAATCCGCCTCGACCTCGATGCGGTGAACGTTGCGCGTCACGGTCGGGTCGGCCCAAACCTGGATTTGGGTGCGATCAGGCCCGATGCCCGCCAGCGACAACGCAACCGCGACGTTGACGTTGGCCGGAAAGCCCTTCGCGGCTTCGCGCGCGCTGCCTTCGAACAGTTTCAGCGGCTCGCGCAGATTGTCGATGTCGATGTCGTTCTGGACGATGAACGGCGCGCCCTTCAAGCCGTCGATCGGCTTGCGCGTGACCATCTTCACGGAGTGGATGGTGCCGATCGCGGCGGCGTTGACGGCGTCGAGACCGATCAGCGCGCCGGTCGGCACGAGGATGCGGCCGCCATTGGCACGGGCGAGATCGACGAGATCGAAATTGTCGAGCAGGCCGCCGACGCTGACCACGACAGCGGCCTTGCCGCGCTTCACCGCCGGCTCGACGATCGCACGCAGCTGGCTGCTCGGCGCGCACTCGACGACGATCTCGGCGGCCTCGCCGAGCTGGTCGAGCGGCAGGATTTTCGGCGGGCGGCGCAAGCTGTCGATGAAGGTTTGGTGCTTGGAGGGATCCCGCACTGCCACGGCGGCGAGCGACAGGCCCTCGATGCCCTGATCGAGCGCGGTTGCAATCTTGGTACCGATCGAACCCAGCCCTGCAATGGCCACCCGCAATTCGCTCGACGCATTCCGATCCGTCATCACCATCCCTCTGTCCTGACCGATGTCATAGCCGCTCACGCCTCCCGCGCATAGCTGCGCAGGCGGGCTTCCAGAACCGCCAGCATGGCATCGCGGGCCGGATCGCGCGAGCCGCGCAGCCAGGCGGCGGCAAGCGGCAGCCGGCCGACCGGCCCGCTCTGCCTCGGCCGAAGCGGCACGAAGCGCACACCGGTCGCCGCCATCCGTGCGGTCCAGCGCGGCACGATGGCGACCCCGAGTTTCGTAGCGACGAGGTTGATGATGGTCTGCTTCTCGTCGGCGACCTGAACGACGCGCGGCGTCAGGCCGGCCTGCTCGAACAGCTTGACCGTGAGGTCGTGACTATGCGGCCGCGAGCGGCGGTCCGGCACCAGCATCGCCTCCTGGGCGATATCCGCCAGCGTGATCGCTTTGCGTCCGGCCAGCGCGTGCCGCCGCGGGAACGCGACGATCGCGCTCTCCTGAAGCAGGTCGCGGAATTCAAGCCGCTTGTCCGGCCGGTCAGGCGGACGCACGAAGGCAAGATCGAGCGCGCCGGTCAGAATCTTCGGCAGCAGCCGGACCGTCTTGTCTTCGAGGAGCTGCACCGCGATGTCAGGATGCCTGGCGCGGAAATCGCGCAGGAGCGGGGGCAACAGTCCCGCCGCCGCGCTGTCGATGGCACCGATCCGCAGCCGCCGCGGGGCCCCCGCGCGCGAGCGATTGCGGAGGTTGCTCTCGACCGCCTCGACCTTGGCGAGGATGGCGCGGGCATCGCGCAGCAGCGTCGCGCCGTCCTCAGTGAGCGACACCGCGCGCGTCGTCCGCGCGAACAGCCGCGCGCCCAGGTCTTCCTCCAGCAGCCGGATCTGGCGGCCGAGCGCAGAGGGCAGCATCTGAAGCTGCTGCGCCGCGCGGCCGAAATGCAGTTGCTCGGCCGTTGCCACGAAGCATCGGAGCTGGTGCAATTCCATTTTCGGAAAATCCTCTCGTCTCGCGGCGAGGATTGTATCATTTTTTTGTATAAACCAGCACCAATTGAATGTGCCCTGCACTCTCATCTAGATTCGCCGCCGACGCAGACGGTCAGACAGGCCGGCACTTTCTCAAACGGAGCCTCCCATGCGCACCCATTCGATCGCAGCCATTCCCGCCGACGGCATCGGCCCCGAGGTGATCTCGGCCGGTGTCCGCGTGCTGGAGGCACTGGCCAAGCGCAGCGGCGACCTCGCCTTCAACGTCAAGACGTTCGACTGGGGCTCGGACTATTACAAGAAGCACGGCGTGATGATGCCGGCCGACGGCCTCAACGAGCTGAAGAAGTTCGACGCGATCTATTTCGGCGCAGTCGGCGCCCCCGATGTGCCCGACCACATCACCCTATGGGGCCTGCGGCTGCCGATCTGCCAGGGTTTCGACCAATACGCCAATGTGCGGCCGACCAAGATCCTGCCGGGCGTCGCCTCGCCGCTGCGCAATGTCGGCGTCGGCGATCTCGACTGGGTGATCGTGCGCGAGAATTCGGAAGGCGAATATGCCGGCATGGGCGGCCGCGCCCACAAGGGCCTGCCGGAAGAGGTCGGCACCGAAGTCGCCATCTTCACCCGCGTCGGCGTCACGCGGATCATGCGCTATGCGTTCCAGCTCGCGCAGTCGCGCCCGCGCAAATTCCTGACTGTCGTGACCAAGTCGAACGCACAGCGCCACGGCATGGTGATGTGGGACGAGATCGCGGCCGAGGTCGCCGGCGAATTCCCCGACGTGACCTGGGACAAGATGCTGGTCGACGCCATGACGGTGCGCATGACGCTGCATCCGAAGAGCCTCGACACCATCGTCGCGACCAACCTGCACGCCGACATCCTCTCCGATCTCGCCGGCGCGCTGGCGGGAAGCCTTGGCGTCGCGCCGACCGGCAACATCGATCCGCAGCGCCGCTTCCCCTCGATGTTCGAGCCGATCCACGGCTCGGCCTTCGACATCACCGGCAAGGGCATCGCCAACCCGGTTGCGACGTTCTGGACCGGCGCGCAGATGCTCGAGCATCTCGGCGAGAAGGATGCCGCCTTACGCCTGATGACCGCCGTCGAGCGCGTCTGCGCCGCGGGCGTGCTGACGCCCGACGTCGGGGGCAAGGCGACCACGAAGGAAGTGACCGATGCCGTGATCGATGCGATTCACGGATCGAATGTGTAGCCGCAGGCGGGAGAGGCGAAAGCCCTACCTCCGCGCCGCCGGTGGCGCCGGCGGCGTGGCCATCGCGGCGGCCGGCTCGGGCGGTGTCAGGTGGCGAGGGACGATGATGGTCTGGCCCGGCGTCAGCTGCGCGTTCTCGGGCAGCGAGTTGCTCTGCGCGAGCGTCCACAGCGGCACGCGGTTGGCGGCGGCGATGCTCTCCATGGTGTCGCCGCGGCGCACCGGCACCCGCACGCCGCTGTCCCACAATTCGACCAGCGTATCCGCCGGCACGAGATAGCGCAGCGGCACGGCATCGACCTGCGTCTGCGGCGGAATGCGCGGCAGCTGCGTCACCATCTCGACGATCTGACGATGGATATCGTCGGACTTCTCGATGTTGATGTGGCTGACGCGCGCATTTTGCTTGAGGTCATAGCTGGCGTAATGGCCGCGGAAGCCCGGAACAGCCACGACGTCGCCGCCGCCGAGCACGCTGTCGGACAGGAAGATGTTGATGAAGCGCTCGACGTTGAGGGGCACATCGCCGGTCGCATGCGCGGGATCGATGGCGATGACGAGGCTGATCGGGACGTTCTCCTTGGCCGCCATCTCGGAGATGACGATCGAGCACAGCCCGCCCATGGAATGGCCGATCAGCACGATCGGGGCCGGCGATTCCTTATAGCTGGAGATGGCGCGATCGCCGATCCACCGGCAGATGGTGAATTCGTAGACGTTGGCCGAGAAGCCAGCCTTCGCTAGCTTCTCTTCGAGCCGATCCATGCCGGTCGAGAAGATCGGGCCCATGGCGCCGCGAAACAGGTAGATCTTCGGCGGCGGCAACGGCTCGAACGGCGGAGGCGGCGGCGCGGCGGGGGTCGCGGGTGCGGCGGCGGTGGCCTTGGACTTGGGCGGCGAAGCCGCGGCCGTGCCCGTGCCGAGGGCAAGCAGCACGACTGCTGCAAGCGCGACCAGTCGCCTCGAATGAATCATCAGTCCAGCAGTCCCACCACGGGAGGCAACGGCCTCCCCTGACGGGCTTAGTGACCACCGATTGGGTGGATTTTGGGGCACGGGGAACCGGCCGTCCCCCTACCCGGCGACCCTTCACGCTGACTCGCTCTGAAGCCGCCTTGCGACGATTGGTCTCAGACTGACCTCGCAAAGGACCTAAAGCGGCAGCATCCGGTTCAGCAAGTCGAGCAGCGTGCGCTGCTCGGCCTCGCTCAGTCGAGCCAACATCTTCCGATTATACGGCTCCGTCAGGCTTGCCCCGTCGTGAATGAGTTTTGCGCCCTTCGGCGTGAGCTTCAGCTCGACGGCGCGGCGATCGGACTTCGATCGGTTGCGCTTGATGAAGCCGGACGATTCGAGCCCGTTCAGGATCTTGATCAGGTTCGGCAGGCGCAGCCGAAGCAGGCTGGCAAGGCTGCTGGGGGGAACGCCCGGATTGTCGCGAATGACGACGAAGATCGCATAGGTCGCGGGCGTCAGGCCCAAGGCGGCGAACTCCTCATAGAACCCTTCGAAGAACTTCAGCTGCGCGAGGCGCAGCATGAAGCCGGGCGTGCGCTGGAGCGCGCGCAGGTCCAGCGAACTCTCCGGCGGCGATGCGGACTTTGCTCCGGGTCTGACGGTTTTCGGGCTCATGATCCTCAATCCGCGGCCACAGATCGGCCGAATTGACACTCTCAAAAATAGCTATAAAATATAACTATTATTCAGCGGCACCAAGACCGCGCATGGGAGGGACACAATGAACAGCAAATTCCTGCATAAATTATGCACGTTGGCGGTGGTGCTCACGGCCGCGCCGGCATTCGCCCAGGACGCCGTGAGGATCGGCATCCTGAACGACCAATCGGGTCCGTTCGCGAGTTATCAGGGCATCGGCTCGGTCGTCGCCGCCAAGATGGCCGTCGAAGACTATGGCGGAAGGGCTGCCGGCAAACCGGTGGAAGTCGTCGCGGCCGATCACCAGAACAAGACCGACATCGGGATCGGCATCGCCCGGCGCTGGTACGAGAACGAGAGCGTCGATGCGATCTTCGACATCCCGAACTCGTCGATCGCGCTCGCGGTGGCCGGCATGAGCGCCGAGAAGAACAAGGTGTTCGTCGGATCCGGCGCCGGCACGGTTCTGCTGACCGGCGAGAAATGCACGCCGAACACCGTGCACTGGACCTACGACACCTATTCCTACGGGCGCGGCCTCGGCAAAGCGATCGTGCAGCAGGGCGGCAAGAAGTGGTTCTTCATCACTGCGGACTATGCCTTCGGCCACGATCTGGAGAAGCAGGCTGCGGAGGCCGTGAAAGCCTCCGGCGGCGAGGTGCTCGGCAGCGTGCGGCATCCGCTGGGGACGGCTGATTACGCCTCATTCCTGCTCCAAGCCCAGGCGTCGGGCGCGGGCGTCATCGCATTCGCCAATGCAGGGGACGATACCATCACCTCGATGAAGCAGGCTGCCGAGTTCGGGCTGACGAAGGATCACAAGCTGGTCGGATTGATCCTCGGCATGAACGGCCTTCCCGCGCTTGGGCTCAAGTTTGCGCAGGGCGCGCAGATCATGAATCCGTTCTACTGGGATCTGACCGACGGCACGCGTGCTTTCGCGAAGCGCTTCGCCGAACGGATTCCCTCGAAGGCCTATCCGAACGACATGCAGGCCGGCGTCTATGCCTCGGTCATTCACTATCTCAAGGCCGTCGACAAGGCTGGCAGTGCCAAGGACGGCAAGGCCGTCGTCGCTGCGATGAAGGCGATGCCGACCGACGATCCGCTGTTCGGCAAGGGCTATATCCGCAAGGATGGACGCAAGATTCATCCGCTCTATCTTTTGCAGGTCAAGGCTCCCGATGAGTCGACCTCCACCTGGGATCTGCTGAAGGTCGTTGCCACGATCAAGGGCGAGGACGCGTTCCGGTCCGAGAGTGACGGTCAGTGCCCGCTCGCAAAGCAATAGCAGTTCGGAACTGACCATGAGCGGCGTTGCATCCAGTCCGGCCGATCCGTTCGCGCCCGGCTTCCTGACGGATCCCTATCCCGCCTATGAGGCGCTGCGCGCCATCGGGCCGGTGTTCGAGGTGGAGCGCTACGGCGTGTGGGCCATGGCCCGCTATGCCGAAGTCGAAGCGGCCCTGAAGGACTGGAAGACGTTCATCAGTGGCGAAGGTGTCGGCCTCCACGGCATGAACCCTGCGCTGCCAAAGCCGCTGACGCTGCAGATCGATCCGCCCGACCATGACAAGGGCCGCCGCGTGCTCGGCCGCACGCTATCTCCGGGCGTCGCAAGGAAGCTGCGCGAGACGTTCCAGCACGAGGCGGAGAAGAAGGTTTCGGAGCTGATCGACAAAGGCACGTTCGATGCCGTGACCGATCTCGCGGAAGCCTATCCGATGAAGGTGTTTCCGGACGCGATCGGCATCCGCCCCGATGGACGCGAGAAGCTGCTCGCCTGGAGCACGTTCGTATTCAACAGCTTCGGTCCGGAGAACGAGATCCTCGCGGCGTCGCGGCAGGACGGCCTCGCCGCGCAGAGCTGGATCATGGAATGTTGTGCGCGGGACGCGCTTCGGCCCGACAGCCTCGGCATGATGATCTACCAGGCGGCCGACGAGGGCGAGATCACCGAGCACGAGGCGACGCATCTGGTGCGGCCGTTCCTCACGGCGGGGATCGACACCACCGTCAACGGCATCGGCAACACCCTGCTCGCACTCGCCACCCATCCCGACGAGTACCGCAAGCTGCATCACAGGCCGGAATTGGCACGCAACGCTTTCGAGGAAGGTCTGCGCTACGATTCACCGGTGCAGACGTTCTTTCGCACCACCTCGCGCGATGTCGAGATCGGCGGCGACGTGATCCCGGCGCACCGCAAGGTGCTGCTGTTCATGGCCTCCGCCAATCGCGATCCCGCGCGCTGGGACAGAGCCGATCGCTTCGAGGTCGAGCGGCTCGCAACCGGCCATGTCGGCTTCGGCACCGGCATCCACGCCTGCGTCGGCCAGATGATCGCGCGTCTGGAGGGCGAATTGATCTTCGGCGAGCTCGCAAGGCGCGTGAAGACGATCGAGCTCACGGCAGAGCCGAAGCGCAGGCTCAACAATTCCTTGCGCGGGCTGGAGAGCATACCGATACGCGTGACGCCAGCCTAGGCGGCATCACGCGGGAGGATGCGCGACGACTCAGTTCCTCGCCGGCGCCGTCGCCGCCGCCGCGCGCGCGGGCCGCGGTGCGCCGGGCTCGGCAACGGGGACAGCCGGGGCGCGCGAGCGCATGATGGCGGCGTCGATCTCGGCGATGACGCGGCGCTGGATCGCCTCGTTCTTGTCGATCGAGATGTGGCCGACGCCGGTGCCGCGGACGTCGACATTGTCGAGCTTGCCGCGGAACCCGGCCGCGGCCCGCACCGGCTCGCCGGGGCCGTCACCGATATAGATGTTGATGTAGCGTTCCGCGCCGGTCGAGAGCTTGGTCTTGAACACGGAGTCGAGGCCGATCGCGAGCTTCACGGGCACGCCGAGCTGGTTCAGCTTGGCGATCATGTCGGGCAGCGCGGTCGCACCGGAGGAGTGGCCGACCAGGACGATGGTCTTGAGCCGGCCGGCCTTGTAGGCAGCCGCCGCTTCATCGGCGAGCGAGGACCAGGACACGAAATTGGCGACGGTCACGGGGATACCCTGCGCCTGGAGGCGGGCGCCGATCGTGTCGAGGCCGAGCGAGAAGATGTTGAGCACGCCGCGGAGCAGATAGACATGCGTGGTCGCGGCCGCAGCCTGGCTCGGCGCGGCCTTGGCGGTGGTCGGGCTGATGGCAACAGCTGACAGCAGGAGCAGGCCCACCGCCCACGCACGGAGGGCGGACAGCTGGCTGGCGCCCGCGGTGTGACGGCCGTTCGGTCTCATCGATGTTTTCCCTGGAGACAATACGCTTCGCGATTGGCCGGAATCGTAGCCACGGCGCGCTCGCAGACGCAACAAAGAGCCGCGTGAGCGACAATCTTAGCGGCAAGCCGTGACCATCGCGCAACACTTGCCCGGAACATGCCATTGAACCGCCCGTTTTGAGACCATTTTTCTCCGGGGAATTGCGGAGGGACAATGGCGTTCCTATTTCAGGGCTCCGCCGACCTGCCCCTCCTGGGTGGTCCGGCCCCCTCCCCAGCCTTTGCTCCTCAGCCTCGCGGCCATCATGTCTTCCATCATCTCCGTCGCCAATCTGTCGAAGACCTATGGGTCCGGCTTCAAGGCGCTCAACAACGTCAATCTCGACATCAAGCGCGGCGAAATTTTTGCGCTGCTCGGCCCCAACGGCGCCGGCAAGACCACGCTGATCTCGATCATCTGCGGCATCGCCAATCCGAGCGAGGGCCGCGTCCTGGTCGGCGGCGAGGACATCCAGACCTCCTACCGCAAGGCGCGCTCGCTGATCGGCCTCGTGCCGCAGGAATTGCACACCGACGCCTTCGAGAGCGTGTGGGCGACCGTGAGCTTCTCACGCGGCCTGTTCGGCAAGCCGAAGAACCCCGATCACATCGAGAAGGTGCTGAAGGACCTCTCGCTGTGGGACAAGAAGGACAACAAGATCATCACGCTCTCCGGCGGCATGAAGCGCCGCGTGATGATCGCCAAGGCCTTGTCGCACGAGCCGCAGATCCTGTTCCTGGACGAGCCGACCGCCGGCGTCGACGTCGAGCTGCGCAAGGGCATGTGGGAGGTGGTGCGCGGGCTTCAGCAGTCCGGCGTCACCATCATCCTCACCACGCATTACATCGAGGAAGCCGAGGAGATGGCCGACCGCATCGGCGTCATCAACAAGGGCGAGATCGTGCTGGTCGAGGACAAGACCACCTTGATGCAGAAGCTCGGCAAGAAGCGCCTGACGCTGCATCTGCAGAACAAGGTGACGGCGTTGCCGGAAAGCCTCAGCCATTACGAGCTCGAGCTCTGCGACGGCGGCGCGACGCTGGTCTACGATTACGACACCCAGGGCGAGCGCACCGGCATCACCAGCCTGCTCGGCGATTTGCGCGCCGCCGGCATCCGCTTCAACGACCTCGATACGACGCAATCATCGCTCGAGGACATCTTCGTCGACCTCGTGAGGACGTCATGAACCACCGCGCCATCCGAGCCATCTACCTGTTCGAAATGGCGCGCACCTGGCGCACGCTGCTGCAAAGCATCGTCTCGCCGGTGGTCTCGACCTCGCTCTATTTCGTGGTGTTCGGCGCCGCCATCGGCTCGCGCATCAGCCAAGTCGAGGGTGTCAGCTACGGCACCTTCATCGTGCCGGGCCTGATCATGCTCTCGGTGCTGACGCAGAGCATCGCCAACGCCTCCTTCGGCATCTACTTCCCGAAATTCACCGGCACGATCTACGAGATCCTGTCGGCGCCGATCTCCTACTACGAGATCGTGCTCGGCTATGTCGGCGCCGCCGCCACCAAGTCGATCATCCTGGGCCTGATCATCCTGGCGACCGCCGGCCTGTTCGTGCCGCTGCATATCCAGCATCCGGTCTGGATGCTGACCTTCCTGGTGCTGACGGCGGTGACGTTCAGCCTGTTCGGCTTCATCATCGGCATCTGGGCCGACGGCTTCGAGAAGCTGCAGATGATTCCGATGCTGGTGGTGACGCCGCTCACCTTCCTCGGCGGCAGCTTCTATTCCATCGACATGCTGCCGCCCGCCTGGCGCTCGGTCGCGCTGCTCAACCCGGTCGTCTATCTGATCTCGGGCTTCCGCTGGAGCTTCTACGAGATCGCCGACGTCAGCGTGTCCGTCAGCATCGGCATGACGCTGGCCTTCCTGGTGATCTGCCTGGTCGTGATCTGGTGGATTTTCCGGACCGGATACCGTCTCAAGAACTGATCGCGCGGCGCTCGCGAAAATGTCAGCGCCGCCGGCCGGCGCGGCACAAAGCGGCCTTGCTTACGCCCGGCGCCAGGTTAACGATGCGCAGGCTGGCCGCTGGAACCAACGCCGGGCTGCAGGCATAATGCACGCCGGGGGACGGAGAGTCGCGGCGCCAGCATGAACAGGCCGGAGGCCAGAAGTCAGATGCGTTCGTTTTTCATTGCATTTACATCCCTGATGCTTTTGAGCGCGGGCACCGCGCAGGCCAAGGTCGAGATCACCGTCGACAAGGATAACCAGCAGATGACCGTCGCCATCGACGGGGTCGCGCGTTACCACTGGCCGGTATCCACCGGCATCCCCTCGCGCGAGACGCCGAACGGCGCCTTCCGGGCCTTCCGCATGGAAGAGGATCACTACTCCAAGGAATTCGACGACGCGCCGATGCCGCACGCGATCTTCTTCACCAAGGTCGGGCACGCCATCCACGGCACGGACTCGGTCGGCCGGCTCGGCTCGCCGGCATCCCATGGCTGCGTGCGCCTGTCGCGCCAGAACGCCTCGACGCTCTTTGCGCTGGTGCAGCAGCAGGGCGTGCTCAACACCACGGTGACGCTGACCGGCTCGGCACAGGTGGCCCTGGCGCGCAATCCGCGCGGCCGTAACAACACTGCGGTGGCCCGCGCCCCGCAGCCGGCTGAAGACCAATACGCCACGACCGGCGCCCCGGCGAACCTGACGCCGCCGGCGCAGCGGCGCTACATGCCGCAGGACGACAATTATATCTATCCGGCCGACGGCAGCGACACCGGCGCGCGTTATCCGGCGCCGCGCTCGGCCAACCGCCCGCTTTACGACGCGCAGGTCTATCAGCAGCAGCCGCAGCCCTATTACGACCAGCACTACGGGTCGCAGGGCTATTATTATCAGCCGCAGCCACGGCAAGTTTACCAGCCGCGCGGATATTACTATCAGAACTGACGCGGCAACCACGAACCGCCTTAACCGTCGAGGCATCATGCCGTCACGTGCCACGACAATCCTGGCGCTGCTCTCGATTCTCGCTGCCGGACAAGCCATGGGATCTGATTTGGCCTTCGACCTCCAGGCACATCGCGGCGGGCGGGCGCTTTTGCCGGAAAACACCCTGCCCGCCTTCGCCCATGCGCTGACGATGGGCGTGGACACGCTGGAGCTCGACGTCGGCGTCACCGCCGACGGCGAAGTCATCGTCGCGCATGAGCGCGGGCTCAATCCCGATCTCGCACGGCGACCCGATGGGGCCTACGTCGCTCCGCCCGGCACGCCTTTCGTCAAGCTGCGGCTCGACGAGGTCAGGACCTATGACGTCGGCCGGATCCGCCCCGACAGCGCCTACTCGCGACAATTCCCCGACCAACGTGCGCTGCCGGAGACGCGCATTCCCACCTTGCGCGAGCTGTTCGCGCTGGTGCGCAAGTCCGGCAACACGCGGGTAGGCTTCAACATCGAAACCAAGATCGATCCGAACCATGCGGATGAGACGCTGGATCCGCAGGCCTTCGTCGCAAAGCTGCTCGGGTTGATCGAGTCGGAAGGATTCTCCGACCGCGTCATGATCCAGTCGTTCGACTGGCGGACCCTGCTGCTCGTCCAGCAGCAGGCGCCGAAGATCCCAACCGTGTACCTGACGATCCAGCGCTGCCTGGCTCCGACGGTGACGCTCGACAAGGCGACAAACTGGACGGCGGGCTTCAGCCCGGCCGATCACGGCGGCTCGCTGCCGCGGACGATCAAAGCTGCGGGCGGGGCGACCTGGTCACCCTATTTCGGCGACGTGACGGCGGCGCTGGTTACCGAGGCCCATGCGCTCGGGCTGCGCGTCGTGGTTTGGACGGTGAACAAGCGTGAAGACATGGCGCGGATGATCGAGATCGGCGTCGACGGCATCATTTCGGACCGACCGGACCTGCTGCGGCAGGTCGCCGGCGAGAAGGGGTTTGCGCTGCCGACGGGGACGCCGGTCGAGCCGTAGGACCGGTCTCGTGTCCCGGACGCGGCGCGGCATGAAATGACGCGACGCAGAGCCGGGACCCAGAATTGTGGGCCCCGGCTCTGCAGCGCACCGCTGAAGAGCGCTGCGCTGCGTCCGGGGCACGAGACTCTTCGTAACGTCCCCTACTCGCCGTCCTTCCAACGCCGATACAGCGCACCCAGGATGTTGGAATAGTCGTCGGTCCAGACCCGCGCCCTGTCGTCGGCTTCGGTCTGCTCCCATTGCTTGGAGGATGCGAGCTTGCCGATGTCGGCCTCCTCGCGCGCGGAGATGACGACGTCGGTCGAGAAGATGTAGTCGGAATCGCGACCCGAATCCTCGTTGAAGACCCAGCTCTTGAGATCGTTGGCGTCGGCAATGCCGACGACCACGGTTTCGAGATCGAGATGCCGGTTGGAGACGTGCATCACCACGGCACCGTGCGGCGCGAGCTTGTCCTTGTAGATCTTCATCGCCTCTTCGGTCGCAAGGTGGATCGGGATCGCATCGGACGAATAGGCATCGACGATGATGAGATCGTAGGCGCCGTCGCGCTCCTTGGCGAAGGTGAGACGCGCATCGCCGATGACGGGCTTCATGTCCGGCATGCAGCTCGAGATGTAGCGGAAATTCCTGGGGTCGCGCGCCGCATCGACCATGGACTGGTCGATCTCGAAGAAGGTCCAGTCCTCCCCCGGCTCGGCGGCGCAGGCGAGCGTGCCGGAGCCGACGCCGATCGCGGCGACCTTCAGCGGCGCGCCCTTGCGCTCGCGGATCGCGCTGACGGCCTGACCGATGCCCCCGTCCTTGTGATAATAGGTGATCGGCTCGGGCCGGCCGGTCACAGGCGTGCCGTCATTGTTGCGGAAACGCTCGGCGCCATGGATGGTGGTGCCGTGCATCAGCACATGAAAATAGCCGCCGGGCGTCACCACGATCTTGTGCACGCCGAAGAAGCTGCGCACGGTGGTGACGCGGCCGTCGTCCGCGGGATAGGCGCGGATCAACACCAGCGCGAGCGCGACGGTGGCGAAGATCTTCCAGCGGTCGGCGTTGAGGACCAGCGCGAGCAGCGCGGCCAGAGCGCCGACGCTGCCTGCGACCCAGACGCGATGATCCTCGAACCAGGTCGTGAGGTCGCCTGTCGTATAGGCGGGAGCCACGAGCGCCACCGCCAGCGCGGCGAGCGCCAGCCAGTACCATCGGGCGATGCCCGCAAAGCGTTCGTTCGCGGATGGACGGCACAGCGCGGCGAGCGCGATCAGGATCGGATATTCGGCGATCCACGAGAAGGTATAGGGCGCAACCAGCCCTGCGAACAAGCCGCCGACCATGCCGCCGAACGACAGCGCGACATAGAAGCCGGTAAGGTATTTGGCAGCAGGCCGCGTCCGGGCCAGCTCGCCGTGGCAGGCCATGGCGATGACAAAGAAGCAGAGTTGATGCCCGCCGAGCGTCAGCAGCAGGTTCTGCTCGCCACCATAGGCCAGCAGAAGCACCACACCGGCAATCGCCACCGGCTGGAGCATCAGCATCCACTTGTGCGGCAGCAGCGGTCGCGACTGGAACACGACGACCCATGTCAGCAGATACAGTGACAGCGGCAGCACCCAGAGCAGCGGCGCCGCGGCGACATCGGTGGAGATGTGCGCGGTCACCGCAATGAGCAGACCGGACGGTACGGCCGCGAGGAAGATCCAGCGCAGCCGCGTCAAGAGACTGGGCGCCGGCGTGTCCACGTCCTCGGCCCTCGCATCCATCGCCACTACCAGCTTCGGCGAACGCAAAAGCAGCACGCCGCAAGCACCGATCAGCAGGATCAGGAGAGCGTAACCCGCGGTCCAGAACCGGTTCTGCATCTGCAGCGTGAACATCGGCTCCAGCAGGAACGGATAGGACAGCAGCGCGAGGAAGCTGCCGATGTTGGAGGAGGCATAGAGGAAATAGGGATCATGGCCGGCCGGATGGCCGGTGCGGACGAACCAGGCCTGCAGCAGCGGATTGTTGGCGGCGAGCGCGAAGAACGGCAACCCGATCGAGACCGCGAACAGGCCGAGCAGCCAGAAAGCGTAGCCCGAAGCCGGCGGCTCGCCATAGGCGGAGGCGATGCCGAGCGGCAGCGTGGCGAAGGCGGCGAGCAGCAGCACCAGATGCACCGCGACGGGGACGATCCGGTTCCGCGCCTGCATCAGCAGATGCGCATAGGCATAGCCGGCCAGCAGCAGCGACTGGAAGAACACCATGGCCACCGACCACACCGCCGGCGAGCCGCCGAGCCGCGGCAGCACCATCTTGGTGAACAGCGGCTGCACCGAGAACAGCAGCAGAGCGCTGACGAAGATCGCAGCAGTGTAGACCGTCAGCAGCAGCCGGTTACGCGACGACGACGGCTGCTCCGTGGCGGCGGGTTGCACGATCGAATCCATGGAAGCTCCGGCTCAAACCCCGGCGGGCGCCGGACCGCGCGCAATGGAGCACAAGGCGCCTGCACGGGCAATAAAGTGTGGCGTGATGTTGCAGCAGGCGATGCTTGATATAAGAGGGTCGTTCCGGGGCGATGCAAAGCATCGAGCCCGGAACCTCGAGATTCCGGGTTCTCGCTTCGCGAGCCCCGGAATGACAGCAGACCGGGCCTTGAATCCTTCATGACCGATACCGACGTCATCATCATCGGCGCGGGCCACAACGGCCTCACCTGCGCGGCCTATCTCGCGATGGCGGGCCTGCGCGTGCGCGTGGTCGAACGGCGCGAGGTGGTCGGCGGTGCCGCGGTGACGGAGGAGTTTCACCCCGGCTTTCGCAATTCTGTCGCCGCCTACACCGTAAGCCTGCTCAATCCGCAGGTGATCCGTGACCTCAGGCTCGCCGAGCAAGGTCTGCGCATCGTCGAGCGGCGTGCGCAGAATTTTCTGCCCGCGCCGGATGGCAGCTATCTCCTCACCGGCGAGGGACGGACGAAAGCCTCGGTGGCGCGGCTCAGCGCGCATGATGCCGAAGCCCTCGACGGCTTCGCGCGCGAGCTGGAAGACATCGCCGACGTGCTCAGGCGGTTCGTGCTGCGCGCGCCTCCGAACCTGCTCGACGGTTTTGGCACCAACGCGATCCGGGAGGCCGTGAACGCTTTGCAGAGCGCCAACATTCTGCGTGGCCTGACGCTGGAACAGAGCCGCAGCCTGCTTGATCTGTTCACCCGCTCGGCCGGCGAGATACTGGATGAACGTTTCGAGCACGATCTGGTCAAGGCGCTGTTCGGCTTCGACGCCATCGTCGGCAATTATGCCAGCCCCTACGCCGCCGGCTCGGCCTATGTGATGCTGCATCACGCGTTCGGGGAGGTGAACGGCAAGAAGGGCGTGTGGGGCCACGCCATCGGCGGCATGGGCGCGATCACGCAGGCGATGGCGCGCGCGGCACGCGACCGCGGCGTCGTGATCGACACGGAAGCAGGCGTGCGCAAGATCATCGTCGAGCGCGATCGCGCCGTCGGCGTCGTGCTGGAGAACGGCTCTTCCATCCGCGCGAAATATGTCGCGGCCAATGTCAATCCGAAGCTGCTCTACACGCGCCTGATCGCAGCCGATGCTGTGCCTGCGGACTTCCTCGCCCGCATACGGCATTGGAAGAACGGCTCCGGCACCTTCCGCATGAACGTGGCGCTCGACCGCCTGCCCTCCTTCACGGCGCTCTCAGGCGAGGGCGATCACCTCACCTCCGGCATCATCCTGGCGCCGAGTCTCGGCTATATGGACCGCGCCTGGGGCGACGCGCGCGCGCAGGGCTGGAGCCGCGAGCCCGTGGTGGAAATGCTGATCCCCTCGACGCTCGACGACACCCTGGCCCCGGCCGGCAAGCATGTCGCGAGCCTGTTCTGCCAGCATGTCGCCCCGGAGCTTTCCGGTGGCAGGTCCTGGGACGACCATCGCGACGAGGTCGCCGATCTCATGATCGCGACGGTGGATAAGTACGCCCCGGGCTTCGCGGCGAGCGTGCTCGGCCGCCAGATCCTGTCTCCACTCGATCTCGAGCGGCAATTCGGGCTGCTCGGCGGCGACATCTTCCACGGCGCGCTGACATTGAACCAGCTGTTCTCGGCGCGGCCGATGCTGGGCCACGCCGATTATCGCGGGCCGCTGAGAGGCCTCTACCACTGCGGCTCGGGCGCCCATCCCGGCGGCGGCGTCACCGGCGCGCCCGGCCACAACGCCGCGCAGGCGATCCTGCGCGACCATCGCTCGTTGTTCGGAAGCCGTGGATAAGGCTGTGGATTGGCTGTGGACAGGCTGTCGAAAGGCCTGTGAGGATGCCTGCGAGACGGGGAGGAGCGGTCCTGGGGAAAGCCGGTGGAAAATCGGCGGGGCGATTGCGGGAAAAGTGGTGGATAAGGTCCGGACAAGCGGGCGGATAAGCTGTGAAGTCGGGCGACAAAAACGACTTCGCCCGCCAAGGAAAGCCCCAGCCCCAGCGGGCGATGATCACAAACAGCTTTTGAAGAAAGCCGGCGGAAATTACTTCAAGGAGGTGCTAATCGAACTGAACTTCTCGTTCATGGTGGTGCCCAGGCCGTTCACCACGGTGATGATCGCCAGGGCGATACCCGCGGCGATTAGGCCATATTCGATCGCGGTTGCACCGGCCTCATCCGACCAGAACTTCTGAATCATGCGCTTCAAGTTTCACCTCCGTTCAATTCCAAGCTGTGTTGATTTGCTTGTACATCCGCAAATGTACGTGGCACACGCTACAGGTGCGTTAATGGGGGAAGCTCAACTTATCCGGAAACGGCACCTCAAAAGTTCCAAAAATTGAACCCGACGGAACCCTAAATGGAGCTCTCTCCCACCCATCGCGCCAGCTTTTCGATCGGCAGCGAAGCCGACGCCAAGCGCGTCGTCGACGTGCTCACCGAGGTGTTTTTCGACGGCGATGCGGCGGTCGCCGCGTTCGAACGGCCCGATGGACGGTGGGACGTCACGTTGCATTTCGCCGATCCGCCAGATCAGGCATGGCTGCGCGAACTCATTGTTAGTTCAGCAGGAAATGAGATCGCCGCAACGCTCGTCTTCGACACCGTCGAAGCCAAGGACTGGGTCAAGGCCAGCCTTGAAGATCTCGTCCCGGTCCCGGCCGGCCGCTTCGTCGTGCACGGCAGCCACGATCGCGACCGTGTGGCGCCGAACAAGCTCGCCATCGAGATCGAGGCGGCGCTTGCCTTCGGCACCGGTCACCATGGCACGACGCGCGGCTGTTTACTTCTGCTTGACCATGTCTTGAAGAGTTCCCGCCCGGGGAACCTGCTCGATCTCGGCACCGGTACGGGCGTGCTGGCGATCGCGGCGGCGAAGGCGCTGCATCGCGCGGTGCTGGCTTCCGACATCGATCCGCCATCGGTACGGGTGGCGGCCGAGAACGCCAGGCTGAACGAGGTCGGCCACCATGTGCGGGTGATCCGCGCCACCGGCTTTGCCGCGCCGGATTTTGCGCGCGCAGGCCCGTTCGACCTGGTGCTCGCCAATATCCTCGCCAATCCGTTGCGGCAATTGGCCGGCCCGATGCTGCGGCACCTTGCTCCCGGCGCCCGCGTCATCCTCTCCGGCCTCCTGACGCACCAGGCGCCCGCCGTGATCGCAGCCTACCGCGCGCGCGGCCTCGTGCCGGTGAAGCATCTGCGCATCGAGGGGTGGAGCAGCCTGTTGCTGAGGAAGGTGGGGTAAAGCGCGTCCGCGGCGCGGTGCGCTCCCTCGCCGCGCGCTACTCCGCCGGCCTCTCGTCGCGGCGTGACGTGCGTTGCCGCTGCAAGGCGCGTTTGGCGCGGCGCTCGGCGAAGCGGTCGATCAGCTGGCTGATGAGGCCGCGCGGCTTCTTCGGTGCCGTCGCTGTCGGGGTACGGCGCGCCGGCGGCGAAATCTTCTCAAAGGTGAACGCTGGCATCGTGTGTCCCCTCGCCGTTGAGATGAACCACCCGCTCGAATTTCCCTGTTATCCGGACGAAGCGCAACTGCCGCATCCTTTACTCCACTCAATTCGAATGGAACTATTCAAGCACAGTCCATGCCAGATGCGACGCAAATGCGTCTACATTGCGGATCGATCCCCATGATCCTAAAGTGATCCACCATGTTCGAAGCGCACTTCCAGACATTCGAGGAGCCGGAGGCCGGCGTCGCCTTGGCGGCGCGACTGGCCGCACTTCGCGAAGAGCTTGCCCGTCGCAAGCTGACCGGCTTCGTCGTGCCACGTGCCGATCAGCAGCAGAACGAATATGTGCCGCCATCGGAAGAGCGGCTCGCCTGGCTGACCGGCTTTACCGGCTCGGCGGGCCTGGCAATGGTTCTGCCGCACGAGGCTGCACTGTTCGTCGACGGCCGCTACACGCTGCAAGCGGCCAAGCAGGCCGACGCCAAGGCGTGGGCGGTGGAATCGCTGATCGACCCGCCGCCGGAGAGCTGGGTGGCGGCGCATCTGAAAGCCGGCGACCGCCTCGGATTTGATCCGTGGCTGCACACTTTTTCGGCAGCCGAACGGCTGGCCGCAGCCTGTGCCAAGGCCGGGGCCGAGCTGGTCGCCGTCGACAGCAATCCGATCGACGCGATCTGGCAGGACCGGCCGCAGCCACCGCTCGCCCCCGTCGCGGTGCACAGCCTCCAGCATGCCGGTGTCCCTGAAGCGGAGAAGCTGACGCAGATCAGGGCCGAGATCGCCAAGCTCGGCGCCGACGCCTTGGTGCTGTCGGACAGCCACGCCGTGGCCTGGACCTTCAACATCCGCGGCGCCGACGTCGCCCATACGCCGCTGCCGCTATCCTACGCGCTGGTGCCGAAGGACGGCCGCCCCACCATCTTCATCGACCATCGCAAGCTCTCCAACCTCACACGCGACCATCTCGAGCAGTCCGCCGACGTGCGCGAACCGGAGGCAATGGCGCCGACGCTGATGGCGCTGGCCAAGAGCGGTGGATCGATCGCGCTCGACAACGCAACAGCGGCCGACGCACTCAGCCGGCTGATCACCGGCGCCGGCGGCAAGCCGGTGCGCGGCAGCGATCCGGTCGCACTGCTCAAGGCGGTCAAAAACGCGACCGAGATCAAGGGCACCAAGACGGCTCATTTGCGCGACGCCGTGGCGCTGGCACGCTTCCTCGCATGGATCGATCGCGAGGCGCCAAGCGGCAAGCTCACCGAGATCGACGCGGTCGAGGCGCTGGAAACCTTCCGCCGCGACACCGGCGCGCTCAAGGACGTCTCGTTCCCGACCATCTCCGGCACCGGCCCGAACGGCGCCATCGTGCATTACCGCGTCACCCGCAAGAGCAACCGGCGGATCGCGCCCGGCGATCTCCTGCTGATCGATTCCGGCGCGCAATATGAAGACGGCACCACCGACGTCACGCGCACCATGGCGGTCGGCGAGCCGACGGATGAGATGCGCGACCGTTTCACCCGGGTGCTGCGCGGCCACATCGCGATCGCGCGCGCCGTGTTTCCGGACGGCACCACGGGCGCGCAACTCGACACGCTGGCGCGGCAATATCTCTGGGCCGCCGGGCTCGATTTCGAGCACGGCACCGGCCACGGCGTCGGCAGCTATCTCTCGGTGCACGAAGGACCGGCGCGTATTTCGAAGCTCGGCACCACGCCGCTGAAGCGCGGCATGATCCTGTCCAACGAGCCCGGCTATTACAAGACCGATGGCTTCGGCATCCGCATCGAGAATCTCGAGCTGGTCGTCGCCGCCGACATCAAGGGTGCCGAGAAGCCGATGAACGCGTTCGAGACGCTGACCTTCGCGCCGATCGACCGCCGCCTGATCGATGTCGCAATGCTGAGCGGCGACGAGCTCGATTGGCTGAACGCGTATCACGCGCGCGTCCGGGACCAGGTGAGGCCGGCGCTGGACGAGGCGACGAAGACCTGGCTCGATCAGGCGACGGCGGAGCTGAAGGCGTAGGCTCGTCGCTGCGCATAGCGCCACGCGGTTTGCGCAAGGCTCTTTCCTCATTAGAGCTGTCATGCCCCGCGAAGACGGGGGCATCCAGTACGCTGCACCATCTCGGCTCAATCACTCCCGGTCCGGGATACTGGATTCCCCGCCTTCGCGGGGAATGACACCTACTTTGTGACAAGAGCAACGCGCCCAATCGGTCGCCCTCGTGCCCTCATCATAACCGTCCCGAAACCCGAATAGCCGCATTCCGAATCGCCGATATCGGTCTTGCGTGAGCGCGCTACAGTCGATTCGAATTCGAACGATGGACCAGATATGCACGGCATGATCAGCAAGCCGCCGGACATGGCCGGCAACCTCGCGACGTCTCGTCTGGTGCTGTTGCTGCTGGTCGTGATGACCGGGGTCGCCCCGATCTCGCTCTACATCCTGGTTCCCGCACTGCCGGTGCTGGCGACGGATTTCGGCAGCGACATCTCGATCGCGCAGATGACGGTGTCGCTCTACATGGTCGGCATCGCGCTGTCGCAGCTGATCATGGGTCCGCTGTCGGACCGGTTCGGCCGGCGTCCGGTGCTGCTTGGAGGACTTGCACTGATGGTGGCGGCCAGCGTCGCCTGCATCTTCGCGCAGACCCTGCCGCAGCTGATCGCCGCACGGTTCTTCCAGGCGCTCGGCGGGGCATCCGGCATGGTGATCAGCCGGGCCATCATCCGCGACATCTACGAGCGCGACCGCGTCGCCTCGATGATCAGCCTCGTGGTCGCGGCGCTGATGATCGGGCAGATGGTCTCGCCACTCACCGGCGGTCTGATCGAAACCGCGTTCGGCTGGCGCGCGATCTTCTACGCCATCACCATCGCCGCCGTCGTCGTTGCCGTCGGGATCGCCTTGGCGCTGCCCGAGACGCGCCGGAGCCGCGCCGCCGGCAGCGGCTTCCGCGGCGATCTCGGCATGCTGATCCGCAATCGCGCCTTCGTCGGCTATGTGATGTGCCAGGTGCTCGCGTCCCAGATCATCTTCACCTTCGCCGGCGGCGGTCCCTACATCGTGGTGACGCAGATGGGCCGCAGCAGCGCCGAATACGGCGCCTGGTTCGCGACGACGGGTTTTGCGTTTCTGGTCGGCAACCTGCTCTGCGTGCGCTTTGCGCCGCGCTACTCGCTGGAGAAGCTGATCTGGTTCGGGCTCGCCCTGCAGCTCTGCGGCAGTTTTGCGAACCTGCTCTGGAGCTTCGCCGGCTGGAACCAGGCGCCCGCCTGGCTGTTCGGCACCCATATGATCGTGATGGCCGGCAATGCCTTCGTGATGGCGAATTCCGCCGCAGGCGCCATCAGCATCCGTCCCGAAGCCGCCGGCACCGCCTCGGGCGCGATGGGCTTCCTGCAGCAGGGCATTGGCGCGCTGATGTCGCAGTTCGGCGCCTATCTCGGCGGCCACTCGGCAACCACGCTGCCGCTGACCTCCGCGGTTCTCGCGATCTCGATCCTTTGCGCCTGCGTGATGATGTTCGTCGTGCCCCGCCGCGAGGCGGTCGCGAGCGAGGCGCTGATCGGGCAGGCCGAAGAGGACGAGACGGGGATGATGTGAGGGGCGCTGCGCGTTCCAATCCGCCTTTGCAAAGCTGAAACGAAAGAGGCGGGGCTGGGCCCCGCCTCTTTCAACTCAAGTCTGCGCTTTGGCCTACGCCTGGCTCGCGACCGCCTTGCCGAGCGCGGCCTGCGCCGCCGCAAGCCGTGCGATCGGCACGCGGTAGGGCGAGCAGGAGACGTAGTCGAGACCGATATGGTGGCAGAAGGCGACGGAGGCGGGATCGCCGCCGTGCTCGCCGCAGATTCCGACCTTGAGCGACGTGCGGGTCTTGCGGCCGCGGGCGACGCCGATCTTGACCAGCTCGCCGACGCCTTCCTGATCGAGCGAGATGAAGGGATCGACCGTGAGGATGCCCTTCGCAACGTAGGGACCGAGGAAGCTCGCCGCGTCGTCGCGGCTGATGCCGTAGGTCGTCTGCGTCAGGTCGTTGGTGCCGAACGAGAAGAACTCGGCCGACTGCGCGATCTCGCCCGCGAGCAGGCAGGCGCGCGGCAGCTCGATCATGGTGCCGACCTGATAGGCCAGCTTGGTGTTGGTCTCGCGCATCACCGCCTGAGCGGTGGCATCGATCCGTGCCTTGACCAGGTCGAGCTCGGCCTTGGTCGCGATCAGCGGCACCATCACCTCGAGGCCGACAGCCTTGCCCGTGCGCTTCTGCGCCTCGACCGCCGCCTCGAAGATCGCGCGGGCCTGCATCTCGGCGATCTCGGGGTATGCGATCGCGATGCGGCAACCGCGGAAGCCGAGCATCGGGTTGAACTCCGAGAGCTCGCGGGCACGGTCGGCGAGGCGCCGCGGGTCGGTGTTCATGGCGCGCGCCACTTCCTCGACCTCGGCATGGGTGTGCGGCAGGAACTCGTGCAGCGGCGGGTCGAGCAGGCGGATCGTGACGGGCAGGCCCTTCATGATCTCGAACAGCTCGACGAAGTCGGCGCGCTGCATCGGCAGCAGCTTGGCCAGCGCGGCGCGGCGCGACTGTTCGTCCTCGGACAGGATCATCTCGCGCACCGTGCGGATGCGCGTCTCCTCGAAGAACATGTGCTCGGTGCGGCAGAGGCCAATGCCTTCCGCGCCGAACTTGATGGCGGTGCGCGCGTCATCGGGCGTGTCGCCATTGACGCGGACGCCGATCTTGCGGACTTGGTCGGCCCAGTTCATCAGCGTGCCGAACTCGCCGGAGAGCTCCGGCTCGATCATCGGCATGCGGCCAGCGAGCACCTGGCCGAGCGAGCCGTCGATGGTGATGACGTCGCCGGTCTTGAATGTGCGCGAACCAATGCTCATGGTGCCGCGGCCGTAATCGACGCGGATGGTGCCGCAGCCGGAGACGCAGGGCTTGCCCATGCCGCGCGCGACCACCGCCGCGTGCGAGGTCATGCCGCCGCGGGTGGTCAAAATGCCTTCGGCGGCGTGCATGCCGTGGATGTCTTCCGGACTGGTCTCGATGCGGACCAGAATGACCTTGCGCCCGTCGCCCTGAAGCTTGGCCGCCTCGTCCGAGGAGAACACGATCTCGCCGGAGGCCGCGCCCGGCGACGCCGGCAGGCCGGTCGCGATCACGTCGCGCTTGGCGTTGGGATCGATGGTCGGATGCAGCAGCTGATCGAGCGAGGCCGGATCGATCCGCGTCACCGCTTCCTTCTTCGAGATCAGGCCCTCATTGGCAAGCTCGACCGCGATGCGCAGCGCCGCCTTGGCGGTGCGCTTGCCGCCGCGGGTCTGGAGCATCCAGAGCTTGCCCTGCTCGACCGTGAACTCCATGTCCTGCATGTCGCGGTAGTGCTTCTCGAGCAGCGTGTAGATCCGCGTCAGTTCCTTGAAGGCTTCCGGCATCGCCGCTTCCATCGACGCCTTGTCGGAGCCGGACTCCTTGCGCGCCTCCTCGGTGATGTCCTGCGGCGTGCGGATGCCCGCGACCACGTCCTCGCCTTGCGCGTTGATCAGGAACTCGCCGTAGAGCTTGCTCTCGCCGGTCGAGGGGTTGCGGGTGAAGGCAACGCCGGTGGCCGATGTCTCGCCCATGTTGCCGAACACCATGGCCTGCACGTTGACCGCGGTGCCCCAGGATTCCGGAATGTCGTGCAGCTTGCGATAGGTCACCGCGCGCGCGTTCATCCAGGATGAGAACACCGCGCCGATCGCGCCCCAGAGCTGGTCGTGCGGGTCCTGCGGGAATTCCTTGCCGGTCTCGCGTGCCACCGCGTCCTTGTACTTGCCGACCAGTTCGACCCAATCCTCGGCCGACAGATCGGTGTCGAGCGTGTAGCCCTGGCTGTCCTTGAAGGTGTCGAGGATCTCCTCGAAATGATGATGCTCGAAGCCGAGCACCACGTCGGAATACATCGTGATGAAGCGGCGATAGCTGTCATAGGCGAAGCGGCGGTCGCCCGACAGCTCGGCCAGCGCTTCCACGGTCTGGTCGTTGAGGCCGAGATTGAGCACGGTGTCCATCATGCCCGGCATCGAGGCGCGCGCGCCGGAGCGCACCGAGACGAGCAGCGGGTTCCTGGTGTCGCCGAACACCTTGCCGGTCAACTTGCCGACATAGTCGAGCGCCTTCTCAACCTGGGGCTTCAGCTCCTTCGGATAGGTCTTGTCGTGCTCGTAGAAATAGGTGCAGACCGAGGTCGGGATGGTGAAGCCCGGAGGCACCGGCAGGCCGAGATTGGCCATCTCGGCGAGGTTGGCGCCCTTGCCGCCGAGCAGGTCGCGCATTTCCGTCCGGCCCTCGGCCTTGCCGTCACCGAACGTGTACACCCATTTGCCGGCCTTGGCCGCTGCCGGCGCCGCCTTGGCGGGCGCAGCCTTCTTCGGCGCGGGCTTCGCCGCGACCTTCGGCGGAGCCGCCTTGGTCATTGCCTTTGCCGCCGGCTTTGCAGTGGGTTTGGCGACCGGCTTCGGCGCGCTCTTGGCCAGCGCCTTGCGGGCCGCCGGCGCGGCCTTCGACTTGGCGGAGGGCTTTGATTTCGCTGCAGTTTTAGAAGGCTTCGAGGCGGCTTTGGCCATAGCTTGCACACAACCTGCGAGAGGAATGGGAAATCGCGGGCCTTACACCATTTTGGGCGGGCCCGCGCAAGACGGACAGTTCCGAAAAGTGAAACCGCCTAGAAGCGGAGCCACTTCAGGAGCCCGAGCCCGATCGCGCCGTTGACGATGAGGAAGATCGCGACGATGAGGTTGAGGAGCCGCGGCATGATCAGGATGAGCACGCCCGCAATCAACGACAGGATCGGCGAAATGTGGGCGACGGTGATGTGCATGAACTATCTTTCTGTGAGGTGAGGCCTGTGAGGTGAGGCGAATCGCGCGCGGGATCATAACCGCCCGGGTTCCGGGAGTAGAGATGCGCAGGAGCTGATCCGAGTTCCCACCTCACGAAAACTGCCCGAAATTGCCGCTGTTACGGCAGGCCTTTTGCCGGAACATTGGCTCGAGGCACGCATTGGCAACCGGTCGCGCCGCTGGCGCGTCCGCAGAATCACGTCGAAGGAGTTGTCCATGCGGAACAGGATTTTTGCTCTCGCAGCGCTCGCGACCGCGATCGGCGCGCCCCTTGCGGCGCAGGCGCAAAGCACTGTCACGATCGGGCGCGCGCCCGCTGTGGTCGACGGCGCGCCGACGATTGCCGTCGAACAGCGGCCCGCCTTCCGCGAATATGTCGTCGAACAACGTGTGCCGGCCTTCCGCATTCCAGATCGCGTCGTGGTCGGCGCCACCTTACCCGAAGTCGGCGTCACCTATTATGACGTGCCGCAGCGTTTCGGCGCCACGACCTATCGCTACACCGTCGTGAACGGCGAAACCGTGCTGGTCGAGCCGCGCTCGCGTCGCATCGTCGAAGTGCTGGACTAAGAACGCTGCTGCTCCATTCGATGTCCGGCGCGTCAAATCAGGCTGGCGCGAGCAGTGTTAATCGGACATCAGGCCCCGCCCGGTCCTCCCCCCGCCGGGCGGGGCTTTTTTGTCTCGTGTCCCGGACAAGGCGCAACGCCTAAGCGTTGCGAGGCAGAGCCGGGACCCAGGCGTTCCGAACACGCGGCAGCATGGGCCCCGGCTCTGCAGCGCACCGCTAAGAGGCGCTGCGCTGCGTCCGGGGCACGGAGCGCCAGATCGACAGCCTCAATCTTGGATCTTCGAGAAATCCGCCACCGCGCGCGTGGCGCTGCGGATCTCGTTGAGCAGTTTCAGGCGGTTCTCGCGCACCTTCGGATCGTCGTCGTTGACGCGCACCTTGTCGAAGAACGCATCGACCGGCGGGCGCAGCTTGGCAAGCGCGCTCATCGCGGCGGCGAAGTCTTCCTTGGCGACGGCAGCGCTGGCTTCCGCCTTGACCTCACCGATTGCCTTGGCCAGTGCCTTCTCCTCCGCGAGGCTGTAGAGCACGGCGTCGGGCGCGCCGTCGAAGCTGCGCTTGTCCTTTTTCTCCTCGATCGAGAGGATGTTGCTGGCGCGCTTGGTGCCGGCGAGCAGGTTCTTGCCGTCGTCAGTATCGAGGAATTTTCCGAGCGCCTCGACGCGGCGGACGATCATCAGGAGATCATCCTGGCCGCCGAGCGCGAACACCGCGTCGACAAGATCGTGGCGTGCGCCCTGCTCGCGAAGCTGGACCTTGAGGCGATCGGCGAAGAAGGCCAGCAGATCGCTCGGAAGCTTCGAGGCATCGGCCGGCTTCACCGACAAGCCGGCGAGCGCTGATCCCGCCACCTTTATGAGCGACAGACGCAGCGCGTTCTCGGCAATCAATCGGATCACACCGAGCGCTGCGCGACGCAATGCATAAGGGTCTTTGCTCCCCGTCGGCTTCTCGTCGATCGCCCAGAACCCAACCAGGGTATCGATCTTGTCCGCGAGCGCCACCACGACGCTGACCGGATCGGTCGGAACGCGATCGGCAGGGCCTTGCGGCTTGTAGTGTTCCTCGCAGGCGGCGGCGACGGAGGCGTCCACGCCCTGCGCCAGCGCGTAGTACTTGCCCATGAGGCCCTGCACTTCGGGGAATTCGCCGACGACCTCCGTCAGCAAGTCGGCCTTGGCGAGATGCGCCGCACGCGTGGCCTTGGCGACATCGGCACCAACCAGCGGCGCGATCTCGGCGGCGAGCCGCTCGATCCGCTTGATGCGCTCGGCCTGCGTTCCGAGCTTCTCGTGAAACACGATCTGCTCGAACTTCGGCAGCCGGTCCTCGAGCCTGGTCTTGAGATCGGTCTCGTAGAAGAACTTCGCATCGCTCAGGCGCGCACGGATGACGCGCTCGTTGCCGGCGATGATGGTTTTGCCGCCGTCGGTCGCCTCGATATTGGCGACCAGGATGAACTTACTCGCGAGCTTGCCCGTCTTGGGGTCGCGCACGACAAAGCACTTCTGGTTGTTGCGGATGGTGGCGCGGATGACTTCATCGGGAGTCTTCAAGAACTCCGGCTCGAACGAGCCCATCAGCACGACGGGCCATTCGACGAGGCCGGCGACCTCGTCGAGCAGGTTCTGGTCCTCGACCAGCTCGAAACCTTGCGCGAAGGCGAGCTGCTTGGCGTCGGTGAGGATCGCGTCCTTGCGGCGCTCGGGGTCGAGCACGACTTTTGCGGCAAGAAGCTTCGCCTCGTAGTCCTCGAAGCGGCGCACCTGGATAGGCGCCGGCGCGAGAAAGCGGTGGCCGTAGGTGATCCGGCCGCTCTCGATGCCGTCGACCTCGAACTTCACGACATCGGGCTCTTCGGTCTCGAGGCCGAAGGTCGCGGTGATCGCGTGCAGCGGACGCACCCAGTTCAGCGAGCCCGGCTTGCCCGAGCGCGCGCCCCAGCGCATCGATTTCGGCCAGGGGAAGGTGCGGATGATGACGGGCAGGATTTCCGCGAGCACGTCGATCGCATCGCGACCCGGCTTCTCGATCAAGCCGATGTAGAAATCGCCCTTGGGGTCGCGCTGGATTTTGGCTTCGTCCAGCGACTTCAGACCGGTTGCCTTGAGGAAGCCCTGCACGGCCGCATCGGGCGCGCCGACCTTCGGGCCACGGCGTTCGGTCTTCAGATCAGGCTGGCGCGCGGGGATGCCGTGCACGGTGAGCGCAAGGCGACGGGGCGTCGCAAACGCCTTCGCGCCCTCGTAAACCAGGCCTTCGGCAACCAGCTTGTCGGTGACCATGCGGCGCAGATCGTCGGCCGCCTTTCCTTGCATGCGCGCGGGGATTTCTTCCGAGAACAGTTCAAGCAAAAGATCGGGCATCAGGCCGCTCCGCCCGCTTCAGTGTGGATCCAGGCCTCGCCGCAGGCTTTTGCCAGCTCGCGCACGCGCAGGATGTAGCTCTGCCGCTCGGTCACGGAGATCACGCCGCGGGCATCGAGCAGGTTGAAGACGTGGCTCGCCTTGATGCACTGGTCGTAAGCCGGCAGCGCCATCAGATGCTGTTTCCGGTTGCCGCCTTCGCGCCAGCCTGCGTCGAGATATTTCCTGCAGGCCGCCTCCGCCATCTTGAACTGCTCGAACAGCATCGCGGTGTCAGCGACTTCGAAATTGTGCCGTGAATATTCCTGCTCGGCCTGCAGGAACACGTCGCCATAGGTGACCTTCTGATCACCGTCGCGCCCATTGAAATTGAGGTCGTAGACGCGGTCGACGCCCTGCACATACATCGCGAGGCGCTCGAGCCCGTAGGTGAGCTCGCCCGCGACCGGCGCGCATTCAAAGCCGGCGACCTGCTGAAAGTAAGTGAACTGGCTGACCTCCATGCCGTCGCACCAGCATTCCCACCCGAGGCCCCAGGCGCCCAGGGTCGGGCTCTCCCAGTCGTCCTCGACGAAGCGGATGTCGTGCACGGCGGAATCGATGCCGATCGCGGCGAGCGACTTCAGGTACAGCTCCTGAAGGTTCGGCGGCGACGGCTTCATGATCACCTGGAACTGGTAATAATGCTGCATCCGGTTCGGGTTCTCGCCGTAGCGGCCGTCCTTGGGCCGCCGGGAGGGCTGCACATAGGCGGCGTTCCAGGGCTTTGGCCCGAGCGCGCGCAGCGTGGTCGCCGGATGGAAGGTGCCTGCGCCCATCTCCATGTCGTAGGGCTGCAGGATCACGCAGCCCTGCTCGGCCCAGAACCGCTGGAGCGCGAGGATGAAGCCCTGGAACGAGCGTTCCGGGCGCATATGGGCGGGCAATGAGGCGTCCATCGTCAGATCAGGCTCTCGCGGGGGGTTTTGAATCGCGCGGGACCGTATCGACGGCGGGGATGGGAATCAAGGCGAAGGGGGCCGGAAACGGCCGTCATTCCGGGGCGCCCGCAGGGCGAGCCCGGAATCCATTGCGCCGCTCGCTCCGTGGTTCGATGGATTCCGGGTTCTCGCTTCGCGAGCCCCGGAATGACGAACGCATGGAGGTGTGCCCTAACCCGGGCGGTAAGCTCCGGTCACCGGGTCACGCTTGAGTGTCTTCATATCCCCCGCAGGAGCGGCCTCGGTGACGCGCGACAGGCGCATCTCCTCCAGCTCCTGGTTTTGATCCGGACAGCGGTCTTGTAGGCCCAGCGGACCACGGCAAGCCCGCCCAGGACGCCCGCGAAAGCGACGAACGGCGGCATCGGTCGATCCTTATTCATGCTCAGCCCCCACGCCCATTGTCGCGCAGTCGGAGCTGCGCCGCAATTGGCCCGCAAAGGACCAAATGGCGCGGCAGTGCGAACGCTAGAACCCGAATTTCGCCCAGATCGCCCGTGTTTCGACCGCCGAGATCAGCTCGTCCGGCAGCCCGGCCATTGATTCCAAAGCCGAAAGCTGCCCCGCGCCGGGCGATTTCCGGCCCAAAAGGCCGGAGAGCAGCCCGGTCGGCTGCGCGATCACGGGGGTGAGAACCTTCTCGCCGTAGCGGGCACGAAGAGTTGAGCGGAGATCGCCGATGCTGTCTGCGAGCCCCAGTTCGATGGCGCTTTCGCCGGCCCAGTATTCGCCCGTGAACAGCGTGTCGTCGGCTCCCTTCAGCCGGGCGCCACGGCTCTCCTTGACCAGCGCGATGAAGATCTGGTGGATCTCGCGCTGGATCGCCTTCAATCGCGCGACGTCGTCGGGGTTCTCCGGAAGGAACGGGTCGAGCATCGCCTTGTGCTCGCCCGACGTGTAGAGGCGCCGCTCGATGCCGAGCCGCCTGATCGCCTCCTGGAAACCGAAACTGCCGCCGACCACGCCGATCGAGCCGAGGATCGAGGAGGGATCGCAGATGATCTCGTCGCCGGCGCAGGCGATCATGTAGCCGCCCGAGGCCGCGACGTCCTCGACGAACACGAGCACGGGCAGCTTCTTCTCCGCGGCGAGCTGCTTGATGCGCAAGAAGATCTGGCGCGACTGCACCGGCGAGCCGCCGGGCGAGTTGATCACCAACGCCACCGCCTTGGCGTGTCGATAGGAAAATGCGCGCTCGAGCACCCGCGCGACGCCGGCAAGCGTCAGGCCCGGACGCAGCGGCGTCACCGCACCGATTACACCCGACAGCCGCACCACCGGCACGACCGCCGTGCCGGGACGAAACCGCGCCGGCAGATACTGCATGAGCTTGTCGGCCAGGCCGGAACTCTCACGATCGTTCAATTGTTCGGCCATGGCCTTACCTCTGATTAACCATTTCTTATCACGCGAGTGTCATTGAAAGTGCCTGGAATGTGTTTTGCAGAATCCGCGTTGGAAGGCTGCAATAGGCAGCGGAAGGAAACGCCATGAAGATCTATCTGCTGTTGCTGCTGATCGGTGCGCTCTTCACCGCTATCCGCTTTACGGCCCCGCAAGAGCAGCAGACGGAATCGCTTTCGCAGTAAGCCGTCACGGCCTCGCCAGCGGCAACGCCGCCCTCCCCTCCAGAATATCCCTCATCTCTTTTTTAGGCCCGTTTAACGCGTCGTTGAGCATGAGGCCCGGCAGCAATCGCGTCGGTGCCCGGCCGCCTTTGACTGCGCGCACCAGCACGCGGATCGCGGGCTTCCCCGCTTCGCCATGAACCGGCAGGATCGCAAGGCTGCCGAAGCCGCGTGATAGCGCTGCCATGACGTCGCCAATTCCATCCGCGCGCCAGATCAGGGTCAGCACGCCGCTCGATCGGAGAAGGCGCCGGGCTGCATGCACCCACGCATGCAGCGTCTCCTCCCTCGCCACATGCGCGGTGTGGCGCGCCTGATCGGGTGAGCCGCGATGGCGTGCGGGGTCGTTGAAGGGCGGGTTCATCAATACGGCGTCGGCGCTGTCGGGCAGGAGTCCGTTTGCTGCAAATGCCTGCGCGTCGGCGGTGACGTCGAGCACGATGGCCTCGGCAGCAATCGTGTTCGCCGCGGCGTTGGCCCGCGCGAGCTCAGCCAGTTCCGGATCGATCTCGACGAGGCTCAGCCAGATCCCGGCGACGCGCCGCGCCAGCGCAAGCCCTGCCGTGCCGACGCCGGCGCCAAGCTCGACCACGCGGTCACCCGCCTTCGCGTCGGTCGCCGCTGCGAGCAGGACGGCGTCGTGCCCGGCGCGGTGGCCTGACCGCTTCTGCATCAAGCGCAACTGCCCGCCGAGAAACGCGTCCTCGGTCATATCCGCAGCCTCAATCATCGCCGCGCAGTTCGTGGCTGAGGCCGGCCTCGGTGAGGAGCGCCCTCGCCTCCGCGGCGTCGTCCTCATGAACCAGGATCCGCCGCGGCAAGATGCCGAGCGAGCCCTCGATGATGCTCATGTTCTGGTCCAGCACCAGATGATGGATGTTGGCGCCGTCGAGCAGCGCGCCAATCGCCGACACCAGCACCATATCGTTGGTCCGAACCAATTCACGCAAAACGGAGGTCTCCTGCCTGAAAGTGGCTAACGCGGCAAATGTCAATGGTTCCGCGGCCCTTGCCGCATCCGCCGTCAGTTTCTATTGTATTTCCATCAGAATAGCCCTTCCGGGGCAAATATTGGAGACCGGCGTGGCCGTCATCGTACCTTTCGAAACCCCCGGCGCGTCGATCGAAGAGCTGGTTGCCCTTGTCGCTCCCGATATGGAGCGCGTCAATGCCACGATCCTGTCGCGGACCGGCTCCGACGTGACCATGATCCCGGAAGTGGCCAACCACCTGATCTCCTCGGGCGGCAAGCGCCTGCGCCCGATGCTGACGCTCGCCATGGCCAACCTCGCCGGCTACGCCGGTGACGGCCATATCAAGTTAGCTGCCAGCGTCGAGTTCATGCACACCGCGACGCTCCTGCACGACGACGTGGTCGACGAGAGCGAGATGCGCCGCGGCAAGCTCTCGGCCCGCATGCTCTGGGGCAACGAGGCGAGCGTGCTGGTCGGCGACTTCCTGCTCGGCCAGGCCTTCCGCATGATGGTCGAGGTCGGCTCGCTGCGTGCGCTCGACATCCTCTCCGCGGCCGCCGCCACCATCGCCGAGGGCGAGGTGATGCAGCTTGCGGCCGCCAAGAACACCGCGACCACGGAGGATGAATATCTCGCCGTGATCCGCGGCAAGACCGCCGAATTGTTCGCCGCCGCCTGCGAGGTCGGCCCCGTGATCGCGAACCGCCCGAAGGCGGAGCAGACCGCCTGCCGCTCGGTCGGCATGAATCTCGGCATCGCCTTCCAGCTCGTCGACGACGTGCTGGACTATGGCGGCAAGAGCGCCAAGCTCGGCAAGAACACCGGCGATGATTTCCGCGAAGGCAAGATCACGCTGCCCGTCGTGCTCGCCTTCCGCCGCGGCAACGACACCGAGCGCGCGTTCTGGATCCGGGCGCTCGAGCGCGGCGAGATCGGCGATTCCGATCTCGATCACGCCATCGGCCTGATGAACAAGCACCGCGCGCTCGAGGACACGCTGATCCGCGCCCAGCACTACGGCGCCATGGCCGTGGATGCGCTGGCGCTGTTCCCGCCCTCGCCGATGAAGAGCGCGCTGGAGCAGGTCGTGGCGTTCTGCTTGGCACGGTCGCATTAGGCGACTGACGCTCACGCTTTGCGCGCTCTCTCCACCCGTCATTGCGAGCGTAGCGCAGCGATCCGGAATCCCGCCGCGGAGACGGTCTCGACTGCTTCGCTACGCTCGCAATGACGGAGTACGCCGCGACGGTACCGCTCGCTCTCGTGTCCCGGACGCGCTGCAGCGTGAAACGCTGCTGCGCAGGGCCGGACCCATGCGACATCCGCAATCATGATCAACATGGGCCCCGGCTCTGCAGCGCACCGCTAGGAGGCGCTGCGCTGCGTCCGGGGCACGAGAGCGCGCTTCATCTCACCAGCAGAACCCAGCCTCATCCGCTCTACATGCCTCTCCATGCAGTCACTTGCATTTTGCAAGTTACTGCCCTACCTTGCCCGCCATGCAGCCCAAATCCCCTTCCATCCTGGAATGCCCGGTCGGCCGCGCGGTGGAGACGGTCGGCGAATGGTGGAGCATCCTGATCCTGCGCGATGCGTTTCAGGGGGCGACGAAATTCGACGAGTTCTCGCAAAGCCTCGGCATCGCGCCGAACATCCTGTCGCGGCGGCTCGCGCATCTCACCGCAAGCGGCATGTTCGTGCGCCGCCGCTATCAGGAGCGCCCGCCGCGCTACGAATATGTGCTGACGGACAAGGCGCGGGATTTCTTCCCCGTGATCGCGACACTGCTCGCCTGGGGCAACAAGCATCTCGCGCCGAAAGGCGAATCCATCCTGCTGGCGAACCGGAGCGACGTCCGCCCGATCGAGCCGATTGTGGTCGATGCCGCCGACAAGCGCCCGATCACGCTGGCCAATGCGGTGGTCGTCGCAGGTCCCCGCGCCAGCCGCGGCATGCGCGCACGGCTTGCTTCGCTCAAGGCCATGAACCCGGCCGTGGCGCCGGCTGGAGACTGACATGCGTCGTATCGTGGTGACGGGAATGGGCGCGGTGTCGCCGCTTGGCTGCGGCGTGGAACTGACGTGGCGGCGGCTGCTGGCCGGACAAAGCGGGCTGCGCCCGTTGCCGAAATGGGCAGAGGCGCTGCCGGCGCGCATCGCAGGCCTCGTGCCCGACAAGGCCGATGATGCCGAAGGCGGCTTTGACCCGGCGCAGGCTGCCGCGCCGAAGGACCAGCGCAAGATGGACCGCTTCATCCTGTTCGCTCTGCTCGCCACGGCGGAAGCCGTCGCACAGGCGAAATGGATGCCGCAGGACGCTGCCGCGCTCGAGCGCACCGCGACCATCATCGCTTCCGGCGTCGGCGGCTTTCCCGCCATGGCGGAGGCGGTGCGCATCACCGCGCAACGCGGCGCGCGGCGGCTCTCGCCGTTCACGATCCCCTCTTTCCTTGCCAATCTCGCCGCCGGCCACGTCTCGATCAAGTACGGCTACAAGGGCGCATTGGGCACCCCGGTCACGGCCTGCGCCGCCGGCGTGCAGGCGATCGGCGATGCCGCGCGCCTGATCCGGTCAGGCGAAGCTGATGTTGCGATCTGCGGCGGCGCGGAGGCCTGCATCGACATCGTCAGCCTCGGCGGCTTTGCGGCGGCGCGTGCCCTGTCGAGCGGCTTCAACGACGAGCCCGCGCGCGCCTCGCGTCCGTTCGATCGCAACCGCGACGGTTTCGTGATGGGCGAAGGCGCCGGCATCCTGGTGATCGAGGCGCTGGAGCATGCGCAGGCGCGCGGCGCGACGCCGATCGCCGAGATCGTTGGCTACGGCACGACCGCGGACGCCTATCACATGACATCAGGACCGCCCGATGGGGACGGTGCCCGCCGCGCCATGGAGATCGCACTTCGGCAGGCCAAGCTTGCGCCCGCGGATGTGCAGCACCTGAACGCGCACGCGACCTCGACACCGGCCGGCGACGAGAGCGAGCTCGGCGCCATCGCCGCGCTGTTCGGCCGCAACCGCGCCATTGCCGTGAGCGCGACCAAATCGGCCACGGGGCACCTGCTCGGCGCCGCCGGCGGGCTGGAAGCGATCTTCACCGTGCTCGCGTTGCGCGACCAGATCGCGCCGCCCACGCTCAATCTCGAAAACCCCGATGCGGGCGCTGAAGGCATCGATATTGTCGCAGGTAGCGCGCGGCCGATGCCGATGCAGCATGCCATCTCCAACGGGTTCGGCTTCGGCGGAGTGAATGCCAGCGTGATCTTGCGTCGGCTGGGCTAAGCAAGAGGCCTTGCAATCGCCGCTCGCTCCGCTACGAAAACGGGATGATCGAAACCAATTTCTGGCTGTTCCTGGCCGCAGCCCTCCTCATTGCCGCCATTCCCGGCCCCGGCATCTTTTACGTCGCGGCGCGAACCTTGTCGGAGGGGCGTGGCAGCGGCTTCGCCTCGACCGCGGGCACGGCGCTGGGCGGCCTGGTTCACGTCGTGGCGGGCAGCCTCGGCATCTCCGCCATCATCCTGGCCAGCGCGGAGCTGTTTGCCGCCGTGAAATTCGTCGGCGCGCTCTATCTGGTCTGGCTCGGCATCAAGACCTTTCGCAGCGCCGGCAACAACCTGTCGTTCGGGAGCGAGCCGATCGGCGACAAGCGCGCGTTCCGCGACGGCGTGCTGGTCGAAGCGCTCAATCCGAAGACCGCGGCGTTCTTCCTCGCCTTCATTCCTCAGTTTCTCGATCCGTCGGACTCGAACCCGACTCTGCAATTCATCCTGCTGGGTACGATTTCGGTGGCGCTGAACACCCTCGCCGATGTCGTGGTGGTGCTGATGGCCTCGGCGACGCGCGCGCAACTGACCGGACGGCCGCTTCTGATGCGTCGCCTCACGCAGGGCTCCGGCGTCTTCATCGCCGGTCTCGGCCTCTCGCTCGCTTTGGCGCGGCGGCCGGCAAATGGCTAGCGCCCCGCAAAGCCGCTTCTATGAATCGCACGGCCTGCGGCTGCACTACGCCGACTGGGGCAACGAGGGCGCACCCGTCGCCGTCCTGGTGCACGGTGGCCGCGATCATTGCCGAAGCTGGGATCACATCGCGCGTTCGCTGCAACCGCATCTTCGCGTCGTCGCGCCCGACCTGCGCGGTCACGGCGAGTCCGACTGGACGAGAGGCGGCAGCTACGCGCTGACGGAATACGTGTACGATCTCGCGCAGCTGGTTCGCACCTTGGCCACGCCTCAGATCACTCTCATCGGCCATTCGATGGGCGGCATGGTGAGCCTGATCTTTTCGGGCGCATTCCCCGAACAGGTCACGAGGCTCGTCGTCCTCGACGGCGTGACCATGTTGCCCGATACACCGAAGCCGGCGGCGCATGAGCGCATCGGCAAATGGGTCGGCCAGCTCGACAGACTGCACGACCGCACCCCGCGCCGCTATGCGACGCTCGAAGACGCCGCCGCGCAGATGATGCTGCACAACAAGCGTCTCGCGCGCGACCTCGCGCTGCATCTCGCCAGGCATGGCGCACGGCAGAACGAGGACGGCAGCTACAGCTGGAAGTTCGATCCCTATCAGCGCGCCTCTGCGCCACACCGGCTCTGGCCCGACGATCACATTGAGCTGTGGTCGCGGATCGCGTGTCCGACTCTGCTGCTCAATGCCGGCGAAAGCTTTCTGGCGGGCGCCAGGGCCGCCGGCCTGGAGCGATACTTCCAGAACGCGCGCGTCAATACCATCGCCGGGGCAGGACACTGGCTGCAGCACGACAAGCCGCAGGAGGTGTTGGGTGAGATCCGGAAGTTTCTGGGATTGGCTGAGGACAGCGCGGGTTAGCACAACTCTATCCACGTCATTGCGAGCGCAGCGAAGCAATCCAGACCGTCACCGCTAAGAGATTTCCGGATTGCTTCGCTGCGCTCGCAATGACGATTAGAACTAGCTCAACGTGCCCGCATGCACCCACCAGCCGGGGTGATCGCGCCGGATCTTCTCGGCCGCGGCATGTGCCTCCGCAGGCGCGCCGTAGATCGCAAAACACGTCGCGCCCGAGCCGGACATGCGTGCGAGCTTGACGCCGGCGGAATCGCGCAAGGCGTCCAGCACCTCGCCGATCACAGGCTCGATGCGCAGCGCGGGCGCTTCGAGATCGTTGGCGACGGTGTCGAGAACCTCGACCCAATCGGAAATCGAGCCGCCTTCGCCGGGCCAGGCCGGCGCGCGAATGACGTCGGTAACGCCGACCAGGAGCTCGCCACTGCGCAGGCCCAGCGCCTGGAACACGTCCTTGGTCGCAACCGGCACGCGCGGATTGACCATGACGCAAGGCATGCTCGGCAGCGCGAGCGGCAGCAGCTGCTCGCCGACGCCGGTCATGTCGCAGGCGCGCGAGAGGAGGCACACCGGCACGTCGGCGCCGGTCGCGAGCGCGACCTTCTGAATGCGGGGATCATCGAGCGACAAATCGTTGATACGCGCCAGGAGCCGCAGCGCGGCCGCGGCGTCCGCCGAACCGCCGCCGATACCGGCAGCGACGGGGAGCACCTTGTCGAGCGCGAAGGCGCCCAGCTTCAGTCCAGGGATGGCCTCGGCAAGCAACTTGGCGGCCTTGAGCACGAGATTGTCGGCGGTGTCGCCGCAGGCGGCAGCCAGCGGCCCGGTCGTGGTGAGCTTCAGCTCCCCGCCCGGCTCCAGCGCGAGCCGGTCGGCGCAGTCGGCAAACGCGACCACGCTTTCGAGATCATGATAACCATCGGCACGACGGCCGACGACGCGAAGGCTCAAATTGACCTTCGCCCGCCCCTCTTCAATCAACGCCGACATTGGCGATCAGCCCCCAAAGACTCACTTGTTTGCGCATGATCTGATCGGAAAACCGCTACACGCTTTGCGCTAACGCGGCCCTTCGGGTCCGGATCATGCGCTCTCTTAGCCGCCCTTGCCGTCGTCCTTCTTCTTCTCGGCCTGCGCCGCAGAAGAGTTCGAATTGTCGTCGGGGAGGCCATTGGCGATCTTGGCCTCGATCTTCGGCAGCTCTTCCGGCTCGGGCTTGAGATCGCGCGCATGCGACCACTGGAATTTTGCCTCCAGCGTACGGCCGACGCGCCAATAGGCGTCGCCGAGGTGGTCGTTGATGGTGGGATCCTCGGGCTTGAGATCGATCGCGCGCTCGAGGTTCTTCACCGCCTCCTCGAAATTGCCGATGCGGTAATAGGCCCAGCCGAGGGAATCGACGATGTAGCCGTCGTCGGGACGCTGCTCGACGGCCCGCTTGATCATCTTCATGCCTTCGTCGAGATTCACGCCCTGGTCGATCCAGGAATAGCCGAGATAGTTGAGAACGTGCGGCTGGTCGGGCTGCAGCTCCAGCGCCTTCTTCATGTCGGCCTCGGCCTTGGCCCATTGCTTGGAGCGCTCCTGGCAGATACCGCGATAATAGTACCAGACGCTGTTGGCCTTGTCGTTGCCGGGCGGCAGCACCTCGATGCCTCGCGAATAGGTCGCGCCGCAATCGCCGAACCGCTTGCGGCCTCGCTCGATGTTGCCGAGCGCCATGATGGCTTCGAGGTCCTTGGGATCCTCCGTCGTGACGCCCTTGAGGATCTTGATCGCCTCGTCGGTGCGGTCGGCGGAATCGAGATCGATGGCGAGCTGAATCTGCGCATTGCGCTTGAGCGGCGAGTTCGCGGGCACGCGCTCGTAGACCTTGATCGCCATCTTCGGCCGCTTGACGGATTCGTAGAGATCGGCGAGCGACAGCAGCGCCAGCGGATGGCTCGGCTGCAGGTAGAGCGAGAGCTGGAGATAGACCAGCGCCAGATCCTCGCCGCCGCGTCGGGTCAGCGTCGCGCCGATGCCGTAGAGCGCTTCGGCGGCGCCGGCCTGCGCGGAATCGACCAGCGGCGGCATCTTCTTGCCGGCCTTGGTCTCGCGCAGGCCTTCCTGGATCAGCGGATGGCGTGCGAGCTTCTTGTCGAAGGCCTGGTAGATATTGGTGGCCGCGGCGGAATCCTTGTTGCGCGACAGCCAGCGCGCATAGGCCTCGGTCACGCGCAGCATGGAATCGTCGAGCTTGTAGGCGCGCTCGAAGCGCGCGCCGGCGTCCTTCTCCTTGCCGGAGAGCTCCAGGATCATGCCGGTGTGGAGGTCCTTGAACAGCGGATACCATTCCGGACCTGTCAGCTTGTCGATGGTGGCGACACCACCCTTGGCATCGCCCGCGCCATAGGCGGCCCAGCCCGACAGCAGCGTGGCGACGAGGTCGGTGATCGGACCACGGATCGACTGGTTGATGTTGGTCTGCGCCGCGACGTACTTCTTCAGCTTGAGATCGTGCACGCCGACGACGAGACGGGCAACGCGGTTGGTCTTGTCGATGGTGAGAATGCGCTCGGCGAGCTTGACCGCCTCGTCGATATCGCCGTCGGCGACCGACGAGATGAAAGCACGGTCGAGCAATTCGTTGTTCTTGGGATCGGTGCGGAGCGCCGAACGGTAGAATGCGGCGGCCGAGGCCGCGTCGCGCTCGACGCTGGCATGGCGGGCGGCGAGATAGCTGCCGGCACCGGTGAGCGACTTCAGATCGTTTCGCGTCGGAAACTGCGCCGCCGTGTTCTCCGGGTGATCCGGCGTCTGCGCCAGGACCGCGCCGGGGACCGTCGCGATCGCGGTGCCCATGAGGGCGATGGCGGCAGCAGTCCAGCGGTTGAAACGATTTGAAGACATCAGGGCTCGCCTTGAGTTGGTGGTGCCTGGGGCAGAAGGCCGTATCGCAAGCGAACGCAGCCGGTGACATCCGGGCCCGGAACCGTCAGGCCGACAATGCCGCTTTTGGCGCTTCGCCGCAAGGATTCGGACCCGAGAAGATCCCCTCCGCACGCCCAAACCGGCTCATTGAAACCGCGCCAGCGCCCCAAGACGCCGCCACTATGGCCTTATCGTGGCCGCGGCGGGTCGCCGCAGCTTGATCCTCACGGGAACGTGCGCCTGGTCACCCGTGCGATGCGCCCCTCACATCGCCTCGTAGTTCGGGCCGCCGCCGCCCTCGGGGGGAACCCAGGTGATGTTGCCGTTGGGATCCTTCACGTCGCAGGTCTTGCAGTGGACGCAGTTCTGGGCGTTGATCTGGAAGCGCGGGCCGGAGCCCTCCTCGATCCATTCATAGACGCCGGCTGGGCAATAGCGGTTCGAGGGGCCGGCATAGACGTCGTGCTCGGAGCTCCTCTGGAGGTTCATGTCGGTGACCTTCAGATGGATCGGCTGGTCCTCCTCGTGATTGGTGTTGGACAAGAACACCGAGGACAGCTTGTCGAATGTGATCTTGCCGTCGGGCTTCGGGTAGTTCCTGGGCGCGTGGTTCTTGGCCGGATCGAGAGTGGCGCGGTCGGGCTTGGCGTGCGACTGCGTGCCGAACAGGGAGGCGCCGAACAGCGTATTGCACCACATGTCGAAGCCGCCGAGCGCGACGCCGAGCACGGTGCCGAACTTCGACCACAGCGGCTTGACGTTGCGAACCAGGAACAGGTCTTTGCCGACGGACGAGGAGCGCCAGGCATTCTCGTATTCGACGAGCTCGTCATTGGCGCGGTCGGCGGCGAGCGCGGCCGCAACGTGTTCGGCAGCCAGCATGCCGGTGCCCATCGCATTGTGCACGCCCTTGATGCGCGGCACGTTGACGAAGCCGGCCGCGCAGCCGATCAGCGCGCCGCCGGGGAAGCTCAGCTTCGGCACCGACTGATAGCCGCCCTCGGTGATCGCACGAGCCCCGTAAGCGAGCCGCTTGGCGCCCTCGAAGGTGCCACGGATCGAGGGATGGGTCTTGAAGCGCTGGAATTCATCGAACGGGGACAGATAGGGATCGTCGTAGTTCAGATGCACGACGAAGCCGACGGCGACGAGATTGTCATCATAATGATAGAGGAACGAGCCGCCACCGGTCTTGAGGTCAAGCGGCCAGCCGAATGAATGCTGGATCAAGCCCTTCTGGTGCTTGGCGGGATCGATCTGCCAGACTTCCTTGAGCCCGATGCCGAATTTCGGCGGCTCGCTCTTGGCGTCGAGCGCGAACTTGTTGATGAGCTGCTTGGTCAGGCTGCCACGGGCGCCTTCGGCGAACAGCGTGTACTTGCCGAGCAATTCCATGCCGCGGGTGAAGGAATCCTTCGGCTTGCCGTCGCGGCCGATGCCCATGTCGCCGGTTGCGATGCCCTTGACCTTGCCTTCCTCGTCATAAAGCACTTCCGCCGCCGCAAAGCCCGGATAGATCTCGACGCCGAGCGCCTCGGCCTTGCGCGCCAGCCAGCGGCAGACATTGCCGAGCGAGCCGATGTAGCAGTGGTGGTTGTGCATCAGCGGCGGCATGATGAAGGCCGGCAGCTTGATCGCGCCGCCGCCGGTCATCCAGTAGAAGCGGTCGTCCTTGACCTGCGTCTTCAGCGGGCAGTCGGCATCCTCGCGCCAGTCCGGGATCAGCTTGTCGAGGCCTGCGGGATCGATCACGGCGCCCGAGAGGATGTGCGCACCAACCTCGGAGCCCTTCTCCACCACGACGACGTTGAGCTCGGCGTTGAGCTGCTTCAGCCGGATCGCGGCCGACAGACCCGACGGGCCGGCGCCGACGATGACGACGTCGAATTCCATGGATTCGCGCGGGGGAAGTTCTTCGGTGCTCATTTGATCTCAGCCCTTGAGACGGTCCTTGGTCGTTTGCGCCCTCTTGTTTCCGATTTTTCCGGGTAGGACAACCTCGGAATCGCGTTCCGCCGGGATGCAAGGCGGTCCAAGGTGATATAAAAGTCAGACTTTCCATGATCCCCGAACCCGCACCCACCGTCCGAGAGCTGCTCGCCTTCTACCTGGAGGCCGGTGTCGACTGCGCGCTTGCGGAGGAACCGATAGACCGCCTGGCGGAAATCGATGCGCCGCCACCCAGCCCGCGCGCGGCCCCGCCAGCCGAAGCGCCGCGCCCGGTCGCCGCGCCCGCGGTCATGCGCGGCGAAGCCGCACCTGCACCGGACGTCGCCATCGCCTCGGCACGCGAGGCCGCGCGCACCGCGCCGACCCTGGAGGCACTGCGCGAGCTGATGCAGAACTTCGATGGCTGCGCGTTGAAGCACACCGCGACGCGGCTGGTGTTCGCCGACGGCAACCCGCAGGCGCGCATCATGTTCGTCGGCGAGGCGCCCGGACGCGACGAGGACATCGAGGGACTGCCCTTCGTCGGGCGCAGCGGCAAGCTGCTCGATCTGATGTTAGGAGCCATCGGCCTCAACCGCACCACCGCCTATATCGCCAACGTCATTCCCTGGCGGCCGCCCGGCAACCGCACGCCGACGCCGCAGGAGACGCAAATCTGCCTGCCCTTCATCCAGCGCCAGATCGAGCTGGTGAACCCCGACGTGCTGGTGACGCTCGGCAATCCCTCGACACAGACGCTGCTGTCGACCCGCGAAGGCATCATGCGCACGCGCGGGCGCTGGTTCGACTACGACACCGGCCAGCGCACCATTCGCGCGCTGCCGACGTTCCATCCGGCCTATCTGCTCCGCTCGCCATCGTACAAGCGATTGGCCTGGCAGGATTTGCGGGCGATCGCGAAGGCTCTGGCGGGATAGATCTCGTAGGGTGGGCAAAGGCGCACTTGCGCCGTGCCCACCATCGCTCCGGGTCATTGATGCGTGGTGGGCACGCTCCGCTTTGCCCACCCTACGGCGGCGGCGTCTGTCGCTACGTCCCCTTCGGCCGCACGATGGCCCAGCCGATGCGCAAGAGCTGCTGGCGGCCGGTCACCAGCCATTCAAAGGCGCGCGGGACTTCCGGCACGATGCCGGGAAAGCGCTTGACGATCTCCGGCGGCGGCGTGCCGGCTGTATCGGAAGCGCGCCAGACCACGACGCCGCCGGTCTCGCTGAACTTGGTCTGGTTCATCCACGGCGTCCGCGCGGGGGCGGCGTCGATGAACAGATGCGGCCGGCCCGAATGCAGCGCGATCAGGCTGGCGAGCTGGGTCTCGCCGGCGACGGCGCGCAGGCGATGGTTGGTGCGGCGGGCGAAGCTCTCGTCGAAGAAATCCGAGATCGCGCGCGCCGGCATCGAGGTCGCAATCTCGCCAGTGCCTGTCCAGGGTATGAACAGGACGGCGAGCACCACGCCGGCGGCCGGCGCGGCGACGGCGGCGGCCCACACAATACGCAGCATGCGCGCGCGGCGCATCGCAATGAGATCGCCGGCCGCGACGACCACGGCAAGTCCCGACATGATCAGCACGACGCCGGGACCGCCGACGACGGACTCGAGCCCGAGCAGGCCGGAGATCAACACAGCGCCGAGCGGCAGAGCGAACGCGAAGAAATAGACGAAGTTGCGCGCGAGCGGCTCGACCGGCGGGCGGTAGATGATCGGCGGCTCCTCGCCCTTGCCGGCGACAACCCCGGTGTTGAGAAAGGTCAGCGCCGGGATCGCAGCCGCCCCGAGCACGAGGCCGCCGAGCAGCCAGGCCGCATGCAGCGCGCGGTCGTTGAGCTCGGCGACCGGCGGCAAGCCCGGCAGCGTCAGCGTCTCGGCACGCATCAAAAAGACCGCATAGGGCAGCGCCAGCACGGCGACGACGATCAGCGCAAACAGCGGATCGAGCCCGCGCAACGTCCGGCGGCCGCCGGCGGTCGAGACCGCGAAGACGACGATGAGCAGCAGCAGAAAGATCGCGGCCGGCGTCGTCAGCAGCAGCAGGCCGGCTTCGATCGACCAGGCAAACCAGGCATTGCCGCGGCGCTGGCCGATGATCTGCCAGGAGTGCAGCAGCAAGAGCGCCCAGAGCGGCCGCGCCAGGATCAACGGGCCGAAGTCCAGCGCCGATGAGGAGAAGGCCAGCACCGTCATGGTCAGGAGCACGGCGAGCACCGCCTGCTGCGAGCCGACCACGGCACGGGAGAGATGATAGAGCGCGATGAAGGTCGCGATCTCGCAGAGCTGGGCGAGCACATAGACGCCGAACATGTGGCCGCCGGCGGCGCGATAAGCGATGTCGGCGAGCCAGACCGCAAGCGGCGGGCCGAGATCGGTGCCAACTTGGTATTCCCTGCCGAAGGCCAGAAGGGTCGCGAGATTGCCGGGCGGGCTGCGGTAGACCACCAGCGCCACGAACAGCCACATCAAAGCCTGCAGCAGCACGGCAATCCAAACGATCAGCCGCGGCCGGGCGCGAATGAGCTCGATGACCAGGGAGGTAAACCGCATGCAACGTCCGAAGGTGCAGCCAACCCGTCCAGCCGGCCCTATTCGCTCACGTCTGTTTTGATAAAGGGCGCTGCGCGTCGTGGCAACTTCGGTTTGCTCGTCATGCCCGGCTTGTCCCGCCTGCGCGGCCGAAGCCGCTTCGGCGAGGCGAAGGCCCGGGCATCCACGTTCTTCGTGCCGCTGGCAAGACCTGGATGGCCGGGTCAAGCCCGGCCGTGACGGATGGGAAAGCTGCAGGAGGATCGCTAGAGATTTACTGACGCATCGATCTCGACGCTCGCCTCCAGCTGCACCTCGACCTCGGTCACCGAGAACAGGTCCTGCACCGGCTCGACGGTCCAGGGCATGTGCTTGGCGCGGGCGGCGGCGACGGGGGCGAAGAAGCTGCGGTGGTGGATGGAGGGGCCGAGGCGATCGAGCGCATCGAGATGCTCGGGGACGGCGTAGCCCTTGTGCTGCTCGAAGCCGTAGCCGGGGCAGTCCTGCGCCAGCGCGCACATCAGCCGGTCCCGGGTGACCTTGGCGACGATGGAGGCCGCGGCGATCGAGAGCACGATGCCGTCGCCGCCGATCACGGCCTCGCAATCGCAATTCGTATCGAGCCGGTCGCGGCCGTCGACGAAGACGTGGCGGGGCGCCTCCGGCAGGGCCATTACGGCGCGCTTCAGCGCCCACAGCGAGGCGCGCAGGATGTTGTCGCGGTCGATTCGCGCCGGCGAGGCAACGGCGACCGAGACCTGCGCGGTGGCGCAGATCTTGTCGAACAGCTTTTCGCGCTCCTCGGCGGTCAGGCGCTTGGAATCGTCGATGCCGCGGGGAATCCGGTCGGGATCGAGAATCACCGCGGCAGCCACCACGGGACCTGCGAGCGGGCCGCGGCCGGCCTCGTCGCAGCCCGCGACCGGCCAGACGCCGCGCTTGATCAGCGCGCGCTCGCGGCGGAAGCTGGGGGGCGCAACGGCGATGATGCCCTTCTTGCCGGCAGGAACCTTCGCAGCGTCAGCTGCAGAGATCTTGGCCGCCTTGGCGGGCGCAGCCTTGTTCGCGGCCTTCTTCTTCGGCGCGTCTTTGGCTGGGGTCTTGGCGGACTTGTCCCGAATCATGGCCGGGATCGTGCGCCAGGGGGCTTTGGCAGCGCAACCCGGAACCCAGGATATTCCCGTTATTCAGGCCGGCCGCACTGCCGCGCCGCCCCTCAGAACAGGCTGAGCTGGTCGCCGTTCCGCTTCGGCCGCGCGAAGTGATCCGTCGTCAGCTTGGAGCGCCGCTTGTTGAGGCCGAGCCTCTCGCAGGCGATCTCAAAGCGCCGGCCGATGGTCCAGGCCATCGGTCCGGTGCCCTTCATCCGCTCGCCCCATTTGGCGTCGTAGTCGCGCCCGCCGCGCATGTCGCGGATCAAGGTGAAGACGTGGCGATAGCGGTCCGGATAGTTCGCCATCAGCCATTCGCGGAAGAGATCGCGCACTTCCAGCGGCAGCCGCAGCAGCACATAGGCGGCTTCCTTGACGCCAGCATGGGCGGCGGCATCGAGGATGCGCTCGATCTCGGAATCGTTCAGTGCCGGGATCACTGGCGCGACCATCACCGTGGTGGGAATGCCGGCCTCCGAGAGCTGCTTCAGCGCCTCCAGCCGCTTCGGCGGCGTCGAGGCCCGCGGCTCCATGGTGCGCGCCAGCTTCGGATCGAGCGAGGTGACCGAGATCGCGACCTTGGCGAGGTTGCGCTTGGCCATCCGCTGGAGAATGTCGATGTCGCGGAGCACCAGGGCCGACTTGGTGACGATGCCGACCGGATGCGAGGTGCGCTCCAGCACTTCCAAAATGCCGCGCATGATTTTGCGCTCGCGCTCGATCGGCTGGTAGGGATCGGTATTGGTGCCGATCGCGATCATCCGCGGCTCGTAGCCGGGCGCCGCAAGCTCCTTCTCGAGCAGCGAGGGCGCGTCGGGCTTGGCGAACAGCTTCGATTCGAAGTCGAGCCCGGGCGACAGGCCGAGATAGGCATGGGTCGGTCGCGCGAAGCAATAGACGCAGCCGTGCTCGCAGCCGCGATACGGATTGATCGAGCGGTCGAAGCCGATGTCGGGGGAATCGTTGCGGGTGATCACCTTGCGCGAGGTGTCGATGGCGACACTGGTCTTGAACGGCGGCAGTTCGTCCAGGCTCTGCCAGCCGTCATCGAACGCGACGCGCGCCTCGGCCTCGTAGCGGCCGCTGGCATTGGATTGTGCGCCCCGCCCGCGCCTGCGCGCGCGGTCGATGGCGACGCCCAGCTCGGGGAAATCCGAAGGCGCACCCGCCGGCTCGGAGGGCGCCGTGACCGGCGGGTGCTTGAGAGCATGAGAGGATGCTGGACTCATGCAGCCAAGATAGCACGACATAGGAACAAATCAAGAACGCAAACCAAAAACGTGAAAACAACCCCATGCACAGTAGAGCTGCCCAAACTTCGCGCGTCCGCCTTTGACCTCACGCAACACGGCCGTCACGACCGTCCCGTTTCATGGCGGGCGGATCGATCGCCCCGGAACCGGGTTGGTGACGATCGCGAAGTGAAGGTCGGCAGGAACATGACAATCCAACAAAAAACGGCCGAAGCGAGCAGCGACCTCGATCTGCTCGATCGCTATTGGCGCGCCGCCAATTACCTCTCGGTCGGGCAAATCTACCTGCTCGACAATCCGCTGCTGCGCGAGAAGCTGCGGCCCGAGCACATCAAGCCGCGTCTGCTGGGTCATTGGGGCACGACGCCGGGCCTGAACTTCATCTACGCCCATCTCAACCGCGTCATCCGCGCGCTCGATGTCAGCGTGATCTATGTCTGCGGTCCCGGCCATGGCGGCCCGGGCATGGTCGCCAACACCTATCTCGAAGGCAGCTACAGCGAAATCTATCCCGATATCGCCCGCGATGCGGATGGATTGCGCAAGCTGTTTCGGCAGTTCTCCTTCCCCGGCGGTATCCCGAGCCACGCCGCGCCGGAAACGCCGGGCTCGATCCACGAAGGCGGCGAGCTCGGCTACGCGCTGGTGCACGCCTATGGCGCGGCATTCGACAATCCGGATTTGATCGTCGCCTGCGTGGTCGGCGACGGCGAGGCCGAGACCGGGCCGCTGGCCGCGTCCTGGCACTCGAACAAGTTCCTGAACCCCGCCCATGACGGCGCGGTGCTGCCGATCCTGCATCTCAACGGCTACAAGATCGCAAATCCCACCGTGCTGGGACGGATGAAAGATGCGGAGATCCGCGACCTCTTCCGCGGGTTCGGCCACGAGCCGCTGTTCGTCACGGGCGACGATCCCAAATTGATGCACCAAGCCATGGCCGATGCGCTCGACGTCGCATTCGCCAGCATCCGCTCGATCCAGCAACACGCCCGCGACGGCCGCGAAAGCGTCGAGCGGCCGCGCTGGCCGATGATCGTGCTGCGCAGCCCGAAGGGCTGGACCGGCCCGAAAGAGGTCGACGGCAAGAAGGTCGAGGGCTTTTGGCGCGCGCATCAAGTGCCGGTCGCAGGCTGCCGCGAGAACCCGGCGCATCTCAAGGTGCTCGAAGACTGGATGCGCAGTTACGAGCCGGAAAAGCTGTTCGATGGCAACGGCGCGCTGATGGCCGAGCTTCAGGCGCTCGCGCCCGAAGGCGTCAGGCGCATGGGCACCAATCCGCATGCCAATGGCGGCCTTTTGAAGAAGGAGCTGAAGCTGCCGGACTTCCGCCGCTTCGCGATCGACGTGCCGCAGCCCGGCGAGGTCGTGGCGGAAGCGACGCGCGAGCTCGGCAAATTCCTGCGCGACGTCATTCGCCTGAACGCGGACGCGCGCAATTTCCGCATCATGGGCCCGGACGAGACGGCATCGAACCGGTTAGATGCCGTGTTCGAAGCCACCGAACGCGTCTGGATGGAGCCGACCGAGCCTTATGACGTGCATCTCGCCCAGGACGGCCGCGTCATGGAAGTGCTGAGCGAGCATCTCTGCCAGGGCTGGCTGGAGGGCTACCTGCTCACCGGACGGCACGGCTTCTTCTCCTGCTACGAGGCCTTCATCCACATCGTGGATTCCATGTTCAACCAGCACGCCAAATGGCTGAAGGTGACGCGGGAGCTGCCGTGGCGGCGTCCGATCGCCTCGCTCAACTATCTCCTGACCTCGCATGTCTGGCGCCAGGACCACAACGGCTTCAGCCATCAGGACCCCGGTTTCGTCGATCTCGTCGCCAACAAGAAGGCCGACATCGTCCGCATCTACTTCCCGACGGATGCCAACACGCTGCTGTGGATCGCCGACCATGCCTTACGCACCTACAACCGCATCAACGTGATCGTCGCCGGCAAGCAGCCGGCGCCGCAATGGCTGTCGATGCAGGACGCGGCGACGCATTGCGACGCCGGCATCGGCATCTGGACCTGGGCGGGAACGGAGGACGGAAAGGGCGAGCCCGACGTCGTGATGGCCTGCGCCGGCGACGTGCCGACGCTGGAGACGCTCGCCGCCGTCGACCTCCTGCGCAAGGCGCTGCCGGACTTGAAGATCCGCATCGTCAACGTGGTCGACATCATGACGCTGCAGCCGCGCGAGCAGCATCCGCACGGCCTGTCCGACCGCGACTTCGACGGCCTGTTCACGCGCGACAAGCCTGTGATCTTCGCCTATCACGGCTATCCCTATCTCATTCACAGGCTGACCTATAATCGCACCAACCATGCCGGCATGCATGTGCGCGGCTTTGTCGAGGAGGGCACCACGACGACGCCCTTCGACATGGTCGTGCTCAACGGGCTCGACCGCTACCACCTCGCGATCGAGGCGATCGAACGCGTGCCGGGACTTGCGGCCAAGGCTGCGCGGGTGAAGCAGCAGTTCCGCGACAGGCTGATCGAGCACTCCCGCTATGTCCGCGAACACGGCGAGGACATGCCTGAGATCCGCGACTGGGTCTGGCAGAACAGCGCCGGCGGCAGCATGCCGACTGAGGCCGGCGACTAGCGATGCCGGATACGGTCCTCGTCCTCAACTCGGGGTCGTCGAGCATCAAGTTCGGCCTGTTCGATATCGCGGCGGCCGAGCCTGCCCTGCTGTGCAAGGGCCTGCTGGACGAGCACGAGGCCAAACCCCGGCTGGTGGTGAAGGGCCCTGCAGGCGAAGCCCCGTTCGAAACAAGCAAGCAGGCGTCTGACGAAGCCGGCGGCCATCTGTTCGCGGACGTGCTCGGCTTCCTCGAGGGCCGGTTCGGTGGACACAGCCTGCGCGCCGTCGGCCACCGTATCGTTCACGGCGGGCCGGATCATTCAGGCCCGGTGGTCCTGACCGACGACATCATTGCGCAGCTTGAGGCGTTGACGCCGCTCGCGCCGCTGCACCAGCCGCGCTGCCTCGCGCCGGTGCGCACGCTGGCGGCGATCCGGCCCGGACTGACGCAGATCGCGTGTTTCGACACCGCCTTCCACCACGGCCTCGCGCCGCCGGCGAGCCGCTTCGCCATTCCCAGGCGATTCGCGGCGCGTGGGATCAGGCGCTACGGCTTTCACGGCCTCTCGTTCGAATATGTCGCCGGGCGCCTGGCCGAGATCGCGCCGGAGCTCGCGGCCAAGCGCACTGTCATCGCACATCTCGGCAATGGCGCCAGCCTCTGCGCCTTGCGCGATGGCCGCAGCATCGACACCACGATGGGGCTGACGCCGCTCGACGGCCTCGTGATGGGCACGCGTTGCGGTGCGATCGATCCGGGCGTGCTGCTCTATCTGCAACAGCACGAGAACATGTCGGCCCGGGAGGTTCAGCACCTGCTCTATCACGAGTCAGGCCTGTTCGGCGTCTCCGGCATATCCGCGGACATGCGCACGCTGCTGGCGAGCCACGAGGCTGCGGCGCGTGAGGCCGTGGATCTCTTCACCTTCCGTGCGGCGCAGCAGGTCGCGATGATGGCAACAACGCTCGGCGGTCTGGACTGCCTGATCTTCACCGGCGGCATCGGCGAGCATGCCAAGGAAATTCGCAGCGCGATCGGCGAGCGTCTCGCCTGGATGGGTGTGCGCATCGATGCCGCAAGCAACGATGCCGCGCGCGAGCGCATCGACAGCAACGACAGCATGGTCGCGGTCTTCGTCATTCCGACCGGCGAAGAGATCATGATCGCGCGCCATTGCACTGATCTGATCCGCGGACGCCACGTCACGTGACATTTTTATGAATGATCTGCCGCAATGCTGCCGCCGCGTCTTCGCGGCATAGAGACGGCATCAATCCCGGTTGCGGACAGATCATGAAAACCCAGATCATCGAAGAGCTCGGACAGGGCAGCATCCTGCTGCCCGCACTGGTGGCCGATGGGCTCGCCGCCAACGACCGCATCAAGGTGCGGATGAGCGCATTGCAGGCCGCCGCCCAGCACGCGCAGGACCCCAGCCGGCCCGCGAATGACCTCGGCGTCGAAAGCCAGACCGCAGGCATCGCGCCTGCCGCAATCGCGGCGTTGATTGCCGGCGCGCATCTGATCGGACAGGGCCGGCTCGCGGCGCCCGACCTCGCGAAGCTGATGCAGGAGATTTCCGACGATGCAGCGACCATGGTGCGGGCCGTCGTCGCCGGTGCGGGAAGCGAAGGCGAGCGGGCGCAGGCGCGGCTCGAGACGATCCGCGCAGCCGGCCTGCTCGATGCCAGGGGCGAGATCGAGCTCTCCCGCATCGCGCGCCTGACCGGCGTCGCCGACGCAGGTGGCGACAGCCTGCATCGCCTGGTCATGGATCTGCACAAGCAGCTCAACAGGCTTGCGGCGAGCTGCTCGGAAGAAGCGCTCGACGGCGCCCATGTCTTCGGCCTGCACGGCGAGGACCGGGCTGCCGTTGCGGCCTTCATGAAGGGCCTGAACGCGACGCGTGGCCTGAAGTTCAATCATCCCGGCCTCGACACCATGGCCACGCGCGCCGGCGGCCGGCTGCTGATCCAGAACGACATCGGCACGACGGACGCGCATGTCGTGGTGATCGCGGTGAAGAAGAACGCGGTGACCGTCACCTACACCGACGTGCATCTGGCTCGGGCGAAGTTCTTCATCTCGCTGTTCGACTCCTTCGAGGCGACCTGGAGTGGGCTCGACCGTCACACAGCCGCCGGCCTCGGCGAGGACAATTCCTTCTACCTCGTCACCGGGCAGTATCAGGGCGAGCAGGCCGCCGACCGCAACGAATTCCTCGCGGCGCTCGGTGCCGCATTGGTGTTCCTCATCGACTGGAACAAGGCGCGCAAGCTGCTCCGGACCTGGGTCGCCAAGGACGATGCGGCCCGCATCCTGGAATGGGCGGCGCGTCATCGGATCGGCCATCGCGGCTTCCTCGAACTTGGTGGCAACGATCTCTTGAGCTCGGCCGTCCGGAACGCCGCACCGACGCGGATCGGCTTCGGCGAGCGGCTCGACCAGGCGCTCGGCCGCAACGCGGCGATCGACTTCCTGAAGGCATCCCTGCGCGCCTCCACCGAGGCCCTGCTTGCGGGCCGCTCGGTGCGGACGGTGCGCGACCAGATCGAAGCCGACCTGATGCGGCACCTCGACCGTGTCGACGGGGCACTGCTCGCAGCGGTGCTGCGCCAGATCGGTCTCGCCCACGATCTCGTCGCGGCGATCTCGCGCCATATCGCGGCGTTGCGGGCGGGTCAGCCCGCCGACGGCAAGCTGCTGACCCAACGCTGCGGCGCGATCGAGCAGAAGGCCGACCGCATCGCGCTCGAGAGCCGCAACGAGGTCGACCGCCTCAATGCCCGCCCCGTGATCGGCCAATTGGTCGACCGCGCCGAGGAGGCGATCGACGAACTGGAGCAGGCCGCGTTCATCGCCTCGCTGATGCCGGACATGACCGATCCGTCCCTGCTGGCAGCGCTGGCCGAGCTCTGCGCCGTAGCGGAGACCGCGACCGAAGTGGCCGCGAGTGGCGTTGCCGCCGCCATCGACGTGCCGGAAGGACGGCGGGCCGATTCAGAGGACGCACTCTCCGCCGTGACCCGCCTGATCGATGCCGAACACGCCGCCGATAGCCGCGAACGCGCGACGACCGCACTGGTCTTCGGGGGCGGTCTCGACGTCGCGACCTCGCTGTCGGTCATCGAACTCGCCCGCGCCGTCGAGCGCGCCACCGACCGCTTCGCGGCGTTCGGACATCTGCTTCGCCGCCACATCATGATCGATCTCGCAGCCTGAGGACATCGCCATGCATATCGTGCGTATCGGCGCCGGCGCCGACGAAGTGCGGCCCGCCGAAGAGATCGGGGCCAAGGCCGCCAATCTCGCCCGCATGGCCGCGCTCGGCCTGCCGGTGCCGCCGGCCTTCGTGCTTCCGGTCAAGCTCTGCGCCGACATCATCGCCGGCCATGCGCATGCCACGCGGAACCTGCGCGATGGCCTGCACGAGGGGATCTCGTTCCTGGAGAGCGCCACCGGCAAGCGCTTCGGGGACCGGCGCCAGCCGCTGCTGGTCTCGGTGCGCTCCGGCGCGGCGCGATCGATGCCGGGCATGCTCGACACCGTTCTCAATGTCGGCTGCACGCCAGATGCCGTGCACGGCCTGATCCGTGCGACCGGACGGCCGCGGCTCGCCTGGGATTGCCGGCGCCGCTTCCTGGAGAGCTTCGGCGAGACCGTGCTCGAGCTCGACCAGGCTGCGTTTGCCGGATGTATCGCGGAGCGCGTCGCAGCCGAACACGCCGGCAGCGACCGCGAGCTCGACAGCGAGGCGCTCGAGCGGCTCGCCGGCCGCGAGCAGGCGCTGATCGAGGAGCGCGCCGATGGCCTGCCGGAGGACGCCTTCGCGCAGTTGGAGGCGGCGGCCCAGGCGGTCTATCGCTCCTGGATCAGCGAGCGTGCGATGACTTATCGAAGCCTTCAGCACCTCGAAACGCTCGAGGGCACCGCCGTCACCGTGCAGGCGATGGTGTACGGCAATGGTGGTCTTGCCTCCGGCGCGGGCGTGGCCTTCTCGCGCGATCCCTCGACCGGCGCGCCGCGCCCGATGATCGACCTCGTGCTGGATGCGCAGGGCGAGGACGTCGTGTCCGGGCGACGCGCGCCCGACACGACTGAAGCGATCGCCCGCGAGCTGCCGAAGCTCGGATCCGAACTCGGCGATGTCCTGAAGCGGCTCGAGCACGCGTTCGCCGACGTCCAGAACGTCGAGTTCACGGTCGAGAACGGCAGGCTCTGGATCCTCCAGACCCGGACGGCCAAGCGCACGCCGCGGGCCGCCGCCAGGATCGCGATCGACCTCGTGCATGAAGGCCTGATCTCGAAAGACGAGGCATTGGAGCGGCTGGCCGAGATCGACCTCGCTTCACTCGCCGAAACCAGGTTGGTGTCCACCGGCAAGCCCGCGACGACCGGCATCGGCGCGTCCGGCGGCATCGGCATCGGACGGGCGGCGTTCTCGTCCGAAAGCGCCCAGCGCCTCTCGGCGGCGGGCGAGCCGGTGATCCTGCTGCGTCCCGATACCAGCATCGCCGACGTCGCCGGCTTCGCGCTTGCCGCCGGCATCGTCACGTCGGTCGGCGCGCGCACCTCGCATGCGGCCCTGGTGGCGCGGCAGATGGGCAAGCCGTGCGTGGTCGGCTGCCGTGAGCTGAAGATCGATCCTGCCGCGAAGCAGGCCCGGCTCGGCAATCTCGCACTTGCCGAAGGCGAGTGGATCACGATCGAGGGCGACGCGGGCGAGCTCTATCTCGGACGCTGCGAGACGATCCGGACACGGCCCGAGGCGGAGCTTGCCGAGATCGCGGCGTGGCAGGCGCAATCCGGCCAATATGACAGGCACGCCGCCGTGCCTTAGAGCGCGATGAGATTTGGATGAATCTTCACTGCGCTCCGGGTTTTTGTCTACGCATGATCTTTCCGGAAAACCGCTTCGCACTTTTCCGGATCACACTTAGTGACCGCGGCCGGTCAGGAGCTGAAAAGTCCCCATCGCGACCTCGATCAGGATCAGCACCACCACCGCAATCTCCAGGCGGAGCGAGCGCTGGGTGTCGATGATGTCGGTCAGCGCGTTGGCGGTCTCCGACACCGCGGTGAGCTTGCGCTCGAGCGTGTCGAGGCGCTCCTTCAGCTCGTACTCGTCCTCGAGACGGGAATAGAGCCGGTCGAGCTCGGGCTTCTCCCAGAGCACGTCGGGCTTCTCCGCCACCGCGACGCGGCCGGCAACGCGCTGCTGTACCAGCAGCGCGTTGCCGATCAATTGCAGGATGCCCTTGCGCCGTTGCGGCGTGCGGCCGTGTTCGGCGAGCTCACGTGCAAACGGCTCTATGACGTCGAACACCGCCGCGACGCGGCGCTCGTCGCGCGCCAGCGACGTGCTCTTGGCGAGCGCATCGGCAACCAGCAGCAACCGGTCGTCGGAGAACTTGGCGAGGCAGATCGGCCCGCCCGGCTGGATCGTCTCGCCCGCTTCCTCGTTGCAGAGCTCCGCCTGCGCGATCTCCTCCTCGTACGGGCTGAGCTCTCCGGTCACGCGTGATTTCAGGTTGTCGACGAGAACCTTCTCCTCGGACGGCAACAGCCCGATCAGCACGACGACCCCGTAGCGAAAGATCACGGCAAGACCGGAATGGACGCGGAACGCGGCCGGCGTCGAGGACACCAGCGTGCCGATCTCGAGGCCAGACGCATTGATGCGGTCGCCTAGCATCAATGCCCGGATCCGCAAGGTCGGCGCGGCCTCCTGCTTCGGCGATTTTGGTGCCGTGCCAACGGCGAGGTGATCGGCATTCATGCAAGGTCTCTCCCGGGCAGCGAAACGTCGCCACGAAGCATTCGGGGTTAGTACCGTCAGGATCGGCTTGTGCCGAAACATTCGGCAATATGAACAGCCGTGCCCGACACATTTGTCCGCGAATGAACCTACGGCGGTTTACCATCGCACGCCGAAGCGCCGTCCGAAAGTTGCACTCGGCAGCGCGACGGGTTTATGACAGCATCATGCAACGCTACGCTTCTCCCGAAGTGCGGACCCTGAAGCCTCAATCATGCTGAGCGTCATCATTCCGACCGAAGGTGTCGAACAGACGGCGGTTGCGACCCTCGCTGCGCTGGTCCCCGGCGCCGCCGCCGGCGTGATCCGGGAAGTGCTTCTGGTCGACGGCACGCGCAACGGCGTCATCGAGCGCGTTGCCGACGTCGCAGGCTGCCGTTTCATCGGCTTCGACGGGCATTCGCAAGGCGCTGCGCTCGCCGCTGGCGCGCGCCAGGCCCGATCGCCCTGGCTGATGTTCCTGCCTGCGGGCGCCGTGCTGGAAACCGGCTGGATCGACGAAACCACCCAGTTCATCCAGGCCGTCGCCACCAGCGGCCGGGATCGGGCGGCGGTGTTCCGCTATGCCCGTTCGCCCTACGCAAATACCTCAGTGCGCGACGTTCTCTGGGCGGTGGCGCGCAGGCTCGTCGGTCCGCTCGGCGATCAAGGGCTGCTGATCGCGCGTGATCATTACGAGCGGATCGGCGGTTACCCGCCGCACGCCCGGCATTCCGAGGCGCGGCTGCTGCGGCGGCTCGGCCGGTCGTCCCGGACCATGCTGCGCAGCCGGATCGTCATGGTCGGCTGAAGCGCCGAGATGGTTGCCAACGTCAATCAATTAATTGACAATGGCAAATATCGAGGTGATTCATGCTGTCGAAAGCTTCGCCGTCAAGTCCCGTGGCCCAACAGGCTGCCGACGACCATGTCGCAGCAGTCCGTGCCTTCAACCGCTTCTACACCCGCAAGCTCGGTGTGCTCGACCAGCACCTCGGCAAGAGCCCGTTCTCGCTCAGCGAGGCGCGGGTGCTGTACGAGCTCGCCCATCGCGACGACCTTGCGGCAAAAGAGATCGGACACGAGCTCGGTCTCGATCCCGGCTATCTCAGCCGCATCGTCCAGAGCTTCGACGAGAAGGGTCTGATCACGCGAAAGCCGCTGCCCGCGGACCGCAGGCAATACCAGCTCAGCCTCACCGCCAAGGGCCGGCAGGCGTTCGCCAAGCTGAACCAGAGCTCGCAAAACGAGGTTGCCGCGATGCTGGCTCAGCTTTCGCCCGGCGATGCGACCCGGCTCACGCAGGCCATGGCGACCATCGAGGCCGTGCTGGAGCAACGCCGAAGCCCGCCCGCTTCTTTCATGCTGCGCAGCCATCGCGTCGGCGACATGGGCTGGGTCGTCTCCCGGCAGGCTGCCGCCTACGCCGCGGACTACAATTGGGACATCAGCTACGAGGCGCTGGTCGCCGAGATCTGCGCGCAGTTCATCAGGAATTACGACGCCGCGCGCGAGCATTGCTGGATCGCGGAAGCCGGCGGCGAGCCGGTCGGCTCGGTGTTCCTGGTCAAGGCCACGGACGAGATCGCAAAACTCCGCCTGTTGCAGGTGGAGAAGAAGGCACGCGGCCTCGGCGTCGGCCGCGCCCTCGTCGAGCAATGCATCCAGGGCGCCCGCGAGCGCGGCTACAGCAAGATGACGCTGTGGACGCAGAGCATCCTGGTCGCCGCACGCGGCATCTACAAGAGCGCGGGCTTCAAGCTGGTCGCGACCGAGCCGCATCGCAGCTTCGGGCAGGATCTCGTTGGCGAGACCTGGGAGCGGGATCTCTGACTGTTTTTATTCAACAACGCGCGCCTTCTTACCCTCCCCTGGAGGGGGAGGGTCGGCTCACATGGAGCGCAGCGACATGTGAGACGGGGTGGGGTGACGGTCTCTCCACATCCGACACTGCCCGAGTGGAGAGATCACCCCACCCCGCTCGCGCTGCGCGCGATCGACCCTCCCCCTCCAGGGGAGGGTGAGCTCGATCAGCTAGACAACACCATCGCCAACGCACTCACACCGTCGCGCCCTGCGCTTTCGGCCGGCGCAGATGCTCGTCCAGCCGCGGCATGATCTCGACGAAGTTGCAGGGGCGGGTGCGGTAGTCGAGCTGAGCCGCCAGGATGCCGTCCCAGCCGTCGCGGCAGGCGCCGGGCGAGCCCGGCAGGCAGAAGATGTAGGTCGCGCCCGCGACGCCCGCGGTGGCGCGGCTCTGGATCGTCGACGTGCCGATCTTGGCGTGGCTCAGCATGTGAAACGCGATCGAGAAGCCGTCCATGCGCTTCTCGAACAGCGGCTCGATCGCCTCCGGCGTGACGTCGCGCCCGGTGAAGCCGGTGCCGCCGGTGGTGATGACGACGTCGACGCCGCTATCGGCGATCCAGCGCCGGATCACAACGCGGATCGCCTCGACATCATCGGTGACGATCTCGCGCGCGGCGAGATGATGACCCGCAGCGGTGAGACGATCGGCGAGGGTCTGACCGGACTTGTCGTCGCTGAGCGCGCGCGTGTCGGACACCGTGAGCACCGCAATGTTGAGCGGGATGAATTGTTTGGATTCGTCGATGGAGGCCATTCTTCTCCCTCGCTCGTCGTTCCGGGGCTGATGCACTACAACGCTCCCGCGCCGAACGTGTTGCAGGCCTGGACCGTGCCCTGCTGGTAGCCGATCATGAACCATTGCTTGCGTTGCGCCGCCGAGCCGTGGGTGAAGGAGTCGGGTACCACGCGGCCGGTGGCCTGGCGCTGCAGCGTGTCGTCGCCGATCGCGCTCGCCGTGGTCAGCGCGGCCTCGATGTCGCCGGGCTCGAGGAAGTTCGGACGCTTCTTCGCCTCGCGGTTGACCCAGACGCCGGACAGACAGTCGGCCTGCAGCTCCACCTTGACCTGGAGCGCATTGGCCTCGGCCTTCGAGCCGACCTGCTGCTGCAGCCGCGTCACGCGCGGAATGATGCCGAGCAGGTTCTGGATGTGATGGCCGACCTCGTGCGCGATGATGTAAGCGGTGGTGAAATTGCACGCCGACTTGCCGGAGCAGCCGCGAAAGCGCGTTTCGACCTCGCGGAAGAAGGCGGTATCGAGGAAGATGGTCCGGTCGGGCGGGCAATAGAACGGCCCCATGGCCGACTGCGCCATGCCGCACCGCCCGCCATTGGTGGCGTTGCGGAACAGCACGATCTTCGGGCCGGTATAGGTCTGTCCGTTGGCCTGGAAGATCTCGGTCCAGCGGTCGTCGATCTCGCCGAGGATGCCCGAGATCATGCTGCCCATCTCGTCGGTCGGCGCGCCGCGCTTGCCCGAGGAGGCCTGGCGATCGGTCTGGTAAGTCGGCGCATGGCCGCCGCCGGTGAGGATCTCGGCGCCGCCGATCAGGATGCGGGGATCGATGCCGAAGGCGTAGCCGACCAGGCCGAGGATGATGATGGTGCCGATGCCGAGCCCGCCGCCGCCCATCGGCAGGCCGAACCCGCCGCCTCCGCCGCCGCCAAAGCCGCCACCTTCATCGCGACGATCCTCGATGTCGTCGCTGCGGCGGAAGTCATCGTAGCGCATGGCGGCCTTTCCTCTGAGGTCCCTGATCTCAAGTTTCGACGGCGCACGGAAACGCGAAAGCTCAACGCGCCACATACGTAAAATTTCCGTTGCCTTTATCAATATCGTGGCCGGCAAAAATTGCCTAGTGCGACAGCCTGTCGATGCCAGCAAATTTTTCCGAGGGCCGAGCAGTTTTTTCCGAGAGAAATTTACGGCCTTTTTCCCGCCACGATCGAATCCGCGAGCCGCGCAAGCGCGAAATACACTGCAAAACAAGGAGAATGCGCGCAGCAATTTGTGCGCGAACGATGATGCGAGGCGTGCTCACGAAAGCGGCGGATTAAGTCGATTTTTACTTTGCCCCTGCAATGTAACGGCCAGTCGGTTGTTTGGTCCCGCGTCGCCGACAGCGTCGCCTGAGTCAGAGTTCTTGAGTCATGGTAGAGTCGCGTCGCGGGGCGTCTGCAAGGGCGCCCCGCACAAATTTTGAGTCCGCCTCGCATCGCATCATCGTCGGCGATTGCGTCGCCGAGATGTCGAAGCTCCAGGCAGGCAGCGTCGACCTGGTGTTCGCCGACCCGCCCTACAATCTGCAGCTCAAGGGCGATCTCAAGCGCCCCGACGAATCCCATGTCGATGCCGTCAACGACGACTGGGACAAGTTCGATTCGTTTGCCGCCTACGACGATTTCACCCGCGCCTGGCTGCTCGCCGCACGTCGCGCCATGAAGCCGTCGGCGACGATCTGGGTGATCGGCTCCTATCACAACATCTTCCGCGTCGGCGCCATCATGCAGGACCTCGGCTTCTGGCTGCTGAACGACATCGTCTGGCGCAAGACCAATCCGATGCCGAATTTCCGCGGCCGCCGCTTCACCAACGCGCACGAAACCATGATCTGGGCCGCGCGCGACGAGAAGGCCAAGGGCTACACGTTCAACTACGAGGCGCTGAAGGCCGCCAACGAGGACGTGCAGGCGCGGTCCGACTGGCTGATTCCGCTCTGCACCGGCGAGGAGCGCCTCAAGGGCGCCGACGGCAAGAAAGTGCATCCGACCCAGAAGCCGGAAGGCCTGCTGGCGCGCGTGCTGCTGTCGTCCTCCAAGCCCGGCGATCTCGTGATCGACCCGTTCAACGGCACCGGCACGACCGGTGCGGTCGCCAAGCGCCTCGGCCGCTCCTATATCGGCTTCGAGCGCGACAAGACCTACGCCAGGGCGGCCGAAGCACGCATCGCCAAGGTCGAGCCGTTGCCGGAGGAGAGCCTCGCCCCGTTCATGACCGCGCGCGAGGCACCGCGCGTTGCGTTCTCCGAGCTGATCGAGCGCGGCATGATCATGCCCGGCACCAAGCTGTTCGACGCCAAGAAGAAGCTCGGGGCATTGGTGCGCGCCGACGGCGCCATCATGCTCGGCGACAAGGTCGGCTCGATCCACCGCATCGGCGCGGTGGCGCAAGGCGCGCAGGCCTGCAACGGCTGGACCTTCTGGCACGTCGAGACCAAGAAGGGCCTCAAGCTGATCGACGAGCTGCGCGCCGAGATTCGCGCCGGCATGGCGGCGGAGTAGTTTCCCCACGGCCTCATTCCGGGCGCGCGCAAAGCGCGCGAGCCCGGAAATCCATCCAACCGCGTCCCATGCCGCCCAATGGATTTCCGGGCTCGCGCTACGCGCGCCCCGGAATGACAGCGGCGTGAGTTGAAAGCGGCGTCAGCCAGGACTAGCATCTCCGGATCAGCCCCCTCCAGACCGGTTGGGCTCCCATGCGACGACAGTCCGAGACACTGCTGCTGGTGCCGCTTCTTCCGATCTTCCTGATCGGCATGTTTCCGATGTTCCTGATCGCGCTGCTCGGGTTTTTCGGCCTGGCGCTGTTCGGCGTGCTCGTGATCTGCGTCGGGCTCGCCAGCAGCAACGAGGCGCACGACAACTTCAACCACGACGTCATCGTTCACGGCTATGCGCGCGGTTCGGAGCGCGCGGCGCGCGCCTCCGACATGCACCTCGCCGCGCGGCTCGGCCTGCGGCTGGAGGCCGCGGGCGCGGCCATGGTCGTCGCGGCGGCCATCGGCCTCTGTTACGCCGCCTGATCTGCGCACCGCGCAGACACCGCCCGGCAAACTCGCCGGTTGCTCTCTCGGGCGAGGTTCAGGCAAGACAGGCTCGCCCAACGACGCCGCCTCTGCGCGCGGCAATGTAGACACCGGGGAGATGCTTGATGCTCAAATTCTATTTCAATGGATCACCGAACCCGACCAAGGTCGCGCTCTATCTCGAAGAATCCGGCCTGCCGTTCGAGCCGGTGAAGATCGACACCCGCAAGGGCGAGCAGTTCACGCCGGAATTCCTCAAGATCAATCCGAACGGCAAGGTGCCGGCGATCGACGATGGCGGCACCATCGTGTTCGACTCGAACGCCATCCTGCTCTATCTCGCCGAGAAGACCGGCAAATTCCTCCCCTCCAACCGCGCCGAACTCTTGTCCTGGCTGATGTTCGTCGCGAGCGGCGTCGGGCCCTTTTCCGGTCAGGCCGTGCACTTCAAGCATTTTGCGCCGAAGGACCAGAATCACGATTACGCCCATAACCGCTATCAGTACGAGACCGACCGCCACTACAAGATTCTCGACGCGCACCTGAAGGATCGCCGCTACATGGTCGGCGACAGCTATTCGATCGTCGACATGGCGCTGTGGGGCTGGGCGCGGATGGTGCCGTTCAAGCTCGGCGACGACGCCTTCGCGCGATACCCGAACGTGAAACGGCTGGTCGACGAGATCTCGGCGCGCCCGGCAGCCGCGCGCGCCATCGCCCTGAAGGACAAGTTCACTTTCAAGGCCGAGATGGACGACGAAGCCAGGGCAAACATGTTCAAGCACATGACGACCAGGGTGGCCTGATCGCGCCGCGCCTTCTTCGAGGCCACGCGCATGCGCGTGGCCTTTTGCTTTTCGAGACGTCAGGCGGCGTGGACCGAGCTCAGGAACTTGGCGACTTCCTGCTTCAAACGGTTGCTGTCGGCCGACAGCGAGCGCGCCGCTGACAACACCTGCGAGGAGGCCGAGCCGGTCTCGGAGGCACCGCGCTGCACGTCGCCGATGTTGGACGAGACGAGCTGCGTGCCCTGGGCCGCCTGCTGGACGTTGCGGGAGATCTCCTGCGTTGCCGCGCCCTGCTGCTCCACGGCCGCGGCGACCGTCGAGGCGATCTCCGACAGCCGCTCGATGGTGCCACTGATCTCCCGGATCGAGCCGACCGACTCCTCGGTCGCGGCCTGGATGCCGGAGACCTGCTGGGCGATCTCGCCGGTGGCCCTGGCCGTCTGCTCGGCGAGCGCCTTGACCTCGGTCGCGACCACCGCAAAGCCGCGGCCGGCTTCGCCCGCACGCGCCGCCTCGATCGTGGCGTTCAGCGCCAAGAGGTTGGTCTGGCCGGCAATGGTGCTGATCAGCTCGACCACGTCGCCGATCCGCGCGGCGGCCTTGGAGAGCGCGCCGACGCGCTCGTTGGTCCGGCTCGCCTGACCGACAGCCTCGGTGGCGATGCGGGCGGATTCCTGCACCTGGCGGGCGATCTCGGAGACCGAGGAGGAGAGCTCCTCGGTCGCAGAGGCGACCGCCTGCACATTGGCCGAGGCCTCCTGCGAGGCGCTTGCGACCTCCGTCGACAGGTCCTGGGCGCGCGCGGCAGTCGTGGTCAACGTGCCGGCGGAGGCTTCAAGCTCGCTAGATGCCGACGACACCGTGTTGACGATCTCCCCCACGGCCTGCTCGAACTGATCGGCGAGCCTGGCCATGTCTTTCCGGCGGTTCTCGGCCTGCCGCGCCTCGAGTTCGGCCTGCTCGGCGCGCATGCTCTCGGTCTCGATCATGTTGTCCTTGAAGACCTGGATCGCCTTGGCCATGTCGCCGATCTCGTCGGCCCGGCCGCGGCCGGGAATCTCGACCTCCAGATTGCCGCCGGCAAGCCGCCCCATCGCCTGCGTCATCGAGGTCAGCGGACCGACGATGCTGCGGGCGATCAGAAACGCAACGATGCCGCCGAACAGGACGGCGAGGCCGCCGGCGATCTCCTGCACGGTCGTCGTTCCCGCGATCACGGCCTCGGCGGTGGCGCGCGATGCCTGGTAGTCCTCCTTCAGCGTCGTTTCCGCCACCTTGAGCTTGCCGATACTGTCGGCGATGAGAGGCGCGAGGCTCTTGTGATAGATCTCGTCCGCCTTAAGCATCGCTGCGGAGGTCGTCTCGAACGCCGTCTTGTAGGTTTCAAGCGAGGTCTTCACCGGCGCCAGGGTGGCGCGCAACGCCGCCGCCTGCGGGCTCTTTTCGAGTGCCCCGAGCCGTTGCAATGCCCTGTCGATGCTCGCCCTGAAGGTCGCAGGGCCCTGCGCATCGCGAAGGGCCAGAAAACGCCAGTTTACGATCCTCACGAGCAGGATTCGGGATTCGAGATCGGCGACGAGGGAAGCGGTATCTTCATCGACGGCGGCGCGCGCCACGTCGACGAGCTTGTTCGTCTTGGTGGCCAGGTCCTCGCCGCTCGGCAGCAGCGTCGCCTTGCCCGTTCTGGTCTCGTTGACGGCGTCGCTGAGATTGTCACGCAGGAGTCGCATTTTCGCGATCTCGTCGATCAGGCTGTTGTAGAGCGCGCGCCGCTGCTCGGAGAGCGCCCCCTTCGCGCCGACCCGGAGCAGCTCGCTCGCCGCGGTCTCGCGCTCTTGCGCTTCCTTCATTGCGGACTCGTTGCCGTCGTAGACGTAGCGCAAATTGGCCCGCTGAATCGCCTGCAGATCGGCCGATATTTCCAGCACCCGCGCCGTGCTGTCCGAGAGGGCGGATTGTCTTGCGACCTGATCCTGCACGTCCCGCAAATTCCAGACGGCAACCACTGCCATCACGAGACCGACCGCCACCAGGGCCATGAAGCCTGCGTACAGGCGTCCCCTGATCCGCAAACGAAATTTCGGCATTCCCACTGTCCACCCAGATGCATGTGAATTCGAGGGACCGAACGACTCCGGCGATCGTCACGGCCACTCCGGCAGCCGCACGCCGCGCCCCCGCGGCCTACGCTGCACCGCGACACAATGGGGGACACTTCTTAATTGAACCTTCAAATTTCTCGCGCGCCCCGTCTCCACCCGCAGCAAATTTGCTGATTTCGTCGGCAGCTATGCAAAGCCGCATGCGAATCCGCCGGGCTATGCAGGATGATGCATGCTGCCCGTCAGAGATTCCTATTGGGCGCCAGCCTGCTGCAACTTGCCGAGTGCATTCTCGACCACTTCCAGCGTGTAGGGCTTCTGGACCACCGGCGCGGAGGCCAATGGCTCGGGGATCGGCGCGCGCTCGCCATAGCCGGTCGCGAAGATGAAGGGCACTCCGATCTCCTTCAGCTTGTGTGCGACCTTGATGCTGCTCTCGCTGCCGAGATTGAGATCGAGCAGGGCAAAGCTCGGCCGCGAACGCTCGATCGAGCGCAGTGCCTGGTCGACGGTTGCGGCGGTGTCGACGTGGCGGGCGCCGAGGTCGAGCAGGATGACCTCCGCGGCCATCGCGATGATCAGGTTGTCCTCCACGATCAGGGCCGTGTCGGAAATCCGTGGACGGGCAGATTGCTGCTCCTCGATACGCATGGCGGCTCCCGCGATGGATGGGACGAGTTGGACGAAGTTGGGCGGAATGACGAACGTCGCCTGGACGCCCAGCAGGTCGAAACGGATCTCGGCATCGCCCTTGAGATCGAACGGCACCGACCGCTCGATGATGGTGGTGCCGAAGCCACGCCGTGACGGCGGCTGCACGGGCGGACCGCCGCTCTCCTTCCACTCGATGACGAGGCTGGAAGACGGATCGAGGCGCCAGACCACCTCGACACTCCCGGTGGAATCGGCAAGCGCGCCATACTTGGCGGAATTGGTCATCATCTCATGCACGACGAGCGCCAGCGTCGCGAACGCCTTGGGATCGAGGGCGACGTCCGGACCGCCCATCTTCACCCGTTCCGCACGCGCGCCGAGATAGGCGCCGGCCTCGGATTCGACCAGGGTGCGGAGCGCGACAGGTGCCCAGTTCAGGTTGGTGATCTGGTCGTGGGCGCGTGCGAGAGCCTGGATGCGGCCGCCGAGCACGCTGGCAAACTCCTCGACGCTCGTTGCGGTGTCCTTGCTCTGCGCCACCAGGGCGCGGACCAGGCTCAGGATGTTGCGGACGCGATGATTGAGCTCGGCGATCATCAGTTCCTGCCGCTCCTGCGCCCCGCGGCGCTCGCGCGCGGCGAGGTCGGACATTTGCAGGATCACCTCCAGCAGCGTGACGCGCAGGCTCTCGGCGATGCGGATGTCGGCCGCCGACCACGGCTTGGACTGGCCCGCCACCGTCTCCTGCCAGAGCTCGAAACTCTTGCGCGGGGTCAGCCGAGGCCCGTTCGGCCCCTCGTCGTAGACCTTGTTGGGAGCACCGGCCCAGTTCACCGAGCGCATCAGCTCGCGGCGAAAGAAGATCAGACAGTCGCGCGGGGTGCGCGAGATCGGGATGGCGAGAAAGCCAGCCGCGCGGGCGCGGAACGCCTGACCGGCGGCGTAGACCTTGGCGATCTCGGCGCTGGCGAAGATCCGGCCGGGCGAAGTCCGGTTGATGAAGGCGACGAGATCCTTCACCTCGTCTTCGGTCGGGGTCTCGCCTTGAAGCGCGATGGTGTTGTCGGACCAGACCGCTACGCCGTCGCACGCGATCATCTTGCGATAGTCGGCCAGGAAATCGACGATCGCCCGCCGGCTGTGCTCATGCGAGGCCGCGATCTCGATCAATCGCTCCTGGACCTGATGCGCGCGGGCCTCATAGGCGACGTCGCCCTCGCGCTCGCGGCCTTCCACGATCCACGAGAACATCTGCCCGAACAGCTCGGAGGCCGTGCGCTTGTCGAACGAGATGTAGCGCGGCGAATAATGATGGCAGGCAAACAGACCCCACAGTTTGCCGTCGCGCAGGATCGACACCGACATGGAGGCGGCAACGCCCATGTTGCGGAGATATTCGATGTGGATCGGCGACACCGAGCGCAGCACGCTCATCGACAGGTCGAGAAGTCCCGCATTGTGCGTGGCCGTGGACATCAGCGCGGCAGGCCGCGCGTCGATGTCGGCGATGATGCGCAGCCAGTTGCGCTGATAGAGCGCGCGCGCCTGCCTCGGGATGTCGGAGGCGGGATAACGCAGGCCGAAAAAGGATTCGAGCCCGGATTCCGCCGTCTCGGCGATCACCTCGCCGGACCCGTCCGGGTGAAACTGATAGACCATGACACGGTCGAAGCCGGTCAGCACCTTGAGCTGACGCGCCGCCTCGCGCGCAAGATCGGCCATTCCGCGCGTCTTGCGGATCCGTTCGAGCATCAGGCGCACGAGCTCGCCGGAATTGACGCCGGGCTCGTGGACGCTCGGCTCCGCCTCGATGACGAGGTAGACGCCGGAGAGATGAATCGAAAGATCGAAGGGCGGCTTGCCGGGCTGCAGCTCGACGCCGAACAGGCGTTCGGTCGCATCCGGACCGCCGAGATGATCGACCCGGCTGCGGATCGTTTCGACCGCCGCCTCGGAGATCACGCCCGACAGCGGCCGCTGCAGCAGGTCGGCAACATCGGTTCCAAGGAAGCTCCCGACATTGTCCGAGGCCATGCAGATCGTGAAATCCGAGAGCACGGCCAGCAGGAAGCCAAACGGCTGCACGCTGCCGGGAATGTGGATCGGCTCGCGGTCGCAATTGGTGAGATCGACGGCCTCGTTCATGCCCGGTCCGCCGCCTGCTCGAATGCGGCGAAGGCGATGCGAGCGGCCTCGATCGCCTCGTCTTCGTCCCAGCGCTCGTCGGTTGCAAGCTTCGCCAGGAAACTTTGCCAAAACCGCCTGCCGGTGCCGTGACCGAGATAGGCGACAGCTTCGCGGAGGCGCGGATCGGCGGAATCCGCAACCATCTTCAGCAGGAATTTGGCCCCGAGACGGGATCCTTCGAGCACATACATCGTGCCCACAATGCCGCTGCGCGTCAGTGGGGGTACGGACACCAGGCGCGGCACCGCGCTGCCGAGACGCTCGAGATCAGCCAGAATCGCCGCGCTTCGCGACCGCTCCGGCCAGTCCGGGAAAGCCTTGCTGACGCGGGCCTCGACGAGTGCCGTCTCGAGCGGCAACAGAGCGCCGGCACTGGCTTGCAGAAAGCGCCGATAGCCGGAGAGCTCGGTCAGCTCGAATGCCGAGAGCTGCGCGTCGAGGTCGCGGTGCGCGGCCGACGTCGCGTCTCTTAATCGTTCGCGCAGTCCGGAGAAGCTGCGGCCTACCTGCGTTGAAACGTCCGAAGCCCCAGCCAGCATGAAATTCCCGAGAACGCAGGTTGCCGCGGGCGCGGCGCGCCCGGCAACCAAGGGAACGCCGGCGGCACGCAATAGTTCCGCCGGCCTTGGCACCGCGGCTTTCTGAGCTCGTGCTCGATCTCGCTCCGGGACATCCCGAAATCCTGAAGCTCGCGTTCGGTCATGGCCGCGAGTTGGCAGCGGGCTCGAGACCGCTCGCGCCGGGCCTGCATAAGTTCCAGCAGCGTCCGACAGGCCCGCACAAATATCGCGGGCCGTGACGAACAGGAGTGGCCGGTGGACACGACCTCGTCCAAGCCGTTAGCCCGCGGCCCTCGCCGGGGCTTGCGGAAACGGACCGAGCGCCTTCTCCGTCAGCACGGAGTCGCAATACTCGCGAATCTCCTTGATCTTGCCGTCCTCCAGACGAAAGACCAGGCAATAGTCGTTGTCATAACGCACGCCCTCGGGCGTGACGTTGTCGCCCTTGGCTTCCACCACCACGATGTCGCCATCGGCGATGAAGCGATGGGCGACGGTCCGCGTGCGGTCGCGCAGGCGCGTGCGGACATAGCCGTGCAGATCTCTAAGAATCGCCTCCTTGCCGGCAAAGGTGCGCGACCAGGAATATTGCCCGGTGACGACCCATTTGGCGTCGTCGGCGAGACTTGCTGTGAACAGGGCGCGGTCGCGCGCGGCCGGATCGGGATTGGCGGCCGCGGCAAAGATGTCCTGCAGCAGTTTCTTGTTGGCGCTCGCGTTCATGACGGCATCTCCTCGTGGTGACAACGGAAGAGATCATCGCCGGGCCAATGTCATTCTTCAAATCGATATGAAATATGATATCTATTCACCTCATGAATTTGAATTCACTCGACCTCAACCTGTTGACCGCCCTCGACGCATTGCTCCGCGAGGCCAATGTCAGCCGCGCGGCCATGAGGATCGGCCTGTCACAGCCGGCCACGAGCCACGCTCTCCAGCGCCTGCGCGACATCTGCGGTGACCCGCTGCTGGTGCGCACGGGCGCACGGATGGAGCTGACGCCGCGGGCGCTGGCCCTGCGCGCGCCGCTGGCGCAGGCGCTCGACCAGGTCCGCGGGCTGTTCGTGCCCGATGACTTCGATGCCGCGCGCAGCGAGCGGCAGTTCCGCCTGATGATGCCGGATCTCGCAGTCGAGCTGTTGATGCCGCCCTTGATGGCGAAAGTCACGCGCCTTGCCCCCAACGTCCGCATCGACGTGGTGCCGTGGCGGGGACCTGCGATCTTCCACGCCGAGTTCGCCCGCACCATCGACCTCGTGATCTCGATCGGCAATGCCTTCAAGGGCTTTCATCGCCAGCTGCTCTACACCGACAGCGACGCGCTGGCGGTGCGGCGCGGTCACCCTGTGGGAGCGAAGCTGAAGCGGCGCGAGGCGTTCCTGGCCGCCCGCCATGTCGGCGTGGTCATCCGCGGCCAGCCGGAGGATCTCATCGACACCTGGCTGCGCCGCAAGGGGATCGAGCGACACATCTCGCTGGTGGTGTCGGGCTATCTCGAAGCCTTGCACGTCGCCGCGCGCACCGATCTCGTCGCCTTCGTGCCGCGCCGGCTGATCGCCGCGCTGTCGAAGCAGCTCGGCCTCGTCGCGGTGACGCCGCCGCTCGACCCCGGGATCGACGAGCAGTTCATGTTCCATCCGACGCGCGCGCAGATGGACCCCGGCTCGATCTGGCTGAGAAGGCTGATGCTGGAGACGGGGCGGGAGCTGGAGCAAGCCAGGCGGAAACTCCCGTAGGGTGGGCAAAGCGAAGCGTGCCCACCACCTTTGTTGCTATCTTGGAAAGATGGTGGGCACGGCGCTCTGCGCCTTTGCCCACCCTACAAGAATCGTCGCGTGGTTACGCCTTCTGCGCCGCCATCACCTTGCTGACCGCGGGGCGATCGGACATGCGCTTGAAGTGATCGGCGATCTTCGGCGTCGCATTGATGTCGACGCTGTCGCCTTCGAGCCAGGTCGAGAGCGTGTAGAGATAGGGATCGCAGATCGTGTACTGATCGCCCATCACCCACGGCCCCCGAAACATCTTCTGCTCGATCAGCTTGAAGCAGGCGGCCATGGTCTTCGGCACCATCGCCTTCATGTCGGCGAACGAGCTCTCCTCCGTCGCCCAGCGGGCGCCGCGCATCTTGTGGGCGTGGTTGATGTGCACGGTCGAGCAGAGATAGGAGTTGAACGACTGCACCTGGGCGAAGTCGAAGGGATCGTCGAGCGGCGCGAGCTTCGCCTTGGGGAACACTTGCGCGAGATAGGCCAGCATCGCCGGCGTCTCGGTCAGGACGCCGCGGTCGGTGACCAGCGCCGGCACGCGGCCCTTCGGGTTGATGGCGAGATAGTCCGGGCTGTTCTGCTGGTTGTCCTTGAAGCTCAGCCGCTCGGCGGTGTAGTCGGCACCGGCCTCTTCCAGGGTGATGTAGGTGGCGAGCGCACAGGTGCCGGTGGCGTAGTAGAGCTTGAGCATGTCGGACCTCATGGGGAAAACCGGAGGTTAACGGTCCTCCGCCGCGCCGTCCATAGGCGGCCTGTTCGCAGTTGCCCACGGCCGCCCGGCTGTGCGAAGACGCCGACAATTGGAGGGGGGACTTGTCATGACCGTACTCATCGCCGGTGGCGGCATCGGCGGCCTGGCGCTTGCGCTCAGTTTGCACCAGATCGGCGTTGCCGTGAAAGTGTTCGAGAGCGTCGCGGAACCGAAGCCGCTCGGCGTCGGCATCAACGTGCTGCCGCATGCCGTGCGCGAGCTGATCGAGCTCGGCCTGCTGGACAGGCTGGACGCCAGCGGCGTGCGGACGCGCGAGCTCGCCTATTTCTCCAAGCACGGCAAGCCGATCTGGAGCGAGCCGCGCGGCCTGGAGGCCGGTTACAAATGGCCGCAATTCTCGATCCATCGCGGCACCCTGCAGCAGATCCTGCTCGACACCGCGATCGAGCGGCTGGGCCGCGACAACATCCTCACCAGCCATCATCTGACCGGCTGGACCGAGACGGCCGCCGGCGTGCGCGCCGACTTCATCGACAGGGCGACCGGCAAGGCCGCCGGCACTTACGAGGGCGCGATCCTGATCGCCGCCGATGGCATCCATTCCGCCGCACGCGAAAAGCTCTATCCGAACGAAGGCGCGCCGATCTGGAACGGCCGCATCCTCTGGCGCGGCGTCACGCCGGCAAAAGCCTTCCTCACCGGCCGCACCATGATCATGGCCGGCCACGAGATCCTGAAATTCGTCTGCTATCCGATCTCGAAAGAACCGGACGCCAACGGCAATTATCAGATCAATTGGGTCGCGGAGCGCCACATGCCTCCGACCTATCAGTGGCGGCGCGAGGACTACAACCGCACGGCGCGGCTGGAAGAGTTCCTGCCCTGGTTCGAAAGCTGGCAGTTCGACTGGCTCGACGTGCCCGCCCTGATCAGGAACTGTCCTCACGCCTACGAATATCCGCTGGTCGACCGCGATCCGGTGTCGCAATGGACCTTCGGCCGCGTCACGCTGATGGGCGATGCCGCGCATCCGATGTACCCGATCGGCTCGAACGGCGCCTCGCAGGCGATCCTCGACGCGCGCGTCATCACCCGCGAGATCCTGGCGCATGGTCCGACGCAGGCGGCACTGCTCGCCTATGAAGCCGAGCGGCGGCCCGCGACCACCGACCTCGTCCTGCTCAACCGCAAGAACGGCCCCGAGCAGGTGATGCAGCTGGTCGAGGAGCGCGCGCCTGATGGCTTTGAGGTCGTCACCGACGTCTTGTCGCAACAGGAGCTGGAAGACATCGCCGCCAACTACAAGCGCGTTGCGGGATTCCAGGTCGAGGCGCTGAATGCGAAGCCGCCGATCGTGAGCAAGGACGCGCGCGCGAGCGCTTGAGGGTCTGGTCAATCAACTCGCGCGGCGCATTCCTCTTCACCTCTCCCCGCTTGCGGGGAGAGGTCGGATTGCATCGAAGATGCAATCCGGGTGAGGGGGTACAGGTCTCTCGTGGATCTCTCGTGTTGAGAGAGGCTCTCACCCCACCCTCTCCCCGTAAGAACGGGGCGAGGGAGCGAGAGACCAGTGCCCGCTCACTTCACCACCCTCGCCGTCTCCAGCAATCGCTCGCTGGCGCTGGCCGTCGCCAGCACGGTGCCGTCCTCAGCCATCAGCTTGGCCTCGACGAAGGCGATGGTCTTGCCGAGCTGCGTCACCTTGGCTTCACCGACGATCGGACCGGGCCTGGCCGGTGCCAAAAAATTCACGGTCATGCTGATCGTGGTGGTGTAGAGCCGGCCCTCGCTCATCACCAGCACCGCCGGCCCCATGGTGTCGTCGAGCATGGCCGAGAGCATGCCGCCCTGGATGAAGCCCGCGGGATTGCAGAACTCCGGCTTGCCTTCGAAGCCGAGCTTGATCCAGCCCTCCTGCGGGCGGGCATCGAGCAGGTGCCAGCCGAGCAGCTCGGCGCATGGGGGCCTTGGGAAGTTATCGAGCGCGGTCTTGACCATGCGAGATCTCCTGTGCCCCGCTGTTAGCGCAAGGCTGCTGACAGCCTATTGTCAGCAGGATGGATTCTACAGACCCAATCCGTGCGCGATCACCTTGCGCATGACGTTGGGCAGCGCTTCGCCGGCCAGCGTTGCGATCGGCACCCAGCGCATGCCCTCGGGGGCGCGGGTGCAGGCCTCCACCTTCGCGGTGTAGACCACCAGCTCGAGCGGAAAATGCGTGAAGATGTGGGTGACGACGCCCACCTTGCGCTGCCAGCGCGACAGCCCCTTCAGCTGCGGCGCCTGCTGCTTGGCCGTTGCATCGTCCTGGCCGGCGAGCCAGTCCGAGCACGGCACCTCCGTCATGCCGCCGAGCAGGCCCTTTTCGGGCCGCGAGCGGACGAGCAGTTCGTCGCCGCGCGTAACCACGAAGGCGGCGCCGCGCCTGAGCGTCCCGCTCTTCTTCGGCGCCTTGCGCGGGAACGTCTCCTGGGTGCCCTGCGCGCGCGCCGTGCAGTCCTCGTTCAGCGGACACAGCGAGCAGGCCGGCTTCTTCGGGGTGCAGATCGAGGCGCCGAGATCCATCAGCGCCTGCGCGCTGTCGCCGGCGCGAGACTCCGCCAGCAGCGTCGCGGCGAGTTGCTGGATCAGCGGCTTGGCTTGCGGCAGCTCCTCCTCGACCGCGAACAGCCGCGACACCACGCGCTCGATATTGCCGTCGACCGGCATGGTGCGGCGGTCGAACGCGATCGCCGCAATCGCCGCCGCCGTGTAGGGCCCGATCCCCGGCAGCGCGCGCAGGCCCTCCTCGGTATCCGGAAACACGCCGCCATGCTCGCGCGTCACCACGACCGCGCAGGCATGAAGGTTGCGTGCGCGCGAATAATAGCCGAGCCCCGCCCACATCCGCAGCACATCGTCGAGCGAAGCCCGCCCCAGCGCCGTGACATCAGGCCAGCGCGCGACGAATTTTTCGAAATAGGGGCCGACCGCCTTCACGGTGGTCTGCTGGAGCATGATCTCGGAGAGCCATACGCGGTAGGGATCGGACGCCTCCCCGGGCGCGGCGCGCCAGGGCAGTCGGCGGCGATGGCGGTCGTACCATTGCAGGAGCGCGAGCGGGCGCGATGAGGTCTCCAACTGAGAAGGTTCCGGCTTCGGCTTGCGTGCGGATCTGGGGCTCATTCCTCACTGTAGCGGCAATGCACGGGCCTCTCCACGTCATGCCCGCGCTCGTCGCGGGCATCCACGTCTTTCTTCGCAGGAAGAACGTGGATGGCCGGGACAAGCCCGGCCATGACGGGCCCGGGGGTCTGTGGCCCGACGCCCGAAGTGCTATAAGGCCCCATGTCCAAATCCGGCCCCATCTTCAAGCCCGGCCCCATCAGCGCCAAACCGCTCGGGATCCTGCTCGACGACGTCTTCGCCGAGGCCTATGCCAAGCAGGGCTTTGCCGCGCGCGAGCTGGTGACACGGTGGGCGCAGATCGCGGGGCCGGAGATCGCGGCCCATGCCGAGCCGCTCAAGATGCAATGGCCGCGCCCGGTCGAGGGGCAGCCGCAGGAGCCGGCAACCCTGGTGCTGCGGGTCGAGGGGCCGATGGCGCTGGAGATCCAGCATTCGGCCGACGTGATCCTGGAGCGGGTCAACCGCTTCTTCGGCTGGAGCGCGGTCGGCAAGCTCGCCTTCCGCCAGGCGCCCCTGTCACGGCCGCAGGCTCGGAAGCGCCCCGGCCCGCCCGACCCCAAGGCCGTCGCCAAGGTGGCGGAGAACCTGACCGACATCGAAGATGAAGAACTGAAGACGGCGCTGGCGCGCCTCGGGGCCGCCATCAAGCGAAATTGAGCCTCATTCCGCGGCCAAACTGGACCCGTTCTTGCCGCCCGCCATTGCCTCAAGCGACGTTTCAAGCTAGCGACAGGCCGTCCAAAGGGGAACCTTGACCCGTCCTTTGGGCGAACCTTGCCAATCTCGGGAGCCGACCTTGATCATCACCCGCCGCGCCTTCACTACGATGCTGTCGCTGACCGGGCTTGCCGCGTTCGCCGGGCTCTCGCCGCTGCGGTTCATCTCGGAAGCGATGGCTCAGTCGGCCGCCGATGTGGCCAAGCCGGTGTCGCTGCCCGACATGGCGCTCGGCCCGAAGGACGCCGCCGTCACCATCACCGAATACGCCTCGATGACCTGCCCGCACTGCGCCGCCTTCAACGAGCAGGTGTTCCCGAAGATCAAGACGGAATACATCGACACCGGCAAGGTGCGTTACATCTTCCGCGAGTTCCCGCTGGACATCAAAGCCGCCGCCGGCTCGATGCTGTCGCGCTGCATCGCCAAGGACGACGCGCCGAAATATTTCGCGGTCACCGACATGCTGTTCCGCCAGCAGAACGACTGGGTGATGAAGAACACCACCGAGACCCTGACGCGGATCGGCAAGCAGGCCGGCCTCACGCAAGCGCAGGTCGAGGCCTGCCTGAAGGATCAGGCGCTGCTCGACAAGATTGCCGCCGACCAGAAATATGCCAGCGACGTGCTCAAGGTGGATTCGACGCCGACCTTCTTCATCAACGGCGAGAAGATCAAGGGCGACACCTCGTTCGAGGAGTTCGCCAAGAAGATCAATCCGCTGCTGAAGAGCTGATTCGCGCGTCAAGATCCTGATTCGCATCTCGAAAGCCGTATCTTTCCCGGCATAAATCCCTTGGGAAAAGCAGCTTTCGCCGGTTGCCCTCGCGGCGCACCACGGCCATTGTCCAGCCGCATGAGCCGCCTCGCGCGACTCACCCGGACAGCGACATTGCCTTCCATGGTATTGTCCAGGCAGGGGGATTCGTGCCTGCCAACAGAGATGCGTGCTTATGAAAATCACCCGCCTGCGCCTTCACGGTTTCAAGTCCTTCGTTGAGCCCACGGACTTCGTCATCGAGCCCGGCCTGACCGGCGTGGTCGGCCCCAATGGCTGCGGCAAGTCCAATCTCGTCGAGGCGCTGCGCTGGGCGATGGGCGAGACCTCCTACAAGAGCTTGCGCGCCGCCGACATGGACGCGGTGATCTTCGCCGGCTCCGGCAACCGTCCGGCGCGCAACCACGCCGAAGTGACGATGACGATCGACAATGCCGATCGCACCGCGCCGGCGGCGATGAACGACAGCCAGATCCTGGAAATCTCCCGCCGCATCGAGCGCGAGGCCGGCTCGGTCTATCGCATCAACGGCCGCGACGTGCGCGCCCGCGACGTGCAGATCCTGTTCGCGGACGCCGCCACCGGCGCGCGCTCGCCCGCCCTCGTCCACCAGGGCAAGATCGGCGAGATCATCCAGGCCAAGCCCGAGCAGCGCCGCCGCGTGCTGGAAGATGCCGCCGGTGTTGCCGGCCTGCATGCCCGCCGCCACGAGGCCGAGCTGCGGCTGAAGGCGGCCGAAACCAACCTCACCCGCGTCGAGGACGTGATCGGCCAGCTCGCAGGGCAGATGGAAGGCCTGAAAAAGCAGGCCCGCCAGGCCGTGCGCTATCGCGAGGTCGCGGCCAAGGTTCGCAAGGCCGAAGCCACCCTGTTCCATCTGCGCTGGATCGGCGCCCATGCCGACGTCAACGAATCCGGCCAGACCCACGATCTCGCCGTGCGCGAGATGGCCGAGCGCACCCAGCACCAGGCCGAGGCCGCCCGCATCCAGGCGATCCGCGCCGCCGAGATGCCGGCGCTGCGCGATGCCGAAGCGCGCGCCGCCGCCGGCCTGCAGCGCCTGACCAATGCCCGCGAGCAGCTCGACCGCGAGGAAGAGCGCGCCAAGGAGCGCGTCGCCGAGCTGGAGCGCCGCCTCGCCCAGTTCGAGGGCGACATCTCCCGCGCGCAGCAGCAGACCATGGATGCGGACGTCGCGCTGCAGCGGCTCGATGCGGAAGATGCCGAGCTGAAGGAAGAGATCAAGTCGCGCGTCGAGAAGCGCTCCGGCGTCGACGAGCGCGTTGCCGAAGCCGAGGCGGTGCTGACCGAAACCGAGCAGCGCTTCGCCGAGCTCACCACCGCGCTCGCCGACCTCACCGCCAAGCGCAATCAGTTAGAGGCCAACGTCCGCACCCATCGCGACAAGCTCGCCCGGCTCGATCAGGAGATCGCGAGCGTCGCGGCGGAAGAGCAGAAGCTTGCCGCCGATACCGGCGGCTTCGGCGATCTCGACGAGCTGACCGCGCTGGTCGAGACCGCGGAAGAGGCGCTGGCGGCTTCCGAAGCTGCCGCGCAGGCGAGCGAAGCGGCGCATGTCGCGGCACGCCAGACGCTGGAATCCTCGCGCTCGCCGCTGGTCGAGGCCGACAAGCGCGTGCAGCGGCTCGAGACCGAGGCGCGCACGATCTCCAAGATCGTCAACGGCGAGACCAAGAATTTGTGGCCGCCGATCATCGACGGCATCACCGTCGACAAGGGTTTTGAAAAGGCGATCGGCGCGGCACTCGGCGACGATCTCGATGCGCCGATCGATCCGTCGGCGCCGATGCGCTGGACCAATGTCGGACACACCGAGGGTGATCCGGAGCTGCCCGAAGGCGCCGTTCCGCTCGCGAGCCATGTCCAGGCGCCGGCCGAGCTGGCCCGCCGTCTCGCCCAGATCGGCGTCGTCCCGCGCGAGCGCGGCGCCGAGCTGGTGTCGCAGCTCAAGAGCGGCCAGCGGCTGGTCTCGCCCGAGGGCGACGTCTGGCGCTGGGACGGTTTTGTCGCCGCAGCACATGCCCCGACTGGCGCTGCCCGGCGTCTCGCGGAGCGAGCCCGTCTCGTCGACATCGAGAACGAGCTTGAGCAGGCCCGCATCGACGCGCAGATCAAGCGTCAGGCGCTGGAGAACGCCGAGTCCGAGCTGCAGATGGCGGCGAGCACCGAAGGCGCCAGCCGCGAAGCCTGGCGCGCCGCCCAGCGCGAGCTCAACGTCGCGCGCGAGCGCCACGCCAATGCCGAGCGCGAGATCAGCCGCCATGCCGCGCGCAAGGCGACGCTGTCGGAAGCGCACAGCCGGCTCGCCGCCGACCGCGCCGAAGCCGAGGCCGCTTACGAATACGCCCAGGCCGGCATCGGCGAACTGCCGTCGAGTGAGGACACTGAAACCCAGCTCGCCGCCGTCCGCAGCGACATCGAAGGCCGCCGCCGCATGGCCGCCCAGGTCCGCGCCGAGGCGCAGGCGCTGGCACGCGAGGCCGAGCTCGCCGATCGCCGCGTGCAGGCGATCCTCGCCGAGCGCACCGAGTGGCAGAACCGCAAGGAGAGCGCGGCCTCCCACATCGACACCATTCAGGCCCGCATCGCCGAGCTCACCATCGAGCGCAGCGAGCTCGAAAACGCCCCGGCCGTGTTCGCCGAGAAGCGCAGCGCGCTGATCACCGAGATCGAATACGCCGAGAACGACCGCCGCATGGCCGCCGACGCGCTCGCCACCGCGGAAACCGCGATGGCCGAGACCGACCGTGTCGCCAAGCTGACGCTCGAAGCCTTGTCGAGCGCCCGCGAGGCCACTGCCCGCGCCGAGGAGCGCATGGAAGGCGCCCGCCGCCGGCTCGAGGACATCGAGCGCGAGATCCGCGACATGCTCGAGGTCGAGCCGCAGGCCGTCGCCGGCCTTGCCGAGATCGAGCCCGGCGCCGAGCTGCCGCCGCTGCACGAGATCGAGGAAGACCTCGAGAAGATGCGCCGCGACCGCGAGCGCCTCGGCGCCGTCAATCTGCGCGCCGAGGAAGAGCTGCGCGAGGTCGAGACCCAGCACACCGGCCTCGTCACCGAGCGCGACGACCTCGTGGAAGCCATCAAGCGGTTGCGCCAGGGCATCCAGAGCCTCAACAAGGAGGCCCGCGAGCGGCTGCTGACCTCGTTCGAGGTCGTCAACGACCACTTCAAGCGCCTGTTCGTCGAGCTGTTCGGCGGCGGCGAGGCCGCGCTGCACCTGATCGAGAGCGACGACCCCTTGGAAGCCGGCCTCGAAATCATCGCCAAGCCGCCGGGCAAGAAGCCGCAGACGCTGTCGCTGCTCTCGGGCGGCGAGCAGGCGCTGACCGCGATGGCGCTGATCTTCGCGGTGTTCCTCACCAACCCGTCGCCGATCTGCGTGCTGGACGAAGTCGACGCGCCGCTCGACGACCACAACGTCGAACGGTACTGCAACCTTCTCCACGAGATGACCGGCTCGACCGACACGCGCTTCATCATCATCACGCACAACCCGATCACGATGGCGCGGATGAACCGCCTGTTCGGCGTCACCATGGCCGAGCGCGGCGTCTCGCAGCTGGTGTCGGTGAGCCTGCAAGAGGCGGTGGATATCCTCGACCAGAACGTGGCTTAAGGTGGCTGTCATTCCGGGGCTCGCGCAGCGAGAACCCGGAATCCATTCCTCGACCGACTCTGCTGCGCAATGGATTCCGGGTTCGATGCTACGCATCGCCCCGGAATGACGGTGGGCCAACATGATTCCCCCCACCCTCCCCGCCGAACTGAAAGCCGCTCTCGACGGCAAGCTGCAGGGGTTCTCCCGCAGCGACGCGGCCCAGCGCTCGCAAAAGATCTCGACTACGTATCGGGCCGGCGGCACCTCCGGCACGATCAAGTCCGAAGCCGATGCGCTCGCTTATGCGCTGGCGCGCATGCCTGCGACCTACGCGGCGGTGGCGGCCAGCCTCAATGCACTGACCGAGACCGCGCCCGATCTCGCCCCCGAAACGTTGCTCGACGTCGGCGCCGGCCCGGGCACCGCCAGCTGGGCGGCCGCCGAAGCCTTTCCGTCGCTGCAGGATTTCACGCTGCTCGACGCCAATGCCGCGCTGAGCCGGCTCGCGCTCGAACTGGCACACGGCAGCTCGCGATTGGCGCAGTGCCGTTATCTGCCCGGCGATGCCGGCGGCAATCTCGCCGAGGTCTCACAGGCCGATCTCGTCCTCGCCAGCTACGTCATCGGCGAGCTCAGCGCGGGTGATCAGCGCAAGCTGGCCGAGGCGATGTGGGCCAGGGCGCGCCACGCGCTGGTGGTGATCGAGCCCGGCACGCCCGCCGGCTATGCCCGCATCCTCGCCCTGCGGCAGCAGCTGATCAAAGCCGGCGCCTTCGTCGCTGCGCCCTGCCCGCACGAAAGGCCATGCCCGCTCATCGCGCCCGACTGGTGCCATTTTTCCCAGCGCCTACCGCGCTCGCAGGCGCACCGCCAGATCAAAGGCGCCGAGGTGCCGTTCGAGGACGAGCGCTTCATCTATGTCGCCCTGACCCGGACACCACCCGCGCGTGCCGCGCGCATACTGGCGCCGCCGGACATAAGTAAGGCCGAGATCACGGTGAAGCTCTGCACCGGGAACGGTGTCGCGCTGACGAAGGTCCCACGGCGCGATAAGGCCGCCTATGCGAGTGCGCGGCGCTGGCGCTGGGGCGACGCGGTCGTTGCCGAACGTTAACCTCGTTCAGGGCTTTCGCCTTGAACTCCGATGGCGCCTCATCCGACCAAATCCTACCTCCCCTCCGCGGCGGGCTCTCGTTCCGCGCCGATTTGGTCTACCCTGGCGCCCGCCTTCTTCCCTCTTCAGGAGTTCTCCATGTCGACCGGCTGGATCGTTCTCGGCGTCATCGTCGTCCTCGCGCTGTTCGCCTTCAGCGCCTACAACCGCCTGGTAGCGCTGAGCCAACGTGTCGGCCAGGCCTTTGCCGACATCGACGTGCAGCTCAAGCAGCGTCACGACCTGATCCCGAACCTGGTCGAGACGGTGAAGGGCTACGCCTCGCACGAGCGCGGCACGCTCGACGACGTCATCAAAGCGCGCAATTCGGCGATGTCGGCGCAGGGCCCGGCGCAGGTGTCCGCGGCGGAGACCCAGCTCTCCGGCGCGCTCGGCCGGCTGATCGCGCTGTCGGAGGCCTATCCCGACCTCAAGGCCAACGCCAATTTCCAGCAGCTCGCGTCCGAGCTCTCCGACCTCGAAAACAAGATCGCGGCGAGCCGCCGCTTCTTCAACAATGCGGTGCAGGAATACAATACCGGCATCCAGCAGCTTCCCGCAGCCCTGTTCGCCGGCATGTTCGGCTTCACCAAAAAGGACTTCTTCGATCTCGGCGCCAGCCGCACCGAGGTCGAGACCGTGCCGCAGGTGAAGTTCTGACGTTATCTCACCTTCGTCATTTCGGGGCGCGTCGCAGACGCGAACCCGGAATCTCGATCGAGCAACAAAGCTCGGGATTCCGGGTTCGATGCTATCGCATCGCCCCGGAATGACAGGGAAACGGAAGCAGCCATGGCCGCGTATGGTCTCTACACGCACATCGCCTCGAACAAGTTTCGTTCGATGCTGCTGCTCGCCGGCCTGTTCGCGCTGGTCTATGTGCTGGTCTATGCCGGCGCGCTGGTGGCCGAGGTCGTCATCAACGGCAATGGGACCGTCGCCTACTACCTGAGCCGCGCCTTCTCCGACCTCCTCAAGGCTGCACCGTTTGCGACCGTTGCGGCGATCGCCTGGATCGTGATCGCCTATTTCTTCCACCAGTCGATGATCGACGCCGTGACCGGCGGCCACGACGTTTTTCGGCAGGAACAGCCGCGGCTCTACAATCTGCTCGAGAACCTCTGCATCTCGCGCGGCCTCACCATGCCGAAGCTGAAGATCATGGAGAGCCCAGCGCTGAACGCATTCGCGACCGGCCTCAATCCCAGGCAATATTCCATCACCGTCACCACCGGCCTCCTCGATGCGCTCAACGACAAGGAGATCGAGGCGGTGCTCGGCCACGAGCTGACCCACATCAAGAACGGCGACGTGCAGCTCATGGTGGTTGCCGTCATCATCGCCGGCGTGGTCGGCTTCTTCGGCGAATTGTTCTTCCGTCTGTTCACGAATCTCAACTGGAGCTCGAGCTCCGGCGGCTCGTGGTCATCAGGCTCGTCCTCGTCGTCGCGGTCGTCCTCGTCGTCGAGCGACAGCAAGAGCTCCGGGGGCGGCGCGATCATCGTCATCATCATCGCGATCGTGCTGATCGTGCTGGCCTGGCTGCTGTCGCAGGTGGTGAAGCTCGCGCTGTCGCGGTCGCGCGAATATCTCGCCGATGCCGGCTCGGTCGAGCTGACGAAAGATCCCGACGCGATGATCTCGGCCCTGCGCAAGATCGAGGGCCGCGGCGAGCTGCCGGGCGCCACCTCGGCGGTGATGGAGCTCTGCGTCGACAATCCGCGCGAGGGCTTTGCCGATCTGTTCGCAACCCATCCTTCCGTGCAGTCCCGGGTCGACGCGCTGGTCAAGTTCGCCGGCGGCCGCGATCCCGGTCCGCTGCCGGATCCCGCCGAAGAGACGGAACAGCCCGAGACCGAACAGGCCGACGCGCAGGGCGGGACGCCGCCGCTCTCGCAGGGGCCGTGGAGCGATGCGGCCGGTGCCGCCAATCCGCCGCCCGTTCCCGCGCCCAGCCCTTCAGGAGCCCCGGCAGCCAATCCAATGGGACCGTGGGGCCGCCACTAACGGCGTGATTTGCCGCTTCATGTGGCGGATTTCCCGGCAATCGGGAAAATCCTCGGGAATTGCCGCAAGTGGCGCGCAAGGAATTGAATTCTCCCTTGTTTCTGCCATGTTCGCGCCCAACAGCAGACTCGGGACGTCCTTTGGGACATCGATTTGGGGCCCGGCCGATTGCGACCTCGCGATCGGGGGCGCGCGTTAGGGGACAGCAATGGCAAAGCCGGCAGTGGTTGTGGTGGGCGCGGACAAGGGCGGGGTCGGCAAGACCACGGTATCGCGCACCCTGCTCGATTATTTCTCGGCCAACAACGTGCCGACGCGGGCGTTCGACACGGAGTCGCCGCGCGGAACCCTGAAACGCTTCCACCCTGATATCACCGAGATCGTCGACATGACGACGACGTCGGACCAGATGAAGATCTTCGACACGCTCAACGCTGTCAGCCCTTCGGTTACCGTGATCGACGTCCGCGCCGGCCTGCTCTCGCCGGCGCTGGCCTCGCTCCGGGACATCGGCTTCCTCGACGCCGCCAAGGCCGGCCAGATCACCTTCGCCGTGTTCCACATCCTCGGACCCTCGATCGCCTCGCTGGAGGAGATCGCCGAGACCGCGGGCTTCATGGGCGGCGCAAAATATTTCCTGGTGAAGAACTTCATCAACGACACCCAGTTCTTCCAGTGGGACCAGGCGACCTATAATTCCTACTTCCACCGCATCAAGGACGCGACCGAGCTGACCATCCCCAAGCTCAACGAGATGGCCTATGAGCAGGTCGAGGTGTCCTCCGTCCCGTTCCTGAAATTCGTCGCCAACAAGGGCATCAACGACGAGGCCGCGAACTATTCCTTCGTGCTGCGCGGCTATGTCCGGCATTGGCTCGCCAATGTCTGGAGCGAGTTCGACCGCATCCGCCTGACCGACATCGTCGGTTCGAAGCCGGTGACCCGCAACAGCGAAAAATAGTTGCGCAAGCCGGACTGATACGGCTGGATTGGGGCGGTGACTTGGCCCAGATAATAGCTGTCGATGCCCGCAACGCCCGTCTACATCATCTGCTCGCCTCGCCCGCAGGTCGGCAAGACCTTGCTGGCGCGGCTGCTGACGGAATTCCTGCTGCTCAAGAACGGCAACGTCGCGGCCTTCGACGTCAACCTGAAAGAGCCGTCGCTGCTCGATTACCTGCCGAAGGTGACCGAGACCGCCGACGTGATCGATACCTTCGGCAAGATGCAGCTGATGGACCGCGTCATCGTCGATGACGGTGTTGCCAAGGTGATCGACCTCGGCTTCCACGCCTTCGACGAGTTCTTCAAGATGACCGAGGAGATCGGCCTCTTGAAGGAGGCGGCGCGCCGGCATGTGGCGCCGATGATCCTGTTCGTCGCCGACACCGACCGCGTCTCGGCCCGCGCCCACGAGATGCTGCGCGGGCAGATCCCGCGGATGAACCTGGTCACGGTGGACAACGAATATGTCGTCCGCGGCGAGCTGCCCGCCGCGATGGGAGGCGGCCGGCTGTTCCGCCTGCCCGCGCTGCCGGGCTTCCTGAAGACCTATATCGACCGGCTGAGTTTCTCCTTCACCGGCTATTTGCGCCAGGAGAAGGATTCGTCAACCGAACTCCACCAATGGACGCGGCGCAATTACATCGCGTTCCGGGAGCTCGAGCTCAGCCTGATCCTGCAGCGGTCGTAGGCGAATCGACCAGAACGCTCAATGCCCCTCGAACGTCATCAGCGTGCGCACCGGCACGTCCATGGCGCGCAGCTTGGCGGCGCCGCCGAGCTCGGGCAGGTCGATGATGAAACAGGCGGCGACGACGTTGGCGCCGATCTGGCGCAGCAGCTTCACCGCGCCTTCCGCGGTGCCACCGGTGGCGATGAGGTCGTCGACCAGGATCACGCGCTCGCCGGGCTGAATCGCGTCGACATGCATCTCCATCTCGTCGATGCCGTATTCGAGCGAATAGGCGATGCGCACGGTGGTGTGCGGCAGCTTGCCCTTCTTGCGGATCGGCACGAACCCGGCCGAGAGCTGATGCGCCACGGCGCCGCCGATGATGAAGCCGCGCGCCTCCATGCCGGCGACCTTGTCGATCTTGTTGCCGGCCCAGGGATTGACGAGCTCGTCGACGGCGCGGCGGAACGCGCGCGCATCCGCGAGCAAGGTGGTGATGTCGCGGAACATGATCCCGGGCTTGGGATAATCCGGGATGGTACGGACGCTCGCCTTGATGTCGTGGTCAAAGGTCATTCGGTTCTCATCTCAGTTGTCATTCCGGGGCGATGCGTCAGCATCGAACCCGGAATCTCGAGATTCCGGGTCTGGTGCTGGCGCACCATCCCGGAATGACGAGGTGAAATATCCTGCACTCAAATCGCCCCAGCATCCAGCCGGAACGCATTTTCGACAATACGTAGCCCCACCTCGCCGCCGAGCGACATCAGCGATTCCGGATGGAATTGAACGCCGGCGACCGGCAGGGTCTTGTGCTCCAGCGCCATGGCGACGCCGTCCTCGGTGCTGGCGGTGACGCTGAGCACCTCCGGCATGCTGTCGCGCTCGACATAGAGCGAGTGATAGCGGCCGATGACGATCTCGTTCGGCAGGTTGCGCATCAGCCGGCCACCGCGGACCTGCACCCGCGAGGGCCGGCCGTGGGCGGGATGGGTGAGCTGGCCGAGCTCGCCGCCGAAATACTCCCCGATCGCCTGCACGCCGAGGCAGACGCCGAACACCGGCAGCTTCTTCTCCAGCGCCGCATCGATGGTCTTCTTGATCCCAAAATCCTCAGGGCGCCCGGGGCCCGGCGACAACACCAGCAAATCCCACCTCTTCCGCTCCAGCATGTCGAGCGCATGCACATAGCGGACCACGGTGACGCTGGCGCCGACCTGGCGGAAATAGTCGGCGAGCATGTGCACGAAGCTGTCGTCGTGGTCGATCAGCAGCACCTGCTTGCCCGAGCCGGTGGCATCGGGTGCAAAGGTCGAGAGCGGCTTCGGTGGATCGCCGCGCAGCGCCTGGAACAGCGCGGCGGCCTTGACCTGGCACTCGCGGTCTTCTGCGGCGGGGTCGGAATCGAACAGGCAGGTGGCGCCGACGCGCACTTCGGCGAGACCGTCCTTCATGCGGATGGTGCGGATGGTGAGGCCGGTGTTGATGCTGCCGTCGAAATTCACCGCGCCGATCGCACCGGCATACCAGCGCCGCGGCGAGCGCTCGTGATCCTCGACGAACTGCATCGCCCACAGCTTCGGCGCGCCTGTCACGGTGACGGCCCAGGCGTGGGTGAGGAAGGCATCCAGCGCGTCGAAGCCGGGGCGCAGCATGCCTTCGACATGATCGACGGTGTGGAACAGTTTTGAGTAGGTCTCGATCTGGCGGCGCGCCAGCACCTTGATCGTGCCGGGCACGCAGACGCGCGCCTTGTCGTTGCGGTCGACGTCGGTGCACATGTTGAGCTCGAACTCGTCCTTCTCCGAGTTCAGGAGCTGGCGGATCTGCTCGGCATCGCCGATCGCATCCCTGCCGCGCGCGATCGTGCCCGAGATCGGGCAGGTCTCGACGCGGCGGCCGTCCGAGCGCACGAACATTTCGGGCGAAGCCGAGACCAGGAATTCGCCCTCGCCGAGATTCATCAGCGCACCATAGGGCGATGGGTTGATGACGCAGAGGCGCTGAAACACTTCGGCCGGCGAGCGGTCGCAGGGCTCGGCGAACAGCTGGCCGGGCACCGCCTCGAACAGATCGCCACGGGCGAAGGCCGCGCGCGCGGTCTCGACCGTGGCCTGATATTCGCCCGGCGCGTGATCGGCAAAGCCCTGGCGCGGCGTCTTCTGATAGAGGCTGTCGGCGGTCTCGCGCGGTCGGCCTTCGGTGGATTTGCCGTTCCAGGCGAAATCATAAGAGAGCACCACGCCGCGGCCGGTGGCGCGATCATAGGCCAGCAGGCGATCGGGCACGTAGAGCACGATATCGCGCTGGTCGGCCTCGCGCGGGCGTTTCTGCACGAGGTCCTCGATCTGGAACACGAGGTCGTAGGCGAAGGCGCCGAACAGGCCGAGCAGGCCGTCGTCATTGGCGGAGAAGGCGGCGACGAGATCGCGCACCAGCGACATCACGCTGGCGCGCCGGGTGCGCTGGTCCTCCTCGACCGGGGCATCGCCGCGGATGATGTGGCCGGCAAGGCGCGTTGCCGTCTTCTCGGAGATGACGACGCAGGGCTCACGCAGCACGTCGCCGAGGAAGGCGATCAGCACCTCTCCGCGCGCGTTCAGCGCTTCCAGCCTGAAATTGACGCCCACCGTCTCGAGCTTGAGCGGCGGATCGGAGAAGCCGAGGTCGAAGCTCTCGTAGCGACCGGGCACGGTGGTGCCCGAGGACAGCACCACGCCGCGGCGGCGGTCGAGCAGGCTGACGAGATCGTCGAGCCGGCTGGCGCCGCCGGTGAATTGCTCGGCCACGCGCGTGATCGCCAGACCCGCGCGGGTCACATAGTCGCTACGGGCCGGAAGGGCAAAGACGGTCCTGTTCATGTCGTCCTCTTACGAAACTTGCCGAGGGAACGCCACACAGGACAAACGATCAGGCCGCCGCACTGCGTGGGCGACCTTCGACGATTTTGGGAAAAGAAATCGCACCGGCCACCTCGTCAGGAGGTGCGCCACCAAAGACGGGCTGGGCGGACGGCGGTGCTCATGGGCGGATACTCACCATGGCCCGGCGGCGGCGTCAAGGGCGGCCGGGGCGGCTTCAATCGCCAAAATGGCGGACGGCCAGGTCTCAGCCGCTTTAAGCCCGCATCTGCAGGCTGTCGCGTCCTATGGCCGCGTCCGCGGCATGACGCTCAATCTCGGCTCGCGTTACCGTGAGCAGAAGTTCACCGTCGGGTTCGACGACATTGCCACGGTCAGCCAAGGTTTCAACCATGACACCTGTCTTTCCTGTGACCGCACACCATGTGGCACGATCGTCGCTCACGCGCAGCGCCGTGATCATCGCGGCCGGATCCAGATCCAACTTTCGCAACAGGAGGTCGATCGCTTCGGCCGCCAGATTTTGCTCGGCAATTCTCAAGAAATTCCGGATCGTGTCAGCGCCTACAGTCGACTAACGCGCGCCCACCAGTGTGGGCGGAAAGCTCTTCAATACTTCATGCATGTCCGACGGCTTCGGGCTCTGGCTCCCCGGGCCGAATTCGTAAAATTCTCCACCCGCCCGCTCGTAGACGCACAGGCGCGAACCCTTGTCGGTCTTGACGCCAATGGCAATGCCCTGCGCCCCTTCAGCATCCATATTGCTTCCCGCGAACACCTGAAGCTTGAGCTCCGGGTCAGGCCTCACCGCCCCGCACGCGGCGGCGATCGTGAGCTGCAGGCGGTCAGTGATCTGGTAGCTGATGTGGCGAACGCTCAGCCAGATCCGACGTTGCGACAGATGTGGATTAAGTTGCGCAAGCCGTTCGATTTCGGAGGCGTACTGTTCCTGCGCGACAGCATGCAATTCAGGCCAGCTTGCGATCCATCGGGCCGCAAGTTGTGTCATTGGTTGCTGTCCTTCTGCTTCATAGAAGCGACGATCAAGCGCATCGAGCGCCGAGGCTCGTTTCTCGAAGCCATTCTGCTGCACGCTCTCTTGGGGATTATCCCGTACTCAAGCGATCATTTCCTGCAATATACGATGTTGCGCGCTCGCTCCCATCGCTTCGAGTCCGGCGAGCGCATCGCCAGGCGTCGTGGGAAGCATCGAAACGCCCGTGTTACCGATGAACTGGCTGTGACCGCCGTTGTTGACCTGAGCCAGATAGTAGTCGGCGTGATAGGCCTGCATGGCCACAGCGGGCAGTTCACGTCCGGAGTACACACCGACGCGTTGCATTTGGTTGACGTAGTCGACCACCGCGTGGGTTAGACATTCGGCCTTCTCAGGGTCCTGGGCCGCCTCCAGCCGCTCGCGAGGCAAAACAACCGTCGTCAACCGACCATCCACAATCATCACCCCCTCCACAGTCGCGTAGCGAAGCGCTACACGGCTGCAGCCTATGATTGCAGCGAGCCGTTATCAATGGCGATGCAACACGTGCGCAGATCAACCCGCGCACTACCGCTAGTGCTACCCCAGATGCTTCCGGAAAAACTCGGTCGCCCGGCCCCAGGCGAGCTCGGCGGCTTCGCGGTCGTGCACGGCCTGGCGCTGCTCGTTGACGAAGGCGTGCTCGGCGTCATAGCGGAACAGCTCCAGCGACTTGCCGGCGGCCTTCATGGCCTTTTCGAAGCCGCCCACCAGCTCCGGCGTGCACCAATCGTCCTTGTTGGCGAAATGGGCCTGGAGCGGGATCTTGACGTCGGCGGGCTTGGCCGCCTGCTCGGGCGGAATGCCGTAGAACACGACGCCAGCCGCGAGCTCCGGGATTTTGGTCGCGCCGATGATGGTGACGGCGCCGCCGAGGCAGAAGCCGGTCAGCCCGACCTTGGCACCGTTGCGCGACAGATATTGCGCGGCGCCGCGCACGGTCTGCGTGGTGGCGTCCATGAAATCGAGCGAGTTCATCTCCTTGTTGGCGCTGTCCGTGTCGTGATACGGCACCACCTTGCCCTTGTAGAGGTCGGGCGCCAGCGCATCGAAGCCGGCGAGCGCGAAGCGGTCGCACAGGCCCTTGATCTGATCCGACAGGCCCCACCATTCCTGGATCACGACCACGCCCGGCGCATTGCCGCGTGCGGCATTGGCAAGATAGCCCGAGGCGTCCTTACCGTCCGGGCGCTTGAAGGTGATGCTGGTTCCCATGGTGTCCTCCGGTGAGTTTCTGGGGGATCGGTTGGCGGCATTTTGGCGGGTGAGAGCGGGCGGCGCAATCCACACTCTCGTCATTCCGGGGCGATGCGTCAGCATCGAGCCCGGAATCCATTCATCACCGTCTCTGCCACGCAATGGATTCTCAGGTGCGCAATTGCGCACCATAGCTCGCGCTATCGCGCGCCCCGGAATGACAGCCAACAAAAAAGCCCCCTTGCGGGGGGCTTTTGCATTTCTCGTCTTTCACCGCTCAGTGCGAGTCGGCCCAGACCTTCTTCTTGGTGAAGTACATCAGGCCCGCGAAGACGATCAGGAACGCGAAGACCTGGGCGCCGAGGCGCTTGCGCGCTTCCATGTGCGGCTCGGCGGTCCACATCAGGAAGGTGGTGACGTCCTTGGAATACTGCGCGACCGTGGCCGGCGCACCGTCGTCGTAGGTCACCTGACCGTCGCTCAGCGGTTTCGGCATCTTGATGGCGTGACCGGGGAAGTACTTGTTGTAGTAGGAGCCCTCCGGAATGGTGACGCCCTCCGGCACCTTCTCCTCATAGCCCTGGAGCAATGCGGTGACATAGTCAGGCCCCTGCTCCTGGTACTGGGTGAAGACGTCGAAGATGAACCAGGGGAAGCCGCGCTTGTAGGAGCGCGCCTTGGTAATCAGCGACAGGTCCGGCGGCGCCGCACCGCCGTTCGCGGCACGCGCGGCCTGCTCGTTCGGGAATGGCGAGGGGAAATAGTCCGCCGGCCGGCCCGGCCGCTCGAACATGTCCCCTGCATCGTTCGGGCCGTCCTTGACCTTGTACTCGGATGCAAAGGCAGCGGCCTGCGCCACCGAATAGCCGGGCCCGCCGGGCTCGGCGAGGTTGCGGAAGGCGACGTAGGACAGGCCGTGGCAACTGGCGCAGACCTCCTTGTAGACCTTGAGGCCGCGCTGCAGCGCGCCGCGGTCGAACTTACCGAAAGGGCCCGAGAACGACCATTTGTTGCCCGGCGGCTTGTCGCCGCCCTCAGCCGCCTTCGCGCTGTCCATCGAGCCCGCGAACAGCGAAGCGGCGAGTGCCAGCACGATCGCGGTCGAAACCATCGGTGTCGACCTGCTCCCGGTCTTGGCCAGCACCGCATCCGAGATCGAGTTCGGCACCGGCCGCGGCTTCTCGATGCGTGCGAGCAGCGGCAGCACGATCAGGAAGTAAGCGAAGTAGCAGAACGTCAGGATCCGGCCGGCAATGACGTAGATGCCCTCCGGCGGCTGTGCCCCGAGATAGCCGAGCAGGATGCAGACCGCGACGAAGATCCAGAAGAACTGCTTGGCCAGCGGACGGTACTTCGACGACCTGGTCTTCGCGCTGTCGAGCCAGGGCAGGAAGCACAGGATGATGATCGCGCCGAACATCGCGATGACGCCCGCGAGCTTGTCCGGGATCGAGCGCAGGATCGCGTAGAACGGCAGGTAATACCATTCCGGCACGATGTGCGGCGGCGTCACGCCCGGGTTCGCCGGAATGTAATTGTCGGCGTCGCCGAGATAGTTCGGCATGTAAAAGATGAACCAGGCATACAGCAGCATGAAGCAGGTGACGCCGAACATGTCCTTTATGGTCGCGTGCGGCGTGAACGGCACCGTGTCCTTTTCCGTCTTCGGCTCGACGCCATCAGGATTGTTCTGGCCGGCGACGTGCAGCGCCCAGACGTGGAGCACGACGACGCCGGCGATCACGAACGGCAAGAGATAGTGCAGCGAGAAGAAGCGGTTCAGCGTCGGGTTGCCGACCGCATAGCCGCCCCACAGCAGCGTCACGATGCTCTCGCCGACATAGGGAACGGCCGAGAACAGGTTGGTGATGACGGTGGCGCCCCAGAAGCTCATCTGGCCCCAGGGCAGCACGTAGCCCATGAAGCCGGTCGCCATCATCAGGAGGTAGATGATGACGCCGAGGATCCACAGCACCTCGCGCGGCTCCTTGTACGACCCGTAGTACAGGCCGCGGAACATGTGGACGTAGACGGCGACGAAGAACATCGAGGCGCCGACCGCGTGCATGTTGCGCAGCAGCCAGCCGTAGTTCACGTCGCGGACGATCAGCTCGACCGACTTGAAGGCGAGATCGGCGTTCGGCGTGTAGTGCATCGCCAGGATCACGCCGGTCAGGATCTGCATCCCGAGCATGAAGGAGAGAATGGCGCCGAAGGTCCACCAATAGTTCAGGTTGCGCGGGGTGGGATAGGCGACGAAAGAGGAATGGATGAGACCAAAGATCGGCAGGCGCCGCTCGATCCATTGCAGGGCCGGATTGCTCGGCTGGTAGTCGGATGGTCCGCTCATGATGCGATCCTGAGGAAATAATACGACGAGACGGCGCGAAGCTTCGGACTAAGGTCCGAAGCTCAGCCGATCTGGATTTTGGTGTCGGAAACGAACTGGTACGGCGGCACGGGCAGGTTCGAGGGCGCAGGGCCCTGGCGGATGCGGCCGGACGTATCGTAAACCGAACCATGGCAGGGGCAGAAGAACCCGTCGTAGCTGCCTTCATGAGCGATCGGGATGCAGCCGAGATGGGTGCAGATGCCGATCACGACCAGCCACTGCTCGTGGCCGGACTTGACCCGGGCCTCGTCGGTCTGCGGATCCGGCAGGCTCGCGACGTTGACCGCGCGCGCCTCGTCGATCTGCTTCTTGGTGCGGTGGCTGATGTAGATCGGCTTGCCGCGCCAGAACACCTTGATGTCCTGGCCTTCCGCGATCGGGCTGAGATCGACCTCGATCGGCGCACCGGCGGCGATGGTCGAGGCATCGGGATTCATTTGGGAGATGAAGGGCCAGAGCGCGGCCGCGCCCCCTACTGCTGCAGCTGCCCCCGTTGCAACGAATAAGAAATCACGGCGTGTCGGATGGTCCGCCGAAGACGCTGTCGTCACGATTCCAACCCTTTCTTCTTGCGCTACCGGTGGAACCGCTCCGAGGGGCGCCCAAGAGGTCCCCGGAAAGGCTGCCGGCGCCCGCGGCCCCCCGCGGCGGCAGAACTTGGCTTGTTCACCTCTAAACGGGTGAAACAGCAGTCCAGAATCGTTCTATTGGCACCCTTGCCGGGCGAGCGCAAGCCCGCTAACGGCGTGGGAGCGTGCCATGCACGAATTCCCGGGCGGGCGATGTTTTATTGAGACATTTTGCGCCCGCAAGCCAACTCGCGGCCACCCATGCAGATCGCGCTTTTCCAGCCTGACATCCCCCAGAACACCGGCACGATTCTTCGCCTCTGCGCCTGCCTGGGGCTTGATGCCCATATCGTCGAACCGGCGGGCTTTCCCATCTCGGACCGCCTGTTCCGCCGGGCGGGAATGGATTACCTCGACCATGTCAGGCTGACCCGCCACGTCTCCTGGACGGCATTCGAGGACTGGCGCGCAGGCCAGGGTCACCGGCTGCTGCTGTTCACCACCAGGGCCGCCACCGACTACCGCGATTTTCATTACCAGAGCTCGGACATCCTGCTATTCGGGCGCGAGAGCGCCGGCGTCACCGATGCGGTGGTCGAGGCCGCCGATGCGCGCCTGGTGATCCCGATCAAGGCGGGGCTGCGGTCGCTCAATGTGGCCATGAGCGTGGCCATGGCCGCCGGCGAGGCGCTGCGGCAGATCCGGAACCCGCAAGGCTTGGCAGATTGAGGAGAGAGGCTTGAGTTACGCGGTCAAGGAAATCTTCCTGACCCTGCAAGGCGAAGGCGCCCATGCCGGGCGCGCGTCGGTGTTCTGCCGCTTTGCCGGCTGCAACCTCTGGAGCGGGCGGGAGGCCGACCGCGCGGATGCAACCTGCAAGTTCTGCGACACCGATTTCGTCGGCACCGACGGCACGCTCGGCGGGCGCTACGGTTCGGCTGCGGAACTCGCCGACACCATCGCCGCGCAATGGACGGCGGCGGCCGCCAATCGCTATGTGGTGCTGACCGGCGGCGAGCCGCTGCTCCAGGTCGACGCCGCGCTGATCGAGGCGCTGCACGAAAGAGGCTTCGAGATCGGCGTCGAGACTAACGGCACGATCGCGGCCCCTGATGGCCTCGACTGGATCTGCGTCAGCCCCAAGGGCGGCAGCGAGTTGGTCCTGCGGCGGGGCCACGAGCTGAAGCTGGTCTATCCGCAGGCGCTGGCGGCGCCTGAGACGTTCGAGGGTCTCGCCTTCGAGCGCTTCTCGCTGCAGCCGATGGACGGGCCCGAAATCATCGAGAACACCGCGCGCGCGATCGACTATTGCCTGCGCCATCCGCAATGGCGGCTCAGCGTGCAGACCCACAAATCGCTCGGCATCAGATAGGACGCGGCGTGCGAATGCAGATGGACGTCACGACGATCGAAGACCGCAAGTCCCGCGCCCGCGCCTGGTTCGAGCGCTTGCGCGACGACATCTGCGCGAGCTTCGAGCGGCTCGAGGACGAGGCCCCGCAAGGCCTCTATCCGGGCGAGGCCGGCCGCTTCCGGCGCACGCCTTGGCAGCGCGCCGACCATTCCGGCGCGCCCGGCGGCGGCGGCGTGATGTCGATGATGCACGGCCGGCTGTTCGAGAAGGTCGGCGTGCACTGCTCGACCGTGCACGGCGAGTTCGCACCCGAATTCCGGGCCCAGATCCCCGGCGCCGCGGAGGATCCAAAATTCTGGGCCTCCGGCATCTCGCTGATCGCGCACATGCGCAATCCGAACGTTCCCGCCGTGCACATGAACACGCGCTTCGTCGTCACCACGAAGGCCTGGTTCGGCGGCGGCGCCGACCTGACGCCGGTGCTGGAGCGCAGGCGGACGCAGGACGATCCCGACAGCACCGCCTTCCACGCCGCAATGAGAGAGGCCTGCGCGCAACCGAGCGGCGTTGCCGATTACGACAAGTACAAGAAGTGGTGCGACGAGTATTTCTACCTGCCGCACCGGAAAGAGGCGCGCGGCATCGGCGGCATCTTCTACGACTGGCACGACAGCGGCGACTGGGACGCCGACCTCGCCTTCACCCAGGACGTCGGCCGCGCCTTCCTGAAGATCTATCCCGAGATCGTTCGGCGCAACTTCGCGAGCGCCTGGACCGCTGCGGACCGCGAGGAGCAATTGATCCGCCGCGGCCGCTACGTCGAGTTCAACCTGCTCTACGACCGCGGCACCATCTTCGGGCTGAGGACGGGCGGCAACGTGGACTCCATCCTGTCGTCGCTGCCGCCGGAGGTGAAGTGGCCATGAACGCAGTGCTGCCGCCGCTGCCCCGCGCCATGCTGATCGACATGGACGACACCATCCTGTCGGCCTATGGCCGGCCCGAGATTGCCTGGAACACGATCACGGCCGAGTTTGCCGAAGAGCTCGCCCCGCTGCCGCCGCCGATGGTCGCGACTGCGGTGCTGGCCTTCGCGCGGAACTTCTGGGCCAATGCCGAGCCGGCATGGCGGATGAAGCTCGCCGAGGCGCGGCACCTGACGGTGAAGGGCGGCTTCGCGGCGCTCGCGGCCGCAGGCCACCGCGCCCTGCCCGACGACCTCGCCATCCGCCTCGCCGACCGCTTCACCGCCTATCGCGAGGAGGAGATGTTCGTCTTTCCCGGCGCGCACGAGGCGATCGACCAGTTCAAGGCGCTCGGCATCAAGCTTGCGCTGGTCACCAACGGCGCTGCCGACATGCAGCGCGCCAAGGTCGAGCGCTTCGAGCTGGCGCATCGCTTCGACCACATCCAGATCGAAGGCGAGCACGGCTTCGGCAAGCCCGAGGAGCGCGCCTATCTGCACGCGATGCAGGCGCTCGGCGTCACGCCTGCGGACACCTGGATGATCGGCGACAATCTTGAATGGGAAGTCGTGACGCCGCAACGCCTCGGCATCTATGCGATCTGGATGGACGTGCATGGCGAGGGCCTGCCCGAGGGATCGACGGTCAAGCCCGACCGCATCATCCGCTCGCTCGGCGAGCTGCTGCCCGACCGGGCATGATCGAGGCCCCAAAACAAAACTGCGAAAACAACCCCATGCACAGTAGCCGGCGGCTGCAAAATCAACGCCTTACGGATTTTGCGAAAAATTTCTGATCCGTCGGGCAAAACAGGGGTAGTATGGCATCGTCGCGAGGGGTGGACGAGCCTGGTCGCGCTGCCGCGACAGGCCCGAGCACGCCAAGGCAACCTATTCCACGGTGATATTGCCGGTCTCGATGACCCGCTTCCAGCGGGCGAGCTCGGAGACCAGAAACTCCCGAAATTGCTCCGGGGTGTTGGCCACGATTTCGAGGCCGATATCCTCCATTCGTTTGCGTACGTCCGGTGCCTTCAGCGCCGCGACGATCTCGCCATGCAATTTTGCTTTCACGTCGGCAGGAAGGCCCTTCGGAGCAGCCACCGCCTGCCACGAAAAGACGTCGACACCATCGATCCCAAGTTCCTTCAAGGTAGCCACTTCGGGCAAAAGAGGGGATCTGGCATCGCCGGTGATGGCGAGCGCCTTGAGCTGCTTGGATTGAATTTGCCCGATGACGGCGTTGATGTTTTGAAACGATACGTTGACATGCCCCGCGATGAGATCACTCACGGCAGGCGCCCCGCCGCGATACGGCACGTGGAGACCGGTCGTCCCAGTGCGCTGCCAGAACAGCGCCGCCGTGAGATGATCGGACGAACCCGCACCCGAGCTTGCAAAAGTGATCTTGCCGGGGGCCTTCTTCAGTTGGTCCACCAGTTCGGCGACCGTGTTTGCCGGAAAGTTCAAGTTGGCGACCAGGACGTTCGGTGCGCGTACAGCGACCGTCAAGAGGTCGAAGTCCTTCAGAGGATCATACTTCAGATTAGGCTGAAGAAATGGATTCGTCGCATAGACACCGATCGAGCCGACGAGAACGGTGTAGCCATCCGCTGCCGCCCGGGCCACCGCTGTTGCTCCAAGAGCGCCCGTTGCGCCGGAGCGGTTTTCGACGACCACCGGCTGCCCCAGCGTATCGGAGACCTTCTGTCCGATTGCTCGCGCGACCATGTCGGACGAGCCTCCCGCCGGGAATGGAACGATGAAGGTGATACTCCTTTCCGGCCAGGCCGCGCATGCCATCGTGGTTGCGGCAAGAAGCATGATGCCGGCTGCACCAAATCGGACCTTCGATAAGAGAGTTGCATTGCCCATTGTCGATCCTCCGTTGCAATATTTTTTGGAGGTCTATTTTACGTGCTCATGCCATCCCGATCGATGCTCAGACTGTATTGATTGATCCACTGTTTATCATCGGCGTTTTGTCGTCGCGAAATCGCCGATGTGCAAACCTGCCGAAGGGACGGCGCTTCGCTCTTCCAAGCTCTGTCGAGTTTTGCCTCCGCACTGGGCGTCGCAGGTTTTGCAGCCCTTCGTCGAACGGCCTTGCTCCAAGAGGCGCATCACGATGTCGAAACGGCGATTGCCGTCGACGATCTGGGAGACCTTCCGGCCGTTGAACAGCGCGTCGGGTGCCTGGGTGACCGTAGCCGGCGTCGGGCCGTGGAGCGCGGCACGCCAAGCTGCCGCTGCACGAAGCCCGGCAGCCCGTCTGCCTTATTCGAAGTGAAATGCTTACAAGCTGCCATCCCGGAATTGCGGACCTTTACGGCGTGATCGGCCTGTCATGACGGCCTGTTAGCGTCACGGCCGTAGTGATCAACCGAAAGGACAATCCATGGATCTGAAGGCCGGCGATGTCGTGATGCTGAAATCCGGCGGTCAACCGCTGACCGTCGCGGAGGTGAAGGACAACGAGGCGCTGTGCCTGTGGATGGGCATGGAGGGCGACCTGTTCCGCGAGACGCTGCCGCTCGCCGTGCTCGTGCAGGTGGAAGAAGACGACGAGGACGACGAAGACGAGGATGACGACGAGGAGTAGGCCTTTCTCGGACTGCATTCTCGTGCGAGCCGAGCTCGGCCCCGGCGCGCCGATGTCGGCTCTGTCAACACAGGGCGATAGCGGACCCAGCAGGAGCGCAAGCGATCGATTTCGCCAGCGAAGCTCGCCGCCAACGGATCGGCGGTGAGGACCTTGTTCGTCCTCACCGCGCCACTGACGGCGGGCGCGGGTCGATCAGACGAGGATACGAGGCGCCGCCGTGGCCTTGTCGCCGGAATTCGGCGTCCCCGTCGGTTCGATCAAGAGGATGTGCACTTCCCCACGCGCCACCGGCCGGTGCTCAACGCCCTTCGGCACGACGAAAACCTCCCCGGGATTGAGGGTGACCGTGCGGTCCCGCAGTTCGATGTCGAGCGTCCCGCTGAGCACGAGAAAGAAGTCGTCGGTGTCCTCATGCTTGTGCCAATGAAATGGCCCGTCGAGCTTGGCCACCATGATGTCGTTGTCGTTATAGGTCGCCACCGTGCGCGGGGAGAAACGATCAGTGAACGTTGCAAGCTTCTCGGCGAGATTTGCGGGTGCTTTCATCGCGTTTCCTCAGGTGAAGACGTCCAGCCCGCATATGGTGACGGACGACACGCCTGGAAGGGATCCCACGCCCCTATTTCGGAGCACGAGACTGCGCGCGGTGGAATAAGGAAAACCGCTATGCACGTTTCCGGATCCCGCCCTAATCGATAAAGGCTGCAAGCTCCTCGGGCGCACCCGCGGGAAAGGCTTCCTTGAGAAAGTCGAGGAACGCCGAGACGCGGGCGCTCAGGAGTCTGCGCGAGGGGTAAAGCGCCCAGAGCGCGATGGGCGGGCCCTCGACATCGCCCCAATGGACGAGCCTGCCGGCGCGGAGGTCGTGACTGACGAGCGATACGGGAAGGCGCGCGGCGCCGACGCCGGCGCGGACGGCATCGCGGATCATGATGAGCGAGGACAGGCGAAGCACCGGGTCGGTCGCGATCCTCACGTTGCGGCCTCGGGCCGTCACGTCCCAGGCAGGACTGAGATCACTCGCGCCTCTGACGACGGTCGGAACGGCGCGATCGCCCTTCGGACGCTTGAGGCCTGGACTCGCCACCACCGCCAGCCGGTCGCGCATCAGGATCCGACCGACGAGCGTTTCATCCGGGTCCGGATTGACCCTGATCACGAGATCGTAGCCTTCCTCGATCATGTCGACGGCGCGATCCTCGGTCGTGACCTCGAGCCGGACTTGCGGATATCTGAGGGCGAAGCCGGCGGCCAGCTTCCCCATCGCGGTCTGCGAAAACAGCAGCGGGGCGCTGACCCGCAACCGGCCGCGCGGCTTGTCGCCGCCCGAGGCGATTGCCGCCGCGCTCTCTTCGAGCTCGGCGAGCAGCGCGCCCGTCCGCTCGTGGAGCGCACGCCCTTCCTGAGTGAGCTTCAATGTGCGCGCTCCGCGTTCGAACAGCCGCAGGTCGAGGCCGCTTTCGAGCTCGGACACCCGGCGGGACAGCGTGGCCTTCGGGCGCCCGGAGGCGCGCGCCGCGCGCCCGAAGCCACCGTGCCGGGCGACGAGGTTGAAATCGGCGAGGGCAAGCAAGTCCATGCGTTCCATCCTTGAGGCGATCTGTCCGGATATAGCCGATCCTGATCGTTCCACCAATGAGACGGTGCGTCCAAAATGGGCGACTATCGGTATTTTTCTGGATCACTACCTTGATGATCACCAACCGGCAGCCGTCGCTGCCGCTCCGGCAACCCCAGAGACAAGGACCATCGTCATGATCTATTCGACCGCCACCGTCCCGGTGAATCCGGCAGGCGAAACCAGGCTGACCCGCGCGCAGGTCTGGAAGGGGCTCGAGCTGAAGGCCCGCGACGCCCGCCTGTTCCTGCCGCCCGGCCTCTGCACGCGCAGTGACGTCATCGAGGAAAGCGCGACGCACTTCGTGCGCGAGGCCACGATCGGCGGCGCCGATCTGCGCGAGATCATCACGCTCGAGGCGCTGAGCAAGGTCACGTTCTTCCAGGCCACAGGTCCGCGCGAAGGCGCCATCATCAACGAGATCATCGAGACCGAATCCGGCGAGCTGCAGCTCAGGTTCTACTGCTACCTCGGCCTGCGCGGACGGGAGCCGAACGGTCCCGAGGAGCAGGCCGAGCAGGCGCAGTTCGACAGCGACAAGGGCTACAAGGCCGCGCTCCTGTCGACGCTCAAGCGCACCCGCGAGCTGCTCGCCGACGGCACGCTCTGACCGATCCCCATCCGAACCTCTCGCGAAGACTGAGACAGCGGGACCGCCTCCTGCGAGGCGTCTCCCATTCATGGAGACAACAATGAACATTGCCACCGACAACAACGCGAAAACTTCCCGAGCGAAGATTCTGGTTCTTGGCGCGACCGGCGGCACCGGACGCCTGATCGTGCGCGAGGCGCTGGCGCGCGGCCATCAGGTCACCGCGCTGGTGCGGTCGCCGGACAAGGCGAAGGAAATAAACGGCGCCAGGATCATCGTCGGCGACGTCAGCGACGAAGAGGCGTTGCGTGAAGCGGTGAAAGGCCAGGAGGGCGTCGTCAGCGCACTCGGCACCTCAGCGAGCCCCTTCCGCGAGGTGACGCTGCTTTCGACCGCGACGCGCTTGCTCGTTCAGGCGATGAAGGCCGAGCACGTCTCTCGCCTGGTCGCCATCACCGGGATCGGCGCCGGCGACAGCCGCGGGCACGGCGGCTTCGTCTTCGACAAGCTGATCTTCCCGCTTCTCCTGAAGGAGGTGTATGCCGATAAGGACAGGCAGGAAGCCATCGTCAGGGACAGCGGCCTCGACTGGGTCCTCGTTCGCCCCACCGTCCTGAACGACAAGCCCGGCCGCGGCGCGGTGCGGGCGCTGACGGACCTCTCCGGCTTTCGCGGCGGAACCATCTCGCGAGAAGACGTTGCGAAATTCGTGCTGGATCAACTGCGCAGCCATGAATGGCTGCACCGTTCGCCCTTGATCACGTCGTGACCGCCACGAGCTGCCTCACTGACGATGCTGCTCACCGCACCGGCGGTGCGCAAATGACGACCCGGATCGAGGCGATGGGTTTCGCAAGGGCTCGACCCATCCTCGCTACGAGCTGATGTCGGTCGGATCAGAACCGATAGTTGATGCCGCCCTTGGCGGTATGAAGCTGAACCTCGGTGTCCGTGAAGGACGCTCCGGGGAATGCAAGAGCATTGCCGTTCGACTTTCCGAGATTGATGTAGATGTACTCGGCCTTGAACGTCCAGCGCGAATCGAAAGCCCATTCCAGGCCGCCGCCCGCGGAGAAGCCCACCTGGACCTCCGACGAGGACGCGCTTCGCGTCAGGGCCGGGAAGAAGCCGTTGAAATTGGCAATGTTCGGCGTGGCGAGATTGGAGGTGAAGATGCTGTTCTTGACGTGGCCCCAGGCGAAGCCACCGGTACCGTAGATCAGCACATTGTTCGCCGCGTATCCGAGACGTCCGCGGACCGTGCCGAAGACATCGATTTCCTGCTTGAGATTGAACACGCCGGTGAAGGCGCCATTGTCGCCGCCGATCGTTCCGGTGACGCTGAAGGGGCGGCTCGCCGTCTCCCTGATGGCTGCGCCGCTGACATCCGCTTCCAGACCGTACACAAACGTGCCGGACTGCCAGTTATAGCCGATCTGGCCGCCGCCAAATCCACCCTTGGGACTCACATCCAGGGAGAACGGCCCAGTGCCACCCGTGACGACATAGCCGGGGACCGTCCCGGTTGCGAGCGCGCCCGGATCGAAGGTCGCCGTCGGATCGCTCCAGCCATAACCGCCATGCACGCCGGCATAAAAACCGGTCCAGCTGAATGCGACCGGCACCGGCGGCGCCTTGGTGTAAGCCCTGCCGAGATCGGCCGCGAAGGCGCCCTGGGACAGACAGAGAGTCGAGACCAGGAGAGCAGCAGAAACGGTGGACTTCATAACTTCCCTCAAACGTTGGTGCGCCGTGACAGGGCGGTCGCCGTGCGAGCGCCGCTAGAACCGCCGATGACCGGCCGTCCGCTTCAGCCAACTTGTAGAGGTAATCTCGCGTTGCTGCTGTAGCGTCGGCGACACAGGATGGAGCTGTCAAATACGGATTATGCGCGCGACATTTGCTCGACGCGACGCAGCCAGGACTGCAGCGACATCAAATGATCCCAGGGCGCCAAGAGGCCGGCGTCGTCTAGACCATCGACTGCCGCACCGCCACCGAGATCATCACCAGCCCGCCGGCGATGACGGCGGCATCGAGGATGGCGGTGTGGATGCGCACCGGCATCCGTTCGACGAAAGCCCTGGCCAGGAACGCGCCGGGCAGGGCCATGCCGCCGATCAGCAGCGCCAAGGCGAGCACCTGTGCGGTGACGGCGCCGGCGAGGCCGAACACCGCGATCTTGATCAGGCCGGTGCCGAGCGAGATCATCGCATCGGTCGCGATCACGGCGGCGCCTTCGAGCCCTGCAGCCATCAGCAGCGAGAGCAGGATCACGCCGGAGCCCGAGGTGCCGCCGACCAGGACGCCGTAGCCGACCGAGCCGGCGGCAAGGCCGGCATCGCCGATCCTGACATCGCGGCGGCGGAGCACGCGGCGCAGCGGCACGCTGAGGATCAGCATGGCGCCGATCACGAGCGCGGCGCCGGCATTGGTGAGGCGCGTATAGCCATAGGCGCCGAGTGCGGTGGTCAAGCCTGCGCAGGCCAGCACGATAGCTGCGCGGCGGCGGTCGGCATGGCGGACATAGGCCAGCGCACGGCTCGCATTGGTCAGCATCGCGGAGATCGCGATGATCGGCACCACGGGCTCGGCCCCGACCAGCGGCACCAGCACCAGGGGCATCAAGGCGCCGGTGCCGTAACCGGCGAGACCGCCGATGATCGAAGCAAACAACGCCATCGCTGCGACCAGCAGAAGCTGCGGAAGCGAGATATCGGCGAAGCCCGAGAGGATGGTCAATCTTTCTGGTCGCGCTTGACGCGGGCGACGGCTTGATCGGCGATGGCGGCGAGTGCGGCTTGCTCTAATGGGAAATCCGCCGCGAGCCAAGCGTCTTCGGCGAGCGTCAGCACATGGCCGAGCGCGGGTCCTTCGGCGAGACCGCGGGCGATGAAGTCGGCGGCCTTCAGCGGGAATTTCGGCGCGCTCCAGCGCTGCGGCAGCTCGGCGAGTGCGCGCCAGCGCGGCGAATGCACGTCAGCGGCGGCGCGTGCCCAGCCCAGCAATACGCGGTCCTGATAGCGCTCGGGCCCGAGCCGGTACAGCAAGCGCCGTGCCTTGGCTTCGTCCTTGGTGGCGAAGCGCCACCAGCGGTGCCCCATCGAGTCCAGCGCCTTGGCCTCGGCATTGGAGAGCCGCAGGCGCACGGCGAGGCGCTTGGCGTCTTCGGTGACGGCGACCGAGAGCGCGGCCAGGCGCCGCGTGCTGCCGGGGCTGAGGCCGAGCTCGCGCTCGATCGCGATCATCGTGTCCAGGGGACCGGTATAGACGACGCCGCCGATCAGCGTCTGCAACAATCCGCCCTCGGCCATGGCCCGCACGGCCGCAGCCGCACCGCGGGCGACCAGCAGCTTGAGCATCTCCATGCGCACCCGCTCGGCCGACAGGCTCGCCAGGCCCGCGCGTCCGCGGATGCAGGCGAGATAGCCGTCCCGGTCGGGCTCACCGGCGCCGAAGGCGGCGTGGATGCGGAAGAAGCGCAGGATGCGTAAGTAATCCTCGGCGATGCGCTGGTCGGGATCGCCGATGAAGCGCACGCGCCGCGCTTTGGCGTCGTTAATGCCGCCGACATGATCGTAGACGACGCCGCGCGCATCGACCGACAGGCCGTTCATGGTGAAGTCGCGCCGCTCGGCATCCTTGACCCAGTCGCGGCCGAACGCGACCCTGGCCTTGCGGCCGAAGGTCTCGGTGTCCTCGCGCAGCGTCGTGACTTCATAGGGGTGGGCATCGATCACCAGCGTGACGGTGCCGTGGTCGATGCCGGTCGGCACGCTCTTGATGCCGGCCGCCTTGGCACGCCGGATCACCTCATCCGGCAGCGCCGTCGTCGCGATGTCGATGTCACCCGGCGCAAGGCCGAGCAGCGCGTTGCGCACGGCGCCGCCGACCACCCGCGCCTCCTCGCCATCGGTGCCGAGCAGCGCCAGGACGCGCGCGGTCCCCCCTGCGGTCAGCCAGGGGGCATGGGCGAATAGCGGCTCGGCGCTCATCGGCTGGCCCCTACTTGTCCGTACCCGGCACGAGCTTGCCGTTCTCGATATGGGCGGGAACGTAGGTCGAATCCGGCGGCGCGCCGGAGTAATGCGCAAGGCCGATCAGGCCGGCGATGACGAGGGCGAGCGCAACCAGGGTGAGGCGCGAAACGATCGTAACCGGCCAGGACGATCGCGCGAACACGCCGGAGCGCGTGGCGGCCAGGAACAGCGCATAGACGGCAAACGGGATGAGGAAGATTCCGATCTCGGTCAGAACCGTCCGGATCATGACGAGTAGATCCGCTCATACAGCACACGCAGCATGCCCGCCGTCGCTCCCCAGATGTAGCGTTCCGCGAATGGCATCGCGTAATAGGACCGCGGCGTGCCGCGGAACTCCTTGCTGTGCACCTGATGGTTCACCGGATTCATCAGGAAGGATAGCGGCACCTCGAAGGCATCATCAACCTCGGAATGGTTGATGCTGAGCGAAAAGCCCGGCCGGACCTTCGCCACCGTCGGCAGGATGCGGAAGCCGAAGCCGGTACCGTAGAGATCGAGATAGCCGAGCGGCTCGACGAAGTCTCTGGACAGCCCGACCTCCTCCTCGGCCTCGCGCAGCGCCGCATCCAGCGGCGAGGCATCGGTGGCGTCGATCTTGCCACCGGGAAAGGCGATCTGGCCGGCATGATCGTTGAGATGCGCCGAGCGCTGCGTCAGGAGGATGGTCGGCTCGGGATGGTCGACCACCGCGATCAGGACCGCTGCGGGACGCACCGGCTGCTCCCGCGCGATGATCTCGAGCATCTTGTCGGTGCCGGGATCGCCCGAGGCGGGGATGACGTTGGGATCATAGAGGCCGGGCGGCACGTCGAAGCCGAGCCGCGCCCTGGAGCGGGCAAAGAAATCCGCAGCGCCAAGCGCGACCGGCTCGTTCGTCAGGATCGGGTTGTTCAAATTCAAAGCGCCGCCCTCACCTGCTCCGCATCGGCCATGGCGAAGAACTCGCCGGCCGACTCGACACCGAACATCGGCTGGCCATCGACCATCCGCTCCTCACCCATGTCAACCAGATCGTAATAGAGCGCGCGCGTCACCTTGGCCCAGAGGTCGGCGCGAACGTGCAGATAGGGCGTCAGCCCGCCATCCTCCGCCTCTTCGAAACGCAACCGGTGCGCCGCGTCGCAGGTGACCCAGTCATCGACATTGGTGCGGAAGCGGAGCACACGATGGCCGCCCTCGCCGTCCGTCTGCATCTCGACCGCCATGAACGGCGCATCGTCGACGCGGATGCCGACCTTCTCCACCGGCGTGACCAGGAAATGCTTGTCACCCTCGCGCTTCAAGATAGTCGAAAACAGCCGGACCAGGGCGGGACGCCCGATTGGCGTCCCCATGTAGAACCAAGTACCATCGGAGGCGATTCGGATGTCGAGATCGCCGCAAAACGGCGGATTCCACAGATGCACCGGAGGCAGGCCCTTCTTGGCGCCTTCGGCATTGGCAGCGCTTTTGGCGGCGGCCGTCAGTCCCTCCAGACCCCGATCGGCGCTCTGCCCTTGGTTCGCCATGGTTTGCCCTGACTTTGTGATTGGCACGATTGGTGCAGGTCTACGTTGTACTTAGGCGCGCGGTTCCATCCGGAAAAGTCCGGTGTGGAGGTCGCCACTTCGTGATGCCCTACATAACCCGAAGCCGATAAGGTGGGGATAGGTTAATTCAACGAATACATGGCCTTCCTGCAAGTCTAGCATGGGGCCCATGATCTTGGCGTGATGATCTTGGCGTGATGATCTTGGTGCGATGATCTTGGCGTGCTGATCTGACGATGCAAGCGAGCCGCGTGGCAGGCTGAAGGAGCAAGCGAATGGCGGAGAGTGTCGAGAAACTCGAGGACGGGATCGTCCGTTCGGCCGAGCAGGTGTCGAGCCAGGTTCGCGCGGCCAAGGACGCGATCGCCTCGGTCATCTTCGGCCAGGATCGCGTGATCGAGAACACGCTGGTCACCATCCTCTCCGGCGGCCATGCGCTGCTGATCGGCGTGCCGGGCCTTGCCAAGACCAAGCTGGTGGAGACGCTCGGCGTCACGCTCGGTCTCGACGCCAAGCGCATCCAGTTCACGCCCGATCTGATGCCCTCCGACATTCTCGGCGCCGAAGTGCTGGACGAGAGCACCGCGGGAAGGCGCGCCTTCCGCTTCATTTCCGGTCCCGTGTTCGCGCAGCTATTGATGGCCGACGAGATCAACCGCGCCTCACCGCGCACGCAATCGGCGCTGCTGCAGGCGATGCAGGAGCAGCACATCACCGTCGCCGGCGCGCGTCATGATCTGCCGAAACCGTTCCACGTGCTCGCGACGCAGAACCCGCTGGAGCAGGAAGGCACCTATCCGCTGCCCGAAGCCCAGCTCGACCGCTTCCTGATGGAGATCGACGTCGACTATCCCGACCGCGATGCCGAGCGCCGCATCCTGTTCGAGACCACGGGCGCGGAGGAGACGCTGGCCAAGGGCGCGATGACGCCGGATGCGCTGATCACCGCGCAGCGCCTGATCCGGCGCCTGCCGGTCGGCGATTCCGTTGTGGAGGCGATCCTGTCGCTGGTGCGCTCGGCCCGCCCGGGACCGGACGCCGGCGAAGCCGGCAAGTTCATCGCCTGGGGTCCCGGCCCGCGCGCCAGCCAATCCCTGATGCTGGCAGTGCGCGCGCGTGCGCTGATCGACGGGCGCCTTTCGCCCTCGATCGACGACGTGCTCGATCTTGCCGAGCCCGTGCTGAAGCACCGCATGGCGCTGACGTTCCAGGCGCGCGCCGAAGGCCGCACGATTCCGGACGTGATCCGGCAATTGAAAACACGGATCGGTTGATGGCAGCGGAGAACGGGCGGGCAGCGAAGGAGATCCTGGCGATCCGACGTGCCGATGGCGAAAGCCGCACGCTCGCCGCTTCGTTGCCGCGCCTGGTGCTCGAGGCCCGCCGCATCGCCGCCAACGTCATCCACGGCCTGCATGGACGGCGCCGCGCCGGCTCGGGCGAAAATTTCTGGCAGTACCGCCGTTTCGTCTCGGGCGAACCGTCGCAGAACGTCGACTGGCGCCGCTCGGCGCGCGACGACCACCTGTACGTGCGCGAGCTGGAATGGGAAGCCTCGCACACGGTCTGGATCTGGCCGGACCGCTCGCCCTCGATGGCGTTCGCCTCGAAGACTGCGCGCGAGTCCAAGCTCGAGCGGACACTGATCGTCGCCTTCGCACTGGCCGAGCTGCTCGTCGCCGGCGGCGAGCGCGTCGGCATTCCCGGGCTGATGGCGCCGACCGCAAGCCGCAGCGTCATCGACAGGATGGCGCAGGCGATGCTGCATGACGATGCCGACCGCCTCAGCCTGCCGCCATCCTTCGTGCCGGCCGCGCTGGCCGAGATCATCGTGCTGTCGGATTTCTGGTCGCCGATCGCCGAGATCAGGACGACGCTCGCCGGGCTGTCCAGCTCCGGCGCGCACGGCACGATGGTGCAGGTGGTCGATCCCGCCGAGGAATCGTTCCCCTATTCCGGCCGCGTCGAGTTCGTCGAGCCGGAAGGCTTTGGCGTGATCACCGCCGGCCGCGCCGAGAGCTGGGCGCAGGACTACACCGCGCGCCTCGCGCTGCACCGCGACCAGATCCGCGCCGAGACGGGCAAGCTCGACTGGCTGTTCACCACGCACGCGACCGACCGCTCCGCCGCCGAGCTCTTGCTGTTCCTGCATGCCGGCATGCAGGTGAGCAAGTCGGGCGCCCGCACCACGACGATCAAGGCGGGGCCGGCCGCATGATGGGATTGCCGCTCGCCTTCACGCAACCGCTGCTCCTGATCGGCCTCCTCAGCCTGCCCGTGCTGTGGTGGCTCCTGCGCGTGATGCCGCCGCGGCCGCGCCGCATCGAGTTTCCGCCGACACGGCTGTTGTTCGACATCACGCCGCGCGAAGAGACGCCCTCACGGACACCTTGGTGGCTGACCGCGCTCCGCCTGCTCGCCGCCGCGCTGGTGATCTTCGCCGCCGCCGGCCCGATCTGGAATCCGCAGACGGGCCTCGCCGGCAGCAAGGCGCCGCTGATGATCATGATCGACGACGGCTGGAGCGCCGCATCGCACTGGGACGTCAGGATCAGGACCGCGGACGAGCTGATCGCCAATGCCGACAACGAGGGCCGCGGCATCGCGCTGGTGCCGCTGTCCGAGCCGAACCGCGACATCACCTTGATGCCGGCAGGTGCGGCGCGCGTGGCGCTGCGGCAGCTGGCGCCGAAGCCCTATTCGATCGACCGCGTCGAGACGCTGGCCGCGGTGGACCGTTTCCTCAAGGTCACCGGCGACTGCGAGATCGCCTGGCTCTCGGACGGCGTCGACACCGGCCGCGGCGAGGACTTCGTGGCCGGCCTCGGCAAGACCATCGGCGACCGCAGCCTGACCGTGTTCGCAGGCGGCACCTCCTCGCCGCTGGCCCTGGTCGCCGCAGAGAACGCCGCAGCGAAGATGACGGTGAAGGTGCTGCGCACCGACGGCGGGATCGCGGTCGGCACGGTGCGCGCGCTGGACCAGAAGGCCTCGCCGATCGGCGAGGCGCGCTATTCGTTCGGTCCGCAGGACAAGGAAACCGAAGCGGCGTTCGACCTGCCGGTCGAGCTGCGCAACGACATCACGCGACTGGAAATCTCCGGCGAGCGCTCCGCCGGCGCGGTGCAACTGCTCGACAAGCGCTGGCGCCGCCGCGCCATCGGCGTCGTCTCGGGCGCGACCAGCGAGACCGCACAGCCGCTGCTGGCGCCGACCTTCTATCTCACCCGCGCGCTGGCGCCGTTCGCCGATGTCAGGCTCGCCGACAAGGGCTCGCCGCAACAGGGCATCACGCAGTTTCTGGACCAGAAGCTGCCGATGATCATCCTCGCCGATGTCGGCACCATCTCGCCCGAGCTGCGCGAGCGCCTCAATGCCTGGGTCGACCAGGGCGGCGTGCTGGTGCGGTTCGCTGGGCCCCGGCTGGCACAGGCGGAGGATGACCTCGTGCCGGTCAAGCTGCGCAAGGGCGGCCGCACGCTCGGCGGCAGCCTGACCTGGGAGAAGCCGCAGCGTCTCGCCTCCTTCGCCGCCGACGGCCCGTTCGCCGGCGTCGCGGTGCCGAAGGACGTCACCGTGAGCCGGCAGGTGCTGGCCGAGCCCGACGCCGTGCTCGCCACCAAGAGCTGGGCCTCGCTGGAAGACGGCACGCCACTCGTCACCGGCGAGCATCGCGGCAAGGGGCTCGTCAGCCTGTTCCACGTCAGCGCCGACATGCGCTGGTCTGACCTGCCGATGTCGGGCACCTTCGTCGAAATGCTGCGGCGGGTGGTCGACATGTCCGGCTACACCGCAAAGCCCGGCGCCGGCGTTGCCGGCGAAGCGAGCACCGAGACGGTGGCGCCGCTGCACATCCTCGACGGATTTGGCGCGTTCGGTCCGCCGCCCGCGACCGCAAAGCCCCTGCCTGCCGACTATCGCGACCGCGCCACATCAGATCATCCGCCCGGCTTCTACGGTCCGGCAGAAGGACCGCTCGCCGTGAACACGCTTGCCAGCGCCGACCGCATCGCCGCCCTGAACACCGCGAGCCTGCGCGCCCGGCACGCCACCTACACCAATGCCGAGCCGCGCGACTTGCGCGGCTGGCTGCTGTCGACCGCGCTCGCGCTGTTCCTGATCGACGCCATCATCATCGCGGTGCTCGGCGGCGGCATTGCCGCGCTGCTGCGCCGCCGTGCCGCGCCCGCGGCGATCGCACTCGCTTTGCTCGCGGGATTTGCGGCGCTCTCGCCGGCGCCGTCGCGTGCCGACGGCGTCACGGACGAGTTCGCGATGAAGTCGGTGTCGCAGACCCGCCTCGCCTATGTCGTCACGGGCAATGCCGACGTCGATTCCATCGTCAAGGCGGGCATGAACGGGCTGACGCTGTTCCTGGCGCAGCGCACGGCGCTCGAGGCAGGCGATCCCGTCGGCGTCGATCCCACGCGCGACGAACTCGCCTTCTTCCCGCTGATCTACTGGCCGATCGTGCCGGGCGCGCCGAAGCCGCCGCAGGACGCCATCAACAAGATCGACGCCTACATGAAGCAGGGTGGCACCGTGCTGTTCGACACCCGCGACGCGATCGAGGCGCCGCCCGGCGCCAACGGCGCGGCGCAGACGCCGGCCATGCAGACGCTGCGCGAGATCCTGTCCTCGCTCGACGTGCCCGAGCTCGAGCCGGTGCCGCGCGAGCACGTGCTGACCAAGACTTTCTATCTGCTGCGCGACTTCCCCGGCCGCTTCACCGCCGGCCAGACCTGGGTCGAGACCTTGCCGCGCGAAGACGACGACGAGAGCGCGCAGCGGCCGGCGCGCGGCGGCGACGGCGTCTCGCCGATCATCATCACCTCGAACGACCTGGCCGGCGCCTGGGCGGTGCGGCCCGACGGACAGGCCATGCTGCCGGTGACCGGCGGCGACCCCCGCCAGCGCGAATTCGCCTACCGCGCCGGCGCCAACATCGTGATGTACACGCTGACCGGCAATTACAAGGCCGACCAGGTCCACGCTCCGGCGCTGATCGAACGGCTGGGGCAATGATGCGAATTTCGAGATTGAACAGCCGCCAAACAGAAGCCGTCATGCCCGGCCTTGTGCCGGGCATCCACGTTCTTCGCGGCCCGTGGCAAGGCGTGGATGGCCGGGACAAGCCCGGCCATGACGATGCCGAGAGAGCGAAACCATGAACTACGGCATCGCGTTCACACCGCTTGTCCCCTCGATCGTGCTGTGGCTCGCGCTCGCCGCGATCGTCGTCGTCGCGCTCGTGCTGCTGCTGGCGCGCGCGCGGGGGGCCGCGGTGCGCGTGGCCGCGCTGGCGCTGTTCCTGCTGGCGCTTTCCAATCCCTCCTTCACCCGCGAGGACCGCGATCCGCTCACCTCGGTCGCCGCTGTCGTCGTCGACAAGAGCCCGAGCCAGAACTTCGGCAACCGCAACCGCGAAGCTGCGCAAGCGCAGGAGGCGCTGGTCGACAGCCTGAAGAAGATCAAGGGCCTCGAGGTCCGTGTCGTCGAGGCCGGACAGGCCGACGGCGAGACCGACGGCACCAAACTGTTCGGCGCGCTGGCCTCGGCATTGGCGGACGTCCCGGTCGACCGCGTCGCCGGCGCGTTCCTGATCACCGACGGCCGCGTCCACGACATTCCCGCGAACGCCGCTGCGCTCGGCTTCCAGGCGCCGGTGCACGCGCTGGTCACCGGGCAGAAGGACGAGCGTGACCGCCGCATCGCGATCACCGCCGCGCCGCGCTTCGGCATCGTCGGGCAGAGCCAGACCATCAGCTACCGCCTCGACGACCAGGGCGTCTCCGGCGAGCGCGCCAGAATCACGGTCCGCCGCGACGGCGAGGTCATCAACGAGCGCACGCTCTCCAGCGGCCAGGCTGCGAGCGTCGACGTCGACATCAAGCATGCCGGGCCGAACATCGTCGAGATCGAGGCCTCGCCGCTGGAGCGCGAATTGACACCGGTGAACAACCGCGCCGTCGTCGCCATCGACGGCGTGCGCGACAAGCTGCGCGTGCTGCTGGTCTCGGGCGAGCCGCATTCGGGCGAGCGCACCTGGCGCAACCTGCTCAAGTCCGACGCCAGCGTCGACCTCGTGCATTTCACCATTCTGCGCCCGCCGGAGAAGCAGGACGGCACGCCGATCAACGAATTGTCGCTGATCGCGTTTCCGACCCGCGAGCTGTTCCAGCAGAAGATCAACGAATTCCAGCTGATCATCTTCGACCGCTATGCCCGCCAGGGCGTGCTGCCGATCCCCTATTTCGAGAACATGGCGCGTTACGTGCGCGCGGGCGGCGCCGTGCTGGTCTCGGCCGGCCCCGACTATGCCTCGAACAGCAGCATCTGGCGCACGCCGCTCGATTCGGTGCTGCCGGCCGAACCCGTCGGCGTCACCGAGAAGCCGTTCCATGCGCATCTGTCCGACATCGGCAAACGCCATCCCGTCACGCGCGGGCTGGAAGGCTCCGCCAGCGAGCCGCCGCGCTGGAGCCGGTTCTTCCGCACCGTCGACACCCGCAATGCGGTCAACCCGCCGGTCATGACCGGCGTCGACGGCAAGCCGCTCTTGTTCCTGTCGCGCTTCGGCGAGGGCCGCGTCGCGCTCCTGCTGTCCGACCACATCTGGCTGTGGGCCCGCGGCTACGAGGGCGGCGGTCCGCATCTCGACCTGCTCAGGCGGATGTCGCACTGGCTGATGAAGCAGCCCGATCTCGACGAAGAAGCGCTGCGCCTCCAGGTGCAGGGCAAGGACCTCGTCGTGGTGCGTCAGACCATGGCGGACAGCGTCCAGCCCGTCAGCGTGACCTCGCCGTCGGGCGTATCGCAGGATCTGACGCTGAGCGCCGGCGATCCCGGCGAGTGGCGCGCCAGCCTGCCGGCGAGCGAGCTCGGCCTGTGGCAGGCCACCGACGGTACGCTGAAGGCGCTGATCAATGTCGGCCCGACCAACCCGAGGGAATTTTCGGAAGTGACCTCCACGGTCGATACGTTGAAGCCGCTGACACAGGCGACCGGCGGCGACGCCGTGCGCGTGGCGAGCGGCTCGAGCGTCGAGCTGCCGCGCATCCTGCCCGTGCGCTCGGTCGGCATGTTCCACGGCGACGGCTGGATGGGCGTGCGGATGCGCGACGCCAGCGTGGTCAAGGGCGTCGGCGTGCTGCCGATCTTCTCCGGCCTGATCGGCCTGCTGCTGCTGCTCGGCGCGTTTGCGGCGACCTGGGTGCGCGAGGGGCGGTGAGCTCCGAGGCGCGATGAAATTCGGCCGACTGTCCATGGATCACCTCTCCCTGCGGGAGAGGTGATCCGAGCTCCTCGCCGGCATCGATTCAACCAAAGCCAAGTCCGCGTTAGTTGCCCGAACGACACATCAGCTCGGCGGCGAGCCTTCGCCGATCCGCCCGCCGTTGACATCGGTGAACCGATCGGGCGATGTTACTTTATAACATCGCGGCGTCCTGGGATTGGCGCCCCGGTGTGGGGGTGGCGTTTTCAGATGAAGTGGTTCCGGTCGAACAGCAGGCACGGCGCCCGGCTCGCGTTGTTCGCGATGCTGGTGCAGTTCGCGCTGACGTTCGGCCACAGCCATTGGTTCGCGCAGGCCGCGCCCCTGGCTCAATCCACGGTCCAGCAGTCCGACGGCACCAAGGACGGCACCATAGGCGTTGCTGCGATCGACCGCGCAGCGGCGCAGAAGCAATCGCCTGGAGATTCCGACCACGAGCATCCGGGCGGAAACTATTGCGCCATCTGCACCATCATTGCGATGGCGGGCGCCGTCGTGTCGGCGACGCCGCCCGTGCTGCTGCTGCCGCAGGCGATCGGGCTGCTCCGGCGCAGCCTCGACGCCGAATTCGCTCATCTGAAATCGGCCGGCACGGCGTTCCAGCCGCGCGCCCCTCCTGCATCCTGACTCCAACGCTTGATCACGCCCAGCCTCGCCGCGCATCGGCAAAGTCTGGGAGAAGTTGAAGTCGAATTCCGTCGCATTGCGACGGCAGGCCGCCTCCGATCAGCAGACCATCATCCGGACGGCGCCTGAGTGGAATCAGGACCATGTCAACTCAATCGCGACGCGCGCAACGCCTTGGCGGAGCAAGCCTGCTCCTGCTCGGCGCCGCCGCCACGCCCGCCTTCGCTCAAGCGCCGCAGGGCACATCAACGACCGAGCTTCCCGCCGTCACCGTGACCGCCCCAAGTCCGATCGTGCGTCGCGCGGTGGTGCCGTCGCGCACCGCGGGCCGTGGCACGCGGACCGCGCGGGTGCGCAGCCGCGAGCAGACGGCGGAAGCGGCACCGGCAGCTCCCGTGCCCGCCGCGCCTCAGCAAGGCGTGCTGCCAGTCGTCACCGATCAGTTTGCGACCGTCACCGTGGTGCCGAACGAGGAGATTCGCCGCATCGGCGGCGGCACGCTCGGCGACCTCCTGTTCGCGAAGCCGGGCATTACCGGCTCTGAATTCGCACCCGGCGCATCCAGCCGCCCGATCATTCGCGGTCTTGATAACAACCGGGTCGGCATTGTCGAGAACGGAATCGGCAGCAATGGCGCGTCCGATCTCGGCGAGGATCACTTCGTGCCGATCGATCCGCTGGCAACCAACCAGGTCGAGGTCATCCGCGGACCGGCGACGCTGCGCTACGGCTCCACCGCAATCGGCGGCGTGGTCAGCGCAACCAACAATCGCATTCCGGATGCCCTGCCGCCCTGCACGGCGCCGTTTCCGACTTACGGACTTCCCACCAAGGCGCCGCTGGCCAACGTGGGATCGCCGGGCTGCATCACCGCGGAAACGCGGACGGCCGTGACGTCGGTCGATCGCGGGACCGAAGGCGCCGTGCTGCTCGACGCCGGCGGCGGCAACTTTGCCTTCCATGCCGATGCCTTTGGCCGCAAGGCCGGCGACTACAACATCCCGAGCTACCCGTTCCTGACGGACCCGACGCTGCCGTTCAACGGACGCCAGCCGAATTCGGCATCGCAGGCCTACGGCGGATCTGTCGGCGGCTCCTACATCTTCCACGGCGGCTATGTGGGCGCGGCGATCACACAGCACAACGCGCTCTACCACATTCCCGGTATCGAAGGCAGCGAGTTCCTGACGCGGATCGACGGACGACAAACCAGGTTCACGACCAAGGGCGAATATCGACCGGACTCGGCGGCGATCGATGCGATCCGGTTCTGGGCCGGCGCCACCGACTACAAGCACGATGAGGTCGGGCTTGCCGATTCCGCCGACCTCGGCTCCCTCGGCGTGAGACAGACCTTCACCAACAAGGAGCAGGAAGGCCGCGTCGAGGTGCAGCTTGCGCCGTTCGACGTCCGCTTTGCCGCGCTGACCACCGCTGTCGGCGTTCAGGCCTCGCACCAGAAGCTGACCGCGCCGAGCCCGGACGATCCAGGCAGCCCGGTCAACGGACTGTTCGATCCGAACAAGAACACAAAGGTCGCCGGGTACATCTTCAACGAGTTCAAGTTCAGCGAACTCACCAAGGCTCAGATCGCCGGGCGCGTCGAGAGCGCCCGGTTGAGCGGCACGGCACCGGCCTTCGTTCCCGACGTGTTCGACCTCACCGCCGATCCCACCGCGATCGGCCCCGCGACCGCGGTCAACCGCAACTTCACGCCGGTAAGCGGAAGCATCGGCCTGATCCACAACCTTCCTTGGGACCTCGTCGCCAGCATCACCGGCCAATATGTCGAGCGTGCGCCGAGGCCGGCGGAATTGTTTTCGCGCGGCGGCCACGATGCCACCACCACTTTCGACATCGGCAATCCCAATCTCGGCATCGAGACCGCCAAGTCGGTCGAGGCGGGACTGCGGCGGGCGGTAGGGCCGCTTCGCTTCGAAATCACCGGCTACTACACCAAGTTCAACGGTTTCATCTACCGGCGCCTGACCGGCAACACGTGTGAGGACGGTGTTTGCCAGCTCGGCGCTGGCCTCGAACTGAACCAGGCGGTCTATTCGCAACGCGACGCGACGTTTCGTGGCGGCGAATTCCAGTTCCAGTACGACGTGATGCCGGTCTGGAACGGAATCTGGGGCATCGAGGGTCAATACGACATCGTGCGCGCGACCTTCGACGACGGCACCAACGTGCCGCGCATTCCGCCCCAGCGGCTGGGCGGTGGCCTGTACTATCGCGACGCCGAATGGTTTGCCCGGATCAACCTGCTGCACGCCTTCGCGCAAAACGACATCGCACCGATCGGGGAGACGCCAACGCCCGGCTACAACCTGCTCAGGGCCGAGGTCAGCTACAAGACCATGCTCGATCGAAGCTGGTTCGGCGCCCGCGAGATGCATGTCGGGCTCCTCGGCAACAACCTCTTGAACGAGAACATCCGCAACGCCGTCTCCTTCAACAAGGACCAGGTGCTGTTGCCGGGAATCGGCGTGCGGGCTTTCGCGAACTTCAAGTTCTGATGCAGAGGCGGTCGGGGCCTAAAGGCCCCGACCCGCACCGTCATTACGAGGGCCTACACCCGCGCCTTGCTCCAGTCGGGGCCGACCGCGCCCGACACGCCCTCGAAGGCGCCGTCGACGAGTTCGAACACCAGGATGCGCGCCGCATCGACCGGGCCTGGCATGGTGACGCGGCCCTTGGGGACCTGCTTGAAGCCGACGCGGCCGTAATAGGGCTCGTCGCCGACCAGCAGCACCAGGCGATGACCTTTCTCCCCGGCGTCCTTCAGCGCGCGCTCCATCAATTGACGGCCGATGCCGCGGGCGCGGAACGGCGGCTCGACCGTGAGGGGCCCGAGCAGCAGCGCCGGCGTGTCGCCGATCAGGATCGGCAATTGCCTGACGGAGCCGACCAGCAGCGTGCCGATGCGGGCCGTGAAGGACAGTTCGAGCAGATGGTCGACGTGCTCGCGGATCCGGTAGGCGCTCAGCACGAAGCGGCCGGGGCCGAAGGTGCGTTCGTGGAGCCGCTCGATCGCCTGGGCGTCGCCGGCGGCTTCGGGAAGGATGGTCAGTGAGAGATCGTTCATGTCAATTCGCGGAGTAGCACTTGCGCCTGCGAAGGTCCATGGGCGGCGTCCGTTTCGCTGCCCCGGCCGGGTAGCTATAGCGTTTGAGAGCTCTTCCCTGCGGCCATCCTTCGAGACGCCCGCTGAGGCGGGCTCCTCAGGATGAGGGCGGAGTGCGCGGCCGAACTTTCGAAGGGGCCGCTGACGTTGATCAGCCTCATCCTGAGGAGGCGCGTAAGTGCTGTCTCGAAGGACGAGGCGCTTGCTCAGACCGGTCCGAGATCTCAACCCGCGTCCCGTCTCGTCGCCGGCTGGGACAGATAGGCCAGCATCTTCATCTCCCGCCGCCCTCGCGTCACCGTATCGAGCACGAGCCCCGACGACACCGACAGCAGGGCCATGATCATCAGGCCCATCGACAGCACGGCGGTGGGCAAGCGCGGCACGAGGCCGGTTTCGATGAAGGTAATCACGATCGGAATCGCGAGGATGATCGACGCCAGCGCCAGCAGGATTCCGATTACCGTGAAGAAGCGCAACGGCCGTTCGGCGCGATAGAGCTTCAGCATGGTGCCGAGGATGCGAAAGCCGTCGCGCCAGGTGTTGAGCTTCGAGAACGAGCCTTCGGGGCGTGCGTAATAGGGCGTCTCGACCTCGGCGACCGGCAGCGACAATTCCAGCGCATAGACCGCAAGCTCGGTCTCGATCTCGAAGCCATCGGAGAGGACGGGAAAGGACTTGACGAAGCGGCGCGAGAACACCCGGTAGCCGGACAGGATGTCCTTGAAGGCGTGACCGAAGGTCGAGGACAGGAAGCCGGTCAGCATGCGGTTGCCGGTGCGGTGGCCGAGCCGGTAGGCGGCCTGGACCTGATCGACGCGAAGGCCGACCACCATGTCGAGATACTCGTCGAGCAGCCTGTCGATCATGATCGGTGCGCTCGGCGCATCGTAGGTGGCATCGCCATCGACCAGCACATAGACGTCGGCCTCGACGTCCGCGAACATACGGCGCACGACGTGGCCCTTGCCCTGCCGGCGCTCGCTGCGCACGATCGCACCGGCTTCGCGCGCGACCGCGGCGGTCCGGTCGCGTGAATTGTTGTCGTAGACGTAGATCTCCGCCGCGGGCAGCGCCTTGCGGAAATCGGCCACGACGGTCGCCACCGCGGCCTCCTCGTTGTAGCAGGGCACTAGCACCGCGATACGAAGTTGCGTTGAGCTCATCAGGACGGCACTCCGAGGCTTGTCGGCTCGCGCCCGAGCGGCGTGGCCTGCCGTGCGCGTCGAGCGGTTACTAGCACAGGCCGCCCTCAGCGCCACGTCGCAATCACGGGCCTGCCGTCGATCACTTCGGCGATCCTCAACCGCGTGCCGGGCGTGGTGCCCTCGGGCAACGCGGCATTGTCGAAGAACCCGCATTCGACGATCTCGCGGTTGGGCTCGGGGACGCGGTCCTGCCTGAACTGCCTGACCACGTAGACCGCGACGTGGTCGCGGCGGGAGACGTGGCTGTTGAGGAAGACCCCGTGCAGGATCGCCTCGCCGGTCAGATCGATGTCGCCCTCCTCCTTGAGCTCGCGACGCAACGCCTCTTCCATGGTCTCGCCGAAATCGACGCCGCCGCCAGGCAAATACCAGCCGCTGACGTAGCTATGCCTGACCAGGAAGACGCGATTGTCGGCATCCAGCACCACGGCGCGGACGCCGAGCGTCATGCCGCGGACGAGCAGGAAATAGACGTGGAAGAACCGCCGCAGCAGCGGCTCGGCTTTCCGTCGGGCTTGGTTCAGACGTTCTCGCATCAGGCTCCTCGACGCACCCCGTTCAGGCCCTGCTTGCGCGGCACGCGCGACCTTGCCATTACAGCGGAGCAATAGCGAGGCATTCGCGCGCCATGACTCCCTCCACGCTGGCCCCCTTCACGCTCGCCCACCTGTCCGACCCGCATCTGGCGCCTCTGCCGAAGCCGCGGCTGATCGAGCTCGCCGGCAAGCGCGCGCTCGGCTATGTCAACTGGACGCGCAACCGCCACAAGTACCAGCGCCGCGAGGTTCTCGACGCGCTCGTCGCCGACATGAAGGCGCAGGCGCCCGACCACATCGCAGTGACGGGCGATCTCGTCAACCTGGCGCTGGAGGCGGAATTCGCGCCGGCGCTGGCCTGGCTCGAAAGCGTCGGCCCGCCCGACCGCGTGACCGCGATCCCCGGCAATCACGACGCCTATGTCAGCGCGACGCGTCATCGCTTCGGCGAGACGTTCCTGCACTACATCGCCGCGGACGCACCCGGCGGCGCAGCCTTCCCCGCGGTGCGCCGGCGCGGGCCGCTGGCCCTGATCAGCCTGTCCACGGCGGTGCCGACCCTGCCGCTGATGGCGACCGGCACGCTCGGGCGCGATCAGCTCGCTGCGCTTGCGGAGGTGCTCGAGCGGCTCGCCGCGGAAGACGTTTTCCGCGTGCTGCTGGTGCATCATCCGCTGAAGTCGAGCGCACGGGCGAAGCGGATGACGGACGCTGCCGATCTGCTGGCGCTGTTGAAGCGCCACGGCGTCGAGCTGGTCCTGCACGGGCACGACCACGTTCATTCGACGATGTGGTTCGAGGGTCCGAGCGGCGACATTCCCGCGCTCGGCGTGCCCTCGGCCTCCGCGCTCGCGCACGGACGCTATCCGGCGGCGGCGTACAATCTGTTGACCATCGGGAAGGACAATGCCGGCTGGCGCTGCGAGCAGACGGTGCGAAGCCTCGGGGCCGGATTTCAGGTCGGGCAGATCAAGCATGTGCGGTTGATTTAATTCACCGTCATTGCGAGCGCAGCGAAGCAATCCAGAGTCCCTCCGCGGAAAGATTCCTGGATTGCTTCGCTGTGCTCGCAATGACGACTGGGAGTGCCTTACCAGCTCCGCAACGCCGCGACCAACGCCACCCCGAACAGCGCGGCAGCGCCGAGCACGAAGCCGAACACGAACGGCCACAGGCGCGAGCGGCGCGGCGGCGCGGCGGGCGTGGCCTGCGGTTCGGGCGGGACCACCATCGCACGCTCGCGCTCGACCATGCGGCGCGCGACATAGTCGGTGACGGCCTCGACGATCATTGCGGTGTCGTGCGATTCGGCGAGCACGATGCGGCCGAAGCGGGTGTCCTGGACGAAGCGGTACATCCGCTTGTCGCGGCCCATCACGATGTGGGCGACGACGTCGATCCACAGCCGCGGCGTATCGCCCTGGCTGATGCCGCGGTCGAACAGGTCGACGTGGTCGGGCACCTGCGCGAACAGGGGATCGAGCGCGTCGTTGAGGATCTCGAGCCGCGCCACCTCGGCGTCGCGCAAATCGACCACGACGCCGGTGCGGTCGGCCGCCTCGATCCGGGCGCGCAGCAGCGCATCGCGCAGCCGCACCGGGTGCGGCTGGGTCCCGCTGGTCTCGGGCTCTGACATTGTCGGCCTCGTCCTCGACTTCTCCCCATTAACCTATCAGCAACCACACCCTCCGCAAAGGCCCACAATTCCAGAGACTTACGGCGCCCACAGCCGTTTCACCTGTGCAAAAGCAGACGATCCCACCCAGGCTAGGCCTGGATGGGACCATCCGTCCTTGGACGTCTTCTTGTTTCAGCTCGGCAGCGGCCGATCAGGCTGCCGGGGCGCGCTGCGGCTCTTCCACGATCGAGAAGCGGACGCCGGCCTTGTGACGGCTCTCTTCCGAGACTTCCTTCCAGCACTCTTCGGCTTCCTTGCGGGTCTTGAACGGACCTTTGACCTGGGCCGAGCCCTCCACGAGCTTGTGGAAGTTCATCGAGCCGAACTCGCCGCCGATCACCCAGAAATTGCTGCCTTTGGTCATTGTCAGTCTCCTCTCGAACTGTCGCGATGCTTAGCCGAACTGGTTCATCGTGTTGTGGGCGCCGCCCGCCTTCAGCGCGGCTTCGCCCGCGAAGTACTCCTTGTGGTCGTCGCCGATGTCGGAGCCGGCCATGTTCTGGTGCTTCACGCAGGCGATGCCCTGACGGATCTCGGCGCGCTGGACGTTCTTGACGTAGCCCAGCATGCCCTGCTCGCCGAAATACTCGCGGGCGAGATTGTCGGTCGAGAGCGCCGCCGTGTGATAGGTCGGCAGCGTGATCAGGTGGTGGAAGATGCCGGCGCGCTTGGCCGAATCCGCCTGGAAGGTACGGATGCGCTCGTCGGCTTCCTTCGCCAGCGGCGTGTCGTCGTACTCCGCCTTCATCAGCTCGGCACGGTTGTACTTGCTGACGTCCTGGCCCGCTTCCTTCCAGGCGTCGTAGACCTGCCAACGGAAGTTCAGCGTCCAGTTGAACGACGGCGAGTTGTTGTAGGCGAGCTTGGCGTTCGGCACCACCTTGCGGATGCGATCGACCATGCTGGCGATCTGCTCGATATGCGGCTTCTCGGTCTCGATCCAGAGCAGGTCGGCGCCGTTCTGCAGCGAGGTGATGCAGTCGAGCACGCAGCGGTCCGCGCCGGTGCCGGGGCGGAACTGGTAGAGGTTCGAGGGCAGCCGCTTCGGACGCATCAGCTTGCCGTTGCGGTTGATGATGACGTCGCCGTTCCTGGCGTTCTCCGCGGTGATTTCCTCGCAATCGAGGAAGCTGTTGTACTGGTCGCCGATGTCGCCGGGCTTGTGGCTGACGGCGATCTGCTGCGTCAGGCCGGCGCCGAGCGAGTCGGTGCGGGTCACCACGATGCCGTCTTCGACGCCGAGCTCGAGGAAGGCGTGGCGGCAGGCGCGGATCTTCGCCAGGAAGACGTCATGCGGCACGGTGACCTTGCCGTCCTGGTGGCCGCACTGCTTCTCGTCCGAGACCTGGTTCTCGATCTGCAGCGCGCAGGCACCCGCCTCGATCATCTTCTTGGCGAGCAGATAGGTCGCCTCCGCGTTGCCGAAGCCGGCATCGATGTCGGCGATGACGGGGACGACATGGGTCTGGAAGTTGTCGATCTTCTCGATCAGCTCCTTCTCGCGGGTCTTGTCGCCTTCCTTGCGCGCCTTGTCGAGCAGACGGAAGATGTCGTTGAGCTCGCGCGAATCGGCCTGACGCAGGAAGGTGTAGAGCTCCTCGATCAGCGCCGGCACCGCGGTCTTCTCGTGCATGGACTGGTCGGGCAGCGGACCGAATTCGGAGCGCAGCGCCGCGATCATCCAGCCGGAGAGATAAAGATAGGTGCGGTCGGTCTTGCCGCCGAAATGCTTCTTGACCGAGATCAGCTTCTGCTGGGCGATGAAGCCGTGCCAGCAGCCCAGCGACTGGGTGTACTTGGTGGGATCCTTGTCATAGGCGGCCATGTCGGCGCGCATCACGGCGGCGGTGTAGCGGGCGATGTCGAGGCCGGTCTTGAAACGGTTCTGCAGGCGCATGCGCGCGACGGCCTCGGCCGACACGCCGTTCCAGGTCGGCTGGGTCTCGAGGAGTGCCTGAGCCGCCTTGACCTCGTCCTGATAGGAGGACGGACCCTGGAGGGTGCTGATACCGCGGGGCTGGTAGTTCATGTGCCTGATCCTTTCGCTGACGATGGCGATCGCAGCCATCGACATTCTTGACAATGCATTGCGAGATGCGTGTCAGGAGCTAAACGCGAAAACACAAACTTCGTATAGATGACTTGTTTTTTATTGGTGATGTCATGTAACATTTGAACGTGTAATAGATGTCACTTTGTAAAGTTTGTAAATAATAGGTCAATCTTTCTGACCTAATTGAGTCCGGAGACCTGAGACATGCCCGCCGATTCCGGCAAGAAACTTTTCGTCGGCCCGCGCTTCCGGCGGATCCGGCAGCAATTGGGGCTGTCGCAGACCCAGATCGCCGAGGGGCTCGGGATCTCGCCGAGCTACGTCAACCTGATCGAGCGCAACCAGCGCCCGGTCACGGCGCAGATCCTGCTGCGGCTCGCCGAGACCTATGACCTCGACCTCCGCGACCTCGCCACTGCGGACGAGGACCGCTTCTTCGCCGAGCTGAACGAGATCTTCTCCGATCCCCTGTTCCGACAGATCGACGTGCCCAAGCAGGAGCTGCGCGACCTCGCCGAGCTCTGCCCGGGCGTCACCCACGCGCTGCAGCGGCTCTACGCGGCCTATACCGAGGCGCGCCAGGGCGAGACGCTGGCGGCGGCGCAGATGGCCGACCGCGACGTCGGCACGCGCTTTGAAGCCAATCCGGTCGAGCGGGTGCGCGAGCTGATCGAGGCCAACCGCAACTATTTTCCGGAGCTGGAGCAGGCCGCGGAAAATCTGCGCGACGAGCTGAACGTGCCTGCGGAGGGACTCTATGCCGCGCTCGCCGCGCGCTTGCGTGAGAAGCACTCGATCCAGACCCGCATCATGCCGGTCGACGTGATGCGCGAGACGCTCCGCCGATTCGACCGCCACCGCCGTCAGCTCTTGATCTCGGAGCTGGTCGATCCGCCCGGCCGCGCATTCCAGCTCGCCTTCCAGCTGGGCCTGGCGGAATGCGCGCAGGCGCTGGAGACCATCATCGGCCGGGCCGGCCCGCTGGACGATGCGCCGCGGCGGTTGTTCCGGATCACGCTCGGCAATTACTTCGCGGCCGCCGTGATGATGCCCTACCCCGCGTTCCTCGCGGCCGCCGAGGCGCTGAACTACGACATCCACGTGCTGGCGCAACGCTTCAATTCCGGCTTCGAGCAGGTCTGCCATCGCCTCACCACGCTGCAGCGGCCGAACGCGCGCGGCATTCCGTTCTTCCTCTTGCGCGTCGACAATGCCGGCAACGTCTCCAAGCGCTTCTCCTCCGGCACCTTCCCGTTCTCGAAATTCGGCGGCACCTGTCCGCTCTGGAACGTGCATTCGACCTTCGACACGCCGGACCGCCTGCTCAAGCAGGTGATCGAGCTGCCCGACGGCACGCGCTATTTCTCGATCGCGCAGATGGTGCGCCGCCCCGTGGCGCCGCATCCGCTGCCGCAGCCGCGCTTCGCCATCGGCCTCGGCTGCGAGATCCGCCACGCCGTCCGCCTGACCTACGCCACCGGCATCGACCTGGAGAAGGCCGAGGGCACCCCGATCGGCGTCAACTGCCGCCTCTGCGAGCGCGAGAACTGCGCCCAGCGCGCCGAGCCGCCGATCACGCGCACGCTGATCCTGGACGAGACGACGCGGCGGGTGTCGAGCTTTGCGTTCTCGAATGCAAGGGAGTTGTGAGGGACGCACTCTCTCTTCCGTCATGGCCGGGCTTGACCCGGCCATCCCCGCGCTTCCGCGTGCGCAGAAAGACGTGGATGCCCGGGTCAAGCCCGGGCATGACGACCGAGTGTGTGGTCGCCGCTCCGATCATCAATAGCGTGCGCCCTCACGCAAGCGTATGCACGATCACCGGTCCCGCCACGGCGCGGGCATCGCCGGCGAGCAGCGGGCCGAGATCCTTCTCGATCCAGGCGATGGCGCGCTTGTTCGCTTCCTCGGCCTGCTCGAACTTGTCGAAGATCGAGATCGCGGTGACCGTGTCGTCGCCGGCATAGACGACGTAATAGGCGCGGAAACCTTCGACGTCGCTGATGATGGGAACGGCGCCGTCCTTGATGCGGCGCGTCAGCTCTTCCGCGCTCCCGCTTTTCGCCTTGGCCTGACGGATGGCGGCATACATGGCATCCTCCCCTTCCGGCTGTCTGGACTTCCGGGCCTGTTGCCCGGAGGCGGATGGTACGCCGAACCGTGCCGCCGATCCACGCTTGGTTAACCCGGCCCTAATCCGTCTCCGCGATCTGCAACCAACGGTTAAGCACGCCTCAACATCGGCGCCTTAGTCTCGCCGCACTCACTTTTCGCAAACAAGGGCGGCCTAATCTGCCGGGCGAAGTGACATCAGGGGGTTCATCATGCGCATTGCGTTGCTGCTGACCGCAACCATCGTCGGCGCGCTCTTCGCCAGTCCAAGCATCGCCGGTTCGCTCGATGCCAACGCGGCGCAGCCGCTGCCGCCGGGATTCCAGAGCTACCGCGGCTACATGTTCGACATCTCCGAGAACCGCGACCGCAAGGACGTCGACAAGCTCACCGAAAACCTGAAGAGCCAGATCGACGTCGTCGAAGGCGTCGGCCTCTCTCCGCGCGTGCTGCGCTTCTTCCACACCGTTCCGATCGTCGCGAGCGAGCTCGCCTGCCTCGACGAAGGCGCCGCCACCGCCTGCTACGGCCGGGTCACGCCGGACATGCAGCGCACCGCGCCCCGGACCCTGACGGTCTGGGATCCCGCCAAGCAGCGCTGGACCAATCCAAATGCCATCGACCTCGCGGTCGATTCGGGCCTCGGCGTGATCATGCTGCGGCCGGACATGATGCGTTACGAAAAGGAGGCCGTGCTGCTGCACGAGCTGCTGCACGCCTTCCACGCGCGGCTGCTGCCGGACGGCTACGCCAACAAGGGCGTGATCGCCTATTACGCCCTCGCCAAGTCCAAGGATCTCTTGCCGAAGGAATCCTATGCGATGAAGAATCCGATGGAGTTCTTCGCGGTCACCGCCAGCATCTTCCTGGCCGGAAAGAGTGAATTCCACGATCCGAAGTCGCGCGAGGCGCTCAAGGAGAAGATGCCGGACTACTACAAATATCTGGTCGGCGTGTTCGGCTTCGACCCGGAGCCGGCGGCCTCGAACGGCCCGGTCGCCTCGCTCAAGTGAGTGGAAGGCGCCAAGCCAAGCCAAAGAGCCGCGCGCACAGCGCGGCTTTTTTGTTGCGCTCGCTCGGTAAGCTGCGGATGACGCACAGCCGGGAATTGCCAAGCCGGGGTCCGATCTGCATAGTCCCGCCCGCATCGATACCGTTTTCGAAGGGGATGAGAGACCATGGCGGACGCCGACCTGGATGTCGTGATCCGGCAACTGGCCAGACAGCTGCATACGGGCCTGATGACCCGTGCCAAGGAGCGGCGGGATCGCTTCAACAGCCTTGCGGCCAAGGCCAAGGGCAAGGAGACCGGCGAGCGTTTCAAGATGATGGCCAAGGCCACCATGGAGCAGGCCAATGCGGCCGCCAAGCGCCTGCAGATGTCTGCCGACAACGTCGCCGACAGCTACGCGCGGTCGATGCGCCTGGCCGCCAGCACGCCTGTTACGGTGAAGGCGGAGAAGGCAAAGAACGAGAAGGCCGCAAAGAAAGCCAAAGCGAAAAAGAAGACGTAGCCGTTGCTCCTCCCTGATCGCCGCCGCGGGTTGGCGGTCGGCAGGCTCGCCGTCCTGTCTGCCTTGTCATATCCGAATGGAATCGGATCGCCGCGTTGCGCTTTCGCAGAACGCGCTCGCGCGCCCGCCGCAATCGGGGGGCGGCTGCGACCTCGACGATCCCTGCCACCCCAGGCATGCGCTGCGCCAACACGGTCGAGCGACATCCCTTACATGTATTGTCTCACGCTCTGGAGAAATCGCTCTTTCTCGCCAGGCGCGTAACCTTGGGACGCTCCATAATAGGGTTCATTGAACTGGTTGTATGGTGCAGCCCGGTAGTGGACCGGCGGCCTCGGGGGCGCATAGGTCTGGCGATGCTGACGCCGAGCGTTTCCTTTCGCCGCAGGACCGGCGTAATAGGGATTGAGAACGCACATCTGGCCGTTTGCCGACGCCCTGCATTGATCCATCGTCGTGAAGCTGCACCGGTAGTAAGGGGTCATTCCGCGAGAAACGACGTTCAGGCAAACGGGATAAGCCGGGTCATATTTTTGGGCCCGAGCCTGCCCCGCTGTCAGGGCGATAGTCACGGTCAAAATCGTCAAAGCCCATTTGCACATGGTACCCTCCTCCAGAGACGCACGACAGGGGTGCACTCTGGCCCCCCGCCAGTCTTGATCCAACTCAAGACTTGATGAATTGGTTCATACGCGCAGCAGACGACCGCGACAGTCTCGCTGTCGGCATCTCCCACCAGTCTCGCCGTTATACGGCAAGCCGCCTGTCCTAAAGACGTGAGAAGGTGTCGCGAATGCCGCGCCAGACGTCACCTTCGCGGCGCGGCAACCAATGTCGGCTCGGCGCTGGCGAGTTCGGCGAGCATGGCGCGCGCGGTCTCTCGCGCCTGACCGTCCTTGCCGGCGGGCAGCGCCAGCGCAGCCTCGAAATCGGCGCGGGCGTCGTCCGTCTGGCCGCGGGCGAGCAACGCAAGGCCGCGATCGAGACGAGCCTGCACATCGGAGGGGTCGAGCCGGACCGCGGTGCTGTAGCTCAGGATGGCGCGATCGAGATCGCCGGTGGCGGCAAGCGCAAGACCGCGCTGGTGATAGGGTGCGGCGCGCTTGGGATCATGCGCGATCGCCTCGTCGTAATCGGCAATGGCGAGCTCGAGGTCGCCATTCTGCCGCCGCGCCAGCGCCCGGTCGCGATAGAGCGAAGCGCGGTTGGGATTGAGGCGGATGGCCTCGTCGAAATCGGCGATCGCCCGCTTGAAATCGCCGTGACGCAGCGCGATCCGCCCGCGCCCCGCATAGGCGAAGGCGATCAGCGAGCCGCGCAGCGGCGAGAAGCCGATCACGGCCGAGCAGATGTCGGGATCGTCCTCGTCGCCGCAATTGACGACCATGTGCGTGGACAAGCCGACGAGCACGCAAACGACGATCAGCAATGGCACGGCAATTCTGGTCATCTTCGACGGTGGCCGGCTGCGGGCCGGCCACGCATCCCCTTTCGAAGGAATGGTCACGCCGAGGGTGTTAGCACCAGTCGAAATGACCCTGTGTGCGCCAGATCACAAAGCCGGCCGCAATCCCTTGCCGGCTGCGTCAGCCCCAAGGGCCACGTGAAGGACCGCGTGAGGGACCGCGTGAGGCGGAGCGGCCCCACGGCCCGCGCGGCGGATAGTTCTCGTTGGCGCCGACCGACGGCGCCGCGCGCGCGCCGAGCTCGGCCGCCAATTGCTGGAGCGCGGCGACGCGGTTCTGCGTCGAGGGGTGGGTGGCGAACAGATTGTCCACCCCGTGGCCCGACAGCGGATTGATGATGAACATATGCGCAGTCGCAGGGTTTCGCTCGGCTTCAAAGTTCGGGACCTGGTGCGCGGCGCCCTCGATCTTCACCAGCGCAGAGGCCAGCCACATCGGTTGTCCCACGATGCGCGCGCCGAGATCGTCGGCGGCATATTCGCGGGTACGGCTGATCGCCATCTGCACTAGCATGGCGCCGAGCGGAGCGAGGATCATCATCAGGATCGAGCCGACGATGCCGAGACCATTGTTGTTCTCGCGGTTGCCGCCGAAGAACATGCCGAACTGCGCCAGCATCGAGATCGCGCCGGCGATGGTCGCGGTGATGGTCATCAGCAGCGTGTCGTGATGCTTGATGTGCGCGAGCTCGTGCGCGATGACGCCGGCGAGTTCCTCGCGGCTGAGCTGGTTCATCAGGCCGGTGGTGACCGCGACCGCGGCATTCTCCGGATTGCGGCCGGTGGCGAACGCGTTGGGCTGGATCTCGTCCATCACGAACACGCGCGGCATCGGCAGGCCGGCCCGGCCCGCGAGCTCGGCGACGAGGCCGACCAGCTCCGGCGCGGTCGAACGATCGACCTCATGGGCGCCGTACATCGACAGCACCATGCGGTCGGAGTTCCAGTAGGTGAAGAGGTTCATTGCGGCGGCAATGACGAGCGCGATCATGGCGCCCGAGGCGCCGCCGATCAGATAGCCGACGCCCATGAACAGGGCGGTCAGGCCTGCGAGCAGCATTGCGGTACGAAAATAGTTCATGGCCGTCTCTCCTGGCCGGCCGCGTCCGCTGGAAGCGCTGCAGGCCGGCCCACATCAGGTGGGGATGACCCCGCCCGGGATGCAAGGTTTCGGGGTGCGTCGCGGAGCCGCGGCACTTGACCCAACCTGAGCCCCCCGGGCACCATCATTTCCATGCATTTCGAGATTCTCGGCGACATTACCGAGGTCGAAAACCTTCGCCAGCGGCTCGGACATCCGCGAGGTCGCACGGCTGCGACGGATCTATGGTCGGGGACGCTGGCGCAAGCGCAAGGGCATTGCGCGGGTGCGATTATCCGATGGCTCTACCTGTCTTGCTGAGATACATTGGTATGAGGCTGCGGGCATTGGCCGCAAGGAATACAAGATCAAGAACCTGTTCCGGGAATCATGACGAAGTCGCGAAGCAAGCAATTGGTCATCTGCGTGGACAATGAGGGCTACGAAGCCTCCCTCGAGAAGCGCAAGGTCTATGTCACGCCGCGCGATCCCGCGGCCGACAAACTCGGCATGCTGCGGATTGTCGATGAATCGGGCGAGGACTACCTTTATCCGAAAGCCTTCTTTCGCGAAATCGCCCTTCCCCTCGCTGTGAAACGCGCCGTCTTGGCCGCCTAGCAGCTCCGCGTCAGCACCAGAGATATTGATGCCGATGAACTGCTTTGGTTCTCGACTTGCGGCCGCAATGATCGCCGTCTCGCTTGCCCCTCCCGCCTTCGCCCAGTTCGCCCCGCCGCCCCCCAAGCCCGCTGCCCCCAAGGCGGCGCCCTCGCCGCGCGCCGCTGCGTGCCACAATGGCGCGAGCTTCGATCGCTTCCTGGCCGAGGTGAAGCAACAGGCATTGGCCGCCGGCGTGTCGCAGCGTACGATCGCCGAGGCCTCGCCCTATCTCGTCTACGACCAGGGCATCGTCAACCGCGACCGCGGCCAGCGCGTGTTCGGCCAGCTCTTCACCGAGTTTGCCGGCCGCATGGCGGCGGCCTATCGCATGCAGAACGGACAGCAGCACATCAAGCAATACGCCGCGGCGTTTGCGCGCGCGGAAAAGGAATACGGCGTGCCGCCCGCCGTGATCGCCGCGTTCTGGGGCCTCGAGAGCGATTTCGGCGCCAACATGGGCAATTTGCCGACGCTGAAATCGCTCGTGTCGCTGGCCTATGATTGCCGCCGCTCCGAGATGTTCGTGAACGAGACCATCGCGGCCCTGAAGATCATCGACCGCGGCGATCTGCATCCCGACGAGATGATCGGCTCCTGGGCCGGCGAGCTCGGCCAGACTCAATTCCTGCCCGTGCACTACGTCAACTACGCCGTCGACTACGACGGCGACGGACGGCGCGACCTGTTGCGCTCGCCGGCCGACGTGATCGGCTCGACCGCAAACTACATCGCAAACGGGCTGAAATGGCGGCGCGGCGAGCCGTGGCTGGAGGAGATCAAGGTGCCGCCGAACCTGCCGTGGGAAAAGACCGATCTCACCGTGCGCGAGCCGCGCTCGACATGGGCGCAACTCGGCGTCACCTATCCCGACGGCCGGCCCTTGCCGAACGACAATCTCGCAGCGTCCGTGCTGCTGCCGATGGGGCGTTTCGGCCCGGCCTTCATGGCCTATCCGAACTTCGCGGCCTACACCGAGTGGAACAACTCCCTGATCTACGCGACCACCGCGGGCTATCTCGCCTCGCGCATCGCCGGGGCCGCGCCGATGCGCAAGCCGGCGGCGCCGGTCGCGCAATTGCCGTTCAACGAGCTCAAGGAATTGCAGCAATTGCTGGTGCGCGCCGGCTTCAACGTGGGCAAGGTCGACGGTGTGCTGGGCCAGCAGAGCCGCACTGCCGTGAAGGCGATGCAGATCAAGTACGGCCTGCCGGCGGATTCCTGGCCGACCGCCGAGCTGCTTGCGCGCATGCGCGGCGGCACGGCGCAGGCGCAGCCACAGGCGACGGTGCGGTAGAATTTTCGCATCGCACAAGCCGCTGTCCGCAATTGTATTTTTCCATGAGGCTCCCATGTGAGTGGCTCAGGTATTCTCCTGAGATTTCCCACCATTTGAAGCGAGCATCACATGTCCTTCTACGACGCCGTCGTCCCCGCCTATTTGCAGATGCTGAACAGCGTGACCGGACTGCTCACCAAAGCTGAGGCGCATTGCGCGGCCAGGAAGATCGATCCCAGCGTCCTGCTCGGCTCGCGCCTCTTCCCGGACATGCTGCCGCTGTCGCGTCAGGTCCAGCTCGTCACCGACTATGCGACCAGAGGCTGTGCGCGGCTGACGCAAAGCGAGGTGCCCGCGACGCCCGACACCGAAACGAGCTTCGCTGAGTTGAAGCAGCGGCTGGCGAAGACGATCGACTACGTCAAATCCTTCAAGCCCGAGCAGTTCGAGGGCGCCGACGGCAAGGACGTCACCTTTCCGATCGGCCCCGGCAAGACCATCACCATGAATGGACAGCAATTCCTGAGCTCGTTCTCGCTGCCGAACCTCTATTTCCACGCCGCGATCGCCCACGGCATCTTGCGTCACAACGGCGTCGAGATCGGCAAGCGCGATTTCCTCGGCGCGAACTGATTTGCGAGATCGCACGGCCGCGACAGCAGGATTTCGCTGTCGCAGCCGAGATTGCACATGAATTATGCTACGCGCGCCCTGCCGCGTAGCTCGCCTGCACTTTCCGTATGGCTCATCCCTTGCGCCCGATGCCGCGATGCACAAGTGTTCGAGACCTCTCACCGCCCGGATGCATTCCCCATGAGCCGTTCGACCAAATTGTTTGAGACCTACAAGCTCGGCCCGATCACGCTGGCCAACCGCCTCGTCATGGCGCCGCTGACGCGCAACCGCGCCGTACCCGGCACCTTCGTGCCCGGTCCGCTCGCCGCCGATTATTACGCCCAGCGCGCCTCCGCAGGCCTCTTGATCACCGAGGCGAGCCAGGTCTCGCAACAAGGTCAGGGCTACCAGGACACACCCGGCATCTATAGCAAGGAGCAGGTCGCCGGCTGGCGCAAGGTCACCGACAAGGTGCATGAACGCGGCGGCAAGATCTTCATCCAGCTCTGGCATGTCGGCCGCATCTCGCACGTCGATCTGCAGGCGAATGGCGCAGCCCCGGTGGCACCGAGCGCGATCCGCGCCAAGGGCAAGACCTTCGTCAATGGCGGCTTCGCCGACGTCTCCGAGCCGCGCGCGCTCGAGCTCTCCGAAATCCCTGCAATCATCGACGACTTCAAGCGCGCCACGAAGAACGCGCTGGAAGCCGGCTTCGACGGGGTCGAGATCCACGGCGCCAACGGCTATCTGCTCGAGCAATTCGCCAAGGACGGCGCCAACAAGCGCAACGACGCCTATGGCGGCTCGATCGAGAACCGCGCGAAGCTGATGTTGGAGGTCTCCAGGGCCGTCGTCGCCGAGGCCGGCGCCGAGCGCACCGGCATCCGGATCTCCCCGGTGACGCCGGCCAACGACATCTCGGATTCCAATCCGCAGGCCCTGTACGATCACATCGTCGACGGCCTCAGCGCGCTGAAGCTGGTCTATCTCCACGTGGTCGAAGGCGCCACCGGCGGGCCGCGCGACATCGCGCCGTTCGACTATGCCTCGTTGCGCAAGCGCTTCTCGGGCGCCTATGTCGCCAACAACGGCTACGATTTCGACCTCGCCAGCAAGGTGCTGGAGGCGAACGCCGCCGACCTCATCGCCTTCGGCAAGCCGTTCATCTCCAACCCCGACCTCGTCGAGCGGCTGAAGCAGGGAGCGGCGCTGAACGACTGGGACAAGAACACCTTCTACGGCGGCGGCGCCAAGGGTTACACGGATTATCCGACGCTCGCGGCCGAGCCGGCGGAGTAGCGGCGCGTCGGTCGCTCCGTCCTCCGTCATTGCGAGGAGCGAAGCGACGAAGCAATCCAGACTGCCTCTGCGGAAAGATTCTGGATTGGTTCGCTGCGCTCGCAAGGACGATGTGGAAGCGGCGCGGCGAACTCACGGAAGAGAAAAGGCCGGGATCGCTCCCGGCCTTTCGTGTTTGATGTCGCTCTACGCGCCGCTTACTTCGCTTCCGCGCGCTTCGGGGGCTGCGCCGGCCACGACTTGATCAGGGTGTCGTAGTCCACCGTCTCGCCCTTCGGCTTCTCGTTGGCGAGCTTGCGCTGCGGCGCGATGGTGCCGTCCTTCTGGGCCTTGGCGAACCAGAATTCGGCCGACTCCTTCTTGTGCAGCTTCGGACCGCAAGCGCCCTGCACGCCGGACTTCTCCAGACGCTCCAACACGGAGTCCTGGGCCGCCGCGAGAGCATCCATCGCCTGCTGCGGCGTCTTCGCACCGGACGACGCATCGCCGATGTTCTGCCACCACAGCTGCGCGAGCTTCGGATAGTCGGGCACGTTGTTGCCGGTCGGGGTCCACTGCACGCGCGCGGGCGAGCGGTAGAACTCGATCAGGCCGCCGAGCTTCGGCGCACGCTCGGTGAACGACTTGTCCCAGATGTCGGATTCACGGATGAAGGTGAGACCGACATGGCTCTTCTTCAGGCTCACCGACTTGGAGACGATGAACTGGAGATAGAGCCAGGCTGCCTTGCGGCGATCCGGCGGCGTCGACTTCAGCAGCGTGGCGGAGCCGGCGTCCTGGTAGCCGAGCTTCATGCCTTCCTTCCAGTAGGAGCCGTGCGGCGAGGGAGCCATACGCCACTTCGGCGTACCGTCCGCATTCACGACCGGCAGACCGGGCTTCACCATGTCGGCAGTGAAGGCGGTGTACCAGAACATCTGCTGGGCGATGTTGCCCTGCGACGGCACGGGGCCGGACTCGGAGAAGGTCATGCCCTGCGCCTGCGGCGGCGCATACTTCTTCATCCACTCGAGATACTTCGTGATCGAGTAGACTGCGGCCGGACCATTGGTGTCGCCGCCACGCTCCACCGAAGAGCCGACCGGGCGGCAGCCCTCCATGCGGATGCCCCATTCGTCGACCGGCAGACCGTTCGGAATGCCCTTGTCACCGTTGCCGGCCATCGACAGCCAGGCGTCGGTGAAGCGCCATCCGAGCGAAGGATCCTTCTTGCCATAGTCCATATGGCCGTAGACCTTGACGCCGTTGATCTCCTTGATGTCGTTGGTGAAGAACTCGGCGATGTCCTCATAGGCCGACCAGTTCACGGGCACGCCGAGCTCGTAGCCATACTTGGCCTTGAACTTGGCCTTGTAGTCGGGATTGGTGAACCAGTCGTAGCGGAACCAGTAGAGGTTCGCGAACTGCTGGTCGGGCAGCTGGTAGAGCTTGCCGTCCGGCCCGGTGCCGAACGACTTGCCGATGAAGTCGTTGACGTCGAGCATGGGGTTGGTGACGTCCTTGCCCTCGCCGGTCATGTAGTCCGACAGCGCAATGGTCTGGCCGTAGCGGAAATGCGTGCCGATCAGGTCGGAATCGTTGATCCAGCCGTCATAGACGTTCTTGCCCGACTGCATCTGGGTCTGCAGCTTCTCGACGACGTCACCTTCCTGGATGAGATCGTGCTTGAGCTTGATGCCGGTGAGCTCGGAGAACGCCTTGGCGAGAGTCTGCGCCTCGTATTCGTGAGTCGTGATCGTCTCGGAGACGACGTTGATCTCCATGCCCTTGAACGGTTCGGCCGCCTTGGCGAACCACTCCAGCTCCTTCTTCTGGTCTTCCTTCGACAGCGTCGAGGGCGTGAATTCCGCGATCCACTTCTGGATCACGGCCTCGTCGGCGGCACGAACCGGTGCCGAGACGGCGAACGACACTGCGATGATCGCAGCGGCGCTGGACATGGTCAAAAAACGATTCTTGGTCAATGGACCTTTCCTTCTCCTAAACTGTCGCATGTTGTTCCTCCGTTGCAGCGACAAACTTTATACAGGCCCGGGTTGGTCCCGGATCTGGCCGTCCCTTCGCGAGCTTCAGACCGTGCGGAAAATGAGCGCGGCCGTGACCAGCGAAATTCCTGATGCGAGCCACAGGCTCGAGATTTCAAACCCCTCCTCGCCGACGGGCAGCGTGGCGATCGCGTCGGTGCCGACGAGGCCGATCCATGCGAGGTGGATGACGGCGGCCGCGATCAGCGAGATGAACAGGCGGTCGCCGCGCGTGGTCGGGATGCGCAGCACGCCAACGCGCTCGGCCTCGGGATAGACCGCGGCGAGCCAGGTCATCAGCGCCAGCGTGCACGCGAGCGCGGCGAAGAAGATCGCGGTCGGCAGCGTCCAGGCCATCCATGCGATGGATTCCATTGATGCCTCCTCAAACCCGGCCGAGCGCGAAGCCGCGCGCGATGTAGTTGCGGACGAACCAGATCACCAGCGCGCCCGGGATGATGGTGAGCACGCCGGCGGCGGCGAGCAGGCCCCAGTCCATGCCGGCGGCCGAGACTGTGCGCGTCATGATCGCGGCAATGGGCTTTGCGTGCACCGAGGTCAGCGTGCGCGCCAGCAGCAGCTCGACCCAGGAGAACATGAAGCAGAAGAATGCGGCGACGCCGATGCCGCTCGCAATCAGCGGCACCAGGATCTTGATGAAGAAGCGCGGGAACGAATAGCCGTCGAGGAAGGCGGTCTCGTCGATCTCGCGCGGCACGCCGGAGACGAAGCCTTCGAGGATCCACACCGCCAGCGGCACGTTGAAGATGCAGTGCGCGAGCGCGACGGCCCAGGGCGTGTCGAACAGCCCGATCGCCGAATAGAGATTGAAGAACGGCAGCGCATAGACCGCGGCCGGCGCCATGCGGTTCGACAGCAGCCAGAAGAACAAATGCTTGTCGCCGAGGAAACGGTAGCGCGAGAAGGCGTAAGCCGCCGGCAGCGCCACGGCGATCGAGATGATGGTGTTGAGGACGACGTATTCGAGCGAATTGATGTAGCCCGAATACCAGCTCTCGTCGGTGAAGATGCGCTTGTAGTGCTGCAGCGTCGGGGTGTGCGGCCACAGCGTCATCGTCGAGACGATCTCGCTGTTGGTCTTGAAGCTCATGTTGACCAGCCAGTAGATCGGCAGCAGCAGGAAGATCAGGAACAGCCCCATGATGAGGCGGCGGCCGGGGATCGAATGCATCACGCGGCTCCTTCCTTCACGGCGCGCTCGGCGCCGGCATTGGTCATCACGGTGTAGAAGATCCAGCAGACGATCAGGATGATCAGGTTGTAGACCAGCGACAGCGCGGCGGCCTTGCCGAGGTCGAACTGGCCGAGCGCGATCTTGACGAGCTCGATCGACACGAAGGTGGTGGAATTGCCGGGCCCGCCGCCGGTGACGACGAACGGCTCGGTGTAGATCATGAAGCTGTCCATGAAGCGCAGCAGCACCGCGATCAAGAGCACGCGATTCATCTTCGGCAGCTGGATCGCCTTGAACACGGCCCAGCGCGAGGCGCCGTCGATCTGGGCGGCCTGATAATAGGCTTCGGGAATCGACTTCAGGCCGGCATAGCACAGCAGCGCGACGAGGCTGGTCCAATGCCAGACGTCCATCACGATGACCGTGACCCAGGCATCGACGTCGTTGGAGACGTAATTGTAGTCGATGCCCATGGCATTGAGGACGTAGCCGAGCAGGCCGATGTCGGGACGCCCGAAGATCTGCCAGATGGTGCCGACCACATTCCAGGGGATCAGCAGCGGCAGCGCGAGAATCACGAGGCAGGCCGCCACCGTCCAGCCCTCGCGCGGCATCGACAACGCAACGACGATGCCGAGCGGCACCTCGATGGCGAGGATGACGAGCGAGAAGAACAGGTTGCGGCCGAGCGAGGCGAGGAAGCGGCCGCCGAGATCGGTGGAGGGATCGAGCAGCTCCTTGAACCAGCCGACGCCGTTCCAGAAGAACTGGTTGTTGCCGAAGGTGTCCTGCATCGAATAGTTCACCACCGTCATCAGCGGCAGCACCGCCGAGAAGGCGACGACCAGGAACACCGGCAGCACCAGGAACCAGGCTTTTTGGTTGACGGTCTTGTCCATCAGGCGGCTCCCTCCAGCAGAAGGCTGTCGGCATAGACGTGGACGTGCGACGGATCGAATTTCAGCCCGGCGCTGCCGTCCGCGCTGGTGAAGCCGCCAGGAGCGCGCGCCGCGAGCTTGGCCTCGCCGACGCGCACGCGCGCGAAACGGATGCGGCCGAGATCGTCGATGCGCTCGATCCTGGCCGTGAGCAAGCCGGGTGCGGGCGCGACCACCTCGACGAATTCGGGACGGACGCCGATCTCGATCTTCGCCCCTGCAGGCAGGTTGTCGTAGCTGCGGTTCAGCGCGATGACGTGGCCGTCGATCCTGGCCTCGCGCCCCCTCACCTCGGCCGGCAGGATGTTCATGCCTGGCGAGCCGATGAAATAGCCGACGAACGTATGCGCCGGCTTGTCGAACAGCTCGGCGGGGGTGCCGCTCTGCACCACGCGGCCGTCATGCATGACCACGACGGTGTCGGCGAAGGTCAGCGCCTCGGTCTGGTCGTGGGTGACGTAGATCATCGTGAGGTCGAGCTCGCGATGCAGCGCCTTCAGCTTGGAGCGGAGCTGCCATTTCAGCTCGGGATCGATCACGGTCAGCGGCTCGTCGAACAGCACGGCGGCAACGTCGTTGCGCACGAGACCGCGGCCGAGCGAGATCTTCTGCTTGGCGTCGGCAGTCAGGCGCGTGGCCTTGCGGTTCAGATAGGGCTCGAGATCGAGCAGGCGGCCGATCTCGGCGACGCGCCTGTCGATGTCGGCCTTCGGCACGCCGCGGTTCTTCAGCGGGAACGCCAGGTTCTGCCCCACCGTCATGGTGTCGTAGATCACCGGAAACTGGAACACCTGCGCGATGTTGCGCTTCTGGGTTGACAGCGGTGTGATGTCCTTGCCGTCGAACAGGATCTTCCCCCGCGACGGCGTGATGATGCCGGAGATGACGTTGAGCAGCGTGGTCTTGCCGCAGCCGCTAGGGCCAAGCAGCGCATAGGCGCCGCCCTGTCGCCAGGTCATGGTCACCGGCTTGAGCGCAAAGCTCTCCTGCGGCGCATCGTTGCCGCCGTAGGAATGGGCGAGATCGACGAGGTCAATGCGGGCCATGGCGCATCTCCCTCAAGAGCTTCTTCTGTTTGACGCGTTTTCTTCGCGCGAACCGCTACGCACTTCGCTTGAAAACGCTATGCCCGGCGCGGCGACCAGCCGGTCCGCCGCGTCGAATACGAAAACATCATTGGGATCGAGCACGGCATCCAACGTCTGGCCGGGCTCGAACTCGTGCACGCCGTGCAGCACCGCCACCCAGTTCGATCCGTCGCGGGTCAAATGCACGAAGCTCTCCGAACCGGTGATCTCGGTCACCGTGACAGTGGCGTGGAAGGCGTGGCGATCGGTCTCGCCATTGGCGAGCCCGAGCTGATGGGCGCGGAAGCCGACGCGGTAGGTGCCGTCGGCGAGCGAGGCATAGAGACCCGAGGCCGGCGAGGACGTGCCGCCGGCATATTGCACGGAGCCGTTCTTCTTCTCGATGCCGACGAGGTTGAGCGGCGGATCGGAGAACACCTGGGCGACACGAAGCGTCTGCGGGCGGCGGTAGACGTTTGCGGTCTCGCCCATCTGCAGCGCCTGGCCCTCCCACATGCACACCGTGTTGCCGCCGAGCAGCAGCGCTTCGGTCGGCTCGGTGGTGGCATAGACAAAGATCGCGCCGGAGGCCTCGAAGATGCGCGGCAGCTCCGCCCGCAGTTCCTCGCGCAGCTTGTAATCGAGATTGGCGAGCGGCTCGTCGAGCAGCACCAGGTCGGCACCCTTGACAAGCGCGCGCGCGATCGCGGTGCGCTGTTGCTGGCCGCCGGAGAGCTGGAGCGGCGTGCGCTTCAGGAACGGCTCGAGCCGCAGCAGCTTTGCGGCTTCCGCGACGCGTGCCTCGATCTCGTCGCGGGGCTTGCCCTGCACGCGCAAGGGCGAGGCGATGTTCTCGTAGACCGTGAACGAGGGGTAGTTGATGAACTGCTGATAGACCATCGCAACCGAGCGCTGGCGCACGTCGGCGCCGGTGACGTCTTTGCCGTTGACGAACACCTTGCCCGTGGTCGGCTTGTCGAGGCCGGCGAGCAACCGCATGATCGAGGTCTTGCCCGACAGCGTCGGCCCGAGCAGCACGTTGAGGGTTCCGCTCTCGAGCGTCAGCGAGACGTCGCGGATGTGCGGCACGCCCTCCACGGTCCGGGTCACGTGATCGAGTGTCACGGTCATGAGCGTCCTCCCGCTTCCAGCAGGGGACTTTGCGCCACGGCGTGGCTCCTGATCCAGTCGTCGAGGGTCGCGATCTCATCGGCAGATAGTCGCAGGCCGAGCTTGGAACGGCGCCAGACCACGTCCTCGGCGGTGACGGCCCATTCGTTGGCCATGAGATAGCGGACCTCGCGCTCGGTCAGCGTGGCGCCAAAGGCCTGGCCGAGATCCGCAGCCGATTTTGCATCGCCGAGCAGCTTGGTGGCACGGGTGCCATAGGCGCGCGCCAGGCGCCGCGCATGCTCATGGCTGAGGAAGGGATAGCCGCGCTGCAGCTCGGCGATCAGGCCGTCGATGTCGGATACGTTCATGTCGCCGCCCGGCAGCGGCCATTTGCCGGTCCAGCCCTCGCGCGCTTTCGCACTGCGTAAGTAGGGCGCAAGGCGCTCCAAGGCCTCCTCGGCGAGCCTGCGATAGGTCGTGATCTTGCCGCCATAGATCGACAGCAGCGGCACGCCGCCGGGCGTGTCGAGCTCGAACACGTAATCCCGCGTCGCGGCCTTGGCCTCGCTGGCGCCGTCGTCATAGAGCGGACGCACGCCGGAATAGGTCCAGACCACGTCGCCAGGCGCGACGGGCCTCGCCAGATATTCGCTGGCCGCCTTGCAGAGATACTCGATCTCTTCGGTCGTCGCCTTCACCTTGGCGGGATCGCCGTCGTAGTCGCGGTCGGTGGTGCCGATCAGCGTGAAGTCGTCCTGGTACGGGATCACGAAGATGATGCGGCCGTCGGCATTCTGGAACATGTAGGCGCGGTCGTGGTCGTAGAGCTTCTTCACGACGATGTGCGAGCCCTGCACCAGACGCACCTTGGCTTTCGCATTCACGCCGGCGCCGCGGCCGAGCACGTCCTCGACCCAGGGCCCGCCGGCATTGATCAGCGCCTTGGCCTGGATCTGCGACCGCGCGCCAGTCAGCGTATCGACCAGGCTGACGGTCCAGAGGCCGTCCGACTGGCGAATCTCGGTGGCGCGGGTGCGGGTCCGGATCTCGGCGCCCTTGTCGGCGGCATCGCGCGCATTGAGGACGACGAGGCGGGCGTCGTCGACGAAGCAGTCGGAATATTCGAAGGCCCGGCTGTAGCGATTCGGGATCAACGGCTTGCCGACCTCATCGCGCTTGAGATCGACCGAGCGGGTCGCCGGCAGCAGGTGACGGCCGCCAATGTGATCATAGAGGAAGAGGCCGAGGCGCAGCAGCCAGGCCGGGCGCAGGCCAGCGTGATGCGGCAAAACGAAACGCAGGGGCCGGATGATGTGGGGTGCGATGCCCCAGAGGATCTCGCGCTCGATCAGCGCCTCACGGACCAGCCGAAATTCGTAATATTCGAGATAGCGCAGGCCGCCATGCACGAGCTTGGTCGACCAGGACGAGGTCCCGCTCGCCAGATCATTCATTTCGCACAGGAAAACCGTGTTGCCGCGGCCTACCGCGTCGCGCGCGATGCCGCAGCCGTTAACACCGCCTCCAATGATGGCGAGATCGAAAATACGCTCCAACAGACGCATCCCCCGGCGACCGCTCGTTCCATCGGGCGGCTACTTTCGTTTTTGATTAGATCACACCGAAAAACGAAAGCAAGATGAAAGAGAGGCGAAAGGAAGCGAAAGAGGGACTTTTTTGGTGGGCAACGAGGTGACGAAATCGGCAGGTGGATCGATGGAGTTGCGTCAAGCCGCACGATTGAACGGCAGCCCCGGTATGGTCAAACCGGCCGGCTTGTATGTAGCAACATTTCTACATACATTCCCCAATCCGACGTGCCACGGATTTCGAGCCTCAGACGATGGTGACCACCCTGACCAGCCGAGAATTCAATCAAGACACCAGCGGCGCCAAGAAAGCGGCATCGCAAGGACCCGTTTTCATTACGGACCGCGGCCGCCCAGCCCACGTCCTGCTGACCATCGAGGATTACTTGCGCCTGACCGGCGGACAGATGAGCCTTGCGGAAGCTCTGGCGCAGACGAATGCGGATTTTGATTTCGATCCGCCTCGCATCGACGAGGGGATCTTCAGGGCTGCTGAACTCGACTGATGTTCCTGCTGGACACCAATGTCATTTCGGAATTGAGGCGACCGGATCGAGCGGATCGCAAAGTCCTCGCTTGGGCCAACACAGTGCCCGCGGCAAGCTTCTTCATCTCCGTCATCTCGATCCTCGAAATCGAGCTGGGCGCACGCCTGATCGAGCGCAACGACGCGGCGCAAGGCGCTGTCCTGCGCGCCTGGATCGACCAACACATTCTGGCCCGCTTCAAGGGGCGAATACTGCCGATCGATACGGCCGTGGCACAGCGTTGTGCCCAACTTCACGTTCCCAACCGGAGGGCCGAACGCGACGCCCTCATTGCGGCGACCGCGCTCGTTCACGGCTTGACAGTCGTGACGCGCAATGTGGGGGATCTCGAACCGACGGGCTCTCCGCTGCTCAATCCTTGGGACGCCGTGTAATCGCGCCCTTGAATGGTGAGGCGCATCGTTTCCGTCGAGGAATGGGCGCGCAAGACAGCCCGCAAGGGCACCCTGGCCGAATTCCTGCTGGCCTCGCCATTGCGCGGCGTCGACGTTGAACTCGACCGGGTCCACGACGTGCCACGCGACGAAGTGCCATGAACCTTCTGCTGGACACCAACGTGCTTTCGGAAGTTCAGCGGCCCGTGCCTTCGCCAAATGTTGTGGCATGGCTCGATGCGATCGACGAGGACCGTGCGTTCATCAGCGTCGCCTCGATCGCCGAGCTTCTTAGACCAAACAGTGGCCGAGCGCTGGGGTGACCTGATGGCGCAGAGCCGCAAGAGCGGCGTCGCATTGTCCGTCATGGATGGCTTCTTTGCGGCGACTGCGCTCGTCAACGATCTCACGCTCGTTACACGCAACGTGAAGGATCTTACGGCCTTCGGCGTTCCGCTGCTCAACCCGTGGGACGAGGCTTAGCCCTATCTCAGCCGCACCACCGGTGCGGATTCCGGCGCGGCTTCCTGGGCGTCGGCCGGCGTATCGTCGATATCGGCGCCCTTCGGCATCGCCTCGACCACCTCGATGCCCTTGCTGTGGCAGATGGTGGCGAGGCGCTCGGGCAGCTCCTGGTCGGTGACGAAGGTCTGGATCTGGGTGATGTGCGCGATGCGCACCGGCGCGCTGCGGCGTAGCTTGGTGGAGTCGGCGACCAGCATGACGCTACGGGCATTGGCGATGATGGCCTGCGCCACCTGCACCTCGCGATAGTCGAAGTCGAGCAGCGCGCCCTCCTCGTCGATCGCGGAGGCGCCGATGATAGCGTAGTCGACCTTGAACTGGCCGATCAGCTGCGTCGCGGTCGAGCCGACCACGGCGCCATCGGCGCGCCGCACCGTGCCGCCGGCGACCACCACCTCGATGCGGGGATGGCGGTACAGCAGCATCGCGACATTGAGGTTGTTGGTGATGACGAGCAGATCCTCATGCGAGGTCAGCGCGCTCGCCACCTCCTCCGTCGTGGTGCCGATGTTGATGAACAGCGAGCAGCCGTTCGGGATCAGCGAAGCGGCGGCAGCCCCAATGGCTTTCTTCTCGTCGGCGGCGACGAAGCGGCGCGCCTCATAGGCGAGGTTTTCCACGCCCGAGGCGATGATGGCGCCGCCATGGATGCGGGTCAGCGAACGCCGCTCACAGAGATCGTTGAGATCCTTGCGGATGGTCTGCGCGGACACCTCGAAGCGGCGCGCGAGCTCCTCGACCATGACGCGGCCGGAGGCGCGCGCGATGTTGAGGATTTCGGCTTGGCGATGGGTCAATCCGGTCACGGCAAAGGCCTCACATCAGAATGATGCATGGTGCGGCGGTTTGCGCCCTCGGTCAATGCGGACGCCGATCACGGTTAACCGATGGAGGCCTTACCACGCCAGTTCTTACCAAGCCATGACACTTGCGAGACGCGCGAGCAGCGTCGGATCGTCGAAGGCGCTCGCGGACGTGACCGCGCCTGCTCCAACCAGGTCAGCATGGCTGAGGCTGGTTCGGATGCCGATGGTCGGAATGCCCGCGGCCGTTGCGGACTGTACGCCGGTGCGGGAATCCTCGAATGCGATCGAGCTTTCCGGCCGCGCACCGACGAAACGCAGCCCTTCCTGATAGGGCAGCGGATGCGGCTTGCCGTGCGGCAGCTCCGCGCCGATCACGAGCGCCTTGAAGCGATGCGTGATGCCGAGGCCGGAGAGCAGCAGCTCGGCGTTGAGACGCGGCGCATTGGTCACGGCGACCATGGGAATGCCGGCGTCGTCGGCGCGGTCGAGCAGGGCCATCAGGCCCGGCAGCGGCGCGATCTGCCCGGCGACCAGCGTGCGGAAGACCTCCTCCTTCTCTTCGAGAATCAGGGCGCGACGCTCCGGCGCCTCGTGGGACAGGAAACGATCGCCGATCGCGATGTTGGCGAAGCCCTGCAGCTCGCGGGAGAAACGTGCGTGATCGAAGACATGCCCGTGCGGGCCGAGCACCTGGTTGAAAGCCTTCAAGTGCAACGGGTCGGTGTCCGCGAGCGTGCCGTCGATGTCGAACAACAAAGCCCGGCCCGTTCCATCGTGTTTGGTCTCGATCATTTCCTTAACTTCCCAAATGCGCGACGCATCGATGCGGAAGGCGTATCAATACAGCCCCGATCGCGCAATGACGCATCCACATGACCAGCAGGCGACACTCGACAAAGCCGCGCGCGACTGCAACACTGGTTGCAAGATCAAAAAAGGAGGAAACGATGACGATCAATCGACGCGATCTGGCTCTCTCGACGCTCGCCGTCTCCGCGCTTGCGTTCGCGACGCCGGCGCTCGCCGCTTCGGCAGACGAGGACGCGGTGGCGAAGAGGGTCGAGGCCTTCCGCCTCGCCCAGATCGCGGCCGATCCCAAGGCGCTCGGCGCGCTATGCGCGGAAGAGCTGAGTTATAGCCATTCCAGCGGTAAGGTCGAGGACAAGGCGGCGTTCATCGCCAACGCGACCGACGGCAAGTCGAAGTTTCTGTCCATCGAATACAAGGATCCCACCATCAAGGTCGTGGGTCCCGCAGCCATCGTGCGTTTCCACTGGCTGGGCGAGCAGGAGATGGCGGCCGATGGGAAGAAAGTATCGACCAACCTTCACATCCTGATGAACTGGCAGAAACAAGGCGACGAGTGGAAGCTGTTGTCGCGGGCGGCGACGAAGTTGTGATGCGCATTAACCCTCTCCCCCTGTGGGAGAGGGTGGCTCGCCGCGTAGCGGCGATACGGGTGAGGGGTTGCTTCTGCGAAGCAATCTCTAGCTTGTGAACGCGCCGATAGAACCCCTCATCCGGCGCCATAGCCGATGCGAAGCATCGGCGTCCAATTGGACAGCGGCCGAAGGCCGCCTATGCCACCTTCTCCTACAAGGGGAGAAGGAAGCAACATCAAGGGCGGCAAAAAATTCCCACCACGCTTCGCGCGCCCCGGAATGACCAGACGGCGGCTACGCCGCCTCCTTCACATCACCGTTCACCAGCTTGCGCGCGGCGCGCTCGGCTTCGCGGGCGTTGCGAAACAGCTGGCCTTCAAGGCGGTTGAAGCGGTGGGATGATGCGAAGAAGCAGTAGCCCCCTTGAGAACGAACGACGATACCCGCGGTCTGCGAATCGACTTCGATGATGTAGCTGTCCGGCATAGTCCGTGGCTTCCTCAGTGCGGGCAAATAACGGTGCTCCTGCCCAAAGGTTCCCAGGGCATTTGGCCCGTTTCCACCCCGAATCGACACGCATTTGAGTACGCCGGGACCTCATCCGTTTTATGACTGGTTCTTGACTGGTTCTTGGCGGAGCCGCGACGATGTGACCTGCTCGTGCCGCGTTCTGCGGCGCTGCAAGGCCTTCGCAAGATGGGACAGTGCGTCGCGCGCGATTACGTCGCGATCGGCGGATCGTTTCGCTGGATCGCCTGCGGACGGCCGTCGTCGTCGATCGAGACGTAGGTGAAATGACCGTCGGTGACGAGGAACGGATGCAGCTCCTTGCGCCGCAATGCCCAGGCCTCGAGATGCACGGTCAGCGAGGTGCGCCCGACGCGCACGAGGTTGGCATAGACCGAGACGAGATCGCCGACATAGACCGCTTTGCGAAAATTCATCGCCTCGATCGCGACCGTCACGGTGCGCGACCGCGCGACCTTCGAGGCGAACACGCCGCCGCCGACGTCCATCTGGCTGAGCAGCCAGCCGCCGAAGATGTCGCCGTTGGCATTGGTGTCGGCCGGCATCGCCAGCGTGCGGATGCAGAGATCCCCGCTCGGCCCGGTCGCTTGTTCGCTCATATGCCTCTCACTTGAAATTGTCCCAGCCCGGGTCGGGCGCGAAACGCGCGCCGAATCGTTCCGCCAGCGCGCGCAGAGTGGATACGATGTTTTCCACGCCGCGTGCGCGCGCGTAATTCAGTGGGCCACCGCGGAAGGGGGCATAACCCGTGCCGAAAATCATGGCGCCGTCGACGGCATCGGCGTCGTCGACGATGCCCTCGCGAAGCGCCGCGACGCAGACGTTGGACATCGGCAGCACCAGGCGGTCGATCATCTGGTCGGTGACGCGCGGTCCGGTCTCCGGCAATGGTGCTTTCTCCGCCTTGCCGTCCTTCCAGGTGTAAAAACCCTTGCCGGTCTTGCGGCCGAGCTCGCCCTTGGCGACCTTCTCGCGCAGCCAGGCCGGCGTCGGCGGCAGGAGATCGCCGAACTTGGTGCGCAGCATGTCGCCGACGTCGAGACAGATGTCGAGCCCGACCTGATCGGCCAGCTCGATCGGACCCATCGGCATGCCGAACTGCTCGGCCGCTTCATCGATCAGGCGCTGGTCGATCTTCTCGTCCAGCATCACCATCGCTTCCAGCATGTAGGGCGTCAGCGCGCGATTGACGAGAAAGCCGGGCGAGCTCTTTACAGGCAAAGGCAGGCGGTCGATCGCTCCGACGAAGGCGAGCGCCTCTTTCAGAACCTGTGCATCGTTGCCGTCATGGCTGACGACCTCGACCAATTGCAGCCGCGACACCGGATTGAAGAAATGCAGGCCGACCAGGCGGTCCGGCCGCGCCAGCGTGGCGCGCAGGTCCTGCAGCGGAATGCTGGACGTGTTGGTCGCAAGGATCGCGCCGGGCTTCATGCGCGGCTCGATGCCGGCATAGACCTTCTGTTTCAGCTCCAGCTTTTCCGGCACCGCCTCGATGATGAGGTCGGCGCTGCGAATGCCCTCGCCGTCCATATCCGGCATCAGGCGATCGAGCGCGTCGCGTACGTCGGTGGGCTTGCGGATGATCTTGCCGTAGAGGTCGGCCGCGCGCTTCACCGCGCCTGCGATCGGCTCCGGCTTCATGTCGGCGAGCGAGACGCGAAGGCCCTGCCCCGCACACCAGGCGGCGATGTCTCCGCCCATCGCGCCGGCGCCAATGACATGGACATGCTTCACTGAGCTGCCGGCGCCTGCCACCTTCTTCATCTGCTCGCGCAGGAAGAAGACGCGGATCAAATTCTGCGCGGTCGGCGTCACCATCAGCCTGGCGAACGAGGCCTGCTCGGCCTTCAGCATCGCGGATTTGCTGCCGCCATGCGTTTGCCAGAGATCGATCAGCGCGTAAGGCGCGGGATAATGCTCGCGCGATGCGGCCTTCGCTGCCTCCGCGCGCATGCGCTTGGCCAGCAGGCCGCGCACCGGCCCGAGATTGGCGGCGCGCGTCAGCAGTCCAGGCTTGGCCCGCTTCAGGCGGCCGAACAGCGCATCCTTCACCGCGCCTTGGACATGCCGCTCCTGCGTCACGGTGTCGACGAGGCCGAGCGCCTTGGCGCGGCGGGCGTCAATGGTGCGGCCGGTCAGCATCAGGGCCATCGACTGGGTCGGGTTGACCAGCGCCGTGAACCGCGCCGTGCCGCCAAGACCAGGATGCAGGCCGAGCATCACCTCCGGAAAGCCGAAACGCGCCCCCTCGATGGCGATGCGCACCTGGCAGGCCAGCGCCACCTCGAGCCCGCCGCCGAGGCAGAAGCCGTGGATGACCGCGACCGTCGGCAGCTTGAGCGCTTCCAGATGGTCGACCACCGCGTGCGCGGCGCGGATGCGCGTCTCCACCATGCCGGGATCGCTGGCACCGCGGAATTCATTGACGTCGGCGCCGGCAATGAAGCCGGACGGCTTGGCCGAGCGGATGACGAGACCAGCGGGACGCTCGGTCTCGATCGCCGCGAGCACGGCGTCGAACTCCTCCATCACGTCGGAGGACAGCGTGTTGGCGCTGGCGTCAGCGCGGTCGAACAGCAGCCAGGCGACACCGCCTTCATCTCGCGTCAGCTTGAAGTGCTTGTAGGGCCCCTCCGGCGCCGGGCGCGGCCCGAGCTCCAGCACGCGCTCGGCGAGCACGGTCATGATCTTTGAATCCATGGTCATACCGCCTCGATCAGCATGGCGCCGCCGAGCCCGCCGCCGATGCATTCGGTGGCAATTCCGCGCCGCGTGCCGAGCCGCTTCATCGCGTTGACGAGATGCAGCACGATGCGGTTGCCGGAGGTGCCGACGGGGTGGCCGAGCGAAATCGCGCCGCCGTCGACGTTCAGCCTCTCGCGGTCGATCTCGCCGGCCGCGCCGTCGAGCCGCAATATTTCGCGGCAGAACTTGTCGTCATTCCAGGCGGCGAGACAGCCGAGCACCTGCGTTGCGAAGGCCTCGTTCAGCTCCCAGGTCTCGACGTCCTTGAGGGTGAGGTCGTTGCGCTTCAGCAGCGGCGTCACCGACATCACCGGACCGAGCCCCATGATGCTGGGGTCGAGCGCGGCCCAATGGCTGTCGACGATCGCAGCCTTCGGCGTCAGCTTGTGCTTTGCAACGGCGGCGTCGGAGGCGAGGATCACCCAGGAAGCACCGTCGGTGATCTGCGAGGAATTGCCGGCGGTGACCTGGCCCCAGGGGCGCTCGAACACCGGCCGGAGTTTTGCCAGTGTCTCGGCGGTGGAGTCCGGACGAACGCCATCGTCATGGTCGAAGAATTTGCCGTCGCGGGAAAACGCAGTCTCGACCTCGCCCTTCAGATAGCCTGCGCTTTGCGCATGCGCGAGCCGGCGATGGCTCTCGGCCGCATAGGCATCCGCCTGCGCGCGCGTGATGCCGAAGAGATGGCCGACGACCTCGGCGGTCTGGCCCATGTTCAGCTCGGTGACGGGATCGGTCAGCCCGCGCTCGAGGCCGATGATCGGCTTGAGATCGCGCGGCCTCAGCCTGAACGCCGAGGCGAGCTTCGCGGCCATGCCCTTGGCGGTGGCAAGGCCGGCGAACCAGCGCACGCCGGAATTCGGCCAGACCAGCGGCGCGTGGCTGAGCGCCTCGGTGCCGCCGGCCAAAATCATGTCGGCATGGCCTTCGCGGATATAGCGGTAGGCGGTGTCGATCGACTGCATGCCCGAGCCGCAATTGATCTGCACGGTGAAGGCGACCATGTCCTCGCCCATGCTGAGCCGGAGCGCGGCGACGCGGGCAGGGTTCATCTCGTCCGCGATCACGTTGACGCAGCCGAGGATGACCTGGTCGAAGCTGTCGGGCGAGAACGGCTGGCGCGCCAGCAGCGGCCGGCCGCATTGCACGGCGAGATCGACCGGCGTGAAGGGCCCGGGCCCCGAACGCGCCTTCAGGAACGGCGTCCGGCTGCCGTCGACGATGAATACCGGTCGTGCCATCAGCTCGCCGCCCTCTGCTCACCGAGTTCCTGGAAGAACTGATGCACATTGACCGTTTTCTTGTAAATCGGCGACAGCGCGTCCGGCGCAAAATCGTCGACCTCTATCACTTTTGTGACGGCCTGGCGGGCAGCGGCGAGTTGCTCGCCCTCGGCTTGCGTGATCACGCCCTTCGTGACCGCCTCCTTCCAGTCGCGGATATGCGCAGCACGCATGCGCCTGGCGATCGCATCCGTCGCCGCGACCAGCGTGAACGCGCGCTCCAGCCGGGCGAAGCCGCCGTCGTCCTCGACATGGGCCAGATCCGGCGTGAGGCGCTCGCGTGCCGCTGACGGCTCCAGCACGATGGCAGCGCATTGGTGCACGACGCGATCGGACGGGCCGAGCACGCGAGCGCCGAACGGCTGGACCACGAGCCTGAGGAAGCCGGCGACGAAGCGGTTCGGCAGATTGGCGAGGATTTCGGCGAGCCGGTTCTCGATGGTTTTGAACCCGGTCGCCATGCACCATTCCAGCGCGGCAAAGTCCTCCTTCTGCCGCCCCTCGTCCTGCCAGCGCTTCAGCGCGGCCGAGAGCAGATAGAGCTCGGACAGGATGTCGCCGAAGCGGGCCGACAGCATTTCCTTGCGCTTGAGCGCGCCGCCGAGCGTCAGCAGCGCCATGTCGGCGCAGAGCGCGAAAGCCGCGGAGTAGCGCGAGAGCTGGCGATAGAACGTGGTGGCATCGCCCGCATCGGGCGCTGGGGCGAATGCGCCGAAGGTCCAGCTGCGCCCCAAGGCGCGGAAGAGGGTCCGGAAGCTGTGGCCGACATGCTTCCAGAACGCCTTGTCGAACGCGCTGAGGCCGCGCTCGCGATCGCTATCGGCGAGCGCGTTCATCTCGTCGAGCAGGTGAGGATGGGCGCGGATGGCTCCTTGCCCGAACACGATGAGATTGCGGGTCAGGATGTTGGCGCCCTCCACCGTGATGCCGACCGGCACGGCGCGGTGCAGATTGCCGAGATAGTTTTGCGGGCCGTCGATCACGGCCTTGCCGCCATGGATGTCCATGGCGTCATCGATCGCGGTGCGCATCCGCTCGGTCGCATGCAACTTCATGATGCCGGAGATGACGGCGGGATGAATGCCGGCATTCAGGGCCGCGCAGGTCAGCCGGCGCGCGGCGTCGAGCTGGTAGGCGGTCGCGACGATGCGGGCGAGCGGCTCCTCGACGCCTTCGAACTTGGAGATCGAGATGCCGAACTGCTCGCGGATGCGCGCATAGGCGCCGGTGGTGCGCGCGGCATAGGCGGCCCCGGCGGCCGACAGGGACGGCAGCGAGATGCCGCGGCCGGCCGCGAGCGCGGTCATCAGCATCTTCCAGCCCTGCCCCAGCCGCTCCTTGCCGCCGATGACGTAGTCGAGCGGGATGAAGACGTCGCGGCCCCAGTTCGGGCCGTTCTGAAAGACCTGCATCGAGGGCAGATGACGCTGCCCGATCTCGACGCCGGCCAGGTTCGTCGGGATCAGCGCCACGGTGATGCCGAGCTCTTCCCGGCTCGCCACGAGATGATCGGGATCATAGGCCTTGAAGGCGAGGCCAAGCAGCGTCGCGACGGGACCGAGCGTGATGTAGCGCTTGTGCCAGTTGAGGCGGAGGCCGACGACCTCGCGACCCTCGAACTCGCCCTTGCAGATGATGCCGGTGTCGACCATCGAGGCGGCGTCGGAGCCGGCTTCCGGGCTGGTGAGGCCGAAGCAGGGAATCTCGCGGCCGTCGGCGAGGCGCGGCAGCCAGCGCTGCTGCTGCTCAATGGTGCCGAAGCGCATCAGGAGCTCGCCCGGGCCGAGCGAGTTCGGCACCATCACCGTGACCGCGGCGGCGATCGAGCGGGTCGAGATCTTGCGCACCACTTCCGAATGCGCGTAAGGCGAGAAGCCGAGGCCGCCGTACTCCTTCGGAATGATCATGCCGAAGAACTTCTCGCGCTTGACGAAGTGCCAGACGTCCGGCGGCAGGTCGCGCGATTCCCAGAAAATCTTCCACTCGTCGAGCATGGCGCAGAGCTCGTCGACGGGGCCATTGAGGAAGGCCCGCTCCTCGTCCGTCAGCGTCGCCTGCGGGACCTTCAGCAGCTTCGACCAGTCGGGGTTGCCGGTGAAGAGATCGGCATCCCACCAGACGTCACCCGCCTCCAGCGCTTCGCGCTCGGTTTCGGACATCGCCGGCAGCACGCCGCGCGCCCATGAGAAGATCGGCTTTGTGATGGTGTCGCGGCGGAAGCTCATGGCGGACCTCATGCATCGGCGCGGTTGTCGGGCATTTTAGCGGAAATCAGCTGGCGGAGGCGAACATCTCGCCTGCAACATTGCCGCGGCCGGGCGGCCGCCCGAGCCATAACGGCGGGGGCGCGGGGACAGTTCCGGGAGGGGAAACGGGTTAACTATCTGTCGACGTCATTCCGGGCTCGCGCCTGACGGCGCGCCCCGGAATGACGGAAGTGGCCTAATCCGGCCGCACCATCTCGAACATGTTTTCCGGCTTGATCTCGAAATAATCGCCGCGCCGGCCGGCGCGGACGATGGGGCGGGCGGCGGCGGTCTGGTAGACGCCGTCCTGGATCAAGGCCTTGTCGATGTGGACGGCGACGACTTCGCCGAGCGTCAGCCAGGCGTCGGCCTCCTTGCCGTCGGCGCCCTTGAGGCGGACGATGTCGGACACCTTGCACTCGAAGGCGACGGGGCTCTCAGCCACGCGCGGCACGTTGACGAGCTTGCCGGCCACGGCGGTGAGGCCCGCGACCTCGAACTCGTCGACCTCGGGGGCGACATGCGCCGCGGTCGCGTTCATGTGCTTGGCCAGATCCATCGTCGTGAGATTCCAGACGAACTCCCGGGTCTGCTCCATGTTCGCCACCGTGTCCTTCCAGTTGGTCGAGGAGAAGCCGATGATCGGCGGCACGTAGCAGAACGCGTTGAAGAAGCTGTAGGGCGCGAGGTTGACATGGCCCCTGGCGTCGCGCGAGGAGATCCAGCCGATCGGCCGCGGCGCGATGATGGCGTTGAAGGGATCGTGCTTGAGGCCGTGGCCCTTGGAGGGCTCGTAGAAGTACAGGTCTTTGTCGGTCACGCGCTGCTTCCTTTTCGTCATTGCGAGCGCAGCCAAGCAATCCAGAACCCCTCCGCGGAGACAGTCTGGATTGCTTCGCTGCGCTCGCAATGACGGAGTTTGTGGGTCCGTCCCGGTCCGCCTCCGGCGGTCGTGCCGGGGCGATCAGTCTGCTTATATGAGAAAACGCCCCGCCCCGTCAGTGGCGCGGCGACAGACCCGCGATGACGAAATCGATCATCTGGTCGATGGTCGGGCCCGGCTTGGTGGCGCACTGGGCGATCATCTGGGGGTGGAAGAAGCGGATCATCGCGGAGCAGGAGCAGAGCGCGGCCAGTTGCAGGTCCGGCGCTTCGAACTCCCCGGAGGCGACGCCTTGCTCGATCATCTGGCCGATCATGCCGGCAATGCACTCCATATGGGTGACGCAGACATCCCAGTCCTCCTCCATCGCGATCGCAACCATCTCGTGCAACTTGTTGTCGCCGACATAGCGCTCGGTGTTCATGCGATTGATGGTGGTGAGCAGCTCGCGGAAGCGCTCCTTGACCGGACCGGGCCTTGCCACGATCCGCTGCGCCTCCAGCTCGACCTCGCCCATCAGCGAGCGGGCCACCGCCTGATGGATCGCCTTCTTCGATTCGAAGAAGCGATACACGTTGGCGGGGCTCATTCTGAGCTCTTTGGCGATGTCGCCGACGGTCGTCTTCTGGTAGCCGATCTGGCGGAACAGCCGCTCGGCCACCTCGAGGATGCGATCCCGGGTGTCGACTTCGATATGTTCCGAAACAAGGGCCATCAGTCAGGACTCGCTGGTCAGCAGTCTTCTCATCTATTCAGCCGCTTCGGCAAGCGGAATTGCGTGCGGGTCATCGCTCCCATGCTGCGGCGCGGCGGGCTGCTCGGGCGTTCCGGCCTCGTCCAGGCTCTTGCGGAACCACAGGGCGTAGAGGCCCGGCAGGTAGAGCAGCGTCAGGAAGGTCGCGACGAACAGGCCGCCCATGATGGTGATCGCCATCGGGCCCCAGAAGGCCGAGCGCGACAGCGGGATCATGGCGAGAATGGCGGCGAGCGCCGTCAGCACCACCGGGCGGGCGCGGCGGACGGTTGCCTCGACGATCGCCTCGCGCCGGGTCAGGCCGTGGGAGACGTCGGTCTCGATCTGGTCGACCAGGATGACCGTGTTGCGCATGATCATGCCGGCGAGCGCGATCAGGCCGAGCAGCGCCACGAAGCCGAACGGGGCATTGGCGACGTTGAGGCCGAGCGAGGCACCGACGATGCCGAGCGGCGCGGTCAGGAACACCAGGATCAGGCGTGAGAAGCTCTGCAGCTGGATCATCAGCAGCGTCAGCATCACCATGACCATCACCGGGAAGAGGATGAAGATCGAGGCGTTGCCCTTGGCGGATTCTTCGAAAGCGCCGCCCGGCTCGATCCGGTAGGCCGGCTCGAGGTGATCCTTGATCGCCTTCAGCTTCGGCGTGATCTGGTTGGTGACATCAGGGGCCTGCACGCCGTCGACGACGTCGGAGCGCACGGTGATCGCCATGTCGCGGTTGCGCCGCCACATGATCGGCTCCTCATGGGCATATTCAATTCGAGCGATCTGCTGCAGCGGCACGGCGACGCCGTTGCGCGAGGTGATGGTGAGATCGCCGACGCCGCCGAGGTCGAGGCGCTCGGACGGGATCGCGCGGGCGACCACGCCGACCTTCTCGATGCCGTCGCGCACGGTCGTGACCTGCGCGCCCGAGATCAGCATCGCGAGCGCCTGCGAGACGTCCTGCGGGGTCAGGCCCATGGCGCGGGCGCGGTCCTGGTCGACGACGAGCTTGAGGTAGGGCGACTGCTCGTTCCAGTCGAGCTGGACGTCCTTGACGCTCTTGTTCTCCCGCATGACGTCGCGGACCTGGTAGGCGATCTCGCGGACCTTGTTGGCATCGGGGCCGATCACGCGGAACTGCACGGGGAAGCCGACCGGCGGACCGAAATTGAAGCGGTCGACGCGCACGCGTGCCTCGGTCAGGAAGCCCTCCGCAGCCGCGGTCTCGATCTTGGCCTTGATGCGCTCGCGCGCCTCGACGCCCTTGGCGACGATGACGATTTCGGCAAAGGCCTCGTTCGGAAGCTGCGGGTTGAGGCCGAGCCAGAAGCGCGGCGAGCCCTGGCCGACATAGGCGGTATAGGTCTCGATGTCCTTGTCGTCCTTGAGCAGCGTCTCGGCCTGCTTCACCGCCTTCTCGGTGACGTTGAAGGCGGTGCCTTCCGGCAGGCGCAGCTGCAGGAACAGCTCGGGGCGCTCCGAGAGCGGGAAGAACTGCTGCTGGACCTGGCCGAAGCCGACGATCGAGGCGACGAAGACGCCGACGGTCGCGACCACCACGGTGATGCGGTGGTTGACGCACCATTTCACGATGGCGCGCAGGCCCCGGTACATGCGGGTCTCATAGACCGCATGCGGATCATGGTTGTGGTGCGCCTTCATCTCCGGCAGCAGCTTGACGCCGATATAGGGCGTGAAGATCACCGCCACGAACCAGGAGGCGACCAGCGCGATCGCCACGATCCAGAAGATGCTGCCGGCATATTCGCCCACTGCGGAATTGGCAAAGCCGATGGGGAGGAAGCCAGCGGCCGTGACCAGCGTTCCCGTGAGCATCGGAAACGCAGTAGATTCCCAGGCAAAGGACGCCGCACGCATGCGGTCCCAGCCCTGCTCCATCTTCACCACCATCATCTCGACCGCAATAATGGCATCATCGACCAAGAGCCCGAGCGCGATGATCAGCGCGCCGAGCGTGATGCGGTGCAGGTCGAGCGACATCGTGTTCATGACGATGAAGACGATGCCGAGCACCAGGGGCACCGACAGTGCGACCACGATGCCGGTGCGCCAGCCGAGCGCCAGGAACGAGACGAACAGCACGATGACGAGCGCTTCCATGAAGGAATGCACGAACTCGCCGACGGCGTGCTCGACCACCTTGGGCTGATCGGCGATCAGCTTGACGTCGATGCCCTGCGGCACGGCCTTCATGAAGTCGGCGGTGGCCTTCTCGACCTCCTTGCCGAGGTCGAGGATGTTGGCGCCCTTGGCGGTGACGACGCCGATGCCGATGGCGGGCTTGCCTTCCTGGCGCACCACGAAGCTCGGCGGATCGACATAGCCGTGGGTGACGGTGGCGATATCGCCGAGACGGAACACGCGGCCGTTGCTCTCGACCGGCGTTTCGGCGACGGCCTTGGCACCATCGAGCGCGCCGGTGACGCGCAGCGGCACGCGCTGCGAGGAGGTCTCGACCGTGCCGGCCGGCGTCACGTTGTTCTGCTTGGCGAGCGAATCGAACAGCGCCTGCGGCGTGATGCCGAGCGTGGCGAGCTTGGCGTGGCTGAACTCGACGAAAATGCGCTCATCCTGGTTGCCGTAGACGTCGACCTTGGTGACGCCGGGCACCTTGAGCAGGCGCTGGCGAAAACCTTCGGAGACCTTCTTGAGCTGGGCATAATCGGCGCCGTCGCCCGTCATCATGTAGAGGATCGAATCGACGTCGGAGAACTCGTCGTTGACGACGGGCCCGAGGATTCCGGACGGCAGCTGGCCCTGCACGTCGACCAGCTTCTTGCGCAGGAGATAGAAGAGATAGGGCACGTCCTTCGGCGGCGTGTTGTCGCGGAAGGTGACCTGGAGCGCGGTGAAGCCGGGCTTGGAATAGGTCTGCACCTTCTCGAAATAGGGCAGCTCCTGGATCTTCTTCTCGATGGGGTCGGCAACCTGGGTCTGAATTTCCTGCGCGGTCGCGCCGGGCCACATCACGGAGACGTTGACCACCTTCACCGTGAAGAACGGATCTTCGGCGCGGCCGAGCTTCTCATAGGAGAAGAAGCCGGCGACGCCGAGGATGATCATCAGGAAGAGCACCAGCGTCGGATGGCTGACGGCCCAGGCCGAAAGGTTGAAGCGCTTCATCGCACTCTCCGAAAGACGATCCAGTTGCAAACAACGACAGCCGCTCTGTTCAAACCGTCGTCGCGAGGCAGCGAAGCAATCCAGGGGGCTGGGCAGGTTCTGGATCGCTTCGCCGCTTCAGCCTTTGCTTAGGGACAAAGGCCGAAACTCACCTCACACGACGTTACTCACTTCTCTTGCCGTTCCGGGGCGACCACAGGGCGACCCCGGAATGACAGGACTAGAAACTCAGCGACGACACGATCCGCACCCGCTGGCCGGGATCGAGCTTCTGCACGCCGAGGGCGACGATCTTGGCGCCCTCGTCCACGCCGCCGGTGATGACGACGTCCTTGCTCTCGTAGGACTTCACCGTGACCGGCTTGAGCGTGACGCCACCGTTGTCGTCGACGACGTAAAAGGAGGGCTTGCCGCCTTCGTTGAAGAGTGCCGACAGCGGCAGCCGCGCGACCCGCTCACTGGCGGCATCCGACAGCGTCAGCGTCGCCGTCATGCCGAGCGCGACCTTGTCGTCGGCCTCGGGCAGCGAGAACTTTGCAAGATAGGTGCGCGTGGCGGGATCGGCCGCCGGCGCGATCTCGCGCAGCTTGGCCGTGTATTTCTTGTTCGGCTCGGACCAAAGAGTGACGCTGGCGACGCCCGACTTGGCGCGTCCGACCAGCGTCTCAGGGATCGCGACGACCGCTTCCTTCTCGGCAAAGCGGGCGACACGGATCGAAGCCTGGCCCGCGGCAACCACCTGGCCGGGCTCGATCAGCGTTGCGGTGACGACGCCACGGGCGTCGGCGTTGAGCGTCGCGTAGGAAAGGGAATTCTTGGTCAGTTCGACCGAGCGCTCGGCCCGGTTCAAGCGCGCACGGGCTTCATCGGCGGCGGCGCGACTCGAATCCAGCTGCGCATCGGTGGTCCAGCCCTTGGCCTTGAGGTCCTTGGCGCGCTGCTCGGCGGCGGCGGCCTGGGCCAGCACGCCGGTTGCGGCGGTCTGCTCGGCAACGGCCTGCTCGGCCTGCAGCTTCAGGTCGACCTCGTCGAGGGTAGCGAGCGGCTGGCCGATCTCGACCGTCTGGCCGACTTCGACGAGGCGCTTGGCAACCTTGCCGGCGACGCGGAAGCCGAGATCGCTCTCGATCCTGGGACGGATGGTGCCGACGAAGCTGCGCTCCGGGGTCTCGGCGGCGTAATGGGCGGTTGCCACCAGAACCGGCCGCGGCGGTTCGGCCTTCTCGGCGACAGTATCATTGCACCCGGCCAGCGAAACGGCCATCAGGGCGAGCGCGGCTCCTGCCAAAAGCTTGAAATAGCTCGACAAAATCGACCGGACGAACATCGAAGGACACTCCTGCATCTCGATTGAGAGGAATGTCAACTGTTCACTGATAAAAGTCAATAATCGTCAGTCATCAGGAATGCGTGATCGTTAAGGGGTGGTGAGGAGGATTCAGTCTAACGCGAGGTACTATTGTAGGACGGACAAAGCGAGCGTGCCCACAGGAGCGATCTTTCGGGCAGGACGGTGGGTACGGTGCGAAGAGCGCCCCCGCCCACCCGAGAGCAACGAGCCTCTACCGCCCCTGGTCGGCGAATTCGTGCTTGCTGTCGTGGCCGCCGAGGAACACCAGGATGCCGGCGAGCAGCGGCAGCACGGCGAGCACCAGCAGTCCCGTGGAGGTCTGCCCCGTGGCTTCCTTGACCCAGCCGATCAGGTACGGCCCGCCGAAGCCGGCGAGATTGCCGACCGAGTTGATCAGCGCGATGGCGCCGGCGACCGCCGTGCCGGACAGCCAAGCGGTCGGCAGCGTCCAGAACACGCCGAAGCAGCAGAACACGCCGATCGCGGCCACCGTCAGCACGACCATCGTCAGCGTGGGATCCGTGAGATAGGAGGAGACGCCGAGCGCAATCGCGGTGAGCAGCAGCGGCGCGCCGACATGCATGACCCGCTCGCGGCTCGCATCCGAATGCCTCGCCCACAGGATCATGGCGATGGTGCCGAACAGATACGGGACCGCCGTGACGAATCCGGTCTGGGCGTTGGTGAGGCCGAACGCCTTGACGATCTGCGGCAGCCAGAACTGCATGCCGTAGAGCGCGCCGACGAAGCCGAAATAGACCAGGCTGAGCGCGATCACCTTCGGTGAAGACAGCGCCTCGCCGAGCGAGAAATGCTTCACCGCCTGCTTGGCCGCTACTTCCGAATCCAGCTTCGCCTTCAGCCAGGCCTTCTGCTCGGCCGAGAGCCAGTCCGCCTTCTCCGGCTTGTCGGTGAGATAGAACCAGGTGACGATGCCGAGCAGTACCGACGGGATGCCCTCGATGATGAACAGCCACTGCCAGCCTTTCAGCCCCATCATGCCGTCGAGTCCGAGCAACAGGCCCGAGATCGGCGCGCCGATCACGGTCGAGACCGGCACCGCGATGGCGAAGGCCGCAAGAAAGCGGGCGCGATATTCGGCCGGATACCAATAGGTGAGATAGAGGATGATGCCGGGGAAGAAGCCGGCCTCGGCTACGCCGAGCAAGAAGCGCAGGACGTAGAAGCTGGTGACCCCGCTGACCACCGCCATCAGCGCCGAGATGATGCCCCAGGTCAACATGATGCGGGCGATCCAGCGGCTCGCGCCGAATTTCTCCAGCGCGAGGTTGCTCGGCACTTCGAAGATGAAATAGCCGATGAAGAAGATGCCGGCGCCCCAGGAGAAGATCAGCGGCGTGAATTTCAGGTCCGCGTTCATGGTCAGCGCGGCGAAGCCGAGATTGACGCGGTCGAGATAGGAGAAGAAGTAGGCCAGCACCAGGAACGGAATCAGGCGCCAGGAGATGACGCGGATGGTCGAGGTTTCGATGTCGCTCTTGCTGGCGCTTTCCGCACCGCCGGCGGAACCGGCATAGGTGGTCTGGCTCATGGCTTCCCAGGTTGTTGCTTTTCTTGAGCCGCGGTTTTGAGCATCGCGCGCGAAGAGTCAATGGAGCGAGCAATGCACGGAGCGCAGCCGGATCAAGCCGTTGCGCCGATGCAGAAGCCTCTCACTCCGCGAGCTGGAACCGCTCGAAGCGATCGAGCTCGTCTTCGATCTTGCGCTTCAATTCCTTGCGACCCGCCGTCTTCCTGCCTTGCCCGACCCAGGTCCATTTCTGCATCAACAGCTTCTTGTTCTGCCGGTCGGTCTTGAGATCGAGTGCGGCGACGATCTCGTCGCCGACCAGCACGGGCAGCGCGAAATAGCCGAGCTTGCGCTTTTCTTTCGGCACATAGGCTTCGAACAGGTGGTTGTAGCCGAAGATGAGATTGGTGCGCTTGCGCTGGATGATCAGGGGATCGAACGGCGAGAGGATGTGGACGAGATCGGGAGACACCTCATGCGGCTCCAGCGCTGCGAGCGAGGCCCAGTGCTCCTGCTTGCCCGCGCCCTCGATCGCGACGGGCACGAGCTCGCCGCGGCGGACGCGCGAGGCGATCAGGCGCGCGACCGGCTTCTTGCTGGGCGCATCGAGATGGCAGACCGAATCGAGGCTGACCACGCCCTGCGAGCGCAACGCGCGGTCGAGCAGATAGGCCGTGATCTCGCTTGCCGGCGCCGGCTTCGGCAGCCTGTCCCAGCCGAAATGACGCGTCGTCAGCTCGTAGGTCTTGAGCATGCCCTGGCGCGCGCTGATGGTGACGGCGCCGGTATAGAAGGCGAGCTGCAGCGCCTGCTTCGACGGCTTGCGGCTCTGCCACAGATGCTCCTTCTCGACGAGCACGTCGTCGTCGATGTCACGGATCGTCAGTGGACCTGCGCGCAGCAGCCGCATCACCTTGCGCGTGTCGGCCGGCTTCACCGAGCCGAACCATTTGTGCCCCTCGCGGCGGTGCTCGCGCATCGCCGGCAGGAAGAAGCGGAAGTCGTTCGCCGGCACGTAGGAGAGCGCGTGCGTCCAGTACTCGAACACGGTCTTGTCGATGCTCTGGGCATGGCGCAGATCGGCGCGGCGGTAGGACGGGATCCGGCTGAACAGGATGTGGTGATGGCAACGCTCGATGACGTTGATGGTGTCGATCTGCACATAGCCGAGATGGGCGACAGCGGCCGAGACGGCCAGTGCGCCTTCGCCGAACGGAGCGCGGTCGGTCAGCCGCTGGGCATGCAGCCAGATCTGCCGGGCCCGTGTCGTCGAGAGCGGAAGGGGTTTGGGCGTGCGGGACATTGCAGCGTGCAATGTAGCGGGATTCGCCGCGAGGGAAAAAGCGGGGCACGAAAAAGCCGCGCTGCCATCTGCTGCCAGCGCGGCCATGACGTGTGGGATCAGGCGGAAGCCTACTTCTTCATCGCCATCGACTTCTCGGCGCTCATATAGTGCTTGCACGCTCCACGCATGTTGCCCTTGCTCATGTCGGAATTGGCCGCGGCCATCGACTTCCTCGCCGCGATCTTGGCGGGCGTGTCTTCGCCGCCCATGCCGGCAACGAGCTTTGCCATGTTTGCACTGGTGCACGCCATCTTGGCAGCAGATGCGGGGGACAGAGCAAGTGCGGCGAATGCCGTCGCGAGCAACAGGGTCTTCATCAAGATCTCTCCTCGAATAGGAAGCCGGCCTGATGCCGGTCAACGCGACTGCCATTCTTCAGCCACAAGTTTGCAGGGAAAAGACAATTTCGTTGCTGCACTGCGGTGATAGCCGCTTTTCAGCGTGCGGCTTTTGGGCGCTCCCCGACGCCGGAAACACAGTGCGGCCTGCTCGAAAGCAGACCGCCAATGATCGACTCGCACCAGAGTGCCCTGGGCTTGCCACTTCGAATGTGACCAATATCACATCAGAGCCATTGAACCTGCCCTACGCTCGCAGCATCAAATCGCCATCAGGCGTAACAGCGAGGATACCACGATGACCCATTTCAATAAGTCTTTTGGACTGACGGCGATCACCCTGACAGCCGTCCTGTCGATGACGGCGAGCCTTGCGCTGGCTGGCGACGCCAAGTTCTCAGCCGACCAGATCGTCGATGCGCTGAAGCCGAAGCCGGCGACCCGTGGCCTGTCCGTTGGCCCCCAGACCGACACGACCGTGCAGGCCAAGGAAGCGACCTTCCTGAACACCGTGCGCAACCGCTCGACGCGGTCACTCTCGACCGGCGAACGCGAGCAGATCGCCGAGCTGGCTGCCACCAAGCCGAAGATCGATCTGGAGATCCAGTTCGACTACAATTCGGCCGACATCGCCAAGACCTCGATGGCCTCGGTGCAGGCGCTCGGCAAGGCGCTGTCCGATCCGGCGCTGAAGGGCTCGACCTTCGTCGTCGCCGGCCACACCGACGCGACCGGCGGCGAAGCATACAATCAAGGTCTCTCCGAACGGCGTGCCGACACCATCAAGAAGTACCTGATGCAGAATTACGGCCTCAACGGCAACGATCTCGTCACCGTCGGCTACGGCGAGACCAAGCTGAAGGATGCCGCCAACGGCGCTGACGCCGTCAACCGCCGGGTCCAGGTCGTGAACATGGACACCAAGACCGCGGCGAAGTAACTCGCGGCTCCTGGGAAAAACACGCCGCCTGCCGCAGCCCGGCAGGCGGCGAAATCATATCCAGCTTTGGAACAGCATCAGCCGGTTGAAGCTCCCCATCGACGTTCCGACGAAGGCCGCGGAGATCGGCAGCATCACCGCAAAGCCGATCACCGCGACGCCGACATAGGCCCACAACAGCCAGCGCGGCAGCCCCTCGCCGCGAAGCACATAGACCAGTGCCAGGGACGCCGTGGTCGCGGCCGGCAGATAGTAATAGATGAAGCCCAGCGTGCGCGGCAGCAACGCCCAGGCCAGCCAGGGACCGAAGTAGAATGCCGCGATCAGGAATGCGTCCCAGCGCCGCGCCACGATGAAATCGCGGAGCACCATGGCGATTGCGGGCAGAGCCGGCCACAGCACGAGCGGATTGCCGAGGAAGACGATCGCGGCGATGTGGTCCTCCGCGGTCTTGTCGAACAGGAACCAGACCGGCCGCGCAAGCAGCGGCCAGGACGGCCACGCGCTCATATAGGTGTGGCCGGCGATGGCCATCGTGGTGTTGTCGGCAAAGATCCGCCGCTGCGCCTCGATCAGGTCCGGCAGCGACAATCCGTAGAGCGGAACGAAGGCGGCAAGATAAGCCACCGCCGGCAGGACGGCGAAGCAGAGCGCGACATGATGCAGCTTCAGGCCGGGCCAAAGCTCCGGTCGATACCAGTCGTCCGGCTTTGCATCCTCGAACAGCGTGTGCCAGCCCTGCATCAGGCGGATCACCGCAACAACGACGATGCAGACACCAAGCGGGAACAGGCCGCTCCATTTACACGCGGCCGCAAGACCGAACAGGCTGCCCGCCGCCGCGAACAGCGCTTGCGGCCGGTCTCGTCGAAACCCATGCATGAAGGCGGCGGTGGCGAGCAGGCCGAAGCCGAGCGCGAAGACATCGAGCATCGCGATGCGCGCCTGGACGTACAGCATCTGGTTGAAGGCTGCGATCAGCGCGGCGGCGATCGCCGGCGACTGCGCGGCGAACAGCGCGAGTCCGCACAGATAGATCGCGACGATCGCGAACGCGCCGAACAAGGTCGCGGGATAACGCCAGCCAAGCGCGTTGTCGCCGAACGTTGCGATCGATGCCGCGATCAGCTCCTTGGCCAGCGGCGGATGCATCGGGTTGAGCATCGGCTGCGACATCGCAGGCGCAAGCGTTTGGCGCGCCGCCGGCACGTAATGCACCTCGTCGAACACGAATTTTTCCGGCGTGGTGACTCCGATCAGCAGCGCCAGATGCGCGATCAGGAAAATCGCGACAGCAATCACTGCGCTCCGCGACACCTCAGGAACCGCAGGCAATTCGCGCATCTTTTGTGGGGCTGTCTTGCGTGGCAAATTGGCTTCACCGCGGAGAAAAATAAACTGCTTCCCGTCATTGAACGCATTCTGCCGCAACTGTCACTAAGCATGACGCACGTCCCGCGCCGCTTGTGATAATTCCGCCACATCAGAAGCGTGCGCGATCCGGTACGATCAGGGACACATCGATCGGTTGCGAAATGAATTTGCGTTTTTGGCTTTTCTCCACACTGCTCACGGCCGCAATCTGCGTGGCATCCGGCGCCCAAGCGCAGACGCGCGTCGGCCAGGCCGTCGTCATCCAGAACGAAGTGGTGCGCGTCGCCACGACCACGACGCCGATCAATGTCGGCGACAGCATGCTGCGCGACGAGACCGTGCGGACCGGCGCCGACAGCGCGGCGCGTTTCGTGATGGCCGACAGCACCAATCTGTCGCTCGGGCCGAGCGCCACGCTGAAGCTCGACCGCACCGTCTTCAACGACGAGCGCAGCTATCGCGACGTCGCGATCCGCATGACCACCGGCGCGTTCCGCTTCGTCACCGGCAATTCCGATAAGTCCGCCTACAAGATCACGACACCGCTCGCCACGATCGGCGTGCGCGGCACCACGCTGGACATCCTCTCGCAGCGCGGGCGCTCCGTCGTCGTGCTTCAGGACGGTGCAGCCAGCGTGTGCACGAGAAGCGGCCAATGCGTGCAGCTCACCCAGCCCGGCGAGACCGCGGTCATCACCTCGACCGGCGGCAAGGTGAGCATCACCAAGTCCAACACGCCGCCCTGGACCTTCGCCGCCAATTGCGCCGCCAGCGCCGGTTTGTGCGCAATCAACCAGTACGCCGGCGCCTCGCCGACCATCACGCCTGCCGTCGAGGACGACGCCATGCTGTGCGGGCGCTGACGATGGCGAAATTCGACTTCCGGCTCTTCCTCACCGGCCTGCTGACCATGGCCGCCGCGCTTGCGTTTGTCGCGCTCGATGTTCGTCAAGCGGCAGCCCAGGCGGCCTGCGAAACCGGATGCGGCGAGCCGATCCCCAACCCGACCTATTCGCCGTCGCCAACGCCGACTTATTCGCCGTCCCCGACACCGACATACTCTCCGTCGCCCAACCCGTCGCCTTCGCCGAGCCCCAATCCCTCGCCCTCGCCTAGTCCGTCTCCGGCACCGAGCCCGACGCCGACCGGCGCGGATTCCAGTGGCAATTCGATCGGCGGCCTGGCCAATCAGCGCTTCAACCAGATGATCACCAACCGGGTGCTCGGCACGGTGCTGCTCGGCGTCAACGAGCAGATCAATTGCGGCGACTGCATCAGCGCGTTCGGCTCGGCCGGCTCGTTCTCGGCCGGCATCCACGGCCGCAAGGCGCTCACCAACAATCTCTCGCTGCTCGCCGGCATCGCCTATACGCACTACGAAGGGCGCGGCTACGAGATCACGAGCGCACCGATCGGCGCTTTCGCGCTACGCTACGACTTCACCGATTGGGGCTCGTCGCGCCCGTTCTTCGACGTCGGCACGATCCTGACGCCGTGGGAGAAGGCGCGGTACACCCGCAGCTACGACACCAGCCTCGGCCCGGTGAGCGTGACCAGTTCGGCCAACGCCTCGAATTACGCCGTCTATGGCCGGGCCGGCTGGATCAGCCGCCTCTCGCCGCGCGACGAGGTCGCGGCCTCGATCGAGGTCTGGCAGCTCTGGCAACGCGTCTCCGGCTATCGCGACAGCGCGGTCGGGTTCAATCCGTTCGACGCCAGCATCGCTGATGGCACCGACCGCACCAGCCTCGTCAAGATCGGCGGCCAGTGGACGCATCTGTTCGGCAGCAACATCGAGACCAACATCAATGGCGGCTGGGTGCAGTCCTTCGCCAGCCACAGCGGCATCGTCGCCACCGTGACCGGCCAGGGCACCGTGGTACCGACCATGGGCAACCAGGGCTGGTTCGAATATGGCGGCCGCCTCGGCTTCCGCGTGCAGAAGGGCTGGATCGTGGACCTCTTCGCCAACGGCACGCTGGGCCCGCAGCCGGTCGGCAACACGATCCACGGCGGCGTGGGGCTGCGGATTAATTATTAACGCCGGGCACAGTCTCGTAGGGTGGGCAAAGCGAAGCGTGCCCACCAACTCTCGCGATCGGGGATGGATGGTGGGCACGGCGCAAGAGCGCCTTTGCCCACCCTACGGCACCTGTGCTGGTCTCACGCCGCCGACTTGCCCTCGAACGCGCGCCGCAGCACCTCGACGTCCAGCTTCACCATCTTCATCATCGCCTGCATCGCGCGCGCCGCTGCGGCCTTGTCCGGGCTCGACAGGAACCCGAACATCGCCTTCGGCACGATCTGCCAGGCCACGCCCCAGCGATCCCTCAGCCAGCCGCACTGCTCCGCCTTGCCGCCATGGGCGAGGAACGCGTTCCAGACGCTGTCGACCTCTGCCTGGTCGTCGCAATGGATCATCAGCGAGATGGCGTGGGTGTATTCCATCTTCATGCCGCCATTGAGCGCGACCAGCTTCTGTCCGGCCACGGTGAACTCGACGACGAGCACGGAGCCTTCCTTGCCGGAGGGGCCGTCCGAAACGTTGCGCTGAACGTGCGTGATCGCCGAATTCGGGACCAGGGAGACGTAGAATTTTGCAGCGTCCTCGGCATCGCCGTCGAACCACATGCAGGGCACGAGCTTGGACATGGTGAATGCTCCTCTTCAGGTCTGCGGGGTGTCGGCTCAGGCGTTCGCCATATCGGGCTGCAGAGGGGCGGCCGAAAGATCCATCCAGTTCACGCCCCACATGTGGCCATCCGGATCCTCGAAGCTGCGGCCGTACATGAAGCTGTATTCGTCCTTGGGGCCGGGATCGGCCACCCCGCCTGCAGCTGCGGCCCTGGCGACGAGATCGTCGACATCGCCGCGGCTGTCCGCCGACAGGCAAAACAGCACCTGGTTCGAGGTCCTGGCGTCCGCAATCGGCTTCGGCGTGAACTGGCGGAATTTGTCGTGGGTCAGCAGCATGGCGAAAATGGTCTCGGAAAAGACCATGCAGCTCGCGGTCTCGTCGCTGAACTGCGGGTTCTTGACCGCGCCGACCGCCTCGTAGAAGGCGGTCGCACGCTTGAGGTCGGTCACCGGCAGGTTGACGAAGATCATCTTGGGCATCGGACGCTCCTTGGCGGGGTTCTGGCCAAGGACGGATGGCCAGGCAGCCATCCGACATCACTTCCGACAAATTTTTCGGACCCCGACTGCGGGCCCCTATCGCACCGCTCTCCGCGCCCTGAAGAGACTTACTTCTTCTCGTTGGGATCCCGGTGCACCGGGTCGATCCACAGCACGGTCTCGGGCTTCTCCACCGGCTCGATGTCCAGGTTGATGGCCACGGCCTCGCCGTCGCTGCGCACCAGCACGCATTCCAGCACCTCGTCGGGGCTGGCGTTGATCTCCTGGTGCGGCACGTAGGGCGGCACGAAGATGAAATCGCCCGGACCGGCTTCCGCGGTGAATTGCAGGCTCTCGCCCCAGCGCATGCGCGCCTTGCCTTTCACGACATAAATGACGCTTTCGAGATGGCCGTGGTGATGCGCGCCGGTCTTGGCGTCCGGCTTGATGCTGACGGTGCCCGCCCACAATTTCTGGGCGCCGACGCGGGCGAAATTGATCGCGGCCGCACGGTCCATGCCCGCCGTCGAGGGCACGTTGGTATCGAGCTGATTGCCGGGAATGACGCGAACGCCGTCATGTTTCCAGCGATCATCATGATGATGACCATGGTCATGGTGGGAATGCGAATGGTCATGGCCGGTCATGGGACTTGCTTTCTGTTGGTTCCGTGCGCGGCAAACTAACCCAAAGCCGCCACCGCAAGCCATACCAAATTCGGAACCCTCGTAGCCATCAGGCGTTGTCATTCCAAGCAAACTGAAAGGAGATTTCCATGGGCAGCACGACTGACAAGATCAAGGGCACCGCCAATGAGGCGATCGGCAAGGCCAAGCAGGGCATCGGTGAAGCCACCGGATCCGATCGCATGAAGGGCGAGGGCGTGGTACAGGAAGTGAAGGGCAAGGGCCAGCAGGCCATGGGCGATGCCAAGGACGCCGCGAAGGATGCGATGGATCGCGCGGCCGCTGCGGCTCGCCGCGCGGCGGAGTAACGCGCGTTGGATTGAAAATGAAAAGACCGGCCGCAAGGCCGGTCTTTTTGTTTTGTCTTGCTCCGTCATCCCGGGGCGATCGAACCCGGGATCTCGAGATTCTCAGGTGCGCAAGCGCGCACCAGAGTTTGGTGCTACGCACCGCCCCGGAATGACGGCTGCGCCGTCACTTCACCGCGAGCAATTCCACGTCGAACATCAGCGTCGCGTTCGGCGGGATCACGCCGCCGGCACCGCGGGCGCCATAGCCGAGCTGCGGCGGGATGATCAGCGTGCGCTTGCCGCCGACCTTCATCGAGGCGACGCCCTCGTCCCAGCCGGCGATGACGCGGCCCTTGCCGATCGGGAATTCGAACGGCTCCTTGCGATCGACGGAGCTGTCGAATTTCTTGCCCTTCTGGCCGTTCTCATAGAGCCAGCCGGTATAGTGCATCACGCAGATCTGACCGGGCTGCGGCGAGGCGCCAGTGCCCACGGCGGAGTCGATGATCTGCAAGCCTGAAGCTGTGGTCATGGTCTTTCCTGCGGTCTGGGCCGAGGCCGTGGTGGTAACGAAATGCGACACGCTGGCGATCACGGTGATCGCGAGTGCCGACATCAGGGCGAGGAGCGCGCGCTGGAAACGCTGCATAAGACACCTTCCGTTTGAGGCGGGAGGTGTCTAACCCAGGGCGGGCGAGGATTCCACCCCTCACACCTCGATATTTTCCAGCCGGACCGGCAGCCTGCGGATGCGCTGCCCCGTGGCATGGTAGATCGCATTGCAGATCGCAGCATTGGTGCCGACATTTCCGAGCTCGCCGAGGCCCTTCACGCCGACGGGGTTGATGCGATCGTCCTCCTCGGACAGCAGAATGACCTCGACACCGGGCACGTCGGCATTCACGGGGACGAGGTAATCGGCAAGATTGTCGTTGACGTAACGTGCATTGCGCTCGTCGATCTCGGTGGCCTCGAGCAGCGCCGAGGACATGCCCCAGATCAGGCCGCCCATGAGCTGGCTGCGCGCGGTGCGCGGATTCATGATCCTGCCTGCCGCGAACGCGCCGACCAGGCGGGGGCAGCGGATCTCGTGCGTGAAGCGATTGATGCGGACCTCGACGAACTCGGCGCCGAAGGCATAGGCGATCTGGTCCTTCATTTGGTGGCCGCCGACCAGCCGCACCTGCCCGCTGTGCATGGCCCTGAATGAGTCCATCGGCGCGCCTTCCGGCTTCCACTCGCCATATTCTTCGACCACGCCGACGCCGAGCGCATCGAACGCCTTCTCGATGTCGAGCGGACGATCGCCCTTGGCCGCCTGGGTCGAGGGTGCCGGGCTGATGCCGACGGTCTCCTTGGCCTTGTCGGCAAGGCTGTCGCTCGGCATCAGCGCCTTGAACAGCCGCTGTCGGATCTGATCGCACACCATCATCACGGCCGAGCAGGTGCTGGCGGTGGAATTGGAGCCGCCGGCAACCGGCGCGGGCGGCAGGTCGCTATCGCCCATGAACACCGCGACCTTCTCCAGGGGCACGCCGAGCCGCTCGGCCGCGGTCTGGGCTATGACGGTGTAGGCGCCGGTCCCGATCTCATGGCCCGCGATCTCGACGCGCGTGCGGCCGTCGCGCTGCAGGCGCACGCGCGCCGCGGACGGCGCCATCGCCGTCGGATAGCAAGTGGCGGCGCAGCCGTAGCCGATCAACCAGTCGCCGTCGGACATCGATTTCGGCTGCGGCGAGCGCTGCGACCAGCCGAACGCCCTGGCGGCTTCGTCGAAGCACGCCATGAGCGATCGCGAGGTGTAGGGTTTGCCATCGATGGGATCCCTGGTGGCGTCGTTGACGCGGCGCAGCTCGACCGGATCCATGTTCAGCTTCACCGCGAGCTCGTCCAGCGCGCTCTCCAGCGCGAACAGGTACGGCACTTCCGGGGGCGAGCGCATGAAGCCGGGCGTGTTGCGATCGGCACGCACGATCGAGACCAGACTGTCCACGTTCGGGCAGGCATAGAGCCGCGTCGTGGTCTTGGTGCCGCCGACGCAATAGGGGTCGGGGCGCGAGGAGACTTCGGCCCCCTCATGCCTCAAAGCGACCAGCTTGCCGTCGCGGCTCGCACCGAGCTTGATCTCGTGACGGGTCTCGGCGCGATGAGTGGTAATCGTGAAGCCCTGGTCGCGGGTCGGGACCAGCTTGATCGGACGGTTCAGACGCCTTGCGATGGCGGCGATGATGGCGGTGCGCGGCGTCATCGAGCCGCGCGCGCCGAATCCGCCGCCGACATAGGGATTGACCACGCGCACCTTGTCGGCGTCGATGCCGAGCTGCTCGGCCACGCCGTTCTTCAGGCCATGGACATACTGGCTGCCCTCGTAGATGACGAGATTGTCGCCCATCCAGGTGCAGCTGGTCGTGAACAGCTCCAGCGGATTGTGATGCTGCGTCGGCGTCTCGTAGGAGGCAACGAGCTTGACCTCGGCCGCATCGAACGCCTTGGCGAAATCACCGACCTTCGGGTCTTCCTTGAACTGCGAGTTTTGGCCTTTCGCGGCGGCTGTCGTCGTCCCCGGCGAGTCGAAGGTCGCGCTGGGCGCAACGGCGGTATAGCTGACCTTGACGCGGTTGGCCGCTTCGCGCGCGGCCTCGTAGCTCTCAGCGACCACCACCGCGATGATCTGGCCGTCATGGGCGATCTCGGCCGATTTCAGCGGCTGGATCGTGGTGCCGGCATAGCCGCCATTGCTGAACAGTTTCGACTCCTTCAGCTTCGGGGCGTTCTCGTGCGTGACGATCTCGACCACGCCGCGGACGCGCTTGGCATCGTCAAGCTCGAAGCGCTCGATGCGGCCCTTGGCGATGGCGCTGGTGACCAGGAACGCGTAGGCCGGATTGTCCAGCGGCATGTCGGAGGCATACGTCGCCCGCCCCGTGACCTTGGCGGCCGCATCATAGCGCGGTACGGGCTGCCCCATATTCGTCTTGGGCCCTGGAGCTGCAGCGGTCATGATCAGATCTCCATCGTTACGGCCTGCTGCAGCGCGCGTGCCACGACACGCTTGCCGAGCGCGATCTTGAAGTTGTTGTGCTTGCGGCCCTTGGCGTCCGCAAACGCTGCATCGGCAACGCGTTGCGCAAGGCCGTCGTCGAACTTCTGTCCCTTCAACAGCGCCTCGGCCTCACGCGCCCGCCACGGCACGGTGGCGACGCCGCCCAGTGCGACGCGCGCGTCCCGGATCGTGCCGTCCTGGACGTCGAGCGCAATCGCGGCCGACGACAGCGCGAATTCGTAGGATTGCCGGTCGCGGGCCTTCAGATATACGGACCGTGGCCAGCGGCCGGAAACGGAGAACGCCGAGATCAGTTCGCCGGGCTGAAGCGCGGTCTCGATGTCAGGCGTGCTGCCCGGCGCCTTGTGAAGCTGCGCGAACGGCATACTGCGCGTACCGGCCTTGCCGGTGATCTCGACCATGGCATCGAGCGCGATCAGCGCCTGCGCGAAATCGCCGGGATACGTCGCGATGCACTGATCGGAGGTCCCGAGCACCGCATGCATGCGGTTGACCCCATCCATTGCGGCACAGCCGGAGCCGGGATCGCGCTTGTTGCAGTTCTCGTAGGAGACATCGCGGAAGTAGTTGCAGCGCGTCCGCTGCATCACGTTGCCGCCGAGCGTTGCCATGTTGCGGAGCTGGGCACTGGCGGCCAGCTTCAGCGAATCCGCGATCACGGGATAGAAGCGCTGGATCTCGGCGTGCGCGGCGACGTCGGACATCTTGGCCAGCGCGCCGAGGCGCAAGCCGTCGCCGCCTGGCGCGATCGCCGACCAGGCTTGGGCCAGCGGAGTGATGTCGACGATCGCGGCGGGCCGCATCACGTCGAGCTTCATCAGATCGATCAGCGTAGTTCCGCCGGCAAGCGGCTGCGCCGTCGCCTTCGTCAGCGGTTCGTTGGCGGCCGCGGCGCCGAGCGCCTGCACGGCCATGTCGGGGTCCGATGCTCTCTGATACGAAAACGGTCGCATGCGCCTAGCCTTTCATGATCTCGGGCGCGGCCTGCTTCACGGCGGCGACGATGTTGGGATAGGCGGCGCAGCGGCAGATGTTGCCGCTCATATATTCGCGGATGTCGGCCTCGTTGCCGGCATGGCCCTCCTTCACGCACGCGATCGCCGACATGATCTGACCGGGCGTGCAATAGCCGCACTGGAACGCATCCTGGTCGATGAAGGCCTGCTGCATCGGGTGCAGGCGATCGTCGGTGGCGAGGCCCTCGATCGTCGTGATCTCCTGCCCCTGGGCGGCGAGTGCCAGCGTCAGGCACGACAGCACACGGCGATCGTCGAGCAGCACCGTGCAGGCGCCGCACTGGCCGTGGTCGCAGCCCTTCTTGCTGCCCGTGAGCTTGAGGTGTTCGCGTAAGGCATCGAGCACCGTGGTGCGCGCATCGATGCTCAAGCGCTTGTCCTTGCCGTTGACGTTCAGCGTGACCTCGACCGGAAGCGACGGATCCTGCGCCGCCGGCGCCCGGGCATCCTCCGACGCCGCGCGCGCCGTCATCGGGATCAGCGCGCTGCCAGCGGCGCCGGCCATGAAGGCACGCCGGTCGAATCCGGACGATCTGGAACCTGGGTTGTCGGGCATGACAGGCCTCCGCTGCTGATCTGCAAAGCAGCGCACGCCTGCACCGCTCATCGCCCCTTAACCTGGAGCAATGAGCGCAGTTCCGGATGAGAGAAGGGGGGGGGGGGGGAGGGGAGAGAAGAGCGGCGTAAACCTTTCCTGAGCTGCAAAAGAGAAAGGAAAGAGAGAGACATAAACCAAAAGGCAAGAGG